>NZ_CP110008.1:0-1252500 GCF_025947285.1 Flavobacterium sp. N2820 | reverse complement strand
CGCTAATTCATAAGCACCTTGCGCAATTCCTAATGCTTGAGAAGCAATTCCAATTCTTCCTCCATTTAATGTTGACATTGCGAACGCAAAACCGAATCCGTCTTCACCAATTCTGTTTTCTTTTGGAACTTTTACATCATTAAATAATAAAGTGTGCGTATCAGAACCACGAATTCCCATTTTCTTTTCTTTTGGACCTACTTCAAAACCAGGCATTCCTTTTTCAACAATAAGTACGTTAATTCCTTTATGTCCTTTTGAAGCATCCGTTTGAGCAATTACTAAATATGTAGATGCAGTTCCTCCGTTTGTAATCCAGTTTTTAGTTCCGTTTACTAAATAGTGGTCGCCCATATCAATAGCAGTAGTTCTTTGAGATGTTGCATCTGAACCTGCTTCTGGTTCTGATAAACAAAAAGCTCCGATTACTTCACCTTTTGCTAGCGGTGTTAAATATTTTATTTTTTGCTCTTCTGAACCATATTTTTCTAAACCAGCACAAACTAAAGAGTTGTTTACTGACATAATAACCGCGGCAGAAGCATCTACTTTTGCAATTTCTTCCATTGCTAAAACATACGATAAGCTATCTAATCCAGCTCCGCCATATTTAGGATCCACCATCATCCCCATGAAACCAAGTTCGGCCATCATTTTTACTTGCTCAGTAGGAAATTTTGAATGTTCATCTCTTTCAATAACTCCAGGTAATAATTCTGTTTGAGCAAAATCTCGTGCAGCTTGCTGAATCATTATTTGCTCTTCGGTTAATTTAAAATCCATATTATTTAAATATAATGTTTGATAATTTTTTAATTTGAGACTCCAAATGTAACTATTTATTAGGAAAAATTCAATAACAATTTGTAATTTTAACCCATGTTTAAAGAATACTACAACGTTATAGGAGTTATGTCGGGCACATCGTTAGATGGAGTTGATTTGGCTTACATAAAATTCAATAATTCAGGGCGTTGGTCTTTTACTATTTGTGCATCAGAGACCATTTCATACCCCACTGAATGGCTAACAAAGTTAAAAAATGCCATTCATTTTAACCCCGCTGAATTAGACGAATTGAATGTGTCCTACACTAAATTATTAGCTTCACTAATTTCTGAATTTATTTCTAACCATAATCTTACAGCAATTGATGCGATTTGCAGTCATGGTCATACGATTTTGCACCAACCACAAAACGGATTTACACTTCAGATAGGAAATCTTCCAATTCTTCGAGAATTAGTGCCTCACACCATTGTTTGTGATTTTAGAGTACAAGATGTGCAATTAGGAGGTCAAGGTGCCCCTTTAGTGCCAATTGGAGATGAATTGCTTTTTTCGGAGTATGATTATTGCTTGAATTTAGGTGGATTTTCGAATGTTTCATTTTCTGAAAATGGACATCGAGTTGCCTTTGATATTTCGCCAGTAAACACCGTGTTGAATTTTTATGCAAATGATTTGGGTTTTCCTTACGACGATGGTGGAGGAATAGCAAAATCAGGAACAATCCATCATGAATTATTGCAAAAATTAAATGATTTGGACTTTTATAAAGCACCTTATCCAAAATCATTAGGCATGGAATTCGTTAACGAAGAAATTTTTCCTTTGATGGAATCCTTTGCTATTGAATCTAAAGACAAACTATGCACTTTTGTAGAACATATCGCCATGCAAATTGCTATGATTTGTTCAAAGCCACAATCCAAATTATTTATTACTGGAGGAGGAACTTATAATGCATTTTTGATTGCACGTTTACAACATTATTTACCTACAACAGCACTAATTATTCCAAATGACCAAACGATACAATTTAAAGAAGCATTAATTTTTGGATTTTTAGGTGTCTTGCGATTGCGCAACGAAATTAATATATTGTCCTCAGTAACAGGGGCAACGAAAAATCATTCCTCAGGAGTAATCTTTAAGTAAATGTTATAATAAACTAAAAATTATAGTTTTGGCTTCCGGGCTTAAACAGAATATGTATATTTGTAAAACCAATAAAATTTTAACCCACACAATGAAAGATTTATTACAAAAATTTGAAAACAAAGAACCAGAGATCGTATTTAATTGGAAAGACCCTGAAACAGAAGCAGAAGGATGGACGGTTATCAACTCATTGCGAGGAGGAGCTGCTGGTGGAGGAACGCGTATGCGTAAAGGATTAGATATGAATGAGGTACTTTCGTTAGCAAAAACAATGGAAGTAAAGTTTTCAGTTTCAGGACCCGCTATTGGTGGTGCAAAATCTGGAATTAATTTTGACCCTAATGACCCAAGAAAAAAAGGGGTATTAGAAAGATGGTACAAAGCGGTTTCTCCGTTATTAAAAAATTACTACGGAACAGGTGGTGATTTGAATGTGGATGAAATTCATGAAGTAATTCCAATGACAGAAGATTGTGGTGTTTGGCATCCACAAGAAGGAGTTTTTAATGGTCATTTTAGACCTACAGAAGCTGATAAAATCAATAGAATTGGACAATTGCGTCAAGGCGTAATTAAAGTGATTGAAAATCCTAATTTCTCTCCTGATGTCAATAGAAAATATACTGTTGCCGACATGATTACTGGGTATGGTGTTGCCGAAGCTGCGCGTCATTACTATGATATTTACGGCGGAACTATTGTTGGTAAAAAAGCAATTGTTCAAGGTTTCGGAAATGTAGGTTCTGCAGCTGCTTTTTATTTGGCTCAAATGGGAGCAAAAGTAGTTGGAATTATTGATAGAGATGGCGGTATTATTAACGAAAACGGATATACTTTCGAAGAAATTAAGACTTTATTTTTAAACAAAGACGGCAATAAATTAGTTGCTGACCATATGATTCCTTTTGCCGAAATCAATGAAAAGATTTGGTCAATTGGAGCTCAAGTTTTTGCACCATGTGCCGCTTCAAGATTGGTAACAAAAGACCAAGTTGATAGTATGATAGCTTCTGGATTAGAAGTAATTTCAAGTGGTGCAAATGTACCTTTTGCAGATGCAGCCATTTTCTTTGGTCCTATTATGGAAGAAACGGATAAAAAAGTGAGTTTGATTCCTGATTTCATTGCAAATTGTGGAATGGCAAGAGTTTTTGCTTATTTCATGGAGAAAAAAGTACAAATGACAGATGAAGCTATTTTCTCAGACACTTCAAATAGAATTAAAAATGCTATTCAAAATGCACACACTATCAATTCTGACAAAAAGAATATTAGCGCTACTGCTTTTGAAATTGCTTTAAAACAACTTGTATAATAAATTTTTAAAATGGAAGCATTACTTATTTTACTTTTCGTAATTGGTTATTTATCAATTACATTAGAACATCCTCTTAAATTAGACAAAACAGTTCCAGCACTTTTAATGGCATCATTGATGTGGGCATTATTAGCAATTGGTTTTCATCAAGGTTGGTTTTCTGTTGTTGATGGTCATGGTTCCATTTTTAATATTAATTCTGGAGATATTCATACCCAAGAACATGGTTTTGAAGGGTTATTATTACATCATGTTGGAAAAGTTGCAGAAATTTTGATTTTCTTGATTGGTGCAATGACAATTGTTGAATTAATTGACTTGCACAGGGGTTTTGATGTCTTGAAAGATATGGTAAAAACCAAAAGTAAAATTAGGTTGTTGTGGATAACAGGAATTATTGGATTTATTTTATCGGCGGTTATTGATAACTTAACAGCAACAATTGTATTGATTTCTCTTTTAAGAAAATTAGTTCAAAATCGAGAAGAGCGAATTTGGTATGCCTCCTTAATAGTTATTGCAGCAAACGCAGGTGGGGCATGGTCTCCAATTGGCGATGTTACTACTACAATGCTTTGGATTGCCAAAAAAGTTTCAGCAGGTGGGTTGTCAGAATACATCATTATTCCAGCTATTTTATGCTTCGTAGTGCCTTTTGCTTTAGCATCAAGAATGAAAATATTTAAAGGAGATATTGAAGAAATTGAAACTAAAAATAGCGAAGAAACACATAAATTATTGAGTAGTAAAACCATGCTTTGGTTAGGACTAGGCGCAATTGTTTTTGTACCAATTTTTAAAACAATTACACATTTACCCCCTTATGTTGGAATGATGTTGAGTTTAGGATTTGTATGGTTGGTTTCAGAATATATTCATCCAGAAGATAATTTTGATAAAAGCAGAAAACACTTATATTCAGCTCATAAAGCATTATCACGTATAGAAATTTCAAGTATTTTATTCTTCTTAGGAATTTTAATGTCAGTTGCTGCTCTTGAAAGTTTAGTCTTTGGTGCAATCAATGGGCAAGAAGTAGGAACACTTAGATATGCTGCAGAAAGTATTTCTAATGCTATTCCTAACATGGATATTGTAGTAATATTATTAGGCGTTTTATCTGCAATTATTGATAATGTGCCATTAGTTGCTGCTTCAATGGGAATGTATACCTATGAATTAGATAATCCAATTTGGCATTTTATTGCTTATTCTGCGGGAACAGGTGGAAGTATGTTAATCATCGGTTCGGCTGCAGGAGTAGCTGCAATGGGAATGGAAAAAATCGATTTTATTTGGTATTTAAAAAAAATAACATGGTTAGCTTTTGCAGGTTTTATGGCTGGTGCTCTTGCTTTCCTATTTATTGAACATTATATTCGATAAACAATAATACAATTATATATACGTTTTTAATATAAATTAAATAATAACAATGAATATATTTCTTCAAGTAGATAGTTTAGCAGTAGCAAGTCAAGTAGCAGCAGAAGCTCAACCAACAGAACAAACTTTATCAATGTGGAGTTTGTTAACAAGTGGTGGCGTTGGAGGACAATTAATTATGTTAGTTCTTTTTATTCAATTGTTTTTTGCCTTGTTTTTATATTTTGAACGATTGATGGCAATTAACAAAGCGTCTAAAATAGACTCTAGCTTCATGAATAATATCAAAATGAATATTATGTCGGGTAAAATTGACGCCGCTAAAATGTTATGTGCTCAAACCAATTCACCCGTAGCAAGATTAATTGAAAAAGGAATCTCTCGTATTGGGAAACCATTAGAAGACATCAATACTGCCATTGAAAACGCAGGAAACTTAGAATTGTATAAGTTAGAAAAAAACACCAGTATGTTGGCTACTATTTCAGGTGCCGGACCCATGGTTGGTTTCCTCGGAACAGTTGTTGGTATGATTCTTGCCTTTCATAAAATGGCAAGTGGTGGTGGACAAATCGAAGTTGGCGCATTAGCAGAAGGTATTTATACTGCTATGACCACTACAGTAGTCGGTTTAGTTGTTGGAATTATAGCTTATGTTGGGTACAATCACTTGGTCGTAAAAACCAATAAAGTGGTCAACCAAATGGAAGCTAATGCAGTAGATTTCTTAGATTTATTAAACGAACCAGTATAATGAAGTTAGGCAAAACACGAAATAAAGTATCAACAGAATTCAACATGTCGTCTATGACCGACATCGTGTTTTTGTTGCTTATCTTTTTCATGCTAACTTCTACTATGGTCACCACTAACGCATTAGATTTGGTGTTGCCAAAAGCAAAAGGAAAAACCGATAGTAATAAAAGTACTTCGGTGAGTATTGATAAAGATTTGAATTTTTTCATTGATAAAGATCAAGTAAACGAAGCTGATTTGGAAACTCAATTGTTAGCCTTACTAGGGAATTCTCCTGATAAAGCTATTGTATTGCGTGCCGAAAAATCAGTGCCACATGAAAAAGTGGTTCAGGTGATGGAAATAGCTTACAGAAACCAAATAAAAATGGTAATTGCTGTGAGTCCAAAATAATTAACAGCTATTCCAGCTGTTCGCTATATCTTTTCTTGCTTAAAGAAAGCAAAAAAAGGATGTCGCTTCCATCTGGGCTAGGGCAACCGTTTTTCAGTAGTCAAATTACAGAGATATGAAATTTTTAGAAACACCCGAAGAAAAAAAATCATTTGGCATCACAACTGCCTTTTTTGTGGTGTTGTTCATCTTGTTTGCTTTTTTTGGATTGACCTATTTGGATCCACCACCTGAAAACGGAATTGCAGTAAATTTTGGCACAAGTGATACAGGAAGTGGCGACATTCAGCCTATAGAACCGCCCAAGACTACACAAGAAGAAGCCCAAAGCGAACCAGAAGCCTCAGAAGAGCAAACGCTTACACAAGATGCTGATGCGCCCGTGACACTTCCAAAAACGGAAAAGAAAAAACCAGTTACTAAACCAGCAGAAACCAAACCAACAGAAACACCAAAGAAGAAAGTAAATTCCGCTTTGGATAAAATCAAAAACGCTAAAAAAACAGAAGGCAATGGCGATACAAGTCATGGCGACGATAAAGATGGTGATGGCGACAAAGGAAAAGAAAATGGAAGCTTGTACGCCAATAGTTTTTATGGTGATGGTTCTGGAGACGGAAAAGGAGCCGGTAAAGGTACGGGTTGGGGTTTAGCTGGTAGAAAGTTAGCTGGGAACTCTAAAAAAGTTCAAGATTGTAATGAATCAGGGAAAGTTGTGGTGAAAATTTGGGTAAACAAACAAGGAACTGTAATCCGTGCCGAACGCGCACAAGGAACAACAAATACAAATCCATGTTTGGTTAATCCTGCCATTGCAACCGCAAAAACCTTTAAATGGCAAGCCGATGCCAATGCACCCGATACTCAAATCGGTTTTGTGGTGGTTAATTTTCAAGTTGGAGAGTAAAATATGAAAGCTTTTTATTTACTTTTTTTATTTTCAATAGTGTCTTTTGGGCAACATACAGATAATGATGGCTATGGAAAAGGTGCGCCTGAAAGACCAACCTATGCGAATAGTTTTTATGGAAATGGTACAGCTCCAAAGAACCTTCATTTAAACGGTCGAACTATAGAGAAATCAGATTTTGATATATCGGATATTGATTGTGATGAAGTAGGCAAAGTTGTCGTAAAAGTGGTGGTAAATAAGCAAGGAAGAGTAATAAGTGCAGCTATGTCAAGAGGGACAACAAACAGTTCAGCCTGTTTGGTTAATCCGTGTATTGAAAAAGCTAAATCCTTTACTTGGAAAGCAGATGCAAATGCTCCAGATACTCAAATTGGTTATATTGTTTTTGTTTTTGCCATTATAATGCCTTAATTTTACTTTAACCCCGATAAAGAACTCATTCCGAGTCTTAATTGGATTGTAACGAAAAACGGGAGCTCGATTGCTATCGTGAGGTTAACAAGAAAGACCAAACCTTTCGTTTCCAATAATTTTTAAATGACTTACAAAGAAACCACAGATTGGATGTTTAGTCAGTTGCCCATGTTTCAAACGCAAGGAGCTTCGGCGTATAAAAAAGATTTAACGAATACACATTTGTTAATACATCAGCTCAATCATCCAGAACAAAAATTCAAATCTATACATGTGGCGGGAACTAATGGAAAAGGTTCGACCTCTTCTATGATAGCTTCAATTTTGCAAGAAGCGGGTTATAAAGTTGGGCTATATACTTCACCTCATTTAAAAGATTTTCGCGAACGCATTCGTATTAATGGCGATATGATTTCGGAGGAATTTGTAGTGGAATTTATAGCTCAAAACAAATCTTTTTTTGAAGAAAATCAGTTGAGTTTTTTTGAAATGACAGTTGGCTTGGCTTTTGATTATTTTGCAAAAGAAGCAGTTGATGTAGCTGTTATTGAAGTAGGTATGGGAGGAAGACTGGATTCTACCAACATTATTACGCCTTTGGTTGCTGTAATTACCAATATTGGTTTTGATCATACACAGTTTTTAGGCGATACATTAGCAAAGATAGCTTTTGAGAAAGCCGGAATTATCAAAAAGAATATTCCTGTTGTTATTGGAGAATATACAGCAGAAACAAAAGCTGTTTTTCTTGAAAAAGCGTCAGCAGAAATTGCACCCATTTATTTTGCGCAAGACAATCCACCAGTTACTTATGATTGTGCTTTACTTGGTGATTATCAAGAACACAATAAGAAAACAGTTTTACAGGCGATTGAATTATTGCAATCAGAATTTCATATTGCCATAGAACACATTAAGTTAGGGTTACAACATGTAATTCACAATACAGGATTGTTGGGTAGATGGCAAATCTTGAATGAAAAGCCATTTGTTGTTTGTGATACGGCACACAATAGTCATGGGTTGAAAATTGTATTACATCAAGTGCAAAAATATAATTTTGACAAATTGCATATTGTTTTAGGAGTTGTTAACGATAAAGATTTAGACGCAATTTTACCTTTATTTCCAAAAAAAGCAATATATTATTTTTGCAAACCGGCTATTTCAAGAGGATTAGATGCGACCGATTTACAACAAAAAGCAGCTGTTTTTGAATTAAATGGTAGAGTATATAATTCTGTTTCAGAAGCTTATCAAGCGGCAATGAAATCGGCAATAGCAACTGATTTAATTTACATTGGAGGCAGTACATTTGTGGTTGCAGAAATTGTGTAATTTTTTTTTAAAAACACTTGCAAAAACAAATATTCAGTGTATATTTGCACTCGCAATACGGAAGTAAAGCATCTTATTGGGGCGATTAGCTCAGCTGGTTCAGAGCACCTCGTTTACACCGAGGGGGTCGGGGGTTCGAACCCCTCATCGCCCACCAAATTAAATCCTACAGAAATGTGGGATTTTTTTATACGCCAAAATTAAATTTATATGCCTTATACTGTTTACATCCTCCACAGTCTTGCTAAAGACAAATTTTATATTGGTTACACAGCCAATTTAACAGAACGAATTACTCGTCACAATCAAAAAAAAGCAAAGGTTTTACAGGGTCAACCAACGATTGGACTTTAGTATATTATGAAGAATTTAATTCTCAAAGTGAAGCTATTCAAAGAGAAAAGCAAATAAAAAACTGGAATAGTAAAATCAAAATTCAAGAATTAATTTAGCTGGTTCAGTGCATCCCGATGAAATCGGGAGGGTCGGGGGTTAGAACCCCTTTCCGAAATTCGGAACAAGCAATCGCCTACAAAAAAGCACTTCATTTGAAGTGCTTTTTTTATTTTTTTTATTTTATAAATTCAATTATTTTTTGGGTTACGTTATCATCCCCCAAAATTTTTCGGTGTCCTAAACCTTCGGTAATCATTATTTCTGAATTTTTTAAGTGTTTTTGAATGTGGTACGCTGCTTTTACCGAAACATCATCATCGTCTTTATCATGCACAATTAAAACAGGTATTTCTGTTTTTTCAGCGGCTTTATATGCTGAATAATCATTCATTTTACCCCCAAATTTAGCTTCAAAATGATCTTTTAATTTTACACCATATTCTGGTTTTAATTTTAATTTGCCGATGAAATCATCAATAATATCTTGAATAATATCACCGCTTCCAATAATCACCGCTTTTTTAACTTGTAGATTTTGTTTTATAGCATTTAAAACCGACATACCGCCAAGTGAATGTCCAATTGCAAATTCAAAAGGGCCATATTGCTTGTCAATTTCTAAAATAGAAGCAATAAATTCAGTCATAATTGATGAATTTCCTTTAGATTTTCCATGTGCAGGCGCATCAAAACTAAGGGTCATGTAACCCAATTTGAGCATTTCATCTGCTATTTTAACCAATTGTGTTCCTCTACCTGACCAACCATGTACTAAAAGCACTTTTTTAGTACTGTTTCCATAGTGGTATAGTACAATTTCCTTTTGAATAGAAGGAATAAATACAGTATTTTGGGTACTATTTTGATCCATTAAATACTCTCTTTTAGGAATTTTATGTTTTATGGGTGTAGTAAAAAGTTTGGCTGCAAATAATACGGTAAGTTTTGAAGAAATAGCTTGTAAAATTTTTGCCGTAAGCAGAATTACTTGGGGAATTTCAAGATTTTTTTTGACTTTATTTTTACTTTTTGACATTTTAAAATAATTTTATGCAAATTACAACTATTCCAAATTCAAAAATATTTTTTTACTATAAAAAATAGTTAATTTTAATTTTGATAATTGGTATAAAATTTGATTTATTCTACAACAAAGTTATTGTTAAATAGTGTAAATTTGTAACTATAAAAAAGAGTCCCTATGAATAATAAAATAAAATTTTTAACGCTATCAATCGTTTTGTTGGTAATGTCGTGTGCTAAAAACCCGTTTACAGGAAAAAGCACGTTGGCTTTGGTGCCAAATAGTGAAATTTTACCTTCTGCTTTTCAACAATATAACCAGTTTTTGTCTGAAAATAAAGTGGTTACAGGAACAACAGATGCCAAACGTGTTGAAAATGTTGGTATGAAAATCAAAACAGCTGCAGAACGTTGGTTGAATGCTAACGGACATTCAAATTATCTTGAAGGATATGCATGGGAATACAAATTAGTAGAAAGCAAAGAAGTTAATGCTTGGTGTATGCCAGGAGGAAAAATTGTTTTTTATACAGGTATTATGCCAATTTGCAAAGATGATGCTGGAATGGCAGCAGTGATGGGACATGAGGTGGCTCATGCATTAGCGAATCACGGGCAACAACGAATGAGTGCAGGCGTTTTACAACAAGCAGGTGCAGTTGGTGTTGGATTAGCTACAGGAAACAAATCAGCCGAGACACAGCAATTAGCAATGACCGCTTATGGCGCTACCACTCAATTTGGTGGAATGTTACCATTCAGTAGAGCGCATGAAAGTGAAGCAGATATGATTGGCTTAACATTAATGGCTATTGCAGGGTATAATCCAGATAATGCAGTAACTTTTTGGGAAAGAATGGCTGCTCAATCCGGCGGACAAGCTCCACCTGAGTTTATGAGTACGCACCCTAGTAATGCTACACGTATTGCTAACATAAAAAGTTTAATTCCTCAAGCAAAAGCAGAAGCTGCTAAATTTGGAGTGACTTTTAAATAACTAAATAAAATACTATATTTGAATCCCGACTTAATTCGTCGGGATTTTTTAATTTATGGCAAATTTAGAAAAAGGAAGTTCAAAGTTACTTAACGCTTGGGCGTTTTACGATTGGGCAAACTCTGTTTATACATTAGTAATTTCATCTACAATTTTCCCCATATTTTATGGTGCATTATTTAGAGCCGAAGGAATAGAAGAAGTTGAATTGTTTGGATTTTTAATTCGAAGTGAGTCTTTAATTAGTTATGTAACAGCTTTGGGTTTTTTGATTATTGCTTTTGTTTCCCCTTTGCTTTCTGGAATTGCAGATTATTTAGGAAATAAGAAGTTTTTCCTAAAATTGTTTTGCTATGTTGGTTCCTTATCGTGTATGAGCTTATACTTTTTTTCGATAGCGAAAGAATCTATTATTTTTAGTTTAATAACCTATTTGTTGGCCTTAATTGGCTTTTGGGGCAGTTTAGTCTTTTACAATTCCTATTTACCTGATATTGCGCACAAAGAACAACAAGATAAAATCAGTGCAAAAGGGTTTAGTTTAGGTTATATTGGAAGTGTTGTCTTATTACTGGTTTGTTTGGCAATGGTCATGTCTGTTGAAGGAGCACAAAAAATGCAAATGATGCGCTATTCGTTTTTATTAGTTGGGATATGGTGGATTGGGTTTAGTCAGTACACCTATTACTATCTTCCGAATCATAAAAACAGTAATAAAATGCACAAAAATGTGTTTTTTAATGGTTTTAGAGAATTGTTAAAAGTTTGGCAACAAATTAAAAGCATACTCCCTTTAAAGCGTTATTTAGCTGCTTTTTTTGTGTACAGCATGGCCGTGCAAACTATTATGATTATTGCTGCCTATTTTGGTGAAAAGGAAATAAATTGGGGTAGTGATAGTAAAAGAACTACGGGTTTAATCATCAGTATTTTAGTGATTCAATTGGTCGCTGTTTTTGGCGCTTGGGCTACATCTAAATTGGTGTCAAAATATGGGAACATTAAAATATTAATAGGCTTAAATTTTTTATGGATACTCATCTGTACGTATGCTTATTTTGTGATTACTCCCAATGATTTTTACATTGCGGCATTTTTTGTGGGCTTGGTAATGGGAGGTATTCAGTCCCTTTCCCGTTCAACGTATTCTAAATTTATTCCAGCGGATACAGTTGACACCACCTCTTTTTTTAGTTTTTATGATGTTGCAGAAAAAGTTGGTATCGTCATAGGTATGCTGACCTATGGTTACATTGCTGATATTACGGGTAAAATTCAAAATGCTATTTTATTTTTGATTTTATTTTTTGCAATAGGATTACTTTTATTACTAAGAGTACCAAAAAATTAAATTTACTTATTATATTTGAAAAATTTTACAAATTAACGTATGAAAACTATAAAATCAATTTTAGCACTTCTTGTTTTAACTCTAGCTTTTACGACAACTTCTTGTGATAATGAGCCTATTGATCCAGCTATTGATATAGCTGCCGGAGGATCATCAACAAGTTCATTTACAGCAAAAATTGATGGAAGTAATTTTGTTGCTGATGAGACATTGGGAGATTATTCAGTAAGCGCAATTGGCAATCAATTAATAATTAGTGGGTTAAGTAGTAGTGGTAAAACTATTTCATTTCAAATTATAAATCCAGCTGTAGGGACTTTTCCTGCAAGTATGGAAAGTACAAGTTTGAATTTATTGCAATATTTTGATGCTTCATTAGGTGGTTTAGGTGGAGCTTTTTCTTCATATAATCCAATGACGGATACTTCAATTGGAACAGTTACTATAACAAATTTTGATACAACTAATGATAAAGTTTCAGGTACTTTTAGTTTTGAAGCGTATAATATTTCTAACTCAACTACAAAGTCTATAACTAATGGAGTTTTTACAAATGTTGAGTTTGATAATCAGGTGGATTAATTTTTTATAACCTTTATATCAAAATCCCGAACGAACACTTCGGGATTTTTTTATGGCATACATCTTGAACTAATAGCTTTGAATTGACTATTTAAAATTATTTTATGATTTGATTATCAATAAAATAAGCTTGTTATTCGTAACTTTGAATAGTTTTCATAAATTAATTTACTGACAAAAAGACCATATTTATACGTATGCCACATCACAAAATATTAGCCCTTGACAATTTGTCACTTCAGGAAATGGATCCAGATTCAGAATTGATTCCATTAATGACGCCCGAAGATGAAGAAGAAATGAACAACGAAGAATTGCCAAAAGACATTGCAATTCTACCTTTACGAAATACCGTTTTATTTCCAGGTGTAGTAATACCTATTACCGCTGGAAGAGATAAATCTATTAAATTAATTAACGATGCCAATGCCAAAGGAAAAATCATTGGTGTTGTGGCTCAAATTGATGAAAACGAAGAAGATCCATCACCAAGTGATGTGCATCATATTGGAACGGTAGCGCGTATTATGCGTGTTTTAAAAATGCCAGATGGCAACACAACCGTTATTCTTCAAGGAAAAAAACGTTTTGAAATTGACACTTTTACGCAAGAAGAACCGTATCTTAAAGCAACCATTAAAGAAGTAGCTGAGGAACGTCCGGATGATAAAAATGTAGAATTTAAAACCATAGTCGATGCGATAAAAGAATTGGCAATTCAAATTATAAAAGAAAGCCCAAACATCCCTACGGAAGCTACTTTTGCTATCAAAAACATCGAAAGTAATCCGTTTTTAATCAATTTTGTTTCTTCGAATATGAATCTTTCTGTCGAAGAAAAGCAGCAATTGTTATCGATTAAAAATTTAAAGGATAGAGCGTTAGAAACCTTGCGTTTTATGAATTTAGAACTTCAAAAATTAGAAGTTCGCAACGATATACAATCAAAAGTTCGTTTTGATTTAGACCAACAACAACGCGAATATTTCTTACAGCAACAAATGAAAACCATTCAAGAAGAATTGGGTGGTGTATCGTATGAAGCTGAAATTGAAGAAATGCGTGCCAAAGGATTAAAGAAAAAATGGGACGAAAAAACAGCAAAACATTTCGAAAAAGAACTGTCTAAATTGCAACGCACCAATCCAAATTCACCCGATTTTGGAATTCAACGCAACTATATTGAGCTGTTTTTAGAATTACCTTGGAACGAGTTTACCAAAGATAATTTTGATTTAAAACGTGCCCAAAGAATTCTAGATAGAGACCATTACGGATTAGAAGAAGTAAAAAACGCATCATCGAACATTTAGCGGTTTTAAAATTGCGTAACGATATGAAATCGCCAATTCTATGTTTGTATGGCCCACCAGGTGTGGGAAAAACGTCCATTGGAAAGTCGGTTGCCGAAGCCTTAGGTCGAGAATACATCAGAATGTCATTAGGTGGTTTGCGTGATGAAGCAGAAATTCGTGGTCATCGAAAAACTTATATTGGTGCGATGCCTGGACGAATTCTTCAAAACATCAAAAAAGCAAAAACATCAAATCCGGTGTTTGTTTTAGATGAGATTGATAAATTATCTTCAAGTCATAATGGTGATCCATCTTCGGCTTTGTTAGAAGTTTTAGATCCAGAACAAAACAAAGAATTCCATGATAATTTCTTGGAATTAGGGTATGATTTATCAAAAGTAATGTTCATTGCAACCTCAAATAGTTTATCTCCAATTCAACCAGCCCTTCGTGACCGTATGGAAATCATCGAAATGACAGGTTACACCATTGAAGAAAAAATAGAAATTGCAAAAACACATTTGCTTCCAAAACAATTAAAAGAGCACGGATTAACGGCTAAAGATTTGCAAATAGGTAAAAAACAATTGGAAAAAATTGTTGTAGGTTATACCCGTGAATCAGGTGTGCGTGGTTTAGAGAAAAAAATTGCACAAGTAGTACGTCATGCTGCAAAATCAATTGCAATGGACGAAACCTACAACGTAAAAGTTTCGGATGCCGATATTTTAGAAGTATTAAAATCGCCTCGAATGGAACGCGATAAATATGAAAATAATGATGTTGCAGGTGTAGTTACTGGTTTAGCTTGGACATCAGTGGGTGGTGATATTTTGTTTATTGAATCGTTGATTTCTAAAGGAAAAGGAACGATGACCATGACAGGAAATTTGGGTACAGTTATGAAAGAATCGGTGACAATTGCTTTGGAGTATATTCGCTCTAATGCTGAATTTTTAGGAATTGATCCCGAAGTTTTAAACAATTACAACATTCATATTCACGTGCCAGAAGGTGCTACTCCAAAAGACGGACCAAGTGCTGGAATTGCGATGTTGACTTCTATGGTTTCTTCCTTCACACAAAAAAGAATCAAGAAAAATATTGCCATGACTGGTGAAATCACGCTTCGTGGAAAAGTATTACCTGTTGGCGGTATCAAAGAAAAAATCTTGGCCGCTAAAAGAGCCAACATCAAAGAAATTATTCTGTGTAAAGAAAACAAGCGCGATATTGAAGAAATCAAGCCTGATTATATTGAGGGCTTAACTTTTCATTATGTTGATAAAATGAGCGAAGTTTTAGCAATTGCTATTACCGATCAAAAGGTTAAAAACGCTAAAGTTTTAGAAGTTAAAAAGTAATTATAAAAAAATATTGTAAGAAGAGATTTTCTAAAAAGTCGTAATTTTGTCATTCTGAATTTATTTACTACGTCAGTTCGCAAGCTCGAGTCAGAATCTAAATTTATTGATATTCAATTATTTAGAGAAGCTGAAACGAGTTCAGCTTGACATTAATAGACTTTTGAGACAGTCTCTTCTTTTTTTGTTTCCTAACTGATATAATTTTATCTTCGCAGTTGCGTTATCATTAAGTTAACACCATAAAATGCTCAAGAAAACGATATTATTTTACATATTACTGCTATCGACTACTGCTTTTAGTCAAATAGGAGGTAAGTATGTATATCAGTTTTTAAACTTAGCACAATCACCAAGACAAGCAGCTTTGGGTGGAAAAACCGTTACTGTGGTTGATTTTGATGTCAACCAAGCATTTTACAATCCTGCTACAATTAACCCTGAAATGCACAAACGTTTGTCTGCAAACTACGGAAGTTATTACGGAGAAGTTTCTTATGGAACTGCCGCTTACGCGTATACGTATGACCGTCATTTGCAAACCTTTCATGCAGGAATTAGTTATATCAATTATGGCACTTTTGAAGGTCGTGATGAATTGGGAAATCTAACCTCTGATTTTACGGGAAGTGAAGCTGCATTATCACTTGGTTATGCCTACAATTTGCCTTGGACTGATATGTATATTGGTGCCAATGCTAAATTGATTTCTTCTACCTTAGAAAGTTATAATTCTTGGGGAGCGGCAGTAGATTTAGGCTTTTTGTATATTGATGAGCCAAATGATATCAACTATGGTTTTACGGTGAGAAATATTGGTTTCCAACTCAAGCCGTATGCTGATACCCGTGAAAAATTACCACTTTCCATAGATGCTGGAATTTCGCAATTAATGGAAAATGTTCCTATTCGTTGGCATTTGACTTTTGAAAATTTACAAGAATGGAATATTGCTTTTTCGAACCCAAATCGTGCAGAAGGCAGTTTGGACGGTGGCTCTAAAGAAGAAAAAGTTTCATTTTTTAATAATGCTTTACGTCACGTAATTGTTGGCGCCGAATTATTTCCAGAAAAAGGATTCAATATTCGATTGGGATATAATTTTAGAAGAAGTGAAGAGTTGCGTATTGTAGAGCAACGCCATTTTTCTGGTATTTCAGCGGGTTTTGGTCTTCGATTTGGTAAAATTAAATTTGATTATTCCTATTCAAGATATACTGTGGCAGCTAATACGAGTTTGTTTGGTTTGATGATTGATTTGGAGTAGTTAGAAGTGAGAAGTGAAAAGTAAAAAGTGATAAGCTTAAATGGACTTTATTTTTCGCAAATAGTTACTTAAAAAACTTACATGACTTATATGTTTAAATAAAAGTCAATAGATTTGAAAATAATAAAACTTAGCGCTTTTGCGTCTTTGTGGCAAAACATATGAAAAAAATTACCATAGCAATAGACGGTTTTTCGTCAACAGGGAAAAGTACATTAGCGAAGCAATTGGCTAAAGAATTGGGTTATGTGTATGTAGACACGGGTGCGATGTATCGTGCGGTGGCTTATTTTGCGATGCAGCATAACTTGGTTTCTGAAACGCATTTAGACAAAGAAGGTTTAATTGCACAATTGCCAACAATCCATTTACGTTTTCAATTCAATGCCACTTTAGGATTTGCCGAAATGTATTTGAATAACGAAAACATTGAAACGCAAATTAGAACGATTGAAGTTTCTCGTATGGTAAGTAAAGTAGCTGAAATTTCAGAAGTTCGTGCTAAATTAGTGGAACAACAACAAGCTATGGGCAAAGACAAAGGTATTGTAATGGACGGAAGAGACATTGGAACCGTTGTTTTTCCGGATGCTGAATTGAAATTATTCATGACGGCAAGTTCTAAAACGAGAGCACAACGCCGTTTTGATGAATTAGTTGAAAAAGGTCAACACGTTACCTTTGAAGACGTACTTCAAAACGTAGAAGAGCGCGATTATATTGACACGCATAGAGACGATTCGCCACTTGTGAAAGCGGATGATGCTATTGAAATTGACAATTCTTCGCTAAGTAAAAAAGAACAATTTGAGATTGTGTTGAATTTAGTGAAAGAGAAATTATAAGCTCAATAATAAACATCTATTTTATTTCAAATATTTGATATGCCAAATATTAAATTTTCTACATTGTCAACTTTTTTGATTTTCTGGGTTTTGTTTAGTTGTAACACCAAAGATTCTATTTCTAATAAAATTGAGAATAATAAAATTTCAGAAAAAGTCACTTCTAAATCAAATAAATACAAAGATTGTAATTGTAAAGATAATCTTCAATTAGCAGATTATATTTCTTGTGATGAAACTCTATTTAGTAATGGTGCTAAAATTTATCGACAATTCAATTGTGATTCATCTTGGTTGGTTTTTCAAAATAAAAACTACAAGAAGATAATTTATAGCTTAGATAAGCAAATGATAGAGTATACCCATAAATTAGGTTATGTTGAATGGAATGAATATGAAAAGTCAATTTTAATAGAAAATAAAGTTGTTTCTGGTTGTTGTCAGCCAAATGAATTTGTTTTAATTGATAAAGAGAATGGCAATTTAATAAAAGAACTCGGAAAAGAGATTTTTTTAGATATTGATAATTTTAATCCAATTTTTGTGTCTTTGGATAATGAAAGTAAAAAGTTGAATTTTTATAATTTGAATAATAGAGAATCAAGATCTATTGATTTTAATTTTGATAAAATTGATATTACAATAAAATCTGGTTTTATGTTTCATCCAGAAGAATTGTTTGAAGATGGTTCAATAAAAAATGATGTTTTTAAAATAAAGTATCGTTACAAATTAGATGTGAATGAAAATTGGAAATATGAAAATGTTTCAATTAATTTAAACAAATTGCACAATTAAAATTAGTTTAAGCACTAATTTTTCTCCTCCTTCGCCTTCTCCTTCGCTTGTTTTCTAAAATAGCCTCTAAACAAGAAATTGTGTTTTAACGCTTCCAAATTTTCGTTAAGTTTGGTGCTGGCATCGTTTAAATTGGTCATGGTAGAATCTATTTTTTTGACTAAATTTTCATCATTCGATAAATAATTCAACGCCCCTTTTCCATCTTTTATATTGACAACGGTAGCATTTAAATTGGTCACTACTTTGTCAATTTCACCGCTCGATTTTTCTAAATTGGTGATGATGTTTTTCATTTTTAGGGCAACGTCATTGTCTTTTAAAAGTCCAATAACATTGTCTTCTTGATTCAAGGAAAGAATCATTTTATTCAAATTAGCTACTGATTCAGCTGTTCCGTGCATCGTTTCTTTTAAATCTTTCGACATTAGACTATCTTTTAATAAAACACCAACTGTTCCTTTTCCTTGATTGATTTCGTTGGTAATTTTCAATAAATCGGCTGTTAAAAGTGCGGCATTTTTATTGGTAACATCTAATGTTTTTAGCATTTCGTCTGTGCTCGCTCTACTGTACGATTGAAGCACATCGCCCGCTACAACCGCTTGGGCATTTCCTTTTCCGGGTATAATATTTACAATCATATTGCCTACCAAACCATCCGAACCAATAGTTGCAATGGCATCTTTTTTAATATGGGTCAGCATTTTATCTTCGATAGACATGGCAACATTTATTGTGGTATCGTTAATCATTTCGATACTTTTAACGGTTCCTATATCTATACCGGCATAGCGTACATTATTTCCTACTTGCAACCCACTAACGTTAACAAAAACGGCTTTTAGGTTGGAAGTATTGCCAAACATATTTTGCTTATTTCCCACAAAATATATTGCCGCTAAAAAAAATAATGAGCCAATAATTACAAATAAACCTAAGCGTATTTTTTGAGCATCTGTTTTTTCCATAGTATTTTATTTAAAAAAAGCTTGCACTTTTGGATCGTTTGAGGCGTTTAATTCGTCAAAAGTACCTTCAATATAATTTATTCCATCAATTAGCAAAACCATTCTGTTGGCAATGGCTTTGGCGCAATCTACATCGTGTGTGATGATGATTGATGAAGTGTTGTATTTTTCTTGTATGGATTGCATCAAAAGGATAATTTCTTTTGAAGTTATTGGGTCTAAACCCGTTGTAGGTTCGTCGTATAAAATTATTTTCGGTTTTAAAATCAACGTCCTTGCTAAGGCAATTCTACGTTTCATTCCACCCGAAAGTTCGTTTGGCATTAAGTTGATTGCATTGGCTAAACCCACACTTTCCAATGCTTCCATTACTAAAGGCGTTGTGTCTTCTATTTTTCCAAATTTTTTGGTATGTCTTCGTAACGGAAATTCCAAATTTTCTCGCACCGACATCGAATCATACAAGGCACTTCCTTGAAATAGAAAGCCAATTTCGGTGCGAAGTTCATCAATAGCTTCGCGTTCGAGCTTATTAATTTCTTTGTTCATTACAAAAATAGAACCACTATCGGGCGTTTCTAATCCGATTACACATTTAATCATCACCGATTTCCCGGAACCCGATTTTCCCATGACCACAAGGTTTTCTCCTTCGTTTAAAACCAAGTTAAAGTCGTTTAAAACGGTATTGGTTCCAAAGGTTTTATGCAACTCTTTTATTACAATGATGGGTTCTTTGTTTGTTTCCATAATTACATGTCATAAAAAATATTGGTTACAAAAACAGCAATGAAATCGATTACAAATAGGAGCATAGACGTATAAACTACTGCTGCATTGGCTGCTTTTCCAACACCTGCGGTTCCTTTTTTACAATAATAGCCTTTGTAACAACCTATTAAACCGATGGCAAAGCCAAAGAAAAATGTTTTTATGGTTGCAGGCATAATGTCGCTAAATTCTAAAATATTAAAAACCTGATTGAAATAGAGTTGAAACGATACATTGTCTTTTACATTTTCTACTAAATAGGAACCATAAATAGCCAACACATCGCCAAAAATTACCAAAATTGGCAACATTAAAGTGGTGGCTAATATTCTCGTAATGACTAAATATTTGAATGGGTTGGTACCCGAAACTTCCATAGCATCGATTTGTTCGGTGACTTTCATAGAACCCAATTCGGCTCCAATGCCTGAACCAATTCTTCCGGCACAAATAAGCGCCGTAATGATGGGGCCAATTTCTCTGATGATAGAAACACTAACCATAGAAGCCATCCAAGAAACCGCTCCAAATTCTTGTAATGTGGGACGTGATTGTAAGGTAAAAACCAGTCCAATGATAAATCCTGTAACTCCTACTAAAAAAAGTGAACGATTGCCAATGTAATAGCATTGACGCAAGAATTCTTTAAATTCATAGGGAGGAATTAAAAATTCTTTAAAAAACCGGCTGGCAAAATAAGATATTTCACCTACTTCAATAAAGAATGCTTTTAAAGATGCTGTAAACTTCCTAACCATGTTCATTTTGTGGTATTAGTTTCAAAACGAAACCATTACATAAATTTACGCTTTTTAAATGAATTTTAATCAGAATCGTTGTAAAAAAATTGCCTCTTAAATGTAAGACTACAATTCTTCTAGCATGATTCGTTTTTTGTATTGTTTCATATTTTTGAAATAGGTTGGGGTCAATCCAGTAACTTTTTTGAATTGGTGCGACAGGTGTGCAACACTACTGTATTCCATCAACAAACTGATTTCGGTAAGCGTTAATTCATCATACAATAATAATTCTTTTACGCGTTCTATTTTGTTGATAATGATGTAATTTGCAATAGTAGTTCCCGTAACTTCTGAAAAAAGTGAAGAAAGATGGTTGTAATTGTAATCCAACTGCTCACTAATGTAATCGGAGTAATTAATTTTTGGGTATTTTTCTGAATAATGAATTAATTCAATGATGGTTGTTTTTGTTTTTTCAATCAGTAACGATTTTTTATCATCAATTAATTCAAGTCCCTTTTTCAAAAGTCCTTTTCGCAACGACTCTCTTTCATCGCCCGTAATATTTTTTTTAAGGTTTACTTCACCTAACTCAATGTAAGTATGTTTTAACTTTATTCTGTCCAATTCTTCTTTTACTGCCATTTTGCAGCGAAGCGAAACCATGTATTTAATGTGTATCTTCATGAAATTGGACTGTAATTAGTTGTTGAGTGCTTTTAATGCAACATTACAAGGGGGCACTTTACTAATTTATGTCTTGTAAAGATAGTTTTATAAGCGGTGCAAAGCTAATTTTAATGCAAGTTATATAGTTACATAATTTTATTTTTAATTTATATATTTTCCGGTTTTATGACTTTTAGACCAATGCAAAAATCATAATACCACTCATTACAATCATTAGTGCATCTTCGATAATGGTCACTGTACTCATAGGCAAATTAAAAACAGCTCCCAAGCAGGCACATTGAATTTTTTTCTTATTGAATACCGCTTGTAAAACGCCAATAATACTAATTGTCATTACGATAAAAGTGATACTATTTGTGAGTAATGGAAAAATATTAGACAGAAACGAAAGTCCTAAACCTAATTCAATGAACGGATATAAATACGCCCAAAACGGAATTCTTTTCGCTACAATGTCATACATTTTATAACTGTCTGCAAAGCCTTTTAAATCTAGAAATTTAAAAAAAGAAAAAGCCAAAAAGAACCCTCCCATAAAGTGATTCATCCATTTCATCGCAATTTGATGGATTTCCATTTCATTGCTTTTTATACTTTGGAACGCCATTATTGAGGTCACAACCGTGATATAAAAAAAGATCAATACAATAGGTTTGTAGGTGCTGAACCAACTTTTATTTTCTTCTAACATTGCATCGTCTAGCGTAGTTTCAATGTTATATTTTGTGCCTAAAGCAATTTTTAAATCGTTCAAAGGAACGTGTTTATCCATTGTAATTATTGCCAATTCGGTATCTTTAGAAACGGTTACTGAGGTTATGTTTTCAACCTGTAATAACGAACTCGTTACTTTTTCTTCGCAACTTGAGCAAGTCATTCCCGTGATTTTATAGGTGTGTTTCATGTTTTGATTTGTTTTTTCAATATAAAGATAAGACTATAGTTTTTAAAAAAAAATCCGTTTTGAGGGAACAAAACGGATTTAGACTATTTTATGGTGTTACTACGCTAGTAGTAAGCAAAGCTAATTTTACTGCAAGTTAAATAGTTACATAATTTTATTTTTCATTTACATATTTTACTTTTTTTGGTGACATTTTTTAAATTAGACTTGTCAAATAATTCAATTCCCCTAGGGAAATTGATTCATTCCCCTAGGGGAATTGATTAGTTGCTGTACAGCAATTTTGTAATTCCCCTAGGGGATTTGAAAATATACTCAAGACCAACATAAAAAAGTTCCCGTTTCAAGCAACAAATCCGACCTGCACTTGCAAATCGGATTTTGTGTTTACTATGTGGTTAAGGATTTTGGATTTGAGCTATCGAATTCTTGCGGGAGCTGGAATAAGATTTTCTTTTAATTGTTTCGTCAATTAGTTTTTGATGATTTTTTTATACAAAATTCCTTTATCAGTAATTATTTGTAATGTATATATTCCATTTTGCAGGTTATGAATATCAATTTTATTTTGATTGTTAGAACCAACTTTAGTAGCTATCGTTCTATTATTAATATCTAGTATTATAATTTCGGATAGTATCAAATCATGTGATTCTAAATTAACAATAGAGGAAGAAGGATTTGGATATAGGATGATTTGATTTTCTAATCTAAAAGAATTGTTATTTAAAGTAGAAGTAATCATTCTAATTTTACAACCACCAGATTCACTTATATAGACTTTTCCATCTGTAGCTACTGAAATTCCGATTGGATAATTGAATTTTGCAGCAGTCCCAATTCCGTCCAAATATCCAGAAGTACTTCCTGCTAAAGTAGTTACTACACCAGATGGGGTTATTTTTCGGATACGATTATTGCCCGAATCCGCTACATATATGTCTCCTACCGCGTCAATAGCTACGCCAAATGGATTTCTAAACTGAGCTGTTGTCCCAATTCCATCCGCACTTCCAGAGGTTCCATTTCCAGCAATGGTAGATACATCTCCGTTTTGTTGAACTTTTCGTATTCTATTGTTTTGTTTTTCTGCTACAATAACTGCACCATTTGAATCTACGGCTATTCCGCATGGAGTCCAAAATTTTGCTAAATTTCCATTTCCGTCAGCAAAACCAAAAGTTCCATTTCCTGCCAAAGTGGTAACAAATCCGGTGGATGTGATTTTGCGAATACGATGATTATTTGAATCTGCAACGAAAATATTTCCTAAATTATCAACAGCTATACCTTCTGGGTAACTAAATTTTGCAACATTTCCATCTCCATCAGCAAAACCCGAATCGCTGCCAGCTACAGTTGTAACAACTCCAGTTGGAGAAATTTTGCGAATGCGATGATTATTTGAATCGGCAACGAAAATATTTCCATTTAAATCAATGGCAAGGTGCATAGGATAATTAAACTGAGCATTAATTCCAGTGTCATCTAAAAAGCCAGAAGTGCCACTTCCCGCATAGGTAGAAACCATACCATTAGGTGCAATTTTTCTAATACAATGATTGAGTCTATCTGCAACAAAAAGATTGCCGTTTACATCAACAACAATACCAGCAGAACCGTTAAATTTTGCAGTAGTTCCTAGACCATCTTGATAGCCTGAACTACTTCCAGCTATAGTTGTGACTACTTGCGAATTTGTATTATTAAAAACAAACAAACAAATAATAACTATAATTTTGAAAAAATAGTTTTTTAGAAGAGCTCCTTTCATAGTTTAGTTTTTTTAATCAAAATTTCACAAAGTGGTTAGGAATGATTTTAAATTTTTTAAAAATGAATAGTTTATAAACCAATGGTTTTCAAACCGTTTTTTCAAATTTAATTAAATTTTCTTACAAAGCGGATAATTATTTTTTAGTTTATTCTAATTCTACAAAAAAATCCAACTTGTGGTAGAGTTGGATTTTGTTTTGTAGGCACGGATTGCAAATCCGCGCTATCGGGTTATTTAAGTTTTATAGCGACATTATATCCTTGTTCTGGATATACAATGCCATCAAATTGATATTCCTTAAATGTCGCATTTTCCTTCTTTAATGTAAAGTTTCCTAATATTCCTGATTTCATTAATTCTACTTCCACATCTTCGTCATGATGGAATTGAATTTTCAACTTATGGAGAATTTTTTTAGAGTCAAAACCAATTATGTTATCAATTTTTAAATCTATTGTTCTTTCAGAAGCTTTTTCAACTGCGTATCTTTCTTTGCCCTTGAGTTCTGTGGTCGTAACTTCAAATTTTTCCCCGTACATTTCTTCAGTTTTAGTCACAGAATTTTTAGGTTTTGAACCGTCGATAGTAAACTTTAATAATTTGAATTTTGAAATATCATCTGTACTATGTCCAAATAAGTATGAAGTTGTAATTTTTGAATTTTCACAAACTACATCCAATGTTGCGGTTTCTGTTATTTTTATAATTTTGTTTGCTTTGTCAATTACTCTAAGTTCAATTTGATGTTCGGAATTTTCATAATATGTAATTTCTTTTGTTGGAAAATATGTTTCTCTAACATCTTTTAAAAGCTTCTCACTGACATTTGGAAATTTATTTTGAAAAAGTACTGTGGACATTTTTTCCCATAATTCAGGTAAGTCATTTCTGTTTTCGAGAAACTTTGGCTCATATATGACTTTAATGATCTCCTCTTTAAAAATACCCATAAATTGCATGCTTTTTAAAAGTACTCCAAAGATTCCACCGGTCAAGAAAACTTTACCTATATCTGAAAATACCGCTGATACTTGTTGATTTTCAATATTGCCAAATTTTCCATAAAGAAATGATATCATTCCAATTAGTAGGACAATCCAAGGTAATGCAGATTGGAACCCTTTTGAATTATAAATTTTACTAATCATTTTGATTTATATGTTTGTTGTGTTATAATTGTGGCTAACTAGTATATTTGCGACTTTCGGACTATTATCATGCCTTATTTGCAAGATTATCGCAATACATTTAGGTTTATCAAATATAATCAAATTTTCCTACAAACCTTTTGCAAGTTTTCAACAACTAAAAACAAAAAAAATCCGACCTGCTTTCACAAATCGGATTTAATCTATTTTCTATCTTCTAAAGTCTACAAGTGAATCACTTCACCGTAAGCATCAGCCACAGCTTCCATCACCGCTTCACTCATGGTAGGGTGTGGGTGAACTGCTTTTAAGATTTCGTGTCCTGTAGTTTCTAATTTACGCGCTACAACAGCTTCTGCAATCATATCGGTAACGCCGGCACCAATCATGTGGCAACCTAACCATTCACCGTATTTTGCATCAAAAATTACTTTTACAAATCCGTCTGGAGTTCCACTCGCTTTTGCTTTTCCTGAAGCTGAGAATGGGAATTTACCAATTTTTAATTCGTATCCTTTTTCTTTCGCTTGTTTTTCTGTCATACCCACAGAAGCAATTTCTGGTGTAGCATACGTACAACCTGGGATGTTTCCATAATCTAATGCGTCTACGTGTAAACCTGCAATTTTTTCCACACATAAAATACCTTCAGCCGAAGCTACGTGCGCTAAAGCTTGTCCAGGCGTTACATCACCAATAGCGTAGTAACCTGGTACATTTGTTTGGTAATATGCGTTCACTAAGATTTTATCTCTATCGGTAGCAATACCGGTTTCTTCTAATCCAATGTTTTCGATGTTGGTTTTAATTCCCACTGCTGATAATAAGATATCTGCTTCTAAAACTTCTTCTCCTTTTGCGGTTTTAACGAATGCTTTTACCCCGTTTCCTGTAGTGTCAATTCGTTCCACAGAAGCATTGGTCATAATAGAAACGCCTGCTTTTTTCATAGAACGTTCCATTTGTTTTGAAATGTCTTCGTCTTCAACAGGAACAATGTTTGGCATGAATTCTACAATCGTCACTTCTGTTCCCATTGCGTTATAGAAATGCGCAAACTCAACGCCAATTGCACCAGAACCCACCACAATCATTTTCTTTGGTTGCTCAGGTAACGTCATGGCTTGGCGGTACCCAATTACTTTTTTACCATCTTGTGGTAAGTTTGGCAATTCGCGAGAACGTGCGCCAGTTGCAATGATGATATGATCTGCTGAATATTCAGTTACTTTTCCGTCAGCAGCTGTTACGTCAACTTTTTTACCTGGTTTTACTTTTCCAAAACCATCAATCACATCGATTTTATTTTTCTTCATTAAGAATTGAACACCTTTGCTCATTCCGTCAGCCACATCACGAGAACGTTTTACAACCGCAGAAAAATCTTTGTCGAAAGCTGTAACGGTTAATCCGTAATCTGAAGCATGTTTTAGGTAATCAAAAACTTGAGCCGATTTTAATAATGCTTTTGTTGGGATACACCCCCAGTTTAAGCAAATTCCACCCAAATTTTCTTTTTCGATAACGGCTACTTTGAAGCCTAATTGTGATGCTCTAATAGCAGTTACATAACCACCAGGACCACTTCCTAAAACTATGATATCGTATTTCATTTTATAAAGTATTTCAGTTTTATTTATAAGTTGCGAATTTAAGGAATTAAAATTAAATAAACTTCAAAATTCAAATTCCAAAATTCAAATAAATTATAATTTTAGGAACACAGATTTAAGAAATTTTAAAAATTACTAAAATTTCTTAAATCTGTGTTCCAAAGAAAAAATGTTAGTTCAAGAGATGCTTAACAGCATGACATACCGTGACTGCGACTGAAGACTGCGACTAAGAGAACTACTCAACCTCCACAGCAAACTGAGAATCATACAACTTCTTGTAATATCCATTTGCTTTCATCAATAATTCTTGATGTGTGCCTTGTTCCACAATTTGACCTTTGTCCATTACAATAATTTTACTTGCATTTACAACGGTTGCTAATCGATGTGCAATAACAATTGATGTGCGATCTTTAGTAATGGCGTCTGTTGCTTTTTGAATTAATTCTTCAGAATGCGTATCGATAGATGATGTGGCTTCGTCTAAAATTAAGATACTTGGATTGCTCACATAAGCTCTCAAAAAGGCAATCAATTGGCGTTGTCCAGACGATAACATCACGCCACGTTCTTTTACGTTATAATCGTAGCCTTCTGGTAAGGTCATGATGAACTCATGTACGCCAATTTTTTTCGCAGCTGCAATTACATCTTCTCTCGAAATGGTTTCGTTATGGAGTGTAATATTTTTATAAATACTATCTGAAAACAAGAAAACATCTTGTAAAACAATAGCAATTTGCTTGCGAAGGCTTTCTAAAGTATAGTCGTTAATGTTTCGATTATCGATAGTAATTTCACCCGAATTGATTTCGTAAAAACGATTCAATAAATTAATAATTGTCGATTTTCCAGCGCCAGTACTACCAACAATAGCAATGGTTTCGCCGGGTTGTACTTTAAGATTGATTCCTTTTAAAACTTCTTCATTTTTGATGTAACTAAAACGAACGTCTTTTAATTCGATAGTTCCTTTAAAATGCGATGCTTCAATGGTACCGTTATCTTGCACATTCTCTTCGGTATCTAAAATCTCAAACACTCTATCGGCAGCAACAATTCCCATTTGCATTACGTTAAATTTATCTGCAATTTGACGTAAAGGGTTGTATAGCATGGTAATGTACATATTGAAAGCTACTAATTGCCCAATAGTTGTATCGGTATCGCCATTGATAATCCAAATGGCACCAAAGTACACCACTAAACCAATACTAATATTAGAGATAATATCGGCAATAGGGAAGAAGATGGAGTTGTACAGAATGTTTTTTAACCAAGCTTTATTGTGTTTTTGATTGATTTCTTCAAACTTTTCTAATTCGATTTTTTCACGATTGAAAAGTTGTACGATTTTCATACCGGTTAATCGTTCTTGGATGAACGTATTTAGATTGGTGACTTCATTTCGAACCTCTTTAAAAGCAACTTTCATTTTTTTATTGAAAATGTTGGTAGCAATTAGGATAACAGGCATAATTACAAGTACAATTCCTGTAGTTTTCCAATTTATAACAAGCATAAAAGCAATTACAATAATCATTTTAAGTACATCACTCACAATCATAAATAATCCTTGACTGAAGATACTTGCGATGGATTCGATATCTGAAACCGAACGGGTGACTAATTTCCCAACAGGTTCATTATCAAAATACTTCATTTTAAACGAAGTAATATGAAGGTATAATTTATCGCGTAAATCTTTGATGATATCTTGTCCTAACCAATTGGCTAAATAAGTAAATAAAAACTGAGCAATCGCTTCGAGAGCAAGCGCAATAAACATAATGATTACCAATACTTTCAAATTCGTAGGGTTGTCATTGCCCGCAAAGAAATACTGCATAAATTCTTCAAAATATTGTTGAATTATGTTGGTTTCTTTTTTGGCATCTACTAAGTAATTATCGATAGTAAAGTTCAATAAAAACGGTCTTAAAGCCGTCATAATTGCTAGGAATATTGCCCAAAAGCTCACAAAGTACAATTTTCCTTTGTAAGGTTTTGCGTAAGCTAACAATTTGGTAAACGAAGATGTTTTTATTTTACTCATTAATTTTTTCTCTTTCTTTTATGTATGGATAGGCAACATTTACTAAGTACAAACCTTGTGCTGGAACTGAAAAGCCGGCTTTTCCTCTGTTTTTACTTTCAATGATTGTGCGTAAATCAGCCACTTCAATTTTGCCTAAACCAATATTCACCATAGTTCCCACAATAGCTCTCACCATATTGCGCAAAAATCTATCGGCAGTGATGGTAAAGATAAGTTGATTTCCAGCTTGTTTCCAATGTGCTTCTGAAATTTTACAATTAAAGGTATTCACATCGGTATGTACTTTTGAGAAGCATTCAAAATCGATGTATTCGAACAAAATTTTACATGATTCATTCATTTTTTCCAAATCCAATTGATGGGAATGATACCAACTTCCATCGGTAATAAACGCATCTTTGAACGTGTGCATGTAATATTCGTAGGTTCTTGAAGTGGCATCAAAACGAGCGTGAGCGGCTTCGTGAACCGGAATAATTCTGTAAATCACAATCGATGGAGGCAAAAACGAGTTCAATTTGTGAGACCAATACTCAGAATCTAACTCCAATTCGGTTTCAAAATGCGCATACATTTGTTTGGCATGCACACCGGCATCGGTTCTTCCAGCACCTACAATGGCTATAGTTGATCTAAATAGGGTAGAAAGCGCTTTTTCCAGAGTTTCTTGTACCGACGAAGCGTCAGGTTGGCTCTGAAATCCGTGGAAGTTTTTTCCGTTGTAGGCAAATTCTATGAAATATCTCAAAATATAGTGTTCAGTTTTCTCAATAGCATGCAAATTTACAAAATTCAAAAGTAAAGTTCCTTCCAAATTCTGATAATAAAAACTTAATTTTGCTTTATGAAGAAAATTTTGCTTTTATCAGATACCCATAGCCACATAGATGATGTTATTTTGAAATACGTAAACCAAGCGGATGAGGTTTGGCATGCAGGTGATATTGGTGATTTAGCAGTTACCGATGCGATTAAAAAGTTAAAACCACTTCGGGGTGTTTATGGAAACATCGATGATGATAAAGCGCGAATGGAATTTCCATTAAATAATCGGTTTTTTTGTGAAGGAGTGGACGTTTGGATTACACATATTGGTGGTTATCCAGATAAATACAATCCAACTATTCGAGCCGAAATTACTACAAATCCACCAAAGTTATTCATTTGCGGACATTCGCACATTTTAAAAGTACAATTTGATAAGCAGTTGAATTTACTACACATGAACCCAGGCGCTTGTGGGAAATATGGTTTTCATCAAGTACGAACGATGTTGCGTTTTGAAATTGATGGTGATAAAATACAGTGTTTAGAAGTGATTGAACTTGGTAAGAAATAGTGGTCAGTGTTCAGTATTCAGTGTTCAGTATTCAGTATTCAGTATTCAGTGTTCAGTGTTCAGTGTTCAGTGTTCAGTTTAAATAAACAAAAAAATCCGAAACTTTCGCTTCGGATTTTTTCTTCGCACTAATAAACTAAGATGATAGGTTTATCGTAATCGATCTACAGATTTTACGAGATCTTCGTCCTTTTTTATTGCCTTGTTTGCCAAGACTAATAAAACGATAGAAATTGCAGGAAGAAACATCCCAATACCCTTCTCTGAAACAAACGTTTCTCCGGATAAGTTTAGCGAGCGATACACAAAAAATCCTAGTAAAATAAAGTTAAATATCATGTTCAATCTGTTTAACACAAATTGATGTTGTCTCTTTTTAAAATTTAAAATACTATAAATAGATAATACGGTTGACAAAACAAACAGACTAATAAAAACAATAGAAGAGGTAAAAAAAACGTCAACTTTATTTTTATCTGTCCATAATTCAAAAACAAAAGGTAGCGCACCAGTAACAATTGCACTGGCTAACATATAAAGTGATTGAATGCGTTGTAACATTATTTTCTTTTTTGATAAAGCAAAAATAGTATTTCTTTTTAATTTAAACTATTGTTATTTCCAAATTTATTCGTACTATTGCATAGTATTAGTCGTAAGTACTTCATTCTGCGACACCTTACACTGCAAAAAAAATCTTATCATTTTTTGTTTTTATTCAACCAACAATTTTATTCAAAATATATCCATGTTTGATATTGAAGTATTAAAAGAGATGAAACTCTCTGATTTGCAAGAAATTGCAAAAGTAGCTAAGATTAATAAATACCGTTCGCTAAAAAAAGACGATTTAGTGTATCAAATCTTAGATTTACAAGCAGCCAAGCCCGAAGTTATAAAATCGGAAATTCCAACAGAAAAAAAGGCTGAATTACCAAAAGAAAAAAGGACTAGAATTCTTCCGAAAAAAGAAGTGAATCAAGCACCAAAAATTAAAAAAGACTTGTTTTCGCAACCTTTAAAAGAGTTACCTGAAGAAGTAATTCCCGTTAAAGAGGAAGTTATTGAAGAAGTTAAAGCGGAAGCACCAAAAGAATTTGCTCCCAAACCAAACAACAAGTTACCCCGTAAAGATTTTAAAGAAAAAAAACCTTTGCCCCATAAAGTTACTAAAGAGGAAGCACCAAAAGTAGTTCCAACTGTAACTGAAAGCTCAGAAGCAGCTGAAATGGCTCAAAATGAGAAAAATTTGTCTAAAAACCCTAATTATAAGGCAAATCAAAATAACCCCAATCATCCTGATTACAAAAAAAGTAATCCAACAGAAGGAACGAATGGCAACAACGGAACTGGAACTCCTAACAAAAATCCACATCAAAATAAAAAACAAAATTTTAGAGAGCCCGATTATGAGTTCGACGGAATTATTGAAAGTGAAGGGGTATTAGAAATGATGCCTGATGGTTATGGATTTTTACGTTCGTCAGATTACAACTATTTAGCTTCACCCGATGATATTTACTTATCTACTTCACAAATTCGTTTGTTTGGATTAAAAACTGGTGATACAGTAAAAGGAGTTGTACGTCCTCCAAAAGAAGGTGAAAAATATTTTCCTTTGGTAAAAGTATTAAAAATCAATGGACATGATCCGCAAGTGGTTCGTGATAGAATTTCGTTTGAGCATTTAACACCCGTTTTTCCAACAGAAAAATTCAATTTAGCGGATAGAAATAGTACAATTTCAACCCGTATTATTGATTTGTTTTCGCCAATAGGAAAAGGACAACGTGGAATGATAGTTGCCCAACCAAAAACGGGTAAAACAATGTTGTTAAAGGATGTTGCAAACGCAATTGCAGCCAATCATCCAGAGGTTTACTTGATTGTTTTATTAATTGACGAACGTCCTGAAGAGGTAACCGATATGCAACGCAGTGTGCGTGGTGAAGTAATTGCTTCAACTTTTGATAGAGAGCCACAAGAACACGTGAAAATTGCAAACATTGTTTTGGAAAAAGCAAAACGTTTGGTAGAATGTGGTCATGATGTGGTCATTTTATTAGATTCTATTACCCGTTTAGCAAGAGCTTATAATACCGTGCAACCAGCCTCTGGAAAAATATTAAGTGGTGGTGTTGATGCGAATGCGTTACAAAAACCAAAACGTTTCTTTGGAGCGGCTCGTAATGTTGAAAACGGTGGTTCGTTGAGTATCATTGCAACAGCATTAACCGAAACAGGTTCTAAAATGGACGAAGTTATCTTTGAGGAATTTAAAGGAACGGGTAACATGGAATTACAATTGGATAGAAGAATTTCAAACAAACGTATTTTCCCTGCGATTGACTTGGTTTCTTCAAGTACGCGTCGTGATGATTTATTATTAGATGAAAATACAATTCACAGAATGTGGATTATGCGTAAATACCTTGCCGATATGAATCCAGTAGAAGCAATGGACTTTATTCACGATAGATTTAAGAAAACGCGAAATAATGAAGAATTTCTAATTTCGATGAATCAATAAACAAAAAAAAACTCCGATGAAAATCGGAGTTTTTTTTTGTTTTAATAATTGACATATTCTGTAATTTCTAATCCATAACCAATCATTCCTACTCGCTTAGTTGGAGCAGAGCTGTTTGATAATAATTTAATTTTAGTAATGTCTAAGTCATGTAAAATTTGGGCACCGATACCAAAATCTTTGGTGTCCATTTTAATTTGAGGAGCTCTCATTTCCCCTTGACTTTGTAATGTTTTTAGTGTTGTAATTCGTTCTAATAATTCCAACGATTTTACTTCTTGATTGATGAATACAATAGCCCCTTTTTCGGCGTCATTTATTGAACGAAAAACACTGTCCAATTTCTTATCGTTGTCACTAGTTAAAGTGCCTAAAATATCATTGTTAACTTGTGTGGTATTGATTCGGGTTAAAACAGATTCTCCTGCATTCCAAGTTCCTTTGGTTAACGCAATATGTACTTGTTTGTTGGTCGTTTGTAAATAAGCTCTCATTCTAAATTTACCGAAACGAGTTTCAATATCAAAATCTTCTTTCTTTTGAATCAAGCTATCGTGTTGCATTCTGTAGGCTACTAAGTCTTCAATTGAAACCAATTTTAGATCGAATTTTTTTGCTACAGCTACTAATTGTGGTAAACGTGCCATAGAACCGTCTTCGTTCATGATTTCTACAATTACTCCAGCGGGTTTAAAACCTGCCAAACGAGCAAAGTCTATAGCTGCTTCGGTGTGTCCGGTTCTTCTTAAAACACCACCTTGTTTTGCAATCAATGGGAAAATGTGCCCAGGTCGTGCCAAATCAAAAGGTTTTGTTTCTGGATCAATTAAAGCTTCAATAGTTTTTGCTCTATCGGATGCAGAAATTCCAGTGCTAACCCCTTTTCCTTTTAAGTCAACTGAAACGGTGAAAGCAGTTTCCATGTGATCTGTATTATTGCGCACCATGGCATGAAGGTCTAATTCTTTACAACGAGATTCAGTTAAAGGTGCACAAATGAGTCCTCTACCGTGAGTTGCCATGAAATTAATCATTTCAGGTGTTACCTTTTCGGCTGCAGCTAAAAAATCACCTTCGTTTTCTCTGTCTTCATCATCGACTACTATGATTACTTTTCCTTGACGGATGTCTTCTATAGCTTCTTCAATGGTGTTTAGTTGTATGTTGTTTGACATGGGGTTTAATTGTTGTCGTTAATTATTAAATTCTGTAATTGCCTCTTTTAATTGATTTCTGTTGTATAAATAAATAAAAATATAGAATGGAAATCCTAAAAAAAGCGAAATGTAAATGTTTGAGAAATTATGTCTATTTGTAATTTTGCTTATTTCTTCTAAGGTTTGTTGAGACTTAAATATTAAGACGTATAACAAAATTATACTTAAAAGACTTAATATAATTATTATCAAATTGTTTGTTGTAGCAAGAATAGATAATATGAATGAAATTACATATATAGCAATTGTTGAATTTGATAAACTATTATATTGTTTTTTCAAAAATGTAAGTTTCAAGAATTCTTCATTATAAAGTGATTTTTTCTCAAGTAATTCTTGTTGAGAAATGCCTCTATTTTCAAGTACTTTCAAAGCAATTAATCTTTGTTCAGAATTGTATTTAAATTGTTCAGAATTTTTTACAATGTTTATCAAAACACTCGTTTCATTATTAATTAACGCATTTGTAACAGCATCATTTTCATTTAACTGTACGGTATCTAATGAAACAATTTCTTTTTTAAATTTAATTTCTTTAGTATTGTTTTTATTGAATAATTTTATAATCGGATCTGTAATCCAATCCCAATTAATCATTATTCCGATATCATTTGTTGCTCTATAGGTTAAGAAAATAGCTAAAGGAGTTAAAATTATCGAAGATAATGAAGAACCTAAGATGGCAGGAATACTATCTTCTTGTGCTAATTTTCTACCAAAGGTATTGATGAAGTGAAACGTTATAAAAACCAGCATTGCAAAGACAATGGGTAATCCTAATCCACCTTTTCTAATAATAGCTCCAAGTGGTGCACCAATAAAAAACATTAGTAAACATGAATAGGCAATAATGAATTTTTCATAAACCGCTAACCAATGTTGATTGATGTTTTTAGACTTGTAGTCTAGATCAGTTTTACTATTGTGAATACTAAATTCGGTACTGGAAACATTATTTTTAGCTGTTTCTATTATTTTAATTTTTTCGGCAGGCGTAAAAATGGTTAGTAAATCTTTAACTTCATTCTCTTTTTTATTTGACATAGTATTTTTATAAAGATTCTTTTTTATAAAAACATTGTCACTTCTGGAAACTATATTATCTGCAAACGACAATACATCTTTTTTGTAGCCTTGGTCTAATGAATCAATTGTATAAATCAATTCAGAAACGGTAAGCATTTTTTCAGATGTTATAGTTCCATCTTCTATCTCAGTTTGATTAAGTTTCGTTAAATCAATATTTATAACATATTTTTTAAAGCTACTTTTTGCAAAGGGCACTTTTTTACGATCTTCGTATTTTTTGGGATGAATGTCTTCATAATAAAAGCCATCATACAATTCTAATTGTAAATAATTTGAATCATCTTCACTAGTTAATAAACCTCTTTTTGCTTTAATAATAGTGTTTGCGCCAAGTCCCATGTTATTGTTTTTAACATGCATCGTCACACCTTCTAAGATTTCACCATTTTCGCCCGATTTTTTATCAACTTTTATATTCGAAGTACCAATCGTGTTAAACTGTCCTTCAGCAATTGCCATGGCTGGCTTTTGCTGCACAATTGTTTTTCTAAGATTAATAAATTTATATTGTGCTTCGGGAATAACATTATTCGCAAAAAAGAACGAAACAAAGGCTAGAATTCCTATGGTAATAGACAGCATTTTCATGGCTCTTTGCAATGAAATACCTGATGATTTCATAGCAGCAAATTCATAGTTTTCGGCAAAACTACCAAATGTCATGATGGCGGCTAAAAGTACGGATAGCGGTAAAACCATCGGAACAATAGTAGGAGCATAGAAGGATAAGAATTTTACAATGGTAAATAAGTCTAAATCTTTTCCGGCTAATTCGGCAATGAATAACCAAATTCCTTGTAAAACGAATATAAAAAACAAGATTACAAATACCGTAGTAAATGTAATCATGTAGGATTTAATAATGTATTTATCTAAAATTTTCACCCGAACTTTTTTAGTCTAATTTATTGATGTAATAATTAGGATATTTTGATTTGGTAAAGGTAAAATGATTTTTCGATAATGGCTGATTTGTTTTAAAAGAATTAACAGTTAAAGTTGTTTTAGATCCGTTTTTTCCAACTTCTATTACATTGTAAATGTGTTTGGTTTGCGTATCAATTCCCACAAGGATTTCTTTGCGTGTATCTTTTGTGCTATTCGGGATTAATTTTACATATTGAATTTTTCTTCCTTTAACGTTTTGAAGTTCATCCCAAGCATATTTATACCCCGTATTAAAAAAGGTTAACATTTTATTAGGGGTGATTGCTTTGTCATCTTTAGGGTCAAAATTTTCAACAGTGATTTCTTCATCTTCTGGCACAATTGTGTAGACTTTTTTGCCGTCAAATATTTTGGTAACACCCATGAAATTTAGATGGTATAAATTGCCTTGAAGAGCAACATTGCCATTACTTTCTTGGTTGATTTTTTCTTTCGGATTGCTTAAAGAATATTTAAAGTCGATTACAATATTGTTATACGATTTTACCTTTGCCGACACTTGATCCAAAAGCTCTTTTGCTTTTTTTGCATCTTGTGCTTGCATTGATAATCCTATAAAAAGTACGAATACGACACTTAAAATACGTTTCATTTTGTTGTTAATTTTGTTCATTATTTAAAAAATGTTCTAGGGCAACTAAATCAGGAATTAAAACTGAACGGGCTTTACTTCCTTCAAAAGGGCCTACAATTCCAGCAGCTTCTAATTGATCAATCAATCTTCCTGCTCTGTTGTAACCTAATTTAAGTTTTCTTTGGATTAAAGATGCGCTTCCTTGTTGTGCAGTGACTATTACTTCGGCAGCATCTCTAAATAAAGAATCTCTTTCGGATATGTCTATATCAAGTTTTATGCCACTTTCCTCGCCAACATACTCTGGAAGTAAGTAAGCTTCAGGATATGCTTTTTGTGAACCAATGAAATCACAAATCTTATCTACTTCTGGTGTATCTACAAAAGCACATTGCACACGTACAATTTCGTTGCCTTGTGTATACAATAAATCACCTCGTCCAATTAACTGATCTGCTCCGCCTGAATCCAAAATGGTTCTTGAATCTATTTTTGAAGTTACTCTAAAAGCGATACGAGCTGGGAAATTGGCTTTAATCATACCTGTAATAACATTTACCGAAGGACGTTGCGTAGCAATAATCAAGTGGATTCCGATAGCACGAGCTAACTGCGCTAAACGTGCAATTGGTGTTTCTACTTCTTTTCCTGCAGTCATAATTAAATCAGCAAACTCATCAACCACCAAAACGATATAGGGTAAAAAACGATGTCCGTTTTCTGGATTTAATTTACGGTGTCTAAATTTTTCATTGTATTCTTTAATGTTTCTAACCATTGCATCTTTTAATAAAGAGTAACGGTTGTCCATTTCAATACACAATGAATTTAAAGTGTTGATTACTTTTGTATTATCGGTAATAATCGCATCACCACCATCAGGTAGTTTGGCTAAATAATGACGTTCAATTTTATTAAAAAGAGTCAATTCTACTTTCTTTGGATCCACCAAAACAAACTTAACTTCTGCAGGATGTTTCTTGTACAATAATGAAGTCAACACCGCATTTAATCCTACCGATTTTCCTTGTCCGGTTGCACCTGCCATCAATAGGTGAGGCATTTTTGCTAAATCGACTACAAATGTTTCGTTAGAAATGGTTTTTCCTAAAGCAATAGGTAATTCCATTTCGGCGGTTTGAAATTTGGGTGAAGAGATTACGCTTTTCATTGAAACCATCGTCGGATTATTATTAGGTACTTCGATACCAATTGTTCCTTTTCCTGGGATAGGAGCAATGATACGGATACCTAAAGCCGCTAATGAAAGTGCAATATCATCTTCTAAGTTTTTAATTTTTGAGATACGAATACCAGCTTCGGGAACAATTTCGTATAAAGTAACTGTTGGACCAACAGTTGCTTTAATTTGCGAAATACCAATGCTATAATTCTTTAAGGTATCTACAATTTTATTTTTATTTTCTTCTAGTTCGGCTTGATTGATGGTAATTCCGCCCGAAGAATATTCTTTTAATAAATCAATTGGCGGAAATTGGTAGTGCGATAATTCTAATGTTGGGTCAAATTCACCAAAATCTTGTACTAATCGTGCAGCTAAATTTTCTTCAACTAAAACTTCTTCTTCTATTTTTTCAATAACAAAGGCATCTTCATTAACAAAGGTTTCTTGCGGAATACTTTTATCTTCTATTGAAAAATTAGTTACTTGTGGAGTTTCAGTTTTTATTTTTGGCTCTAAACTTAATTCAGAAGCGTTTGAAATGGTTGGCTTTAGAGCTTCTTTGTTGATTTCAAAAGAGTTTGGATAGGTTTTTAATTCAAAATTACCCATTTCTTCTTCATCTTCAGTCAATATAAAATCTTCTTCTTTTGAAGAAATTGGCACGATTGGCAAATCATTTTCGGTTTCTAAATGTTCTTCAGTTGGAAGGGTATCTGCTAATGAACTTTCTGTCGTTTTTTCGGCTACTAAATCTTCTTTATAGGAATCGTTAGATTTTTCAAAAATAGAAGTAAAGCTATCGGGTGATATTTTGATTTTAAAGACTAAGAAAATTACAATTCCGAAAAGTAAAACCAATAAAGTTCCTGTTTTTCCGATGTAATCTTGAATAAATAAGTTCATTTCATAGCCAACAGTTCCACCTAATTGCGGAATCACATTCCAAAAGAACCCTAACAAAACAGAACCGATAACAATTAGAAATAAGTCCCAAAAGAAACTTTTTTTCAATTTAGTCAACGCCATATCTAATACTAGATAGGCTCCAACTAAAAATACAATTCGAATGAATATAAATGAAGTTACTCCAAATCCTTTGTATAAGAAAAAATCGGCTAAAAACGCACCAATTTTGCCCAACCAATTATCGGTTTTCGCACTTCTATTGGCGAATTGACTAACTTCGCTTTGGTCAACATTTCCTGTAATGAAATAGGAAATAAACGATAATAATAAAGCTAAAGAAAAGAAAATAAGTAGCACTCCCACAACAAATTTTTGTTGACGGCTAAGTTTCCAAGAGAATTTTTCTTTAGAATTATCAGGAGCTGTTTTAACGGAATCTTTTGAGTTTTGTTTGGCCATTTAAACGGAACAATTTTTACAAAAGTAGCTAATTTAAAACAAATATGGAAAATAAATAATACATCCTATTGCTATTGCGGTTAAGGCTGCAAAAAACACAGCGCCAGCTGCAATATCTTTAATAAAACCAATGCGTTCGTGGTAATTAGGATGAATAAAATCGGCAATTTTTTCAACAGCTGTATTTAAACCTTCAATGCTTAAAACCAAACCGAACGCTAAGATTTGCATCATCCATTCCATTCGGTTAATGCCAAAATAAAAACCAGCAATCGTCATTAGCACTGCTAATGACGATTGAACCATTACACTGTGTTCAGTTGTAATTAATTTAAAAGCACCTTTGAGTGCAAATACCATACTTTTTAGTCTACCGGTAAAAAGTGTTTCGTCTTTTTCAAATTTCATCTATAATACAGCTAAAGCAGCTTCATAATTAGGTTCGTCTGCAATCTCGTTTACTTGTTCAGTGTGAAGTATCGTTCCGTTTTCGTCTAAAACTACAACCACACGAGAATGTAAACCTGCTAAAGGTCCGTCTGTAATTTCTAAACCATAATTTTTTCCAAAACTACCTTCTTTAAAATCAGAAAGGTTGATGACGTTTTCTAATCCTTCAGCACCGCAAAAACGTTTTTGAGCAAATGGTAAATCTCTTGAAATACAAAGTACTTTTGTGTTTTCTAAAGTACTTGCTTTTTCGTTGAATTTGCGCACAGATGCAGCACACGTTCCCGTATCTACACTTGGAAAAATATTTAATACTACTCGAGATCCTGCAAAATCAGCTAAAGATGCAGTTTCTAAATCGGTTTTAACTAAATTAAAATCTGTAGCTTTTGTACCTACTTTTGGTAATTCACCTGATGTGTGAATTGGATTTCCTCCTAATGTTACTGTTGCCATACCTTTATTTTTTTTAGATAACAAATTTAAAGAATATAATCGAATTTGAAGAAATAAAGTCTTAAGATTAAATTATTTTTCATTTTTTAAATCCAAAAAAATGTTTTCAGCGTAAATGCAATTATAACTTAAAAATCAAAAAAAATGAAAACCTACAAAATTTTAGCTACCAGTATAGTAGCCTTCGGATTATTATTTAGTTCAACAACATTTGCACAATCTAAAGAGAAAACGGTTGAAGTGGGTGGCGCTCCAATGTACCCAAGTAAAAATATTGTTGAAAATGCAGTAAATTCTAAAGACCATACTACTTTAGTAGCCGCAGTAAAAGCAGCAGGATTAGTAGACGTATTAATGTCAGATGGACCATTCACCGTTTTTGCCCCAACAAATGCAGCGTTTGATAAATTACCAAAAGGAACTGTTGAAACATTACTAAAGCCAGAAAATAAAGAAATGTTGCAAACTATTTTAAAGTACCATGTTGCGGCAGGAAAATGGAGTTCAAAAGATATTGTTGATGCCATCAAAAAAGGTAATGGGAAATATTCTTTTAAAACGGTAAGTGGCGGCACACTAACCGCTTGGATGAAAGGTAAAGATGTTTACATTACAGATGAAAATGGGAATAGTGCTAAAGTAACAATTGCAGATGTGAATCAAAAAAATGGTGTTATACACGTTATAGATGCTGTAATAACACCTAAATCATAAGCTCATAATAAGTTGTTTAGTTTAAAGTTGGTTAGAAAAAGGCTCCGAAATTGCGATCGGAGCTTTTTTGTTTTATTTGGTTAACCATACTTTAAAATCAAAGAAATTTTTTGGTGAAACACCATGACCAATTGGGTATTCTTGGTATTCGGTTTCTAAGCCTAATTTTTCTAAAGCAGGTTTAGCTTTGCGGGCCCAATCTACAGGGATAACTTGGTCAACACTTCCGTGAGAAATAAAGAATTTTAAATGCGAAATAGCTTTTGTATCGAGAACTTCAGGTATGATTTCTTGATTTAAATAACCACTTAAAGCAACAACTTTTGTTACTTTTTCAGGATAGGTTAGGGCAGTGGCATAACTTAAAATGGCGCCTTGACTAAAACCAATTAATGCAATATTTGATTCATCTATTGGATATTTTTTTACGATTTCATCAATAAAATGAGCAATAAGTTCAACCGATTCTTTTGCTTGTTCGTTATCTGAAAATTTATTTTCATCAGCATCAAAATGAATCGCATACCAAGCATGACCATAAGGTTGTAAATCATAAGGTGCGCGAACAGAAATCACATAACTATCATCGGGCAATTCGGGAGCGAAAGAAAATAAATCTTCTTCATTGCTGCCATAACCATGTAATAGTAGTAATAACGGGTTTTTATCGTGTTTAACTTTTGGTTCTTGTATTAAATAGTGTAAATTCATTTAAAAAGATTTGAATAATTTTTGATATAAATTTCCAACTAATGGAATTGGTTTCGTTTCACCTTTAATAGCGGATAAAATTCCAAAAACCCATAATATAGTAAAAAACACCCAAAACGAAACATAGATTTGTGTATTACTAAAGTTAGAAATTACTAATCCAATTGAAATAAAAGTAAGATTTAATCCTAACGCTTGTTTGATATGAAATGAAGCAAACTTATTTTTTGATTCAGCATTCATTGAAAGCGCAATTAATATTCCTACTATCAAAATATAACTAGTAATTGCTGTAATTTTTCCTTTTTCGATTTCACTTTTTCCTTGTTCAATTTCGTTCATAGCACTAAAATTAGTAATTATCAATCATTCATTATCAATTGACCATTATTATAAATTCCTACAGCTTTTCCTTTCATTTTTTGTCCTAAGAAAGCCGAGTTTTTTGATTTTGATTCGATATTTTCTTTACCAAATACCCATTCGTTATCAGTTGTAAAAAATGAAATATCAGCCTTATTTCCAACTGCAATTGTAGGGTTTTTAATATTGAAAACCAGTTTATTAGCGGTCAATTTATTAACTATTACTTCAAGTGGTAAAATTGTAAGTAAAGCACCAAAAGCACTTTCTAAACCGATAGTTCCATCTTTGGCCAAATCAAATTCTAATTTTTTATGTTCGATGTCTAACGGATTATGGTCAGAAGTAATGCAATCAATTGTTCCATCTAAAACGGCTTCTAGTAAAGCTTTTCTCGTAGCTTCTTCACGCAATGGAGGCAATACTTTGTATCTCGAATCAAATCCAAGTAACATTTCGTCGTTTAATACCAAATTATGAACCGCAACACTACAAGTAACTTGCAATCCTTTTGCTTTAGCTTCTTTGATTAATTTTATACTTCCTTGTGTTGAAATCGTAGGAATATGTAATTTTCCTCCTGTATATTCCAATAAAAATAAATTACGTGCCACTTGTAATTCTTCGGCTAAAGCTGGAATTCCTTTCATACCTAATTTGGTACTTACCACTCCTTCATTTGCAATACCGATTCCTTTTAAAGAACTATCTTGGCAAAAAGCAATTACCATTCCGTCAAAATCTTGTACATATTGTAAAGCAATTTTCTGAAGATTTGCGTTTTGTAAGGCTTTTTTATAATCACCAAAAGCAATTGCTCCAGCGTTTTTCATATCGAATAATTCCGCTAAATCGGTTCCTTCGCTTCCTTTGGTTAATGCACCAATTGGATATAAGGAAGTTGCTTGATTTTTTGCTTTGTCAATTACAAATCGAACTTGTGCTTGGTTGTCTATTACTGGATTTGAATTAGGCTGTAATGCTACTGCTGTAAATCCGCTTTTTGCAGCAACCTTTAGTCCGTTTTCTATGGTTTCTCGGTCTTCATAGCCTGGTTCTCCAAACGAAACCGAGCTGTCCATCCAACCTTGTGAGATATGTAAATTTGGCATTTCAACTACTTTGAAATCAGGAGTTGTCGAAATTTCTTTTTCTATTTGAGTTATCGTTCCGTTTTCAATTTTGATGTCCATTGTTTGGTTGTGAAACGGACTTGAAGCGTCGATAATTTTTACTTGTTTTAGAATAACTTGCGTCATTTTACAAATTTTTGGATTAGTAGTTCTGTTAGTAAAAGTAGTAGTGTTGCGATGATAAACCATTTCCAAATTTCGTTGCTCGTGCGTTCGGAAGCAATGTCGTTTAGAACGGTATTTATATTGTTTACTTTGGTGAAATTTTCAAAATTTGCAGTTGAAATTTGCGTTAAATCACTTTCCGTTCTTGGATAGTTGAAACTGATTTTCTTTAACGATTCATCGCCTTTTATTACTTCAAAATTCCCTGCTTTTTCAGGATAATCGCCAAAGGATAACTTGCATTTTGCATTTAAAATTTGTTGCATTGGAATGAAACTATACGCTTTATTTTTTACGGAAATCACTTCGTCTTTTGCTAAAATAGTTTCTAAAATAAGATTTTCGTTTTCACCAATGGTATAAGCGTTAATGCCTGTTTTACCTTGATTTTGTCCCATGTTATAAAGTGTTGGAACAATTAAAGGTGCATTCTGAAAATTACTATTTTGTTTGTTTATCGGAGCCGAAAATGCATAAAAAGTGCCCAATCGATTGGTAGTTGAACCTACAAAAACCGAATTGTCTTCGAATTGTAAAATGTTTGTAATTCCAGATAAACCAAAGCTTTCTTTTGTATTTGGATATTGAAAATTAGTCACTTTTTTCTCAAAAACCGTTTGGTATAACGGATGACTAAAATTGATTTTCGTGATTTGTTTTTCAGCGTTTGTTAGTTGCGAATAATTTAATCCACCGAAGTTTTTTGCGAAAGTATTCAATAGACTTGTTGTGTTTTTCGCATTCGGAATCAAGATGATATTTCCTCCTTTTTCGTAAAACGATTTTAGCGTTGTTCCTAAAGCAACTGGCAAATCTTCCAATTCATTCAGCACAATCGCATCTTGATTTTCAATTTGATTGTAATCTAAAGTAGCTAATGCTGTACTTTGAAAATTGAACTCATCAGCCGTAAAAATGCGACTCAAGAAATTGTTTTTGTCTGAAGTTCCAATGGCAATTACATTCGCTTTTTCAGGTTTTGAAATGCTTAGATAAAAATCGTTGTCATAGCTTAAACTATTATCTTCAATACTAATATTTCCGTGAAAGTCACTTTTTGGAATCGTAATTTGAATTTCGGTTTTCTGATTTTCAAATTTCGCAATGGTTTTTGCAACTGCTTTATTGTTACTAAAAACGGAAAGAGGTACTTCTAAATCAGTATCACCAAAAGCATTCAACGAAATTTTCAATTCATAAAATTGGTCCAAAACTTGAGAAATTAGTACTTTTTCAATGCTGATATTGTTTTTATTTTCGGCTTCAGGCTGAATGAAATATACGATATTGTTTTCAGCTAAATCCAATGCTTTTTTACTTTCCGATTGAATGGCATCGGTAATGATAACGTAGTCTTTTTTCGTGTTTTTCTTTTTGGTTTCAACCTGATTGATTAGATAATCCAACTGAAAAGGCATCGCTGAATACTCTAAATTTTGCAATTCTTTTTGAATCGATTTAATATCTGTATCCCAAAAAACTTCTGAATTGGTTACTAACGAAAATTGTTGGGTTTCAGGTAATTCTTCTAATAATTCTTGGACGCTACGTTTGAGTAATTCGCCTTTTGCACCTTTAGCTTGCATGGAAAACGAATTGTCTAATATAATGATTAATTCATTGCCTTTATTGGTAGTGTCTTTGGCTTCAAAAAAAGGCTGTGCAAAGGCTAAAATCAAACAAGCTAATAGTAATAATCGTGTGGCTAACAACAACCATTTCTTGATTTTAGAACTTTTTCGGGTTTGAATTTGAAGTTCTTTGAGGAGTTTTACGTTAGTAAAATACTCTTTTTTAAAACGACGTAATTGAAATAAATGCACCAAAATTGGTATAACCAACAGAAAAAGGAAGTAGAGAATTTCTGGATGTTTGAACTGCATTTATAATTAGAATTTGTCAAAAGTACGAAATAGAATTTAGAATTTAGAATTTAGATTTCAGAAAATGTTGTGTGTTGTTTTTTTGGAACACAGATGACGCAAATTTGAGAAATTTTCACAGATTTTTTACTGCCAACTCAATACTGAACACTGAATACTATTTCTTCTTTCTTTTCTCGTCTCTTTTACGTTCGATATTTCTATTTCTCGATTCGGTTTTACGGGGTTTACGTTTTCCTGGTCCGCCAAGGTTTACTTTAGCATTTTTATCTTTTTTCTTGTGAAAGGCTTCGCCACCTTCTTTTTTAGGCGTTTTCAACAAGAATTTCATTTTTTTCTTCTCTTTTTCGAAATCCAAATAGCGTTCTTCGATTTTTAAATCCTCGGGAAGTGGAAATTCTTTAATTTCGGTATTCATTAGTAATTCTACCTCAATTTTTGACTCTACTTCACTTGGAGAAACCAAACTGATTGCAATACCTGTTTTATCAGCACGACCTGTTCTACCAATACGGTGCATGTATTTTTCTGGTTCTTCGGTAAATTGTAAGTTGATAACGTGTGTAATATCAGAAATATCTAAACCACGTGCCATAATATCGGTTGTAACCAAACCACGTAATTCACCAGCTTGAAAAGAAGCCATGGTATTTAAACGATAGTTTTGCGATTTATTGGAGTGAATGACACCAAATTGTTCTGGAAACTCTTCGTCTAAGGTTTCAAAAACCAAATCCACAATACGTTTGTTGTTGACGAAAATCAACACACGTTCCATGGTTTCGGTTGCACGAACCAAATGTTTCAACATGTTTAATTTAGTCAAAAAGTTTGGAACTTGATATACGATTTGCTCAATTTGTTCTAAAGGTGTTCCGCTTTGGGCTAATGAAACCTCTTCTGGAAATTCAAAATATTCATCTAACATCGCATCTACTTCTTCGGTCATGGTTGCCGAAAATAAGATGTTTTGTTTTTTGCCTCGCATCATGGATAAAATCGAAGTCAATTGGGTTCTAAAGCCAAGATTTAAGATTTCGTCAAATTCATCGATGACTAATTTTTGTAATTCGTCAAAACGTAACACACCATCTAAGCCTAAATCCATTACACGACCTGGCGTTCCTACTAAAATATCGACACCTTGCGCTAATGCTTTTCGTTGCGTGTTGATGTTGACACCACCATAAATACCAAGTGTTCTCACACTCATGTATTTGGTTAGTTTTTCTACTTCTTCAGCAACTTGAACTACTAATTCACGCGTTGGAACTAAAATTACAATTCTTGCTGATTCGTTATTTTGAAATTTCCATTGTTTTAAAATGGGCAATAAATAGGCAAAAGTTTTTCCTGTTCCCGTTTGTGCAATGCCCATCATATCTCTTCCAGAAAGAATTACAGCATGCGATTTTTCTTGAATAGGTGTAGCGTGAACAAAACCTAATTCGTCTAATGCTTTTTGTAGTGATTTTGGTAAATCGAATTCTTGGAACGTTTTCATAAAGGGTATTAAATTTGTGCAAAGGTACATAATCTTTTTGTAATGATTTTTTTTTACGATGTAACAAAGTTTGTTGCATTTTCATTTACTTTACAAAATTGAACATACTAAATTGGATTGAAAAGAGTTTAATGTAATTATGAATAAAAAAGTTAGTGTATTTTTTGTGTTTGTTTTTTGCTTTTTTTGCGAGGGCGTTTGGGCTCAAGTAAAAGAGCAAGACAGTACCAATACATTATATCAAGATATTCATGATCTATCAAAAAAAAGTAAGTTTAATAAATTTGTATACAAGCTACTTTTTAGATCTTCGGCGGTGAAAGCTGAAAATTTAGTCCCAAAGAAAAAATCAGTTATCAAGCCATTGATTACGAATAAATTAAATGGAAAAATAATTAGAAATATTACAATTGAAACATTAGATCCATTTGGACAATCGGTGACCAATGAAGCTAAAAAGCCTAGAAATAGTTTTGAGCGTTTTGGAAATTCGATTCACTTGAAAACGAAAGAGTTTACTATTCGAAATTTATTACTTTTTAGAAAAAATAGCCTCTGTGATTCGTTACTTTTGAAAGAATCAGAGCGTTTGATTAGAAGTCAACGTTACATCAGAGAAGTTGTTGTAACGCCAATTTTTTTAGGTTCAACATCAGATTCTATTGATATTAAAGTACGTGTTTTAGATTCATGGACATTGATTCCAACAGGAAGTTTATCCAGTAGTAAAAGCAGTATTAAATTAACTGAGCGCAATATTTTTGGATTAGGGCATCAAATTTCAGGTGAAATTGGCAATCAGTTTTCACCGAGCGAAAAAGCTATTTTTGGAAATTATACGATTAATAATGTTTTAAATACGTTTATTCGTTTTGATCTTGAATACAGTAATGATTTTGATAACGATAGTAAAAGAAAAGTAAGTTTAAATAGGCCTTTTTATTCTGTTTTCACAAAAAATGCTGGAGGATTAAGTTTTGAAAACACCATGTTTACCGAACAATTTCCAGTTTCAGATTCGTTGGTTTATGTTCCTACAAAGTTTGAATTTCAAGAATATTGGTATGGTCGAGCATTTCGTTTAAACAAGAAAATTGTAAAAGACAATATTTATACCAACTTGATTGCGGCCATAAATTTTAACCGAAAAGCGATTTTAAGAAAACCAGATGAAACATTGGATCCAAGTTCATTTTTTGCTTCAGAAAAAAACATTATTGGTTATGTAGGACTTTCTAAACAACGTTTTTATCAAGATAAATATGTCTTTAATTACGATATTATTGAGGATATTCCATATGGACAAAATATTGCATTAATTTTTGGACATCAAGATAAAAACAATCAATCAAGATTGTATTCTGGAATTTCAATTTCTCACGGAAAAAAATACAGTTTTGGTTATTTGAGCAGCTTTATAGACTGGGGAAGTTTTTACAACAAAGGCATTACTGAGCAAACGGCATTCAAAGTAGGATTCAACTATTTTAGCCCTTTGATGAGTTGGGGAAAGTGGCGTTTTCGTCAATTTGTAAAGCCAACATACATTTGGGGAAATAATAGAGATGTTTCTTTTAAAGACCAACTTACATTAAACGATTACTATGGTATTGAGGGTTTTAACAATCGTATTTTAGGTTCACAAAAATGGGTACTTTCTTTGCAAACACAGTCCTATGTACCGGGAAGTTGGTATGGATTTCGTTTTAGTCCTTACTTGAATGTTTCTATGGGTTCGCTAGCCGAAAAAAAAGCATTGTTTAGTAGTAAAGTATATTCAAAATTTAGTGTTGGTGTACAGATTAATAATGATTTTTTGGTGTTTAATAGTTTTCAAATTTCGTTTTCATACTATCCATCCATTCCGTTTGAAGGCGATAATATTTTAAAAACCAATTCGTTTGAAAATACCGATTTAACCTTAAATGACTTTCAATTAGGCAAACCCGCTTACATTCGATATGAGTAGGAATGAGTATTAAGAATAAAGTATTAAGTATTAAGATTTTAGAATTTAAGAATTGGGATTTATATGAAATTTTGAAATTTAGATTTTGTTTTTCGGTATTTAAAATCATATTGTCATTGAAAACAACTTTGTTTCTGGTGCTTTTCGGATTAAACGTAAATCAAAAGCCATACAAATATTACGTACAAAAGGTTTTCCTTTTTCGGTAACGATAATTCCATGATCTAAGAATTTCAATAAGCCATCGGCTTCCATTTCTTCTAAATTGGAGTGAATTTCATCTAATTCTGGAAATTGCATTGATGCATCGTCCCATGAAGTTGTAAATTGGCACATTAAATTTAAAATGTGTTTTCTAATAACTAAATCTTCTGGAGTAAGTAAATGTCCTCTAAAAACGGGTAATTGATTGGCTTCTAATCGCGCATAATAATCTTCGATTGTTTTTTCGTTTTGCGCAAAACTGTACCAACTATCACTAATTGATGAAACGCCAAGTCCGATCATTAATTGTGTTTTTGAAGCCGTATATCCCATGAAATTTCGATGTAATTTTCCTTCATTAAACGAAGTGAACATGCTATCGTTTTTCAAAGCAAAATGATCCATTCCGATTTCTTGATAGTCATTTTTCGCTAATAATTTTTTACCTTCTTCATACAATTTTCGTTTTTCGTCATCTTGAGGTAAATCTTCATCATTAAAACCACGTTGCCCATTTCCTTTAATCCAAGGCACATGTGCATAACTGTAAAATGCCAATCGATCGGGTTGCAGCGATTTAGTTTTATCTATCGTATCGATTACGTTTTCTAAGGTTTGAAATGGTAATCCAAAAATTAAATCATGTCCAATGGAAGTATAGCCAATTTCTTTTGCCCAAAAAGTTACTTTGGCTACATTGTGAAACGGTTGTATTCTATGAATGGCTTGTTGTACTTTTTCAGCATAATCTTGTACGCCAAAACTAACTCGTCTAAACCCTAAATCGTATAATTTTTGCAAGTGTTGACGAGTGGTATTATTGGGATGCCCTTCAAAACTAAATTCATAATTTGGAGCTTTATCGGCAAATTTAAATATTCCGTTAATCAATAATTCTAAATTTTCAGGAGAAAAAAATGTTGGTGTTCCGCCACCTAAATGAATTTCTTTGATGATTGGTTTTCTTGGAAAAAGATCACAATACATGCGCCATTCTTTTAAAACAGCTAAAATATAGGGATTTTCAACTTCGTGGCGTTTTGTAATTCGTTTATTGCATCCACAAAAAGTGCATAGACTTTCGCAAAATGGCAAATGAATATATAAACTAATTCCTTCAGCAGCGTTTGATTCTTTAAAGGATTGTAACAATGATTTTTTCCAATCTTCAACATGGAATAAATCCTCTTCCCAATAAGGCACAGTAGGATAGCTCGTATATCGAGGGCCTGGAACGTTGTATTTTTGTACTAAAGAAACTTGCATAACGGAAACAATTTTTTCATAATACGAAGGTATTATAGTCCCATAAAATAAAAAATGATAATTATCATATCGCGCTTATGTAACAAATATTACAGATGAAAGCCTCTGAAATCAATACCTTTGAAATCAATAAAATCAATCACATGAATGCAAAGTTTAAAGAAGTAATACAATCTAATCAATTAGTTTTGGTAGATTTTTATGCAGATTGGTGTGGTCCATGTAAAATGATGTCTCCAATTTTACAAGAAGTAAAAGGCATCATTAAAGACGATATAAAGATAATTAAAATCAATGTAGACCAGCATCAAGATTTGGCCAGTCATTTTATGGTGCGTGGTGTGCCAACGCTAATGTTGTTCAAATCAGGTAAAATGCTTTGGCGTCAATCAGGTGTATTGAGTACCAAAGATTTGGTTGCCATCATCCAAAATCAGTTGAATTAATATTTTTTTGTATATTTAAGCAAATTAAAAAGGAAAGAAATGAAAATAAGAATTTTAAGCGTATTAGTAGTATTGATGAGTTTGACCTCATGTATTAAAAAGCAAGTTGAAGGTGTGCAAGTAGTAGATATTGCTGCTTATGAGCAACAACTCAAACAACCTGAAATACAATTAATTGACGTAAGAACTCCGGAAGAATTTAGTGAAGGACATATCGAAAACGCTAAGAATATTAACATTATGGGGGATGATTTTGATGCGCAAGTAGCTGCTTTGGATAAAACAAAACCAGTGATGGTGTATTGCAAATCGGGTGGAAGAAGTGCTAAAGCATCGGCTCGTTTGAAAGAATTAGGTTTTACAACCATTACAGATTTAGAAGGTGGTATTACCAACTGGAACAGTGAAAACAAACCGACCGTAAAATAATTTAGAAATGATTAGTTGGCATGATTTTGAAAAAGTAGAAATGCGTGTTGGAACTATTGTTGAGGTGCATGATTTTCCAAAGGCAAATAAACCTGCTTTTCAATTAACAATTGATTTTGGAGCGGAAATAGGGCTCAAAAAATCATCCGCGCAAATCACCAAGCAATATAGCCGAGACGATTTAATTGGGAAACAAATTGTGGCCGTTGTCAATTTTCCAAAGAAGCAAATCGCTGATTTTATGAGTGAATGTTTAGTGTTAGGTTCGATAGGAACAGCTAATGATATTGTTTTGCTATCCTCGGATAAACCTGTTGCAAATGGTTTGCGAGTAGGATAGTGCAAGAGAATTATTGAAAAAGAAAAAGACTTGGATGTTCATCTGAGTCTTTTTTTGTTAAAGACATAAATTGTTAAATCTATGTGTTTAATTATTCTTTTCTAATGAATTTACCTATTCCACAATTAATATGTTCATTAATTATACAAATAAAAGAGTATGAATTTCCTTCTACTTAATATTGTTTATATATATATCATGATTAGTTATAGTTGCTGATGAATATCTTTTTTTTTATCATTTAAAAACAATTAGTCAATACAGTACAATTGTAACCATATATTTGTACATCAGCAAGTATATCTGCTTGTTCAATAGTATCACAGCATATTGATAAGAGAGACGGACATTGGTAAATATTTATACCTTGAGTTGCTAAACTTCCGTTTTTTAAAATCAGTGATTGCAGATTGGGATTAAAACTAACATTAAAAAAACTCAAATTTACACTATCTCTTATGTCTAATGAGACGAAGTGGTTTCCATTACAATCTACATAGCTTAAATTGCTGAGTCCCGTTAAATTTAAAGAGGTCAAATTATTGTGATTACAATTCAAATTTGTGAGAAGTGTACAACCCGTAAGCTTGAGTTCATTTAAATTATTTTGTCCACATTCCATATCCAATAAATTTACGCATCCATTTGCATCTATCGATTGCAAGTTGTTTGACATACAATTTACATTTCTTAGATTCCTCAAACCACTCAAATCTAAATTGGTTAAGAGGTTATCTCCAGCATAAAGTTGTGTAAGTTTTGATAGATGACTGACATCTATTTGAGAAATATTGTTTTGAGAAATTCTCAAGTTTGTAAGATTATCTGCTCCATCAATATTTAGATCTGAGATTTGATTAAACTGACATTCAAGAGTTTTTAAAGAGCGAAGTGAGCTGACATTAAGTGATTGTAAGTCATTTCCGTTGCAAATTAAGTTTTCTAAATTATTTAGTTCGTTAACATTTATTGAAGGGATGTTATTGCCTGAAATTCTCAAATTTACAAGACGTTTTAAACTAGTTAAGTTAAGTGCCTGACTAATGTTATTGTAACTTACAGATAAAGTTTGAAGGTTTCTAAATTTATGAATACCTTCAATCGAATTAATGTTTGATTGGTCTATAGTCAAACTGCCCACATTTTCCGCTTCACAAACTTGTATTTGTCCATCTCCATTGACATCAATTGTTGTTTGTCCATTCAATGTTACGCAAGTTTGATGACCACCGGCTAAAAGTTTTGCTTTAAAATTGGCGTCTGGAATAGTAACAATTTGATTACAATTTGGATCTGAATTAACGATTGCAGAATCACTATTGTATTCATCCTCAGAACTACAGCTTGTTGTAAGAATACATAATGAAAAAAGAAGAAAAAAACAGGATTTAATATTCATTGATAAAATTTTAGAAAAAATAATTTTTAGTTTTTAAAGCTTAAATTAAGCTTTAGAGTTAAATCAGTACTAAGCCATTACAAATATAAAAAAAAACATTCTATTCAGTAGGTAACGATTGAAGCAAACCGCTGTTAGCAGTTCTTGCTTTTAATTTACACTTAGCTCCTTAATTAGTTCCACATCATTTAAATTTTTACTGTCAAATCCATTAGGTTTCATAATTATATATACGTTTCTTCCGATAAAAGATATTGTAGAATAGGCATACATTTGTTCAACGGAAATTATATTTTCAATACTATTATCGATTAAGGATAATACTTCATTTCCCCAAAGTTTGTTTTTAACACGATTTATAAAGTTTAGTTTGTCAGTTTCAACTTTTACAAAATGTTTAATTCTTGAATTTATTTCTTCATCAATAAACATTTTTATCGTTTCCTCTTTTTTATTGTTTGAATAAAAATCATTTGGTAATTGAAAATGCTTTTCAGTACCATTTATTTTTACCCTAATAATATCTGTTTTAAATTCAGTATAAATTTTCATCTCTTTTCGTAATTCAGTATGACTGCTAACGTTCTCAGGCTTCGCGAGGTTGCGGACTAAAGAAGCCGAAACTTTCGATTAAACACTGAACTCAAAGTTACAAAACCAACTTTAAATTAAGCCCAAAACCCGCAATCTTGCGAAACCTGTGTTAGCAGATGGTTTTATTATTTAAGTTATCTATAATATTTTATACTTTCACCATTATAGTATCCAATTCCATCATTTTTGGTTAGAAATAGAATTTCTTTTTCACTTATAAATTCAAACTTAATCACATTTAAATGTAAACAATAGTCTTTCTCATATTGTGAATTACAAGTTAGTTTTGGATTAAAAAATAGTTTTTTTGAAAATGAACAATCTAAATTATTTAAAGTATAAAAACCTTTAGAACTAAAGAAGTATAAATTACTATCATATTTGTTATATGAAATATGACCTAAAATATTAACTTCATTTTCGGTTAATATGTTTTCTCTTAATTCTCTATCTTTATTTTTAAAACCCATAAAATTTCTCTCAAAAGCAATCTTATATCTTTCGTCTTCAAGAATATCTTGGTCAAAACAAGATGTATAATAATCACTATCCTTATTTGTGATTTTTATAATAGTACCATCAACAAAATAATGGAAACCATTTCTTGTTGCGTATATTGAGTTAAGTACACCACTTGAAGTTGTGAAAAGTTCATCTTTGTTATTGTAAGTAGCACCTTTGGTTACACTTGAAATACCTAAACTATAAGGATATTTATAAACTGTATCCTTTTCTGTAACTTTAATTATTTCTGGATATTTTTCCTTTAATTTTGTGAAATAGTCATTTCTGTCTTTATATTTAACCTCATCATCAAGTCTTAACCAATCATCGTAAATGAATTCTTTTTTATTTAAATCAAAAAAGCAAACATTTCCTCCCCATTCTCCTTCATCATAGGCAAACCAAATAAAATTCATTTTATCTAAATAAATGTAATCAGGTTCAATTAATATTGTTCCTGTGTATTTTGCTCTAACTTTTCCATAAAAATTGGTTTCCCTTTTAGGTATATAATTTTTTTTGTTGTAGTAAATAGATTTGTTGGAATATATTATATATTCATCTTTTGTATTTATTAATACAGAAAATATTTCTGCATCGATTTTCTCAATCTGTTTAACTTTATGTTTGTTATTTAGTATAAATATTTTTCCATCTTTACTTCCAAAGACTAATTCGTCATTTGATTTTTTCGCTATTGCAGTAATGTTATTTTTAATTAATTTGAAATTATCTTTTTTTAAATCAATTTCAATTAAATCATTATTTTGAGATATAGCATATAACTTATTTTTTACTGATACAAAATCTTTATATTCGGAATTCAATAATTTTATTTGAGTTATTGAAACGCTATCCTTTTGAAAATTACTTTGTGCAATTCCCAAAAAGCTGAAGAGACAAAAAAAATATATTATGTAGAATTTCATTGATGATATTTTTTATTCGTTTTTCGGGTATTGTGCACAACATTCTCCAATTGGCGTTCGTTGAGACTTAGTTAGCTAAGTATTTTCTGCAAGTTAAAAAGATATATGGAAGAATAAAGTTTTAGGCTTGCATAATGCAGCAATGGAGCGTAGCGAGTATTAGAAGTAGTTCTAATTACAATATGTTTTATACATTTCTTTTCCATTAGTTTGACCTAGCTTCACCAATTCCTCCCAAACTTTGCATGCTCCCGTTTTATCTCCTCCTTGAAATAATGCGATGGCTTTGTTATATAAGCCATCAAGCTCTTGAGGATTTAATTCATAGGATTGTGAAAACAGCTCTGCCGCTTTAAGATATTTTCCTTTTGAATAAGCCTTAGTTCCTTCGTCGTATAATTCAAGCGCTTTAGATAAATCACTAATTTTTGGACCATAGAGTCTATTTACGTCTTCTAAATCATGCGTATGATAAAGAATATTTATACCTTTAAATCCTATTCCTTTATCTGTTGTTCGTTGTACTCTTAATACAAAAGGAATTATAATTTTGTCAAATTGACTAAAATTTTTAAAATCCCATTTGTCATAGGAATTTTCTAAAATTCTTGTTATAATATTAATTTTCGTTGAATCGTTTGTTGATGATTCAATAATTTGTGCTGTAATCTTTTTTTCTTTATAAATTTTCAGGTTACCAATCACGTGATAATTGGAAATGTTTTTGTCGCCTAACTCTTTAAAAATGGCACCTTGAATGTCACCTTTTAACAGTGGTGTAAAAAGTTTTGTCGCTACAATTTCTTTTTTGCCTTGATATTTTTGCAAGAAATTTAAATTGAGAGTTTCTTCCCGTATAAGATGATAACATTTCAATCTATCATTTTGTTGGCCATCAATTCGTTCACAGAGAATTAAAGTATCTTTAGATATCCTTTCTACAGTATATCCTGAAGTTTCAGAAGTTTTTAGATAGTTATCTTTTAATTTGTAGCTGATGTAAGGTTTACCTTTAGTAAGAGGATTAGAATTCATAGAAAGTTTATCCCGACTAATAGTAAATTCAAAATAAGTGGAATCTGCATATGGTCGAGGCAACAGCTTGCTTCCATCACGCATTTCTGCATCAAATTTTATCCATCGGCCAACTATTAGGTCAGGATTTAACTGTGCAAAAGAATTTATGTTAAAAAACATCAATAGTATTAAAATGATTTTTAGTCTCATAGGTTAAGAATTACTGCTAACGTTTAAGGCTTTATAGAGTGGTTTGAATTAATCACTGACGAAAGCAAATATAAAACAAAATTACTAATCATAGAGGTTTTTCCGAAGGAAAAACAAAGCCCAAGCCATTGTGCAAAACCACTGTTAGTTGCAGTAAACTATTAAAGTTCTTTAATTTTATCTATTAAAAGGTCTCGAAGGTCAACATCATATTCTATAGTTCTTATTATAGTTTTATTTTCTTCCCCTTTTGATTTTATAATTGTATCTAAAAACAAGGTTTCTAGAATTTTTCCTTTAGGAGGAAGTAATTTAAGATAGTTTTCTATTTTCGAGTTTTCTCTAAAAAAAGTTGTGTCTAATTTTATAGTTTGATTACCGATTGAATCATTTGTAATTTTCCAACCGATAAATTGTGCATATCTTTTTATTGGTATTGGATATTGCTTTTCATTAGGTGACCAAAGAACTAAATCATTTTCTATTACTTGTAGAAACATACTCTTTGAATAGTCAATTTCTCCATTTGGTAAAAAAGTGATTTTTTCATTAAGTTTTTTGGGATTACCGTTTGAAAATCTATAAATGCAAATCATTTTATTATTCTCATTTTTCAAAACTACAATACTATCAACTGGAGTTTTAGTAGAAATACTTTGTAATTTTGGATTTTCGTGACCACAAGAAAATATAAGTATAATAATAAAAAGACTAATTAAATGGATTTTCATTTACAACGATTTTTTTTATTGCAACTAACGTTCTGCGGCTTGCTCTCAGTGGCGTCGCACCAACACCAAGCCATTACAAATATAACAAAACATTCCATTCAGCAGCGGATTTTCCGCAGGAAAATCCGGAAGTAGCCATTGAAGCAAACCGCTGTTATAGCACGTTTTTATTTTTCACTATCAAATTCAATAAGTAAATTGCATAACTTATAAAATTCAGTTTCTTTTTTTGGTGACCATCTCTGAACTGCGTGAAATTTTCTATCGGTACAATTATAACTATTTGGAGAATTTGCTTCTAAAACCCAAGTTGAACCATCAAAACCGTGTTCTTTAGGATTTCTAACTGGAAATGTCCAAAAACAGCTTTTATTTATTTGGGTTTGAAATTTGTTCCACTCACTTTTTAACAACTTTCTTTCTGATTTTTTTTCAATGCTATCTTCTCCATTTAAAGTTTTGTAATTCTTTTTAAGAATCATTTTATAATTTTCATAATCGGTTTGTATTCTATAAATGAATGTTGAACCTGTCATTACGTCTTTTATTGATAATCTGTAAACTTCATTACTCTCAAATCTTAAATCAGGTTCTTTTAAGTCTTCCAAATGCTTTCGCCAAATTGTCTTATTAACTGAATTTATAGTATTAAGTATACTGTCATTTTTTTCTACAACTTTTAAATCAATATTACAGTCACATTTACTTTGACAACTTAAGTTCAAAGCGAAAAACAAAAAAAGAATGATGTGTTTCGTGTTCATAAATATCCTATAACGTTCTTAGACTTGTTTTCAGTGCTTTTACACCAACCAAGTCATAACAAATATAACAAAACATTCCATTCAGCAGCGGATTTTCCTACGGAAAAAGCTAGAGTCAGCGGTTGGAGTAAAACGGTGTTAGCAGTTGTATTTTTTTAGTTTCGTTTGATATGTTTCTGTATATATTTTTCTAATTTTTTTCCGTCAAAGGTTTTATGGTTAATATCAAAATATATCTCATTTTCATTACTCTGCTTTAAAGTAATTAAACTTTTATTTCCGTTTTTTTTCACAATATATATGTCAAACCATTTTTTAGGTCTTATATTATCAACATATATAGCGTTTGCTGAATTTATTATTTTGCTAAACTCTTTGATCTCATTTTTAGTTAACGAAAAGGAATATTCTTTATAAAAATCATATTCTTTTTCGTTCCATTTCCAACTTCCATCACCATTAATAACTTTGTCAACATTAGTTTGATTCAGTTTTGCTTTTTCAGAAGTGTCAAAAGATAATTTTTTATAATAAAACATATTAAAAGTCGACCAAGCAAATAGTAAATTTACAGTAATGATTACAACGATAAATATATTCTTTCTACTCATTTTTATAGTTCTGGGAATAAAGTCACTAACGTTTTAAGGCTTGTCTTCAATGCCTTTACAACACCACCATGCCATTACAAATATAACAAAACATTCCATTGAGCAGCGGGTTTTCTGTAGGAAAATCCGGAAGTAGCCATTGAAGCAAACCGCTGTTAGCAGATGTTATTATTTTCGTTTATAACAATTGCTTTGTATTGTTACAATTTCGATATTTTTTTCGCTATATAATTCTTGATTAATTGTATTTTCAGATGGAATAGATTTATCTTGCTTAATATGAAACTTAAAATTTTTATATCCTAATCCTAAATATTCTGAACAGCCTTCTTTAAACCAATACAAAGAATCTTTATGTTTAATATCTTTTGCTTTTAGAGTTGACAAATCTATGTATTTTCCATCTGTTAAATAACCTTTAAATTCTTTGTTCAGAATGATTTTATAAATTGTACTATCTGCTAAATGAATTTGAAATATAACGTTTTTGTATGATGAAAAAGTAAAACCGCTTTTATGTTGATAGCCAGGAATTTTTAAGGGTGTAATTCCATTTGGGCATTCATCTAATTCTTTGACTAAAACTGTAGTTAAAGGTTCTCCAAAATCTGAAATTTTAGTTTCACACAATTTAATTTTTGATAAATCAGTTAAATCACTTTGTGATAGGATTGTATGATTTATAAGTATAATTAATAAAAAAGTAAATAGTGATTTCATAGTGTTTTTTATAATATCTGCTAACGTTTCTATGGCTTGCTCTCAGTGGCGTTGAACCAACACCAAGCCATTACAAATATAACAAAACATTCCATTCAGTAGCGGATTTTCCGTAGGAAAATCCGGAAGTAGCCATTGAAGCAATCTGCTGTTATGCAACGTTTAAATATCCATTACTTTTTGAGTTCCAAATGTTGATATTTTCCATTTACAAAAACTAAAAATTTTGACATATTTAAGACATCATTATCTCCGCTTATTTCAGTTATCTGATAGAGTTTTTGATTTGGTCCAGCTTGGTTTTCAATTTCAATTGGCTTATCCCATGCAATTTCCACAAAGCTAGGCTGAGTTTTTTTTACAGTTTCTAAATCAGTTCCAATTTTAATATTTTCCGCCCAAACTATAGTATCATCATAATAATTTTTACATGCATTTAACATTACAAAAAATAAAAAGGAAATAAAAAGAAATCGGAAATTCATAGTTTTGTCTTTCATAAATGGTGCATAACGTTTTGGCTCTTGGCGAAGAAGCGGGTTTCGAAGCACTAAACTTTCTGCCAGCGCTGAACTTGATACGAAGTAAAAACTTCATAAGCACTGAACCCGCTTTTTTGCCAAACGCCTGTTGGCTATAGGTTTTCTTTTTGTCATCGTGTATTTATAAAATTATTAAACTCTGTTTTTGCAGTCGAACTTGTAAACAATGCACTATGCCCTTCACCTGCTAACTCTAAAAATTGACTGTTTTGGCAAGTGGTACAGTTCATCACATCTTGTTTAAAAGTTGGCCAAGAGTACATTTGAATAGGTGTGTCGTTCAGCCCTTGAACAAATAAAATGTCTGACTTAAAACCGGTCGTGAAGTTCAATAAAGAACGTTGCATATAAGCATTTGGATTTGCAGTTGTTGTTCCGTAAGTGTTTTTTAGCAAGGTACAAGTTATTCCGTTTGGAATTGTTCCGTTTTCTTCTAATTGACAACGATACACAAGGTTTAACGGTCCAGGTCCATTAGCAATTACTCCGTTGGTTTGGTGCATTGTGTTTAATCGTGTTACCAAATAACCGCCTTGCGAATGCCCAAGTAAAAATATTTTTTTGACGGTTACGCCTAATTCTTCGCTTGCTTTATTTTTCACCCAAAGTAATCCTGCTTCTGCTTCTAGAATGTTGTCACCCATTAGCAAATTTTGTTCAGGATAGGCAACACTCACTATCATCATATCTTCCCTGTCTAATATTGTTTTTACTTTGTCTATGAGTGAGGTAGAAGCTTCTAAAATTAAACTGTCATACATAACAGTTCCGTGATAAACTATAATAACATCCACTTCCTTTAAAGCAGGTTTGTCAATTACCAAGTTAACATTAACTCCATTGTATGTTATGGATTTTGTTCCTACAAAAGCTTGTGGAGAAGGTTCTGTTGTTAGGGTATTGTCTTTTGAACAAGATAAACTTGTCAAAAGAAGTAGTGAAAATAATATTCTCATTTTTATATTTTTAAAATGTTAGACTAATAAAATGTTTAATTGTCACTTGTGGTCTACTTAAACTTACAGCTAACGTTCGGCGGCTTTTGCTCTGCTGCTGCTGCTGCGAACACTGACCAAAACAAATCTACTGAATTTCTTTGAAAGATAGAATTGTAGCAACCAGATTATTTTCCACGAAGACGAAAATAGCAAGCGCAAGCCCAGCAATAGCGCAAAACGGCGGTTAGCGGTTCGGCTTTTTATATCAGTCGTCTTACTTTTTGTTTATAGTCAAAATATTTCTGTCCGTGTTCTTTGGTCAAAAATTCTTCTTCAAGTCGGATTTGCACTTGAATAAGAACGTAACCTAAAATCAAAAACAATGCTGTCAATGCGTTTGGCGTTGTTAAGAAAAGTCCGCACAAACTCAAAATGATACCAAAAAAAATTGGGTTTCGTGAAATCGTAAAAAGTCCGCTTGTTACCAAATCTGTTTTTGTGTCCTTGTCAATGCCGATACGCCAAGAATTTTTCATATGTCCTTGAGCAATTACTGTCCACACCAACGAACCTAGAAGAACTGCAAGTCCAATGTATTTTGTCACCTCAAGGTTAAGTTCTGAAATTGGTAAAAAGTTGTCATGCCAATTCGGAAAAAAAGCATAAGAAATAACATAAATGAACATTGTTATTAATGTCAGCTTGAAATAACGTCCAATAAGTCCATAAGCACTGTCGTCTTTGGGTAAGACAAGTGGATTTTTCCCTATTCGCTTTGCAACTACAACTGATTTTAAAACAAAGGCAACTCCAAAATAAATAATGAAGTATATCGGTAATGCCATTCTCAATATTTCTATCATATGTTTTTAATTTTTATGACACAAAAATATAATGAGGTGGAATGCAATCCTATTGCAAACTTTCACTAAGGCAGTTTTCACATATTCCTTTGGCAAAAAAACGAACCTCATCAATTCTAAAATTTCCTTTTATATTTTTTGGTAAAATAATTTCTTCTTTGCAAGTGGTTTGTTTGCATATTTTGCAGTAGAAATGCAAGTGCCAATCTTTATGAGTATTTTCATTACATTCGTCATTACATAGTTTGTATTTAGTTGTGTTGTTTTCTTGAATACTATGAATAATTCCCTTTTTTTCAAATGTTTTAAGTGTTCGGTAAATTGTTATTCTGTCGGCATACTGAAAATTGTTCTCAATTTCTGATAAGGATAATGCCGTTTTTTGTGAGGAAAGGAAGTCATAAACCAAAATCCGCATACTTGTCGGCTTTGTGCTTTTACTAATTAATTTATTTTCTATGTCGGTTTTCATTTTGTATATTCAATTGTCTTTCGTTGGTCATACTAAGCTGACCGCTAACGTTATGAGGCTTGCCTTCAGTAGTATTACAACAGTACCAAGCCATTACAAATATAACAAAACATTCCATTCAGCAGCGGATTTTTCGTAGGAAAATCCGGAAATAGCCATTGAAGCAAACCGCTGTTATACACAGGCTTTTTATTGTGTTATTTTTGGCCAATCATAATTTTCGTCATCTTTGAATGTTACACCCATTTCAATGTCAATAACCTTTCCATATTCACAATTTAAACTAAGCCAGTAATTTTCATTGAAATACACGGTTAGAAATTCATATTCTTCTTTTTCCCATTCTTGTAATTCACAAAAGATTTCTTCTTTGGCAAATTGAGAATTTGAGTTAATTATTGAATGACCGTTATATGTTAGTTTTGTATTTGAAGTTCTCAAATATCCAAACTTTTCATTTTCGTTTTTGTAAAAAGTTAAACGGAGCTTTTTTTCGTTCCATTCTAAAGTTAATTCATTATCATCATCTTCCATTTCAAATACTCGGTTTGGTTCTCCGAGGATTTTGATAACTTCTAATTTATTAAGTCCAAAAGTAAGATTGTCGATTCCGATTTTTGGTTTAAGTTCCATTTTTGATAGTTGTGTTAAGCTTGTGTATAACGTTCCGGCGCTTGGCGAGGTTGCACTTCGGAACTGATTATTTTCTATCAAAGATAAAATATCTTGCGAAAAATAAACGTGAATTTACTACAAAATTCGCAATCTTGCCAAACGCCTGTTGTGCGTTCGTTATTATTTTTCTTCAAAACTATTCAAGCATTTCAACATAATACTCATATTAGTTTCAAGATTATCTTCTAATTGACAAGAAGCAGTTAATGAGTAATATACTCCTTTCTGTTTGCTTTTTAAAAGTAAAGAAATTGTTTCTGTAGATTTTTTATTATCCGATTTAAAGTGAAAAAAGTAAGATTCATAACTCGTATTTTTTGTTTTACCACTTTCTACAATTTTTTCATTAGAATTTTTCTCAACTAACTTTTTCATTGATTCAAATTCTGTTTTCAAATCGTTATTATTTTCTTCGCTTTTATACTTTTGGATAGAGATTATTTTAGTAAATCTTGTTATCGAATCTGTTTGTCCAGCATCAATTCCAAGAATTATTTTTTTATTGTCATATTCTTCAACTTTCCAATACCAATTTTTTGGAATTAAGATTGAAAAATCATTTGTTGGATAAGAAATTTTTGTTTTTGCGAAATTGACAGGTAAATTTATATACTCATCTACAGTTGTAAATTTTTCTGAACAAGAAGTAAAATTCAATATGATTAAAGCTAATTTGATAAATTTCATTTTCTATTACGGGTTTTCTATAATGACGCACAACGTTCTGAGGCTTGCTCTTAGTGGCGTTGAACCAACACCAAGCCATTACAAATATAACAAAACATTCCATTGAGCAGCGGATTTTCCGTAGGAAAATCCGGAAGTAGCCATTGAAGCAAACCGCTGTTACAAATAGTTTTTTAATTAAAGAAATACCCTAAAGATAAACTTATACAAGAATTTTTGTAATCTCTACCTTCAAATAGTTCTGTTAAACCATAACCATATCTACCTTGAATGAAAATTCCTTTTTCAAATTCATAGGATAAGCCAGCATTTACATTCATATCAAAAGATGGAACGTCGTCGATTTCAAATGTCTCTCCGTTTAATTTAGCTTTTTGACCAATTAAAAAACCAAATTCAGGTCCAATTTCAAAGTTAAATTTTCTGGTTATATGAGTTTTTAATAAAATCGGTAAATTTATATATGTAAGTTTAATTTCGGGATTATTTGACGTCAATGGAAAACGGTAAATTCCACCTTTTGAGTTTAGATTTACTTCACCTTGTAAACTGAAGGTTTTGTTCAAGTCCATTTTTGCAACACCACCAATATTTATTCCGATTAGGTCAGAGTTCGTTCCATTGTCAGTTCTAAAACCTGTTAAATTTACACCTGCTTTTACACCATAAGTAATTTTGTTTTGAGATACTACTGAATGTGAAATAAAAAAGATAGAAAGTAATAAAAAAACTTTTTTCATTGTTTTGAAATTATAATGTTAAATAGTTACCGTTATATTGTCCAGAAATAGTTTGTCCGTCTGTTCTTGTAAATGAAAAAGTAAAGTTTACGGTTGTAGAAGTTATATTATTAATTGTAACACTAATATTATTTGCTTGTAAAGTAGTTTCGTTATCAGATAAAATTTCTGTTCCGCCAGAAATACTTCCACTTGTTCTGTTAGCATTTATTTTTCCGTTATAATCTAATATGTTTGTATAAGTTGTTTGTTCAACATTAACAGCATTAAAATCGAAATTAAGTGTAGCAACGTTAGTTAAATCATTTCCGCTATTTATTTCCGCAGATGTTTTGTTTACTAAACTAAATCCAATATCACTTGGGTTACTGTCTGTAGTATTTTCATCATTTATGTAAACAGTTTTTACTTCGTAGAACGTTCCATTAAAAGTAAAACCATTTTGATTTGAATTTCCAGAACTATCGTCTGAACTACAAGATAAAATTAAAATTGAAAATAATAAAATTCCGATTTTTTTCATAAAGTTTGGTTTAAAATTGTTTGTAACGTTTGCGGCTTGCTTTCAGTGGCGTTGAACCAACACCAAGCCATTACAAATATAACAAAACATTCCATTCAGCAGCGGATTTTCCTACGGAAAATCCGGAAGTAGCCATTGAAGCAAACCGCTGTTAGCAGTAGTGTTTTATTTAATTTCAATTATAATTTTAGTTTTCCAACCAATTCCACCTTCAGTGTTTTCAATTAGGAATTTTTCCATTTCCCTTTTACTTTTTAATGTTTTTTTGAAATCAGAATTTTCAATTTCAATTGTGTTAAATGAGTTAACTTGTTTTCTTATTTCAGATTCAGACCAAGTTCCAATTCCAAAATCTAAAAATGCGGTATCTTTTTCCTTTATAGTAAATACTATTGAATCTCCTTTTTTATTTTCAACATAATTTAAATCGTTATTAGTTATTGTTGTGTCTATTTTAAATTTTATTTTCAATTCTGAATCTGAATTGTTTATAAATTCTATTGAATGGGGTGGATCACAACTTAAGCAAAGTATAGCAATTAAAAAAAGGGCGATATTTTTATTTATATTTTTTTTCATTTCACAGTATTGCTAACGTTATGAGGTTTGTTTTTAGTAGCGTTATACCAACATCAAGTCATCACAAATATAACAAAACATTGCATTGAGCAGTGGATTTACTGTGGGGAAATTTGGAGGTAGGGGTTGGATTAAAACGGTGTTAGCAATAGTACTTTATTTTTCCGTTATACTTTTTAAATTTAGCAATTCGATTGCAGCATTTTTGGCTTCTTCGGTAAGTTTTTCTTCAGATAATTTTCTGTTAAGTTCAGCTTCAGATAAATTTTTAAATTGTTTTTTAAAAAAATCTATTTTTCTATTTTTTTGCTTTTCAATTTCTTCATCGTTTTCAGAAAACCATTTTTCTTTTAAGTCTAAAATTTCATTACGCCTTTTGTAAATTAAAACTAATAAAAGTATGAAATCTGGGATACTTATTATACCAAAATTTAAGCGGAAAGCGAGACTAAATTTTACTAATTTGAATGTTCCTAAAATTAATATAATGATTAAAGTTGTCAAACTAATTTCGACGTATTTTTTATTAGTTATTGTAACAATTGTCAAACCAATTATACCAATTATTAAAAAAATATCAAAATAATAATTAAAGTATAATGTTAGAATTACACTCAACCATAGTATACAAATTATTATTAATTCTGTTGTACATTTATTCATTAAGTTCTCTTTTTGTCTGTCTCTAGAGTATTACAGCTAACGTTCTGAAGTTTAGTTTCAGTAATATTACACCAACACCAAGCCATTACAAATATAACAAAACATTCCATTCAGCAGCGGATTTTCCGCAGGAAAATCCGGAAGTAGCCATTGAAGCAAACCGCTGTTAGCGGTAGTACATTTAAATCTTATTGAATTTACAAATCGTTTAAGTAATGTTCAAGCTTTTCTATCTCGATTGAGTTTACCGTGTCAATTATCATCTCCAACCCAATATAACTACCATGTTTTTTTATTTTTTCAATAATTTCTGAAGAAAGTTTTTTTCCAAGTCTCTTTTCAGAGGTTTCTATAATATACGTTTGCATATTTGAAGCTACTTTGTCCATAATTTATTCCGTTTGTTTTGTTTTAATACTAACAATTAATATAATTCTAAATCCTTTTTATCAATATATAAAGAATTCTTAATTGGATTATGGTTTTCTAAATCAAAATCATCGATATTTTTTTCAAATACTACTAAAACTTTTTCAGGATTGAAGTCTGCTTCATCTATTACGATGCCTTTTTCCCCAATCAGTTTCCAGTAATTTTCTCTATCTTTAACTTTAGTTGTAGGTTTTAAAGTTCCTTTAAAAGTTTTTAATTTAATTACTGTGTTTTTCTCCATTTAGTTTTGGTGTATTACTGCTAACGTGTCGCCGCTTCATGAAGTTGCTGATTTTCAATACTTTTGATTACAAATATAGACAAAATTTAGTTTCAAAAATTACCAATTCTGATAATTCCCAAGCCCCGCAATTTCGTGAAACGGCTGTTAGCGGTAGTTTTAATTTTTATATTTATATTTTCTTTTAAAAATCCCTGTTTGATATGGTTCTTTTCCGAAATAAGTAATTTTTAATTTTTTCATTTCATTTTTGAATATTTCAAAATTAAAATTAAAAAGTTTGATAAGTTCAAATTGATTTTTTTCTGAATAAATTATTATTGATTTAGAGACAAAATGTAAAGGTACTCTTCCATAATAAATTTCAGAATTTGAATATCCTTTGATTTCATTATACTTAAGAGTTAGAATTTTAAATTTTAATAATTGAAATATTTTTATTTTTTCTGAATTTAAAATAGCAAAAGTAAATTCATTCGAAAGTTTATAATAAAGAGCTGCAAAAAATGAAGATGCAAATAGGAGAAGTAAAAACATAACAAATTTACCATCTCTACTATTTATAAAGAAATGATTAAATTCAAATATCCATTCTAGACAAACTAATATCATCATTCCAAAAAATGAAAGGATTGTTAGGTTTATTATTAGCCAAAATATATTAGGATAGGTTTTTATACTTTTCATTTTTGAATTCGTCATTTTGAGGAAAAATTACTGCTAACGTTTTCGGGCTTTGCGTTCGGACGGGTTTCGGAGCACAAAACTGTCAACCTGCACTGAACTTGAATAGAAGCACAAAGCTCCAAGTTTGCACGTCACCCCGCCTGACGCAAAACCCGTGTTAGCCACAGTTTTTATTTCCACCATTGTACATTTTCTTTTTGTCTTGCTTTTTGCGATTCAGGTTTGTCAGGGTCGTAAGAATACGCAAGCCTATAATTTTCCCAACCATTTTTTAAATATTTGTCGTCCACGCTAAACTCTCCAGCCCCAATGTCAAGGTCACCGCATTCTGGAATTCTGTAATCGCCCCAATTACATTTTTTTGAAGCATTCGTTTTATAACTTGTCCAACTGCCAACAAATTGATTTTTTGAAAAACCGTCCGCAACAAACATTAAAGCGTCATATCTAAATTGTCCTTTGCTGTCGATTAGAAATTCGCTTTTCAATTTACCTTTTATAAAGCCAGTCGAGGGTTGCTTTTTGTCCTCATAGAGAATTACGTCACATATTGCATAACCTTGTTTGTAAGTTGCTATGTCACCGTCTTTATAAACCCTTGCTTGTCTAACAGTAATTGTTCCTTGAAATGAACAGATTGTTTCTTTAACTTTTGTCTTGCCGTAAGCCAAATATTCGTATGGATTTGTCGGATTTTGGATGACTGAAACGAAATGAATAAAAAATCTTTGATAGTCGTCTCCTATGAAACCTAATATTTCTGCTCGTTTAAATTTTTCCTTTCCATCTTCTCGGTCTTCAGTTAAAATACTGTCTGCAGCTATTACTGTTGAAAGGTCGTAACTTTTGATTTTGTCAAAAAAGTCAGTTGTTGTCGTGTCTTGTGCATAGGTCTTACTGGACAGTAAAACTGTCAAAACGATTATAGTTATATGTCGAAGTGTTGTCGTCATAAAATTGGTGCTAACGTTATGAGGCTTGCTTTCAGTGGCGTTGCACCAACTCCAAACCATTACAAATATAACAAAAACATTCCATTCAGCAGCGGATTTTCCCTAGGAAAATCCGGAAGTAGCCATTGAAGCAAACCGCTGTTAGAGGCTGGCTTTTAATTTACCAATCCAAATTTTCCAGTTCTTTTATCCTGTCTGTCGTTTTTTTGATTGTGCAATCTATTTTCATTTTGTTTTCATATGGACCACCACCATTGTCTGGATCTTGACTTTGAAATTTACAATCTAAATCTCTGAATTTTATCCATGCTTTTTGAGCCTCAATTAGATTTTTTTTGTCAGTTTCTGAGAGTTTTTTTATGAGTTTATTGTACACAGAATTTAATTCTTTGTCTACTTTCTGATATTCTTTGTAGAGTTCATCTTCGCCATTTACAGATTGTGAAAAAGAGAAAGAAGAAAACATTAAGATTAAAATAGTTTTTTTCATTTTTAAAGCGAATGTTGTTTAAGCTTGCCACTAACGTTATGAGGCTTGTCTTCAATGCCTTTACACCAACACCAAGCCATTACAAATATAACAAAACATTCCATTCAGCAGCGGATTTTCCGTAGGAAAATCCGGAAGTAGCCATTGAAGCAAACCTCTGTTAGCAGTAGTTTTTAGTGTGAAAATTTTACTTCAAATAATTTTAACATTGATTCAACAGTTCTCTTGTCATTAATCATTGTAATATCTTTTATTTTGGATTTTAAATGATTTTCAAATACTTTTACAACTATTATTTTATTTTTTTCATCATAATATAAAGTCCAATTTTCCCATTCTTTTATTTTAGATTGTTTATAATCGATTATATATTCGTTTACAATATTTAAAAAATCATTTTCGGTATAACTTTCTAAATGTTTAAAATTTACAGATAATAGCGTGCTGTCTTTTTTTGAGAAATGGAAAAGCACTTGTTCTAAATCATTAACACTTTTTGTTTCTATAAATGATTCTTCAGAATCTAAAGGAGAATATTTTGATTGAATTTCTTTATAATTGACTTTAAATTGTGAAAATGAATTACAAGTAAAAACTAAAAATAAAATAACAATTTTTTTCATCTTTACGGTTTTTTTTAAAATTACTGCTAACGTTATGCGGCTTGCTCTCAGTGGCGTTGCACCAACACCAAGCCATTACAAATATAACAAAACATTCCATTCAGCAGCGGATTTTCCGTAGGAAAATCCGGAAGTAGCCATTGAAGCAAACCGCTGTTGTGTGCTGTTTTATTTTATAATTATGTACTTTTTTATATTCATCGACAAATTTCCGCAATCTTGGTTATCTTTTGTGTGACAATGGCAAGGTTTAAGGAAGTAGTAGTAATCATTTAAATAAAATGATTCAAACCCTAATTTTTCATTGACATAAATACAAGATTGAATCATATAATAGTTTAGAACTTCTTTATTAAAATTTGAATCAATATCTGATTTTTTGTAAACGAAATAATTAACTTCTTTTGTGTTACCTTTTGTATTTATAAAACTTACATAAAACTGCATCTCTTTCCCGAGGAAGATACTTTTTTCTTCTTCAATTTTTACAGTCCAATTTTCACAGTTAAATTTTTTCCAATCATTTTCTATAGATTGTGATAGACAATTTTCAATGCAAAATAAAGAGATAATTATTAAGTATATTTTCATTTTTTTAAGATAAATGTTCTTACTTCCAATGTTTTTCAAAAATAGCACACAACGTTATGCGGCTTGCTCTCAGTGGCGTTGCACCAACACCAAGCCATTACAAATATAACAAAACATTCCATTCAGCAGCGGATTTTCCGTAGGAAAATCCGGAAGTAGCCATTGAAGCAAACCGCTGTTGTGTGCTGTTTTATTTTATAATTATGTACTTTTTTATATTCATCGACAAATTTCCGCAATCTTGGTTATCTTTTGTGTGACAATGGCAAGGTTTAAGGAAGTAGTAGTAATCATTTAAATAAAATGATTCAAACCCTAATTTTTCATTGACATAAATACAAGATTGAATCATATAATAGTTTAGAACTTCTTTATTAAAATTTGAATCAATATCTGATTTTTTGTAAACGAAATAATTAACTTCTTTTGTGTTACCTTTTGTATTTATAAAACTTACATAAAACTGCATCTCTTTCCCGAGGAAGATACTTTTTTCTTCTTCAATTTTTACAGTCCAATTTTCACAGTTAAATTTTTTCCAATCATTTTCTATAGATTGTGATAGACAATTTTCAATGCAAAATAAAGAGATAATTATTAAGTATATTTTCATTTTTTTAAGATAAATGTTCTTACTTCCAATGTTTTTCAAAAATAGCACACAACGTTTCGCGGCTTCATGAAGTGGCGATGAACCAAGACCAAGCCTTCACAAATATAAACAAAACTTTTAATTAAAAACCTTTCCCATTTCTGATAAATCCCGTGCCTCGCCATTTCTTGAAACCGCTGTTGTACAACGTTTTTATTTTATTTTTTCCCAATCATTATTCAGTTTTGTTGTGTCAACATCAAATTCCTTAAAATATCTAAAAGGTCCAATATCATAAACCATATTTTCTTGATATATTTTTTTGTTGGTTTTCCAGTTTACCCTATATTGTTTGATTATTAATTCAAACTTATTTTTTTTATTGAAATATTTAATTTCAACGTTATGATATTGCGTTTGTGGATCTATTTTCATAGAATAGAGTAGGAAATTCAATAGAGCTATTAAAAAGGTTATAATGATTAATAATATGGAAATAAATTTTAAAACTTTGTTTTTAAGTAAGAGTGAATATTTCAATATTATGAAAAGAATGTAAAAACAATACAAATTAAAAAATATTCCAAATGCTCTATTATATTCAGGTTTATTAAATTCTAGTTTTGGAATGAAATAATTAATCGAGCAAACTATTAAGAAGAAGCTTAAAGAAATAATTGATAATATTTTAAATTTTTTTTCGATTTTGTTTGGTGTAAAATGTTGTACAACGTTTTGCGACTTCAAGAAGTGGCGATAAACCAAGACCAAGCCTTCACAAATATAAACAAAACTTTAAATTAAAAACCTTTCCGATTTCTGATAAATCCCGTGCCTCGCCATTTCTTGAAATCGTTGTTAGCCGTTCGGTTTTATTTTCTTAATTGATAGTATTTTTCAAAACCAATTTCAATTAAATACTCAGGTAAACTTGTTTTAGTTTTTGTAGATGAAACTATTTCAAGTTTTTCATTTTCTAATTTTCCTATTGTAGTTCTATAAACTATTTCTTTGATTGGGTTTTCAATAAATTCAATTTCAACAATATTTGGAATGTCTTTTTCTTTTTCATTTGTTATTTTTCCATCAGTAATGTATGCATATCGTTTTTCATTTGCGCCTAGATAATATTCTATTCGTATTGATGCGAGTTTTTTATGTTTTGGGATTTCTGAAAAAGGAATTTCAATTGAATTAGTATTGTTAAAACTCATTATTTTTTCTATGTTATCTTTTTTTGCATCATAGTCATAAACATATTCAACTTTGATGCTTCGATTTTTTAGTTCTGACTTTTTATCAGTTTTAAAATTTAATATATATCTTTTTACAGAATCTTTGCTAAAAGTAAATCTTGTATCATTTTCAGATACTTCATATTGACTTAAAAAAGTATAAATGTTCTTTTCTTTTTTCCATTTCCCTCTAATTTCGTTCCAAGTAAAACAACTTGAATATGGTCGACAATAAAAGCTAAAAGTTGAATCTGGCGCTATAGTTAAATCACAAAAAGAGAGTTCGTTTGAATCCCAACTATAATTTTTGTTGTAATATGCTTTTGCATCATTTTCATAGACAACTGGTTTCTCTTGAGCGAAAAGAAATTGTGTAAATAATATTAAAATTACTGCTTTTAAATTCATTTTTTTGTCGTTTTTTCTGCGTTTCGCCAAACTGACGGCTAACTAGTAAATATCATCAAATATATACAACTTTTTTAAATTTTTAAATTAATCATCCAGTTTTTTTTTACTATTTATATCGACCATGCGATCCAATGGACTCTGAATTTTATCTACTGCAGTTTTAGTTAAATGGGTATAAATGGTGGTGGTTTTTATACTTGAATGGCCTAAAAACTGCTGTATATATCGAATATCTGTGCCGTTTTCTAACAAATGGGTTGCAAAACTATGTCGCAACGTATGTACCGTGGCTTTTTTCTCTAAACCGCTTAATTTTAACGCATTGCGCATCACTTGTTGCACACTTCCAGTGCTGTATGGCTCACCAGCAAATTGTCCTTCAAAAACATAATGCTTCCCCTTATACAATTCTCTATATAATTGTAACGAGGTAACAATAGAGTAGGGCAACATCACCATCCGATCTTTTTTACCCTTCGCATTCTTAACATGTATTTTGTGTTCCTCAAATAAAATATCACTCCATCGCAAATTCACAATCTCACTCACACGCAAACCGGCACCATAACCTATTAATAATAAAAGCTTATGCTTCGGATTGTCTACCACCTTAAAAATCTGCAAACACTCTTCCATCGTCAATACAATAGGCAATTTCTTCTCCTTTTTAGGCCGTGGAAGCACAAAATTAAAATCACGCTTCCCTAAAACTTGCTGATAATAAAACTGTACACCATTCACCATGCTATGACCACTTGTAGCCGATAACCCACGCTCCATTAACGAACCTAAAAAACGTATAATAGCTTCTCTACTAACATGTTCTGGATCACGAAACTCAAAATAACGCAAAAACTGAATAAAAGCGCCACAATACGTGCGCAACGTTGAACTACTATAATTCAGAGCCAATAACGTATCAATCATACTACTCAAATAGTGCTGTGCTTGATGAGGAACTAAATCTAACAAACTCTTTTTCGTCATACTTAAGTCCAGTTGCTTCTTATTCGGTAAATGTCGCTTATCCAAATAATTTTTTGGTAACAAAGACGTTATCGAAATACCTGTAGATTCAAATTGATGATACAAAGAATCCATAATAACAGGAGCCGCCGGAAGCAAATAACACTGCTTACTCTTACTGTATCGCATCATCGAAAATCGCTTTAGTTTTTCATGAACCAGCACCATTTTAGGAACATAAACCTCCATCCAGGAAACCGATTCGGCATGAGGTAAAACCTTAATTGTACCCTTTAAAACAAAAGCATCCTTTACAAAATAATCAAGCCCAAAAAAGTCAGAAACGCCTAAAACACTTTCAACGTTGAGCTTTACAGCCTCATTCCTAAAAACCATATAGCTTTTATAATTCCCATTCCAATAAACCCCTTTAATCCGTAAAAGTTGTTTGCTAATTTCATGATGAAAATGCATTTTAAAAACCCAATATTTACCAATATTTGGCAACAACTGTAACTTCAATTGTGCTGAAGTTGTTTCTAATTGTTTATGTTCAGGATTACTCAAAGAAGAGCCTAACTGAAGTGCGCTTGAAGAAGCTATGGGTGAAAGGTCACGGTTCGTAGCACCGGTCACCATGGTAGATAATGAAGATTCAGTAACAACAACCAAATCAGGAAAATGAGAACGTAGCGAATGATAAGCAGCCTTCGAATAATCCAAATACCAACACCTTCTAGAACTGCTATAAACAGCACCTAAGCCTTTAATAATGGCAATAGTTTCAAAATCTTTTTCAAAAAACACCCCAATGCGATAAGCACCCCGGTGAAAAATCTTCTCAATTCGAATACGTGTCATGGCTAATACTATTTTAAATGGCTTATAAGGATACAAATATAAATAAATAATTATTTAATTGTATTTTCCATTTTATTAATTTGTTGTTAATCAGGGTATAAAATGTTTTTATCCATAGAATAAAACCATTTCCCCTAGGGCAATGCACTAATTCCCCTAGGGAAAATAGTTGATTGCCCTAGGGGAATTACCCAATTGCTGTACAGCAATTGAATTTAGTGTCCTTATAATTTGTATTTTTGTACTTATAAAATTAAAATAAGATGGCAATAGCTTTTAAAATGGTACCCAAACAAAACAATATTGTATCACCACCACAAACCAAATATTATCCTTGTGCGGTTAGCAGTGGAGCGGTTGATTTAGAATATATTGCAGAGGTTATATCAAGTCGAAGCACGGTTTCAGTAGCTGATTGCTACGGAGTTCTAATAGGAATGAGTCAGGTAATAGGCGAGGAGTTGTCTAAAGGTAACATCGTAAAAATCGATCGCTTAGGCACTTTTGCCCTAACGCTAAAAGGTAAAGGAACAGATGAACCTGAGCTATTAAACAAAAGCTCAATTTTAGGGGCAAAAATGCTGTTTAAACCGGCTCGTAATTTTAAAAAAGTATTGGAAAATCTAAAGTTCAAAAGATTGCGATAACAAAAAACCAGCGATAGGTTTAATTCTCGCTGGTTTTTGATGTGTTTTGAGACTTATTTTTTGCCTTTTCCCGTATTAAACTTAAAACGTTCCACTGGGTTTTCAGGTTTTGCTTTTTTGTCGGCAGGTTTTCCTTTACCAAAAGGTTTCTTTGCAGCAGTTGCTTTCGGTTTAAAAGGTTTTTTATCACCTTCCTTCGCATACGTTTTCTTTGGAGCCGATTCATCTTTATACACTTCTTTTAAAGGCACTTTTGCAGCTTTAATCGAATTTAATACGTCCATAGGTTGTTTCGGATCTTCTTTTGTACCGCGCAAATAAATCACTAAACCGTTTAAAAAATTACGCAATAATTGATCCCCACATTCCATAAAATTTGGATGGTCTTCGCTTCTAAATACATTAGCTAACTCCCCTTTAGAAACCCTAAAGTTTACCAGATTTAGTACTTCAATAATTTGGTCATCACGTAATTGCAACGCAACACGGAGTTTTTTAAAAATATCATTATTGTTCATTTATATCTTCATTAATTATTTAACATCAAGTTCAAGTTCAACAGCAATTGTTTTCGATTTATTCAAACGGAATCCCACTTTGTAGCAAATTCCTCTTTCATCAGAATGACAAAATCAACTCATAACTCATAACTCATAACTCATAACTCATAACTTTAAAAAAGCCAAAGGTACGCTTTTGCAAATTCTTTTGCCCATAATTTTTCATTATGTTTTCCTTCGGGTACCACCTTAGTACGTGTCAGATGCAAACAAGAACAGCGCGTGGTATTGACTAAATCAATCATGCGTTCCATATCGGCTACCATTGTTTCACTTTCATTGCCACCACACATAAAATAGAGTTTTGATTTCAGCTTTTTAGTATTTTCGCTTAAGGTATACACTTCAGGATTAATCCAAAATGCAGGCGAAAAAATAAGGGCTTTTCCAAACACTTTTGGATAGTGCAATACCGCATAATACGAAACCAATCCACCTAGCGAACTGCCACCAATGGCGGTATTATATTTTCCTGTTTTTGTTCTGTAATGACTATCTACATAGGGTTTTAAGGTCGTAACTATAAAATCTAAATACGCATTGGCATTGCCACCACCATGTTGTTCGTGTACATAAGGCGTAAGTTCATCAATACGTTTTTCATTGCCGTGTTCAATTCCGATGACAATTACATCGGCTTTCAAACTGTCTAAGGTTTCATCAATGCGCCATTCGCCAGCATACGCAGTTTTAGTATCAAATAAATTTTGACCATCGTGCATATAAATCACCGGAAATTTCTTGTTGCTAGTAGCATAATCCTCAGGTAAATACAGCCATATTTTTTTGGTAGTTTGCAGTTGAGGCGCTTCAAGCATAAAGAAAGAAACATTTTTTTGAGCATTACAAAAAGCAACTGTTAATAAAAAACAACAGCGAAATAGGAATAAATACATTTTCATTTTTATATTTGATACATCAACACGATATAAAATTAGTATTTTGATGGATAGTTACCAAGAAAAGATAGGTTTATTACAAGAAATGATTGCATTTGCACTGGTCGATGGCGAATTGCACGATAGAGAATATGATTTTTTAGAAATTGTAGCCAAAGAGTTAGAAATCGATAAAGAGACATTCTTGAAATTATTTGAAAATAGAAGCGAAACGGTTGTGATTAAAGACGAGTTCAATAGAATTTGTCAGTTTTATCGTTTGGCTTTGTTAATGCATTGCGATGGGGTGTTGCACGAAAGAGAACAAATCAAAATCAACGAAATAGGCATCAATATGGGATTGAATCCTTATGCCATGAAACGTGTTTTACAACTAATGAAAACTTCGCCTAATCGAATGGTACCAGGCGAAGTTTTGTTAGCTGTTTTTAGTGAACAACACAATTAATTAGCGGGAACTTCATCAAAATTTACCATCCAATTGATGCCAAATTTATCTGTAAACATGCCGAAATAAGCACCCCAAAATGTTTTTTCCATTGGCATGATGATCGTTCCACCAGCAGAAAGTCCGTTGAATAATTGGTCTGCTTTTTCTTTACTATCGGTATTGATTGAAACCGAAAAATTGTTCCCAAATGTAACATCACCACTAAATGAAGTGCTGTCGCTTCCCATTAAAATCGTTTCTTTACTAATTGGTAAACTCACATGCATAATGCGGTTTCCTTCCGCTTCAGTTGGAGGCGGACAATTTTCATCAGCAGGCATGTCTTTGAATCTACCCATATAAGTAAATTCGCCACCAAAAACCGATTTATAAAAATTAAAAGCCTCTTCAGTAGTACCATTAAAGGTAAGATAAACGTTTACTGTTGTCATGATTTCTTAATTTATGTGTTTTTTAAAATTGTCCAGAATTGCTTGCCAACCATCACGTTGTAACGCAATGGAATGGACATTTTCTGGTTCAAAGATTTCCGTGAGAATTACCTTGTCGTCTAAAACATCAAATTTTACAACTACTTTTCTGCCATCAGCAATTTTATACACTATTTTTTTATGTGTTTCAATGGCTTCATAAGTGCCTTCAAAGTCAAATGCAACAGGTTCATCTTTTGAAGCCATTGTATAGTTGAATGTTCCGCCTACTTGCAAATTATTTTTTGCTGCTGGACAATGCCAATCATCTGAAGCAAAATTCCATTTCGTAATGTGTTCAGGTTGGGTAAAAAAGTGCCAAACTTGTTCAACAGTTGCTTCGATAGCGGTGCGAACGGTAATTGATTTTACAGTTGGATTTTCGGCAATAGCCTTAATGTTTTCTAATGCTTTAGGGAAAGAACCTTCAAAAAAAGCACTATATTGTTCTAATGCATCTACTGAAACCGTTAAAGTCGTTATTTCATTTTTTTCGGTCAATGTATAACGTTCTTCGCAACCTGTCCATTGTTTGGTTTCGTCGTCAAGCGGCAATTCTTTTAAATTATCAATGTTGCCAATGTGGGCAAAAACCATCGATTCAAACGGCTTGTTCTCACTAATTTTAGAATACATTCCTCCACCAGATGGGGATAAAAAGTGAATTTTGCTTCCTTCTTCCCAACTCGAAATAGCATACGAGCCCTCACAAAAAGCAGTCGTCCAATTTTCGTAGTTTTCGTCGTCCCAAAGGGAATACCAAACTTTTTCTTTTGGTGCTTTGATAGATATAGTAAATGCTAATTTTTTCATTTGTAGTAAGTATTAAATGAAAATTAAAGTTACGTTTTTTTTAAATACGATTAGCGACCAAATTGGGATTCATTCGCTTTAATATAGTCCACAATTAAAGTGACCACATCTTCTTCGCTTTCATTAGTAAAGAAGAGTTCGTCTAAATCTTCCCAACCCGAAAGTATTTCTTCCTCAGCTTTTGCAATTAAAGCCTGACGTTCTTCTAGATCTACGGTATAAGTTTTAGGGAAAATTTTTACAGCATTAGCAATTAATTCAGCCGTTTTTGGCGCCTTAATTTCTTGATACGAAGTAATAATTTCTTCCACAAAATTCCCAGATTCTGAAGTAAAAAAGAAATGAAGTCCGCCTTCGCCCATTGCACCTTCAAAGATATCGATAAAAACAAATACTTTTTCTTCGTCCGTTAAGGCCGAAAAATCTTCAGTAGCTTCTTTCTTTTCCCAAATTAAAGAACCAATTGCTTCAATGATGGCTACTTCGTCTTCTAATTTTAATATGTTGTTAATTGTGTTCATTGTTTCTTGATTAACGTTTTTATATTCTTGTCATTCTGAACTTGTTTCAGAATATCATTTTATTTGACTAAGAAGCTGACCCGAGCTTTGCGAATTAACGAAGAAAACGAGTGCAGCATGACAAAATTAGAGAAAATTACAATTTGTCTTGTAATGCTTTTATATCATCACGTAGTTTGGCGGCTTGCATAAAGTCTAATTCTTTAGCAGCTTTTTCCATCATTTTGCGTAAATCTCTAATTTTTTTCTCTAATTCAGGTTTTGATAAATATAAGCTTTCTGGTTCGGCAGCTTTTAAGGCTTCTTTTTCAAAATAGCCTGTGGAAACCGAATTGCCACTTAAAGCGCTTCCTAAACTCTTGTTCAATGCTTTTGGTGCTAAACCGTGTTTGGTATTATAATTGGTTTGTTTTTCTCTTCGGTACGTAGTTTCATCAATGGTTTTTTGCATGGAAGCCGTAATTTTATCGGCATACATAATTGCTTTTCCATTTACATTACGAGCAGCACGACCTACAGTTTGTGTTAATGAACGATGGCTACGTAAAAAGCCTTCTTTATCAGCATCTAAAATGGCAACTAACGAAACTTCGGGTAAATCCAAACCTTCTCTTAATAAGTTGACACCAATTAACACGTCAAATATTCCTTTTCGTAAATCTTGCATAATTTCTACACGCTCTAACGTATCCACATCGGAGTGAATATAACGACAACGAATAGCTACTTTGGTTAAGTATTTAGCCAGTTCTTCTGCCATACGCTTGGTTAAAGTGGTTACTAAAACGCGTTCGTCTGCTTCACATCGCAACTGAATTTCTTCTATTAAATCGTCAATTTGATTGGCACTTGGTCTAACTTCAATAATGGGGTCAAGCAATCCAGTTGGACGAATCACTTGTTCCACATAAACCCCTTCCGATTTTTGCAATTCATAATCTGCAGGTGTTGCTGAAACATAAACCACTTGATTTTGCAAGGCTTCAAATTCTTCAAATTTCAACGGACGATTGTCCATTGCCGCAGGTAATCTAAAACCATATTCAACCAAGTTTTCTTTACGACTTCTATCACCACCATACATGGCATGTACTTGTGAAATGGTAACATGACTTTCATCCACCACCATTAAAAAATCATCTGGAAAATAATCCAACAAACAGAATGGGCGAGTGCCGGGTTCACGACCATCAAGGTAGCGAGAATAGTTTTCAATTCCAGAGCAATACCCTAATTCGCGAATCATTTCTAAATCGAAATTCGTGCGTTCTTCTAATCGTTTGGCTTCTAAATGTTTGCCAATTTCTTTGAAATAATCCACTTGTTTTACCAAATCTTGTTGGATGGCCCAAATGGCATTTTGCAACACATCAGGCGAAGTTACAAACATGTTGGCAGGATAAACCGTTAGTTTTTCATAACGTTCTAAAACCTGAGCTGTTCGTGCATCAAACGCTTCAATTTCTTCAATTTCATCGCCAAAAAAGTGTATTCTAAACGGTTCATCGCCATAACTTGGAAAAATTTCTACAATGTCACCTTTGATTCTGAAATTCCCAGGATTAAAATCGGCTTCGGTTCTCGAATATAAACTTTGAACCAATTGATGCAATAATTTTGTACGAGAGATTTGTTGGCCAGTTTCTAAATTCACTACATTTTTCTGAAACTCAACCGGATTTCCAATACCATACAAACAAGAAACCGAAGAAATTACAATGATATCTCTACGACCTGAAAGTAGGGCAGAAGTGGTACTTAAACGTAATTTTTCTAATTCTTCATTAATGGATAAATCTTTCTCGATATACGTTCCAGTTACAGGAATAAAAGCTTCAGGCTGATAATAATCGTAATAGGAAACAAAATATTGCACCGAATTATTAGGGAAAAACTGTTTAAATTCGGAATATAATTGAGCGGCTAGCGTTTTGTTATGTGCTAAAACTAAAGTCGGTTTTTGTACTTCTTGTACCACATTGGCAACAGTAAAGGTCTTTCCAGAACCTGTAACCCCTAATAAAGTTTGGTATTTTTCACCATTGATAATGCCTTTTGAAAGTTTTTCAATAGCTTGAGGTTGGTCACCTGTTGGTTTATAATCAGATACGACTTGGAATTTCATTTAAAGCTTTAATTTTGAAGGGTTTTGTCTGTTTTCCCATACGGCTAAAACAACAATATGTTCTTGAAAAATCTCGTAGAAAAGGTAATGGTTATCAATTAATAAGCCTCTAACTCCAATTTTATTTGTTTTTTTACCGATTTCAGGTTGTTTAAGCAATAGTTTAATTTCATTTTGAATTTTTCTATGCAATTTAAGAGAATAGGTTTTACTTTTATTACGATAGTTGTAAAATTCATAAAGGTTTTTTAAATCAATTTTTGCTTTTGAAGACCAAACAATTATTCTTTCAGCCATTTTTCCATTTCTTCATTTAGAACATTATTGTTCTCAAAATTTCCTGAAAGATATTCATTTTTTGATGCTTCTAAGCTGTCTTTTTGCTCCTTGGATAGTGCTATGATTTGGTCTGTTTTAGATTCAATTAAAATTGTTAATGCCTCCAAAAACTTCTTATCGTTTATGTGGTCAATTTTAAATTTTAGAATATTTTTTAGTTCCAATGTATTCATAGCAAAACATTTTTACGAAGATACAAAAAAAAGTTAGTCCCAACATTCCATCAATAGCAAATCACCTTCAATGTGTTGTATTGAAACAATGCCATCTTCTGTTACATGATTACTACTTCCGGTACGATAACCAATAGTTAGTTCTTCATTATTAAGTGGATAAAATAAGTTTTTTGTAGAAATTCCACTCACTTTTCCAATCGGAATTAATGATATAACAGTATTAGCAGTATACCATTTATCATATTTATTGGGCAATAAAAACACTTTAGAGTGATCGTCAATAATTACAATTTTTAACTGATTGCGATAGGCTACTATATTGGTAATATTGGTAATCGTATGATCGGCACGTTTTCCGGTTGCCCAAATTACATTTACGGCTTTATGTCCTTTTTCGATGAGGTAATCAAAAGCTTTTTCTAAATCAGTTTTATCTTGATTGGGCGTGTAAACAATTTCTAGCGGATATTGTTGTGTTAAATAATAATCCGGATTGAAACCTCTGTCAAAATCGCCTAATAAAACATCAACTTTAATACCCAATTCCAGCACCCGTTCAATTGCCGAATCTAAAACAATTACTAATGGAGACCATTCTAATAATTGTCCCATTAATTCTTCACTACATGATGCGCCGTTAGCAATAATTAAAGCGGGTTCTTGGTCATCTCTGACGATGTGATGTGAAGACATTTTTTTTAGGTTTTAGGTTTCCTCTTGAGTTTGGTTTTTGAGCTTGAATTTGTTTTCGAATTTGTAAAATTACTGAACTTCGTATTCGATTGCATCAATTTCACTCAAAAAAAAGTAGCCCAACGGAAAATCTTCCGCATTGGTTTCGTTAACAACATTTCCTCTAATCGTTGCGGGTGGTGTTGCAAATGGATTTCCAGAACCACTTCCTGCAATGGTTACCAATTTATTCATGTAATTGTAATACCCAATTGATACGCCTTGAACGCTTAATCCTAAAGTAATTCCAGGTTCGGTTTCACTACTTCCATAAAAGCCAAACATTAAATTTCCTTGAAAAAACTCATCACTTACAACGCCAAATTCAGGAATTTGTTTATTTGGATTAACCACGCCTAAAAGGTAATAATTGTCTTCTGCACCATTATCTTGGAAAAAATATTTTATTTCAATTTCGTCTTCACCACTAATTCCTTGCACCGTTTCTTGTGTTATATTTACAATTTCTGGAGTAGCATACAATTTACTCGAAGCGCTATACAATTGCCCTTCATACTGAATTGTTAAAGCATAAGTTTCATCAATTGCAGGTAAAAAATTGGAACAGACATATTCCCCAGAATTGGGAACAGCTTCCAAAAAGTCAAATGTAGTACCACCGCTGTTGATTACTGTTACAATAGCACCCGAAGCTGGTAATATGTCATTTGTATAAAAATCGTTTGTTAGACTTAGTTTTATGGTTTGAACTTCACCAGTAGTTCCTTTTTGCCATTTGATAATTGCATCGATTACTAATTTTGGTGCAGCATTATTCAAATCAACATCAACTACTTTTTCGCAACTTGAAAAAAGAAGTGTAAGGAATAAAAAAGCAATATATTTTTTCATCAGATTAAAATTTAAAATTATAAGATACCGAAGGAACAATTCCGAAAATAGAGAGTTTTACTGCTTCATTGTTTCCTGTTTCTGAATTTTGTCTAAAATTAATAGAAGCCGCATTGTATCTACTATACAAGTTATAAATTCCAAATACCCATTCGCGTTTGTATTTGTGTTTTTCTTTGTGTTTTGGTGTCAAAGTTGCCGAAATATCCAAACGGTGATAAGCGGGTAATCGGTCATCATTTCGTGAATTATAACTTGGAACAGTTACACCTTGAAAGACATATTTACCTGTAGGAAAAGTTACTGGTTGCCCAGTTTGTAAAGTAAAGTTAGCGCCAAAAGTCCATTTTTGATTCAATTTATAACTCCCTGTTACGGCTAAATTATGCGTTTTGTCATAAGCTGAACGGTACCAATCACCATTGTTAATTCCAATTTCTGTGGGAGTTCTTCCTGGTGTTTGTTGTTCAGAACGCGATAAGGTATATGCTACCCAACCGTTAAAATCACCCGAGTTTTTTCGGAATAAAACTTCCAAACCATACGAACGCATTCTTCCATTTAAAATGACTTGTTCGATGGCTTCATTCGCAATTAAGTCGGCGCCATCAATATAATCGATACGGTTTTTAACTTTTTTATAATAACTCTCAACTTCTAGCGAATAGTCTCCCTTTTGGAAATTTCTAAAATAACCGATGGCAACTTGGTCGGCAATTTGTGGTTTGATGTAATTGTCACTAGGGGTCCAAACGTCTAATGGCGTTGGAGAAGCAGTATTTGAAACCAATTGCATATATTGTGTCATGCGATTATAGCTGGCTTTAACCGATTGATTATCATTAATTTCGTAAGCAACGGTTAATCGCGGTTCAAAGTTAGAATAATCGGCAATGGTTTTGTTTTTTCCGAAATATTTTGTTGCAATTGGGGTTCCTTTTTCATAAATCTTCAATTCTTCATCATACACAACAGCCTGATTATTTTCATAATAATTTATGGTAGAACTTCCCAATCTGTAAAAAGAACTGTAACGAAATCCATAAGAAACATTTAGTTTTTTAGAAAGTGTTTGTTCCATTTCTGCATAAATTCCAGTTTCAAGTGCAAACTTTTTATCCAATTGTTTGTAATTGATTGACGAAGCCTCATTTAATGGATTGATCGTCCCTGGATTTAAGTCGTAATAATTTAAATTGGTACCAAAATTCAGTTTCATTTTATCCGAAAGATAGTATTTGAAATCATATTTGATGTTGTAATTTTTAATGCCGGATTCCCAATTAAATCCGATAAAATCTAAATCTAAACCATAATAGTAATCGCTATAAATCAACGAAAGATTTGAAAAAAGTTTATCAGAAAACAAGTGATTCCATCTCAAATTAATAGTTGAGTTTCCATAGGTGTTGGTGAAAGATTCACTCAAAGAAAAAATATCTCTTCCAAAATATCCCGATAAATACAGATTGTTATTGTTGTTAATTTTGTAGTTGATTTTGGTATTCAAATCATAGAAATAAGCTACATTTTCATTGTCTGTAAATTTTAAAAATAGGTGCGCATATGAACCTCTTCCGGCAACAATAAATGAACTTTTGTCTTTTACAATAGGACCTTCTGCTAATAATCTACTCGAAATAAGCCCAATTCCACCATTCATGCTGAATTTATTGCTATTTCCATCTTTTTGATAAATATCTAGTACCGAAGAAGCCCTTCCGCCAAATCGAGAAGGAATTCCGCCTTTGTATAATGACAAATCTTTGATAGCATCAGGATTAAAAACAGAAAATAAGCCAAAAACATGCGAAGTATTATACAATGTAGCTTCGTCTAAAAGTACTAAGTTTTGATCGGCACCTCCACCACGCACATTAAATCCCGATTGTCCTTCACCTGCATTGGTAACACCTGGCAAAAATAAAAGCGATTTGATAATGTCAACTTCACCTAGTAAAACGGGCATTTGTTTAATGGTGTTAATGGACAATTTTGTAACACTCATTTCGGGTTTTTTAATTTTAGTTTTATAAGCGTTTTCAACTAAAATTACTTCATCTAATTCTGTGCTCGTTTCTAAAAGGCTGAAATTTTTCTTCATACTTTGATTCAAGTCCAATTTTTCAATGACAGAGCCATAGCCTAAGTAATCGGTTTGAACGGTGTAGGTTCCTTTAGGAATGGTTAGTGAATAGAAACCATATTCGTTGGTAAATGTACCTACTTTTAATTCGCTAATATAAACAGTAACGCCAATTAAAGTTTCGTTATTTTTTCCATCAGAAACAACACCGCTAAGCGTTATTTTTTCTTGCGAATAGCTAAAAATGGTAAAAAATATAAAAATTGAGTAAAGTTTGAATTTTAAAATCATTTCAGCATAGTTTTTGATGTACAAATTTCAGCATTAAATTTAGTTAAAGTTTAAAACAAATGTTAATTTGTGATTAAATACTGATAAAAATTTTAATTTTACTATCTAAGAAAATAAACCCAATGAATTTTAGAATCATTTTCCTTATACTATGTTGTACAGTTCAATTGAGTTGGGCGCAAAAAGATACCCCTTTTAAAACTTCAAAACTAAAACTGAATTGGGACGAACCAGCCGCAGTGGAACCAGCTTCAACTTCATCAGGTTTGCAATATAAAAGTATTTTAGAAAAAGATGATTCCTATTTAAAACGCTATTCTATTCTTAAAAAAGACGAACAGAAAACAAGTGTTTTAGAGCAAAAAACAGATTTTAAAAACCCAGGTGATGAATTTAAGAAAAAATTAAACAAAGAAATCAATGAGGGTAGTAAGGTGGATGTTTTCTTTGGAAAATTTGTTGTAAATACGCCTACATTAATTATAAAAACTAGAGATCATATGGATCCTGATGGTGATAAAGTTAGGATTATAGTAGATGATGTTGTAGTAGTTTTAGTAGTTAATTTGGAAAGTACTTTTAAAACACACACTGTAGATTTGAAAGAAGGGGATAATTTATTGGATATTTTGGCTTTGAATCAAGGTTTATCTGGTCCCAATACTGCGACTTTTGCACTATATGATGGAAATAACAATTTGATTACGACAAACGATTGGAACTTGAATACGGGTTTAGCGGCTAAATTTTTAATTGAGTATAAAAAACCACTTGAAGAAAAAAAATAAAGCAACCAAATGGTTGCTTTATTTTTACAATTCTATCTAAATTAATTTAGCTTGGCTAAAATAGTATTTAAAGTTGTGCTCGGACGCATTGCTTTTTCTGTTAATTCAAAACTTGGGTGATAATAACCTCCAATATTTTGAGGCTTACCTTGTGCAGCAATTAACTCTTCATTAATTTTTGCTTCGTTAGCAGTAAGTTCTGTTGCGATAGGAGTGAAGATGGCTTTTAATTCAGCATCTTTATCTTGAGCAGCAAGCGCTTGTGACCAATATAATGCAATGTAAAAATGTGAACCTCTATTGTCCAATTGACCAATTTTTCTTGCTGGAGATTTATCGTTTGCTAAGAATTTTTCAGTAGCTTCATCTAACGTTTCAGATAAAACCATTGCTTTTGCGTTGTTTAACGTTTGGCCTAAGTGTTCTAATGAAACACCTAAAGCTAAGATTTCCCCTAAGGAATCCCAACGTAAATAGCCTTCTTCGATAAACTGTTCTACGTGTTTTGGCGCAGAACCACCAGCACCAGTTTCAAACAAACCACCACCATTCATTAAAGGAACAATTGATAGCATTTTAGCCGAAGTTCCTAATTCTAATATTGGGAATAAATCTGTTAAATAGTCACGTAAAACATTTCCTGTTACAGATATAGTGTCCAAACCAGCTTTCAAACGCTCTAAAGTAAATTGTGTAGCATCAACAATATTTAAAATTCGGATGTCTAAGCCAGTAGTGTCGAAATTTTTCAGGTAAGCTTGTACTTTTTTATTAACTTCTCTATCGTGAGCACGGTTTTCGTCTAACCAAAAAACGGCTGGAGTATTAGATAATCTTGCTCTGTTTACGGCTAGTTTAACCCAGTCTAAAATTGGAGCATCTTTCACCTGACACATTCTGAAGATATCGCCTGCTTCTACTTTTTGTTCCATGAATACATGACCGTTACCATCAGTAACTTTTACGGTTCCATTTTCAGCCATTTGAAATGTTTTGTCATGTGAACCATATTCTTCTGCTTTTTGAGCCATCAAACCTACGTTTGGTACGCTTCCCATGGTTTTTGGGTCAAAAGCTCCGTTTTTCTTACAGAAATCAATGGTAGCAACATATAAACCAGCATAACATCTGTCTGGAATTAATGCTTTTGTATCTTGCAAAGCACCCTCTTTGTTCCACATTTTACCTGAAGTTCTAATAAAAGCAGGAACAGAAGCATCTACAATAACATCAGAAGGGATTTGGAAATTTGTAATGCCTTTTTCAGAATTTACCATTGCCACAGCAGGACCATTTGCAAAAGCTTCGTTTAAAGCAGCTTCTACTTCGGTTTGCATAGGATGTCCTGCAATTTTTGCATAAACATCACCTAATCCGTTTTTAGTATCAATGTTTAATTCGTTAAATAAAGCTGCATATTTAGTAAATACATCCGCAAAGAAAACATCTACAATAGCGCTAAAGATGATAGGGTCAGAAACCTTCATCATGGTAGCTTTCAAGTGAACAGATAATAATAATCCTTTTGCTTTTGCATCTGCAATTTCTTTAGCAGCATAGTTTTTTAAAGCTTTTAAACTCATTACTGAAGTATCAATAATTTCGCCTGCTTTTAAAGGAGAAGCAGCTTTTAAAATGGTTGAAGTTCCATTTTCTGCAACAAACTCGATTACAAATTGAGAAGCTTCTGCAATAGTAACCGATTGTTCACTTCCATAGAAATCTCCTTCGGTCATGTGTGCTACTTCCGTTTTTGATTCTGACGACCAAGCACCCATTGAATGAGGATTATTTTTTGCGTAGTTTTTAACTGCTTTTGGAGCTCTACGATCTGAATTTCCTTCACGTAGTACAGGATTCACTGCAGAGCCTAATACTTTAGCATATTTAGCTTTAATGTTTTTTTCTTCTTCTGTTGTAGCTTCTTCTGGGAAGTTAGGAATGGTATACCCTTGCGATTGCAATTCAGCAATTACTTCTTTTAATTGAGGTACAGATGCCGAAATATTAGGTAATTTGATAATGTTTGCTTCTGGAGTAGTAGCTAATTGTCCTAATTCAGATAAAGCGTCTCCAATTTTTTGATCTTCTTTTAAAAACTCTGGAAAGTTTGATAAAATTCTACCCGCTAATGAAATATCTCTTGTTTCTATAGCAATGTTTGCGGGTTTTGTAAAGGCTTTTACAATAGGTAAAAACGAATGTGTTGCCAACATTGGCGCTTCATCCGTAATAGTATACATTATTTTAGATTGATTGGACATGAATGTTATGTGTTTGTTTGAATATAATTTGTAAAATCTGCCAAATATAGGAAATTTGAAAGAAATAATTTAGGATATACGCTTAAATCTTGCATAAAGTTCAATAAAAAAAGCCACAACAATGTTGCGGCTTTTTATACTTGAGAACGTACAAATTAGTTTTTGTATCTTCTTTCTTTAATTTTTGCTTTTTTACCTGTAAGGTCTCTAAAGTAGTAGATACGAGCTCTACGAACTTTACCTCTTTGGTTCACTTCAACTTTTTGTAAAGCTGGTAAGTTTACTGGGAAGATACGCTCAACACCAACAGAACCTGACATTTTACGAATGGTAAAAGTTTCAGTTGCTCCAGTACCTCTTCTTTGGATTACAACTCCTTTGAAGAACTGAGTTCTAGTTTTTTCACCCTCTTTAATTTCGTAGTATACAGTGATAGTATCACCAGCTCCGAAAGCAGGGAAATCTTTTTTTGCAACAAATTCGCTATTCACGAAATCAACTAAATTTGACATAGTCTTAATAATAAATGTTTGATTCAAAGCAACATACACGTCCATCGCCAGAGGTTGATTCAAAGTGGGTGCAAAATTACAAATTTATTTTATATATACAACTTTTTTATCAGTTTTTAGTCTTAGTTTTCAGAACTATTTTTAAATTAAATAGCGACTGACAACTGCGACTGAACACTGAATACTGAACGCTGCGACTAATCCTCCAGCAAATCAGGTCTTCTGTTTTTGGTATGCTCATACGCCATATCTTCACGCCATTTTTCAATTTTAGCGAAATTTCCACTTAATAAAACTTCGGGTACTTTTAATCCGTTATAGTCGGCTGGACGAGTGTAAATGGGAGGTGACAATAAATTATCTTGAAAGCTATCGGTCAATGCCGAAGTTTCATCACTCAATACACCCGGAATCAATCGGATAATGGCATCGCAAAACACAATAGCACCAATTTCGCCACCGCTCAATACATAATCTCCAATTGAAATTTCTCGGGTAATGTGCATATCACGTACTCTTTGGTCTACCCCTTTATAATGACCACACAAAATCAATATATTTTCATACATCGAAATCGAGTTGGCCATTTTTTGGTTTAAGGTTTCTCCATCCGGCGTCATATAAATAATTTCGTCGTAGGTTCTTTCGTTTTTTAGTTTTGAAATACAGGCGTCAATGGGTTGTACAGACATCACCATTCCGGCACCGCCACCAAACTGATAATCGTCTACACTTCTTTGTTTGTTTGTAGTGTAATCTCTTAAATTGTGAAAATGAACTTCGACCAAACCTTTTTCAATGGCACGTTTCATAATGGAAGCTTCAAACGGACTTCGCATTAATTCGGGTAAAACTGTAATAATATCAATTCGCATGATGCAAAGATAGTAGATTATTTTTTAGTTGCCGAAAGTGAATACACCATTGGAATTTTGTTTTCCAAATGTTTAATTCGGAATTTATTGGATTCAAATTCTTCAGTTTGATTGAAACAATTGTATGGAGAATAATCAAATTCGTTATAACAATTTAATTCCAAATTGTTTGTAATCAACGCATTTAAAAGTTCTGAAGTGGGGTGATTCCAAGTAACCGTTTGTGCTGCAATTTCTGCATATCGATCGGCATATGTGCCCGATTCATCTTCAACAATTTCTTCAGTATTGAAATAATTATAAAACACTTCTTTGAAATCGTTATCAAACATCCAAACTACTGGATGAAAATCGGCCATGACAAATTTTCCACCGGGTTTTAAAAAATGCGAGATGACCTTAGCCCATTTGTCTAAATTTGGAAACCAACCAATCGTACCATAACTGGTAAAAACAATATCAAATTTTTCATCTAAATGATTGGGTGCGTCATAAATATCACAGCAAACAAAAGTAGCATCTAAATTTAATTTTTTATTGATTTCTCTAGCTCTATCAATGGCTTTGTCTGATAAATCGACACCAGTAGCTTTCGCACCCATTCTCGAAAAAGTCATGGTGTCTTGACCAAAATGACATTGTAAATGTAAAATCTTTTTTCCTTTTACGTCACCAAGTAACTCTAATTCTATAGCATTTAAGGTTGATTTTCCGTTCAGAAAACCTTCCATATCATAAAAATCAGAGTCAATGTGTACATCGACTTTGTTGTTCCAAGTTTCTTTATTGATGTTGATATAATCTTTAGCTTCCATAGTATTCAAATAAGTATATCAAATCTACTATTTATTTTGTAATTTTGCATCTTTAAATTAAAAATCAAAACAATGGAAAACGGAATATACGCTAAATTTAACACGGCTAAAGGTGTTATTTTAGTAAAATTAACACACGATTTAACGCCAGGAACAGTGGGTAACTTCGTAGGATTAGCAGAAGGTCAATTAGAAAATTCGGCACGTCCAATGGGAAAACCTTATTATGACGGATTAAAATTTCACCGTGTAATTCCTGATTTTATGATACAAGGTGGTTGTCCTCAAGGGCAAGGAACAGGTGGTCCTGGTTATAACTTTGACGATGAGTTTCACCCCAATTTAAAACATGACAAACCAGGCGTTTTGTCTATGGCTAACGCTGGACCTGGAACGAATGGTTCTCAATTTTTTATTACACATGTTCCTACGAATTGGTTAGATGGAAAACACACTGTTTTTGGACATGTAGTAGAAGGACAAGATGTAGTAGACGCTGTTGCTGGTGATGATGCTTTAGAAAGTATTGAAATCATTAGAGTAGGAGAAGAAGCTCAAAAATGGAACGCAGTAGAAGCTTTCAGAACTTTTGAAGGTTCTAGAGAGAAAAGAATTGCAGAACAAAAAAAAATGGCAGAGGAAGCTTTGGAAAAATTAGCCGCTGGTTTTCAAAAGACTGATAGTGGTTTGCGTTACCAAATTATCCAAAAAGGGAATGGTACACAAGCTGAAAAAGGTAAAAAAGTATCAGTGCATTATCAAGGCGCATTAGAAAACGGACAAGTTTTTGATTCTTCATACAAAAGAAAGCAACCAATCGATTTCCAATTAGGCGTTGGACAAGTAATTGAAGGTTGGGACGAAGGTATTGCTTTGTTAAAAGTAGGAGATAAAGCCCGTTTTGTGATTCCTTCTTATTTAGGATATGGCTCTAGAGGTGCTGGAGGAGTAATTCCACCTGATGCTACTTTAGTATTTGATGTAGAATTGATGGATGTAAAGTAATTTGTTTCCTATTCAAAATAAAAAAAGGGCAGTCTAGATTTTAGATTGCCCTTTTTTAATTCAAATTGAAAGCGTTAGTTTTTCTTTAAAAAACTTTCCGCATATTTTTTACCATCTTCCGTTTCAATAGCTAAGATGTATAAACCTTCTGATAAGTCAGAAACATCGATATTTCCGTTAGTTAATTTTCCTTTTTTAACTACTTTTCCTAAAGTTGAAATAATTGATATATCCTTAATGTTTAACATTTCAGTATTAGAAATACTTAATGTAGTAGCCGTTGGATTAGGATATAAAATGATTTTTGAGTTGCTATTTTCCGCAAGACTCAAAGGACTTGAACCTTCGATAATTGTTAATGAACTATTGATAGATGGGTTATTGATAACATCTACGGTTCCTGAAGGCCATAAAATAACAACTTGAGTAATTGCAGTTGCAGTTCCAATACCAAAGTGAACATTTAATGAACTCATATTTCTAAATCCTTCACCGCTTCGAACATCTCTAATTTGTTTTCCCCAAGGTCCATAAATTTCTACTCTAGCTCCAATTCCATTTCTATTGCTTTGTATGCCTTGTAGATTGAATTTTATCCAATTATTAGTATTTCCATTACTATAAAAAATGGTTGAACCACTTTGAATATCTACAAAACCATCATTATTAAAATCGCCTACAGGACCTGGAGTAAAACCAATAGTAAAAGGAGTAAAAGTCATGTCACCATTGTTTCTCATAATTTTATTTCCACCTCCCATAACGTCTGCAAATCCATCATTGTCAAAATCATACGTAATGTGTTCAATATTTAAACTAGTATTTGTATCCCAACCTGAACCCGCAGTAATATCTGTAAAAGTACCATTGCCATTATTTCGCATTAATTTATGCGTTCCGTCAGCTGTAGAACTAGCACCAACTAGTGCATCCATATCACCATCATTATCAAAATCATTCCATGCAGATGACCAAGTTTGAACAGGGTCAGCCATATTAGAAATTACCGAAACATCTGTAAAAACACCACTTCCGTTATTTTGGTGTAGCTCATTTACTTTAGCCGTTGAAGCACCACCTCTACATTTTGCAATGAATAAATCTTGGTCTCCGTCGTTATCATAATCTACCCAAACAGAGCCATAATTTCCTCCTTCAGCGTGATCTCCCAAACCACCTTGATAAAATGTTAAGTTGCCAGTGCCATCATTTAAATAATATACATTTGGATCCACATCATGACAAACAAAAACATCTAATTGGCCGTCATTATTGATGTCCACCATATTAGACCGTTGTGAAAAAACATATTGCGAACCTGAAACTTCTGTAAATCCTGTACCCGTTGCATTGGCTTTCATAAAAGTAACACCACTACCACCGCCGTATACCAAATCATTAAATCCATTTTTGTCTATATCACCAGCCGCAATACTCCAAGATGGTAGAAAATCAGCCGCAGTTGTTGTTATTGTGCTATTAGTAAAACCACCAGAAGCTTGTTGATAATGAATTTGAACATTAGTTGAAGAAACAGCCACAATATCGTCTAAATAGTCTCCATTCATATCCACAGCACAATTTGTATATGCTCCCGAAATTGTTGGGACAACCTGTGCTGTAAAACTTACAGGAGTTGGTATTGGTGGAGTGTATGTGTTTTCAATTAGTTCAAATGTAAATCCGGCGGCACTCCATTTATTGTCAAAAGCAATGTAATAAGTAGTTCCAGCCATCGCAGAAAAAGTAGCTATTGATAAATATCCATTTCCAATCGTTCCACTATCGTCATCTCCATCATGACAAATTAGCGCTCCACAAGTTCCAGAATAGACATTAAAGTTAGTGTCTCCACCAGAGTTAATGGCTAAATCAGTTGTAATAGTTACGGTATAATTAATACTAGGGGTGTAGCTATACCATTCAGAAAAAGGAGTAGTTTGTGTATTAACGTTTCCGTCACAAGCTAATGTTGATGCAGTTCCGTCTAAAGTACCAACTACATGTAAGCCAGCGGAAACGTTTACTGCTGTTCCACAGGTATTTTGAGCAAAAGAAAAACTTCCAAGAAGAATTCCTATTAAAAGTAATGTTTTTTTCATAAAAAAAGCGTTAGTTGTTTGTAGTTTTTTTAGTTGCATGGCCCCAATGTATTAATCCATTGTTCGAGAAGTTGTACACCTTCTGTGTGAACAATACTTCTTCCCAGTAAAGGCATTCTAATACTTTCGTCTGTTGCATTTAATCGGTAATACATTACAGAACGATTTTTATTTGCGGGTGCTATAATATTTGTTAATCCACTGTTTATATTTTCTTCAGGAGGAATACAAACTCCTAGATTAGCAGGATTAGTTGTTTCATTGAAAGCCAATCGTATAGGTCTATAATCGCAGTGGCTTCCTTCATTATGACAATGCGCACAATTCATGTCCACATAAGAACGAACTCTTAATTCTAATGGTTGGCTGGTATCATTATAATCCACAGTTGAGTTTATAGTTCCTGGTAAATTGTTTTCTAGGATTCCATTTTGAATCCATTTTTGCAACTGATTTTTAGTTTCTGTACCATAATTATATTCAAAATTCAAACTTTGAGGTTTAATTCCTATGGGTATAGGTTGGTTGTTTCTTTTGTGGCATGTAAGGCACTCGGTTTCTGAAGGAATTCTGTAATTAATATTCAAAACATCTCCGTTTTCATTGATAAATTCAACATTTGTATAACTTCCGGTCATATCTAATGTTGCTTCTGTTTGAGCTTCATTCCAAATATATTCTGCAAAAATCCATCCTGTCGATTTTCGAATCATAATTCGTGTTTCAATAATTCTGGTAGTATTTGAAGGTTGCACATTATCATAATAAAATGTTTTTATGATAGCCGAACCTACAGGAAGTTCTAAAACATTTCCATCACCATTGTAGGTTGCTTTTGAACCTTTTGGAATCCAAATGAATCTTTTTTTATGAGCATAATCTGTAAAAAGAGTACTCGCAGGAACATAAGGTAAAACATCTAATGAAGGATTTTGATTTTTCATTTCTCCTTCAAAAAAATGATAATCAGATAAATTAGTATAGGGAACTTGCGTTAAATCTACCGTAACAGGTGATATTGGAACATATTCTTCATCATCATTGTCCGTGCAAGAAAATATAAATAGTAGGGAAATAGCAAAAAAGGATAGAATTGCGTATTTTTTTGTCATATTGATATAGTTTGTTTGTTTTTGTGATAACAAATATAACTTTTTTTTTAAAATGACAAAGTTTTATGTAAAATGGAAAGTATTATTTACTAAGTTTTTCAGAAACTACAACATTATAATTTTGTAAATTTTTTAATGCTTCGGTGGAATGATAATCAAATGTCATTTCAAGTTCTTTATATTTCTTTTTATTTTCAATACGATTGATGCTGTCATAAAATCGACGCACTTCTTCCATATTAGAAATAATCAATTTTGGAACTTTTACATTATTTCCCAATTCGTCTTTGGCAACCATTGTAAAATAACTCGAATTACAATGTTTTTTAATCCCTGTTTGTATATGTTCTGATGTTACTCGAATGCCTACAACCATAGAAGTTTTACCCACATAATTTACGGAGGCTTTCAATGTAACTAATTCGCCAATTTCAACCGGATTTAAGAAATCAACGGTATCAACAGAAGCTGTTACACAATAGCATCCCGAATATTTTGAAGCGCAAGCAAAGGCAATTTGGTCCATTAATTTTAGCAAATAGCCACCATGAATTTTTCCACTAAAGTTGGAGTGGGATGGCAGCATAAGTTCTGATAACGTAATCTTTGATGCTTTAACAGTATTGGCAGTTTCCATCTATTTGTTATTAAAGTATGGTGATTGCTCTGGTGTAACTTTCACAATAAAATAATGTGTATCGCCCCACCAAGGTAGTGTTTTTATGCGCTCTTTGTATTCTAATTTCACATATTGACCTTGGTATTTTTTCAAATCTTCAATCACTTTTTCTTCATTATCTTGTACTGAAAATGGAAAAAAGCGTGTGGCGCCAAAACCTTCATTTAGTTCGCCTTCCCAGGTTTTAAAAATCACCCCTTTGTTACTAAATTTCGATAAAACACCGCTTCTTACGCCATCACTCAAAGTGAAATTGTAAATAAATAAGGTGTAGCCTACTAATGCAAGGGTTACTGTTAAAATGAAGTAAACCAAAATTTTTCTTGCTGTGTTCATGAGTTAGTTATTTTCTTCGGTTAGTAAATTTTCTTCGTTTTCGGCTCTTTTTAAAACCGATTCGGGTAATGCTTTTTTGGCTTTAGCACCCATTTTCTTTAATTTTTCAACACTTGTTATTAGGTTTCCTTTTCCGTCAACTAATTTGTTCATGGCGTTACCATATTCAATTTTGGCTTCGTCCATTTTTTTACCAATTTTAATTAAATCGCCAACAAATCCTTCAAATTTATCATACAAAGCACCGGCTTGACGTGCAATTTCAATCGCATTTTCTTGCTGTTTTTGATTCGTCCACATGCTATCAATCGTGCGTAAAGTAGCCAATAGCGTAGAAGGCGTAACAATTACAATATTCTTCTCAAAAGCTTTGTTGTACAAGGTTGTATCTTCATTTAAAGCAATAGCAAAAGCCGATTCAATAGGGATAAACAACAAGACAAAATCGGGACTTTCCATATGGTATAAATCCTGATAATTTTTGTTGCCCAATTGTTCCACATGGCGATTAATTGAAACCACGTGTTCTTTTAAATGCTGATTTTTTAGGTTATCATCTTCTTCATTAATGTAGCGTTCATATGCTGTAAGCGTTACTTTTGAATCGATAATCATTTTTTTACCATCTGGAAGATTGATTATAACGTCTGGAAAAACACGATTTCCATCTTCGGTAGTGTGACTTTGTTGAACGAAATATTCTCTATCTTTTTCTAATCCTGATTTTTCTAAAACGCGTTCTAACACCAATTCACCCCAATTTCCTTGCATTTTGCTATCGCCTTTTAAGGCTTTGGTTAAATTGATGGTTTCCTTACTCATTTGCTCGTTCATTTCACGAAGTCCCAAAATTTGTTGACGTAACGCTGCGTGATAATCGATACTTTCTTTATGGGTGTCTTCGACTTTCTTTTCAAAAAGTTGAATTCTATCTTGCAAAGGAGAAAGAATATTTTTCAGATTTTCTTTGTTTTGCTCGGTGAATTTTACGGTTTTTTCTTCTAAAATTTTATTGGCTAAATTTTCGAATTCTTTGGTAAATTTCTCTTGAAGTTGTTCTACTTCTTGTTTTTGTTCTTTATTGCGTTCCCAAAGATTTTCAAAATCATTTTCTTTTTTTGCCAATTGAATGGCTAACGATTCTTTTTCTTTCTGAAGGTTTTCTTTTTCGGAAGAAAGCTGTAAAAGCGATTTTTCAAACTGAATTTTTTCGGTTTGAAACTGGATTTTCAATTGGTCTATTTGACCTAAAAAACCATTGATTCGTTCTTCTAAGCCTGATTTTTCAGATTGTGATTTGGCAGTAAATAGCAACTTTCCAAGGAAAATTCCAATGGCAAGTGCAACAATAAACGTAACTAAAATAAGCATTGATTCTGGCATAAATGATTTAAATATCTGAAGTTAAAAGTACTACTATTTTTCGGAATAATTAAAATTTATAACTCAAAACCGCTCTAAAATTAAATGGCGTTCCTGGTGTAAAATGAATTTCGGTAACAGAAGCACTTTCACTTTGCAGTTGCGATTCGGTTTCAAATTGAGTTTCGTTCCATTTAGTATTAAAAATGTTTTCAATTAATATTCCGGCAGTGAAATTTTTAAACGTGTAATTCAAATTCAAATCAGAAACAAAATAACCTTTTGCGGTTAAGGAATAATCTTCATTCGCAGGTCTATCGCCTAAGTAACGACTTTTAAATGAACCCGAAAAGCGATTTTTAATTACACTTAAACTTCCCATAAAAGTATTTTTTGGTGCTAACGGAATATAATCATTTCCATTTTGTTCTTCTGTGCTTTTGGCATCAGTGTAGGTGTAATCTGCATTTAAGAACAACCAATCTGTAAACTGATAACGCAAACCAAAATCTATTCCTTTTCTAGCTGTTTTTCCACTTGGTTCAACTATTCCTGCATCGCCAACGTAAACAAATTCTTGTTCCAAAAACAAATACCAAACGGCTGAATTGAAAATTAATTTAGGTGTTGGTTTCCATATAAAACCTAAGTCAGAACCATATGAAGCGGGTAATGTTTTTCGACCACCATTAACCACATTTACACGAGTATCGTTACTGTGAAAACCTTTTCCGGATTTTAAAAACAGTTGAAGTTTGTCATTGTGTTTATAGAGGAAATTTAATTTTGGACTTAAAATCCCTTTGTTCACCGCTTCATTAGAATATGTTGGATTCAATTTGTCATAGTAATCAAACTTAAAATAATCATAACGAAGTCCAGCATTTACAATTAGTTTATCGAATTTGAATTCTGAATTTCCATAACCTGATAAATTGGTTTCATTAACATCACCAAGCATAATGTTTTGCAGTGTTGTAACTCGATTGGCAGTATGAGAAAGTTCAATATCATCCACTTTATCTTGTCGTAAACCAATTCCTAATTGATAGTTAAAAGGTGTGTTTTTGATTGAAGTACGCTTTTCAAATTCAGTATTTAATCCGAAGGTTGATCGGTTTTCTTTTTGTCTAATTTGGTCACCATTTATCGGATCTTCTAAGAAAAAAGTAAAATTCGAATACAATTCAAAATCATACAAAGAAATATAAGCATTGGTTTTCAAACTTGAATTTTCAGACAATTGTTTTTCGTGTTTGAAATTTAAAATGCTACGACTAGTATTACCGCCTTCGGTATCATCAATGGCTCCAAATCTTCCAATTAATCCTTGGTCCACTGCTCTTTGTGGAATTTGCCCCGATGCATTCCATTTGCTATCAAAGTGAAATACCGAAAAAGATAGTTTCGAAGATTCGTTATACAATGTATATTTTGAAAAAAGATTGGTACGATTAAAATTTTGTGGAGAATCAAAGTAACTATCGGTTTGTAAATAAGAACCAGAAAAATACAAACTTTCTTTGTCTGATGCTAATAAATTGAACATTCCTCGAATACGTTGTGTGTTAAATTGCCCAATTTCTATTGCTATTTCATCGTGTTTGATTCGGTCTTTTGTAGTGAAATCAACATAACCTGCAGTGGCTAAATTTCCTTTATTGGCAAAATAAGAACCTTTGTCAAAATCGATATTACCAACAGTTTCGGGTTCCAAAAAGTGTAAATCTGCATACCCTTGACCATGTCCATGGGAAACCATATTTACAGGAACTCCGTCAACATTGATAGCAATATCGGTACCGTGATCAATGTCAAAACCTCGTAAAAAAATTTGTTCAGCTTTTCCGCCACCAGCATGTTGTCCTATGAATAAACCTGGAACAATTCGCAATAATTCTTGTGGTGAATTTACTGGATTTGTTTTTAAATCTATTTTTGAAATTTCGTGTAAATGATTCAATTCATTTGTAATAACCACTTCTTTCAAACTGACAGCTTTTGGAATTAAAGTATAAATTCCAGCTTCAATGATAACAGTTCGTTTTTCGTCAAAATTTTTATGAGAAATACTAATACTATCACCAATTTTTGAGTTTTCTAAATTAAATTCACCTTTATAATTTGAATGTGCATGCGATTTATTTTGGATGTTTTGAACATATACATCAGAAATAGCAATTCCTTCAGAATTTATTATTTTTCCTTTAGAAGTTTGTGCTTGAACTAATGTTGATAAAATTACAACAAGTAAGGTGTAAAAGTATTTCATTTATTTTTGATTTAAAGATGGCAAAGATATTACTTGTTCCACTATTTTATTGTTAAATTTGGCAACTGAAATTACAATTTATAAAAATCTGATGCACCATCATTTCCTTATTCATAAGCCTTATGGCTATTTATCGCAGTTTATTTACCAACTCAAACGCAATAAAAAATTATTAGGTGAATTATATGATTTTCCTGAAAACACGATGGCAATTGGTCGTTTAGATGAGGATTCTGAAGGCTTACTTTTGTTAACAACCGACGGCATGATGAGTGAGATTGTGCGAAGTAAAAAAGTAGAAAAAGAATACTATGCACAAGTTGACGGAATAATAACTGAAGAAGCCGTTGAACTACTTAGAAACGGTGTAGAAATTGGTTTTCATGGAAAAAAGTACATCACTAAAAAATGCAAAGCATCTATTTTAGAAGTGATTCCAAACTTAGGGGAACGCGGAAAAAAGATTCGAGATGAGCGTCACGGTCCAACCTCTTGGGTTTCGATAACTTTAACCGAAGGTAAATTCCGTCAAGTACGAAAAATGACATCTGCAGTTGGTTTTCCTACGCTGCGATTGGTTCGAGTGCGTGTGGGAAACATTCATTTGAAGGATTTGAAAGCCGGTGAAGTTTTGGAGGTTAGTGGTTTTGACGTATAAAAAAAACAGCTATTTCAGATGAAATAACTGTTTTTTTGAATCAATTATGTAATATTATTCGTTTGATTATGCTTTTTTAATTTTAATCAAACAAGGAATAATTGAAATTAAAAGACTAATTCCTAAAATCATCCCATAGTTTATATCATTCCATTTTATTTTTCTAATCCCGTCAATACATGCAGTACATTCAATAACTTTCAAGTTCGCATCAATAGCAGATATTACAATAATTGAAATAAAAAATATTATTAAACTTCGGATTATATTTATTAAAATTTGAGAACTATTTTTATTTGAATTTTCAATTGATATTATAACTAAACTTAATCCCAAAGTTGGAAAAAAAATAATATTAGGAATAAAATTAATGTTCTTTCCAATAAATTGAATTTTATCAGAAGTTGATATTTGAAAAACATCTTGAATGAAACCACGAAAAAATGATTCTGTCAGAAAAGCTATTCCTGCTCCTATAAAAAATATTATGATTCTCAATATTATTTTTTTCAATTTAAGAGTATTAAGATATTAAAAAATCTCCATAAAAAACGTTTTCATCGCTTCCCAACTTCTTTTGTCGGCTAATTCGTTGTAAGCAGCGCCTTTGCTGTTATCGCTTCCGGCATCTTTATGTGTAAAAGCATGAACCGAATTTGCATAGTAAATCATTTGCCAATCGGCTTTGGTTTCACGCATTTCGTTTTGAAACGCTTCAATTTCTTTTGCTGGAACATAAGGGTCATCTGCACCATGTAACACTAATACTTTCGTTTTAACTTCATTTGTTGGACTACTTTCAGCTTTCCCTAAACCACCATGAAAAGAAACTACACCTTTTACGTTTAAATTTCCTCTTGCCGCTTCAATAGCACCTGTTCCACCAAAACAATACCCAATTACCGCGATTTGATTTTTATCAGCACCAGCTTTCACTAATTGGTCAATTGCTAATTGAATTCTTTTTTGATATTCCACTGGATTGTTTTTGTAGAAACCTGCATTTTTTCCAGCTTCGCCTGTATTTTTTGGGTTATTACCTACACCATAAATATCGGCTACAAATGCATGATAACCCAGTTTAGCCAACGCTTCTGCAGATTCTTTAGCATGTGCATCGACACCCATCCAAGCGGGTAAAACGATGACACCAATATTCTTTGGATTGGCTTGTTGTGCTTTGATAAAAAAACCTTCTAATTTTTGATTACCGTCAGTGTAATCTACTTTGACTAATTGTCCAAAACTATTCATTGTTGCTAAGAGTAAGATAATGTAAATGTATTTCATAACTTTTTTTTAGTAAAATTATGAAAATAGTTAGTTTAGTGCGTTAAACAAAATGTAAAATTGGAATAAAACTATTTGATTTTAAATTTTCCAATGGAAGGATCAAAAGTCAAATGTTCGGTATCAAATAAGGTGTTGAAAATTCCAGTTTGAATTAAATTACATGGCTGGTCTTGCATTATTTGAGTTGGTGTAAACACAATCATTTCGTCACTCATTTGAATCGCTAAGTCGATGTCATGTGTAGAGTAGAGAATGGTTTTACCAGTTTCATGTGTGAGTTTTTGCAACAATTTTAGTAAAGTTGCTTTGTGAACCAAATCTAAATGTGTCGTAGGTTCATCTAAAATAATAATCGAAGTATCTTGTGCTAAAGCACGTGCAATCAAAACAATTTGTAATTGACCATCGCTAATTTCATCATGCTTTTTGTTGACTAAATGCTGAATTTCGGTTAATTCAATTGCATCGTTGATTTTGATTTTATCTTCACCAGATAATGTTCCCAACCAATTGGTATAAGGTTGTCTTCCTAAGGCAATAATTTCGTAAACGGTTAAATTGCTTGGGGGTAATTTTTCGGTTAAAACGATACTTAATTCTTGCGCCAAAACCAATGGTTTATAACTTTGAAGCGGTGTATTGAGTAGCGTAACTTCACCTTTTAATGGTGTAATAATTCCTGTTAAAGTTTTTAGAAGCGTAGATTTTCCAATACCATTTTCACCAATTAATGCAATTAATTTTCCTTTTTCAAAACTTAAATTAATATTTTTTGCAATAGTAATCGTCTCCGATTTTGATTTGTATCCAATCGAAAGATTTGAGGTTTGAAGGGTGAAATTTTGTTTGCTCATGATTAAAATCGTTTCTTTCTAATTAACAACCATATCACCACGGGTGCTCCAATTACTGAGGTTATCGCATTAATAGGGAGTGTAATATCATTTCCTGGAACTTGTGCAATCGTATCGCAACAAAGCATTACAATCGCGCCAAGCAATAGCGTACTCCAAAACAATACAAAATGATTACTGGTTTGAAATACTAATTTTGCCATGTGTGGAACCGCTAAACCGATAAACGCAATTGGTCCTGCAAAAGCGGTAATACTTCCTGCTAAAACACTCGTTGCAATAATGATTAAAAAACGCGTTTTTTTATAATTGATTCCGATACTTTGTGCATATTTTTCTCCCAATAATAAAGCGTTTAAAGGTTTTATAACTATGAAACTAATTCCAATTCCAATAACAACAAAAACCGATAAAAGTGAAATTTCATTCCACGATAAATTAGAAATACTTCCCATCGACCAAAATGTAAATTTCTGCAATTTTTCAGCTGTAGTAAAATAAGCTAAAACAGAAACTATTGCACTTGTAAAACTGCCAAACATTAGTCCTACAATCAATATAGCCATTGTGTCTTTTAATTTTTGAGAGACTACTAAAACAGCCATTAAAACTAGAAAACTGCCTAAACTCGAGGCTAAAACCAATCCGTAATTCGATAAAAAGAAAGATGAAATAAAAGTTGGTAAAAATCCAGTTCCTAAAATAATAAAAGCAACACCCAAACTCGCCCCTGAACTTAATCCTAAAACATAAGGTCCAGCCAATGGATTTCTAAATAAAGTTTGCATTAAAAGTCCGCTCATTGAAAGCCCAATTCCAACTAAAATAGCGGTAATGGCTTTTGGAAAACGAAAATTCCAAAGAATGATTTCCCAACTTTCCTTGCTCATTTTTTGAGATAAAAGGCCTTTTATAACCTCTTTCAACGGAATAGCAACTGAGCCTAAGCTAATATTTACCAAAAACAAAAAAAACATTGCTAATAGCAAAAGTAGGAAAAGGAAGTTTTGTTTTTTGGTAAACCGCATGCTTGAAATTTTGGCTAAATTACATTATTTGAAATAAATTATTTCTATGTAGTTTGAATTTAATTGATTTTTTCAAGTGATGATTTCTATGAGCATATTTTAAAAAATCCGTATCTTTGAAATTCAAGATTAAATCAATGAACATACCTCGTAGTAGTTTTCCTCGAATTGTCATCATCGGTGGTGGTTTTGCAGGAATTTCCCTAGCCAAAAAGCTTCGAAATAAAAATGTGCAAGTTGTTTTATTAGATAAACATAATTATCACAACTTTCAACCTTTAATGTATCAAGTGGCAACAGGCGGTTTAGAACCAGATTCTATTGCTTATCCTATTCGTAAAGTGGTACAAGAATTTAAAGATGTTTATTTTCGCTTAGCAGAAGTGCGAGAAATTGATGCTAAAAACAATAAAGTAATTGCTGATATTGGCGAACTAAAATATGATTATTTAGTTATAGCAACGGGTTCAAAAACCAATTATTTTGGAAATAAAGAAATCGAACGCAATAGCATGGCGATGAAAACGATTCCGCAATCGTTGAATATTCGTAGTTTGATTTTGGAGAATTTTGAACAAGCTTTACTTACGAATGATATCGATGAACGTCATAGTTTGATGAATTTTGTTTTAGTAGGTGGCGGACCAACAGGAGTGGAGTTGGCAGGCGCTTTAGCCGAAATGAAAAAAGCGATTCTTCCAAAAGATTATCCCGATTTAGATGTTCGAAAAATGGAAATCAATCTGATTCAAAGTGGTGATAGAATTCTGAATACAATGAGCGAAAATGCTTCAGAAAAAGCAGAAAAGTTTCTGTTGAATTTAGGTGTTAGCGTATGGAAAAACGTTCGTGTAACAGGTTATGATGGAAAAACAGTGACGACCAATTCAGATTTATCATTCGATTCCGCAACTGTAATTTGGACAGCTGGCGTGCAAGGCGCTTTGCCTCACGGTTTAAAATCGGATAGTTTCATCAAAAATGTAGACAGAATAAAAGTCAACCAATACAATCAAGTAGAAGGGTATGAGAACCTATTTGCGATTGGCGATATTGCGGTAATGACTTCTGAAGTCTATCCACAAGGTCATCCCATGATGGCACAACCCGCTATGCAACAAGGCAGATTATTAGCCGAAAATTTAATTCGATTATTAGATAAAAAAGAGTTGAAACCGTTTGTTTACAAAGACAAAGGTTCGATGGCAACTATAGGAAGAAATAAAGCGGTTGTCGATTTACCAAATTACAAATTTAGTGGTGTTTTTGCTTGGTTTGTGTGGATGTTTGTGCATTTGTTTTCACTAATTGGATTCAAAAATAAAGCAGTAGTATTCCTAAACTGGGTGTACAATTACATTCGTTTTGACCGAGAAGCAAGATTGATTATGCGTCCGTATAAAAAGAGAAAATTAGTAAGTTTTACAAGTGATGAGCTGTAATAATATAATTAGTTAATAAAGGTTAAATTATGAAATTAAGAGAAATAAAAAAGAGGTATTATTTGCTAATAATATTAATTGTTATCTCTATTGGCTTTTATAAATATCTATATACTTCTTGCCCAAAAATGAATCCTGATTATTTTAGTTGGTTTCCTTATATTGAAAATGATATTTTGATTTTTGAAACAGCTAATAAAGATCAAATACAATTAAAAGTTGATTATTTTGAAGTTAATCATACAGATAGATATAGTCGATTCACTAAATGTGGACATTGTGAAGACTATGTTCATATGATTTTAAATAATCAAAATGATACATTAGATATAACTATGAATAATTTAGATAATGAAAACAGTTATTTTGGTTATAGTTTTGATTGTTATTATAATTCTGAAGAGTTTTATGGATATCATAAAGATACAATCATTAATAATAAGAAAACAGAAATTATTTCAAATAATAAATGTTTAATTGTAAAAGATAAAGGAATTATTAGCTTTAAAGTTAATGATAAAATTTACAAATTAAGTAAAGTAATTCGAATTAATAAAGAAAGAAAAAACATTAAAGGAGGTTGCTAACTTTTCCCTAATCCCTTTATTACTTATCGTCATACCCAATCGCTAATCCCACAAACTTGCTATAGCCTTCCATGCCGTCTTTTTGTTGGTTGGCTTTTAGGAAATTATCGTAGAAATATTCAAAAAAGGTATTGATGGGCGTTTGGTATTGTTTCCAAAAGATTTTATTCTCTTCAAAGTTTTTCAAAACGCCTTTGTTGATTTTTTTTACAAAAGGCTTCGAACTTCCTTCTTGTAAGGCTTCCAAATTATTTAACGCATAACGCAATGCAAAACTGTATGCTGAATATTGGAAATACAAATCGTCATTTTTTGAAGCGGTTACAAATCCGATGAAATTGCATTCGCTTTCGCTTCCAATTCCTGTTTGATGTGCCATTTCGTGGCAAGTGGTTAAAGGCGAAGTGTATTTAGGTTTCAAATAATTGACTTGCGCTTCATTGGTAAACGGATTCAAATATCCACCAAATCCCATATAACTCAACGGATAACTAAACAACGACGATTTGATGCTTTTTACTTCGTAACGGAATTCTTGTAAATCGGTTGGGATGTTATCATACCCTTTTAAAGCCAAATTGTAAATTTCTTCATCCGAGTACGGAATCACAACGGCTAATGAATCATTTTTTGTGATTTGCAATTGTAATTCGTTGGTTTTTAATAACATTTTTTCAGCAAACGTTTTTAATTGTTCTGCCGAATATTCTTTTTCAATCTGCAATTTATCATGCAACGGAATACGGTAATAATTCATTCCCCAAAGAATATGAAAGAAAAAATAAAACACCGAAACCCAACTCAATATTGCTAATCCGTTATTTTTCCACTCTTTAAAAAAGCCAATTCGGTGCTTCCAAATCCATCTAAATAAGAGTAAAATCAGTATAAAATAGATTATATCACCAAATGAAAATGGCAACCAACCCAATGCTTTTCTCGACAAGAAAGCTAGTTTTGGATAAAAACCTTTGCTGTACCAATTTTCTACAAAATCAGGAAATAAACCAATCGTTTTCACAATGATGATTTGGAGGACTAAAAATAAAGGAAGGATGAATTTTCTTTTCACAGCATATTTTAAAATGTAAATATAATCACAAATCAATTTGTAAAGAAATTAAACTTTGTAACTTTGTTGCTTAGACACTTAAAAACTACAAAAATATAATGAGCCAAGAAATTAGAAATCTGGAACCAAAGCCACTTTGGAACAAATTTGCCGATTTGAATGCTGTGCCACGGCCTTCTAAAAAAGAAGAACGTGTGATTGAATTCATGAAGAACTTCGGAACCAGTTTAGGATTAGAAACGTTTGAAGACGAAATCAGAAACGTTATCATTCGCAAACCAGCAACGCCAGGAATGGAAAACCGCAAACCAATTGTTTTGCAAGGACATTTGGATATGGTACACCAAAAAAATAATGATACGAATTTTGATTTCGACACGCAAGGAATCGATATGTATGTCGATGGTGATTGGGTTCGTGCAAAAGGAACTACACTTGGTGCTGATAATGGGTTAGGAGTTGCGATGATTATGGCGATTTTAGAATCTACTGATATTAAACATCCTGCAATTGAGGCTTTGTTTACGATTGATGAAGAAACTGGAATGACAGGTGCTTTGAACTTAAAAGGTGGTGTGTTACAAGGTGAAATTTTATTGAATTTAGATACTGAAGAAGACGATGAAATCGACATCGGTTGTGCGGGAGGAATTGATGTAACAGCTACAAGAGGTTATAACGAAGAAGAAACACCAGAAGGTTCTGTAGGTTATACCATTACTGTGAAAGGTTTACAAGGTGGACACTCGGGAATGGATATTCATAAAGGATTAGGAAATGCCAACAAAATCATGAACCGTTTATTATTTGACGGATTTGAGAATTTTGGATTGCAAATTGCTGAAATTTCAGGTGGAAGTTTGCGTAATGCAATTCCGAGAGAAAGTGTAGCGAAAGTTATTATTGCTGAAATGTATGATGAAGCGTTTGTTTTTGACATGCAAGAAGTAATTGGCGACATCAAAACCGAATTCAAAACGATGGAACCAAATTTAACGATTGAAATTGTTAAAAATGATTCGATTCCAGCGAAAGTAATGGATTTGGGAGTGCAAGAAGGTTTGTTACGAGCGATTTATGCAGCACACAACGGCGTTTACAGAATGTCGGCTGATATGGAAGACTTGGTAGAAACTTCTAATAATATTGCAAGAGTGATTGTAAAAGACGGACAAATTTCGATTCAGAATTTAACGCGTTCATCAGTGGAAAGTTCTAAAATGGATTTAGCAAATAGCTTGCGTTCGGCGTATGAATTATTTGGTTGCGAAGTTGAATTTGGAGGAAGTTATCCAGGTTGGACACCAAACGTGAACTCGGAAATTTTAGACGTATTGACTTCTATATATGAGAAACAAAACGGAGATAAACCAAAAGTAGTTGCGTGTCATGCTGGATTAGAATGTGGTATTTTAGGTACGAATTATCCAAACATGGACATGATTTCTTTTGGACCAACGATTCACGGAGCACACAGCCCTGATGAAAGAGCATCCATTAAATCGTCTCAGAAATTTTGGAAATTTGTGATTGAAATTTTGGAGAATATTCCGCTGAAGAAGTAAAAAAATAAAGATAAAAATCCCGCATTTGCGGGATTTTTTTGTAGTGGGTTGTAAAATAATTATTTGGCTTGCATCTGATTAAAAAAGAATTTGATAACTTCTAAATTCATTTCTGAAGTTGTCCAATGTCCTACATTTTCATAAGTTACAAAAGTTGCGTTTACATTATTATTCTTATAGATTTCTTGGCATTTCAAATATCGATTTTGTACATCGTTTCCTAAATTTGAATTAATTAAATTACGCTCAATATCGCTATAAGCATCATCAAACTGTACGGCATCATTATCATCTAATTTTCCCATATAGATAAATTGAGGAATGGATTTAAATTGATTTATGTCAAAATTTTTATTGAATAAATGATGAAAATCATGAATCCCAAGAGGATAATTAAATTTCATTTGGTTGATTTCCTTTTCAGGAAGCATTAATTCTCCATTAAATCCGCCGATTGCTATTGCTTTAATTTTTTCAGGATGAATAAAAGCAAAACGATTTGTAAAAGTAGCTGATGCGGAAAAGCCATTCATGAAAATTTTGTCTTCTACTTGAATGTTAAATTTTGTCAAAATGTTTTTTGCCTCTTTAATCATTTCTAATAATTGTAAATCTAATCGTTTTAGTTCTTGTGAATCTTCTAGAATAACATCTCTATCTAAAGCATGTGTGTAAATTAAAGGATGAGATGAAGGTCTAGGAAAAATAGGAACTAATAATGGAATTTTTAACATCTTGGAAACGTTATTTCCGACAGAACTTACTGTAGTCAAATCGATAGCATATTTTTCATGAACACTTATACTGTCTGATGTTTTACCAGTATTATTGGGTTCAACAAGGAGAACTGTTTTTTTATTTATTGGAGTTCCTTTTGGAATAAATAAAATATAATCGTTTTGAAAACCTTTATCAATATTCTTTTTGATAATAAGTAAACTGTCTTTTTTAAATACTTCTAATTTTGAATCCTGAGCAATTGATAATAGAGAAGTTGACAGAAAAAGTAAAATTAAGATAAATCGCATAACTAAATCATTTAGATAAAGTAGACGCTTTGATTATTTATTTGTTACATTTTGAAATTGTGGATATTTTATAGATTCAAAATAGACAAAAGGTAAAATAAAAAAATCCCACATTTCTGTAGGATTTAATTGGTGGGCGATGAGGGGTTCGAACCCCCGACCCCCTCGGTGTAAACGAGGTGCTCTGAACCAGCTGAGCTAATCGCCCCAATAAGATGCTTTACTATTACCGTATTGCGAGTGCAAATATACAAGGAATATTTGTTTTTGCAAGTGTTTTGGTAAAAAAATTACTTTTTTTCTATCTTTTCTAATAAGACTTTGTTGGTGTAATTAACCATTGTGATGGTAATTTCTTCATTATTAGCAGTTTTGCCTTCAATAACATAAATCTTGCCTTTTTTGTAGGGTTCGTTACTTTTTGAAAAATCTACATCTCCATAACGTAAACTTTGTTTGATATCTTCCATTGTAACCCATTTTTCTGCTAAAGATTTTTTGGCTAGTGAGTCAATATCTAACGATTTACTTCTTAAATCTTTTAAAACACGACAATTTGGTAAGTAGCAAAATTCTACCCCTTTGTCACTCGCTTTTGCTTTTAAAAACCATATTACAAATATTGCTCCTAAAAACAGTCCAAATAAATAATAAGCCAAACGAAACTTAAATTTCATAATAGTATAATTTGTGCAAATTTAGTATAAATTAAACACATAAACACTGAGATTTATTAGTGTTTTTTTATGCAATTTTAAAAAACAATTAGGTTGATATCTCTGTGTTCTAAATTAAACCAATCGGCAATTGCTTTATTGGTTAACAAACCGTGATAACTATATATTCCGTTTTTTAAACCTCTATTGCAACGAATAGCACTCTCAATGCCTCCATCTTCTGCAATGTGTAGCAAGAAAGGTGAGATGATGTTACTAATCGACATAGAAGCCGTTTTAGAATAACGGGAAGGAATGTTTGGCACACAATAATGTATTACACCATTTTTAATAAAAGTTGGCTTTTCATGTGTAGTGACTTCTGAAGTTTCAAAACAACCGCCTGTATCGATGCTTACATCTACAATAACAGCGCCTTTTTTCATGTGCTCTACCATGGTTTCAGTAACTACGATAGGTGCACGGTTTTTACCTTTCATAGCTCCAATAGCTACATCACAACGACGTAAGGCTTTTAAAAGCGATTTTTCTTGTATAGTTGAAGTAAATATTCTTTGATTTAAAGTGTTTTGTAAACGACGTAATTTAGTAATCGAATTGTCAAATACTTTCACACTCGCACCTAATCCTAAAGCGGTTCTTGCGGCGTATTCTGCAACTGTTCCTGCTCCAATGATGACAACTTTTGTTGGCGGAACTCCAGTAATGTTTCCGAATAATAGCCCTTTTCCAATATTCTCACCAATCATTAATTCGGATGCGATTAAAATTGACGCTGTTCCTGCAATTTCTGATAGTGATTTTACAGCTGGATACGAACCATCTTCATCTTTTATGAATTCAAATGCTAAAGCGGTAATCCTTTTGGTAGCTAAAGCTTCAAAATATTCTTTTTTCTGTGTTTTTAATTGAATTGCTGAAATAACGATGGTTTGTGGATTCATCATTTCGATTTCGGCTAAAGTAGGTGGTTCTACTTTTAAAATCATCGGGCAACCTAACACTTTTTTGGTGTCTTGTGTTATTTCGGCACCTGCATCACTGTATTCTTTATCGGTATAACTTGAACTTTCTCCCGAACCAGATTCAATCATTACGCGGTGTCCATGAGAAACTAGTGAAGAAACGGCATCTGGTGTTAAACAAATACGACGTTCTTGGTAAGAGGTTTCTTTTGGAATTCCAATAAATAATTCGCTTTTATGTCGAGCAACTTCTAGCTTTTCTTCTTGAGGAAGTAATTGCGATTTTGAGAAAGGACTATAAATAGACATAGCGATTGTTTTTTGGTTGTGCCAATTTAGGAATTATTTTTAAATTAGGAAATAGAGATAAAAGAAAAGGATAAGAATCTTCTAATTCTTTAAAACCAATTCTCTTTTTCCATCTGCCATCACTTTTATTGAAATGCTAGCGTGGTCTATTGGAATTAAATTTGGCGTTTTTTCTGGCCATTCAATAAAGCACCAATTATCAGAATAAAAATATTCATCCAATCCCATATCATAACCTTCTTCTTCCGAATTCAATCGATACAAATCAAAATGATAGACGATTTCTCCTTCAAACGTTCTATATTCATTCACCAAAGAAAATGTTGGGCTACTTGAATTATCTTTTACCCCTAATTCTTTTACTAATTCTTTAATAAGAGTTGTTTTTCCAGCGCCCATTTGTGCGTGAAACGTAATGACTTTTTTTAATGAAGGCGTGGCTAATATTTGTTTGGCAACGTTTGTGATTTCGTCTAATGAAAAAATTATGGTCATATATTCTAAATTAACTGTACATTCAAACTTATTGCAACACTATTACCTTGGTTCTAAAACTAAAAACGGAATCACCATTTCTTCCAATGATATTCCTCCATGTTGATAGGTATTTCGGTAATAGCTCACGTAATGATTGTAGTTGTTTACGTATGCCAAAAATAAATCATTTTTTGCAAAAATGAACGAACTACTCATGTTTAACGCAGGTAAACCGATTGTTTTTGGGTCTTTTACTGCAAAAACATCCTTGTCTTCGTAGGTTAAACTTCTTCCTGTTTTGTAACGAAGGTTTAAACTGGTGTTTTTATCACCAATTACTTTTGATGGATTTTTACAATTTATGGTACCATGGTCTGTGGTTAAAATTAGTTTAAAGCCTTGTTGTTGTGCTTGTTGAATCATGTCTAATAGGGGAGAATTCTTAAACCAACTCACGGTTAATGAGCGATAGGCTTTATCGTTAGAAGCCAATTCTTTGACCACATCCATTTCAGTTTTTGCATGTGAAAGCATATCTACAAAGTTGTAAACAATAGTAGTCAAATCATTGTTTTTTAACGATTTGAAGTTGTCTGCAAGCTTTTTTCCTGAGGCAAAATTGGTTATTTTATAATATTCTTGCTTGATGTTTAATCCCAAACGTTTCAATTGTTCGGTTAAAAATTCGGCTTCAAATAAATTTTTTCCACCTTCATCTACATCATTTTTCCAATATTGCGGAAATTTCTTTTCCATTTCTAAAGGCGTTAAACCAGAGAAAATGGCATTACGTGCATATTGTGTAGCTGTTGGTAAAATAGAGAAGTAGCTCACTTCTTTTTCTAATTTGTAGTGATTATTTACGATACTTTCAAATGCTTTCCATTGATCATAACGCAAGTTATCAATTACTACAAATAGAATGGGTTTGTCTTTTTTACGGATTTCAGGCGCAACTAACTCACCAAAAATTTCATGAGAAAGTACTGGTTTGTCTGCTTTTGGAGTAAACCAATCTTCATAATTACGTTCGATAAATTTACCAAACTGTGCATTGGCTTCGGCTTTTTGACTTTCAAGAATTTCAACCATACTTTGGTCTTCTATATTTTCAAGTTGTAGTTCCCAAAACAATAGTTTTTTGTACAATTCAACCCAATCTTCATAGGAGCGCACCATAGCCATGTCCATTGCAATTTTGCGGAACTCTTTTTGATAATCCAAAGTAGTTTTCTCTGAAACCAATCGCGAATGGTCTAAATTCTTCTTCAAACTCAATAAAATCTGATTTGGATTCACGGGTTTTATCAAATAATCAGCAATTTTAGAACCGATAGCTTCTTCCATAATATATTCTTCTTCACTTTTTGTAATCATAATTACTGGAACTGAAGATTTTTTTTCTTTGATTTCTGCTAAGGTTTCTAAACCACTTAAACCTGGCATATTTTCATCTAAAAAAACAATGTCAAAGTTTTCGGTATCAAATAAATCAATGGCATCTTGGCCGTTGTTGCAAGTTGTTACATGGTAATTTTTCTTTTCTAAAAAAAGAATATGTGGTTTTAATAAATCAATTTCATCATCTACCCAAAGTATTTTTATCTGGCTCATTTCTTCTTAATTTGTGTGCAAGTTAGTACATTGTAAACGTTGAATGTATTAAGAAAAGTATAAAGTTTTAACTTATTTCCATAAAAAAATCCTGACAACATCAGGATTAAATTATCTTTTTAATAACTCTTAATTTATGGGTGTGTCGATTAACGTCTGCGTTATAGATTCCTAAATGGTCTAAACGATCAATTCGCACTTTTCCTGAAGCATGAATAATGTAATTATTTTCCATCATGATGCCTACGTGAATGATATTTCCTTCATCATTGTCAAAAAATGCTAAATCACCAGGCTCACTTTCCTCAATAAAACTCAAAGGTTCGCCTTGTGTAGCCTGTTGTGAAGCATCACGTAGTAGATGATAGCCGTTTAATTTGTAAATCATTTGGGTAAACCCAGAGCAATCAATTCCAAATGGCGATTTTCCACCCCATAAATAGGGCGCATTCAAATACATAAAAGCTGTTTTTACTAATTCCGATTTTGGTTTTTCACCGCAAACTTTCAAGCCTTCAAAACTGTATTTACTTGTGTTTATTTCTTCATTCTCTAAAAATGACAGAGAAGCACCTAAAGGAATTGGTGTTAATTGATTGTTTGGTGTTGTAATATATTCGATTAAATCGGCATTTAAAACACTTGGAGCTTCGTTTAAAAACAAATATTGTTCTTCGTTTATTGGCTGATATTGTTTGTTATCTATCCAGCCTACATAACCATCATAGGCCAATTCTACTTGTGCCCATTTAGCGGTAAGTTCAATAATTTTAAAGTGTTCGCCAAAGAGCAATTGCGAAACTTGCTCACTTCTGTCGCTGGCTTCGGCTCTAATAGGTACAATGGCTAAATTGCAAATTCCAAACATAGTTGGTTTAAATAAAAAATGATGAATTATGAATTCAATTACAAATGTAATTAAATTTCAAAATTCATCATTAGTAAAAGTTATAAATTATGCTCTTTCAATCACAATTGCAGAAGCACCACCACCACCATTACAAATTGCGGCCGCACCAATTTTTGCATTATTTTGATTTAAAACACTGATTAATGTTACGATAATACGCGCCCCTGAGCAACCAAGAGGATGACCTAAAGATACTGCACCACCGTTTACATTTATTTTAGAATTATCTAATCCTAAGATTTTTGCATTTGCTAATCCAACCACAGCAAAAGCTTCGTTGAATTCAAAGAAATCTACATCTGAAACAGATAAGCCAGCTTTTTCTAATGCTTTTGGTAATGCTTTTGCAGGTGCAGTTGTAAACCATTTTGGTTCTTGAGCCGCATCTGCGTATGATTTGATATAGGCTAATGGAGTTAATCCTAAAGCTTGTGCTTTTTCTTCGCTCATTAAAACTAATGCTGCAGCTCCGTCATTAATAGTAGAAGCATTTGCCGCTGTAACCGTACCCTCTTTGGTAAAAACGGGTGCTAAAGAAGGGATTTTATCTAATTTAACATTGGTATATTCTTCATCTTTTGTTACAACAATAGCATCACCTCTTCTTTGAGGAACTTCTACAGGGACAATTTCTGCATCAAATCTACCGGCTTCCCAAGCGGCTGCCGAACGTTCGTAAGACTGAATTGCGAAGTTATCTTGATCTTCTCTAGTGAAGTTATATTCTGATGCACATAAATCAGCACAAACACCCATTGCATTGTTGTCATAAGCATCAGTAAGTCCGTCTTTTTGCATGCCGTCTACTAAAGAAGTTGGTCCAAATTTTACACCATTTCTTAAGTGTACGTAATGAGGAATCAAACTCATGTTTTCCATTCCACCAGCAACCACAATTTCAGCATCACCCGCCATGATGGCTTGAGCACCTTGCATAACAGCTTTCATACCCGAAGCACAAACTTTATTTACAGTAGTACAAGCAACATTTTCAGATAAACCAGCATATAAAGCGGCTTGTCTTGCAGGAGCTTGACCGTTTCCGGCTTGAACTACATTACCCATTAATACTTCGTCAACAAGTTTTGGGTCTAAATTGATTTTATTTAAAGCACCTTTAATAGCAGCTGCTCCTAATTTTGTAGCAGGTACACTTGATAAAGCTCCCATAAAACTTCCAATTGGAGTTCTTACGGCAGAAACTATAACTACTTTTTTGCTCATGATTGTGATTTTTAATTTGAATTGCGAATTTACTAATTTTATTCTAATTTGGATAAAGAAAATATCATAATTCTAATAAAAAGGGGAAATGAAATTGGGTATTGATAATTTGAGAAAATGATTATAAAACAAAAAGGAAATACTGTTTTTGTAAAATAATTAAAATTATCTGTTTTTTTGGATAATGTTATTGTATTGAATATAAGCACTTTTAAGATTTATATTTAAAAATAAATAAAAAAAGTCTAATAATAGTTGTATATTAACGAATGAAAACATACATTTGCAACCGCAAAAAAGATAAGTTCTTGCAGAATTAAAGGAGAGGTGCCGGAGTGGTAACGGAGCAGATTGCTAATCTGTCGACGGGTAACCGTCGCCAGGGTTCGAGTCCCTGTCTCTCCGCTTTTTTTGTCTTCGGGGTGTAGCGTAGCCCGGTTATCGCGCCTGCTTTGGGAGCAGGAGGCCGCAGGTTCGAATCCTGCCACCCCGACAAAAATAAAATAGGTTGCGTAGCTCAGCTGGATAGAGCAACTCACTTCTAATGAGTAGGTCCCAGGTTCGAATCCTGGCGCGATCACAAAAAAGCCTTGCAAACGCAAGGCTTTTTTGTTTTTTATAGTTTCTTGATTATTTTTGGAATTTAGGTATATTTGAGAATGCTTAAAGGCTAAAAAATAATTTAAATGACAACTACAATTCAAGTATTAGTATTTATAATTTCATTTTCAAATTTATTTGGACAAAAAAATGGTACTATTAAAATAGATGATAATACTAGTATTTATTGGGAAATACAACAGTTTGATACTTCTAAACATACCTTTGAATATTGTTTAGAAAGTGATTTAAGATATTTGTGTAAAATTGACAAACAAGATTGGTTTGGTTCTGATAGAGGATTAGATTTTCCGAAAAATGAATTAAAGAAATTAGAATTAATTATAAGTCAAAAAAGAATTCCTTTAGAAACTAGTCAAATGTTTAACCCGAATTTTTCTGGAGCGCTTTTTGAATCACAATTCGAATTAAAAAGATTTAAAGATCATTATATTCTTTTTGCATTTTTTTCTGATGGAGCTGGAAGTTATTCTGCTCATTGGAAAATTGAAAATGGAAAATCGGAGCGAATTGTACTTTCTATTGAAGAAGAATTTTTTGAATGGCAATTGGAATAAAAGGCATTTTAGTTTTACTTGATATTTATACTAATTCACTCATGGAAGAACAATTTAACAAAACCATTATATCGAAAGCCATCACAGAAGATGCTAAAATTTTGACTGATATTACCAAAAAGTCAAAAGCGCATTGGGGTTATTCTAACGAACAAATGGAGAGTTGGTCTTCACAATTGACGATAGCCACAAATTACATTGGAACAAACGAAGTGTATAAATTGGTAATGAATGATTTGGTTGTTGGTTATTATTCTTATGTTATTTTAGAAGAAAATGTGGTTCAATTGGATAATTTATTCTTACTTCCTGAATATATAGGATTAGGATTGGGAACATTTTTAATGAGTGATTTTTTAGACAGATGTAAAGCTTTAAAATTTCAAAAAGTAGTTCTCGAAGCTGATCCAAACGCTGAGAATTTTTATAAAAAACACGGTTTCAAAACGATTGGACAAATAGACACCTCTATAAAAGATAGGTTTTTACCAATAATGGAACTCCATTTAGATTTGAAATAGAATTTTATTCACTCTATTTGTTAAGTGCAATAAATGATAACTGGTTGAATTTCAATTTTTAAGATAATATCATAATTAAATCCCTTCATATTTTCCCTCTTCGTCAATTAGATATATTTCCTCTAAAAACCATTTTTCATCTACTTTTATAAAATGATACTCATAATCTGATTCTAAATAGTCAAATTCTTTGTCTCTAAATTTTGTAGTAATTATGGCTTTGTTTTTTTTGATAACTTCTTTGATTATTTTTTCTTGATCAGGACAATGATTAGAATTGCTTCCATAAGATATTCCTTGATGGGTTTTACTTGATTGGCAATATTTTGAGATTAATTTTTTGTATTCAAGTTCTATTTTTTCATCATTGGTATTGGTTTGACTCAGATTATAAGCAAAATCATTCCATTTTTTATAGTCTTTTATGAATTCAATAGTAAGTTTAGAAGGATTGTTTAATTTACTTTCCTGTGACATTACATTAAAATTAAAAAGAAAACATACTAGAATTAGATAAATTACTCTCATAATTATAAATATTACTCCACACACTTCAAATATTCCATAAAATAGCGCGCTGGATTTGATTTTGTTTTTAACGTTTCTGATTCTAATTCGGCTTTTAAAACAAAATCTTTGGTTTCTCCTGCAAATTGAATACGCATTAACGCTATTGGACTATTTTTTAGCTCTTCGTAGTTGGTTTTTGTAAAATAGAAAAACGCATTTAAAATTCTAATGTTATTTTTAGTTGTAGCATCATAATTCAAATCGCTACAAATTTCTTCAAATGCATTGACTAATGTGATGATTTTTCCATTGTCTAATTGAATGAATACTTTTGAACTTTTGCCAAGACAATTGGTTGGTATAAAATCGTTACTTTTTTGGAGTAATTGCATATTTAAAATGGGAACTTCATCCTCATTTACAAGAGAAAAGAACAAGTAATCGCTTGAACTACCAAAAATTTTCTCGTGCATTAATTTTTGAGGCAACACTTTTAATGATGTTGAATCGGTTTTCTCTTCTATGTCGTAGGCGCAATCTTTGGTTTGTGCTAAGGCAAATACAGGAATAAAAAGCAAAAGGGCAAGTATCTTGTTCATGAATTTTAAATTTTTGTGCAAAGTAAAACTATTTTTTCGTTTTTTATGTTTGTGGTAAAAAAAGCAAACAATGTGCCACCATCACTAATTTTATATTTCTTTTTGATGTCTTCTACTTTTAACGGAAAATTTCGTGTTGTGACATTCATTTTTTGGTTTTGAATGTGTTTTTTTAAGTCGTTTTTTTGAAACGGAATTTCGTGCATAATTTCAAATCTTCTGCCTTGAAAATCTTTAATTTCATTAGCGGTGTATAGATGCGAATGTTGGTGCAATTTATCCAATGCAAATAGCTCGGAAATGGCTTCAAATCCACCCGTTTTCAATAATGAAGCATTGGGTTCATAAAGATATTTTTTGGGTAAACTATATGTTGCTTGGTAGTTTTTTGAAAGTTGGATTATTGTTGAAACGATTTGCTGTTTTTCAATATTAACTGCAATAATTTCGGGTTGATTCACAAATGATTTTTTGATTTTCCATAACAATTCTTTCACTTCATTTTCAACTGCTACAATATGAATCGAAGCAACGTTTTTTAATTCGTTTAAACCAGCTTGAATATCTAAAATGGGTGCAGTTTTGATTAAAATAGTGTCTGAATATTGATAATAAAAATCTTGTAAATCAACAACATTTGGTAAACAGTCGGCTAATAAAAACACTTTTCCTTTGGCATCATTTCGTCTTGAAGGATCTATATAAATGCAATCAAAATGTTGATTCAATTGTCTTAAAATATCGGCGCTATCGCCAGAAATACAAGTTATATTTTTGGTTTTTAATTGTTCGAAATTATGCTGTACAATTTTTGATAATTCTGAATTGATTTCACAATGAGTAACCATTTCAAATTGTTGTGCAAAGTAGTAATCATCAATGCCAAATCCGCCAGTACAATCGATTAAATTTTTGCCAGAAACCAACGAAGCTTTGTATTTTGCGGTAAGTTCTGAAGAAGTTTGTTCAATTGAAATTTTCTCAGGATAGATGATGTTTTTTGTTGAAAACCAAGTTGGTAATTTATCTTTTGCTTTCTTTTTGGAAACTATTTGATGGATGATTTCGGTATAATTTATTGCTGGGAATGGGTTTTTCTTTAACGCTAATTTTGCGCTATCAGAGCCTAAGTTATCTGCAATAAAATCTTGGATTTCAATATGTAAAAGTTGTTCAATATTCAAAACTACAAGTTTTTTGTAAGTGCTTTAATGAATTTATTGTCTGGCAAAAATTCTTTTCCAATGACTTTCAATGAGGTATAAAATGGCACAGCGATAATCATTCCTGTGATTCCAAATAAAATACCAGCAATTAAAATCACTAAGAAAATTTCCAAAGGATGCGAATTTGTGCTTTTCGAAAAAATAAGTGGAGAACTAAAATTGTTGTCAATTACTTGTACTAACGACATTCCTATTAAAACATAAATTGCTGTTGGAAGTGTTTCGCTGGCAAAATCAGCACCAGAACCAATTCCGCTAGTCATAATTAATAAACTAGCAACTACAGAAGCAATTAAAGGACCAACATAGGGTACAATGTTAAAAATAGCGCACAATAAGGCAATTATAATAGCATTTTCTACGCCAAAAATGATAAACACAATTAGGTATAAAAGCATGATAATAGTCAATTGTAGCAATAATCCAAGAAAATAACGCGATAATAATCTGTTAATATCATGAATTGAGTTCAATACTTTTTCTTTTTGACTTTCGGGTAATAATCTTTTGAATTTAAGGTATAAAACATCTTTTTCTTTTAAAAGGAAGAATGTAATAAAAAGCACTGAAGCAAATCCCATACTAAAGTTTCCTAACGTACTTAAAAAACTATTTAAAAAGTTCGGAATAAATTCAAAAGTTGCAAAAGAGGACAATTTACTACTTTGAATAAGTTGTTTGGTATTGATATTATATGCGTCTAAAAAAACGGTAATATTTTCTAAAAGTAAATGATAATTTTTTTCTAATGAGCTAATATCCAATAACGACAAGTTTTCTCCTTGTGCCAGTAAAAGCGGTACAAAAAGCAATACAAATCCTGAAATTACAAGAAAAGCGATTAGTAATGAGGTGATAACCGCTAATGTGTTTTTAAATTTGAATTTTGTTTTTAAAAAAGTCACTAAAGGATTCAATAATAAAGAAATAACGATCGCTATCACACAGTAGATAATAACGGTTGCTATTTGATAAAGAAAAAATAATGCTAAACCGGTTGCAATTAATAGAGCAACAGCTTTTACAATTCCGAGGGATATATCTTTTGAAGTCATTATTTTTATTTTTGCTAAAATAAAAAAAACTCGCCAATAAATAGCGAGTTTTCTCAAATAACAATTAATTAAAATTAAGGCTGTGCAAAAGAATTTCTTGCACCACCAGAAGCAAAAATGGATAACATTCTACTTTTTTGACCGTTTGAAAACATATACATACCAGCATCATCTGTGTAATCCATGTAATTCATAGTCATTTCGATTGGATTTCCTGAGCAAGTTGAATAATGTGGAAATGCAGGAATACCATAATTAGCAGTATTGTGAGTTGGAGTATCAGCTACTAAATCGCTTCCGCAAGTAGCATCCCCCCAGATGTGTCTTAAGTTCATCCAGTGACCTACTTCGTGAGTTGCTGTTCTTCCTTTGTTAAAAGGAGCTGTGGCAGTACCAGTTGTTCCTAAATATTTAGAGTCTACAACAACACCATCAGTTGCAGAAGAGCCTCCTGGGAATTGTGCATAACCTAAAATTCCACCTCCAATTGTACAAACCCAAAGGTTTAATTTCGTTGTTGGTGAAGTAGGAGCAATCCCTTTTTGAGCTGTTTTTTTCATAGCATCTCTTGTTCCCCATGACGATTTATTAACGTATTTTCGGTTAACAGCATCTAGTACAAAAGAGATTCCAACATTTGCTTTTACGCCAGAAAATGTTGCAGGAACTTGATTAAAATCGGAATTAGTTGCATTGAAATCTTTATTTAAAACGTCTATTTGTGATTGAATTTGAGCAAGTGAAATGTTTTCAGCACTTGTGCGGTATAATACATTTACTACGACCGGAATTTGAATTTGTCCGTTTACTAATTTGCCAGTTCTTATCGCTTCAGATGTGAATTCTTCAATCTGTTGCATTCTTTCTGCCAATTTTGGATCTTGTCTCATTTGTTCTTCATGAACTTCATGAGAAGCACAACCTCTGTGGTCATGAATTAATTGTGATTTTCCTTCAGCAGTTGTTGATGTTTCATCATTACTACAAGAAAATAAAAATAGTAGGGCGAATGCGGATAAAAAGATTTTTTTCATAAAATAAAAATTAAGTTAGTTAATTTGGTTGTTGAACAAATATCAGCGCTATTAATTTTTATTTTTTTACAGTAAATCAAAGTTTCTGCAAAAAGGAGTCATTAATTTTAAAAACCTATAAATGTTCATTCCAAAAATAAATAATTTTGTAGAATAACTGTTACAGATTTTCTGTACATTTTATATTTTTTTTTCCAGTGTTTGTTGAGATTGTTAAAAATATAAAAGAATTTTTCAATAAAAATGATAAATAAATATGAATTTATCAGTATTAAAAAATCAATTTTTAAAAACGTAGTTGATGATATTGGCACCCATTTTAAGCGCTTTTTCTCTAACATATTGCGGATTATTGTGTACTTCTGTATCTTCCCAACCGTCACCTAAATCGGTTTCATAGGTATATAGGAGCACAATTCTTTCTTCAATGAATATCCCAAAAGCTTGAGGCTTTTTGTTGTCGTGCTCGTGAATTTTTGGTAATCCACTAGGAAAAGAATAAGGTTCCTGAAAAATTTGATGATTTGAAGGAATTTCGGTCAATGGATTATCTGGAAAGATTTTTTTGATTTCTTTTCTTATGTACTCGTCCATTCCATAATTATCATCAATATGTAAAAATCCTCCAGAAGTAAGATAATTTTTAAGATTTATAACATCATTTGCACTAAAAACCACATTTCCATGCCCTGTCATGTGTATAAAAGGGTATGAAAAAATTTCTGCACTACCAACTTCAACTGTAGCTACTTTTGAATTGATTGTGGTATTTATGTTTTGATTACAGAATTTGACCAAATTAGGTAAAGAAGTTGGATTTGCATACCAATCGCCACCACCAGCATATTTAGCAACGGCAACTTCTTGGGTATATCCCAAATTCCATAGCAACAAAATTCCAATTAAAAATAATTTATTCATTCAGTAATGCAATTGTATGGCAAGCAACTAATGCTGCGGTTTCTGTTCGTAATCTTGTGTTTCCCAAAGTTACAGGAATAAATTGATTGGCAATAGCTAAATTAATTTCTTTTGTAGAAAAATCACCTTCTGGACCAATTAAAATAGTCACTTTTTTATTTTTAGTTATTTCTTTTTGAAACGATTTTTTGTCGGTTTCTTCACAATGCGCAATAAATTTTTGTCCGTCGATATTCGATTTAACAAATTGCGATAGCGAAATAGGCTCGTTTATTTTTGGTAAATAATAATGCAATGATTGCTTCATTGCGGCTTGAATAATTTTTTCGGCTCGATCAATTTTATATACTTTTCGTTCTGAATGATCGCAAATAATTGGCGTAATTTCGTGAATACCAATTTCAGTAGCTTTTTCTAAAAACCATTCCAATCGGTCGTTCATTTTGGTAGGAGCAACGGCAATGTGCGTGTAAAAACTATCGGGTTTTTGAAAGGTTTCTTTTGTGATTTTTACTTCACATTTTTTTTCGGAAGCAAGCATAATTTCCGATTCAAATAAGTAACCTAATCCATTTGTAATGAATATTTTATCGCTTTCTTTTTTGCGTAATACTTTAACAATATGTTTGCTTTCCTCTTTATCAAAAAAGAAGTTAGAATCACCATTTTTTATTTCAGAATTATAGAATAGTTGCATAGTTTTAAAATTCAATTCGTGCTTTAGAAACCACATCAGCATCGCTAAAATTTTCTTCTAGAAAATTATAATAGCCTACAATTCCAATCATTGCAGCGTTATCTGTTGTGTATTCAAATTTAGGAATATACGTTTTCCAGCCGTATTTTTTTTCAGCTTCTTTTAAGGTAGTTCTAATTCCAGAATTTGCAGAAACGCCACCACCAATTGCAATTTGCTTAATGCCAGTTTCTGCAACGGCTAATTTTAATTTGTCCATCAAAATTTCAATAATCGTATATTGAATAGAAGCACAAATATCGGCTTTGTTTTCTTCTACAAAATTTGGATTTATCGCAACATTTTTCTGTATAAAATACAAAATTTGGGTTTTTAATCCACTAAAACTAAAGTTCAATCCTGGAACTTTTGGTTTGGTAAACGGAAATGCTTTTGGGTTGCCTTCTTGCGCAAATTTATCCACTAAAGGGCCACCTGGATAAGGAAGTCCTAAAATTTTTGCACTTTTATCAAATGCTTCTCCAACGGCATCATCTGTGGTTTCACCTATGATTTCCATTTCAAAAAAGCTCGTCACTTTTACAATTTGGGTGTGTCCGCCCGAAATAGTCAAGGCTAAAAACGGAAATGTGGGTTTATCATAACCTTCTTCGGTAATAAAATGTGCCAAAATATGCGCTTTCATATGATTAATTGCAATCAAAGGAATGTTCAACGCCATGCTCATTGATTTAGCAAATGAACCACCAACTAATAATGAACCCATTAATCCTGGACCTTGTGTAAATGCGATACAATTTAAATCTTCTTTTGTAATTCCAGCTTTTTTAATGGCAACATCTACTACGGGAACTATATTTTGTTGATGGGCTCTCGAAGCTAATTCGGGAACGACACCGCCATATTCTTCATGAATAGCTTGTCGAGCTACAATATTTGATAGTACAACATCGTTACAAAGTATGGCTGCAGACGTGTCATCACACGAACTTTCTATTGCTAAAGTATATATTTTTTTATCTAACATTTTAGGCACGAAATTTGAATTAAAGATATAGTAAAATATACTACAAAAATCCTTATTTTTGTTGGGTTAATCCCAAAAGGATTAAATTGTTGCAAATTTAAAACAAAAGAACGTATCAAAAAATTTAAAAAAATACTATTTCGTTCCTTACTAGGAATTTTGTTGTTACTGCTCTTATTGAGTGTGCTTTTGTCGTTGCCATCGGTTCAAACTTATTTGGGTAAATATGCTACTGAAGAGATCAACACATCTTTTGGAACCAATCTTTCTATTGGTACAGTTGCAATCACTCCTTTTGGAAGTGTTAAACTTGGAGAAGTTCTTGTTTTAGACCATCATAAAGACACTTTGTTCTACATAAAAAAGCTAAATACTTCAATTTTAAGTTTTAAGAAGATTTACAATCCTGGACATCCTTATTTGAAAAATGTGGTGATGCATGGATTAGATGCGCGAATTGTAAATTATAAAAATGAAGATTACACTAATTTAGATAAGTTTATTGAAGCTTTTGATGATGGTTCACCTTCTTCAGGAAAATTCCGAATGAAAGCTAATAAAATGACCCTTTTTAATAGTCGTTTTAGATATATTGATGAAAACTTGAAATCGCCAAAAGTTTTGGATTTCACTAATCTTAATGCGAATATTGAGGACTTTTTCATAAAAGGAGCCAATGTTACTACTTTTATTGATCAACTAACTTTTAAAGACCACAGAGGTTTAGAAGTGAAAAAGTTAACGGCAGATTTTACCTATACCAAAAAAAATATTTTATTAGAACAATTGGCAATGAATACGCCAAATTCTGAAATGAAAGGTAGGGTTGAGTTAAAATATGATCGAAAAGATTTTTCAGATTTTAATAATAAAGTGGTTTTTGATGTTCAGTTTGATAAAGCAGCAATTGCTTCAAATGATTTAAACTTTTTTTATAATGAATTTGGTAAAAATAATGTTTTCTATGTTGATACGCATTTAATTGGAACATTAAATAATTTTACCACTCATTATCTGAAATTAACGGATAAGAATCAGTCGGAAATTATTGGTAAGGCTAATTTTCAAAATCTTTTTGGAAAAGGAGACCAAGAATTCTACATGAAAGGTAGTTTTGATAGAATTACTTCAGACTACAATGCTTTAAAATCTATTATGCCAAGAGTTTTAGGTAAAAATTTGCCATCGGTGTTAGCTAAACTTGGTCGTGTTGATTTAAATGGTGATGTAGAACTCACTCAAAAATATATCAATGCAAATGTTTATTTATTATCAAAATTAGGGATTGTAGATGGCGATTTAGCGATTCAAAACATTGATAATATTGATAATGCTTCTTATCAAGGAAATATTAAATTAGATAATTTTGATTTAGGAGCGTTGCTTTCACAAGAGGATTTAGGTAAAACTTCGCTTGATTTAGATGTAGATGGAAAAGGATTTACTCAAAAATTATTAAATACTTCAATTGTTGGAACTATAAATAAGTTTTATTATAATGGATATAGTTATCAAAATGTAACGGTTGATGGTAGCATGAAAATGCCCTACTATAAAGGCTATTTTAATAGTAATGATCCTAACTTAAAAATGGATTTTGATGGCGTAATTGATTTGAGCGACAAAGCAAATAATTATGATTTTAAAGCCCAAATTGATTATGCTGATTTACATATTTTAAACATTTACAGAAAAGATTCAATAGCAATTTTTAAAGGAAATATTAATTTTAAAGCTAAAGGGAATTCAATAGATGATTTAGCGGGAAAACTTGAAATTAACGATGTTTCTTATCAAAACAGTAAAGATTATTATTTCTTTGATGATTTTGAAATTAACTCCACATTTGATGCAACGAATGTAAGGACAATAACAGTAAATTCACCTGACATTATCAGTGGTGAAGTAATAGGAAAATACAAAGTAAAAGAAGTCGGTAAAATTGTAGAAAATGCATTAGGAAGTTTGTACGCAAACTATTCGCCTAATAAGTTAGGAAAAGATCAGTTTTTACATTTTGATTTTACGATTTATGATAAAATTGTTGAAGTGTTTATTCCAGAAGTAAAAATTTCAGAAAATACTCGCTTTAAGGGTAAAATAAATGCTGATGAAGGTAAATTTGAATTGGATTTTACATCGCCAAATATTATAGCATTTGAAAATCAAATTCAAAATGTAAAAATTGATATTGACAACAAAAATCCGTTATATAATACCTATATTTCAGTTGATACCATAAAAAATAAAAACTATAAAATTGCAGATTTTAACTTGATTAACTTAACACTTAATGATACTTTATTTGTACGTTCAGAGTTCAAAGGAGGCAATCAAAGTCAGGATAGTTATGATCTAAATTTATATCATACAATTGATGAACTCAAGCAATCAGTGGTAGGATTCAAAAAATCGGAAGTTAAATTTAAAGAATATACGTGGTTTATCAACGAAAATGAAAGCAATGATAATAAAATTGTGTTTGATAAGTTCATGAATAACTTTGATTTTCAAAAAATCAGTTTATCACACAACAACCAAAAAATGGACTTTTTTGGAACCATGCGCGATTCTACTTTTAAAGATTTTCAACTTACATTTAATGATGTAGACTTAAAAAAAGTAACACCTTCATTGGATAGCTTGTCATTTGGTGGTAAACTAAATGGAAATGTGAAATACAAACAGGATAAAAATGTTTATGATCCTCAATCAAGTGTTACAATTGATAGTCTTGAAATCAATCGTATTTTAATAGGTGATTTAAATTTTGACATTGAAGGAAATGAAAATTTTAATCAATTTAAAATTGCTTCCACGCTAAAACAAGATGGAAATGAACGTTTCTATTTAGACGGAGCAGTAAATTTTGTTGGACAGCAATCAAGTTTGGCATTAGAAGCGGGTTTTGATAAATTCGATTTAGCACCTTTTGGACCATTATTAGGAAGTGTACTTTCAGATGTTAGAGGAAATGCTACCGGAAGAGCCACTATCGCAGGAACATTATCTGATCCAGAAATTGATGGAAGGTTGTATTTGAACGATGCAGGAATGCGTGTACCCTATCTTAACGTTGATTATGCCTTTGAAAAAAATGCAATAATTGATCTTACGGAACATCAATTTAGTTTCAGAAAAATTGAAGTTTCGGATACAAAATATGACACGAAAGGTATTTTAGACGGAAGTATTCGCCATAAAAAATTTAGTGATTGGCAATTAGATTTACATTTAGATTCTAACAATATTTTAGCATTAGATACTGAGGATAGTGAAGACACACCTTATTATGGAACAGCATTTATGAAAGGTAAAGCTAGTATTACTGGGAGTATAAATGCTTTAAATATAAAAGTTGCAGGTGAATCTGAAAAAGGAACATCAATTAAAATCCCTGTAAATGATAGCGAAGATATTGGTGATAATTCCTTTATTAAGTTTATGACAGTAGAGGAATATCAAAAAATAAAACAAGGAAAAGTTGTAGAAAATAACAAATATCAAGGAATAGAATTGGAATTCGATTTTGACATCGACCAAGATGCAAATATTGAAATTATTCTTGATCGATCATCTGGTCATGCTATGAAAGGTTCGGGTGTTGGATCTATGCAAATGAATATCAATACGTTAGGGAAATTTGAAATGACAGGTGACTTTATTGTACAAGAAGGGGAATATAATTTTATGTATGGCGGCTTAATTGATAAAAAGTTTAAAGTAGAAAAAGGAGGTACGATTCGCTGGGATGGTGATCCAATGAATGCTGTTTTAGATTTAGTTGCTACTTATAAAACCACTGCTAATCCTGCGGTATTGCTAGAAAGCGCTTCTTTTAATAGAAAAGTAGATACCAACGTTTCTATTTTGTTGAACGGTAATTTAAGCAATCCTGAACCTGATTTTAATATCGATTTCCCAAATGTAAGTTCGGTTTTAAAAAGTGAAATTGATTATAAATTACAAGATAAAGATGCCCGACAAACACAAGCTTTTGCATTATTAGCAACTGGGTCATTCGTGACTTCAGAAACGGCTGGAAATGCGGCTTATGGACCGTTATTTGAAAGAGCCAATTCGTTAATCAATAGCTTGTTTGCTGATGAAGATAGCAAGTTACAACTTGGAGTGGATTACAATCAAGGTGATCGACTAAATGAAATTTCTGATAGGGTTGGAGTTACCATGAGTACTCAAATTAATGACAGAATATCAATCAATGGAAAAGTTGGAGTTCCTGTAGGCGGTGTAACTGAATCTGTAATTGTAGGAAATGTAGAAATTTTGATGCAACTAAATGATGATGGAACATTGAATGCACACGTATTTAATCGGGAAAATGACATCAATTATATTGGAGAAGGTATTGGTTATACTCAAGGTTTAGGACTAACCTATAATGTAGAGTTTGATACATTTAAAGAAATGATTCGTAAAATATTTACCCGTAAAAAAGACCAATCAGATACCTCTAATTCAAATGATGAAGCACCAGATTCAGATTTCCCACCAGAATATTTAGAGTACATAAATGACAGAAAACCTAAAAAGGTTGAGACTCCAAAAACGGAACCTCTAAAAGTTCCAGAATTAGAATAATTCTTCAATTTTTAGCAAGAAAAATAAAAAGTTATTAACGAAAACGTTTGAATTTGCTACTATAATTAAATAGTTAGCAAAAATGCTCTCGTTTTACATTTTCGTTTATTAACTTTACATAAACAAACAATAAAATGACTTCAAAGATTAAAAAAATAGGTGTTTTAACTTCAGGTGGAGATTCACCTGGAATGAATGCAGCGATTCGATCTGTTGTTCGAACTTGTGCTTATCACAATATCGAATGTTTGGGTATTTACAGAGGATATCAAGGAATGATTGAAGGTGATTTCAAAGAGATGGGACCTCGTTCTGTAAACAATATCGTAAACAAAGGTGGAACCATTTTAAAGTCCGCTCGTTCAAAAGAATTTATGACCGCTGAAGGCCGTAAAAAAGCATACGATAATTTGGTAGAAGCAGGTGTTGATGCCTTGGTTGTAATTGGAGGTGATGGTTCATTTACAGGGGCAGAAGTTTTTAATAATGAATACGGCTTTCCAGTAATGGGAATTCCTGGAACAATTGACAACGATATTTTTGGAACAAGCCATACCTTAGGTTTTGATACGGCTTTAAATACTGTAGTTGATTGTATAGATAAAATTCGTGATACGGCCAGTTCTCACAACCGTTTATTTTTAGTTGAAGTAATGGGAAGAGATGCGGGTCATATCGCTTTAAATGCTGGAATTGGTGCTGGAGCAGAAGAAATACTTATTCCGGAAGAAGATTTAGGATTAGATCGTCTTTTAGAATCGTTACAAAAAAGTAAAGCGTCAGGAAAATCTTCAAGCATCGTTGTTATTGCAGAAGGCGATAAAATTGGAAAAAATGTATTCGAATTGAAAGATTATATCGAAGAAAATTTTCCAGAATATGATATTCGAGTATCGGTTTTAGGACACATGCAACGCGGTGGTTCGCCATCATGTTATGATAGAGTTTTAGCCAGTAGATTAGGCGTAAAAGCTGTTGAATCTATTTTGGAAGGAAAATCAAACTATATGGTGGGAATTCTTAATGATAAAGTTGCCTTAACTCCATTAGAACAAGCCATTAAGGGTCATGCCGAAATTGATAAAGAATTATTGAGAGTTTCAGATATAATGACTACATAAAATAAAAAAACAATATAATATTAATATTCGCTCAAAGCATAAAGCTTAAAGCCTAAAGCCAAAAAAAATGTCAAAAGTAAAGTTAGGAATTAACGGATTCGGAAGAATTGGAAGAATTGTTTTCAGAGAAACATTTAACAGAGATAATGTAGAAGTAGTAGCTATTAATGATTTATTAGATGTAGATCATTTAGCCTATTTATTAAAATACGATTCAGTACACGGTCGTTTTGCAGGAAAAGTAGAGGTTAAAGATGGAAATTTGTTTGTAAATGATAAATTTATCCGAGTTACTGCAGAAAGAGATCCAAAACTAATTAAATGGGACGACAAAGATGTAGATGTGGATGTGGTTGCAGAATGTACAGGAATATTCACAACTTTAGAAACGGCTCAATATCACATTGATGGTGGTGCAAAAAAAGTAGTTATTTCAGCGCCTTCGGCAGATGCTCCAATGTTTGTTATGGGAGTTAATCACACAGAAGCAAAAGCAACAGATACCATCGTTTCTAATGCGTCTTGTACTACAAACTGTTTAGCACCATTAGCAAAAGTTATTAATGATAATTTCGGAATTGTTGAAGGATTAATGACTACAGTTCACGCTACAACAGCTACTCAATTAACTGCAGATGGTCCTTCAAGAAAAGATTGGAGAGGTGGTCGTGCTGCAAGTGTAAATATCATTCCATCTTCAACTGGAGCAGCAAAAGCGGTTGGAAAAGTAATTCCGGCGTTGAATGGTAAATTAACTGGTATGTCATTCCGTGTTCCTACAGTTGACGTTTCTGTAGTTGATTTAACAGTTAAAGTTGCTAAAGAAACTTCTTACGATGAAATTATGGCAGTTTTGAAAAAAGCTTCTGAAAACGAAATGAAAGGGATTTTAGGATTCACAGAAGACGATGTGGTTTCTCAAGATTTTGTTGGAGATTCAAGAACTTCTGTAGTTGATGCAAAAGCTGGAATTGGATTGAATTCTACCTTTTTCAAACTAGTTTCTTGGTATGATAACGAATATGGATATTCAAGCAAATTAATCGATTTATCAGTTCACGTAGCTGGTTTAAAATAATATATTTCAAAAAAATCCCGTTGGACTTGTTCAACGGGATTTTTTGCTACCTAACCAAATCAAAACCCAAATGAAATTATTAGTTGACAGTGGATCTACAAAAGCCGATTGGATTGCTATTGATGATGACGGAAAAGTATTATTCACAACACAAACTCTAGGTTTAAATCCAGAAGTTTTAGATAAAGAAGAAATCATCAATCGTTTAGATGATAAATTTGATATTTCTCACAATAAAGACAAAGCAACGCACTTATTCTTTTATGGTGCAGGTTGTGGAACCGATAGAATGAAGAATTTTCTTTCTGATGTTTTTCAAGTCTATTTCAAAAATGCAGCAATTGTTGTTCATGAAGATACCTATGCTGCTGTATATGCAACTACGCCAAAAGATACAGAAGCAATTGTTTGTATTTTAGGAACGGGCTCAAATTGCAGTTATTTTGATGGAAAAGTGTTGCACCAAAAAGTACAATCATTAGGTTATATTGCTATGGATGATTGCTCAGGAAATCGTTTTGGACGTCATTTATTAAGAGGTTATTATTTCAATAAAATGCCTAAGGAATTGGCTATTGAGTTTGAAGAAGAGTACAATGTTGATGCTGATTATATTAAGCATAATTTATACAAAGAACCTAATCCTAATGCTTATTTAGCAACATTTGCAAAATTTTTAATCAAACACAAAGACACCGAATTCTGTCAAAAATTCATTCACAGAGAAATGGAAAGTTTTGTAGAAAACTACATTGAGCAATTTGACAATTGTAAAGAAGTACCCGTGCATTTTGTGGGTTCAATTGCTTTTTACTTGAAAGATGAATTAACAGCAGTTTTATCTAAACATGGAATCCAAATTGGAAATGTTTTGCGTCGACCAATTGATGGTTTGATTGCTTATCATATCATGAATAAATAACAATAAAAAAGCCCATTACATTAATAATGGGCTTTTTTTTACTCTTAAATATCGTCAAAATCGATATTTGTAAAACTTTCTGCTGATTTTATTTCTTCGACATCATCAGAAAAAGATTCTCTTTTGAAATCTTTTTGGTGTCTTTCAGAAATTACTTCTTCACCTTTTTGATCTAAAACAAAATCTGTCATCTCGTCTAATATTTCTCTAAAAGCAGCAAAATCTTCTTTGTATAAATAAATTTTGTGTTTTTTAAAATGGTATGATCCATCTTCTTCTGTAAATTTTTTACTTTCTGTAATTGTAATGTAGTAATCTTCTGCTTTTGTTGACCTTACATCAAAGAAATAAGTTCTTCTTCCTGCACGCAATACCTTAGAAAAAATTTCTTCTTTTTCTAACATTTCATTTTCTCTCATAATCCTACTGTCAAATTAATTAGTTATAGCTATTCAAAAATCTAAAAAAAAATTGGATAAAACAAAAAATTAATCGATTTCTTTTTCTGAAAGTTGTTTTAAATACAATTGTTTGTAGTAGCCGTTTTTGTCTAATAGTTGATTGTGAGTGCCTTGTTCAATTATTTTACCTTCTTCAAGGATTATAATTTGATCTGCATTTTTAGCCGAAGAAACTCTGTGACTTACAATTATTGTGGTTTTATCTTTGCAATAAGCTAATAAATTGTTTAGAATGGTTTCTTCCGTTTCGGTATCTACAGCACTTAAGCAATCGTCTAATAATAGAATAGGCGCATTTTTTATTAATGCACGAGCAATTGAAACCCGTTGTTTTTGCCCGCCTGAAAGCGTTATGCCTCGTTCACCTAAAACAGTTTCATATTGTTCATTAAATGTGATGATATTTTCATGAACTACAGCTTTTTTAGCGGCTTCGATTACTTCTTCATCTGTGGCGTTTTCATTGCCAAATTTAATATTGTTTTTGATACTATCTGAAAACAAAAATGCATCTTGTGGCACTACACTAATCTGATTTCGTAAATCGTATAAATTTACCTCTTTAATGGATTTGTTGTCCATCAAAATATGACCACTAGTAGTATCATATAATCTGCTAATCAAGGTTAGAATGGTTGATTTTCCGGAACCTGTTTTTCCTAAAATAGCCAACGTTTTTCCTTTTTCAATACTGAATGAAATATTGTTTAAAGCCTGAATATTTGTATCTTCATAAGTAAATGATACATTTTCAAAGGTTATTGTTCCAGCTACTTTTGTGCGTTCCGTTGTGGTATTTTTAATTTCGGGTTCTTCTTTTAAAAATTCATTGATCCGTTTTTGAGATGCTTCAGCTTCTTGAACTAAAGAAGAAACCCAACCTAATGATGCTACTGGCCAAGTCAACATATTTATGTAAAGAATAAACTGAGCAATTACACCAATACTTGCAATTTCAGGATCACCATTCATGTACATTGAACCACCAACAAAAACCACTACTAAATTACTCAATCCAATAAGCAAAATCATTAACGGACCAAAAAGCGAATTTACTTTTGCTAAATCCATTGCTTTGGTTTTGCTTTGTTGTGTTAAATCAATAAACTCTTCTTGTTTTTTAGTTTCAATCGCATAAGCTTTTATTACACGAATTCCCGAAAAAATTTCTTGAGTAAACGAAAATAAGTTGGATAAATTTTGTTGAAAAGCACCACTTCGTTTATGAATTTCAGAACTAATTTTAAAAATACTGTATGATAATAATGGAAGCGGAAGCAAAGAATACAAAGTTAGTTTTGGTGAAATATTATACATGTAAATTACCACAATAGTAAATCGCATTAATGTATTTAGTGAGTACATTACTGCTGGGCCTACATACATTCGTACTTTTCCAACATCTTCACTAATTCGGTTCATTAAATCACCTGTGCGATTGCGTTTGTAGAAACTTTGCGATAAATTTTGATAATGATTGAAAATTTCATTTTTTAAATCAAATTCCACATAACGCGACATCACAATCAATGTTTGACGCATTAAAAAAGTGAAAAATCCAGCTATAATTGTGGTAATCAGGATGTAAAAAATGTTTTTTAGTAATGAAACTTTTAATAATTCAACATCTTTTGTTGACGATTTTACATAATCTTCAATTACTTTTATTGAATTTCCAATAAGCTCTGGAGTAAATAATGAAAAGATTTGTGCGATTATAGTTATAAATAAGCCAAGTAAGAAGCGATATTTATATTTGATAAAGTATTTGTTTAAATATTGTAATTCTTTCATAGTATTTTTAGTTGTTGTAACATTTTCGTATCTATTACATTAAAAAGCTAACGTATTGATAATGAAGGATTCTAATTTTTTACAACATTTCATTGCTAAATTATTAAAATAAATATAAATTATTGAATCATTTTAAAATTATTCGTAATATTGTAATTAAATATTGAATAATTTTCAACCCAATTCATATCACATGACAGCAGATTTATTAAAAGCAAGTGAACTTCATAAAGTAGACCCAGTTTTTGGTCAAGTTTCTTTTGATGGTCATGAACAAGTTGTATTTTGTAACGACAAAGATACAGGTTTAAAAGCAATTATTGGAATTCATAACACAGTTTTAGGACCCGCTTTAGGTGGAACAAGAATGTGGAATTACACAAATGAATGGGAAGCTTTAAATGATGTACTACGTTTATCTCGTGGAATGTCTTTTAAAAATTCACTTTCTGGTTTAAATTTAGGTGGCGGTAAAGCCGTAATTATTGGCGATGCAAAAACGCAAAAAACACCTGAATTAATGACAAAATTTGGACAGTTTGTAGATTCATTATCAGGTAAATATATCACTGCAGAAGATGTAGGTATGGAAACAAAAGACATGGATATTGTTAGAGAAGTAACAAAACATGTGGCTGGAATTTCTGTAGAAAAAGGTGGTTCAGGAAATCCTTCTCCTGTTACAGCTTATGGTGTTTTCGTAGGTATGAAAGCAGCAGCTAAATATAAATTTGGTTCAGATAATTTAGAAGGTAAAAAAGTATTGGTACAAGGAATTGGTCACGTAGGTGAGGTGTTGGTTCAACATTTAACGGAAAGTGGTGCAATTGTAACCGTTACAGATATTAATGAAGAAAGAGTACATCAAATAGGAGCTAAATATGGCGCTAAGATTTTTACTGGTGCTGATTTGTATAGTGCTGACGTAGATGTTTATGCACCATGTGCTTTAGGAGCAACAATTAACGACAACACAATTCACAACATTAAAGCTTCAATTATTGCAGGTGCGGCTAACAACCAATTGGCAAATGAAGCGGTTCATGGAAAAATTTTGAAAGAAAGAGGTATTTTGTATGCTCCAGATTTCTTAATCAATGCGGGTGGTGTTATCAATGTATATTCTGAATTAGTAAATTGGTCAAGAGAGCAAGTAATGCAAAAAACAGAAAACATCTATAATACAGCATTAGAGATTTTCAAATTTGCAGATGATAACAATATTACAACCCATCAAGCGGCATTTTCAATGGCACAAAAACGTATTGATGATACAAAAAATGGGTTAAACAAGTAATTCGTTTTAAATAAAATTGTATTTTTGCAGAGCGAAAGGAGCTATTCTTTCGCTCTCTTAATTTTATAAAGTTCTTAATTAGTATGTTAAACAGAAGACATATCCGAGTAAAAGTGATGCAAAGTATTTATGCAATGCACCAACATCAATCAGATAATTTAGATAAAGAAGAAAAATTCTTGTTTCAAAGTATCGAAAACACACAAGATTTGTATTTATTATTGCTTTCGGCACTGATCGAAATCAAGAAAAAAGAAGAAGAATACATTGATTTGGCTTCAAAAAAACATTTAGCTACTAAAGAAGAACGCAATCCAAGCTTAAAATTTATTCAAAATAAAGTTTTGATTCTTTTATCTGAATCAGAAGCCTTAGAAAATGCTTTAGACGATAGAAAAATCAAAAACTGGAAAAATAACGACGATATTATTTTATTTTTAATTGAGTCAATAAAAGCAAGTAACTTATATAAAGATTACATGCAAAAACCAGAAGGTAGTTTTGATGATGATAAATATTTCATGGCAGATTTATTTACCGAAGTAATCGCACCAAGCGACAAATTATATGATTATTTAGAAGATTATAAGTTAACTTGGGTTGATGATTTACCAGGAATCAATACGTTGATTTTAAAGCAAATTAAACAACTAAAATCGGTTAATGATACTTTAGTTTTACCAAAGGTTTACAAAGACGAAGACGATAAAGAATTTGTAAAAAATTTATTTAGAAGAACGGTTTTAAACGAAGTAGAATTATCAAAAGAGTATATTGATAAAACACCAAATTGGGATGTAGAACGTATTGCAGAAATTGACACCATTATTCTTAAAATGGCTATTTGCGAATTATTAAAATTCCCATCTATTCCAGCAAAAGTAACAATTAACGAATATTTAGAAATTGCAAAAGAGTATTCTACACCAAAAAGTAGTATTTTTATCAACGGAATTTTAGACAATTTAGTCAAAGAATTTGAAAAAGATAACAAATTAAAAAAATCGGGTAGAGGTTTATTATAAAATTTAAATAGATGATGAGAAAATCAATTGGGTTATTCGCCCTTTCATTAGTTGTATTAACAACAGCTTGTAAACAAGAAAGTGCTGCAGATAAAATCACAGATGCAGATATTAAAGCTATAGAAGCAGAAAAAGCATTAGTTGGAAAATTACCAAAAGTTCAATTAGACAAAGAAATTCATGATTTTGGAACAATTGCAGAAGGAACTGTAGCTGAAACAGAATTTATTGTAACCAATACGGGTGAAGGTGATTTATTGATTGTAGATGCAAAAGGAAGTTGTGGTTGTACCGTTCCTGAACCACCAAAAGATCCAATTAAGCCAGGAGAATCAGCACCTATTAAAGTATCTTTTGATTCAAAAGGCAAACCAGGGGCACAAGAAAAAACGGTAACATTAACGACCAACTCAGAAAATGGTAAAGAAATGTTCAAAATCAAAGCTAACGTAACACCAATGGCTGGAAGTACAGCACCAAACAAATAATTTATTATGGAACCAAGTTTAATAATACAAATCGTATTAATGATTGCCGTGTTTTATTTTTTATTGATAAGACCGCAACAACAAAGAGCAAAAAAAGAAAAAGCATTTGAAGCAGCTTTAAAAGTGGGAGATAAAATCATTACTAAATCTGGCATTCATGGAAAAATTGCTGAAATGAATGAAGATACTATCGTAGTAGAAACTATGGCAGGAAAAATCAAAATGGAAAAGTCAGCTATTTCATCTGAATTGAGTGCTAAATTAGGTGCAAAATAGTATCAAATTTACTTACAAAACATAATAAAAGATGCCAAACTAAATAATTAGCTTGGCATCTTTTTTTTGAATCAATAATTAACTATTCTTTTGCTTCTGAATTTTCTTCAGCTTTTGAACCCATTCTATTTAAAGTATACATAGGAGCAAATTTGATTTTCAAACCAGCAATTTTATTATTGTCAGAACTTGATAAACCTTCATTTTCAACCGTATTTTTTCTTGTATCTAATGCTTCATATAATAATTTGATTTCATCCCAATCTTCTCTTGAATACGCATCTTTGTTTTTTTCTACAGTAGACACAAAGTTGTCATAAACACTTAGAATATTGGTTTTGTTAACCCAATTAAAACTCATATCGTCACCCATATCATTAGATCCAAAAAGAGCTGTTCTTACGGCTGATTTTGTTACTGTTTTTGGTTGTTGTGCTAAATAGCTAGATTTATATAGTTCATATTTATCACTTGATACTACAATTTTTCCTTCGTATTCTTCACGATTCTCAAGTTCTAATAGCGCATTTTCAGCTATTAATTTTCTTCTTTGATGATCATTTTCGATACTATCCCAGTCTGTTTTTAAATCAGCAACTGCAACATTATTTATTGAGTCTACAAACATTTCATAGTCTGCTACAGCTTTTTCAGCATAGGTTTCTTTTTCGTTTTTACAAGAAATTAATGTAAATACCGATAAAACGGCAATAAGTAAAAATTTTAAATTTTTCATTTTGATTGATTATTTGTTAGTAATTTTTGAAAGTAATTTGGTTACCGCAAATTGAACGCCATAACCAATAATTTTTTTAAATGTATTTTTTGAATCTCCAACTACCATTTTGTTAGATAAATAACCACCAACAATACTTGTAATGGTAGTAAATAAATTATTTTTATTAGTAGCTGTTTTGTAAAACTCAGAAACACCTTGCTCTACGAGACTAAAAACGGTTACACTTTTCTGAACAACAAAGTATTGTGCTTTTAGTTCTTGAAATTCATTGGCATGTTTTGCTTTTAACGCAGCAATTTTTTGGTCAAGAATGTCGGTTTGTTTTAGTGTTTTCATGTTCAAATCTTTAAGGCTTCTCTGTTTCTTTTAGCCGCTTTTTTTCTTTTAGTAACTTAGAAACGATTAAGTTATCGATAGGTATTTTAATCAAACTTTTTCGGAATATAAATACTATAATTCCTAAGATGAAATAAAATCCAGAGACAATAAAAAAGCCTAAAGCATTATTTCCTAAAAGATTACCAATAAAAAAACTAATTCCGATGTTAACAAACAAAGTAAACATTCCTACTATAATTGAAATTGAAATTACTACCGTTAATGATGAAATCACATCTGAAGTTTTCTCAATAGTATGTAGTTTTAGTAGCTCTAAACTAGTTTTAGAATACTGTTCTGCTTTTTTATAAAGAAGTTCTACATTTGAGGCTATGTTTTCCATTGTTATTCCGTTTTTATTTCGAAATTTCGTTATTCATTCGTTCTAATTTTGATTTTCCTTCTTCAATAGCATCTTCTGCACTTGATGCAAAACTTGAATATTGATCCTCTATAGAAGCAACAAAATCATTAAAATTACCTTGTAAATTATCCTTTAAATCGGTTCCTTTTTGAGCAATTTTTCTTCTTGTATTACTTCCTTTATCTGGGGCAAACAAAATGCCTAATAAAGCGCCAACAGCTAGTCCACCTAATACGCCTACAACAACATCTGAATTTTTCATATTATTATTTTTATTGATTTATATTTCTCTTCCTTTGATTAATCTAAATAGAATGGCAATTACTGCTATTACTAATAAAATATGGATAATTGAGCCCACACTATAGACAAAAAATCCCAATGCCCAAAGAATAACAAGCACTATCGCTATGGTGTATAATAAATTTGACATATATTTATAATTTAAAGTTACTTCTCGGATAAGTTAAGTTATTCAACCTATTTTAATTATTACAAAGGTGTAATGTATTGAATCATTTTGTGTTACATTACAAGGCTTAAATGTTATATATTTCCCACTTTTAATAAAAAAACTAGGCTTTGACTTTCCAAAACTTTAAACTAAATTTGCCAAACAACTAACTTTAAACTTAAAACAGTTTTGACAACACAACAATTAACGGCTCAGATTCATTCAAAAAAATCTTTTCTTTGTATTGGCTTAGATGTCGATTTGACCAAAATTCCACAACATTTATTACAAACCGAAGATCCAATTTTTGAATTCAACAAAGCAATTATAGATGCAACTCATGATTTATGTGTTTCTTACAAACCAAACACTGCATTTTATGAAGCTTATGGTATAAAAGGTTGGCAATCGTTACAAAAAACCATTACTTATATCAACGAAAATTATCCTGAAATTTTTACAATTGCCGATGCAAAACGTGGCGATATTGGTAATACTTCAAGCATGTATGCCAAAGCTTTTTTTGAAGATTTAAACTTCGATTCGGTTACTGTGGCACCTTATATGGGAAAAGATTCGGTTGAGCCTTTTTTGGCTTTTGAAAATAAGCACACGATTTTATTGGCTTTAACTTCAAACGAAGGCGCTTTTGATTTTCAAACAAAAAATAATTCTGAAGGTCAAGAATTGTACAAAGTAGTTTTAGAAACCTCAAAAGCATGGAAAAATGCTGAAAATTTGATGTATGTTGTTGGAGCTACTAAAGCAGAATATTTTACCGAAATTAGAAAAATTGTACCCCATAGTTTTTTATTGGTTCCTGGTGTTGGCGCTCAAGGCGGAAGTTTAGCAGAAGTTTGTAAATACGGAATGAGTGATACTGTTGGACTTTTAATCAATTCGTCACGAGGCATTATTTATGCTTCAAACGGAACAGATTTTGCAGAAAAAGCAAGAGAAGAAGCATTGAAATTGCAACAAGAAATGGCTGAAATTCTTAGATAAAAACTAAAATCCTTCAAAAACGCCTAAACCAAATAGTGCAAAATCATATTTTACAGGATCATTAGCATCAAGTAATCTTAAATTAGCATCCAATTCAGCTAATGCTTTTGCGTCGTTTTGTTTGCGAATCAGTAGCTTTAGTTTGCGAGCCACATTGCCCGAATGCACATCTAACGGACACGAAAGCTGAGCAGGTGAGATGTTGTTCCAAATGCCTAAATCGACACCTTTGTTGTCATCACGAACCATCCAACGCAAATACATATTGATGCGTTTTGCAGCAGAACCATTCAATGGATCTGAAATGTGTTTTTCAGTTCGTGCCAAATGTGGTGCTTCAAAGAACAATTGTTTAAATTCAGAAATCATGTGTTGCATTGTAGCATTTTCTTTCGAAAAAACCGCTTCTAATCCGTAATGATTGACGTAAATGTGTTGTAAGCCTTTCACAAATCCCACAAAATCTTGCCCGTTAAAAGTGCGATGCACAAAATGTTCTAACGTTTCTAATTGTGTTTCTGAATGATTCATGACGAAATCGTAAGGCGAATTTCCCATCAAATCCATCATTTTTTTCGCATTGTTGATAATCATTTTGCGATTTCCCCAAGCTATGGTTGCTGCAAGAAACCCAGCAATTTCAATATCCTCTTTCACCGAATACAAATGCGGAATCTGAATCGGATCGCTTTCAATGAAATTCGGATTGTTGTACAGTTCGACTTTTTCGTCAAGAAATTCTTTTAACTCGGATGGTGTCATTTTTTGGTTTAACATATAAGTCATATAAGTTCTAAAAAACTTAAATGTACTTTTGGTTACTTTTAAAGTTAATTTTAGCTTTTATGACTTATATGTTTATTAATTTAAATAGTTACAATATTCCCATCCACCATCGTCAGTTTTCTATCTGCCATATTGGCTAATTCTTCGTTATGGGTAACAATTACAAAGGTTTGTCCAAATTCATCACGTAATTTAAAAAACAATTCGTGTAAATTTTCGGCTGTGGTTGTATCTAAATTTCCCGAAGGTTCATCGGCAAAGATAACGGCTGGTTTATTTATTAAAGCTCTGGCAACAGCAACACGTTGTTGTTCTCCGCCCGAAAGTTCACTTGGTTTGTGATGTGTTCGTTCGGCTAAACCTAAATAAGATAACAAGCGTTTTGCTTCGCTTTCAACTTCTTTTTTATTGCGATTTGCTATAAATCCTGGAATACAAACATTTTCTAAAGCGGTAAATTCGGGTAACAATTGATGAAATTGAAATATAAATCCCAAATGCGTGTTTCTAAATTTCGATAAATTTTTATCATTCAGGTTGAGCACTGATTCACCGTTAATTTCTAAAACAGTATTGTGTTCTTTCTTGGGAAGGTCTAACGTACCTAAAATTTGCAATAAAGTAGTTTTTCCTGCCCCTGAAGCTCCTACAATTGAAACGATTTCCCCTTTTTTAATATGCAAGTCAACGCCTTTTAAAACGTGTAATGTGTCGTAATATTTATGTATGTTTTTTGCAACTATCATAATCCAAGATTTCTACAAAGAAACAAAGATTTTATACAAAAGAAAAAGTTTGCTACAGTTTCTAATCATAATCAAACTATAAAAAATAGTTAAATAGTATTTTTGTTTAATATTTTGACTACATTTGTTAAACAAATAAAATGTTTATGAAAAATGAAGTAAAGTTAATTGTATTATTTTTTTGCTCTATTGTAATTTCATGTACAGCAAAAGAAAAACCAATTGTGAAGGCAGAATTTAAAGAACCAACAAAACTTAATGTAACAGAAGGTATGGAAATAGCAACATTTGCAGGTGGATGTTTTTGGTGTACAGAAGCCGTTTTTTTAGACATCAAAGGAGTAGAAAAGGTAGTTTCGGGATATATTGGTGGTGTAACTAAAAATCCTACCTATAAAGAAATTTGTACTGGAACAACGGGTCATGCTGAAGCAATTCAGATTACATTTGATCCTGAAAAAGTTGCTTACGAAGATTTATTAGAAATATTTTTTGCAACACACGACCCTACAACATTAAATCGTCAAGGAGCTGATATAGGAACGCAATATCGTAGTGAAATTTTTTACCATTCTTTAGCGCAAAAGGATAAAGCAGAAAACTATATCGCTTTGATTGAAAAAGAAAAATTGTATGAGAAAAAAGTGGTTACAAAAGTTTCTACGGCTACCATTTTTTATCCCGCAGAAGAATACCATCAAAATTATTACAATCAGAATGCAGAACAAGGTTATTGTCAAATGGTAATTGCACCCAAATTAGAAAAATTGCGTAAATATTATAAAACAAAATTAAAATAGAAGAAGATATAGCTATGAATACTACTATTGAAAAAGAAATATTTGATATCATTGGCGATAATCACCAAATGACATCTGCTGAAACACCAATGAGAGCCGATGCTTTCTTCAAATCTGATGCTGAAAAAATGGAAGTTATTGAGCACCATTTTGAAATTATTATGAAAGAATTGGGTTTAGATTTAACAGATGATAGTTTGCAAGGAACACCGCATCGTGTGGCAAAAATGTTTGTTCAGGAAATATTTTCGGGATTAAATCCTGCAAATAAGCCCAAAATATCTGTTTTTGACAATTCGTACCAGTATGATAAAATGTTGGTGGAAGCAAATATCAGTTTTAATTCTACTTGTGAGCATCATTTTTTACCAATTGTTGGAAAAGCGCACATTGGTTATGTGTCTTCTGGAAAAGTTATTGGTCTTTCAAAATTGAATAGAATAGTTGATTATTATGCACGAAGACCACAAGTTCAAGAGCGTATGATTATGCAAATTTTTAACGAATTGAAATCGGTTTTAGAAACTGAAAATGTAATGATTGTTGTTGAAGCAACTCATTTATGTGTTTCAAGTAGAGGAATTAAAGATGAAAGTAGTTATACTTCAACTTTACAGTATGGTGGTGTATTTAATCAGAAGGAATTTCGTGATGATTTTTACAAAATGATTCATAAAGAATAATTTGGCATTTGTTTTGTATATTCGTAATTGAATTTACAAATTAAAAAATGGTAGAAGAAATTGTTGATAATCCGGTTCCACCCTTAAAAAATGATAAAACATCAAAATTAATTTTATGTTTATTATTTGATGCTATTGGTATGTTGTCCTATTTAGTTCCTGTTTTTGGTGAGGCAATTGATGTGGTTTGGGCACCAATTTCAGGAATATTGTTGGTAACTATGTTTAAAGGTACAGCGGGAAAATTAGCGGGAATTTTTGGTTTTATAGAAGAATTAATTCCTTTTGTAGACATAATACCGACGTTTACCATCACTTGGTTTTATACGTATATCATTAAAGGTGGTAAAGGACAAGAATAAAAAAAAGGAGCTTTATTGCTCCTTTTTTAGTTTAGAATCTACATATTTTGAAATGAAACCCAGTTTCATTCGGTCTAACATCTTTTTTTCAAATTCCCAAAAAAAAGCGAATTGTCCAAATACAAAACCAACAAACACTAATAATACTTGATAAATAGGAAAAATAAGAATCAACCTTAAAACTCTATACAACCAATGAGGTTGGAACGTTTCTGGAATTCCTATTAAATTTAAAAAGGGTTTTGCTAATTGTAGTGAACTAAAACCTGTAATTGCAAATACAATGAAAATAATGGTTAATTGCCAGTTTGAAGTTACATTCCAGCGTTCTTTGAGTTTTTTCATAAGTTAAATTCTGGGCACAAATCCGCCTAATTGTTGTTTATTAGTGAGTTGAAAATAGACTAAATAATTGTAAATCATATAATTTACTTCATAGCCATAGTCAACAGTTGTTTCATAATTAATAATCATTTCATATAAATTTGGATTGTATTGAGAAGGCAACATTGCTCTTCTGTTCCATTCTAAAACCCAAATTTTGTTTCTTGCTTCTAAATACGATTGCGAATAATAATTTCTTGGTTTGGCATTGCTATTAAACCAAGAAGTAAATCCACCATCAATTATAATAACATCATATTCAATCGCCTCGTTTGATATACGAATTGTATCGCTTTCTAGTTTTGGTTTGTCTTCAAAAGTTTTTTGAGTTTTGGATGAATTACAAGCCACTAGTACCGAAATGACTACAAAAAGTAGTGTAACAATTGATTTCATAGCTTTAGTATTAAGAAAGTATAAAGATAAAAAAAAGCATCGATAGTACCGATGCTTTTAGCTTTTTATGATAGAAAATTTATTTTCCAAAAAGTTTCCCTAGTAAACCTCCTAAACCTCCTTTTTTAGAAACAGCAGCCATAGCATCACCCATATCTACTTTTCCATCATTATTTTGATCTAAACCAAATTGACCTCCATATTTTGAAACAGCGTCCATTAATCCGCCACCTTGACCTCCTGAAATAGCACTTACTAAGTCGTTCATGTTAAATCCTGGTTGGTTTGGGTCTTTCGCTTTATTAATTAATCCTCCTAAAATTTGAGGGATTAATCCTCCAGCAACACTTCCAGCAGCATCGGATGATAAACCAAATTTTTCGCCTAAATTTCCTGTTACTTTTTCTGTCAATTGTTGTATAACGGGATTGTTTGCATCAATGGGCGTATTTCCGCTTAACATTCCTGATAAATCACTAATATTTCCATTTGCTACCATATCTTTTAAACCTGAAAGTATTGAACCTCCGGCTTCTTGCATTACGGCATCATTTTGTTCATTTGGTACAGCTGGATTATTTACCACAGCTTCACCACCAAATTGTTTTACTAATTCTGAAAGTTGATCAAACATAATAATAGGGATTTTAGTTAGTTAAATTAAAGGTAATAAATTTTAGTCATTTTTTAATAGACTAATTATTTGTTCCGCTAGCTCTGTACCAATTCGATCTTGTGCTTCTTCTGTAGCGGCTCCGATATGTGGTGTCAAAGAGATTTTTGGATGCATTAAAATTTGAATTTCTGGTGTAGGTTCGTTTTCAAAAACATCTAATCCAGCAAATAATACTTTTCCTTCGTCTAAAGCTTCAATCAATGCAACTTCATTTATTACACCTCCACGGGCACAGTTAACAATTCCTACATTTTCTTTCATGAGTTCAAATTCAGCCTTGTCAATCACATAACCATCTTGCGCAGGAACGTGAAGCGTAATAAAATCAGAATGTTTGAAAATATCTTCTAATGATTCAGTAACAATTTCAACATTGATAAATTGTCCGTTGTAAAAATCAACGCGAATAACGGCTTCGTTTACATACTTATCTGCCGCAATAACTTTCATTCCAAGACCTAAAGCCATTTTAGCTACAGCTTGACCAATACGACCAAAACCAATAATTCCTAATGTTTTTCCACGAAGTTCAATTCCGTTTGCATAAGCTTTTTTCAATCCGTCAAAATTGGTATCACCTTCTAATGGCATATTTCGGTTAGCATCATGTAAAAAACGAACTCCTGTAAATAAATGCGCAAAAACTAATTCGGCTACACTTTCAGAAGAAGAAGCTGGGGTATTGATTACATGTAACCCTTTGCTACGTGCATAATCTACATCAATGTTATCCATTCCAACGCCACCACGACCAATGATTTTTAATCCTGGGCAAGCATCTATAATATCTTGTCGCACTTTGGTCGCACTTCTTACCAAAATTACTTTTACATCATGTGTGTTAATATAGTTGGCAACTTGTTCTTGCGCCACTTTTGTAGTGATGACTTCAAAACCTCCTTTTTCTAATGCTTTGATACCACTTTTTGAAATTCCGTCGTTTGCTAAAACTTTCATTCTATATGTTTATGAGTTTATAGTTTAGAAGTTAAAAGAACATCTAAACTGTAATTTTATTAAATATTTTTCTCTAATTCTTGCATTACATCCACCAAAACTTGTACACTTTCTAATGGAAGTGCATTGTACATTGAAGCGCGATACCCACCAACAGAACGATGTCCCGCTAATCCAGAAATTCCAGCTGCTTTCCACATGCTGTCAAATTTTTCTTGATGCGCTTCGTCTACTAATAAAAAAGTTGCGTTCATAGTACTTCTATCTTCTTTTGCGGCAGCTCCTTTGAATAAAGGGTTTCTATCAATTTCAGCGTAAAGTAAGTTTGCTTTTGCCTCATTAATTTTTTCGATAGCAGCAATTCCACCCAATTTTTTCAACCATTGAAGGGTTAAAAGTGATGCATAAATAGGAAATACTGGAGGCGTATTGTACATACTTTCTTTCGCTATATGTTGTTGATAATCTAACATATTTGGAATAGTTCTGCCTGTTTTTCCTAAAATATCTTCTTTAACCACTACTAACGTAGTACCAGCTGGCCCCATATTTTTTTGAGCGCCTGCATAAATAATATCAAATTTTGAAAAATCTAATGTACGTGAAAAAATATCTGAACTCATATCACAAACCAATGGAATATGTACTTGAGGAAACGATTTCATTTGGGTTCCAAAAATAGTATTGTTACTTGTGCAATGAAAATAAGAGGCATCAGTAGGAATTGAATAGTCTTTTGGGATATGATTGTAATTTTCTGATTTTGATGAAGCTACAACAATTGTTTCTCCAAAATGTTTGGCTTCTTTGATAGCACTATTTGCCCAAGTTCCTGTATCTAAGTATGCTGCTTTTCCATCAACTTTCATTAAATTGTAAGGAATCATTAAAAATTCTAAACTAGCTCCACCAGCTAAAAATAAAGCTTGATATCCTTTGCCTTCTAATCCTAAAAGTTCTAAAACTAAAGCTCTAGCTTCTTCCATTACAGCAACAAAATCTTTGCTTCGGTGTGAAATTTCTAAAATTGATAATCCAGAATTGTTGAAATCTAAAATTGCTTGCGCCGATTTTTCAAAAACTTCTTGTGGAAGAATACATGGACCTGCGCTGTAGTTGTGTTTTTTCATTATGTTTATTGTAGTTATGTATGTTTTTTAAAAAAGCAAATTTCGGAAATAGCGATTAAAAAACGAGTTATAATTTGATAATAATTCCGCCATGTTATTAACGAAAACCTTGTAGATTTTGCAAATAAATAGTAATAATGTAATTATATTTTTGATAAAAAGGCAAGCGTATCAACATTATCTGCATAATCCCACAGTCTTGGTTGTTGTGTTTGCCCAAAAGAAACACTGTTTTCAATTAGGTTGTTAGAAACCACACATTGAATTTGTTCTGCATCAGTGTTTAGTCGATTTTTTATCTCGTCTATGTTCTCATAAAATTCATAAAATACTGAGGAAATAGGTGAGGCGTAACTAGAATCTTCTTTAATTGTTAAAAATTCATTGTCCAATAATTGAAAATTACTCATTAAGAAAACCGCTTTGTTGTAATCGTAATTATTCGCATATTTTTCATATTGAATTACCTCACGGTATTCATACATTGCTTTAAAAAAAGCATCAAAATTGTAATCTTTAGGAACAAATAGTTTTGAAACATTTCGACAACCTAATCCAAAATATCGAAAAATATCTTCACCCAAACCCACTAAATCTTCATGTGATTCAGTTCCATCTAAAACAGCAACCGAATTTCTGTTTTTACGAATAATACTTGGTTTGTCTTTAAAATAAAATTCAAAATAACGCGCTGTATTGTTACTTCCGGTGGCAATTACGGCATCAAAACCTTCTAATTTTCCTTCAACAAATGTTATTTTTGAGTTAAGTTCGGGTTGAATGGAAATTAAATATTTTGCTAGAAATTTTAATAAATGTTGGTCGTTTGAAGACGTTTTAACCAATACATCATGCCCAGAAATTAGTACCGAAAGAAAATCATGAAAACCTACTAAAGGAATATTTCCTGCTAAAACTAATCCTATTTTTTCGGGTGTTGTTTTTGAAAAATCGTAAGGAGAAAGCCATTGGTTTAGGTTGGTTTCTGTTAATGCTTTTGCCCAAGATTGAACACTAAAATAAACTTGCTCGGGAGTAAACCAACCATTGTGTGATTGCGATAATTCAACTAACGAAATGAAATCAACATAAAATAAATCGTTTTGCAAAACCGACACGTCTTTGGTGTTTTTTTCTAAAGAAAATTGACGTAAAAAATTCCCTAATTCAACAAAACTCGATTTTATTTCACTTTGTAACATTTGTAACTTGTTTATATTTGGTTTACATTGTATTTTTGTAGCGCAAAAATAAGTAATTAGTAATTAGGCAAAAGGCAAAAGTTTGAAAACTTAGTAAAAAAACTAAACAATTAAACTTTTAAACAATTAAACTGAAAAACATGGCAATTATTATAACAGACGAATGTATTAACTGTGGCGCTTGTGAGCCTGAATGTCCAAACACTGCAATTTATGAAGGCGCAGATGATTGGAGATGGAAAGATGGTACAAAATTGAGTGGAAAAGTAATTTTACCAGATGGAACTGAAGTTGATGCTGATGCAGCGCAAACACCAGTATCAGATGATATTTATTATATTGTTCCAGGAAAATGTACTGAATGTAAAGGTTTTCATGAAGAACCTCAATGTGCAGCGGTATGTCCTGTAGATTGTTGTGTGCCAGATGATAATCACGTAGAAAGCGAAGAAACGCTTTTAAATAGACAATCTTTTTTACATAACGAATAAAAAAAATCCTGATGCAAATCAGGATTTTTTTTTCATAGCAATTGTGATTTTATTTTAAGGCAATATATTTTTCAAATGAAATTGTATCCGAATTTGAATTATATTTTTCTAAAACTAAATTTCCTTCCACATCAAAATATGCAATTGCAGTATTGTTTTTATAATGATAGATAAAACTATTCGTGGTTGTTTTTCTCAAAAAAGCTTTTTCTTTACCATCTTCAGATAAAATACGATATCCCTTACTATCTAGAGCAATATCATATTTTTTATTATTAAACAAATAAACAGATGAACGATCAATATCTACAGTTCGTGTTGAACCATCTGGATTGGTTACAGTTGTTGTGTTTTCTATAACTACTGGCGAATCCTTCAAATCCATATTGATGTTTTTAGGTTCTTGTTCTTTCAATTCAATGTTTTGAACTTCTCTCGTATTTTCTTTTTTTACATATGTTTTTTCACCTTTTGAATCTGTAACTGTGGTGGTGGTGGTTTTTGTTTCGTCTTTTACATTTTTATTTTGCCCTAGTACTGAATGGGTTGAAAATAAAAAAAGTGTAGCGATAAATAATGATTTCATGATGTATGATGTTAAATATTAATAAGTTATAAAGATAGATTTCAATCTATAAGTCATGTTATACAATAAAAAAGAATTGTTACATATTTCCAAGTTTAGTTTAATTTGATTGTAATAAAATAAATGAACACACGCTTTGGGTCAAACTTTGTGGCTTTCCAACTTTTAAACTATATTTGCACACTTTTAAAAATACATTCATAATGAAAGCAGGAATTGTAGGATTACCAAATGTTGGAAAATCAACTTTATTTAATTGTTTGTCTAATGCAAAAGCGCAAAGTGCAAACTTTCCATTTTGTACTATTGAACCCAATATTGGTGTGGTAAACGTTCCAGATCCACGTATTAATCGTTTGGAGGAATTGGTTAAACCAGAACGAGTGCAAATGGCAACGGTAGATATCGTAGATATTGCTGGATTGGTAAAAGGAGCAAGTAAAGGTGAAGGTTTAGGAAATCAATTCTTAGGAAACATTAGAGAATGTAATGCAATTATTCATGTTTTACGTTGTTTTGATAACGATAATATCGTGCACGTTGATGGTAATGTCAATCCAATTCGCGATAAAGAAACGATTGATATCGAATTGCAATTAAAAGACTTAGAAACGGTTGAAAAACGTTTGGAAAAAACCAATCGTGCAGCAAAAACTGGAAATAAAGAAGCACAAGCTGAAAAAGCGTTATTAGATAGAATTCGTGAAACATTATTAGCGGGAAAATCAGCTCGTACAGTAATTCCTCAAAATCAAGATGAAGTTGATATGATGGAAGAATTCCAATTAATTACCACAAAACCTGTTTTATATGTATGTAATGTAGACGAAGCTTCGGCAGTAAACGGAAACAAATATGTAGATCAAGTTCGTGAATTAGTAAAAGACGAACAAGCAGAAGTAATCATTCTTTCAGTAGGAGCAGAAGCCGATATTACTGAATTAGAAAGCTATGAAGAGCGTCAAGTATTCTTAGAAGATATGGGATTGACTGAGCCAGGTTCGGCAGTGTTAATTCGTGCCGCTTACAAATTATTAAAATTACAAACGTATTTCACGGCGGGTGTTAAAGAAGTTCGCGCTTGGACTATCAATATTGGAGATACAGCTCCAAAAGCAGCCGGAGTAATTCACACCGATTTTGAAAAAGGATTCATCCGTGCAGAAGTTATTGCATTCGAAGATTTCTCAAACTACGGTTCAGAAGCTAAAGTAAAAGAAGCTGGAAAATTAAGAGTAGAAGGAAAAGAATACATTGTAAAAGATGGCGATGTGATGCATTTCCGTTTTAATGTGTAATTTTTAGAATATAGAAAATAGAGAAACCGTTGAAGCAATTCAGCGGTTTTTTTGTGGCATAACATTTGTATTTGCAAAATAAAACAAACTATCAAACTACCATGAAAAATCTTCTAATCCTTCTAGTAGCAACCCTTTTTTTTACTTCGTGTAAGGAATCTGCTTTAAATAATAGTTTTATCTATTTTTCTGAAGCCCAACCCACAAATGTTGATATCATAACTGAATTTCCTAAAAAGTATATTGGAACCTATGCGATGGATTATTCACATCGATTAGTTATTGAATCAAAATATATTTGCATCAATGAAATTGAAACAATTACTGCTTTAAAATCAGAATTAGATTCTATTCCCGAATTTGAATTGCGCAATAATCAAGTTTTTGATAAATCAGAAAATAAAAGTTATAAAACATTCATTAAAGGTGATACAATTGCTTTTGAAGTAGAACGTTTGGATACCATTTTTTCCTTTGCCGAAAACGAAATTGCTAAAGAATATAAATCTTCTTTGGTTTTGAATAAAAAAGTGGATGAAAATTATGTGACAAGTATTATTAAAGTTTCGAGTTTAGGCATAAAACACATTCAACTAGGAACCAAAAAAGACTTTACAAAACTAAAAATAGAACTAAAAATCCCATTTCAAGCCAAAATAATTGAAAATGATACTACAAGTGTGGTTTTAACACCTTCTCGTGCCGATTTTAGAAAGTTATTACGAAAAGAAGGTTTTGAGTACGAAAGCAATTACTTGTTTAAATAAAAAGCAATGAAAGTCTTCAAAAAATTCCTAAAATACACTACATTTTTCCTTTTAGGGATTATTGGTTATTTGCTTGTGGTTACCTTACTTTCCTATATTTCTGTGAATGATGGTTTGGTAAAAAGTCATAAAGAAATTCCAATTTACATCCTAACTAATGGAGTGCACACCGATGTTGTTTTGCCTTTAAAAAGCGAACATTACGATTGGACCAACCAACTCAAAACTGAACATACTAAAGCAAAAGACACAACAATGAACTATGTTGCTTTAGGTTGGGGAGATAAAGGTTTTTACTTAGAAACTCCCACTTGGGCAGACTTAAAAGCAAGTACGGCTTTAAAAGCGGCTTCAGGATTGAGTTCATCGGCAATGCATGTAACGTTTTACAAAGAGATGAAAGAAAGTAAGTCTTGTAAAAAACTTCAAATTTCATCCAATAATTACAAAAAGTTGATTCTATTCATTAACGAGTCTTTCCAAACCAAATCTGGTGAATTTCTAAAAATTGAAACCGAAGCCGTTTACGGAAAACACGATGTTTTTTATGAAGCTAACGGAAGTTATTCGCTATTTTACACCTGCAATTCTTGGGCAAACCAAGCCTTAAAAGCTGCCAATCAAAAAGCCGCTCTTTGGACAATTTCTGATAGTGGCATTTTTAGACATTATGAATAATAGATTGATTATTTTTACAAAATGAAATTATTTTTATTTGCTTTAATTGCAACTATATTTTTTTGGACTAAAAAAGATTTAGTTGAAGATAAGAAGTTTAACAATTATAAAGTTACTGATACAATAAAAAATGTTGATACACTTTTAATTGGAGATTTAAATTCGGATAAAATTCCAGATACGATATTTCGAATTTATCCTCAAATATTGAATATGACAAAGGATTATGACGGAGATTGTGTGAATAATGCTTGTGATGTTACTTTTAAGTTTTCGTTTACAGACCAACAAATTGTAATACATAATGCAATTGGTGCGGGAATTGAGAATTTAGGAGATATTAATAAAGATGGTTTTTCGGAATTTTCTATTTTCCCACATTGGTACATCGGTTGTTGGGGAAAGATTCAATATTTTACTTTCAAGAATAACGAATGGAAAAATTTCGGTTTTGCTCGTGCAAACATATGTGAAGAATTTACTTTTGAGAAACATTTGAAAATTATTTCATCTAAGAAAATTAAAGTTATGGAAGTCTATCCAAACAAAGATTATTCTGAAATGATACAAAGATATAAAACACTAAAATTGGATTAATTTTATCTTTTTCCTTTCTTCTTTTTTCTATGTTCTTAACCGCATTTTGTCAATAACTTATCAGTTTCTGGCTTTCAATCTTTGGAGATATGTGCTATATTGCACAAAATCCAAATTCTGTCTATGTTAGAGCAAAATCAATACACCGAAGACAATATACGTTCCTTAGATTGGAAAGAACACATTCGTATGCGTCCCGGTATGTATATCGGAAAACTAGGTGATGGTTCTTCGCCCGATGATGGTATTTATATTTTATTAAAAGAAGTATTGGATAACTGTATCGATGAATTTGTCATGGGTGCCGGAAAAACCATAGAAGTTACCATCAAAGACAAACTCGTTACGGTGCGCGATTATGGTCGAGGCATTCCGTTAGGAAAAGTAGTCGATGTAGTTTCCAAAATGAATACGGGTGGAAAATACGATTCCAAAGCCTTCAAAAAATCAGTAGGTTTAAATGGTGTCGGTACAAAAGCCGTAAATGCACTTTCCAATTATTTCCGAGTAGAATCGGTGCGTGATAACCAACAAAAAGCAGCGGAATTCTCTGCCGGAAATCTAACCTTAGAAGAAGACGTTCAAGAAACAACCAAGCGTAAAGGAACCAAAGTTTCGTTTATTGCTGATGAGGCGATTTTCAAGAACTACAAATACCGTAATGAGTACATCATCAAGATGCTCAAAAATTACTGTTATCTAAATACGGGATTAGTCATTTATTACAATGGTGAAAAGTATTTTTCTGATAACGGTTTAAAAGATTTATTAGAAGAAGCCATTCACGAAGACGATATGGTGTATCCAACGATTCATTTGTTGGGCGACGATATCGAAGTGGCTATTACACACAGTAAATCGCAATATTCAGAAGAATATCATTCGTTTGTTAACGGACAAAATACTACGCAAGGAGGAACGCATTTAGGTGCTTTTCGTGAGGCGATTGTAAAAACCATCAAAGAGTTTTACAACAAACCTTTTGAAGCTTCGGATATTCGTAAATCCATAGTTTCCGCTATTGCTGTTAAAGTAGAAGAACCGGTTTTCGAATCGCAAACTAAAACCAAATTAGGTTCTACCGATATTGGTCCGAATGGGCCTTCGGTGCGTTCGTTTGTGAATGATTTCATCAAAACGAAGTTAGATAATTTTTTACATAAAAATCCAGAAGTTGCTGATGCGTTATTGCGTAAGATTTTACAAGCCGAACGCGAACGTAAAGAGCTTTCAGGTATTCGAAAATTAGCCAAAGACCGCGCTAAAAAAGCCAGTCTGCATAATAAAAAATTACGCGATTGTCGTGTACATTTAACCGATGCTAAAAACCCAAGAAGTTTAGAAAGTACGCTTTTTATTACTGAGGGAGATTCGGCTTCTGGTTCCATTACGAAGAGTCGTGATGTGAATACGCAAGCGGTTTTTAGTTTACGTGGTAAGCCGTTGAATTCGTATGGAATGACAAAGAAAATTGTATACGAAAACGAAGAATTCAATTTATTACAAGCTGCATTAAACATCGAGGAAGACATGGGCGATTTACGTTACAACAATATCGTAATTGCAACCGATGCCGATGTCGATGGAATGCACATTCGCTTGTTGTTGATTACGTTTTTCTTGCAGTTTTTCCCTGAGTTGATTAAAGACGGACATTTGTATATTTTACAAACGCCTTTGTTCCGTGTGCGAAATAAAAAAGAAACGATTTATTGCTACAGCGAAGAAGAACGAGTAAACGCCATTGAAAAACTAAAGCCAAAACCAGAAATCACCCGATTCAAAGGATTAGGAGAAATTTCGCCAGATGAGTTCAAACATTTCATTGGGCAAGACATTCGATTAGATCCTGTTATGTTAGATAAAGCCACTTCTATTGAAACCTTGTTAGAGTTCTACATGGGTAAAAACACCCCAGACCGCCAAGAGTTTATCATTAATAATTTGAAAGTGGAGTTGGATGTGGTAGAGAAGAATTAGTATTCAGTGTTCAGTTTATAGTGAGCAGTGATTTTGAACTTAAAAAATATACTGAAAATAATTCAGCATAAAAATGAAAGACGAAGAAGAAGATAACATCATTCCAAACGAAGACGAAAATTTCAATAATCAAGACCAATCCACAAATGAGGAAGGTTTTGAAGATATTCGTGTTTCAACAGGACATCATTTTTACGAAAACAACGAAAATCCAGAAGACACCATTACCAAAGTTACAGGAATGTACAAAGATTGGTTTTTGGACTACGCTTCGTATGTAATTCTAGAACGTGCAGTTCCAGCGATTGAAGACGGTTTTAAACCGGTACAACGTCGTATTATGCATTCCATGAAAGAGTTAGATGATGGGCGTTACAATAAAGTAGCCAATATCGTTGGTCACACCATGCAGTATCACCCTCACGGAGATGCGAGTATTGGTGATGCCATGGTGCAAATTGGTCAAAAAGACCTAATCATCGATATGCAAGGAAACTGGGGAAATATCTTAACAGGAGATAGTGCAGCAGCTTCCCGTTACATTGAGGCCCGAATTTCAAAATTTGGTCACGATGTGTTGTATTCGCCAAAAATTACCGAATGGGGAATGTCATACGATGGTCGTCGTGCCGAACCAATTAATCTTCCGGTGAAGTTTCCATTGTTGTTAGCACAAGGCGCTGAAGGTATTGCCGTAGGTTTATCGACCAAAGTGTTACCACACAATTTTAACGAATTAATAGACTCGTCTATCAAAATATTAAAAGGGAAACCTTTTACCTTATTTCCTGATTTTCCAACCGCAGGTATTGCTGATGTTTCCAATTATAATGATGGATTACGTGGTGGACGCGTGCGTGTGCGTGCCAAAATTGGGCAGTTAGACAAACAAACTTTGGTGATTACCCAAATTCCGTTTTCAACCAATACATCTACGTTGATTGATAGTATTTTGAAAGCCAACGAAAAGGGGAAAATCAAAATCAAGAAAATTGAAGACAACACGGCTGCTGAGGTTGAAATTTTAATTCATTTGCCAGCTGGTGTTTCTCCCGATAAAACAATTGATGCGTTGTATGCATTCACAGCTTGCGAAACTTCGGTGGCGCCTTTAGGCTGTGTGATTGCAAATCATAAACCGTTGTTTATTGGGGTTTCTGATATGTTGAAAATTTCGACCAACAGAACGGTTGATTTGCTCAAACGCGAATTGGAAATTCAGTTGGACGAATTAGAAAATAAATGGCATTTCTCTACGTTAGAAAAGATTTTCATTCGTGAAGAAATGTACATCGACTTCAAATTGTATTCCGACAGAGAATCGTTGTACAAATATATGTATGACCGATTTGAGCCGTTTTTAAAATCATTTGTTCGAGAAATTAACGATGATGATTTGCAAAAATTAACGCAAATTCCAATGATTCGTATTACACGTTTTGACTCGGATAAAGCGGATGAAGCGATTTCGAAACTGGAAGCTGAAATGGAACAAGTCAAGTTTCATTTAGATCATATTATTGATTATACGATTGATTTCTTCCAAAAACTAAAAGACAAATACGGAAAAGGGCGCGAGCGTCAAACTGAATTAAGAAGTTTTGATAATATTGAAGCTACGAAAGTAGTTTTGAGAAACACAAAACTATACGTGAACAAAGAAGAAGGTTTCTTTGGAACAGGCTTAAAGAAAGACGAATACGTTGCTGATTGTTCAGATATCGACGATGTAATTGTATTCCTTCGCGATGGAAAAATGATGGTAGCAAAAGTGGATGATAAAAAATTCGTAGGAAAAGATATTATTCACATCGCTGTTTTTGATAAAAACGACAAACGAACCATTTACAACATGATGTATCGTGATGGTAAAAACGGTTCGACTTTTATCAAACGTTTCAATGTTTCAGGTGTAACTCGTGATAAATTTTACGATTTAACACAAGAAAAACCAGGTTCAATGGTGTCTTATTTCTCTGCCAATCCAAACGGAGAAGCAGAAGTAGTAACGATTTTATTACGTCAAGTAGGAAGCGTGAAAAAACTGAAATGGGATGTTGATTTCTCTGATATAGCTATCAAAGGAAGAGCTTCACGAGGTAATACAGTAACCAAATATCCAATCAAAAAAATCGAGTTAAAAGAGAAAGGAATTTCGACTTTACGTCCGAGAAAAGTTTGGTTTGATGACACAGTACAACGATTAAATGTCGATGGAAGAGGTGAGTTGTTAGGCGAATTTCGTCCAAATGATCGTTTGTTGATTGTGAACCAATCTGGAAAACTAAAAACTATTATTCCAGAATTAACCACACACTTTGATGAAGATATGATTGTGTTGGAAAAATGGAATCCAAATAAACCGATTTCGTGTATTTATTACGATGGTGAAAAAGACCGTTATTTTGTAAAACGTTTCTTAATTGAAAACGAAAATAAAGAGGAAATTTTTATTACCGAACACGAAAAATCGCAATTAGAGATTGTTTCTACCGATTGGCGTCCAGTTGCTGAGGTTATTTTTGCCAAAGTAAAAGGTGTTCAAAAAGAAAATCAAACAATTGATTTAGAGCAATTTATTGCGGTTAAAGGCATCAAAGCTTTAGGTAACCAATTGACTGCTGATAAGTTGAAACAAATTAATTTATTAGATCCATTGCCTTACGAAGAACCTGAAGAAATTGCTCCTGAAGAAATCGAAGTTGCTGGAGAAAACAATATTTCAGACGATATTCAAACTGAATTAGACGACGACGGACAAATAACGTTGTCTTTAGATTAAAATTAAAAGATGTTCGAAAGGTTTTATGTTTTTTGTCATGCTGAATTCGTTTCAGCATCTAAATTTTAGAAACTGAAACAAGTTCAGTTTGACAGGGAATGAACTTTTTTGAACATCTTTTTTATTTGATTTTTATCATATTTTTTAAAAATTTCATTCGCTAATTTTACTATAAATTATAACACAACAACTAATGTCAACATTTCCATCAGACATTGAAATTGCACAAAATGCAACCATGTCTCACATTAAAGAAATCGCTAATAAAATCAATATTTCAAACGACGATTTAGAATATTATGGCAAATACAAAGCCAAATTACCCTTACACTTACAACACGAAAATCCGAAAGGAAAACTAATTTTAGTTTCTGCCATGTCGCCTACCAAATATGGTGAAGGGAAAACCACTATGTCAATTGGTTTAACCGATGGATTGAATTACATCGGTAAAAAAGCAATTGCGGTTTTGAGAGAACCCTCTCTTGGACCTGTTTTTGGTTTAAAAGGAGGTGCTGCTGGTGGTGGTTATGCCCAAGTTTTGCCTATGGAAGACATTAATTTGCATTTTACAGGTGATTTCTCTGCGATTGAAAAAGCAAATAACTTGCTTTCGGCGATGATTGATAATAATCTGCAAAATCAAAAATATTCTTTGAATTTAGATCCGAGAACAATTGCTTGGAAACGAGTAATGGACATGAACGATCGTTCGCTTCGTCATATTATTATTGGTGTTGGTGGTAAAACAAACGGAATGTTACGCGAAGACGGTTTCAATATAACACCCGCTTCGGAAGTGATGGCGATTTTGTGTTTGGCAAAAGATTTAGAAGATTTGAAACTTCGTTTAGGAAATATTTTTATTGGAAAAACGTTTGATGGAAAGCCTATTTTTGCCCGCGATTTGAATGCGGTAGGAGCAATGACTGTTTTGTTGAAAGATGCCATTAAACCTAATTTAGTGCAAACTTTAGACGGAAATCCTGCTATTTTGCATGGTGGTCCATTTGCGAGTATTGCACAAGGAACGAATACCGCAATTGCTACCAAAATGGGATTATCGCTTGGTGATTATGTAGTTACAGAAGCTGGTTTTGGTGCCGATTTAGGTGCCGAAAAATTCTTGCATATCAAATGTGAGCAAGCCGGTTTAAAGCCTGATGCAGTGGTTTTAGTAGCTACTTTGAGAGCGATAAAACATCATGCTGGAATGAGTGAATATGAATTGAAAGTACCAAAAGTGGCTGCTATTGAAAGTGGTTTTTGTAATTTAGAAAAACACATCGAAAACATTCAGAAGTTTGGAATTAACCCAGTAGTTTGTGTGAATGCTTTTCCAGATGATACGCAAGCAGAATACGATAAATTGAAAGAATTATGTGCTGCAAAAGGGGTAACCGCAATTGTGAGTACTGCTTTTGTTGAAGGGGGAAAAGGTTCGGCTGAATTGGCTTCTAAAGTTATTGCCGAAATAGAAGCAGGAAAAGCAAATTACAAACCGCTTTATGTGCCTTCGGATAGTATTGAGTATAAGATTAAAACGGTTGCTACTGAGATTTATGGTGCCCATACGGTAGATTTTTCTCCAAAAGCAAAAACACAATTAAAAATGATTAACGATTTAGGATTTAGTCATTTTTCGGTTTGTATGGCTAAAACGCCAGCGAGTTTTTCAGATAATGAAAAGTTAATTGGTCGCCCTACAAATTTTGATATTACGGTTCGTGAATTTGAAATTGCGAGTGGTGCTGGATTCATTGTACCGCTTTTAGGTGAAGTAATGCGAATGCCTGGTTTACCCGCTGTTCCAAACGCAGAGCGAATTGATATTGATAACGATGGAAGAATTACAGGATTGTCTTAAAACTAAATGCTTTATAAAATAAAAATGTCCCGATATTATCGGGACATTTTTTATGTACTTAGTTTAGAATTAGTTTTTCTTACGCATCTTCATATTAATAAATTCTACGGCTAAAGAGAATGCAATTGCAAAATATAAATAGCCTTTTGGAACTGCACCTACGTGTTGACCCGCTAATTCAGCGTGTGACAAGTGCATACTTTCGGTAATAAGCATGAATCCAATTAAGATTAAGAAGGCTAACCCTAAAATTTGAATAGAAGGATTGGCATTTACAAAATTGCCAACAGGAACTGCAAATAACATCATAACACCCACAGAAATAACCACAGCAGTAATCATAATTACTAACGCACCTTCGATGCCATTAGTCATACCTACAGCAGTTAAAATACTGTCTACAGAGAAAATGATGTCGATTAATAAAATTTGACCAATAACGCTTCCAAATGATTTGGTTGCCGAAGTTTTTAGTTCTTTTTCTTCTTCACCTTTGTGGTCTACTTTTTCATGGATTTCCTTCGTGCTTTTGTAAATTAAGAACAAACCTCCTAATAATAAAATTAAGGCTTGACCAGTTATATCTGCAGAGAACCATCCAAAATCAAAACTAAACCAAGGTGCTTTCATTGCTATTAAAATGGTAATTCCGAAAAGCAATGCAATACGCATAAACATCGCTAAAAATAATCCTACTCGTGTAGCTTTTTTACGTTTTTCTTCAGGTAATTTTCCTGTTACTATCGAGATAAAAATGATGTTATCAATACCTAATATGATTTCTAAAAAGGTTAAAGTCAAAAGTGCTATCCAAGCATCTGGGTTTAAGAAAACTTCCATTTATGTAGTGTTTTAAATTGTGTTTAACGTTGTTTAGTTCAGTTTTGTTACAGTTCCACGCTGTTTTTTTGAATCGCCCACAAAAGAATATTCAAATGTATATGAATCAGCGTTAGTTGTCAAAATTTTCATTTGAACTGGTTTTTTTTCTTCGCGGTTTTTTGGATTCGTATTTTGAATAATGTATTCGCAATCATTGGTCCATCGCACTTTAAAAGTATCAATTTTACCTTCGTAGCTTTCTATTTGAATAGAATCGTTTCGTTCAAAAGTACTGGTGTATTTTTTGCCTTCAATTTCGGTTTCCGAAGTAAATTTACCCGTTTTAAAATCGTTACAATTGCGTTCTTGATTGTAACAAGAAGTCAGCAATGTTAGAAGTAGTAAACCGTAAATTGTATTTTGTAAGTTGAATTTCATGGGTTGTATTTGAATTTGTTATTCCCCTTGTTTATCGCCATCAAATAAGCTTTTTAAAATCGTTTGGATTCCTTTATAAATCAAAAACATGGCAAACAAACAGCCAATAATTCCTAATCCTAAAACATAAGGATATAAAGGGTTATCTTGATTTTTAAAAGCACTATTGATAATTATAGGTCCTATGAATAACATTGGTAAAGCACCCGATAAATATCGTATTCCTTTTACTAATATTTTTTTATTGGTTGCCATTAAAAATTAATTTGAATCCCAAGTCCATTGGAATTGTTCACGATATTTAATTCGAAATTATCCCCTAGAGTTTTCTTCTCGTTTTTTAATCCTTGGTTGTAGCTATCCACACTTTCTTCAATCAATTTTTTTCTTCCTGATAAAACAGGAATGGATAGTGCCATTAATCCTACACCAACGTAAGTTATCCCTGTTGGATATTTAACATCAGAGGTTAATCCCATTACTAAATCGGCAGCAGTTGTTCCTATTCCTAAGCCAAGTAAGAAGCCACCTATTGATTCTTTATTTTTGGCTTTTTTAAATGCATATTGCGCTTTTAAATTGGAGGCCATTACTAGTTTGGTTTCATACGAAGACAATTGTTCACCTGCTTGATAAATTTTGCCTTTTGAATACTCTAAATTTTGTGCAAAACCAATTGAAAATCCTACTATGGCTATGCTTAAAAATAATTTTTTCATGCTGAATTTCTAGTTATTGTTGTTGTAATAATCTACTGCGTTTCTAACACTTCCATGGGTGTTTAATAATTGATTGGCTTCTTCATAACTTACCGGAATTTCCTCCATAATCATTCGGGTGCCTCTATCAATTAATTTGGTGTTACTCAATTGCATGTCGACCATTTTGTTGCCTTTTACTTTGCCCAGCTGTATCATGGTTGCGGTCGAAATCATGTTTAAAACTAATTTCTGAGCCGTTCCTGCTTTCATGCGTGAACTTCCCGTGACGAACTCTGGTCCAACGACCACATCAATCGGAAATTTAGCGGTTTTAGATAACGGACTTCCCGCGTTGCAACTGATGCTTCCTGTGCTGATGTTGTGTTGATGGCACATTTCTAACCCACCAATTACATAAGGTGTTGTTCCCGAAGCAGCAATACCTATTACGACATCATTTTCATTGATATTCCATTCTTGTAAATCTTTCCACGCTTGTGCGCTGTCGTCTTCGGCAAATTCTACTGCTTTTCTAATGGCAGTATCGCCACCAGCTATAATTCCGATAACCAAATCAAACGGAACACCAAACGTAGGTGGACATTCTGATGCATCTACAATTCCTAAACGCCCTGAAGTGCCTGCGCCAATGTAAAATAAACGACCACCTTGTTTCATTTTCGTAACGATTTCAGTCACTAAAGTTTCAATTTGTGGTATGGCTTTTTCTACGGCTAACGGTACGGTTTTGTCCTCGTTGTTGATATTGGTCAACAAATCGGTAACCGACATTTTTTCTAAATGTTCGTATTTGGAGGCTTGTTCAGTGGTTTTGGTAAAGTTCATGCGATTATTTTAAAACATGATGTGCTAAAACATTTTGCACATCATACACATTAACTGATTTATTAAATTGTTTCACGATACTTGGATTGGCTTCGCTTGAAACCCATATTTTTAATTCGGCTTCTAAGTCAAAAGTGCCTGCAGTTTCTATGCTGAAACGTGAAATACTCTTGTATGTGATGGATTTATATTCAATTTTACTACCTGTAATTCCTTGTTTTTCAATTAGAATTAATCGTTTGTTGGTGAAAATAAAAGTATCTCGGATTAGTTTGAAACCTAACTCGATTTCTTCACCTGTAATTAAAAGTTTGCCATACTCTTTCACTAAAGTTTCTTGATTTACAGCACCTGCATTGCCAAGTAGCGCAGAAAATAATCCCATATTAATTGTTTTAAATGTTCTTCAAATTTAACTAAAAACTACATATGATTTATGTGTTTATTGCTTTTTAATGCGAATGCCCCATTTCAATTATATATGCCAAAACGAAACCAAACACAATCATGGTAATTTTAGCCAAATTGAATTTATGTCCTTCGTTACTTTCAAAAATAATTGTTGAGGAAATGTGAAATAAAATTCCCACTACTACAGCCGAAATTTCCTTTGAATAATGTTGAGCAAAATGCATTTGTTCCGCTAATAAAGTGCCTAGTGGTGTCATTAATGCGAAGGAAAACATAAAAGCAAAAATCATTAGTTTATTCATCTTCGCATTTACGAAAAACAAGGTCAAAATAATGGCAATAGGGAAGTGGTGTACTGCAATTCCATAGGCTAAATTGTTGTTTTCGTGAATTGGAAAACCTTCTAACAAGGCGTGAATACACAAACTAATAAACAACAACCACGGAATGTGATGCAATTCGTTATGTTCGTCGGTATGTACATGTACGTGACCGTGTTCGGCACCTTTTGAGAAAAATTCCAATAAGATTTGAAATAAAATTCCAATCATAATGAAAACACCAACTGGTAACGTGGCATGTGCTTCTTCTCCTTCGTGAACGTGATTGTGTCCTTCGCTAAATAATTCAGGAAGTAGGTGTAAAACGGTAAGCGAAAGTAAAAACGCACCACTGAATGCCAACAATAATTTGATGTTTTTTTTCTTTTGTGGTTTTAAAAACAAAGCGATTAAAAACCCTAAAATAACAGCTGAAAAGGTGATGATATACTGCATTATTTAAAAATCATAATTAAACGTTCGGATTGTGTTTTAAAGAACTTTCGCAATTTATAATCGCCAAAGATATCCAATAAAAAGATACCCGCTTCTTCCATAATTTGTTCAAAATCGGACAGGCGAAGTGCTTGTACTTTTTCGGTAAAATGAAACGTTTCGCCTTGGTCTTCAAAATCAATTTCTTTGTAAATGTAGCCGTCTTTCAAATAGCGTTTGATATGAAAATCTATTCCGTCTACTGATTTTACTTCATCAGCCACTAAATTTTCTACAACATAATCCACATTCATAAAATCGATAACCGCAAATCCGGTTTCGGTTAAGCTATCATGAATGGCTTTGATGGTTTTATAATTGTCGGCATTGTCTTCAAAATAGCCAAAGCTGGTGAATAAATTAAAAATGGCATCGTATTTTTCTTCAAACGGTTCACGCATATCGTGTACTTTGAAGTGGAGTTTATCGTTTGCAAATTTAGAAGCTTCGGCAATACTATTTTCAGATAAATCGGCACCTGTAACGTCAAAGTCTAGGGAGTTTAAGTAAATGGCATGGCGTCCTTTTCCACAAGCTAAGTCTAAGATTTTAGCGTCTTCTGGAAGGTTTAAATAGTGCGTCAAATTATCCATTAACAATTGGGCCTCTTCGTCGTTGCGTTCTTTGTATAAAATGTGATAATATTTGGTATCAAACCAAGAGGCAAACCAATTTTCTGTTGAAGTCTTTTGTATTTCTGACATTAATTCTAAATTCGTTTCTTTCAAGAAGCAAATTTAGTGTATTTTTGCACGATAATTCAATTAATACGAATATTGATTTCTAATTTCGGAAATCAAATTTAAAAATAATAGTAAGGAAAAGGAAATTACTATTTTAAAGAAAAGGAAATGGAAAATTATAAAATGACCGCCAAAACCTTCTTTGGTTTTGAAGAAATATTAGCAAGAGAACTACAAATTCTTGGTGCGCAACAAGTTGAAATTGGTACGCGTGTAGTTAGTTTTAAAGGAGATAAAGGATTTATGTACAAAGCCAATTTGGCACTTCGTACGGCTTTAAAAATCTTAAAACCTATAAAAACGTTTAAAGCACATAACGACAAAGCGTTGTATGAAGGCATTAGAGCGATTGATTGGTCGGATTACTTGACGGAACACAATACGTTTTTAGTAGAAACTACATTACATTCTGAAAACTTCAATCACAGTCAGTTTGTGGCTTTGAAAACGAAAGATGCGATTGTGGATCAATTTAGAGATTTGAACGGAAAGCGTCCAAGTATCGATAAAGACTTCCCAGATTTACAAATTCACGTGCATATTGATAGAGATAATGTAACGGTTTCGTTAGATTCTTCGGGTGCTTCGTTGCACCATAGAGGGTATCGAACGGCTACGAATATTGCGCCTATCAACGAAGTTTTAGCAGCAGGAATGTTGATTTTAGCGGGTTGGGAAGGTAAGAGTCATTTCTTAGACCCAATGTGTGGTTCAGGAACTATTTTGGCGGAAGCGGCGATGATTGCTTGCAACGTTCCAGCGAATATTAACCGTAAGGAATTTGGTTTTGAGAAATGGAAAGATTGGGATGCGGAATTGTTTGATAACATTATGGAATCGTTATTAAAGAAAACGCGCGAATTTCATTACACGATTACAGGCTATGACAAAGCGCCAAGTGCGGTTGCTAAAGCAAAAGACAATGTTAGAAACGCCAATTTAGACGAATACATTACCATTACCAATGAAAACTTCTTTGATTCTAAAAAAGAAACCGAAGGACCGTTACACATGGTGTTCAATCCGCCTTATGGAGAGCGTTTGGATATTGATATGGAGCGTTTTTATAGAGAAATTGGCGATACGTTAAAACAAAATTATCCGAATACCAACGCTTGGTTCATTACTGCTAATTTAGAAGCTTTGAAATTCGTAGGCTTAAAACCCAGTAGAAAGATTAAACTGTTCAATGGTAAGTTAGAAGCCCGTTTGGTGAAATACGAAATGTATGAAGGCAGTAAGAAAGGTAAGTATATGAATAGTGAGGGATAAGTGTTCGGTGTTCAGTGTTCAGTGTTCGGTGTTCAGTATTCAGTGTTCAGTATTCAGTGTTCGGTGTTCAGTGATTGGTGTTTAGAATAGAGTTTCAATAATTAAATAAAAATACAATGAGTAAAAAAGTAAAATCATTTATATATAACTTTATAGGGTTTAGTGTTTTTTATATTCCTGCCTATTTATTGGTTATGAATTATTCCAACTTGCAAGGTTTGTGGATAGCTGGAACTGCTTTTATGGTTTCCTTGATTTTGTCGCCTAAATTTCAAGCGATCAAAACGCATGATGGCGAAAAAATCTTTATGAAATGGATTTTTATTAGTGGTGTGAAAGAGGTAAAATAGGGAGTAGGGAACTATTTCTTTAAAAAATATAGATTGGCTATCTGCTGAAATTCAGAGTTTTGTAAAAAAGTGCATAAAAAATGTTATTTTTTGTTCTTAAAACGCTTGCAGAAATAAAAAAACGTTCTATATTTGCACTCGCAATACGGAAATGATTGCACGACTTATTGGAGAAATGGCAGAGTGGTCGAATGCGGCAGTCTTGAAAACTGTTGACTGTAACAGGTCCGGGGGTTCGAATCCCTCTTTCTCCGCGGAATAGCTTATCAAAAGTTATCAAAACCTCGAAAATCTTATGAATTTCGAGGTTTTTTGTTTTTACTACCTTTCAAAATATTCATTCTTTTTCAAAAATCAAGAGACCCCATCGAGACCCTAATAAAAAAGTAATTTTTGGGTCTCGCTAAATTGAAAAATTAGTTGCAGTAAATTTCAACCAATCCACTATTGGTAAGCTGTTCAATAACCTTTTCAATTTTCAAACATCTTGATTTGTGGCAAACTTTAAAGTAAATTAATTAATAACTTAAAGGTTACCAAAAATGAATTCAAAAGTTACATTGCATTTTTATGCAAAATCAACCAAAGCCAATGGTAATGGATTATTACCAATTTATGTGCGATTAACAATCGAAGGAAAACGATTTGAGTACAGTACTAAAAAATTTATTGAGCCATCGAAATGGTCAACTGAATTAAGCAAAATGAAGGGTAATTCAGAAGAAGCTCGTTCAATAAATAACTTACTTGATTTTACACGAAATCGAATAAACGAAATCCAATTCGAATTATTAAAAGATGGCGTATCATTAAACAACGATGAATTTAAAAATCGTTTACTCGGTATCAAAGAACGCGAACGACTACTAATCCCAATATTCACAGAACACAACCGAAAAATTAAAGAGTTGGTTGGAAGCGAGTACGCTCCTGGAACACTAGAACGTTATGAAACATCCCTGAAACATACTAAAGACTTTCTTCAATGGAAATACAGAGTTTCTGATATTGATATTGAGAAAATAGATCATGCTTTTATAACCGAGTATGAATTCTATCTTCGTACAGAAAGAAAGTGTGCGAACAATACAGCTGTAAAGTATATTAAAAACTTTCACAAGATTATTAACATTTGCTTGGCCAATGGATGGCTGAATAAGGACCCATTTGCTAACTACAAATCAAAAGTAAAAGAAGTTACACGTGAATTCTTGACAGAACAAGAAATTCAAAGTTTGATGGAAAAAGAATTCGTTTCAGAACGTTTGGAATTAGTTCGTGACATATTTGTTTTCAGCTGCTTTACAGGATTAGCATATATAGATGTGAAACAACTAACACCGGATAATATTGTTTTAGGAATTGATGGTGATAAATGGATAAACAAAAACCGCCAGAAAACCGATACAAATTCAAAAATTCCTTTATTACCAACAGCTCAATATATCATGGATAAATATTCTGATTATCCTGTTAATAAAAATAAGGGCACAATACTTCCAATATTGTCAAACCAAAAAATGAATTCTTACCTTAAGGAAATTGCAACTGTTTGCGGAATCAATAAAGAACTAACATTCCATATTGCACGACATACTTTTGCTACAACAGTTACGCTGAGTAATGGGGTTCCAATTGAAACAGTAAGTAAAATGTTAGGACATACCAATCTAAAAACAACGCAGCATTACGCTAAGATTTTAGACAAGAAAATTAGTGAGGATATGAAAATACTTAAAGATAAATTTTCAATCAATGTAAATCGACGTAGTTGCCAAAACTCTATTTAACAATATTTTATACAAACAACAATTCATTTTTTATACATTTGTGATGTTTTAAAATTAAAAATGAAAAAATATCACATAATATTAATAGTTTTACTAGGCATGTTTTTAATGCCTAGTACAGCTATGGCTTGTGGTAACTCTAATTCAAAACATTCTTGTGAAAAAGAAGTTTCATCTAAAAAAACTGAAAAGAAATGTTGTTGTAGTAATGACAGTTCTGAAAGCAAAGATGAAAATGGATGTAAAGGTGATTGTGGTCATGCAAATTGTGGTTGTTCTATGACTTGTCCTTCTTCTTCAATCATTTTTATACCAGAAATTACTTTTAAATTTAACTTTATTCAATATTCTTCAATAGAGAAAGTTAAGTTTTCATACACGGCACCATCAATCTCAGATGGTTTTCATTCTATTTGGCTAATACCTAAAATAGGTTAAATTCTTTTTTTGACAGCCATTAGTGTGTCAAATTTATAGCATTTTGCTATCAGATTAATCATCAGTTTACTTTCCGTTTATTTTTAATTATTTCAAGCAGATAGACTTGTAAACTGAAATTCATTATTTTTTTATCAACTTATCAAAGGAATTCACTTTGATTACTAATACATTATTAAAATGAAAAATTCATTTAAAAATATAATGCTAGCAACTTTTATATTGCTTAGTATTGCTGTCAATGCACAAATTAAAAATGCAAAAACAGAAACAGTTAAGATTTATGGAAACTGTGGAATGTGCGAAACCAAAATCGAAAATGCAGGAAATATCAAAAAAGTAGCTAAAGTAGATTGGGATCAAGATTCTAAGATGGCCACTTTAACTTATGATACTACTAAAACTAATCCAGACGAAATACTAAAAAGAATAGCATTAGCAGGATATGATAGTGATAAGTTTCTTGCACCAGATGATGTCTATGACAATCTTCATGGATGTTGTCAATATGACAGAGTTGCTAAAGTTCAAGTTAAAGAAGAAATCAAAGTGGAAGAAACTACTGAAATCCATAATAATCATGTAAACCACAATGAAACTTCAAAGATGGTACTTCAAGAAGTTAACCAACTTAAAGTTGTTTTTGATAACTATTTTGTAGTAAAAGATGCTATGATTTCTTCTGATGGTAACACAACTTCAATTGCTTCAAAGGAATTACTAACTGCAATAAACAATGTTAAAATGGACAAATTGGATATGGATGTTCATATGGTTTGGATGAAAGTTGTAAATCAAATTAAAAAAGATACTGAACTGATTTCAAAATCAAAAGATATTAATAAACAACGAAATCACTTTACAACATTATCAAAAGACATTTATTCATTATTAAAAGTTGCAAAGTATGAGGTTCCAGTTTATTTCCAACATTGCCCTATGTACAATGATGGTAAAGGTGCAAATTGGTTAAGTAAAGAAAATGCAGTAAAAAATCCTTACTACGGCTCAATGATGTTAACTTGTGGAAAAACGGTAGAAACTATTAAATAATCTAAAATGAGAAGAATAATTTTTGCATTTTTTTTAATTACTAATATAGCCACTGCACAGATTGATGTTGGAGATACAATACCATCAATAGCATTAAAAAGTACTAGTAATACAGAGATAAATATTACATCTTTTAAAGGGAAATATGTATTAATTGATTTTTGGGCATCATGGTGTGGTCCTTGCAGATTAGGCAATAAAAAGTTAGTAAAACTACATAATGAAGTTAGCCCTGATAAAATAGAAATAATAGGAATATCAATCGATACAGATACTAATAAATGGCTAAAAGCTGTTGAAAAAGATAAAATTAAATTTACCCAATTGATAGACTCAAAAGGTTTTGATGCTGAAACAGCAATACAATTTGGTGTAGAGGAATTACCATCGAAATATTTGTTCAATCAAGAAGGTATTCTAATTGCAAAAAATCCAACAGAAGAAGAAATAATTAAATTAATAGAAAAGTAAAATGAAAAAAATAAATAAAGTATATATGGTCGTTGCATCAATGGTTTTGATGTTTTCAATAAAAAGTAATGCACAAATTGTAAAAGCTGAAATTAGAGCAACGGGTTTAACTTGCTCAATGTGTTCAAATGCTATAAATAAGCAACTTAAAGCATTACCAGAAGTTATCAATGTTGAAACTGACTTAAATACTAACACATTCACCGTAACTCTTAAAGAAGGAAATGAATTAAGTCCAAAAACATTTAAGGAAAAAGTAGAAAAAGCAGGTTTTTTTATTGGATCATTAGTGATAACTGCCAAAGCTGAAACCATTAGTAAAAGTCCTTACATTTTAGTAAATGACAAAAAAGACACTACAGAAGTTGTTAAATTTCAAGTAGTTGATAAAGGTTATGTTACAGAAAAAGAGTTTAAAAAATTATCAAAATCATATAAGGACATTTCGACTTATGTTGCAAACAGTGAAGATGATTTTCATATTAAAATTTTAAACTAATGAGAAAGTTTTTTATTCTAATAATATTATTCAGTATTCAAAAAAGTGTAAGTCAAGAACTGTTTCTAATCACAGATCCCGCTAGTAATGTTCCGGCAAACTCATTAGGTGTCAATCTTCTTCAATCACGTTTTAAAGAAGAATTTAAATCAGGATATAGTTATCATCTGATGCCCGAAGTTACATATGGGATTAATAAAAATTTGATGGTTCGTGCATCTGCTTTTGTGAGTAACAGAAGTAATGATTTAGTAACAGAGGGAGGAAGCTTTTATGCCAAATATCGTTTTTATTCTACAGATGATTTAAACAGTCATTTCCGTATGGCAGCTTTTGGAAGATATAGTTTCAATAATGCCGACATACATCAGGAACAAATTGAAATTATGGGACATAATACGGGTTTTGAATCTGGAATTGTGGCTACTAAACTGATTAAAAAATTAGCAATTAGTTCATCAATTAGTTTTGAGAAAGCTTTTGACAACAAACCAGATTATCCATTTCCAAACGAATTAGGAGATAATGCCACTAATTACACTCTTTCTTTTGGAAAATTAATGTACCCTAAAAAGTACACTAGTTTCAAACAAACCAATATCAATTTAATGGTTGAATTTGCAGGTCAAACCATTAACGAAAACGGTAAATCATATTTGGATGTTGTGCCTGTAATTCAATTTATTTTCAACAGTCAAGCGAGAGTTGATGTAGCTTACAGACATGAATTAATGAGTTCAATGGTACGTTCAGCACCAAATGGCTTTTATTTTAATCTGTACTATACTTTTTTCGATTTAACAAAATAAAATCAAGATGAGTGAAACAAAATTTATCCCGGCATTAGGTTATGATTTTTTAAGCGATTACTATGATTTAGCTATAAAAGTAACAATGCCTGAAAAAAAGTTCAGAAACAGATTAATTGATTTTGTTGACCCAAAGGAGAAAGAAAAAATTTTAGAATTTGGTTTCGGAACAGCCCAAAACATTATCATACTCAAACAACGATTTCCTAACTGTAACATACAAGGAGTTGACATCGACCCTAAGATTAAGTCAATAGCAGAATATAAATTGAAAAAAACAGGAATTGAAGCACCTCTTTTTTTATATGATGGAAATAAGTTACCATTTGAAGATAATTCAATTGACAAGGTTTATAGTTCTCTTGTTTTTCATCAGTTAGACATGATTACAAAATTGAAATGTTTATTAGAGATTAATAGAATATTAAAACCAAATGGAGAATTAATCATTGGAGATTGGGGTAAAGCAAAAACAAAATGGATGAGGTTATTCTTTTACTTAGTTCAATTATTAGACGGTTTCAAAACTACCACTGATAATGTAAATGGATTGATGATAAAATACATTACTGATGCAGGATTTAAAAATGCTCGGGAAGTAGATTATATCAACACATCAATCGGGACTTATTCTTATTATAAAGCAGAAAAAATAATTAATAACTAAAAAATAACACAGTATGAAAGCACTTATTTTAACAGCTATTTTAGCAATCACTTTAGTTTCTTGCAATCAAAAAAACAAAGAAACAGAAAACAACACTACAGAAACTTCCGCAAATTCAAGTGAACTATATGCATGCCCAATGCATCCCGAGGTTCAAGGAAAAAAAGATGAAACATGTTCCAAATGTGGTATGGAATTAACCGAACTGGTAACTCAAACGCAAGCACCTCACGAAAAAAAAGCAACAGAAGCATCCTCTGCTGCAACAACACAATCCAATGTTAACATCGAGGATATTTTAATTAGTTACATAAATTTAAAAAACAAATTGGTTAAAGATGATACAAATGGTGCTGCCGAAAAAGCAAAAATACTATTCACCTCATTTGACAGATTTGACATCAAAGTTTTAAGCGAAAAACAAAAAAAAGAATATTTGGATATTGCAGATGATGCCAAAGAACACGCAGAGCATATTGGAGATAATGGAGGAAAGATAGAACATCAAAGAGAACATTTTGTAATGTTAAGTAAGGATATGAATGACTTAATTCAATTATTTGGAACCAGTCAAAAACTATATCTGGATTTTTGCCCAATGGCAGATGACAACAAAGGTGCTGTTTGGATAAGTGAAACAAAAGAAATCAAAAATCCATATTTTGGAAAAGAAATGGCTACTTGCGGTTCTATAAAAAAAGAATACTAGTATGAAAAAAATCATCAAAAAAATACTTTTTATTGGGTTAATTATTTTTTTGCTGATGCAGTTGTATCAACCTGCTCGTAACGAAAGTTTTGAGCAGGATATAACTGGCAATTTTACAAAAGTCTATAATGTTCCTAAAAATGTTGAAATCATTTTGCGAACTTCTTGTTATGATTGCCACAGTAACAACACCTATTATCCTTGGTATTCTTACATTCAACCCGCTCGTTTTTTTATGGAAAGACATATAAAAGAAGGTAAAGAGGAATTGAATTTTAATGAATTTGGAAATTATTCAAAACGCAGGCAAAACAGCAAATTGAAAGCTATAAGTAAAGAAATCGAATCAAACGAAATGCCTTTGAGTTCTTATACTTTAATTCATAAAAATGCAATCCTTACAGCCTCACAAAAAAAGAAAGTTTTGGATTGGATAAATAAAATAGAAGATAGTATTTCATCACAAAATTAAAAATAATGGTAGAAAAATTAATAACATTCTCACTACGAAATCGAGCCGTTGTCTTGCTGGTTTCAGCTTGCTTATTTGCTTGGGGAGTTTACAGCGTCCAACAAAACCCCATTGACGCCATTCCTGATTTATCCGAAAATCAAGTTATCGTGTTTACGGAGTGGATGGGAAGAAGCCCACAAGTAATGGAAGATCAAGTCACTTATCCTTTGGTTTCAAACCTGCAAGGCATTCCAAAAGTCAAAAATATTCGGGGTGCTTCGATGTTTGGGATGAGCTTTGTCTACATCATTTTTGAAGATGATGTCGATATATATTGGGCAAGAACTCGGGTTCTAGAAAGATTAAATTATGCACAACGATTATTACCACAAAATGTAGTACCAACCTTGGGTCCTGATGGCACAGGTGTGGGTCACGTTTTTTGGTATCATTTAAATGCGAAAGGTATGGACTTGGGAGAACAAAGAGCCTTGCAAGATTGGTACGTGAAATTTGCCTTGCAAACCGTTCCAGGAGTTGCCGAAGTGGCTTCCTTTGGTGGATTTGAAAAGCAATATCAATTAGTGTTGGATCCATTGAAAATGCAATACTACAACGTCAGTATGATGGAAGTAATGAATGCTGTCAAAACAAATAATAATGACGTTGGAGGAAGAAAATTTGAAATGAGCAATATGTCCTATATCGTTAGGGGCTTGGGCTACATCAAAAACATAAAAGATGTAGAAGACATTGCTATTAAAAACTATAATTCCGTTCCGGTAAAAGTTAAAGATATTGGTTCAATACAAATGGGTGGCGATTTGAGACTAGGTATTTTTGATGAAAATGGCAATGGTGAAGTTGTTGGCGGAATTGTGGTAATGCGTTATGGTGAAAATGCTGACAAAGTAATCACGGCAGTAAAAGAGAAAATGAAAGAAGTCGAAAAAGGATTGCCCGAAGGAGTTACTTTTAAAACGTCTTATGACCGAAGTGAATTAATAGAAAAAGCAATCGCATCTGTTAAAGGCACTTTAATAGAAGAAATGATTGTCGTTTCAATTGTTGTACTACTTTTTCTTTTTCATTGGCGAAGCGCTTTAATTATACTCATTCAATTACCAATATCTGTGGCTATTGGCTTTATTTTACTCGAAGCATTTGGTATTTCTTCAAACATTATGTCACTAACGGGGATTGCTCTGGCAATTGGTGTTGTCGTTGATGATGGTATCGTAATGGTAGAGAATGCATACAGGACAATTTCGGAGAAACAGGAAGAAATGGACAATAATCAGTAATTGGAAATAAGATGAAAAATAAAATTAAAAATATATTCAAAAAAGAAAACGATCCGTTGTCTTCTGAAGATAAGTTGAAGCTTATAGAAAGCTCTTCCAAATTAGTAGGCCCAGGTGTTTTCTACTCAACAATAATTGTAATTACATCCTTTTTGCCTGTATTTCTTCTCACGGGAATGGAAGGCAAGTTATTTAGTCCACTAGCTTGGACAAAATCGTTTATACTGATAGTTGATGCTTTTTTAGCCATTACACTTACACCTGTGTTAATTAGTTTCTTACTAAAAGGAAAACTTCGCCCAGAAGATAAGAACCCAATTAATAAAAAATTGGAAAGCATTTATACACCCATTTTGATTTTTTGTTTAAAATGGAGAAAAACAGTATTGGGCATCAACATTATTGCTTTGCTGATTGGCGTATTGATGTTTACTCGTTTGGGTTCAGAATTTATGCCTCCTTTAGATGAAGGATCTGTACTGTTTATGCCAGTAACCTTACCCGATGTATCCAACTCCGAAGTAAAGAGAATTCTTCAGGTTCAGGACAAATTGATCAAATCAATTCCCGAAGTGGCTCACGTGTTGGGAAAAGCAGGCAGGGCAAATACGGCAACTGATAACAGTCCAATAAGTATGGTTGAAACCATTATTTTGTTAAAACCTCAAGCAGAATGGCGAGAAGACAAAACCAAGAATGATATTATCACGGAAATAAACAACAAACTGCAAATCCCTGGTGTGACCAATGGCTTTACGCAACCTATTATCAACCGTATCAATATGCTTTCAACAGGAATCAGAACCGATGTGGGTATCAAGATTTACGGAGCAAGTTTAGATACTATAAACGTTTTGGCTCAAAAAATTAAAAAAACACTCGAAGGAACTTCTGGAGTTAAAGATTTGTATGCGGAACCCATAACAGGCGGAAAATATATTGATATTGAAGCAAAAAGAGACGTCATTGGTAGATATGGATTGACCATAGACGACATTAATAATGTGGTTGAAGCCTCTATTGGAGGTATGAAACTAACCACGACTATCGAGGGAAGACAGCGTTTTTCTGTAAATGCAAGATATGCTCAAGAATACCGTAACAGCATTGAAGCCTTAAAAAAACTACAAGTGCAAACAATGGATTTTGGTCCAATACCATTAGAAACTGTCGCTAATGTAAAAATAAGTGATGGCCCTCCAATGATAAATAGCGAAAATGCAATGCTTCGTGGCACTGTGTTGTTCAACGTTCGGGAACGTGATTTAGGAAGTACTGTAAAAGAGGCGCAGAAAAAACTCGATGCAATGATAACTAAAATGCCAAAAGGATATTATGTGGAATGGAGTGGTCAATGGGAAAATCAAATTCGAGCCAACAAAACATTAAGTTTAATCTTGCCAATTGTTGTCATCATCATATTTCTTGTTTTATATTTTACGTATCATTCAATGAAAGAGGCGTTAATCACGATGATCACAGTACCTTTTGCTCTAATTGGAGGCATTTTTATGGTTTATTTTTATGGAATTAATATATCCGTTGCTGTTGCCGTTGGCTTTATTGCACTGTTTGGAATGGCAATCGAAACGGCAATGTTAATGACCATCTATTTGAATGAAGCAATGAATAAAATGGTAGAAAAGTACGGAAACACGAAGGAAACCATAACCGAAGAAATATTGAAACAATATATTATTGATGGTTCAGCCAAAAGGTTAAGACCAAAATTGATGACTGTTTCAGTTTCATTATTTGGACTAATCCCCATTCTTTGGGCAACAGGAACAGGATCAGATATAATGCTTCCCATCACTGTCCCACTAATTGGAGGCACCATTACCTCCACGATTTATGTATTATTAGTAACACCGGTTGTTTTTGAGATGGTTAAACTTCGAGAATTAAGAACAAAAGGAAAAATAGATCTTATAGATGTTAAAGAATAAATTTTATATAGCCATAAGTTGTTTGATTTTGACCGCCACTAATTTGGCAGCACAAACACTTTCCTTGGATAATGTATTGAGTACAATCAAGACAAACAATCCTCAACTAAAAATGTACGATGCCGAAATTCAAAGTATGGATGCAGCGGCAAAGGGTGCTAGAAGTTGGATGGCTCCACAAGTAGAGACGGGCTTTTTTATGGCACCTTACAACGCCAAAATGTGGAAAGCAGATGGTGCATTTCCTGGAATGGGGAATTATATGTTGGGCGTTACACAAATGATACCGAATGCTTCCAAGTTAAAAGCAGATTTTAATCTAATGAGTGCGATGTCATCGGTCGAAAAGGAAAATAAAAACTATACGATTAATCAATTGAAGGCACTAGCAAAAACAAATTATTATCAATGGTTGGTTTTAAATAAAAAAATAAAAATAGCCGATGATAATTTGTTGCTTTTAGACTATATGATTAAAAGTATGGAAATACGGTACCAGTATAATATGGATAAACTACCTACCTATTACAAAGCGAAATCTCAATATAGCATCCTGCAAAATATGATTCTAATGTTGAAAAATGATATTTCTCAAAAAAGAATTATGCTGAACACCTTGATGGCAAGAGATAAAAACACCGCATTTGAAATTGAGGAAACCTACGAAATAAAAGATTTCAATTCGGTAATATCAGATACCACTTCTCTTTCGAAAAATCGAAGCGATGTACAAGCCATCGAAAAAACGATGGAAATAAATCAGCTCAAAATTGCAGCCGAAAAAACAAAACTATTACCCGAGTTTGGTATAAAATACGACCATATGTTTGCTTTTGGAACACAACCACAACAGTTCTCCTTGTTGGGAATGGTTACTATTCCTATGCCTTGGTCAACCAAAATGAATAAAGCCAATATCAATAGTTTTAAAATTAAAAATGAAAGCTTGAACTGGCAAAAACAAATGATTTTGAATGAAGCTGCAGGAATGATTTCGGGAATGAATACAGAACTAACTTCCTTAAAAAAACAGTACGAAATCGCCCAAAAAAGTATCATACCTGCTTTACGAAAAAATTATGAAACCGCAATCTTGGCTTGGCAAAATAACACTGGTGATTTATTTGTCACTCTCGATGCTTGGGAAGCATTAAATATGGCTCAAATTGATGCCTTGGACAAATTACAAAGTATTTTGGCAGCACAAGTAGAAATTGAAAAACAATTAGAAACCAAATAATTATGAACAAGTATATAAAGTATGGTTTAGCTCTTGTTGTAATTTCCATTATCGGAATTGCAATCTATTTCTTTGCCAAAAAATCAGATAATCATTCGGAAATGGGACATCAAAACGAGGTTTACACTTGTTCAATGCACCCGGAAATCATTAGAGATAAACCCGGAAATTGTCCCATTTGCGGAATGACTTTGGTAAAAAAAGTAACAGAGAATAATTCCGTTGACGACAATTCAATCGACAATCTTATAAAACCTACCGACAATTTTATAGTAGGTAATTATCAAACAACAACGGCAATAGACACTGCTTTGAGCAGTGAAATAAATTTACCGGGAATTGTGGAGTATGATCCCAATTCATCGGTAAATATTGCAGCTCGAATGAGCGGTCGAATCGAAAAAATGTATGTCAATTATAAATATCAAAAAGTAAATAAAGGACAAAAACTATTTGATTTATACAGCCCTGAATTACTGACGGAGCAACAAAACTTCATTTATATGGTCATTAATGATGTTGAAAATCCTGCGATTATTAATGCATCCAGACAAAAATTGTTGCTTTATGGAATGACGGAAAGTCAAATTAATTTTTTGGTTGCAACTAAAAAATCGAATCCTGTAATCTCAATCTTTAGTCCTGCTTCTGGTATTATTGACGGTACAGGAACGATGGATAATACAACAAATCCTGCGATGCAAAGTGCAAGTAACAACACTGCAACATTGGATGTGAAAGAAGGGAGTTATATAAAAAAAGGAGAAGTCATTTTTAAACTATTAAATACGGATAAAGTATGGGGAATATTCAATGTTATCCAAGGATATAATAGTCTAATAAAAGCCAATCAATCCATCAGAATTACTTCCGAACTTGACAAAAACGAATTTATGGATGCCAAAATAAATTTTGTCGAAACACAATTAAATGCAACTGATAAAACCAATAGAATTCGAGTTTATTTAAATAACAATAAATTAAAATTACCAATTGGGTTAAGATTGCAAGGAGTTGTGAAAACAAATCCAGTAAATGGAATTTGGATTCAAAAACAGTCAATGGTAAGCATTGGAAACAAGAAAATAGTTTTCTTAAAAATGGACAATGGCTTTAGGGCAACCTCCATAAAAACAGGAATTGAAATAGTTGATTTTATCCAAATTATGGAGGGTATTTCAGTAAAAGACACCATTGCCAAAAACGCACAATATTTAATTGACAGCGAAAGCTTTATTAAAACCGAATAATAATGAAGACAATAAAAAAAATAAGTGTACTATCAATACTATTTATGGTAATGGTGGCTTGTAATACTAAAGACAAAGAAGACCATAGCAAACACAATAAGAGTGCAGCAACAACATTTTACACTTGTTCTATGGATCCACAAGTTAAGGAAGACAAACCCGGAAAATGCCCCATTTGCCATATGGAGTTAACACCAATAAAACAAGATGATACAGAGGCTAATGAAATAAGTTTGAGTAAACAGCAAATACAACTGGGAAATATCACTACACAAACTATTTCAGAAACTCAAAGCAGTTTAGAGCAAAATTATACAGGAGTCTTGTCCATTAATCAAGAAAAAATAAAAACCATTTCTGCAAGAGCAATGGGACGAATTGAAAAGTTGTATTTCAAAACCGTTGGTGATTATGTTTCTAAAAACCAAGCCGTATATCAATTGTATAGTGAAGATATTGCCATTGCCAAACAGGATTATTTTACGGCATACAAACAACTGGCAATGCCTGGCGATTTTGGAAAAAATGCCCGAAATATGCTCAATGCAGCAAAACAAAAACTGTTGTTCTTTGGTTTAACCAATGCCCAGATTGAAAGTATAAAAACCAGTAAGGAAGTTTCTCCTTATACCATTTTTTATAGCACTGCCAGTGGAACAATATCGGAAATAAGTACCACAGAAGGCAATTATGCAATGGAAGGTTCTAGCATCATTAAATTGGCGGATTTAAACAGTCTTTGGTTAGAAACACAGGTAAACGTAAACTATGCCAAGAATCTAAAAATAGGACAAAAAGCCCAAATTACATTTTCCGATTTTCCTGATAAAACCATAAATGCGCAAGTTTCTTTTATCAATCCTGAAATAAATCCAGATACTCGTCTGCTTTTAATTCGATTGGAAATATCAAATCCAAATTTGCAATTAAAACCCGGGATGCAGGCTATGGCAAAATTAACACAATCCAATTTAAAAGGATTGTATATTCCTGTAGATGCAGTGATCAGGGAGGAAAACGCTTCCTATATTTGGGTTGAAAAAAGACCGGGAGTATTTGAAAACGTAATGGTAGAAACTGGAATAGAAACCAATGGAATGATAGAAATCAAATCTGAAATAGATCCTGCCAAAAAAGTCGTTATTACAGGGGCTTATGCCATAAACAGCGAATATAAATTCCGAAAAGGAAGTGACCCAATGGAAGGGATGAAAATGTAATATTTAAAAACTAAAAAATTATGACACATACCTATACCATTACCGGAATGACTTGCAATGGCTGTCGTTCTAAAGTCGAAAAAACATTGAATGCTATTGATGGCGTTGAAGCAAAAGTTTCCTTAAACCCATCCATAGCTACTATAACAATGGAAAAACACATTCCAATAACACAGTTGCAAGAAGCATTATCTGCCGTTGGAAAATACACCATAGAAATAGCCAATGATAAAATGTTACAACAAGCAACCTCAAATGAAAATACTGTAAAATCTTGTTGCTCTACGCATTCCCACAGCGATAAAAAAGAAATCAAAATCGCTGTTAATGCTAATGGCAAATATTATTGTCCAATGCATTGTGAAGGCGAAAAAGTGTATGACAAAGCAGGCGACTGTCCTGTATGCGGAATGGATTTAGTCAAAGCTCCGGATTTAACTCTTAGCAAATCCCTATATACTTGTCCAATGCATCCAGAAGTAATTAGTGAAACACCAGGTTCTTGTCCTATTTGCGGAATGGATTTAGTGCCTATGAATCCAACTGACACAGAAGATCAAAAGACCTATAAAGATTTGGTCAAAAAAATGAAAATAGCGGTCGTATTTACAGTTCCCATTTTTGCAATCGCAATGATAGAAATGATGCCAAACAATCCGTTACTTAAAATAATGGATGCTACAAAATGGAATTGGGTACAATTTATACTTACACTTCCTGTTGTTTTTTATGCCTGTTGGATGTTCTTTGTTCGTGCCTTCAAATCTATTATTACTTGGAATTTGAATATGTTTACCCTTATCGGTATAGGAACCGGAGTTGCCTTTTTGTTTAGTTTAGTGGGTATGTTTTTTCCAAACATTTTTCCAAACGAATTCAAAACAGAACACGGAACAGTCTTGCTTTATTTTGAAGCCACAACAGTAATTCTAACATTGGTTCTATTAGGACAATTAATGGAAGCCAAAGCACACAGCCAAACTAGTGGAGCAATTAAGGAATTACTAAAACTCGCTCCTACCGAAGCTATTTTAGTAATTGATGGAAGTGATAAAGTAATTTCGATTCACGACATCAAAAAAGGGGATTTATTGCGCGTAAAACCCGGGGACAAAATACCAGTTGATGGCAAAATTACCGATGGAGAAAGTAGCATTGATGAAGCGATGATTACAGGCGAACCCATTCCAGTGGACAAAAAGAAAGATGACAATGTAATTGCAGGAACTATAAACGGTAACAAATCCTTTGTAATGATTGCCGAAAAAGTAGGTTCAGAAACACTACTCTCTCAAATCGTGCAAATGGTCAACGATGCTTCTCGTTCGAGAGCGCCAATCCAAAAATTAGCCGATAGCATTTCCAAATATTTTGTTCCTATTGTAGTAATTATATCAGCAATTACATTTATCATTTGGGCAAAGTTTGGTCCCGAACCGGCATTAGTATATGGTTTTATAAATGCTATTGCCGTTTTAATTATTGCTTGTCCGTGTGCGTTAGGATTAGCAACACCCATGTCAGTAATGGTAGGTGTTGGTAAAGGTGCACAATCAGGGGTTTTGATAAAAAATGCAGAAGCTTTAGAAAACATGAATAAGGTTAATGTTTTAATTACAGATAAAACAGGAACAATAACCGAAGGAAAACCATCGGTCGAAAAAATTTATGCGACCAATAACAATGATAACGATTTATTGCAAAGCATAGCTTCATTAAACCAATATAGTGAGCATCCATTAGCACAAGCCGTAGTCAATTATGGCAAAACAAAATCCATTTCATTAATCGAAGTAAAAGATTTTGAAGCCATTGCCGGAAAAGGAGTTACAGGAACAGTAACCAATAAAAAAGTAGCATTAGGTAATAAAAAACTAATGGAACAAGTAAAAGCTAGTATTTCTGACGATATAGAAAACAAAATCATTACCGAACAAAAATTGGGAAAAACTGTTTCATATATTGCTGTAGATGGCGTTGCAATTGGTTTTGTATCAATCTTCGATGCTATTAAAGAATCAAGTTCAGCAGCCATTAAAGAGTTAATACGTCAAGGTGTAGAAGTAATTATGCTCACAGGAGATAACGAAAACACAGCCAAAGCAGTTGCAGATGAATTGGGGTTAGCGGCATATAAAGCAGGATGTTTACCCGAAGACAAATTAAACGAAATCAAAAAATTACAAGCAGAAGGCAAAATTGTGGCCATGGCTGGCGATGGTATCAACGATGCACCGGCATTAGCACAAGCCAATATCGGAATAGCTATGGGAACAGGAACAGATGTCGCCATTGAAAGTGCCAAAATAACTTTAGTCAAAGGCGATTTACAAGGCATTGTAAAAGCCAAGAACTTAAGCCATGCTGTTATGAAAAACATCAAGCAAAATTTATTTTTCGCCTTTTTCTATAACGTATTAGGTGTACCAATTGCAGCAGGAGTTTTATATCCAGTTTTTGGAATTTTATTATCTCCTATGATCGCCGCTTTAGCAATGTCATTTAGTTCTGTATCTGTAATTGTAAATGCATTGAGATTACGAAATTTAAAACTTTAAATAATAACAAAAACAACAAAATGAAATTAATTAATAATGTAGATAAATTAGGCACTCTGGGGCTTTTTTTCACAGCACTGTTTTCGCCTTGCTGTTTTCCTCTTTTTGCATTTGCAGCATCAGCTCTTGGACTTGGAAGCTTTGAATTATTTGGAGGATGGACGATGTGGATTTTTCAAGCGATGGTTTTAATTTCCATTGTTGGCTTAATCATTTCCTATCGTAAACATCGTTGCCTGTATCCTTTATTAATAGCAATCCCGAGTGGAATAACAATATTATTTGCCTATTATTTTAGCAAATCAGAAAATGCAGTTTATTTAATTTATGCTGGTATGCTTGGGCTTTTCATAGCTACGATAGTAAATTATTATCGAAACAAATTACACGGAAATTGTGATACTTGCACTATCTACAATGGAAAATCAGTAGAATTAAAATCTACATTAACATGTCCAAATTGTGGGTATAGTAAAGACGAAATAATGCCAACCGATGCTTGTCAGTTTTTTTATGAGTGTGAAAAATGCAAAACAGTTTTAAGACCTAAACAAGGCGATTGTTGCGTTTATTGTAGTTACGGAACTGTAAAGTGTCCACCAATACAAGCCGGAGATAATTGCTGTTAGAAATCACAAAATCAATATAACTTAAAGTATAAAAATACAGTAATCAATAATTCAAAACAATGAAAAAAATATTCCTATTTCACCTAATTATTTTACAATCAGTATTTATTTCTGCACAAAACAAAGTCCAGATAAGAACAACATCTGCAAGTCCTGCTTCATCATTTGAACAGGAAGTCGGCAGTGCAAAAATTAAAATAGCCTATAGTAGACCATTAGTAAGAGGCAGAAAAATATTTGGTGAGTTAGTGCCATTTGATAAACTTTGGCGAACTGGTGCAAGTGATTGTACCGTAATTACAACTTCTGAAGATATCTACTTTGGTAATAGTATATTAAAAGCGGGTAGTTATTCAATATTTTCAATTCCTTCAATTAATGAGTGGACAATAATCATTAATACAGATATAACTTTACATGGTGAAACCGGCTATGATGAGAAAAAAGACGTAATGCGTTTTAAAGTTCCCACAGAAAAAAGTCCCTATTTCTATGAAACATTTACAATTGAGTTAAATGACATTAATAGCAAAGGTGAAGCATTTCTAAAAATCTTTTGGGAAAATACTATGGTCAAAATACCAATTAAAAGTAAAGAGGACGATATGTTATTAGCGTTGATAGACCAACATATCGTTAAAGGAAAAACGCAAGATGCCAACTTATTATTTCAAGCAGCCAACTATTATTACAGTACAAATAGAGATTTCAAACAAGCAATTAAATGGCTATTGGATGCTGAAAAGTTAAATCCTCAAAATTTCCATTATCCAAATTTGAGACAAAAAATAGCATCGGAAAACAAAGATTACGCTAGTGCTATTGAAGCTGCAAAAAGGGCAGTATCATTAGCAGATAAGGAAAAAATGAAAAAAACTATAGAAACATTGAACAATAAAATAGCAAGTTGGGAATTGCTATTAAAAAAATAAAATCAAAAATGCTTGATTTTCAAAAATTTGCAATAACTAAAATGAAAATATCAGATATGGATTTACAAAATATTTTTTCAAAAAAAATGTTGCAAATAGTACTATTACTTTTTGTATCACAAATCTTATTCGCTCAAAAAATAGTACGTTACGATTTATACGTTCGCGATACAATTGTTAACTATTCTGGAAAAGAAAAAAGAGCTATAGCAGTCAACGGTCAAATCCCAATGCCAACATTAACTTTTACAGAAGGCGATATTGCCGAAATTTACGTACATAACGAATTAAATGAAACTACTTCGTTGCATTGGCACGGATTATTTTTACCTAACAAAGAAGATGGAGTACCGAATTTAACCCAAATGCCCATTCAACCTGGCACAACGCATAAATATACATTTCCCATCATCCAAAACGGAACCCATTGGTATCATTCGCACTCGGGGTTGCAAGAACAAATAGGAATGTATGGTATGTTCATTATGAATAAAAAAGAAAACGATCCTACTTTTAGAAAAGGTATCGATGATTTACCAACTGTTCCTTTAATTTTAAGCGAATGGACCGATTTAAAACCAGAAAACGTTCACCGAATGTTACACAACGCTTCCGATTGGTTTGCCATAAAAAAAGGCTCAACACAAAGTTATAGTGAAGCTATCAAGCAAGGACATTTCAAAACCAAATTGGGTAACGAGTGGAAACGTATGAATGCCATGGATGTGAGCGATGTTTATTACGAAAAGTTTCTAATCAACGGAATAAACGAAAGTCAATTAACACAGTTTAAAGGAGGCGATAAAGTCCGACTGCGTATTGCTAATGGCGGTGCTTCCTCTTATTTTTGGTTAACCTATGCCGGTGGAAAAATAACGGTAGTAGCTAGTGATGGTAATGATGTAGAACCTGTGGAAGTAAATCGATTACTAATTGCTGTTTCAGAAACCTATGATGTCATAGTCACAATTCCAGCCAATAATACGTCATATGAATTTTTAGCTACTGCCGAAGATAGAACAAAATCCGCATCCCTTTACATTGGAAACGGTATCAAACAATTGATTTCACCCTTGCCAAAATTAAAATATTTTGAAGGGATGAAGATGATGAACGATATGATGAAAATGAACGGTGAGTTAGACGATATGGGAATGAGCATGTCTTTAAATCAAATGGATATGAACGTAGTTATGTATCCTGAAATTACGGGTGAAGAAATAGAAAAAAGTAAAGAAGCAACTCCTAAAACGGAAATGCATCAAGAACATTCAAAACATAATAAGTATGATGCTAATGCATTGGCGAACATCACCACACTTAATTATGCTATGCTAAAAGCCACAGAAAAAACAGCGCTACCAAAAGATGTAGAAGTTAAAGAACTTCGATTTGAGCTTACAGGAAATATGAACCGTTATGTTTGGAGCATGGACAACAAAGTAATTTCAGAAACCGATAAAATCTTAATTAAGAAAGGCGAAAATGTTAGAATTACGCTCTACAACGGTTCCATGATGCGCCATCCCATGCATTTGCACGGACATGATTTTAGAATCATTAACGGACAAGGGGATTATGCACCTTTAAAAAACGTAATGGATTTAATGCCAATGGAAACCAATGTAATAGAATTCAATGCTAATGTTGAGGGCGATTGGTTTTTTCATTGTCACATCTTGTATCACATGATGGCAGGCATGGGAAGAATTTTTACGTATGAAAATCAAGAACCCAATCCATTAATTCCTAATCCAAAATTAGCCCAACGCAAATTATTTGCTGATGACAGAGCTTTTCACTTTATGGCTGAAAACGATTTTGCTACCAATGGTAACGATGGTATGGCAATGGTACAAAATACTCGTTGGAGTTTAGGAGCAGAATGGCGTTTAGGCTATCATGATATGCACGGTTATGAAGCAGAATTCCATTTAGGAAGATATATTGGAAAAATGCAATGGTTAATGCCCTTTATCGGTTTTGATTGGCGTTACCGAGATATGGAAGGTGAGATAGAAAAAAACATTTTCGGACAAAAAAACACCAAAGACCATAGAGCTGTTTTCAGTGCCGGTTTTGCATACACTTTACCCATGCTTGTACAATTTCAAGCAGAGGTGTTTCAAGACGGAAATCTAAGATTACAATTAATGCGAGAAGATATCCCTGTTTCCAAACGATTACGAATGGGGTTCATGGTCAATACTGATACCGAATACATGCTAGAAGCACGATATATTCTAAAACGAAATCTCAGCCTAAGAACTCATTATGATAGCGATATGGGATTCGGATTCGGGTTGAATTTAAATTATTGATTTTAAAATTAGTATGTGAAATCCAGCATTACGCTAAGATTTTAGACAAGAAAATAAGTGAAGATATGCAAGTGTTAAAAGCTAAATTCAATACAAAATTACAAACTCATAGTAAATCAATGAATTACTAAAATATTATAAATATTGTAATATTTTTAAGATTTTATTTACATTTAATTTAATAGATTTTAGTTTAATTTGACAAACTAAAATCTATTTTTTTATGATAACAACTATAAAAAACAACTCTTTGGTAGATTTTGAACACGAACTTTCTCTAATCCTTAACTCAAATTCTAATGAAGTAGAAAAAGCAAAAAAGATTATTATTTTCATTGAAGACATTTTAAAACAATTAACCGACTGGCTTAAACATCACGTCTTCGAAACCATTCAAGAAGAAATCAAATTCTTCAAGGAAATCAAGCCTAATATTGTAGCTAAACTTATTTTCTATAAAGAAATCCTTTCTTTAGTAGCATCTCTTCCATTAGACAAGAGCAAAAGAATAAAACACTTTGAGAAAAAACTGGATGCAATCAACCATTTTTACAGGAAAAATAGAGAATTTATCAAATACATTAAAAGTCATTCCACGCATTTTGATGAATTGTATTTTACCAGGAAAAAATACAAAGACATATTTTTAAACGATTGCTCGGTGATAATTCATGATGCTAAATTATGTACGTCACATGATTATTTGCTAGCGGAAGTAATTGCTTTTGAATTACTAGCATTACACATCGAAAACCGCATTGATAATCTCAATCAATCATGTGCAATTACCAACAATCAATTCAAATCTAATCTACATTGGACAGAAAAAAAAGTAGATTTAGTTGAACTCATTTACGCGTTACATGAAGCTAAAGTTTTCGATAATGGTCAAGCCGACATCAAAGAAATCACCCACGTTTTTGAAAAAGCGTTTCAAATAGAATTAGAAGACAACATCTACGGAAACTTCAATGCTATTAAAAAACGCAAAACAGATCAAACTCGATTTTTAAGCCATTTACAAAAGCTTTTGGAAGATAAAATCGAAAACGATTTAAACTAAAACCTACAAAAAACAACCAAATCACATAAAAATCGTTCCCAAGTTGGTACCAACTTGGGAACTTTTCTTTTTCAAATGCAATTGTTTTGTACCAAATAACTTCAAAACATAGCATTATGAACTTCAATCACAAAGCCCTGTTCCCAGAAACAGACAACATTGAACTATTACAACACCAAATGGTAACGAAACGAGATTTGCTAAACTTTGGAAATCTATTACTACGAGAAATCAAAAATTCCACAACAAAATCAAAAACATCTGAAGCTTTACCAAAACCTTGGCTCAAATCAGCCGAAGTCCGTGAAATCCTAAAAATCTCCCCAGGCACCTTACAAAACCTCCGCATCAATGGGACATTAAAATACAAACGCATAGGCGGAATCAATTACTACAACTACGAGGACATCGTAAAAATGTTAGAAAAGTAATATGCAAGAAAACACAAACACCTGTAACGGCACTTGTGAAGTTTGCACCTGCAAATCGCACACACAAAGTTGTCATACTGCGCTTGCCAAAGTATCTCCTACGAAGTAGGTTTTAACTTTTAAGCGCAGCTTAAAACCACAATCTGAAACTTGAAACTTTAAAACCATGAATTATATAAAACATTTGACCGGCTTCTTCGAAAAAGTAAGCGCCGATTACGAGCTCAATCCCACCCACATAAGCCTATACATGGCCATTTTCCAACTATGGAATCAAAACCGCTTTCAAAATCCAATCAGCATTTCACGTGACGAACTAATGCGCATTAGTAAAATTGCATCGACAGCAACCTACCACAAATGCATGAAAGATTTAACCGAAAGAGAATACGTGATTTACAAACCATCATTCAACCCATTTAAAGGTTCCATTCTGGAAGTCTGTAACTTGGATTTTTACACCAAACCAGTTTCTAAAAAAGAACTAAAAAAGCATGCAACCAAGTCAAAAAATGACCAAGTCATTGAACAGGTTGATGAACAGGTTACTAAACAAGCTCTAAACAAGCATCAAACAAGCTCTAAACATGTACCTTATATAAACAATATAAACAATACAAACAGTATAAACTTAGCTAAGCAAGAAATTTCAAAAAATGAAAATAAATTAAATTTTACAAATTCAATTTTTGATGAGGTTGTAGAATCGGATTTGAAAGTTGAAAAAGAAAAACAAAAAAAGTTGCGCGAAAAAAATAAAAAGAAAGATGAAAATCATTCTTCTATCACTTCGAGCGATTGCCTGTCCCGTCCTATCGGGATCGAGAAGCTTGTTTCAAAATTTATAAAACCCACTTTGGAAGAAGCACAAATCTACTTCCTCGAAAAAAACTTCACCGAAATCGAAGCACAACGCTTTTTCAATTACTTCGAGAGCAACGGCTGGTTAGTCGGTGGCAGAACCAAAATGAAAGACTGGAAAGCTGCAGCAAGAAATTGGATGCTCAACGCTAGGAAGTTTGGAAATAAAACTAATGCTTCAGTTCAAACAGAACCCAAAACAATCAATTTAAACCCAAAACACCTCCACGTAACAAATCAAAAAAACTATGGAGAAGCACTTTAACACCATCAAAGAAACTTTTGAAATCCAAAACGGAATCAAAGTCTACAACTTCAATTGGTGCTTAAACTACATCGAGTACCAGGGCAAACTCATCTACGGACGCTCATTTAAAATTGAAGATATTGATCACCAAACTATCTTCAAATTGGTTATTTATGCCATTCGAGACGAAAAAAAGGCTTTAGAGCTCGATTTAGACCTCAACAAAGGTATTTTATTATCGGGACCAATTGGATGCGGGAAAACGTCAATTATGGCATTAATTCGACCATTTTTTTACCACAAACACGACTACAAAATCAAGACATGTAGAGAAATATCTTTCGAGTTTGCAAAAAATGGCTTTGAATCACTTCATCATTACACCCAAAAAGAACACACTCAATCACGTTTAACCGGCTACTGTTTCGACGACTTAGGAGCAGAACAAAACATCAAACACTACGGCAACGACCTAAACGTAATGGCAGAAATAATCATTTCACGCTACGAAGACTTCGTTCAAAATCAATCCATCACCCACATCACCACAAACCTCTCCGCAAGCGAAATAGAAGCCCTCTACGGCAACCGCCTAAGATCAAGGATGAGGTCAATGTTCAACCTAATCACCTTCAGTAATGAATCCAGAGATAAAAGATAATTCTTCAATCAATCATGATAATGATTGTGTCATTCCGAGTGAAACTAGGAAACTCCTACAAAGTAGGCTTCTGTTTAACGGCGTTAAACTTGTCATACCGCGCGAAGCTTGGTATCTCCTACGAAGTAGGCTTACTCTTTTAAGCGCAGCTTAAAACCACAACCTGAAACCTTAAACTTAAAACAAAATGAACAAACAATTAAACCCTCGCCAAATAAAAACCATCCAAAACTTCTGGACTTGGTTCCAACAAAACGAACAAGCAATTTACCACGCCTACAAACTGGGAATTAATTCAGATGAGGTAATAGAAAACCTACATCGAAACCTCAACTATGTTTCAAAAAGAATCGTCATTTACATTTACATGCAAAACAACCAATCTAACAAATTTTGTGTCTTATTTTCAGCTCACGGTTACCGTAAACTATTCCCTAAAATAATTGCATTAGGTGAAAATAAACCAAGATTAGAATATTTCACAGCTCACACATTTCTAAAGCCATTATGTGCCGAAAACAAAAACCAATTTTCAGACAAATTGATAGAGATGATTAAATCAATTTTAATCAAGTTAGAAGACTACAATACAGCTAGTAAAAAAATCATACTAACGCTTTATCTGCCTAAAAACATTTCACATGAAGACAAAGTATATTCAAAAAAATATGTAAAATCATTATTGCGTTTTACTTTGGGTGAAATAATCTTCAAAAAACACATAAAAGAAGTCCACTTCAAACCTTTACCAAGAAACACAAACGGCTTACTCTCACTCTCCGAACTCCCAGAATTCATAGACTATCTCGCAAAAATCAACTACAACAGAAAACTAAAAATTTTCTTCGAATGAGGAAAACCGTACGGTTTTATATAAATCCGTACGGTTTTACGTATGCTTAAAACTTTTTTAAAATTTACTTTTGTTTTAAATACATATTATCTATAGTGTGAACTATACAAGGATTGTTAATTACACCTTTATAGCTATCTACATATTCATTATCTCACTACTTATGTTCTTTTATGTTTTATGATTTAATATCTTTTTTTGTAACGAAATAAATACCAATAATTAGATTTTTTGTCATATTCCATTAGTTATAAATCTTTTTCATATTATATTTTTTTTATTTAATTTGTATTTACCTAATTAATATTTTAGTTTTGCCTAAAAATAATTATTAGAATAACGAAAACAATTTTTAAGCAAATAACAACTCTCTCGTTTTTATCGATTATACTTATCTCGTGTGAGACTTCTTAAGTAGATATTCCAGCTGACGATGAAGTTTTAGATGGAACAATTGATGGTTTATCAAATGAAGAATTAGCAAGGTTTTTAAAAGGTGATGTAGCTTTCACTGAAGTCTTTACACGACAAACGGGTTTAGGGTCAACATTTGTTGCAACAAGTTGTATTAGTTGTCATGCTGGTGATGGAAAAGGACACCCTTTTACTACATTAATTCGTTTTGGCCAAGCTGATGAATTTGGAAATACCTTTTTACATTTAGGAGGTCCACAACTACAAAATAGAGCTTTACCAGGATATACTCCTGAGCAAATTCCTTTTGGAGCTACATTTTCAAAATTTACACCACCTGCAAACACAGGTTTAGGCTTTTTACAATACCTTACAGATGCTGATATTTTAGCAATGGCAGACCCAAACGATTCAGATGGTGATGGTATTTCAGGTGTACCCAATTGGATAACTATTCCAAGCTATATTAACCCTGAAAATGCACTAACTCAAAACGGAAAATATATTGGACGATTTGGTAAAAAAGCGGCAGCTATTAATTTATTGCATCAAACAGTAAATGCTTATAATCAAGATATGGGAATAACATCAACCTTTAATCCTATCGATGTTTATACTAATGAAGAAATTGACCCAGAAGTAGCAAATGTAACGGTTAATGATTTAGTGTTTTATCTTAAAACATTAAAAGCCCCTATCCAAAGAAATCAAAATGACACAGAAGTAATTCATGGTAGAAATGTATTTGAACAAATTAATTGTACAGGCTGTCATAAATCAAATTTAACAACTGGATATTCACCAATAACTGGATTATCATTCAAATCATTTTCACCTTATACTGATATGCTTTTGCATGACATGGGAAGTGGTTTAGATGATGGTTACACAGAAGGTATTGCAAAAACTTATGAATGGAGAACACCACCTTTGTGGGGATTAGGACTTTCTGCAAATTCACAGGGAGGTCAATATTTTTTAATGCACGATGGAAGAGCTCGTAGTATTGAACAAGCCATTTCTATGCATGGTGGTGAAGCAACTGGTAGTAGAACCGCATTTAATAGTCTTTCTCAAGCAGATAAAAATGCAGTACTAAAATTTTTAAAATCCTTATAAAATGAATAGAAAAGATTTTCTTAAAACATGCGGTTTTGGTTGTTTAGCAACTATTGCAGGTATTTCTTTATTAGAAAGCTGTTCCTCAACACAAATCTTGTCAAAAGAAATAAAAGGTTCAGATCTTTTAGTTCCAATTACTGATTTTGAAATTAATTCAAATGGAAAAATAGAATATAAAAAATACGTTATCGCTCAGAATGAAATATTACAATTTCCTATTTGTATTTATCGATTCAATGAAACAGAGTATATGGCATTGTTAATGGAATGTACACATCAAGGAGCAGAACTTCAAGTCTTCGGAGATAAACTTCAATGTGCAGCTCATGGTAGTGAATTTAGCAATAAAGGAATTGTTGAAAGCGGTCCCGCAAGCACAGATTTAAGAAAATTTCCAATACGAATAGAAAATAATATTTTAAAAGTTTCATTAAAATGAGAATCTCAATTTCCTATATAATTTTATGTTTTTTTGTAATAAGTAATACAATCAATGCACAAATAGATCCTAGCTTATTAAAAAGAGTATCAAAAGATACAACCAAAGTATTAAATATGGATGCTATATATAATCGTCCAACTTTAAATATTAATAAAACACCAATTGCTATTGGAGGTTATGTAGAAACCAATTGGCAACATCTTACTACCGATGGTGTTTCAGAAGGACATCAGTTTCAAGCCAGAAGATTATCTATATTTATGTCTTCATCAATAGGTAAACGAGTAAAGTTTTTAAGTGAGTTAGAATTTGAAGAAGGTGGCAAAGAAATTGCAATCGAATTCGCTTCTGTTGATGTTGAGTTTCATCCTTTGGCAAGTTTTAGAGCAGGAATTATTGTTAATCCAATCGGGGCATTTAATCAAAATCACGACGGTCCAAAATGGGAATTTACAGACAGACCAATTCCAGCAACTCAGATGTTACCAGGCACTTTTAGTAATGTTGGGGCAGGTTTATACGGTAAAAAATACCATAAAAATTGGATGTATGGATATGAGGCTTATTTTTCAGGAAGTTTTGATAATTCAATAATAGAAAACACTCAAAATAAAACCTATTTACCAGCAGCTAAAGATAATCCAGATAGATTCGAAGAAATTAATAGTGGAATACCATTATTTACAGGAAAAATAGCCGTAAGAAATGGTAAAATTGGCGAAATAGGTTTGTCTTATATGGGAGGTGTTTACAATAAGTTTCAAGAAGATGGCATTATTATAGATGAAAAGCGAAGTGTAAATATTTTTGCAATTGATTTCAATACGACACTTCCAAACACAAAAACTTTTATTACTACTGAATTTGCTTGGATAAATGTTGATGTGCCTAGTACATATTCACAACAGTTTGGAAGTAAACAACAAGGTGGTTTTATAGATATCGTTCAGCCAATTCTAAATCGTACAATGTTAGGTTGGGAAAAGGCAACATTAAATGTAGCTTGTAGATTAGAATATGTAGATTGGAATGTGGGTAAATTTAACGAAACAGGTGGTAATATAGGTGAAGATTTATGGAGTGTGGTTTCTGCTATTAGTTTTAGACCAAATAGTCAAACAGTTATTCGTTTAAATTATAGATTACTAAAACAACGAGATATACTATCAAATCCACCATCTATAACAGATGGATTCAATTTTGGGATATCAACTTATTTTTAAAATAATTGCCCAATTTGTAATTATTTTTATTTTTTGTAAAAATATACTACTTTTACAACGATGAAAATCTTAAACATCATATTATCAATATATATAGTTATGCTTACTGCCTATCCTTGTGCAGATAAGCATAATGATGTTACTACTATTTCATCAAGTTCACAAGCTCACTCACAACACAATCATTCGCATGATGAAGAAACAGATTTATGTTCTCCATTTTGTGATTGCAATTGTTGTGGTCAACAAACATTAACCTTTTTTGAAGTTCAATCTTTTCAATTCTTAGTTCGATTTCAAGAAATAAAAACTTCCATTTCTTTTTATAAATCAACTTCGTTTTCAAATTTCTACGGAAGCATTTGGCAACCGCCACAGTTAGTGTAATGAAGCCCGAGTAATTTCGGGTTAATAAGTTGTGTCTTTAAAACAACTTTAAAAAAATAACAGTTCTCTGTTTAATAATTCATTACACAAAATAAAATGTTAGATAAAATCATTCATTTTAGTATCAATAATAAATTTATTATTGGTCTTTTTACACTTGTATTAGTCATTGTAGGTAGTTATTCATTATATACTTTACCAATAGATGCTTTACCAGACATTACAAATAATCAAGTACAAATCATTACAAGTTCACCTACTTTAGCAACTCAAGAAGTAGAGCAGTTTATAACCTATCCAATAGAGCAATCAGTTAAATCAATTCCTAATGTTGTGGAGCTTCGTTCCATAAGTCGTTTTGGTTTAAGTGTGGTTACCGTTGTTTTTGAAGAAGATGTCGATATTTATTGGGCAAGAGCACAAATAACAGAACGTATTAAAGAAGCAGAAAATACCATACCAAAAGGTGTTGGAACTCCTGAAATGTCTCCAGTAAGTACAGGTTTAGGCGAAATATACCAATATGTAGTATTTCCCAAAAAAGGGTACGAAGAAAAATACAACGCTACTGATTTAAGAACCATTCAAGATTGGATAATAAAGCCCCAATTAATCGGTACAAAAGGTGTAGCTGAAGTAAATACTTTAGGTGGAAACCTAAAACAATATGAAATAGCTGTTGTTCCAGACAAGCTAAGAAGTATGAATACAACCATCACTGAAATATTTGAAGCATTAGAAAATAATAATGAAAATACAGGTGGTGCATACATAGATAAAAAACCTTATGCTTATTTTATTAGAGGTGTCGGAATGGTCAGTAGCATCGACGATATAAATAAAATAGTGGTTAAAAATCAAAACGGAATTCCTATTCTTATTCGTGATGTAGCCAATGTTCAAATAGGTAGCAGTATTCGTTATGGTGCAGTTACAAAAGATGGAAAAGGCGAAGAAGTGTCAGGAATGGTAATGATGCTTAAAGGTGAGAACAGTGGTGAAGTAGTTAAGGTGGTTAAAGACAAAATGGAACAAATCAAAAAATCACTTCCCGAAGGTGTAGAAATTGAGGCGTTTATGGACAGAACCGTTTTAGTAAACAAAGCTATAAGTACAGTTCAAACTAATTTAATTGAAGGAGCATTAATAGTTATTTTCATTTTAGTATTACTACTTGGTAATTGGAGGGCAGGTTTAGTGGTTGCTTCGGTTATTCCATTGGCATTATTATTTGCCATTTCTATGATGAAACTTTTTGGAGTTAGTGGTAATTTAATGAGTTTAGGTGCTATCGATTTTGGGCTAATTGTAGATGGTGCGGTTATCATTGTAGAAGCTATAATACATCGACTCCAAGTTAGTAATAAAGGCAAACTCACCACTCAAGAAATGAATGACGAAGTATATCAAGCATCATCAAAAATTAGAAGTAGTGCGGCTTTTGGAGAAATAATAATCTTAATTGTTTATCTTCCTATCTTAGCTTTAGTAGGTATCGAAGGAAAAATGTTTGGTCCAATGGCACAAACGGTTTCTTTTGCCATATTAGGAGCATTTATATTGTCTTTAACGTACGTCCCTATGATGTCGGCTTTGGCATTAAAAAAACAAACAGGACATAAAAAGAATTTTAGCGATAAAATTATTGATGCTATCTATAATTTTTACACTCCAATTTTAGAAAAAGCACTACAAGTTAAAGCAGCAATTATTGCGGTTGCCATTGGTTTATTTGTTGCAAGTTTATTTGTTTTCAATTCGTTGGGTGGTGAATTCATTCCTACATTAGATGAAGGTGATATTGCAACACATTTAATCATTGCATCAGGTAGTTCATTATCTCAAGAAGTAGAAGCAACCACGCAAGCAGAAAAAATATTAAGAGATAAATTTCCCGAAGTAAAAATGATTGTAACCAAAATTGGTTCGGCTGAAATTCCTACTGATCCAATGCCTATTGAAGCAGGAGATATGATTATTCTCTTGAAGGATAAAAGCGAATGGACTTCCGCAGAAACAAAAGAGGAACTAATGGAAAAAATGGAACATGCTTTGTCAGATATTCCAGGTGCGTTTACTGAGTTTTCCCAACCTATTCAAATGCGTTTTAATGAGTTAATGACAGGTGTAAGAAGTGATGTTGCCGTTAAAATTTTTGGTGACGATATTGATATGTTAGTTAGCAAAGGTGAAGAAGTAGTGCAGTTAATTAATGGTATTGAAGGTGTTTCAGATGCTAAAGCAGAACGTGTAGCAGGTTTACCACAAATAACAATTAGATACAATAAAGATAAATTAGCATTATATGGTTTAAAAATTGGCGACTTAAATAAAGTTGTTCGTATGGGTTTTGCAGGAGAAACAGCAGGAGTTGTCTATGAAGGTGAAAAACGTTTCGATTTAGTTGTGCGTTTAGCAAATGATAGCAGAAAAGATATTGAAAACTTAAAGGCGTTGTTTGTAACATTACCATCAGGCAATCAAATACCTTTAGAACAAATTGCTGATGTAAAATATGAAGATGGTCCAATGCAAATTTCTCGTGAAAACGGAAAGCGTAGAATAGTTGTAGGTTTCAATGTTCGTGGTGCTGATGTAAAAACAGTTGTAGAAACTATTCAAGCTAAATTAGACGAAAAGCTAAAATTACCTGAAGGATATTACACTACTTATGGCGGACAATTTGAAAATCTTATCAAAGCAAACAAACGACTTTCTGTTGCTGTGCCGGTAGCATTAGGTTTAATTTTAGTCCTACTTTATTTTACATTCAAATCAATTAAACAATCGTTGTTAATATTTACAGCAATTCCATTATCTGCTATTGGAGGTATTGTGGCGTTATGGTTACGCGATATGCCGTTTAGTATTTCAGCAGGTGTCGGATTTATTGCTCTTTTTGGTGTAGCGGTATTAAACGGAATTGTTTTAATTGGTTATTTTAATGAACTTAAAAAACAAGGTATGGATAATGTATATGACCGAATAAAAGAAGGAACTAAAGTACGTTTAAGACCTGTTATATTAACAGCTGCTGTAGCTTCACTTGGGTTTTTACCAATGGCAATAAGTAGTAGCGCTGGTGCCGAAGTTCAAAAACCTTTAGCAACAGTAGTAATTGGGGGTTTAATAACAGCTACTCTACTAACATTAATTGTCTTACCAATTTTGTATTTATACTTTGAAAAAGGGATTAAAATAAAACGAAAAACCATGAAGAATTCAGCTATGCTACTTGCATTTTTATTTAGTTCATTAGCAATCAATGCACAAGAAAAGCAAAAATTAAGTTTAAATGAAGCATTAGAAATGGGGCTAAAAAACAACTTAAACATTCAAGCGGTTACCTTAGAAACTAAAATGCAATCACAATTAGTTAAGACTGCATTCGAATTGCCTAAAACAGAAATTTCAGGAACTTTTGGACAAATAAATTCGCAAGCTCAAGATAAAAATTTTCAAATTAGTCAGAGTTTCAATCCTTTTCAAATAAGTGCAAAAAGAAAATTATTGCAAGAAAATAGTTCGGCTAGTCAAAATAAATTAAGTGTTTCAAGGCAACAAATAACTTTTTCTATTCGTCAATCTTGGAATACCATTCTATACTTTGAAAAGCAAAATGCATTGTTAGATAAGCAAAATGTACTCATGCAAAAATTTGTAAAATCAGCAACATTAAAGTTTCAAACAGGTGAAACAAGTGCTTTAGAAAAAACAATTGCAGTATCTAAACAACAAGAATTAGAACAAAAAATAAAACAATTCAAAACGCAAATTGCTATCGAAAAATCAAAGCTTAAAACACTTTTAGATTTAGACAATGATATTGAAATTTCGGATACAACTTTTGGACCTATGCCTTTTGTTGTAAAAATGGATAGCACATTAGTGAAACAAAATCCAGTAGTTCAGTTAGCTAATCAACAAGTGAAAATAGCTGAAGCCAATCATAAATTAGAAAAATCAAATTTATTTCCAGAGTTTTCAGTAGGCTACTTTTTGCAATCCATAACAGGGAATCAAGAAGTGGATGGTGTAACGAAATACTATGATAATTCACCACAATTTCAAGGTTTTTCTGTTGGACTTTCAGTCCCTATATTTATGGGAAGTACTATTAAAAAAAGTAAAGCAGCACAAACAAATATAGAAATGGAGCAAAAAAATGCTAACTATATAAACCAGCAATTTAAAAGTCATTTAGAGCAGCAAATTGAGCAACTTACAACCTATCAATCATTGATAGATTATTATAAAAACACAGCCATTCCGAATGCTGATTTAATAATTAAAAATGCTACAAAAAGTTATCAAAATGGGGATATTTCGTATGTAGAATATGTACAAGGTATTGAAACGGCTACCGAAATACAAACCAATTATAATGAAGCTATAAATAATTTTAATCAAACTATAATAGCTATACAATATACTATCAATCAATAACATAAACAGAAATGAAGAAATCAAATATCATATACGCATCAATAGTTGGAGCAATAATCCTTGCTATTATTTTATATTTCTCTTTGCGTCATACTGAAGGTGATGGTCACGTTCATACTGAAGGCGAAACACATACAGAAGAAAGTCATTCAGATGAAAAAGAGCCTACAGCAATAAAAGAAGTAGAACTAAACGAAGCACAATTTAAAGCCTCAAGTATTCAATTAGGAACTTTTTCAGATAAAAATTTAAGCGAAGTAATAAATGTAAATGGTTATACCAAGTTACCTCCACAAAATCAAGCTGATGTTTCAGTTTATACATCAGGAATTGTAAAAACTATTAATGTTTCAGAAGGGCAGTATGTAAGCAAAGGTCAAATCATCGCAACAATTGAAAGTCCAGAGTTTACTAAATTACAAGAAGCTTATTTAACTTCAAAGAGCAATTTGGAGTTTTTAAAATTAGAATTTGAAAGACAAAAAACATTAAGCGATGAAGAAGTAAATTCTAAAAAAACGTTTCAAAAAACAAAGGCAGAATTCGAAATTGAAAGAGCTCGATTTAATTCGCTACAAAAACAATTAAATACTTTAAATATTAGTGGTAATGGAAACGCAACAGCAACCGTTCCTGTTCTTGCTCCAATTTCTGGAAACTTAACCGAAATTTATATTAAAATTGGAAGTAATGTTGAAGCAGGAAAACCATTAATGAATATAGTAGATAATTCTAAATTACATGTAGATTTATTAGTCTATGAAAAAGATTTATTTAAGGTAAAAATAGGTCAAAATGTACGTTTTGTTTTAGTGAATCAAGATAATTCAGAGGTAAAAGGAAAAATATTTAGTGTTGGTAAATCCTTTGAAAACGATACAAAATCTGTAGCTGTACATGCAGATATTTCAAACAACCAACAAAAATTAATACCAGGAATGTATGTAAATGCGCTTATAGATGTAGGTTCAAATAATGTAAAAGCAGTTCCAACTGAAGCAATTATTAAAGCTGATGGACGCGAATTTATTTTTGTTTTAGAAGAAGGACATAAAGAAGATGCTCACGACGAAAAAGAAGGGCATAATCATGAAGATGGTGACAAGCACGAAGAAGTAGAAGGAAAAACATTCCATTTTCAACGTATTGAGGTAAAATCAGGCACCACACAATTAGGATATACACAAGTTACGCTATTACAAAAAATCGATGCAAACGCAAAAATTGTTTTAAAAGGAGCTTATTACATTCAAAGCCATTTAATTAAAAACGAAGGTGGTGGTGGTCATGCACATTAATATTTTAAAATAACAATTAATATAAATAAACTAAATTATCATGAAAAAATCAATTTTAATTATGGCACTTGCCATAGCTTTAGGTACAACGGTTTCTTGTAATAAAAAAGAAGAAACTACAAAAACAGCAACAGAACACGAAGGACACAATCATAAAGAGGGTGAAGAGCATAAAGTTACTTATGAATGTCCAATGGATTGTGAAAAAGGTAAAACTTATGATGAAAAAGGAACTTGTCCTGTTTGTAAAATGGAATTAATAGAAGCGAAAGCTGAAAGCCACGAAGGTCATGATCATGAAACTGAAAACCATGAAGGACACGACAATTCTGAAGAAAACCATGACGGACATAATCATTAGAAAAAATAGTAATCTAAGTTTATAAAATTAATGTAAACTCAATTATGAAATTTAATACAATAATGCCAAAAGAATTAGTATCATTCTATCAAAATGAATTGCAATTGGCTGCTGAAAATTTAAAGTTAAACGACTTACAAATAGCTTGGCATCATTTGGAACGTGCTCACATCATCGGACAAAAATATCCTTATGAGCATTCCTTTGTTCATTGGAAAATGTTACAATTTGGTATTAAAATAAAAAGCACTAAAGAAGTAGTTGGTCAAATCCCAAGATTATTGGTAGGTGGTGTAAAATCATTTGTTGGTCATATTCCTTTAGGTAATACAGGTGGTGCAAATGTACCACCTTTAAAAACAATGGAAATACCAGAGGATATTCAAGAAATTTTAAAGTTGAACGCATAATTCATATAGTATGGAACATCAACACATTTATGACAAAGATGGGAAACAAATTTGTTGTTCATTAGAAGAGAAGATTAATAATGATAGTGAACATCATTCTGATGGTGATGGTCACGACCACGACCATTCTAACCAAGAAAAATCTACGTTTCAAATGTTTTTGCCAGCAATTATAAGCTTGGTGTTATTGATGTTTGCCATTGGATTGGATAACTATTTTACCCCATCTTGGTTTACAGGTTATATTAGAATAGGTTGGTATATTTTAGCGTACATTCCAGTCGGTTTTCCTGTTATTAAAGAAGCTTTTGAAAGTATCAAAAAAGGCGAATTTTTTTCAGAATTTCTATTAATGAGTATTGCTACAATTGGTGCTTTTGCAATTGCCGAATTTCCCGAAGGTGTAGCAGTAATGTTATTTTATGCCATTGGCGAAATCTTTCAAGCATTAGCCGTAAAAAGAGCTAAAGCCAATATTAAAACCTTACTAGACCAACGACCAGATGAAGTTACTATTTTAGAAAATAATGTTGCTAAAACAATCAAAGCATCAACAGCTAAAATTGGAGATATTATCCAACTTAAAGCTGGTGAAAAATTAGGTTTAGATGGTGAATTACTTTCTGATACTGCTTCTTTCAACACCGCTGCATTAACAGGCGAAAGTAAACCAGACACAAAAGCAAAAGGAGAAATAGTTTTAGCAGGAATGATAAACTTAAATTCGGTTTGTCAAGTAAAAGTAACTGTTGCTTATACGGATAGTAAATTATCAAAAATTCTTGAAATGGTACAAGATGCAACGTCTAAAAAAGCACCAACAGAATTATTTATTAGAAAATTCGCAAAAATATATACTCCAATTGTAGTTGCTTTAGCCGTTGCAATATGTGTGTTGCCAATGTTTTTTGTTTCAGATTACCAATTTAATGATTGGTTGTATCGAGCATTAATTTTCTTGGTTATTTCTTGCCCTTGTGCTTTAGTTATTAGTATTCCTTTAGGATATTTTGGTGGAATTGGAGCAGCTTCTAAAAACGGAATTCTTTTTAAAGGAAGTAATTTTCTTGATGTAATGGCTTCGGTTCAAAATGTTGTAATGGATAAAACAGGAACAATGACCGAAGGAGTTTTTAAAGTTCAAGAAGTTGTTTTTAATTCCGATTTCAATAAGGAGGATATTTTAAAAATGGTTAATGCTTTAGAAAGCCAAAGTACACATCCAGTAGCAACTGCTATACATCAATTTGTTGGAAATATTGATACTACAATTGTTTTGCAAAATGTTGAAGAAATATCAGGACACGGATTAAAAGCCTATGTAAATGGTAAAGAATTATTAGTGGGTAATTTCAAACTAATGGACAAATTCTCTATTTCGTATGATATTGATCCATCAAGTATCGTTTATACATTAATTGCTGTAGCTTACGATAAAAAATTTGTTGGATATTTAACCATTGCAGATAGCATCAAAGAAGATGCACAAATCACAATTGATAAATTAAAAGCATTAGGAGTAAAAACCACAATGTTAAGTGGCGATAAAAATACAGTTGTCCAGTTTGTAGCTCAAAAACTCGGAATCATTAATGCTTTTGGAGATTTATTACCCGAAGATAAAGTAAATAAAGTAAAAGAAATCATTGCAAAAAAAGAAACAGTTGCTTTTGTTGGCGATGGTGTAAACGATGCACCAGTAGTCGCATTAAGTAATGTCGGAATAGCAATGGGTGGTTTAGGAAGCGATGCCACCATAGAAACCGCTGATGTTGTCATTCAAGATGATAAACCAAGTAAAATTCCTATGGCTATTAAAATAGGCAAGCAAACAAAGAAAATTGTTTGGCAAAATATAATACTTGCATTTGGTGTTAAAGCAATAGTTTTAATCCTCGGTGCAGGTGGATTAGCCACCATGTGGGAAGCCGTTTTTGCAGATGTCGGTGTGGCGTTATTAGCTATTTTAAATGCGGTTAGAATACAAAGGATGAAGTTTTAAAGTTAATTATATAGTTATAAAAAGATGTTTACTAATTTAAGTAAGCATCTTTTTTTGTTTATATTCATTACCTCATTCAGCTGCACAAAAATCGCTCCTATGCCTGTACCGAAAACAATCGGTATCCAAGTATTCCTAGCATCAATGCTGCCGTTTGCTTCATAGCCTGTCCTGAGTTAAAATCGAAGGATTAATTTTTGCGTTGCTAATAACTTCTTTAGTAACTTTGTATAAAATAGATTTTGCTATGAATACTTTTGAAAACACTTATAAGGAACCAGTTCTAATAGTTAGAAACAACTTTGATATTCAGTTAGATAATGATAGTTTGGAACTAATAGCTAATAAACTAAATCAAAATCTAAAAGTATTCAGAAACAATAATTTACTAAGGGAAATTGTAACAAACAATCAACTTGAAAGTATAGAATTCAACTTTCACAATTATGAAGAAAGCAACATTGAACATAAAGTACTAGTTCATGGTGACGAAGCTTTATTATTTCATGAGGAATACATTTATATTCATTTACCTTTTGAATTAGATTATGATTCTTTGTTAGAAATGCACAATACCAATAAGCTAGCAGAAGACACATACTTTAAGTTATTATTTCAAAAAGTAAAAAACTTAGGTTCAGATGAAATCCATATCACAGTATTTGATCCAAGGAATATGGAGGTCCTATCTGATAAAAATTGGTCAGAAATTGAACAAGCTTTACAATCTAAAGAAGAATATTTTAAAATTGTATTCTAGGAAAAATGAAACTAAAGAATTTACATACTACCAAAGTGTTTGACTTTTATACACCTGATTTCTCAACAGAATTGGAATTACCTTATGTTGATGTAGGTATTAGTGCCGGATTCCCTTCTCCTGCAGATGACTTTATTGAGCTAACTATCGATTTAAATAGAGAATTAATAAAACATAAAGACAGTACTTTTTTCGCTAAAGTAAAAGGGGATTCCATGAAGAATGCAGGTATTTTCGATGGTGATTTATTAATCATTGATAAAAGCTTAGAACCACAAGATGGTAAAATTGCTATTTGTCAAATAGATGGAGATTTTACAGTAAAAAGAATCAAAAAAGAAAACGACATAGTTTGGTTAATTGCCGAAAATGAAGACTACAAACCCATAAAAGTTACAGAAGAAAACGAACTAATGATTTGGGGAATAGTAATCCATAGCATTAAAACATTTTAACCGTAATTTGTCATACTGAGCTTGCCAAAGTATCTCCTACAAAGTAGGCTATCCTTTTGAACAAAGTTCAAAAAAAACTAATCACTATTCACTAATTACTAATCACTTAAAAAGAATGTTTGCATTAGTAGACTGCAATAACTTTTACGCCTCTTGCCAAAGAGTATTCGAACCTCATTTAATTGGAAAACCAGTAGTAATACTTTCCAATAATGATGGTTGTGTTATTGCGCGTTCTAACGAAGCTAAAGCATTAGGAATTCCAATGGGTGCTCCTGCATTCGAATTCAAAAAACTATTCGAAGACAACAATGTATTTGTCTATTCTTCAAATTATGCCTTGTATGGTGATATGAGTAGCAGAGTAATGAACATCCTTTCAACTTTTACACCCGATATTGAAGTTTATAGTATTGATGAAGCTTTTCTAAAATTTGAAGGATTTGAATTCTTTAACCTGGAAGAGTACGGTATTAAGATTCAAAAAACCGTAACTAAAAATACAGGTATTCCAATCAGTGTAGGATTTGCACCAACAAAAGCACTTGCTAAAGTAGCCAATAAAATAGCAAAGAAGTTCCCTGAACGAACTAAAAGTGTCTATGTGATAGATACTGAAGAAAAGAGAATAAAAGCCCTTAAATGGACTAAAATTGAGGATGTTTGGGGTATTGGAAGAAAACACGCAAAACGCTTACAAGCAATAAATGTTTTTAATGCTTATCAATTCACTCAATTACACGATGATTGGGTAAGAAAAGAAATGGCAGTAGTAGGGTTGAGGTTAAAACACGAATTGGAAGGCAAGCCAACATTGGATTTAGAAACTCCAAAGAGTAAAAAAATGATTGCTACAACTAGATCATTTGAAAAACCAATGACAAAACTGGAAGATGTTTCTGAACGCATTGCAACGTTCACAACTTCCTGTTCCGAAAAACTAAGAAGACAAAACAGTCATTGCAACATGATAATGGTTTTTCTTCACACCAACTATTTCAGAAAGGACCAACCACAATACTCAAGAAACATAGTAATAAACACCGATTTTCCAACAAATTCCACAATTGAGTTAAACAAGTATGCTCAAATTGGATTAAAAGCAATTTTCAAAGAAGGCTACAATTACAAAAAAGCAGGCGTAATAGTAATGGGATTAACTCCAAACGACCAAACCCAATTATCACTATTCAACACCTCAAATCCTAAACATCAACCCTTAATGTCAGTAGTTGATAAACTTAATAAAGCTTATGGCAAAAACAAAATCAAGTTCGCTAATCAATCACTAGGTAGACAATGGAAAATGAAACAAGAAAAATTATCAAAGTCTTATACAACAAGAATTGATGAGATTATTATGATTAAAATTTAAAAAAGTTGTATATATTTGATGATATTTACTAGTTGTGCATAATGCAAAAAATCGTTCTAAAATTCAACATTTGAACTAAAAAAGCCAACCGCACAAACAGCACATTTATTTTTTTTGCCAACGCGAAATACCAACGCTAAAAAAATAAAAGAGCTGTTTTTCGCCAACGCTCGAAAAAAATGATACATTAGGAAAATGCAAACTGAAGAAGAAATCCTAAAAATAAAAAAAGTAAAAAACACCGCAGTCAGAACTGTGGTTTTACGACATCTTTTGAGCCAAGAAAAAGCCCAATCTTTAAAAGATATTGAAAACGCATTGGCATATACTGACAGAAGTTCGATTTTCAGAACGCTGAAAACATTTGAGGAAAACAAAGTTATCCACAGCATTGAAGATGGTTCTGGAATGACCAAATATGCGGTTTGTGCCAAAGGCTGTAACTGCGACCCAAAGGATTTGCACTATCATTTTTACTGTACAAACTGCGATAAAACATTCTGCCTTTTCGATGTTCCAATTCCTCAAATTGAACTTCCTCAAAACTTCAAACTACAACAAGCTAATATGGTTGTAAAAGGCTTGTGCGACAACTGCAACAAGTAATCTTTGCAATCGAGTTGCAGTAAAAGGAATTTACATTTGTACTATTCTTTTAAATCAGAATAAGCAGATGAAAAACATATTTTTAAACACATTATTTTTATTCGTATCAATCATATCGTTCTCACAGACGAGCGATATTTCCATTTCTGTTAGCGATGCAGAAACCAACGAACCATTATTGGGTGCTACCGTCTATTTTGAAGAATTAGCAAAAGGAGCAGTAACAGATTTTTACGGAATTGCCACATTTACAGAAATCCCAAATGGAAACCACATTATAAAAATTTCATACATAGGCTTCAAAACCATAGAAACTACTATTGATGTTGGAACAAAAAAGGAGTTCGCTTTCAAGCTCGAATCTGGAGGTAATGAACTTGACGAAGTTGTCATACAATCTTCAAGAAGTACACGAACTGTTAGAAAAATTCCAACTCGAATTGAATTTATTGGAGCGGAAGAATTAGGCGAAAAAGCAGTAATGAACCCGACAAATATTTCAATGGTACTTCGAGAAAGTACAGGCATACAGATGCAACAAACTTCGTTAAGTAGCGGAAATACCAACATTAGAATTCAAGGTCTCGATGGACGCTATACACAACTTTTGAGAGATGGATTTCCACTTTATGGCGGTTTTTCCAGCGGTTTGAGTATTTTACAAATTCCGCCATTAGACTTAAAACAATTTGAAATAATAAAAGGAAGTTCATCAACGCTTTATGGTGGTGGTGCAATTGCAGGTTTGATAAATATGGTTTCCAAAACACCAGACGAAGAACCTGCTTTGGATATTATGTTGACACAAACCCAAGCTCTGGGAAGTACAGCAAATGTATTTTACAGCAAACGGAATGAAAAATTTGGTGTTTCACTTTATGGTTCAGGTCATTATCAAAAAGCGTATGACCCAGAAGATGATGACTTTAGTAACTTGCCAAAAACAACTTCGATTTCATTCAACCCAAAGTTCTTTTATTATCCATCGGAAAAAACAACATTTTGGTTTGGCTTAAACGGAACGTATGACGACAGAATTGGTGGCGACATCACAAAAATTGAAAGTGGCGAAAATGGCATCCATCAATATACCGAAGAAAACGTATCGAAAAGATTGAGCAGTCAAGCGGTTTACGAAACTCAAATAGATTCCGTCAGTTCATTAACTATCAAAAATAGTATCTCGTTCTTCGACAGAGAACTGACCATTCCCGATTTTACATTTGACGGTAAACAAACCAATACATTCACGGAAATAAACTATCAAAAGTCAGCCAATAAAACAGATTGGATTTTTGGAGCAAACCTATATACTTCTGATTTTGATGAAAATGATAATGCAACTTTGCAACGCGACCAAACAGATATAACTTATGGAGCATTTGCAAATAACATTTATGACATTTCGGATAATTGGATTTTGGAAACAGGATTGCGAGCAGATTACAATACTGATTTTGGCTTTTTTCCGCTTCCACGAGTTTCATTGCTATACAAAAACGATAGTGGATTTTCGAGCAGAATTGGTGGTGGATTAGGTTACAAAATTCCAGATATTTTTACAGAAGAGGCGGAATTTATCAATTTTGAAAATGTACTTGGTATTGATAAATCTTCACTAAATGCGGAACGTTCTTACGGTGTAAATCTTGATTTCAACTATCAAACACGTTTATTTGAAACCGTTGGTTTTTCTATTAATCAACTGTTTTATGTAACTGCGATTAATGATGCATTACTGTTAAATTCAACTGATAATGGATTTTTCCAATTTGAGAATGCAACAGATGAAATTTTGAGCAAAGGTGCTGAAACAAACATCAAGTTTACCTATAAAGATTTTCGTTGGTTCTTGAATTATGCACTCATTGACACAAAATTGAATTATTTGGCTGGAAATCCACAAAAACCGCTAACTGCAAAACATAACGCAGGAAGTGTTTTGATGTACGAATCTGAAAAATGGCGAATCGGTTACGAAACGTTTTACAAAGGAAAACAATTTTTGTCTAATGGAACAGAAACAACCGACTTCATAACAATGGGTTTTGTGGCAATGCGAAATTTTAAATGGGGAACAACGTTTGTGAATTTTGAAAACTTTACGGACAGAAGACAAAGCAGGTTTTCGCCATTGGTTTTGCCACCACACGACAATCCAGAATTTTCCGAAATTCATGCACCAACAGACGGTTTTATATTTAGCGTTGGAGTAATAATCAAACCTTTTGGAAACGAAGATGACGACTAAAATGAACAAAACGATATTTGAAATCAGTAAGATGGATTGTCCTTCCGAGGAAAATCTTATACGAATGAAATTGGATGGAATCCAAGAAATCAAAAATCTCGATTTTGACATTCCCAACCGAAAATTGACCGTTTTTCACGATGGTCATAACGACCAAATTGAAAAGTCAATTATCGAATTAAAATTAGGCGGAAAGAAAATCTCGACCGAAGAAACCAACAAAAAAGATTTTGTAGAAAACACCAACCAAAAAAAGCTACTTTGGATTGTACTGGCGATAAATTTTGTCTTCTTCATTATCGAAATGACCACAGGGCTCATCTCGAAATCAATGGGATTGGTTGCCGATAGTTTGGATATGCTTGCCGACAGTTTTGTTTACGGAATTAGCTTGTTTGCGGTTGGCGGAACGTTGATTAAGAAAAAACGGATTGCAAAAATTGCAGGCTATTTTCAGATAACACTTGCGATTATCGGATTTGTGGAAGTGTTGAGAAGATTTTTTGGAGCCGAGAAACTTCCCGATTTTTCAACGATGATTATCGTTTCGATTTTAGCACTTATCGCAAACGGAATTTGTCTTTACATTTTGCAAAAGTCAAAGAGCAAAGAAGAGGCACATATGAAAGCGAGTATGATTTTTACTTCCAATGACGTGATTATCAATTTGGGAGTAATAATCTCAGGAATTTTAGTGAATTGGCTAAATTCCAACAAACCTGATTTGATTATCGGAACAATCGTTTTTATAGTGGTAATACAAGGTGCATTTCGGATTTTGAAATTAAGTAAGTAATCGGAATTGCCAACGCTGAAAGCCATACACATTTACAGTCGCTCAAGCCATCGCACCACCAAAACTGTAAAAGAATATGTCTTGCCAACGCTCAATTTAGAACTAAATAACAAACATCGGAAAACCAAGCAAAACGTGAAAAGCACTATGCACAACAATGTATATAAAACATAACTATTACAAGCTTTCCGAGAGGTTTTTGCTTCTCTATTAAGTCCACCAAATTTTTATTTTTGTATATTTAAAAAATTAAAGATAAATAGAAAAAATAAAAATTTGGCTCGTGTATAATCCGAAAAGTTAGTGTTTATTTATACGCTACGTTTCATATACTAGACCGTTAAATATTTCATTTAAAGCATAAAAAAAACATGTGCTTCCATTCCAAACAAACAAAACTAGCTTTAGAAGTCGAAAATAGATTTAAAGCAACAATAGAAAAGAAAGAACTTTTCAAATCTTCTAATGATATAAATGGTTTTGATTTTGGAATAAATCCAGTTATCACAGATGAAAACCCTAATATTATAAAACATTTCAATTGGGGTTTAATTCCTTCCTGGTCTAAAGACGAAGACATCAAAAAACTAACACTAAACGCACGAATAGAAACAATAGAAGAAAAGCCATCATTCAAAAATTCTATCAATAAAAGATGTTTAGTAATCGCTAATGGTTTCTATGAATGGCAATGGCAAGATAGTAAAGGCAAAAATAAAATCAAGTACGAAATTGGTATTGGTAATGAAGATTTATTCGCTTTTGCAGGAATCTATTCACAATGGGTAAATCAAATCACTGGAGAAATTAAAGACACCTATTCCATAGTTACCACACAAGCCAATCAACTAATGGCAGAAATTCACAACACCAAGAAAAGAATGCCAATCATTCTAAAACCAGAAGACGAATCCAAATGGTTACAACACGAACCAATTAATAAATTTGCCTATCCCTATGAAGTTAATTTAGTAGCAAAACCTTTTCCTACTGATATAATAACTCTATGGTAATTTCTTTTTTTATAAATCCTTTTTCAGTAATAATGGTTGTCCAATAAGGTGCTTTTGTAGTTACAAGATTAGAATAAGCAGCAAGCACTTCTTCTTTTGAACTTTCTAAAGTTAAACCCAAATCTTTATTGTAAGCAATAATTCGAAAGAAAACCCCATCTAATAATAAATCATCTTGATTATCCGCTGTATTATCAGGAGCAAAACCAAAATAGGTAATATCAGTATTAGGATCGTTTAAAACATCTAATACATCTTGTTTTACAGTCAAAAACAAAACTTCATCAATGATATCTTTTGGTACAATAAAATCTTTCGCTTCTACAATTAATGAATATTCAATTTCCTCATTATTCATAGTATAATTTATAAAATAAAATAAGTAGTTTAAGTATATAGAGTTATTTCAAAACTAAACAAAATGATTGAGAATTTAATTTTTTACACTAAATTTGAATAAATCAAAGCAATTAAAAGTAAAACTATGCTTAAAAAAATACTCTTTCTACTTGTCCCAACATTTTTCTATGCCCAAATTCCAGCATATTACGCTTCAATTGATTTTAGTCAAGATGGTGATTATTTAAAAAACCAATTAACTACGCTTATTACTAACACACATACAACAAATTTACCTTATACAGCTACAGGCGTTACAGACACTTGGGATGCTTTATATCAAACCGACTTAAACCCAAATAACACAAACAATGTCCTTCTAGTTTACGGTTGGAATGATACCGATGCAGATATCACAAACGATTATTCAAGAGCTCAAACTTCTTCTTGTCATACTTCTTCTTGTAGTGGTTTATGGGTAAGAGAACATGTTTATCCACGTTCCCTCGGAACTCCAAATCTTGGTTTCGAGTTTGCCGGTGCCGATGCGCATCACTTACGTTCAATAGATAGTGAAAGAAACGGTCAAAGAAGCAATAGAAAATTTGAGGCTGGTAGTGGAACTATGTCTTTTATAACATTGGCAGGTAATTGGTTTCCTGGTGATGAATGGAAAGGTGATATTGCACGTATGATAATGTACATGTATGTTCGATATCCTTCACAATGTTTACCAAACAACGTTGGTGTAGGTAGTACATCTTATTCCAATTATGGTGATATGCCAAACGTATTCTTAGATTGGAATGCCCAAGATCCAGTTTCACAATATGAAATAAATAGAAACAATATTCTTAACACCATACAAGGTAACAGAAATCCTTTCATAGACAACCCATATCTAGCAACAATAATTTGGAATGGACCACAAGCAACAGATTCTTGGGGTGTATTAGCTACAGATGATTATACACTATCAAACAACCTAATTTACCCAACAATCACAAAGGACTATATCTACATCAACAATACTGAAAACAAGACCTATAATTACACTATTTACAACACACTAGGGCAATTAATAACTACCAATACTACAACCAATACAATAGATTTATCAGGTAATTCAAAAGGCATCTACTTTATTACACTACAGTCAGAGAATAAATCCAAATCATATAAAGTAATTTTGAACTAGAAGCGAATGGCTCGGGCATTCTTGGTTTCCATATTCCCGCTGTCCGTTAAACACGGTATCACTCCCATCGGGGCTAGATAGTAAACTATTGGCTTTCTTGGTTTCTTTTTCTAATAGGAACGCTTCGCTGAGTTATTTGCGCCCACCCAGTCCAACGCTCCCCACCGCACTAGTGGTATTTTGTGTGTTTTTAGCACTTGTTTTCCCCACAGTAAGTCAATAAAAAAAGGCTCCCTGTTTTCCCAACCCCTCGCGCACAGTCCGCCTTTTTTTATCCACTTACACCCAATCCAAAAAACAAACGCTAAAAACACACAAAAACCACTCCCAAGCTATATTTACATAATAAGTGTTATAATGCCTTCCATCTCCCTGTACTACGCCAACGGCAGTTATAACAGTTATTATGTAAAATATCCGCTCCCAGCCGCACCCACCCGAAAGAAAAATAGGAACGCTAACGCTGTCGTAATTTTCATTGTTTTTTGAAAATGCCTCCCATTTCCAGTTCACTAAACATTAAAAACAATCCACTGAAAACTATCAAGGCATTATCAAAAATCAAATTTCCCCCACAAGAGTATGGTTTTCTTTTTCAAATTTTCATAAAGATATTTGTCAAACCGTGCGAAGTCGAGTTAGTCCAGCAAAAAAAGAAAACCATACCCTTGTTCCGCTACTGCCCTCTCACTAGGAAGTATCATATTGTTTTTTGAAGATGCCTCCCATTTCCAATTTGCTGAACACTAAAATCTGAATACTGAACACACATCAGGCATCCTCAAAAATCAAACCACCACAAGAGTGTGTTTTTCTTTTTTATCATCTTCATAAAGCCATATTGTCAAACCGAGCGAAGTCGAGGTTGTCTAGCAAAAAAAAGAAAACCACACCCTTGTTCACCACTCCCGATTGAACACCCCCTAAAACCCCAGTTCACAAGAACATTTGGGGTAAACATTTTTACAAAAAAAAGGATAAAAAAGAAGCCAAAGGTTTGTTCCGGGTATTCAAAAAAGCAAGTTCAAGCCTTCGGTTCCGGATAAAATCTCCACCCTCATTTTCCAGTTCACTTCTTTCCTGAACACTAAAAACTGACCACTGAACACTCCTCAGTAGGGTAGTATTTTATCCAGAAAACTTGCTTTTTTGAAACCCTCCACAAGGCAAGACGGCTTTCTTTTTTTTCCTTTTTTCTTTTGCAAAAATGTGTGTGGGGCATCTCGGTTTTCAATCACATTTCGGGCAATCACGAAGGAAAGACGAAGGAAGTTAACCAGTTAAATCCTTGTACTATGGACACTATTTTTATTAAAACCCACCAACCTGGGGCGCACTATGCCAAACCGCACTTTTTCGTATTATCAAAAGGACTAAATAGCGGAAAACCAAGCAATGAACCTTTTACAAACAGCTTTGTACTTGTATTTCAAACCGAAACGCAAAAAGAGGACATTTTTTGGATATGCATGAGCCTCTGGAAATCAAAATTCTGGCAACCATTTCTAAAAGGCTCCGTAATCCCATTTATTTCGCTTTACGACTTCAAAAAAGAGTTCAATCCAAGAGCAACGCGAATGATGCGAGAACACGAGCAGCACCTCAAAAACATTCAAGCACTAAAGCTGCTGCAAGAACAAGAAAACCATTTCAACAAAAATATTCATCTCATCAACGAGCTCAAGAACGCTATTATGATGAGGTATAGAATGAAATAATACCAAGCCTAGACAAACTTGTCTGGGCTTTTTTATTGAAATGGAATGTTTATTTGAAATAATGTATTTATATTTGAAGAACACTACAAATAGCGTATATACATCTAAAATTGGGTAGATTGGCGCAACTTTATTGCGCATATAAACAAGTTGTGTGCTATTTTGGAAAAACGAAAACGCTTAAACATGAAATTTATACATTTTTCACTTTTAGTTTCACTAATCTTTAGTTGTGCTTCTTCTTCATCTGTTAAATTAAAAAAGAATATAGATAGAGAAGTTTTAAAAATTGAAAAAAAGCTTATTGAAAAAAAGAATGAAAAATCAATAGACAAAACTTATCCCTTTTGGGATTATTGGATTGGTAAAAACAATCCAATTGTTTTGGTAACTAAAAATGGAATCGAAATTAAAAAATTAAGCTTCGAAATACTTGAAGAAGAAGGTTATGATCATTATAACCGAAAATGTCAAATTTATTTTAAGAATAATACTCCAATATTGATAACCGAAATTATTAATGCTAAATGTAGCGAAGAAGTAGTTGGTGTTGACAAGATATCAAAAGATATGAAATCGGTTAAAATAAAAACAGATATTTCAATTAATGATAAAATTTATATTTACAATTGGGACATATTCGAAATTGAAGTAATTGGCGGAAATGAATATGATTATAATTTAAAAAGAAAACAAGAATATGAAAAATTAATTACTTTAATTTATGGAAGTAAAATGAAAACTTAAAAAAGTAAAATGAAACAAATTATTCACATATTCTTTTTCCTTTTCGCCGTTTTGTCTTTCGGACAAGATATTAAAACTAAAACTATTAAAGTTTTTGTTTTTGGAAATGTTTCTTACATAAAAACTCAAATTCCAGTATTTGAAGCCGATATTTTAATACATATAGATGGAATAGAAAGAAGAACAAATACAGACAAAGATGGTAAATTTCAAATAGAGGTAAAAAATGGTGATGAATTGATTATTGGCGTTCTTGGATATGATGAACAAAAAATATTAATTACTGATAAAAATTGCTATAAAATTTTATTGTGGTCAAAAGATTTTGATGTTTGGGAATCAAGAAAAACATTTAAAAAAAATCGAAGATACTATCGAAAACTCGAAAAAGAAATATTGAAGAAAGTAAAAAAAGGAATTTATGATTGTTTTGATTAAAAAAACAGCACACAACAGCGGTTTGCTTCAATGGCTACTTCCGGATTTTCCTACGGAAAATCCGCAGCTGAATGGAATGTTTTGTTATATTTGTAGTGGCTTGGTGTTGGTACAACGCCACTGAGAGCAAGCCACAGAACGTTAAAACAAAAAAAGCCTGAACAAAATTCAGGCTTTCTCATACTCAGTAAAGGTTACCAATCAAAACTGAGCTTATTTTTTTTTCGATGTAAAGTGTTTTAAAAGCAAGGTAACACCAAAACTCACTACTGCTCCAATAAAGGCTAAAACTATTGTTTTTAAGACATCTGCTGAGGTTAAATTAGGTATAACACTCAGTGCAAATCCTCCAAAAGTTCCTGCCTTCAAAGTTAAGGAATTATCCATTCGCTCCAACGTCAGTTTCGGTCTTAACCTCATCTTTTTTGTTGCCCAGGATAGTATTATCCTTAACCTGTGCTGAGCTTGTCGAAGTATCAACAGTAATTTGGCTTACTGCAGATAAAACACCACCTGCAACGGCAGCATAACCCGCAACGGTTACAACAACAGCAGGTAAAGCTACTGGAGCAGCTACAATGCTTCCACTTACTGCTAATAAGGCTAGTCCAATGGTGCGCAACACCTTAAAAAATTTCGGAGTGGGTGCCTTAGCACGTTCTACTACATTCATAATCTTTCTTTTTATGTCATCCTGTAAAGGATCACTATTGTACAATCAATTCTACACTTTCTTTGTTATCTAAAGCTTTATAAACTAAGTCTTTCAACTTTGTAAAAGCTTTTCTAGACATTAAACCTAAACCAGGTCCAGAAAGTTTCGTAACAGGAGCAATACAGCCACGCAATTCCTTTTGCGCATTATTGGCAGGATGTATCAAAATATACGTTCTATTCGGTACATCCACCAATTCTAAATGCCATTTGTATTTCGCACTATATCGCTTTCTAATAAAATATTTCCCTTCCGGAATACAGGAAATCCCACGTTCATTTCGTTTCCACGGCAATTCAATTGTATAACTAATCAATTTGCCCTCACATTCCAATTTTCCATTCGTTCCTTCAGGGAAATAAGTTCTAGTTAAAAACAATACCATTTTCTAACTATTTCATTTGTCAGACTGAGCTTGTCGGAGTCTATCGATTAAACTCCACCATCAACCGCCACAATCGATAACGGGTTAAAAGCCCCATTTTTCAACGGATACATTTGCCCATTAATTTGTTGGTAAAACTCCACACCAAGAGCCAAAACAAGTGGGTGAGTAGAGTTCGCAGTCACCGCATTACTCAAGTTAATCACAGCTGTTGCCGTAGCATCCCAAGGTAAAATTGCAGTTTCAGAAGAAGCCACCAAATAACTTTCACCTGTAAAGTCAATTTCAGCACCTCCAGAAATCACCTTAAAGTGAGTAGTTCCACTAGGAGCAGCAATCATATTCGCAGGAATAAAAGCAGGAATACTAACATCCAAAGTTCCAGCCACGCGGTCAATATCCGTAGTAAAAGGAGCAAACAAAGAAGTGCCTAATTTCCCACGAATATTAAATTCGAAGCCAAGAACTAATTCAATTTCCCCATCAATTACATTACGTAATCCTCTATCACTCACAGCATCCATTTGGATAACCTTAACCATTTGTTGCGTCAAACGACTCACCATTCTACCATCAGCAGAATTTAACAACAATGGGCGTAAAGCGGTTCTCAAAAGCTTACCTGCTTTTCCAGCTCTACCAAATTCAGAACCGTTCTCACGCGTTCTTTGAAACGCAGGGTCACTAGCAATTCTACTTGCCTCAATTCCACCTTTCTCACGAGCTAAATGCCCATCCTGCGTCTTATAAAAAGTAATATCCCCGATAGTACCTTTTAACTTAATTATGCCTTTCTGTCTAGCCATAACTTAAAATTTTAGTTCAACATTCTTTCACTTTCACAAATCATTCAAAACTCGGTTGCAACACTTTCTGAAATAATTACACTGCAAATTTCCCACACAAAACCCATCAATAAACGTACACCATTCCAAATGTCATAATATGTCCTTATCTGTCATAAAATGACTTATTTAACAAGCAAGTATCAATTTCAATCTACGTTAAATGAAAAGATTAATTAAGTACCTTTAACCTATCTTAAAGCCAACTCAAAAGCAAGGTTAAAGTATGAATCAAGTATCAAAACGAGTTTGTATCTATCCAAAGGACATACAACGCATTACAGGTAAAAGCTATCGCCAAAGCATAAGAATATTAAATGAAATAAGAAAGTCGCTTAGAAAGCCTAAAAACAGCCTTGTAAGTATAGAAGAGTTTTGTTTTCATACTGGCTTAAATATCGAACATGTTTTACCATTGATTGATTAGCAGTATCAACTTATTTAATTTTTAAACTACTTAATTGAAATATTTTATTATATTTGTACTATAAGATTTGTCAGAAAAACGAATGCTTTTTTGAGGTTTAAAATCGAGACCCAAGATTTGGACAATTGAAAAAACTTTTAAAATATAGGCTTGACGAAAGAGATACGAATCCCTCTTTCTCCGCAGGGTAAAACCGATTCAGAAATGAATCGGTTTTTTTTATGGATTTTTTTTAGTTTTTTTAGCCCTATACAGACAGAAGCCACAACATTTTATGAAGCGGCTTCTGAAGTATCGATGCTTTAGAGGGGTTTTAAAAATAACCCAACACCCTCCAAATTAGTATAAAAATTACGATGGTTCCTATACAACCACTTCCTAACTTTTTGGCGCCATAACCTGCAAGTAGTCCTTTGAAAATAGTATTCATGCTTTAATGCGTTAGGCTTTTGTTTGCGCCGCTTCAATATTTATTGCTGCCATCATGTTGTTGTATAAAAAACGTATCATCCGAGCTTTTTTGCTGCATTTAGAGCAAAAATAGTTATCAACAAAAAAACAACTTTTATTTGTAATGTCCACAAAATCAGCACTATACGATTTACTCAACAAACACTCAACAAACAGACAACACTTTTGATGTAGCCCAATACAGTGCTGGCTTTTCAGGACATGATGCTTTTAGTTTAAAAAACGAAAAGTGTCTTCAACTAACTTAATTCGAAATTAATTAGCTGTTAATAACTAAAATTGACTTAAATGCTTTTTTTTCAGATGTTTGTATTTATAAAATATATAAGCCTTTGAAGACAGAAGTTGACATTTTAAAAACAGAACTGAGTGCGTTAAAAAATGATTTAGCGCAACTTAAGCAACAAGCAAATACTAATATTTGGTATGACGGAGCCGATTTAAAACAGCTGTTTAATTTTAGCGAATCCACATTGATTCGTTATCGTAAGAACAAACAAATCCCATTTACAAAGTTGGGCGGTCGGTATTTTTATCCTAAAAGTTTTTTTACCAAATCATTGCTCGAGAAAATGGAAAACAAGCACTTGTTGTAAGTGCGCTAGCGTTCATTTTCCCATCCCATTTCTACCCGCATTTAGCGTTACCTTCCTGTTTTTCTATAGGTAAAAATTTTCCTCTTTTTTCACCCCTTTTTTTAGGCATCTTCCTTAGGCCACTTTGTTTCAAAAGCGTAACTACACTTTTTTGAAGGTGTTGTGTTACTATCATTTTAGTACTTCTTTTTTCATGAATAGGGCAGTGACCACTCGATGGTTTACCTGCTAATCCTCCTTTTTTCACCCTTTTCTTCTTATTTGATGCTATATTGGTTCCTACGTTGTTCGTATAACCCCTAGTTTTTGCGAAGCTCATACGAACGAAATACGAACAAAATACGAACAAAACCCCTATAAAATTACAGTAAACATAGCATTAACTAGCAGTACCTGTCAAAACAATTCAATACCTATCAAAAGTGTTCAAAATAGGGTATTGGGTGGCAAATTATGGCAAAGTATAGCGTTATAGTTTAAATGTAATTAAAACATATTAAAACATTGTATTTCAGTTAGTTGTGTTGTTTTTAAGTAACTGCCGATTTATATTTGCCTCGTTCTTTGATAGCGCGCATCAAAAACAAAAGTAATTGTATAAATTTTAAATTTTAAATCGTATGGGAACGTACAACAAGGGCATCTTAGGTGCATTTTATGGAAAAGTAGGTCCGGTAGTGGGCGCTACATGGCGTGGTAAAGACGTAATGCGTAGTTTACCGAAACGCAGCAACCGAATGGCGACTGTAATTCAACAACAGCAAAGAACAAAGTTTGCAATGGTTACCGAGTTTTTAAGCGGAATACAGCCCGTTATAAAGCGGTATTTTGGAGGCGATACAGGTTTAAAAACCCGACGCAATCAAGCCATGTCGTATTTGATCAAGGAGGCTATTGTGTTTAACGATCCTGATTTAGAGTGGGATTATGCAAAAGTGTTGGTTACAAAGGGCGATTTGCTAGGCATCAACAACGGTCAAGTAGTGGCTGGAACCGGTCAGAACTTAGATTTTACTTGGGCTGACAACAGTGCACAAGGCGAGGCAACCATCGACGACAAGCTTGTTTTAGTGGTCTATGAGCCTACTCTAAAGGTTTCGGTCTACAGTTTAAATGCTGGAACCAGGGCTAGTGCAGCGGCTTCGCTAGTGTTACCTAATTATTTATCGGGTTTACAAGTGCATGTTTGGGCGGCTTTTGTTGCGGCAAACGACAAGCGCTATGCCACGAGTATGTACTTGGGTCCCGTAACCGTGGGGTAATCTTCTTCAGTTATTAGTGTTCCTGAAGAAGGAATTATAAAATGCCCTGCCAGTAATGGTGGGGCGTTTTTTTAAGTTTTAAAACGGCTATATATTCCATTATGGAATATCAAAAAAGCTTCCTTAATATTGCTAATTGGAATAATTTTATTCAATTGTAAACGATGACAGAAAAAAAAATCAACCAACTCATTTCGCATCAATTAGTTAAAGCCAGAGAGGAATTAGGTTTTACACAAATGAAAGTACAAAACGATAAAATTATGCGCCAAAGTACTTTATCTAAAATTGAAAACGGAGCGAAAAATATAAGTGCTGCTAAATTATTCCTTTTAGCAACATATTACAAAAAATCTATTGAATACTTTTTTGAGAAATAAAAATGAAAGAGAAAATAACGATTGATGAATTTGATGGGAAAAAATTTAAAATTCGCTTTGTAGAGGAAGATGATAATAGAAAAGCTGTGCTAACTCATTATCTTCACAATTATCATAATGGTATTAAAAAACATTATGAAAAAGAAGCACTAGAATACTTAAATCAAATCATAGAATACTTAAATCAAGATGAAGATTTAAATTTAGTCAGTGATGTAGCTTTACAACAATTATTATTTGAAGTTGAAAATGTACCTTTTCCAATGCCAAAAGATTACAAATTTAAATTTATCGATTTATTTGCAGGAATTGGTGGTTTTAGATTAGCATTACAAAACTTAGGCGGCAAATGTGTTTTCACCAGTGAATGGGATGAGAATGCTAAAAAAACATATAGAGCTAATTTTGGTGAAACACCTTTTGGAGATATTACTAAAGAAAGTACAAAATCATTCATACCCAATGATTTCAATGTTCTTTGTGGAGGATTCCCTTGTCAACCTTTTTCTCATGCAGGATTAAAGAAAGGATTTGAAGATATAAGAGGAACTTTGTTTTTTGATGTCGCAGATATCATAAATAGAAGAATTGAAAATAAAAATCCAATAGATGTAATATTCTTAGAGAATGTTAAAGGATTAAAAAATCATGATAAAGGAAATACTCTAAAAACAATTATAAAAACTCTTAATAATCTTGGATATGAAGTAAAAACTGAAATTTTAAATTCAAAAAATTTTGGTGTTCCACAAAATCGTGAACGAATTTTCATTGTTGCTTGGCTAAAAAATAAAAATAAAACGTTCAAATTCCCTTTAGGTATAGATTCTGAAAATAATATAATTTTTGAAAAGGATAATTTATACAAAATTAAATCTACTAAAGTTGGAGATATTTTAATTAAAAATCCTGATGCAAAATATACTATTTCTGACAGATTGTATGCAGGACATTTAAGGAGAAGGAAGGAACATAAAGAAAAAGGTAATGGTTTTGGATTTTCATCTTTTACCAAAAACTCAGCTTACACAAGTACTATTTCTGCAAGATACTATAAAGATGGGAGTGAAATTTTAATTGAGCAAAAAGATGCAAATCCAAGAAAACTAACACCTAGAGAAGCGGCAAATTTACAAGGTTATCCAAATAATTTTGTTATTCCAGTTTCAGATACTCAAGCATATAAACAATTTGGAAACAGTGTCTCTGTTCCTGTTATACAAGTAGTTTTTAATGAAATAAAAGAACAATTATTATGATATTAAACGACTTAAATAGATTAGGATTAGAAGTTAGAGAAAAAATAAAAAATTATGATAATAAAGAATTAATTTTATCAGATTCTTTTAAAAATGAATTTTCAAATTTTTTATTATCTAATTCTAAAGACAAAATTGAATATCAGAAATTTACCTCTGTAGTTACTACTCCAAAAGATTTAAAAATAATTTTTCCAAATCAATGGTTTTATATTGCTTCATTTTTTTATGATTTTTTAAATTCTTTGTGGAAATACAAGGAAATAATTAATGAGCTAAACTTTTCTGACGAAATCATTAAAAATTTAAGAAATAGTTCTACAAATGAAGAGATAGATATATTATTAAAATCTAAATTGGATAATGAAGTCGATTTAAATTATTTTAAATTATTTCTAACGAATTATGAATGGTGGTTTGGAAGTAAAACAATAGATAGAGGTGATTTTTTTGTATCCTCAGTTCTAAATTTATCTAAAGTAGTTAATGTTTCTCATTCTTATTTAGCTGATTTAGCTTATTATTTGAGTAAAGATAAAAATCTTAAAGATTTAATATCAAAAGATTACAACAATTTTAGTGTTGAAAATTCTGTAAGTAACGAAATAATATTATTAGAAAATAAAAACTTAAGAGCCATCTTAAAAAGTTCTTTTGATTATTTAATTGATAACTATGGGGAAAATAAGGTTCTTTTTGGATATGAAATTAAAGATGCTAAAATTGAAAATAGAGAATATAAGGGATTGTCATTGCCTGAATATTTTGGTTTTGAAATTTTGATTGGTATTTTTGATAATATTCAAAATGGAGAAAGCCTTAAATCTAGTGGAACACTGAGATTTATAAACGAAGAATTAACCATTTTGAATAAACCTAATTGCTACTTTACCTCTCAATGGAATGAAAGTAATAATAGAGGTTTAACTTTGGGAAATTTTAATAATTTTTTAAGTAAAATTTCTGATGGTACTCTAAAAATTATAAAGGATGAAAAGGAGTTTAAACTTATTAAACTAACAAAGATAACATCTACTTCACCTTTAAAAAAACTTGAACAAATAATTTATTATGGTGCTCCAGGTACTGGAAAATCACATAAAGTAGATCAAGAAATACAAAACTTAGATTCTCATTTTTATGAAAGAGTAACATTTCATCCAGAATACGATCATTCGAGTTTTATAGGAGGATATAAACCCAAAACAGATCAAAAAGGAGAAATTAAATATGAATTTGTACCTCAAGTATTTATAAATATTTATGAAAGAGCTTGGAATGATGAAAAAAATCATTATTACTTAATAATTGAAGAGATAAATAGAGGTAATTGTGCTGAAATTTTTGGAGATATTTTTCAGCTATTAGACAGAACAAGTAATTATAATGTTTCACCATCCACAGAATTGAGGCTATATCTTGAAAACGTACTTACTAATAAGAAAGGAATAATTAATGGTTTAAAACTACCTTCTAATTTGACAATTTATGCCACTATGAATACCTCAGACCAATCTTTATTTCCAATGGATAGTGCATTTAAAAGAAGATGGGATTGGGAATATATTCCGATAATTTATAAAAATGAAAAAAACAAAGATGATGATAACTTATCATTTAAATTTATTGTAGAAATTGATGAAGAAACATCTTTCGAATGGATAGAATTTATTGAAAAAATAAATTTGAATCATATTATGGATAATGAGTCACTAGGTATGGATAAATGTTTGGGTAATTATTTCATAAAACCTGATTTAGTAGACAATCACATTTCGTTAAAGTCATTTATAAATAAAGTTATTTTCTATTTATGGAATGATGTGTTTAAAGATGAAGATAGTATCATTTTTAAAGGCTTGGCTTATGAAAAGTTCTTTCCAATCGACGACAAAGGTAAAGAAGCAGTAATTAAAATTCTAAATACACTAGATGTTACAATAAATAAAAAACAATAAATTAACTTAAAGGAATGAAAATCCTAATAGAGAACGAAATATATCCAATAGATTTACTTCGAGAAGTATTTGATGATCCAAAGTTTTATAAACAAAACGGTTTGGAGGGAACAATTACGTCTGTAGGGTATTACCATTCATTTGAGAAAAATAGTTTAGTATTTATGCTGCCTAAAGTTTTTATGGCAGAAGACAAAAAAACGGTTTTTGATTGTACAAAAGATGAATTAGTTAACTTAATTGTAAATGAATCCATTAAACATAAAACGCAATACAATTGGGTACGTCAATTATCAGTACATTTTTACAATAGTTTAACCGAATTTAAAAAGAGATATACTAATACTTCTATAATTCACAATACGGAAACATTTGAGCTAAACACAAATTTAGGAGATAAAGAATATTCTTTTCTAGATTTACTATTAAGCTTTGTTAACTTCTATAAAAAGAATAAACAACAAATTTTATTCAAACACATAGAGTTTGTATCAAACCAAGCAAAAAAGCCTAAATGGGAAAAAACAATCAGAAATTCATTACCAATTCTAGCTAATGGTAAAACACCTATTTACGTTGAAATTACCAATAAGAAGAAAATAATAAATACTGAAGAAGAATTACTAACATACTTTTTCTCAATCCTAAATCATTTAAATACGGAGCATAATTTAAACCTAAAAATTGATAAATCATTCAATTTCATTACAGGTAAACAATTTGAAACTTTATGTAATAATGGTTCAGCTAAACTTAGAAAAATAAAACATCGTTACTTTAATGATACCTTAAAGAAAATGTATGTTTTATGTGAGTTGTATTTTTCTCAATTTGATAAAAGCAGTATTAAAAGAAAAAGAGAAGACTTTTTGGCTATAAGTAATTACAACCTCGTTTTTGAGGATATGGTAGATAAATTATTCTCTGATAAATTAAATACACTTGAAGTTGATGGTATTACGATAGACAAATTAAAAAACAACGATGATGGTAAAATCATTGACCATATTTATGATTATAAATCATTAATAGACACAAGTAATATTTTTTATATTGGAGATTCTAAATACTACAAATCAGATAGCCTAGCAGGTAAAGTGTCAAAATACAAACAATTTACTTATGCTAAAAACGTGATACAATTCAATATTGACTTACTAAACAACAAGGGTCAACAACACTTAGGTAAATTAAGATACAGAGATAAAATAACGGAAGGTTATAATATTTCGCCTAACTTCTTCATTTATGGTTACATTGATGATATTAATAATTACGATTCACATTCAATAACAAAAAAAGGAAGTCCAGTACCATCATATCATTTTGAAGACCGTTTGTTCGATAGAGATACATTATTTGTGCATCAATATAAAATCAATTTTCTATATGTTTTAAAAGCATATACAAACTTTAATGAAAGTGAAATTATTGTTTTTAGAGATGATGTTAAAAGTAGGTTTAGAAAACACTTTTTGAAATTTTTCAATAATAATGAAGATTGTGGTTTTGAATTTTATGAATGCACTAAAGCTCCACACGAATATGAGTTATTTGTAGAAGAAAACTTTAAAAAACTCAATGGTAAATGCTTTTGCACAATAGACAATAGGTTACTCCTTGCAAAACATAATGATGATAATGAAATAGAAGAAATCCTAAAACACTTTAAAAAGATTGAAAAACTAGAATAATTTAAAACAATACACTATGAGCCAACAATTGTATTTCAACCTACTAACTTTTACATAACAATCATTGTTTTTATAATCTATAAAAAATATAATTATCTAAGAAAAGCCAATATTATTTAAACCAAATTAGAATAAGGTTTAATTGTTCTTCACAATTTAAATAATATTTTTTTTAATTTTTACGTTATAGATTTAATGACTCTGTTTTAAATGATTAGTTTATTAAGTCTTTTTAATTTAATAAATATTAGTTAATTTTAATTACTTTTGCGGTAAAAGAAATTTATATTTTGTAAATTTATATCAGATTTAAAATTAAATGGATATACCTAGTAGTATTAACCCTAATAGATTAAAAAATTCTATTATAGAGGTTTTTATAGATTACAATGAACCTTTTGAGATTTTGTTTGGCGATTTTTATAACAATGTTTTAAAAAATGGTCAATACAAAAATATCGAAATAAGTAGTGAAAATTCGTCAACAGAGGATTTAACTACAAAAAAAATATTGTTTTATAATGAAAATATTAAGTTTGTTTTTTCAGAAAATAAATTAGTAATCAATTGTAATGAAAAATATGAAAGTTGGTCTATATTTTTTCCTGAAATTAAGAATGTCTTTTCTTTTTTAAATTTAAACTCTAACATAATTATTACCAAAATTGGTTTAAGATACATAAGCGAATATCCTGGTATAGATTTAAAAGAAAACATGAAGTTTGAATTTAAATTTGGTTTTCCAGAAATTATATCAAATTCTTATTCATTTAATACTGAATTCAATTATAAAGATTCATTAGCTATATTAACTATTAGAAATCAGATACCATTTAATAACAAATCTAACAAAAATGAAGTTATTAAGGTTTCTTTAATTGATATTGATATTGTTAAAGATAATTTAAATTTAAAAATAGAAGAAATTGATAATATCTTCGACTCAATTAGTAAAAGCCATACCTACGAAAAAGAAATATTTTTTAATATATTAAGAGAAGATTTTATTAAATTATTAAATCCTCAATACTAGATTTATGCAAACAGCAGAATGTGTAGAAATACAAAATCAGACAGCTATTCATAGAAGTCATATAGAACCAAGATATAACAGAGTTCCTCGTTTTTCAAATGGTTTTATATCAGTAGAGGTCTTTGAATCTACTCCTTTTATTATTTCAATGAATAAAAATCAAAGGTACTTAATTAAGTTAAGCCAAAAATTTGATACACTAAAAGCATTGGTAGATTATAATAAATTTGATAATCAAGAAATTAAAAAAGCATTTAATAATATTTCTAATTCCCTTGTTTCCTTAAATCCTGACAATATCGATTTTGAGTTTACTACTGAAGATAGTTTGCTTTTCACTTTCAAAAAAGATGATTTTGTTTCATTTTTTGAATTTTATATTGAAGATGAAGAGGTATTGTTTACGGCATTTAAAAATGATGTAAAACTAAAAAGCTATTCTGGTAATATTAATGATTCAATAAAAAAAATCAAAAGTTATTTATAATTTTATTGATGGTATACCCTGTAAAACTTCTTCCTAAAACAAACTATAAAAATATTGAAACAGGTCTTGAGGATAAATGTTTAATTAGACATTTTGTTGTTGATGAAACACAAGGTGTTTTAGATGATTTAGGTTTCCTAAAAGACTATATCATAGCTAGTGGTGGTGAAAAACAATTACCTGACTTATCTACATCTTTGTTTGGTGTTTTTACAGAAAATGATATTTATTTTAATGTTATAAATTCTCACCTTATTCAATATTGTGTCCCAAATCACAATTCAACTTCTCCTATATATATTCAAGATTTTAATATTGTAAATAACAGAAGATTCTGGTCAATACTGGTCGAAAAAATAGATAATGTAGTGGTCGAATATGATGGCGATGAGTTCAAAGCAACTTGCTTTATCAGCCATACTCCAACAATTTCAAACTTTTGGCATTTTTCAATAATGTGGTATATCAACACTGAAGGTAAATATTGGGATGCTACAGATACTTCAATTAGCAATTCAACAAAAAGAAAACTTAAAAAAGAAACGAGAGATTTTTTAAAGAAATTCGCTAAAGAAGAAATACTTTCTAATTCTGTTATTGAAGAAGAGCATTATTGTTTAAAATAATAGGATCACTATTCCTGAAATTTTTGTATTATTGCCTTAAAGCGCTACTTGTTATAACATGCATTTTGATAAATTTTATGATATACAAAAGTTAGCTTTTGAAATCAACAAGCATCATAATTCTAAGAGTAAGTATATGGATGAGTTTTTGACTATTTTTTCCAATATTGATGCATTTGAAAAAGAAAAATTTTCTAATACCATTCAGCCCTTGCTTACCATAGCTAATAATAATGGATTTCAATATATGCAGCTTTAAATTTAATTAATTTAAGAACTATTTTTAAATACTAATTTTAAAAAAGTTCAGTTATTACTAGTATATAATTTTCAGAATATGCACCAATCTTCCTTTACCATTTGCAGATCAAAATTAAAAACGGAGTTAACTAAGATGCAGAAGGCACTTGCCACTATGTATAAAAAGAAGACTTATACCGTTTTAGAGCTTACCATTACAGATGATTTACTTACCCTAGTTATTCCAGGTATCAAATTAGAATTGCCTTGTAAAACGGTGCATACTGCAAAAGCCACTTTTGATTTTCATTACTTTTATGATATGGTAAAAACGTGGAAAGGTGTTTTTTTTGAATGTGTTGTTACGGATGATCAATTGCAAATGGGAGTTACTAAAGTTACGGCTCAAACTACTTTTTTTGAAGATGATAGTATTTTAAGAAGTATTAAATTACCTATTAATTATACTGACTGGCATTTACTACAATTAGAACAAAAAGGTTTTACACTTGAAGAGTTGCGTTTTAATAATTTAGAGTTTGCTGTTTTTCACGCGGGAAAAAGATTAAAACGTAATGTAAATAAGGCGAAAGAAATTTTAGGCATTTATGGTATAACGAAACAAGAAATTGAGGACTTAATTGCTTCAAAAGTAACTATTCGTTGATTTTTTGAGTGTATTTTGCTCTTTTTACTTGAACTATTCAAATTTTTTAAAATATTTGTACAAAATCTAAAAAATAATCTACTTTCCCATGCACCACAAAATCCTCTTTCTTATTCTCCTTTTTCCACTATTTGCTTTGAGTCAGACAAAGCCACATTTTAAGCGTACGATTACGGCTTATGAAATCAATAAAAAGGATACGATTAAAAAGAATGTATTGGTTACGTATTTGGATAGTTTAAAAGCAGTAATTTCTTCAGAAAATAATATCGCTAATGCAATTGCTGGCAATACATCAACTAAGGACAAAACCTATTCGGTAGATTTAGTTGATACGGATCAGTTGTATATTTCAGCAACGGTGAATCAAAAAGGGGATACCCTAAATAAAATCGTTTATAAGTTTAATGACCAGAAACAACAAACCGAATATTATCAAATTCATCATGGTGATACCCTAAATGGTCAAAAGCGCATTTATGATGCCAAAGGAAATAATACCCAGCTTTTGAATAGAATTAAAGAAACGGGTGTTTACTTTTTACGAATGGAATGGGAATATGATTTAAAAAACAATCCAACTCAAACCAAAACCTATAATGAAGCTGGCCAATTGATAGGGTTAGATAAGTATGCTAATGTGTATAAAAATGATGAAGTGATTGTAACCAAGTCATCGTATAGTAATACGAAAGGGTATGTTAAACAATATAAAGAAATTATCAAAGGTCCTCATACAACCACTTATTATTATTACTCTGGTACCGGCTTTAATTATGGTATTACAATCTCACATGTAGCAGGAGGGATGCGTGTTGAAGAAAAAGATGCGGATGGGAATTTAAAAGTGCTGAAGTATTTTGATGATAAAAAGCATTTAACCGTTTTAGTTGTTCAAGAAGAGACTAAGATTTAAGGTTTTGTCTTTGGTATTTTAATTGTGGCTTTATCGGGATTGCCTTGTTAGTAGCGCATTATTTGCCGTATTAGCTGTTAAGTAGGATAAGTTGGAGAAGATTAGTGTTACTTGATACTACAAGAAGATGCTTTAGAACCGAAAAGTTTTAAAGGGATTGCGATTTTCTTTAATCTAAAACAAAAAACACTAGCGAATTGATGTTTCAATTGCTAGTGTTTTTTTAAACTTTTTTAATGCTCTTTTTTGAATAGTTTACCTACGAATAGGTGTACTAACCATCCAATTTATGTATGCCGTTATTCTTTGTTATTTGTACAACTGTTTGTTTTTGAGAAGTTTCGTTGAATGAAAAACGCATAACTAATCCCTGCTATCCCTAAAACAATTAAATATATATTGATGGGTGCTGCGGGCGTATCATCAGGATTATTTCCTGTTTCGCCAGTGGATCCAAAATCAGTTGGTTCTGAATTGTTAGATTGTGCAACAATAGTTGTTGTTGAAAGAAGAATACTTAAAAGTATCCAAAAAGGTAGGTTGTATATTTTCATGGTGTCTTAAGGCGTTTTATGGATTACTTTAACCGCTATTGGTTGCAGATTTTGCAAAATAATATGGAATACGACTACTTGATCAGATACGCCCATTTTATTCAAAATTACTGCGTTAGAATTGATGTTTTTGAGGTGATAAAGCAATTGACCAGATAAATTATAGACGCTAATATCTTTCATCATCGTATTTGGCGTTGATACATGAAATTTATTGTTTTTTTGATAAATAATTACTGAATTAGCGGCTAAATCATGTGATAATTCGCTAAGATTTTCGGTGTAAACCACAACAAAACGATCGTTAAAAGTACCTACTGTAGCGTTAAAAATATAGGGTGTTGTTTTGATATTAGTTGTAGTTACTGTATAGTTATCTCTTATGTATACCGCTTGATTTCCTAAGAAAATGCCATCCCAATCTGAGAGTTTTATCGTATAGTTTCCAGGGGTATCACAAAACCAGCCAAGCGGAACTTCATCTGTTGCGTTAAAAGGTAGCGCGCGTCCTTGAATAACAAGTGGCTCATTTCCAAGGATAGAATAAAGATGATTGCCGGTATTGCCATATGATTTTCCGTCATAATTTACATCTAAACCCATAGTAGCACCTTCAACATATCCAATTAAAATTTGATTGATATCATTGTCATCAATGGATGCTACGTTTAACCAAATATGATGTTGTTCTGTAAGTGTTTTTAAAAATTGATGGTCTTGATTATTGGTACGTTGTATTGGTAAAGTTGACTGTTCCATTGTTTTTTGCCATTACAAAAAAGCCTTGTCCCACTTGTATGCTACCGTTTGGAATAACCGATGGCGTGTGATAATCAGGGTGATTAATGTCTACAGCAGTGGCTGCGGTTCCTCCAGTAGCATTCCAAGTCGCATAGTTTGTACCTGTTGGAAATATTCCATTGGCATCCATGGTAAGCGTATGTTCATAGAAATACAATGTACCTTCTATAGTTGCTTCGTTATCGTTAACAAAGAGTTCGGCATCTAGTGTAGAAGGATATGGATTTCCTAGTAAATTGAAATAATTACTTGGCGAATGAATAACATTAAACGGAATAGTTCCATTATTTGGCACACCATAAAAAGAGCCCGTCCATTCAGCTGGGATATTAGCCGATTGGTTATTGGGTGCTCTAATGGCATATCCTTTTCCAGCTAAAAATTCAGAGGCATTAGAAAGAGTTGAACTTAGATACGTATTCGTTAAGGTATCATACGTATAGAAACGATGTGTAAGCGTTTCGGGAGAAAAAGCATACAAATTTTGTCCAGAAACGGGTGATGACCATAACGTGTGGTCTAATCTAACGATAGTAGATGTATTTCGATGAACCATTAAGTTCCCCGTGTTTGTGGCTAAAGGATTGATTTGAATAATATTGTTGTTGTTGTTTGCTATGCAGTAACTACCATTGTCTATTGTAATGGCATCATATATAAAAAGCGTATGATTTAAAGTTAATGTTGCGTTATTCGTTATTAAAATGGCGCAAGCATAAATATCTGAGGTTGAGGTGTATGCTCCAGAAAAGATGACCGATTTTTCATAGGTTGGCGTTCCATTACTCCATTCAGTACCATTCCATATAGTAGACACCCCACAAATGCTTGTATCTGAATCAATACTACCATTACAATTATCATCTATTCCGTTGCCATATATTTCTATGGCATTGGGATTTACTAAGATATTTGTATCATCACAATCAGAATGGTTTAAAACATACCCAGCCAACATATAGCAAGATGAACTAGTAACATTGCCATATCCATCAAGGTCAGCGTCGGCATAATATAGGGTGGAGGTATTATCTATACCGTTTATAGTTAGTGTTGTTTCATAAGTTGCTATAGCTCCATCAGTAGAAAACAATTTACAGTTTAAAAAATTACCAACTCCAATCGAAATTGCTGCATTTGTAATGATGGTACCAGACATTGAAGTATTTGCTGCAAGTGATACTGCACCGTTCACTATCCAATAAATATTGTTAGGTTGTGCACCATTAGTAAGTAGTATTGAAGCACTTGCACCACTGGTAAAAGCACCTCCAAATTTTAGAATAAATTTTGCACTGGGATCATTTTGACCATCTAAAGTAAGCACACCCGCAATAGAACCCGCACCACCAATGCTGTATACACCGGGTAAAATGGTTTCTCCGCTTCCAAAAGCAGGTGCATGTGTTGTATTTGTGGCTGTTATGTTTTGAAATGCGATATAGGCTACCGCTAAATCCATAGCAGCAGACTGAGTAACACTATCCGCATTATAAACGGTTCCAGAGATTGTTGAGGACTCAAAGCCAGAAATTGCTCCAGAATTTGAACCAATATCTCCATCAATTGAAGTTATGCCAACGTTGCTAATTGCGCCAATTGTAGTAAAAACTGCAAAATTAGCCGCAGTACCCATTGGAGGTGTACATTGTGCATAAACTGGGATTAGAGGGTATAAAAATAGAAGCATAAATACCCTGCCAAACCACTTGAAAGTTAAATTTTTCATGTGTTTTAAATTAATTATTTAGAAAATAAGAGTAGCTATTTAATGCTAGGAAATAGATTGTCCTTTTGAAGTGTTGTAAAGGTAGTGTTAAATAGCTACTCTTATTGAAAATAATTGAAATTCAGGTAATTATATTTGAATTTGTAGTGCTACATAAGAAATTAATGCTAAAAGACTAGATTAAAATAGCATATTAAAGGTGTGGCACAAGGCATTAATTTAAGAAAGTGAAGGTAGTGGATTATTTGTGGTTTTAATTCGAGTTATGATGAGTTGGGAAATAATCAAATTACTCCTTTTTTTTCACCCACTTATCAATCATGTATTTAGTGATTGGTTTTAGAGGTTTTCCTGTAATGGGGTGGAAGCCGTGTGTGTTAAAATATTCTGGTATTCCATCCACTTTAGAGTACCAAATTACTGGTTTGTCATTTACAAAAAAGGTAGTTTTTTCGGATACATCTATTTTTTTAAGTATTGCTTTATTTTCATCAGCTGGTTCAATTGGAATTTCTAAAAATCCTTGTATGGTGTTGGTATTGCAATCCACATATTCGTAATGGTCTATTTGCCATTGCATGCATTCTTTATCGTTTACAACTAAATCTTTAGCGGTATATCCCACGGAAAATAATCCTGTTACTGCCAGTATACCTATTCCTACATTCTTTTTCCATTTATTTTTTGGCTGAGGTATTTTATCATTAACAATTGGTGTTTCTTCCTCTTTAGTAGGAATAGTTACATCTTGTTGTAAAGCTGTTATGCCTTTTGATTTTTCGACAAAAACACGAAAAGGTCTAGGCTTATAATCTACTAGTAAAGCGGCAATATTTATTGTTTCTGTATCTGCTAAATCGGTTTCCCCTTTAAAAAAAGTTTCTATAGGTCTAAATTTATCTGTAAGGCTTTTTAGTCTGTTTCGATTACCAGCTTCATACTCAAAACCAAAAACCAAATTAAAACTTAATCGATCTTCCTTTTCATGTGTTTCTTTTAATCTTTCTTCACACAATTGTCTCAATTTGGCTCTAGATGGATTACTTAAAAAACTAGAATATTTCCCTTGCTTTTCAATTTCATACTGCGCTCTAATGGCTTTTTTGTAGGCTTCTAAACTTTTAGTTCTTGTTGTCATATCGGAACAATTAGGAATCTTTTGGAATTAACGGAATTTCAGGAATTCCTTATCAACACTCACACAAAAACGCAATTCCTTTGCTTCAGAATCAGTTCTCGTTTTAACTAGCTATTGAAACAAATGTACAAAACTGATTTCAAAAAAGTGTTGCTATACAGGACTGAATTTTTATTCGGGAAGTATAAAATGAACGTTCTGTGGTAGCACACTTCTACTTCCCAAAACAAACAAGTACTTAAAAAAGAGTTGGGTTCAAGTAACCCTAAAAACGGACTTCGGAATAGTTCCGAATGGCCAAACGTATGTCCAATTTTTAAATTTTAAACCAATGAAAAAATATGCATTTATAGCATTTATAGCTATCAGTAGTTTAGTAACTTCTTGTACAACAGATAATGATGTACTTCCAACTTCAAAAGTAACTCTTGACGATTCCTCATTTGATTATAGCTTGATGCAGAAAGAAGGCGATTCAATTCCAGAGGGCGAAACTGGAGGCGAAACAGGAAATAATCCGATAAAACCATAATTTTATTGCTTTATAATTTTATTTCTATAATTTAGGGAAATATTTTTAAAGAATGAGTTTCCCTAAATTATTGTGTTTTGTTTTTGTATTCCTTTTTATTTCGTGTGAACCTAAAGAAACGACTTCCGCGCCTTTAGATGCGCACTTAAAAATTGCGGAATCACTTTACAATAGTAATAAGCAAAATGAGGCGTATGTCTATTATAATAAATCGCTAGATTTTAATTTGGCAAACGAAAACAATAAGAGAGCTTCTTATTGTTTGCTTCAAATGGCTAATATTGAGCATTCGGAATCCGATTATATCCACAGTGAAATTTCTGCAACCCGTGCCATTGCTTTATTTGATGAACATACTTCTGTTGCTTATCAAACGAATGCTTTAAATGTATTGGGACAAAATTACACCCAACTTTCAAATTTTGAAGATGCTTTAAAAGTATATCATCAAGTGCTTCGTATTGATCCTGATGAACTTACGGCTTGTATTACAAAAAACAATATTGCTTACGTGTATTCAAAAATGGGTAACTATCAAGCCGCAATTGCGCTTTTATCTTCGATTGAAAACAATAAAGTTTTGGCTCAAAATCCGCTGCATTATGCCCGAGTACTTCACAACAAAGGCTACTATTTATATCATGTAAACGATACAAATGCCTTATCCTATTTATTGAAGGGATTAAAAATTAGAGAACAGCAACAAGACGATTCGCAAACTGTTTCGTCCTACATGCGTTTGGCGGCTTTTTATGAAACAAGTCATCCCGAAGATGCTTATGCATGGGCACAAAAAGCGTATGCCGCTGCTACGAAGGCGTCCATTGCAGATGATCGTCTTGAAGCCTTGGATTTATTGTATAAAACCACAACCGATGTTACCTTAAAAAACAAGTATTATGCTGACTTTTTTACTATAAACGACAGTTTGAACAAAAGCCGACAAAAAGCAAAAAACCAATTTGCGAAAATTAAATTTGATGCAGAGAAAGAAGTAGCCAAGCGAAAAGAATATCAAGCAAAAATGTATCTCTACATTATTTTATTGCTGTGTTCTATTTTACTGTTTTTTCTAATGTATCGGTTTACCCTTCGAAAAAATCGTAAAAAGATTAAAGAGACCGCTTATTTAACCGAAACACGAATAGCAAAAAAATTGCACGATGAATTAGCAAATGATGTTCACAACACGATTGCATTTGCCGAAACACAAGATTTAGAACAGCCAATGAATAAAGAAACGTTGTTGGAAAATTTAGACACTATTTATCACCGAACCAGAAATATTTCAAATGAAAATAAAGACATCGATACAGGTGAATTATATCTTGAAAAATTAAAAGCTATGCTTGCCACTTATAATTCTTCTGATCGAAATGTAATTGTAAATATGGATGCTTTTAACCATTTAAAAACTTCGAAGGAGGTAAAAGTAATTGTCTATCGAGTGCTTCAAGAATTAATGGTTAATATGAAAAAGCACAGCCATTGTTCGTTAGCGAGTATTTCAATTAAATCCAACAAGAACTCTTTGCAAATCAACTATTCTGACAACGGGATTGGAACAGATAACTTATTAAATTTAAAAAACGGACTCCAAAATGCGGAAAACCGTATTCTTTCTATTCATGGAATCATTAATTTTGACACTGCACCTGGAAAAGGGTTTAAAGTGAAGATTGAGATTCCAAAATAATAGCATATGTTTAAAAAAGTTTTAATAGCAGAAGATTTCGACAGTATTAATATAGCCGTAAAACAAACCCTAGAATCACTTGGAGTTGAAGAAATACAGTATGCTAAATATTGCGATGAAGCGTTATTAAAATTCAAAAAAGCAAAACAAGATCATGTGCCTTTTGATTTGTTAATTAGTGATTTATCGTTTGTAGCCGATTATAGAACGGTCGTAATTTCGTCAGGCGAAAAACTTATAGCGGCCATTAAAACAATTGATCCAGAACTTAAGGTTATTGTTTATTCGGTAGAAGATAAAGCGTATACCATTCAAAAGCTTTTTGAAATACACAAAATTGGAGCGTTTGTGCATAAGGGAAGAAATAGTATTAGCCAACTCAAAACGGCTATTGAAACGTTACTCTATGGAAAAACATTTCTTTCACCTGATTTGGCCAGCACTTTACAAGATAAAACAGGTAAAGAAATCGACCACTACGACATCACTTTACTATCGCATTTAGCCAATGGTGTTTCGGTTGAAGAGATGGAAGGGGTATTTAAAAAACTAAACATTTCACCCAATAGTAAAAGTACTATTGAGAAGCGTGTGGCAAAACTCAAAGATTACTTCAAGGCAAGCAATACGGTTCATTTAATTGCTATCACCAAAGATTTAGGTATCATCTAAATTTTTTTCTCCATTAATTTTAAAAAAAATAATCACTTTACGGTTTTCCGTAAGGAATAGATTTTTATTGGTTTTATGTTTGGTGCATAAACTTTAAAAATATTAAAAATGAAAACAAAAATCCTTATTTTATCTCTGTTAGCTACAACAATTATTTCTTGTAATACTATTAAATCAGGTACAGCAAAAACAATTGATATTTATGGTGCTGGTGTTCTACATAAACCTGTTATTGCAGATTTAGAAGTAAATCCTCAGAAAACTTCAAAAACAATTAAGTTGAAAAGCATTGAATCTTTAGAAAACGCTAAAAATGAAATTGTTAGAGAATTATTAAAAGAGAACAATGCAGATCTTTTAATTGAACCAAAGTTTGAATCAACCACTATAAACGGAAAAACGGAATTAACGGTTAATGGATGGTTGGCTTTCTACAAAAACTTTAGACCCATTAAAGAAGAGGATATTAAGTTTTTGGAAATCAAAACCACTATAAATAATAAAGTAGAAAAAACACAACCTGTTATTTTACAAAAAAAGAAATAAACAATTTATTCTGTAGCCTAATAAAGCTTCGTGTTGTAAAACTTTACAATTCGAAGCTTTTTTTACTCAAAAAATTTCAGATTTATGATTTTTTTGAGAAGACAATTACAAAAAAAGTCCCACCGAAGCAGGACTAAAGATTTTCATCTACGGCATATAGCCTTATTGTGATAAGATTAAAGATTTGAAAGTTTAATCTGTTTCAAATCTAGAAAAAAACTTTTTTAGTTTGTTTACGGTTTTCCGTAAGGAATAGATTTTTATTGGTTTTATGTTTGTCAAGATTAAATTATAGTAATCTAAGAATGACTGCATTCTGGTTGCAGTATAAGAGATTATAATTGTAAATAGTTTGGATATACGTATTATCATAAAGATTCACGAACTGATACAAGTTGAATTTACGGGAAGTCCGAAAGACTTTGCGGAAAAGATTACTGTGTCCGAAAGAACTATATATAATTATTTAGAATTTATGAAAAACGAACTTCAAGCACCTATCATTTACAATACTTCAAAAAAGAGCTATTGTTATGATGGGGAGTGTGGGTTGAGGTTTAAGAATAACTATAAAAATTTGTAATATGAAAAAAATACTGCTCTCATTATTTTTAATTTTAGTATCAAACGGAATGTTTAGCCAATCCTATCTTGGTACAATTACGAAACAAGTTAATTTTAGAGAAGAACCAAGCGTTGATGACAACATTATTAGTTCATTAAAACCAAATACTCAAATTTTTATTGTTTCACTTGAAACAGAAAATGATTATTACAATGTAATTGACATTGCTACAGATAGAGAAGGATATGTACATAAGTCATATGTTAAAATTGGAAAAGTAGTTAATAAAAGTGATCAAAGTGTTTTTACTCCAAATGGAAAGTCATCTGATTACGATTCTGAAGTAAAAATATTTAATAATACAAGTAAAACACTTACTCTTAAAATGAATACTGAGGTATATCGTTTTGCGGCCTATGAAACAAAGAATATAAAATTAATACCTGGTGAATATGATTTTAGAGCTTCAGCTCCCGGAGTTATTCCTTACATTGGAACAGAGACATTAAATAGTAGTCAAGCTTATTCTTGGCAATTTTATATAAGAACTAGTTTGAGATAAAAATTTGAATGAAAGCATAATAATACTTTATAAATGGTTAGTAATTTACTTAATGATTTCATTATTTACATTAAACTCTATTTCAAAATAGCGTTACGTTTTCTATTGATTTTATTCAGAAAAGACAAACATCTCAAAGAACTTTATTTTGATAGTGATAATGAAGTCATTTTTGAAAATAGTTTATTAATAATTAATTATCGCTTTAAAAATGCCATCTACTATAAGATTAATAATAAAATTACTTTAGAAAATAAGATTAAGATTTTTAATGTTAAAAATATTGATTCAGAAATACCTTTTATTGTTTATGGTTGGTTTCAAAAGAAGCACTACGTAATAGAAGTTAGTCCAAACAAATCTTTAAATAACGAGTCTTTCAAAACTCAACTTTCAAACTTAAATATTTCATTAACAGTTGCAGATATTCCTAAACTAGTTAATAATCAAATAAATATCACAACAAAAAATGTACACATAGAAACTTCTAAAGTTTTTATTCCAAATAAGAAGGTACAGATTAAAACAAATTCATTCACTCAAAACGACTTTATATGACACGCGATTATTATCAATTACCTAAAGCTGGAAAAATAATGCAATTTCTGTGGAAATGTGCTGGAGGAGATAAATATTTGTTAGAACGAGCTACATACTCAGACCAAATTAAATATATGTGCTTAGGAGGTATTGTATTTGCCACAGGTGCAATGGCAGGACTAGCAGGAGGATATGCGTTTTATACTATTTTTTCTCCAAAGTCCTCTGATGTTATAAATAAAACTAAAACAATTGTAAACACAATTGATAATGTTTCAGTAGATACAACTACTATAATATTATCAATTGTTTTTGGTATTATTTGGGGATTGATAATTTTTAATATAGATAGATTTATAGTTACTAGTACAGGTAAAGGTGATGGTACGGAGGAAATTACTTGGTTAGAATTTAAAACTGCTATTCCCAGAATTTTGATGGGTATGATTATCGCTATTACTATTTCAAAACCAATTGAGATAAGAATGTTTCAAACGGAAATTAATTTAGCTGTTCAAAAAGAACAAGAAAAAGAAAAAAATTCGTTAATCGCACAAGCCAATACAAATTATGAGGCGAAAGTGAAGGAAATTAAAGTGAAGTTAGGACAGTTACAAACAACAATTGATGAAAAAAATAGACAAGTTGCGGATTTAAGAATTGAAATATCTAAAGAAATTACTGGAAAGAACAATAATGGAGATGGTTTTGGACCAAGAGCTAAAGAATTAGAAAGACAAGCAGTTTTATTAGAAACACAAATAGAAGCCTTAGAAAATACTCAAGAGTATAAGAACTCCTTGCAAGACAGAAGAAGTTATGAACTTCAAAAACAAAAAGATATTGCAATTGCCGAAAAGAAAGGAGCTTCGTTAGATGGGTTATTAATAAGAATTCAAAAAGCTCATGAAATTGCAGGCTTTTGGATTTCTCTTTTCATTACTTTACTTTTTATGGCAATTGAGTTAACCCCAATATTTTTTAAATTAATGTTAACTAAAACAACCTATGATTATTTAGCAGAAAATAGAGATGAGTTAATTAAAGCAGATTATGGTATTGAAGTGCAATATGATAAATATAAAGACAAAGAAGGAGTAGAAAGACACCTTGTTATTAATCATGAAGCTGAAAAATTAATATATGAAAAAATAAAAGTTACAGAAATCCAAAAAGAATTAACTGATTATGCTGTTCAAAAATATAAAGAACGTGAAATGAAAAAAATCGATGAAAATTTAGATAATTATATTTCAACCATAAATAATGGAGAAAAGAATTCATAAAAAGTTTTTTCGCTTTCTATTAACTTGTTCAGGTGAAGATATGCTAATACTTGAAAAGTGTAATCAACGTATTCGAGACAGATTTGCGTTTCTTGGCTTTTTTGTGTTACTTATTTTCATTGGTTGCTTTTTTAGTGCATCATTTTTTGTGTATTCCATGTTTGATGGTGCTTTCTGGATAAGTTTACCAGTTGGAATCATTTGGGGATTTATTGTAGTAAATCTATATTTATTGTTATTGCATACTATATCACCTCCAATTATTCCTTTAAGTACAAAAAATAAGAAATCAAAAACTATTTCTTTTAATTTTTTTAATCTTTCAATGTTATTACGTATTGGGTTTATGATGTTATTAGCTATAATTATTGCCCAACCACTGAATGTTTTTTTGTTATCCAAAAGTGTACAAGATGATATTGCAAAGCATAAAGTCATTGAAAGGGTAAAAATGTTTTCACTCACTAACAAAGGATTGATAAAAAATGAATTACAAGCCTTAAATGAATTTAAAAGTAAAGTATTGTTTTTTTCAAATCCAAGTGAAGAACATGATTTAAAAAGTAAAATAGCTATTATCGAATCTAAAGTTATAAGTGATAGCTTATTTTTGAAAGAATCATTGTTTAAAATTAGAAGAATTAATCAATTAGATGAACAATTATTTTTAAATAATAAAGAACAGCAAGAAAAAGAATTATTAATTAATGACATAGAGATTAATTTAAACAATGAACTAACTTCAGATAATCAATTTATTGCAAATATTTCAATAAGTTATATTTCAAATAGTTACTATAAAATGTTTAATGCATTTGTCTCTAATTTTAAAAATATCCTTATTGAAAAAAACGAAAATTATCAAAATTTAAATTCAATTCTTGATAAAAGTAATTTTTATGTTAAAACGATTCAATTATTATTAATTAAAAATCCTTTTTCATGGATTTTAACAATACTAGTTTGTTCTATTTTTTTAATTCCAATCTATACAAAATACAAAGTAAGAGATTTATGTGCTAGGTTATTTAATATTGAAAGGAATAATTCAGATTTTATTAAATTAAGAGAACAACTTATTCAAACCACTAATTTTAGTTGGTTATCAAGTACCATTTTAAAAAGTAAAATTCAGGATTATAATACTTCGGATTATTATTTTCATAGAATGCTAATTGAACATAAAATCATTTTAGATGAATATGAAATAATAAAACAAAAGTTTTCGATTATTCTTTCAGAAAGAATTAAAGAATACAATAAAGAATCGTTAAAGCGAATATTACCCTTATTGGAGAAATTAAAAGATATTAATCCACAGAAATACAAAATATTAGTAGAAGATATTTATAAAGAATACTCTTTAGCTCATGTAGAAAAATTTGAATATTGGTTGGATTCTCCATTTAGAACAATTAGACCTTCAATCAATGTCGTTAAAAATAATGAAAAAGAGTTTTTAGATTTCATTTATAATTTAGAAGAATAACCAACAATGGAAAATACAATTGAAAATATTTTGAATATTGAGTCTTTTGTTGGTGAAGACGGAAAAAACTATGTAAAGATAACTATAGAGATTCTTACTCCAAGAAAAACCTATTTAAAAGGAACTATCTCTGGAAAATATAGAGGAACTCGATTAGTTGGTTATTCTAGTTATGAAGATTTATTTGATTTCGAAATATATGAAGCTGAAGTAAATTGTAAGTCAAAAGATGATGTAAGGAAAAATAACTCGTTTGAATTTCCAAATGATTTTAAAGGAATAAATGTTGATTCAATTTCTGGAAATGTTTTCCCAAAAGACAAATTGCCATCGACGTTACCTGTACAAATGTTTTCTGATGGTGAAAGATTTGGGATTAATTTGTTAGAGCCAAAGCTTTATGAATTTGAAATAATTCGAAAATTACATCAAACTGAAGGTGATGAAGTATTTGGTTCTTTTAATGCTTATGTAACTGGGTATGTTTTTGACTATGAAAGTGAAATAGTAGAGGAAATTAAAGAGCAATTAAATAATGGAAGAGATGAAGACGAAGATGAGAATAATGATTTAATAACGGATAATAAAGTTTGCGAATCAAGTAAAGTTACAACAGGTAGAACCAACAGAAAAGGAGATTATATTAGTACAGAGTACCGTTGTAAGCACCATGATGATACCATTTGGAGTGACTATATTTATAAACCGATAAATTCACCTCCAATTGGAGACGGTTGCTTTTCAAGTATTTTTAGTGTTTTATTGGTAATAATTGGACTCTTTTTATTGATTAAATTTTTTCCAGGACTTTTATATTTAATAGGCTTCTTCATTTTAATTGCTCTAATTTCTTTTTTAGGACCAGTCCTTAGATGGATTTTTAGGATTTTAGGTCCGTTATTATTAATTACATTTATAGGTTCATTAATTTACAACTTTAGCAATAGTGCAGGAGGTAGAAATTTTTCTCCAATACCATCAAGTACAGATGTTCCAAGGGAAACAATACCTATAGTAGAACCATTACCAGTTATAGATAATGATACAGATAATTTGAACCCAACTGATTCTACGCTAGTAGTTCAGGAAACGAATGACAGTATAATAACTCGATATAGACAATGGAAAGATTATAGAGGAAAAGTTTATGAAGGAACCTATCAAATTAAATTGAGTGACTATAGAAAAGCTTCGTTTTTTAAAAACAATTTGGGCTTAAATGACCAAAACATAAGAAGTTATGATCAGATAATACATAATTTAAAAGAGTATGATAAATCTAAATTAAATAGCTTGTATATCATGTTTGATAGTATTCAAAAATCAAATCAATTGAATACAAGACAATTTGCTGAAATGGTTGTAACCTTTGTTCAAGACATACGTTATGCTTTAGTTTTATCCAACGGATGTGACCCATCTTTATACAACGACCGTTTTACAAGAACATACCTTTTAAATAATGAAGGTTTTTGTGATGGAAATCAGCGATTTGGAATTAATACTCCAGTTGAATTTATGACTAATTTAAAAGGGGATTGCGATACTAGAACACTTTTGCTTTATACCATTTTGTCACACTACAACTATGATGTAGCTGTAATGAGTAGTGAGTTTTACGGTCATTCCATTTTAGGTATTAACTTGCCCTATAATGGTTTATCCTATAATTATAAGAATCAAAAATATATTTTGTGGGAAACTACAGCTTTGGGTGCAAAACCTGGAATAATTTCGAATGACATTTCAAATACTAATTATTGGAGAATATCCTTAAAATCTAAATAATATGAATAAACAGAGTCTTTTTTTTACTTTTCTTGTAGCAATAGTAACTTTACTTATTGCATTGAATTTAATTTCTATTTTAGCAAAAAAGAGAAATATTAATACAACTAATTTAAGTTTAAATACTAGTTCGGTTTTATGGTATTTATCTATTTTGTTACCTTTCTTCTTGATGCTTAAAGTCTCTTTAGAAATGATTGAAAATTCAATTGAAGTACTTATATATTCTGCTACAACTGAAAATACATTTTTAGCAGTTATGGAAAAAATACTTATCTACGTTGGTTTGTCATTTGTATTTTCTGCTATTGTTTTTTTAATTACAGAAAAATTAGTCATTTTCTCTTTTGGTAAACGACAAGATTCTATTGAATTGGGAAATAATAATTATTCTTATTTCATTTTTAAATTAAGTTTATCAACATTACTAGTTTATTGTCTTTTGTCTGTTTATGAGCATTTTTTAAGATGGTTTTTACCTGTAGTTGAAACCCCTTTTTATCATTAAATTTCATATTTATGAAAAAATATTTATTTATTGTTACATTAACAGTATTTCTCTCATGCAAAGAAAATTCAGAAAATTCAGAAAATTATAAATTTGATGAATCTGCTATAGTTGTTGATTCATCTTTTCAGGAAGAAGATGGTTCTATGTATATTGATTCTGCTGCAGTTCCAGCTTTTGAAGATGATAATTATGCAGGAAGCGAATCATTAAGTAGAGATTACACTTCAAGTTATTATATTTCAACATCTTATAGATAATTCAATGCAAACAGCTATTAAACTAATCCTAACCATTCTCCTTTTCGGTTGTCTCATCGATTTTCCTTACGGTTATTATCAATTCGTTCGTTTTGCTGCGTTGGTAGGTTTTGGTTATTTGGCTTATTGTTCAAATCAACAAGAGTATAAAAATGAAGCATTTATTTATCTTGTTTTAGCCATTTTATTTCAACCTTTTATTAAAATTGCATTAGGGAGAACTATTTGGAATATAGTGGATGTAGTTGTTGGAATTGGATTAATAGTTTCATTATTTTTATCGAAACATACTAACAAATGAAAAAACTCATTTTTTTATTTTTTTTTACTTCGACTACACTTTTCTCCCAAGTCAAACTCCTTTCTTGGAATGTAGAAAATTTAGGGAGTTCAAAATCAGAAGAGGATATTTCTTTTATTGTAAACACCATCAACGCGTATGATGTAGTGGCGTTACAAGAAATTGTTGCTGGTGATGGTGGTGCGCAAGCTGTAGCTAAATTAGTCGATGAACTCAATAGGAAAGGTTCAAAATGGGATTATGCCATAAGTGACCCAACCAGTAGTAGTACCTACAAAACGGAACGGTATGCTTTTTTATGGAAAACAAATAAAGTTAAAAAGAAAGGTGAGGCTTGGTTGGAGAAAAAATACCATTTAGAAATCGATAGAGAGCCTTATTATTGTACGTTTGAATACCAAAATAAGCCCTTTACAGTCGTTAATTTTCATGCTATAACGAAGAGTAAACAACCTGAAACAGAAATCAAATATTTTAAGTTTTTGCCTGCTCAATATCCAACATTGAATTTGCTTTTCGTAGGTGATTTTAATTGTCCACAATCGCACACGGTTTTTAATCCTTTGAAGAAAATGGGGTATGCATCGGTTTTTGTAAATCAAAAAACCACTTTAAAAAGAGAATGCTTTAACGATGAGTGTCTGGCTTCTGAATTTGATACTATTTGGTATAATACTTCAAAAATCATGTTTGTCAATGCTAAAGTAATTCATTTTTATAAATCTTTTGAAAACTTAAATGAAGCTAGACAAATTTCAGATCATATTCCCATTTTTTTTGAATTTAATGTCAAAGAATAAGTAGTTCATCAATTCAATTACAAAACGTTTTTTCCTCAAAATAAAATTTATATCCATTCCAAACCCCATCCGCGAGTTATTCCTCTACCATTTCTCTTTTTGGAATTGTAAAATAGACTGTTGTTCCCGAATTGATTACCGAGTTGATCCAAATTGTTCCGCCCCAAGATTCTACATTTTTTTTAGATAACGCTAGTCCAATTCCTGTACCGTCGTACTCGTTTTTGTTGTGTAGCCTTTGAAAAATGATGAATACTTTCTCGTAGTATTGTTTCTGTATCCCAATGCCGTTGTCTTTGATAGAAAGGGTCCAATGTTCGTTATCTTCTTTCATGCTGATTTTTATAACTGGTGCGCAATCGTTTTTCGAATATTTTATGGCATTATCAATTAGGCAGTGCATGGTTTGAATCAAAGGAACTTTGTAGGCCATCAATTCAGGCAATTCACCCGTTTGAATGGTCACCTTTTTTTCACAGATGATTTTACTTCTTAGTAGTTTGTAGTCGTCTAAAATATCATTTAAATCAATTTCTTCTAGGGTTTTATTTGTTATACCCGCTCTGGAATATTCTAATAAATCCAGAATAATTTGCCTCATTCGAATGGCACCATCGGTTGCAAAGTGAATGTATTGCTTGGCTTTGTGGTCTAATTGGCTTTCGTATTTTTGTTTTAAAAGGTCTAGAAAACTTGTCACCATTCGCAATGGCTCTTGTAAGTCATGTGAGGCTATAAACGCAAATTGTTCTAACAACTCGTTGGTTGCTTCGAGTTCTTGGGTGTGTTTTTTTAACGATTCGTTTAGTTTCAGAAATTCGGTTTCATGTTTTTTTCGTTCCGAAATATCGGTCATGGCACCAACAATACGGGTCGCTTTTCCTTTTTTGTTTCTGATGATGAGTCCTTTGTCGACTACAAAACCAATTTTTCTGTTTTCCTTAATGATGCGGTATTCCATTTCCCAACGCGAAATAGTAGGGTCTTGAATTGCTTCTTCTAAACTTTGCTGAATCAACGGGAAATCTTCTGCATGAAATTTGTCTCTCCATTCACTGTCTTCAGGGAGTGATGCATTGGTATTCTTATCGAAGAAATTTTCAATGCCGTGGCTTCTAAAAAAGGTACCATTTTCAATATCCCAATCCCAAATTACATCATTAGTGGCTTGGGTTGCTTTTTCAAAGCGCTCGTTTGCTTTTAAAATTTCTTCTTCAGCTTGTTTTTTGTGTGTAATGTCTCTAAAAAATACCGTAATACCTTCTTCAGACGGATAGGCGTTTACCTCTAACCAAATGCCATCACAACAATCTTCAAATGTCACAGATTGCTCTAATTCAACCGTATTTAGTATGTGCGTATACGCAATACTTTCGGTTAAATTTGGAAAGACTTCCCACAGGTTTTTGCCCACTAATTCCGCTCTATTCATGCCTGAAATGACTTCAGCCGTTCTATTCCAGTAGGAAACCATAAAGTTTTTGTTCATGGTAAAAAACGCATCGGTAATACTTTCAATGATGTTGTTTTTTTCTTGATAGGCTTTTTCTAATTGTGCGGCAGTTTTTTTGCGTTCGTCAATATCTTTGAAATAGACCGAAATTCCACTGTGAGAGGGGAAGGTGTTTATTTCATACCAACGTCCAGCGGCTGGAAAATAATATTCAAATGATTCTGGGATTCCGCTTTGGTTGACGCGATGGTATACTTCTTCCAACGGCTTTTTTTTGATGGTAGAAAAGACTTCCCATATGTTTTTCCCCAGCACATCATCCAGTTTCTTTAAAAATAAATTTTCGGCTTCTTTATTAAAATAAGTAAACCTCCAGTTTTGATCTACAGCATAAAAAGCATCGGAAATACTACCCAAAATTTCTTCCAGTTGTAGTTGTACAAGTTTAAAAGGATGAATGTCTTGAAAACTACCAAAAATTCGGACACAATTTCCATCAACAAATTCAGATTGCCCAATGACTCTAACCCAACGCTCATTGTTTTTCATGGTTTTGATTACGGCTTCAAAACTAAAAGGTGTTCCATCAGTAGCACAACGTTTTGCAGACTCGGTAATCATTTCACGAAAATCTTCGCGGTAAAAATTAATGGTAGTTTCTAAATCGGGTATGAATGTTGTAGGATCAGTTTCATGCAGGTCGTGCACTAAATCCGTCCATAAGAGTTTATTTTCGAATAAGTCGATTTCCCAACTTCCAATTTTAGCCAAAGAAGAAGTTTGCATTTGCAATTCACTTAATTTTTTTTCTTTGGTAATATTTTTGGCCGAAGCGTAAATATGGCCTTCCTGCGATTCTGAATTACAAGTCCAACTCAGCCAAATAATTTCGCCTTTTTTAGTGATGTATCTGTTTTCAAATTTAAAAACGGTTTCACCTTTTTTGAGTTTCGTAATTTCATTGGTAGAAATTTCTTGGTCTTCGGGATGCACAAACTCATGAAACGAATGGTATAGGATTTCTTTTTTAGAATATCCTAATAAATCGCAACCTGCTTTATTTATTTTGAGGAATCGGCCTCGAAAGTCGGTGATACAAATAATATCAGGAATGGCTTGAAACAGATGTTTGAGGTTGGTTTCAAGTGATTTCCGATTGATTTCTGACCCAATAAAAGTTTCCAATTCGCGGAAGATATTCAAATAATTGCGCAATTGATTTACGTTTTTGGAAGAGCCAAAAACAAGTACGCCAACGATTATTTCTTTGAATACTAATGGAATGCCAATGATGGAATTGATTCCAGCATTTATAGCGGCCTCTTTGCGAATGAAAACGGTATCACTATTGTTGAGGTCAATAATTACAGACTGTTTTAATTGCCAAATAGTACCAATAAATCCTTCCCCAAAACGTAAACTATTATGGGTTTCGGACTGGATGTAAAATTCTGTTCCTGCACGAGAGTTGTTGCTATAGCTGTGTAATTGAATGGAAGTATTTTCTAGATTTGGAGACCATACTTCTACAAAATCAAACGCTCCAAAATGCGCAAATGTTTCACACAATCGTTGGGTCGCATTCTTGAGTTTTTTTTCCTCGTTAAAAATTTGACTAATTTGATGTAGTAAATTTTGTTCTAATTCACGGTTCTTTTTTTCGGTTACATCTCTTTGTATGGCCACCCAGTGGGTGTATACTCCTTTTTCGTTGACCACAGGATTAACCATGAAGTTATTCCAAAATTCTTCCCCGTTTTTTTTGTAGTTTATGATGGTAATTTCACAAGATTCCCATTTTTGTAATGATTCGCTTAGTCTTGAAAGTTCATTCTTGTCAGAATTGGGACCGTGCAGAAAATGAGGGGTTTTTCCAATTACTTCTGCTGCTGTGTAGCCTGTCATTTTAGTGAAAGCCTCATTGACATATAAAATTTTTGGTCCAGATTCATCATGAGATTCGGCTTCTGTAATTACAACAGAGTCTTTTGTGTTGAGGATTACACTTTCAAGCAATTTTAACCGATTTTGCTCTTCAATTTTCTCTGTAATATCTCTAGAATTAGCAACAATACCTTTTATAGAAGGATGGTGTAGCATATTCGTTAAGATGGTTTTGATCCATCGCCAATCTCCTAAACTGTTTTGAAAACGAAAAGGGGGTACTTTAATGCGGTGTTCAGTGGTAATGCGTTCCAAACTTTTGCTCACTTTTTCCGCATCGTCGGGATGAATAAATTCAAACGGACTTTTGCCTATAAGTTCTTCGGCATTAATTCCTAAAACGGTAAGGGATGAAGGACTAACATACGAATAGTTTCCATTGTCATCTAATATAGCAATAAGGTCTAATCCTTCTTGAACTAAGGATTTAAACCTGCTTTCACTTTCGATAAGCAATTGTTCCATTTCCCTTTTTTCAGTTGCGTCTCGGGCAACGGCATACATTATTCTGGTACTATTGTCATAATGGGCAGACCAGATGTTATGAGTAATTTCCCCATTTTTAGTTACATAACGGTTTTCGAAGGCTGTTACATCTTTGCCCAAAATAATTTGGTTTGCGGCATGATTTGTTTTTTCAACATCTTCATGAAATACAAGCTCTAAGTATGGTCTTCCTTCGAGTTCTTCAGGGGTATATCCCCAATGTTTAAATGAAGCGGCACTTACTCTTATAAATTTGCCGTTTTCATCAATAGAACAGATCACATCCAATGAGGTGTCTAAAAGGTTTTTGGCCTCTTGAAGCATGTTTTGTTTTTGAATGTTTAGAATGTGTTCTTGGCAAACCAGCATTACGCATTTTTTACCCTTATAATCAATGATATGTCCATTGATTTGTATGGGAAAACGAGCGCCGTTCTTTTTTTTATGGATAAAAACACCAAAATCGATATTGGTTACAAGACTCGTTAGTTTTTTATCAATAACAAATTGCTCCTTTGCATCTTCAACATAAAACAGGTCGTTGAATGTGCGTTCAAGAAAAACTTCTTTGGCATATTTGTAGTACTCAATTGCAGCTTGGTTGCAATCGTAGATTTTTAAGGTTTCAACATCACAGATTAATGTAGGTACTGGGTTGATTTCAAATAGGCCATTGTCATTATAAGAGGGGACTTTCTTATTCATTTCTTTTTTTAAAACAACCCATTTTTTCTCTACAACATCAAAAAAATAGTCGTTTCGTGTTTTTGGTTGATTATGTAAAATTTTTAATTTTTCACAAGGCTATAGTATCATCCACAATAAAAAAAATGTGAATAACTTCGCGCTGAAAATAAATTTTGTAGGGAGCCTCAAAATTATGTATAATATTAGTGTATGACAAGTATTTTACTGCGTAAATTTTACTTTTTTGTTATATAAATAGTAGTTGAAAGTGCTTATGATTGTTTGTTTTTTTAACATTTTAAAGCCGTTTTTTTTTAAATTTTACAAATACATCATGCTATTTTGATTTTTTTTTAAGCGTGTTTTTGAATTGTAAAATGGACTAGTTTACATCAAAGTATTTGCAATGCTTTCGGCTACAAAATAAGGTTCGTTTTCAAGGGTTTAACATAAATTAGTTTTGCGTAAAAGTGTCATTATTGTACATAAATTATTATATTTGTTAATCTAACGATTTTAAGAAACTCTAATTTGAGTATCTATTTTTACATTGCTCTAATCAAAATTTTTACTTATCGTAGTATTTGTTTACTATTCTAAAATAAAAGAGGATGGATTATTAAATCCATCCTCTTTTTTGGCCTACTTTTTTGTGTGTAGTTTACTAGTTATTTGAATTATAAATTAAATTTCAAAATAAATTCATGGGTTCCGTTTGCTCTTCCTTTCAAGTCGCTCTGCAAGTCGCTTTCATAGGCATAACCTAGCGTTAATCTTTTATTGGCCACGATTGAGAACATTCCAGTAACTACTTTACTTGTTCTATAAGCAACGCCAATACTCGCTGTTTTGTCATAGTTAAAAGCAGCAGTAATGTCTGCATTAAAAGGGGCTCCATTTACATATCGCAACATGAACGATGGTGTAAATTCAAATTTATCAGAAAGACTATAATCCATTCCAGAACTAAGATAGAAATGAGGACTATCGGTTGCTGTTGAGGCAAATCCGTCTTTTTCGTCCGCACGTTCTGTATTTAAGATTCTTGGACTCGATAATGATACATAAAAGTCTTCGTGTTTTAAATAAAAACCTAAGCCTACATTTGGATTAAAATTATTGATTGCTTCTAAAGCTGGATCAGCAACAACATTATACGTTTGTAATCCAGAGGTATTTACATCATAAAAATTACCACCTACTTTTAGTCCCATATACAATTTATAGGCTGCATTTAGGTCTAACTTATAGGAGAAGTCAACCCCTAAAAACGTTTGTTTTTCAATGAATGTTTTATCGTGTACCATAGAGATACCCAATCCAAGTGATTTGCCCAGTGGTGTTCCAAATGAAACGGCTTGTGTTTCAGGTGCATCTTTAATACCAGCCCATTGTTTTCTGAATGAGCTGGTAATTTGTGTTTCATCTTCAGCACCTGCAAATGCTGGATTTACAAGATTCATATGACTTCGGTAAAAACTAAACAAACTTTCTTGTTGTGCGTTAGCGGTAAAAGTTCCTACCAAGAGTAATGTTACTGTAATTATAACTATTTTTTTCATGTAATTTTTATTTTTTAGCGTGTAATATAAATCCAACCATCGTGATCTACCGTTCCATTACCATCTAAATCAATTTGATAGTAGTAAGATGCAGCTTCAGGTGTTTCATTCCCTTTGAAACTTCCATTCCAATTGTTTTGATAATTTTTAGCTTTAAATAGCTCATCACCCCAACGGTTGTATACGCGTACTACTGAATTTGGATGATTTTGAATATTGATGATTACCCACGTATCATTGATGCCATCTCCATTTGGAGTGAAGGCTTGTGATACATTTATTTCTACAACATCACAAACATCACCAATACCGTCATTATCAATATCTTCTTGACCATCATTGTAAGTAAACGGACAGTTATCGACTTCATCTAAGAATCCGTCATTGTCATCATCTGCATCACAAATATCACCTATACCATCAAGGTCATTATCTTCTTGATTCGGATTGGCTACTGTTGTACAATTATCATTAACGTCTAAAATTCCGTCGTTATCATCGTCTTCATCACAATTATTTTTAATACCATCTCCATCAGTATCCACAAAATTGTTAACGATAGTCACGGTTGCATTTGCAGAAGCACTATTTCCATATATATCCGTTACAGTAACCGTAACTGTAGTAACTCCTTCATTTGAACAATCAAATATGCTTTGAGAAATAGTTATGGTGTCGATTGTACAGTTGTCTGTTGAACCATTATCTAACATGCTTGGAGTTACTGTTGTAGTACCCGTTGCATCTAAAGTAATCGTAATATTTTGTGTGACTACGATAGGAGCAGTTACATCAGTTACCACCACATTTTGTGAAGCTGTAGCAGTATTTCCTAAACCATCTATAACCGTCCAAGTAACAACTGTTGTTCCAATAGGGAATACAGAAGGAGCATTTGAACTGAAAGAAGCCACTAAACAATTGTCAGAAACAGTTGGCGTACCTAATACAACACCCGTTGCAGTACATCCTGCATTTGTTGTTATTGCAACATCTGCAGGTGCAATTATAACAGGATTCGTAACATCTAAAACAGTTCCAATAACGAATGATTGAGTAGTTGAACAACTATTTGCATCAACAACTGTAACTGTATACGTTCCAGCTGATAAACCAGAAGCAGTAGCATTTGAACCACCAGAAGGAGCCCATGCATAAGTATAAGTACCAGTTCCTCCAGTAACTGCAACTGTAGCAGTTCCATCACTTGCACCAGCACAAGAAACATCAGCTTGACTTCCAATAGAAGCTACTAAGGCAGTAGGTTCAGTAATTGTAAATGATTGTGTTAATGCACAACTATTAGCATCTAAAATAGTTACAGTATAGATTCCCGCAGATAAACCAGTAGCAGTAGCATTTGTACCACCAGCAGGTGCCCAAGAATAAGTATAAGCGCCAGTTCCACCTGTAACGGTAACTGTTGCACTTCCGTTTGAACCTCCGTTACATGAGACATTCGTTTGAGAAGTTGTACTTGCTAAAGCAGTAGGCTCAGTTATTGTAACGGTTCTAGTTATTTGACAAGCATTTGCATCAATAATCGTAACAATATAAGTACCTGCAGTTAAGCCAGAAGCTGTAGCATTTGTGCCACCCGAAGGCGCCCAAGAATAGGTGTAAGCAGCTGTACCTCCTGAAACAACAACACTAGCTGTTCCATTTGATCCGCCATTACATGATACATTTGTTTGTGAAGTTGTAGCTGTTAGTGCGCTTGGTTGGGTAACTGTGAAGTTAACACTAGCGGTACAGCCGTTCGCATCGGTAACGGTACACGTCCAAGTTCCTGCTGTTAAACCAGTAACAGATGAAGTTCCGTCTCCAGTTGGTGTGCCTGGTGTCCAATCGTATGTATAACCACCGGCACCTCCGGTAGCTGTATTTACAGCCGCAGCGCCATTAGAACCGCCATTACAAGCAATATTCGTTTGTGAAGCAGGCGTTAAACCTAAAGCAGTTGGTTGAGTAACTGTGAAGTTAACACTAGCGGTACAGCCGTTCGCATCGGTAACGGTACACGTCCAAGTTCCAGCTGTTAAGCCAGTAACAGATGGCGTTCCGTCTCCAATAGGATTTCCTGGTGTCCAATCGTATGTATAACCACCGGCACCTCCCGTTGCAATATTTACAGAAGCAGCCCCATTAGAACCAGCGTTACAAGCAATATTCGTTTGTGAAGCAGGGGTTAAACCTAAAGCAGTTGGTTGAGTAACTGTGAAGTTAACACTAGCGATACAACCGTTAGCATCCGTAACTGTACACGTCCATGTCCCAGCTGTTAAACCTGTAACAGATGGCGTTCCGTCTCCAGTTGGTGTGCCTGGTGTCCAATCGTATGTATAACCACCGGCACCTCCGGTAGCAGTATTTACAGCCGCAGCGCCATTAGAACCGCCATTACAAGCAATATTCGTTTGCGAAGCAGGTGTTAGAGTTAAAGCAGTTGGTTGAGTAACTGTGAAGTTAACACTAGCGATACAACCGTTAGCATCCGTAACTGTACACGTCCATGTCCCAGCTGTTAAGCCAGTAACCGAAGGAGTTCCGTCTCCAGTTGGTGTGCCTGGTGTCCAATCGTATGTATAACCACCGGCACCTCCGGTAGCTGTATTTACAGCCGCAGCGCCATTAGAACCGCCATTACAAGCAATATTCGTTTGCGAAGCAGGGGTTAAACCTAAAGCAGTTGGTTGAGTAACTGTGAAGTTAACACTAGCAGTACAACCGTTAGCATCGGTAACGGTACACGTCCATGTCCCAGCTGTTAAACCAGTAACAGATGAAGTTCCGTCTCCAGTTGGTGTGCCTGGCGTCCAATCGTATGTATAACCACCGGCACCTCCGGTAGCTGTATTTACAGCCGCAGCGCCATTAGAACCGCCATTACAAGCAATATTAGTTTGCGAAGCAGGTGTTAAACCTAAAGCAGTTGGTTGAGTAACTGTGAAGTTAACAGTAGCGACACATGAATTAGCATCCGTAACGGTACACGTCCAAGTTCCTGCTGTTAAGCCCGTAACAGATGGCGTTCCGTCTCCAGTAGGATTTCCAGGTGTCCAATCGTATGTATAACCACCGGCACCTCCCGTAGCTGTATTTACAGTAGCAGCCCCATTAGAACCGCCGTTACAAGCAACATTGGTTTGTGAAGCAGGGGTTAAACTTAAAGCAGTTGGTTGCGTAACCGTAAAGTTAACAGTAGCGACACATGAATTAGCATCCGTAACGGTACACGTCCAAGTCCCTGCAGTTAAACCTGTAACAGAAGGCGTTCCGTCTCCAGTAGGATTTCCAGGTGTCCAATTATAAGTATAACCACCAGCACCTCCTGTAGCTGTATTAACAGTCGCGGCCCCATTAGAACCGCCGTTACAAGCAATATTCGTTTGCGAAGCAGGTGTTAGAGTTAAAGCAGTTGGTTGAGTCACCGTAAAGTTAACAGTAGCGACACAAGAATTAGCATCGGTAACGGTACACGTCCATGTCCCAGCTGATAAGCCCGTAACAGAAGGCGTTCCGTCTCCAGTAGGATTTCCTGGTGTCCAATTATATGTATAGCCACCGGCACCTCCCGTAGCTGTATTTACAGATGCAGCGCCATTAGAACCGCCATTACAAGCAATATTTGTTTGTGAAGCAGGGGTTAAACTTAAAGCAGTTGGTTGAGTAACCGTAAAGTTAACAGTAGCGACACAAGAATTAGCATCGGTAACGGTACACGTCCATGTCCCAGCTGATAAGCCCGTAACAGAAGGCGTTCCGTCTCCAGTAGGATTTCCTGGCGTCCAATTATAAGTATACCCACCGGCACCTCCCGTAGCTGTATTTACAGTAGCAGCCCCATTAGAACCGCCATTGCAGGCAACATTGGTTTGCGAAGCAGGGGTTAAACCTAAAGCCGTTGGTTGCGTAACCGTAAAGTTAACAGTAGCGACACAAGAATTAGCATCGGTAACGGTACATGTCCATGTCCCAGCTGTTAAACCTGTTATTGTAGTTGTTCCGTCTCCAGTAGGATTTCCAGGTGTCCAATTATAAGTATAACCACCGGCACCTCCCGAAGCAGGATTTACAGTAGCTGTACCATTAGAACCGCCATTACAAGAAATGTTGGTTTGCGAAGCAGGGGTTAATGCTAAAACTGTTGGTTGTGTAACCGTAAAATTGACACTTCTAGTACACGCATTTGCATCGGTAACCGTACACGTCCATGTTCCAGCTGATAAGCCCGTAACAGATGGTGTTCCGTCTCCAGTAGGATTTCCAGGCGTCCAATTATAAGTATACCCACCGGCACCTCCCGACGCAGGATTTACTGCCGCTGCACCACTGGCTCCGCCAAAACAAGCAATATTCGTTTGTGAAGCAGGGGTTAGTGCTAAAGCTGTTGGTTGTGTAACCGTAAAATTGACACTTCTAGTACATGCATTTGCATCGGTAACCGTACACGTCCATGTTCCAGCTGATAAGCCCGTAACAGATGGTGTTCCGTCTCCAGTAGGATTTCCAGGCGTCCAATTATAAGTATAGCCTCCAGCACCTCCCGACGCAGGATTTACTGCCGCTGCACCACTGGCTCCGCCAAAACAAGCAATATTCGTTTGAGAGGCTTGTGTTAATGAAATAGCTGTTGGTTGCGTAATAGTCACATTTCTAGTAATACTTGTAGAGGTATTGTCTGTTATTGTACAAGTATATGTTCCAGCTGAAAGGCCAGTAGCCGTAGCGCCAGTTCCTCCTGAAGGAGACCAACTGTAACTATAAGGTGCAGTACCACCTGAAGCGTTAACACTAGCTGTTCCATTTGATCCGCCATTACATGATACATTTGTTTGTGATGTTGTCGCTGTTAAAGCCGATGCAGTAGGACCAACAATGATATTATCGATAGCATAATGAAGAATTGCTTGAAAAGTTATCGATACAGAGGTTACAGTTACACCACTTCCGCCTGGCGAAATTGCAATCGACGAAGAAGTGTAATTATTCCATGCCGTACCAGCGGTCATAGCAGTCATATCTTGATATTGATAAGCACCTGCTGTTAAAGTATACCATGGTGGTAATGTGTAAAAAGCAGAATAGGAGTTCATACTTTGGTGGTTGACCCAAAGGCCATAAAATTGAAAGGGTTGGCCATCCACTCTTTGTAATGAGAAAGAATCACCGCCAGCACCTTCTTTTCTTAGGCAATTGCTGTTGGATACACCACCACTTCCTTGATTGGTAAAACCACCATTTCCTCCAGAAGTTAATCGATAAGCAACCCCACCAATCGTAATGTCAGCTTGGGTAATCCAAGTACCTGTATTGGTCAAAGTTGCTGGAGTGGTAAAATCGTAAGTGGTTTGAGAAAAACCGAGGAGGGAACATAGCATTACTATTAAGAATGCTATTTTTTTTAATTTAAATAATTTTGTTTTCATACGTTTTGATTTAATTGTTTTTTAAAGGGCTACTTTAGAAAACTAAATCAGAAAACATAAAATTTACTAATCTGAAATGTTAAATACATACTATAATTGGTTTTAGTTATTTCTAATAAAAGAACAAAAACAACCCAATCAACAATAGTATACTATTGCTAATTAAAAATTAGTATTGTATTATTTAATTTCTTTGGGGGGATTGAAGAAAAAAAAATTTAAATTTTTTATTGAGAGGGTTTATTTATTTTATATAGTTTTATTTTTTAATTTATTATAATTCTAGAAACAGTTCAATTTATTTTCCTTTTTTGATTAAAAAAGAGCGGTTTAACATCTGTTAAATATTAACAAAGGTAAATATTATATTTTTAATTTTAAGCGAATTATATTACATTTTTAAAAAATAGCCGTATGTTATTTTAAATATAAGGTATTAAATAGTATGTTATACGTATATTTTATTCAGTTTAATAGTTTTAAACACTAAAAAAATAAGTTTATACTTACGATAAATTTAACCATTTGATAACTTAAATGTTGCTATTCAGGTAGTTGTTTTTTTGCTTTATGGTATTTTTACATTTTTTTTCGGTTTTATTTAGCATTTAGCTGTGTAGAGAACACCAAAAAGTTACAAAACGGAATGGGCTGATTATACTATCAAAATTTATAGTTTTTTCTAGTCTCAAAAGTTGTTTATCTTTGGTTTATAGTGTCAACATATTTAACGAAGTTCATTAACCAATGCCACAAAAAATATATCAAATAGACGCATTTACTGACGTTGTTTTTTCAGGAAACCCAGCTGCGGTTTGTCCGCTTGAGAATTGGTTGAGTGATGCTCTTTTGCAAAAGATTGCTTTAGAAAATAATCTTGCCGAAACGGCTTTTTATGTCCGTCACCATCACCATATTGAAATTCGATGGTTTACGCCTACAATTGAGGTTGATCTTTGTGGTCATGCTACTTTAGCTGCTGCTTATGTGTTGTTTAATTACGAAGGTTTTTTAGGAAATACGATTACTTTTCATTCGCCAAGAAGCGGTACTTTGATGGTAACTCAAAACAACACATTGTTAACTTTAAATTTTCCAACAGATGTTTTACAAGCTACAATTGTTACCCAATCTTTAACGAGTTGTTTTGATTTGAAACCGCAATTTGTGTTTAAAGGCAAATCGGATTACTTATTTGTTTATGATACTGAGGCTAGTATTTTGAAGATTCAACCCAATTTGAATGCGATTTCAAAACTTGATGCACGTGGTGTAATTGTTACCGCTAAAGGAACAAATGTTGATTTTGTTTCGCGCTTTTTTGCTCCTCAAATTGGTATAAATGAGGACCCTGTAACTGGCTCGGCGCATACTACATTAACGCCTTATTGGGCAAAAATACTGCATAAAAGTGAACTTTCTGCTCAACAGCTTTCATCACGAGGTGGTTTTTTACAGTGCAAATTAGTAAACAATACTGTTGAAATTAGTGGAAATGCCAAATTATATTTGATTGGAAATCTATTTTTAGAATAATTTGAAATAGATTATTGTTAGTAGTATAACTTTTCAAATTTTCAATTATATTTGACTTTTCACATAATTTAATCAAGCATCATGAAGAACATAATTTTATTAGCGTTGGTAGTTCTTAGTTTAACTTCTTTCAATACAAAAGATAGCGCCTCATTCAATATTGTGGGACGTTGGAAGGGAATCGATAATAAAGAAATAGGGTATGTAGTTTTTCAAGCTGATGGTTATGCTTATTTTGAAATGAATGGGAAAAAAATGGGAGGGAAGAGTTTTACTGAGAATGGTAAAAAAGCCAGTATGAAATATAAGTTTGATGATTCAGAGCGTCTTATGAAAATAGATATTATTGTTCAAATTGTTGGAGAAAAGACCAGTAATTCTTTATTAGGTATTGGGGAAAAAATTGATGACAATAGTTTTAAAATGCAAATGAGCTATGATAATGTAAGACCAAAAGCATTTGATAAAAAGGAAACAATTGTTTTTAAACGTCAATAAAGCGTATAAATTGGTGTGAATAGTTGAAAATTGCATTTGTTTTCTAAATATTTTTTTATGCGACTGATTGTTTTTTGTATGGTACTATCAAATTTAATTTTTTCACAAGAAATTCCTGAGGTTTCTTTTGGGCGAATAGAACGCATTGAAAATTTTCAATCGCAATTTGTTACACCAAGAACCATTGATGTTTGGTTGCCAGAGGATTATTCAACGACTAAAAAATATGCCGTTTTGTATATGCATGATGGACAAATGCTATATGATGCTACACAAACATGGAACAAGCAAGCTTGGGAAGTTGATGAAGTTTTGGCAAAATTACATGCCGAAAATAAAATACAAGATATCATTGTTGTTGGTATTTGGAATGGAGGAGCAACAAGGCATTCTGATTATTTTCCACAAAAAGCTTTTGAATTGCTCTCTAAAAAACAGCAAGATTCGATCTATAGTTTAGAACGTTCACCAGGTGTTAAGTATTTTAATGGTAGTGTTACTTCTGATAATTATTTGAAATTTATGGTACAAGAATTGAAACCATTGATTGATGGTAAATATGCGGTACATACCTCAAAAGAACATACGTTTGTTGCAGGAAGTAGTATGGGTGGATTAATTTCTATGTACGCTATTTGTGAATATCCAAGCGTTTTTGGAGGTGCGGCTTGTATATCCACTCATTGGCCTGGTATCTTTCAAGTCGAAAACAATCCAATTCCTACTGCTTTTTACAGGTATTTAGAAAAGCATTTACCAAATCCAAAAGAACATCGTATTTATTTTGATTTTGGTACAGCAACCTTAGACGCCTTGTATGAACCACTTCAAAAGGAAGTAGATGCAATTATGTTGCAAAAAGGATACAATGTGAACAATTGGCTTACCAAAAAGTTTGAAGGTGAAAATCATTCCGAAATGGCTTGGCAAAAACGACTTCACTTTCCATTTGTTTTTCTATTCGGTATATAATTAATCTACGAAAGTATAATATCGAGCACCCTTTAAAACCGGATTTTCTTTTTCAATGTGTTCTAGTATAAATTCATTTTTAGGTGCTATAACTGATACTTTTAGTTCTTTTTTATGAAGTTTCTCATACGTTGTAAAGTCAATAGTTGTACGCTGTTCAAGAATTTCAAAAAGTGTAGTTTTTAAGATGGTATTTTTCCAATCTGGTTGTATTTCGCCTTCAAATACTTTTGATTTAGAACCGCTACCATAGGCTATAAAACCCACTTTTTTATGGTCTAAATAGTTGTCATTTTTTGCACTATGGTATAATGCAGATACTAATCCCAAGAAAATGGAACCGGTATACATATTTCCCACTTCACCTGATGCAATTTCTGAAGGATAAATTTTAGTTTGTATCAGCGAAATATATTCTTCTGATTTTGTTAATGCCTTCATTTTATCTTTGACAGTTTCCCCATCTTGTTTTTCAATTAATGCTGTATTTTCTTTTGCAAAAATTTCTATAAATGTGCGTCTTCCTTGAAAGCAGTAGGGAAGATGCATTAAAATTAATTCCCAGTTATTAAAGATGGTTTCATTTTGTTGGGATTCTTTTTTATAATGTTCGTAGGCTTCTGTAATTCGATTGATATAACAAGTGTTGGAATACTGTCCGTCAAAAACGGGTTGGTCTTTTACAATAGTAATTTCGGATTCTAAAATATCAAACCAATTTTCGTTGGTTTCGTTTCCAGTAATTGTTGCTTTTTGAATGGTTTGTTTTGGTTTAAAAAAGTCAAAAACACCTGCGGTTGCAATGCCTGTTTCTTTTGAAAATGCAATTATTTTAGGATTCGCAGTTATTAGCATTGCTATAGCACCCGCACCTTGGGTATATTCACCAGATGAGTTTAAATCATATTTGGCATTATCAGTAGCTATTACAATCGCTTTTTTTGTAGGATGCAATCGGACGAAATCTACACAATTTTGGAGTGCATCTACTGCGCCAATGCAAGCAAACGTTAAATCAACTACATCGCAATTTTGTAACGAATGAGCACCATATTTTTCTTCAATTAGTTGAAGAATATACGATGCGATAGGTTTAGAATTATCAATACCGCTTTCTGTACCTACATAAATTTTGGCAATTTCAGACAAGTTGATTTTTTCTTGTTCAATTAACTTTACAAGAGCATTTGCACCTAAAGTAATTACATCTTGATGTACATCTAAGAAACTCATTTTTTGGAGTCCTAATCCTTTTGTTAGCTTATCGGCTTCAATATTTCTATTTGTAGCTAAGGTTGGAATGGGTAAATATATTTTTGGAACATCAAATTGAATGGCGTCTATTCCTACTTTCATTTTTCGTTTAATTTATTTACTCAAAAATAAAAAAGGTATGCTCAAAAATGCTTGAACATACCTTAAAAATGTATTTTAAATTAAAGATTTACGAAAAATGTAAAAAGCAGAGTTTAATTTCTTATTCTGATAAAAAATGAAATCATAAAATTACAATTCTTCATTAAAAGTGTCGTGTAATCGAATATCACCAGAATTATATCCTTTCATAAACCATTTCATACGTTGTTCTGAGGTGCCGTGTGTAAATGAATCAGGAACAACATGTCCTTGCATTTTACTTTGAATGGCATCATCGCCTACCGCGTGTGCAGCGCTTAATGCCTCTTCAATATCACCAGCTTCTAGGTATTGCTTATTGTAATGCGCCCATAAACCGCCATAAAAATCGGCTTGTAGTTCTAGGCATACTGATAATTTATTTCCTTCCGTTTCGCTTTTGGTTTGTTGTAATTGCCTTACTTTAGCTGAAGTGCCCAATAGGGTTTGTACGTGATGTCCTACTTCATGAGCAATTACATATGCAATTGCAAAGTCACCCCCTTTTGCTCCAAAACGGGTACGAAGTTCCTCGAAGAAAGTTAAATCCATATACACTTTTTGGTCGCCAGGACAATAAAATGGACCTGAAGCCGAACTTGCGCCTCCACAAGCAGTTTCAACTGAACCAGAAAACAACACCATTACAGGTTGTTTGTAGGTTCCAAGGTTATTCTCTTCAAAAATTTTTGTCCAAATATCTTCGGTATCGGCTAAAACAGTTTTGACAAATTCACCCATTTCTTTTTCTTCAGCGGTAAGGTCGCGTTGTTCTGTTGGAGCTGTTTGTTGGCCTTGATTTATTTGTTCCAAAAGAGGTGTTAACATTTTGGCATTTTCACCACCAAACATATTCAGTAATAGAATTACAACACCAATTAAACCACCTCCAACGATTGCTTTACCACCGCCCGACATACCTCTGCGGTCTTCTACGTTGTCACTTTGACGTCTGCCTCTCCATTTCATATTTAATTCTTATTTTAGGGATTATATTAACTATAAAATTAGATACCAAATCTAAAACCAAGATAGATATCTGCTTGAGTTGAATCGTTTATTACAGCAGTAATTATTGAGCTAGAGCCCATGAAAAATCCGCCCAATCTAAAACCGAAGCCTGTGGTAAAATCAGAAACTTCATTTTGCGAAAACGGCACATACACTTCATAGTGTTTTCCTGAAAAACGAGGCGTTACAGTGATTACATTTTGAATGGTTGTAAAATCATTTTCAGAATCATCCGCCAATTTTTGTTGGGTATAGGCTGAAATATACCATTTGTTATGAATGTGATAATCCACATAAGCATTTATTACAGCGGGTAGTTTTATTTTAAAATCTTTACTTGTATTTTCGACAGTTAAATAACCGCTATTTACAAGAATTGTTTCGATATCAGTAATGCTCTCTGAGCCGTCAAATTGATTTAAGTTAAGTGCTTCAAAACCTTGAATTTCAAGATTATAATCTGTAGCTACATTGTTTTCAGATTTGAAAGACATAGTCCCCATATTTCTAAAACTTAAACCAGCATTTAGCTTATAGCCGTTAGAGGAAGATTCGTCAGTTTTTGGTTCTTTTAATTGATAGTTTACACCGATTTCTGCACCAAATCCATTCAAACCACCTGCAAATAATTTGCTATAATTTGAACTATCGGTATAATTGTCTGCTAAACTTCCAGAGTATGAAATATTGACATCAGCAGTTGCATTGGTCAGATTAATATCACCAAAAGTATTGGTTATAGTACCTTTAAGATTTGAAACCCCTAAATTCATGTAGGAACCAGGAAATAAGAATTTTACGGTTGCTCCAACATTAAATCGATGTTTTTCGGAATCTAAAATATTTCGGGAAGCAGCTAATCCAATTTCGCCCCAAGTAGCAGCATTTAAGCGTTGATTATAGTTTGAATTGATGGCAGCACTTCCAACAAATGAGTTGGTTAAAGCATCTCCTAAATTTACATCAACATCAATCGCATTAGTTTTTACATTTGCCGATGAAAAAAGCCCAAATCCCCATTTTTTATATTTCATTGCAAAAGAAGGACCGTTGATTAAAACATCTAACCTAATGTTTGCAGGATCTGTTCCTGTAAAAAATTTATCTTCAATATTACTTCCGTTGACCAATTCGTTGAAAGTAATTTTGTTATTGGATATATTGGTGCTAAAGTTAAAAACGCTTACCTCAAAATCTGATGATAAATTATTTAGTTCAGCTGGATTAATATTTGCGTTTAAGATTCCTACTCTTTTACTGGTGTTGATTCCAGAAAAGTGTTCTTGTGCAACTCCAATTATGCCTATTAAAAGTGCAGTGCTAATGAATACTTTTTTCATACTACTATATTTTGTTATTCTAATCCAATTTCGTCAATAGGAGAGGTTTCTTGAAATCCAATAGCTTCATGGTACACAGCATAAATTACTGAAAAATAGTAAGGTGCAGTAAAAAATATTCCGATACAAAGCGCAATAATTCCTACCATTGAACCTAATCCTCCAATAATAATACTAACAATAATTACTAAGGGTTGTTTTATAAATAATTGTGCACTTTTAGTAATTGCATCCATGTAATTTTGGTCACCAAAAATAATCAGTGGAATCGAAAAGAATGTTAAAAGCGCAACGATTATTTGAAGTAATCCGCTGATTATTGGAAAGTTTGCAATCACCAAAAATGTAGCTATTGCATTAACAAACAAGGTAATAATCAGTTGATTAATTAGAATGTCTTTTACTTTATCACTTTTGTAAAAATCAAAAAATGAGGCTACACCATATTCTTTATTTGTATTAGCTAGGTGATTTACATATATAAACCCTGCAATAATAGGTCCAAATAAGGCACTAAAAACAGCACCAACAAGTGTATTGGTAATCTGTGTAGTTGCATTTAAAGCACTAGATTCAATTTGAGCCATAGTATCGGCAAAATTGCTAAAACCAAATAAAAGTCCAAAATAGCCTGCATATAAAATTAACGCAACGATACATATAATGATGAACGCAACGCCAGAAATTAGAAATGTTTTTTTGAAAGTAGCAAAGCTAAGCTCAATTATTTTACCTAAATCTAAAGAATACCCATTTTGAATTTTGTTGTCCACACTATTTTTCATACGTTGTAATTAAATTAAATCCCAAATAACATCTTTGGGAGGATTTGCTATAAATGTAAAAATTTCTTTTGAAACCGGATGCGTTAAAACCAATTTTCTTGCATGAAGATGTATTCCTCCGTCGGGGTTACTTCGGTCAAAACCATATTTTAAATCCCCTTTAATAGGACAACCAATTGCTTGTAATTGTGCTCTAATTTGGTGATGTCTTCCTGTATGCAAATCAATTTCTAACGCATAATAATTGGTTAGCTTTTTAAATACTTGGTAACTTAAACTAGCTTGTTTGCTATCAGGAACTTCTTTTAAATGCGCTTTGGATGTGTTGTTTTTGGTGTTTCTTTTTAAGAAATGAATCAGTTTATCTTGTTCTTTTGGAGGCACATTTTTAACAACTGCCCAATACGTTTTTTGAGTTTCTCTATTTTTAAATGTTTCGTTTAAACGAGTAAGTGCTTTGGATGTTTTTGCAAAAACCACAATTCCTGTAGTAGGTCTGTCTAAACGATGCACGACCCCTAAAAAAACATCGCCTGGTTTATTGTACTTTTCTTTGATGTATTCTTTTACAACATCCGAAAGTGGTTTGTCGCCTGTTTTGTCTCCTTGTACAATATCGCCTACACGCTTATTGATGACAATAATATGATTGTCTTCGTGAAGGATTTGAAGGTTATTTTTGGTTGAAATTTCTTTGTTAGACACAATTAATATTGTTCATTAGCATTTGGAAAATCTTTCGATTTTACATCGGTTACATATTGTCCTATTGCAGTTGTCATTTGATCGTATAAATCTAAATATCTTCTCAAAAATCTTGGACTAAATTCATTATTCATTCCTAACATATCATGGATTACCAATACTTGTCCGTCCACGCCACTTCCAGCTCCAATTCCAATAACAGGTATTGAAATACTTTTTGCTACTTTCTCTGCCAAAGCTGCTGGTATTTTTTCTAAAACTAGGGCAAAGCAACCTAATTTTTCAAGCATTTTTGCGTCTTCTAATAATTTTTCAGCTTCAGCATCTTCTTTTGCTCTAACCGTATACGTTCCGAATTTATAGATAGATTGTGGTGTTAAACCCAAGTGACCCATTACAGGAATTCCTGCATTTAATATTTTTTTTATTGAATCTTTTATTTCGCTTCCACCTTCTAGTTTTACTGCATGTCCGCCACTTTCTTTCATAATTCTGATAGAAGAACGCAACGCTTCTTTAGAATCAGATTGGTAACTTCCAAAAGGTAAATCTACCACCACTAAAGCTCTCTCACAGGCTCTAACCACACTTGATGCGTGATAAATCATTTGGTCAAGTGTAATTGGAAGTGTTGTTTCATGTCCAGCCATTACATTACTTGCGGAATCGCCAACTAAGATTACATCTACACCAGCTGAATCAACAATTTTTGCCATTGTGAAATCATAAGCAGTAAGCATGGAGATTTTTTCTCCATTTTCTTTCATTTCGATTAGTGTTTTGGTCGTAATTCTCTTGTAATCTTTTTTTGCTACAGACATAATATTTTTGCTTTATAGTACAAATGTAATAAATGTTAGTTTCTTTTTAACACCGTTGAAAAATATTTATCCAATATTAAATTTATGTTAAATTATTAGATTAAATTCGTACCGTTTTTAAAACCTATGCTAAAATGATATCTATATTACTTGCAGTTGCAATTTTGGGTTATTTATCTGTTATAATGGAATCTCCCATTCGAATTAATAAAACCATTACCGCTTTACTTACAGGAACAATTTGTTGGGTTGTAATTGCATTATACAGTAATGATGACCAGCATTTAGTTACAGAGCGATTAATGGAATATTTTGGCGAAATTTCGGGGTTGTTGATCTTTTTGATGGGCGCCATGACTATTGTTGAGTTGATCGATATTCATAGAGGATTTACAGTAATTACGAGTAGAATTAGAACCACTTCGGTTTTAAGATTATTGTGGATTGTTGCTTTTATAACCTTTGTTTTATCTGCTTTATTGGATAATTTGGCTACCGCTATTATTATGGTAACACTTTTAAGAAAGTTAATGCCAAAAGGTGAAATTAGAATGATGTTAACCGGAATTGTTGTTATTGCAGCTAATGCTGGAGGTGCTTTTAGTCCAATTGGTGATGTCACCACAACTTTGTTATGGATTGGTGGACAAGTAAGTTCTTTTGGAATTGTAAAGGCGTTATTTTTACCTTCAATAATGGTTTTGTTGGTTCCTGTAATTATTGCGAGTTTTAGAATAAAAGGTTTTGCAGTTTTGCGAGCGCAAGTATCAATGGCTCAAGTGCGTCAAGAAGAGAAAATGAGAGGAAGCATGAGTGTTTTTATCGCTGGAGTAATTGGATTAATTATGGTTCCTGTAATCAAAACCTTAACGGGATTACCACCATTTATTGGCGTTTTAATTTCTTTATCAATGGTTTCTTTAGTTTCTATAATGTATCACAGAAAGAAAACACAAGAAGAAAAAGATAAATTTTCGGTGGCCTATGCTTTAACCAAAGTTGACATTAGCTCAATTCTATATTTTATGGGAATTTTATTAATGGTTTTTGCGTTGCAAGAAGTTGGTATTTTACGAGAAATGGCTACTTTTTTAGTTACAAATTTACCCAATACAGATTCCATGATTATTGCAATTGGGGTATTGTCATCAATCGTAGATAACGGAAGTTTAGTTGCAGCCACACAAGGAATGTTTTCATTAGCAGATTATCCAATGGATCATTCTTTATGGGAATTTATTGCATTGTGTGCAGGAACAGGCGGAAGTATGTTAGTAATTGGATCTGCAGCAGGTATTGCTGTCATGGAAAAAGAAAAAATTACGTTTATGTGGTATTTAAAAAAGATAACTCCGCTTGCAATAGCAGGATACATTGCTGGAATTGTAACATATTTAGTTCAAGTGCTACTAATGCATTAACCAAATAATTTTGCAATGAAAAAGTTTTTGACTGTCACAATCGTTTTAATATCAAATTTTATTTTTGCTCAAGATGCAACTCCTAAAGAGGTAGTTGATGATTTTTTTAAAGCATTTCATGCAAAAGATACCATTGCATTAAATGAATTATGTCATTCTGAAATCGTATTGCGAACCATTGCTAATACTAAAGAAGGTTATAAGTTAGAAGCAGAAAACTTTGATGATTTCTTAAAATCGATTGCTACAATTCCTGCCAATCTCAAAATAGTTGAAAAACTTATCGATTATAAAGTAGAAATTGACGGTAATTTAGCACATGTTTGGACTCCTTATGAGTTTTATGTAAATGATAAGCTAAGTCACATTGGTGCAAACGCTTTTACCTTGTATAACGACAACGGAAAATGGCAAATTATCCATTTGATTGACACCAGAAGAAAAAAATCTTTATAAAATCTTTATACTTATTAGTATTTCTTTTATACGCTATTTATAAAACCCAACTTATCTTTGCCAAGTAATTAATTGGTAAAGTTTTAAAGCGTGTTTAGTAGAACATCAAATCCTAACAATCAATATATTTTCAGCATACTATTAGTGGTGCTGGTTTCCCTTGTTTGTTTTACATTTAAAGACATTATTGGCTACAAAGTTATTGCCTTTATTCTTTTGGTTACTGTTTCTTTTGTAGCCATGTTTTACAGAATTGTTCCAACATTATTAGCTGCTGTTTTGAGTGCTTTAATTTGGAATTTCTTTTTTATCAAGCCTTATTATACGTTTCACATCGGAAATACAGAAGACAAATTTATGTTCTTTATGTATTTTGTAATTGCTTTAATTAATGCTGTTTTGACGTTCAAAATCAGACAAATTGAACGAATTGCGAATGAAAAAGAATCAAAATTACAATCCATAAAACTCTACAGCACCCTTTTAGATAGTTTATCTCACGAATTAAAAACGCCTATTGCTGCCATTATTGGTTCAACCGATGCGCTTCAAAGCAATGCAATTATGACCGAAAATCAGAAAGAAAAATTATTGGAAGAAATTTCAATTGCTTCGTTGCGACTGAATAATCAAGTTGAAAATTTATTGAATATGTCGCGATTAGAATCGGGTGTTATTGTTGCAAAAATGGACTGGGTTGATGTGAATGAAATTGTATATGAAGTAATTAGAGCGCTGAAAATTAAATCATACACGCAAAAAATAGTAGTTACTGCTCCCGAAAATCTACCGCTTTTTAAATTGGATTACGGTTTAACAGAACATGTTATTTACAATTTATTGAACAATGCCATAATTTATACGCCTGAAAAAAGCACTATAACAATCAATTTATCATATACCGAAGATACTTTGCAAATTAAAATTTTAGATGAAGGAAAAGGTTTTCCAGAAGATGAAATTGCCTTTGTTTTTGATAAATTTTACAGACTTAAAAATTCGCGTCCTGGTGGTTCAGGTTTGGGATTATCTATTGTAAAAGGTTTCGTTGAAGCGCAAAACGGAACTGTAGCTTTAGAAAATAGAGTAGAAGGTGGAGCAAAATTTGTAATCAAAATTAAAACCGAAGTTTCAAAATTTAATCCGATAGAAAATGAATAAGCGCCAAATTTTAGTCATTGATGATGAATCGCAAATCAGAAAGCTTTTAGAAATTACTTTGAGCACGAATGATTTTGAGGTGAAATTGGCCGAAAATGGCTTAGAAGGTATTCGTTTTGCGGCAACTTTTCAACCCGATTTGATTATGCTCGACTTAGGTTTGCCTGATGTTGATGGTCAAAAAGTATTGCAGCAATTGCGCGAATGGTATTTGAATCCCATCATGATTTTATCGGTAAAAAGTGAAGAATCGGAAATTGTAAAAGCTCTAGATAATGGAGCTAATGATTATTTAATTAAACCCTTTAGAACGCAAGAATTATTAGCAAGAGTTCGTTCTCACATGAGAAATCACATCAAAGAAGCTTCTGAACCAGTAATTAGTTCAACTAATTTTTCAATTGATTTGATGGTGCGAATTGTAAAAGTGAATAACGAAGAAGTTAAATTAACTCAAACAGAGTTTAATTTGTTAGCCATTTTGGCAAAAAATGAAGGAAAAGTATTAACACATCAATACTTATTAAAAGAAATTTGGGGTAAAAGTTATAGCGACCAAACCCAATATCTACGCGTGTTTGTAGCACAATTAAGAAAAAAAATTGAAAAAGATGCCAATCATCCGGAAATGATTCTCACCGAAAGCGGAATTGGTTATCGATTTATTCTGACATAAAAAATCATTACATATGGAAAATTTAGACAGCAACACAGCTAATGTGCCAAGCAACAGCGATAGTTTGTCTTTAAATAACGCAATTCGACCTCCACAATCTAACTCAAATTCAGATTATTGGCTTCGAGAATTTATCAAAATTAATCAATGTCCACAACGAGATGACGCCTTAGAACATCAACTCAATGATTTGAGTTTAATAGCTGAAAAACTCGGATTAGTTCATGCTTCGCACTTTATTAAAAACTATTATAAATTTAAAATTAACAAAGAATAATGCCTAAAACTTTATTTCAAACCGTAAGACGCGAATATTTAAAATTTCATTTGCGATTAAATCCACAACAGAGTTTGTTTTTTGGATTTTTCATGTACATGGTCTTGGGTTGGATTTTTCTATCCTTACCCTTTTCTCAGAAAATCCCAACAGATTTCATTGATACACTTTTTACATCCACATCAGCACTTTCTACTACAGGATTAGCAACGGTGAGTACGTTTGATAATTATACCTTTTTTGGACAATTCATAATTCTAACATTGATTCAAATTGGTGGAATTGGCTACATGACCTTAACGACTTATATTTTACTTTCTACCACAAAACAGATTACCCATTGGCATAAAAAAATCTTGCATAACGAGTTTACTATGCCAAAAGAATTCAAAATTCAGGATTTCTTAAAATCAGTTATTGTATTCACGTTTACCATCGAAATTATTGGAGCTATTTTGTTTTATTTTGCTTTTAGACCTATTCATTCTGATACTTTTTTTACAATTTGGACTAGTGTTTTCCATAGTGTTTCTTCTTTTTGTACCGCTGGATTTAGTTTATACAATACCAGTTTTGAAGCTTATGCAACCAATACTTTTTTAAATGGAATTGTACTCTTTTTAACAATTTCTGGAGGATTAGGGTTTATTGTTGTAACTGATATTTGGTATTATTTTTCAAAAAAATCAAATTCCATTTCGTTTACTACAAAAATGATTACTTTATCGTTCTTTGGCGTTTTGTTTATTGCAACTGCAATTACTTTTTTTGGAGAGAGTACCATACAACATTATCCCGTTTTTGAACGATTAGAAATTGCCGCTTTTCAAACAGTTAACGCAATATCAACAGCGGGTTACAATTCTATTCCACTCAGTAATTTGACTTTAGGAGTTTTACTAACCATTATTTTCTTAATGTATGTTGGAGCAGCACCTTCAAGTACCGGAGGAGGTATGAAAATAACAACTTTAACAGCTGTAATTGCGATTGTAAAGAGCAAAGTAAGAAACCAAGCAAAAGTGACTTATTTAGGTAAAAAAATTCCAGCAGACCGATTAGAAATGGCAGTTTCAACTTTTATTTTTTACACAGCAATTTTATTTTTTAGTGTATTTTTGTTAAGTTTTACTGAAAATCAATCGTTAGAAAAGTTACTATTTGAAGCTACTTCAGCCATTGGAACAGTTGGTTTAAGTATGGGAATTACCGGAAGTTTATCGGTTTGGGGAAAAATAATTTTAATTAGCATCATGTTTATTGGAAGGGTAGGCGTTATTACTTTTGGATTAGCCATTTTAGCTAAAAAACAACATAAAAAAATTGACAATGAAACAGATTTGGCTGTATAGTATAGTGCTTTTATCCTTTTTGGGAAACGCTCAGGAAAAAGATTCTTTAAAAATAAAAGTTTCAGGTTTTTTAGAAACGTATTATGCGTATGATTTTAGCAATCCAACTACAGAAACTAAACTTCCATTTATGTACAATTACAACCGTCATAACGAGTTTAATGTGAACAATGGATTAATTCGTGCACAATTACAATACGGAAATACTTATGCGTCAATTGCGGTTCATGGAGGAACGTATGTAGATGATAATTACGCTTCGGAAGATATAAAATTAGTAAGCGAAGCTTATGTAGGAATGTACTTGAATGACAACAAAAAATCATCCATTGAAGTTGGAATCATGCCAAGTTACATCGGATTTGAATCGGCAACAACGGCTGCTAATTTGACATTAACGCGTTCTATTTTAGCTGAAAATTCGCCTTACTTCATGACAGGAATCAAATACAATTATAAACCAAATGAAAAATGGAGTTTTTCGGGATTGGTAACTAATGGTTGGCAACGCATCAACAAACCTGACAAAACCGTTGCACCAGCTTTTGGGACGCAAATTGTTTACAAACCTACTGAAAAAGCCATTTTAAACTGGAGTACTTTTATTGGAAAAGAATTTTATCAAACCGAATTAGCCATGCGTTACTTTAGTAATTTATATTGGGATAATCAGTGGAATTCAAAATGGCGCACCATTTTAGGATTTGATCTTGGTATTCAAGATAGTTCTTCTTTAAATGACAAACATTTGTATTGGATGAGTCCCGTTTTGATTGCGCAATATTCAATTAATCCCAAATGGCAAACTGCGTTAAGAGTTGAATATTATCAAGATGAAGATAATGTGATTGTTGCTACTTCAGATGCGTTTAAAACCTCTGGAGCTTCCATAAACTTTGATTATTTACCTAATTCTAAAGTAAAATTAAGAACCGAAGCCCGTTATTTCGATTCAAAAGAAACAATTTTCTTTGACAATAAATCGAATAACTTTTTTGTTACAACGAGTTTAAGTTTTGAGTTTTGATGAACTTCCAATCGATTACAAAAGCAATTAAAGTTCCAAATATATAGCAAAGTAAATCTAACCAAAGGAAACCTTGACCTAAAATATAATGACCTAAAGTAGTTTTTCGAAGGCCAATTAACCAATCAATTTGAACCAATTGTAAGATTTCGATACTAAAACAAAAAAGTAAACTCAGTAGGAATGTTTTGTGTATTTTTAAATGAATGAAAAGGAAGCGTAATCCAAAATAAATCAATACAGCATACAAAACATCTCCTATAAATAAAGGAATGTCAGATATTTTCCTTGAAAGTATTCCAAGAATTATAACGAATAAAATTAAGATGAAATAATTCAGTTGATTGCTTTTCATTAACAATCCGACATATTTACGGCTACAGCTAAACCACCTTCAGAAGTTTCTTTGTATTTTGAATTCATGTCTTTTGCGGTTTGCCACATCGTGTTAATTACTTTGTCTAAAGGCACTTTTGCATTTAAAGCATCGGTTTCTAAAGCTAATTCGGCTGCGTTGATGGCTTTAATTGCACCCATTGTATTTCTTTCAATACATGGAATTTGTACTAAACCACCAATCGGGTCGCAAGTTAATCCCAAGTGATGTTCCATTGCAATTTCGGCTGCCATTGCCACCTGAGCTGGAGTTCCGCCCATTAATTCACATAAAGCTGCCGCCGCCATAGCACTTGAAACACCAATTTCTGCCTGACAACCGCCCATAGCTGCTGAAATGGTGGCACCTTTTTTAAAGATGGAACCAATTTCACCTGCTACCATTAAAAATTGTTTGATTTCTTTTTCGCCCGCATCATGGTTTTCGATTACCAAATAATACATTAAAACGGCTGGAATTACTCCTGCACTTCCATTGGTTGGAGCAGTAACTACACGACCTAACGAAGCGTTAACTTCATTTACTGCCAAGGCAAAACAGCTTACCCATTTTAAAATCTGACGGAATTTAACTTCAGTTTGTCTGATGATTTGTAACCACGAATAAGGGTCTTCATACGGCAAAACACCAATTAAGTTTTTGTGCATGTCATACGCTCTTCTTCGAACATTAAGTCCACCTGGAAGAATGCCTTCCGAATGGCAACCAATATACATGCATTCCAACATCGTATCCCAAATGCGAAGCAATTCGTTGTGAATTTCTTCTTCGTTGCGCATGGTTTTCTCGTTTTCGTATACGATTTCAGATATTTTTTTATTTTCGGCTAAACAAAAAGCCAACAATTCATCAGCTTTTTCAACAGGAAATGGAAAGGTATGTAAAATTTCTTCTTTGTGATGGTCTTCTTTTTCTTTTACAACAAAGCCACCACCTATAGAATAATAGGTTTCCGAAAAAGTTTCGGTGTCGGTTTTGGCTGTAAAGGTTAATCCGTTGGCATGAAAAGGTAAAAAGTTTCTGTTGAAAACAATATCGGTTTCAAAACAAAACGGAATTAAGATTTCATTCCCTAAGAAAATTTCTTTCTTGTTTTTGATGGCTGAAATAATCACATCAATGCTTTCCACAGGAATATATTCAGGGTCAGCCCCACTTAAACCAAGCATTACGGCTAAATCTGTTGCATGTCCTTTTCCCGTTAATGATAAAGAGCCATATAAATCTACTTTAACACCAATTACGGTATCAATTAGGTTGCGTTCGCGCAATTCTTTTAAAAATTGTTCGGCAGCACGCCATGGTCCAAGTGTGTGCGAACTCGACGGTCCAACACCAATCTTTAACATATCAAAAACGGATATACATTCCATAAATTCATTTCTTTAATATAGCAAATATAGTCTTTAAAATTGAAATTAAACAACACATAAAAGAGTTCAATTGTTTTAAATATTTTGAATTAATAACATAAAATTGGGATTTGATTTCCATCTTTTTTAGTTCTTTTGCAAAAAAAAGTAATGCCAATAAATAAGTATTTTTTATCCGCTTTAGTTGCCTTTGTTATTTGGGGTTTTTTTAGTTTGGCATTAAAACCACTTACTAATTATGCTTCTCTAGATATTTTATTCTTTCGAGTTTTCATTGCTACGGCTTTCTTATTGGTTATCAATTTATTTTTTAGAAAATCAGTTGTACTTGAAGCAAAGAGAACCTTTTTAGAACTTTCAAAGAAAAAGCAAAAATCAGCAGTAATTATGACGGCTGTTGGTGGATTTTTGTTAGTCTTAAATTGGTTCTTGTTTATTTATGCAGTGAATCATGTGAGTTTGCAATCTGCTTCGTTTGCTTATATTATTTGTCCAATATTGACCACCGTTTTAGCTTTTGTTTTACTAAAAGAAAGAATCGATGTTTGGCAATGGATTGCCGTTGGGTTATGTGTAATTAGTTGTGTGATTTTATCATATGGGAATTTCAAAGATTTGATTTATAGCGTGGTAATTGCTTTAAGTTTTGGATTTTATTTGGTTTCCCAAAGAAAGAATAGTGACTTTGACAAATTCTTAATATTAAGCATTCAAATGGTGATTGCTTCTGTTATATTATTGCCGTTTTATCCAAGTTTTGGAGGAGCAGTTCCAACAGAATTTTTATTCTATTTTCTACTTTTTATTATAGTAATTGTCTTTACCATTATTCCATTGTTCCTGAATTTATATGCTTTAAAAGGATTGAATTCGTCAACTGTTGGAATATTAATGTATACTAATCCATTGATTCATTTCTTTTTAGCGATTTTCTATTTTAAAGAATCAGTTTCTATTGCGCAAATCGTTTCTTATTCCTTGATTTTGATTTCTATCTTGGTTTTTAACATGGCTAATTTTAGAAATTTAAGTCAGAATAGAATAAAAAAAACACCATAAAACGACATTTTGTCAGTTCTAAAAACCTGACAAAAGCTGTTTTCTGTCAATTTTCCTTATTTTTCGTAATGGCACAATCATTGAATTAGAGTCATCGAGTTTAAAATTGAAATTTAAAATCTAACAAGTATAAAAATGAGCAAAATTATTGGAATCGACTTAGGAACAACCAACTCATGTGTGGCTGTAATGGAAGGTGGAGAACCTGTTGTAATTGCAAACGCAGAAGGAAAAAGAACAACACCATCTGTTATTGCATTTGTAGAAGGTGGCGAAATTAAAGTTGGAGATCCGGCAAAAAGACAAGCAGTAACTAACCCAACAAAAACGATTGCTTCTATCAAACGTTTTATGGGTAACAAGTATACTGAAAGTGCAAAAGAAGCTTCAACAGTAGCTTACAAGGTAGTAAAAGGGGACAACGATACACCACGTGTTGATATCGATGGTCGTTTATACACACCACAAGAATTGTCTGCAATGACACTTCAAAAAATGAAAAAAACAGCTGAAGATTATTTAGGTCATTCAGTTACTGAAGCAGTTATTACTGTTCCAGCTTACTTTAATGATGCGCAACGTCAGGCTACGAAAGAAGCAGGTGAAATTGCAGGTTTGAAAGTAATGCGTATTATCAATGAGCCTACAGCAGCAGCTTTAGCTTATGGATTAGACAAACAAGGTAAAGACCAAAAAATTGCAGTTTACGATTTAGGTGGAGGTACATTTGATATTTCTGTATTAGAATTAGGAGACGGTGTTTTTGAAGTTTTATCTACCAATGGAGATACACATTTAGGTGGAGATGATTTTGACCAAGTAATTATTGATTGGTTAGCAAACGATTTCAATGCTGCTGAAGGTGTTGATTTACGTAAAGACCCAATGGCATTACAACGTTTAAAAGAAGCAGCTGAGAAAGCTAAAATTGAATTATCAGCTTCTGCTCAAACAGAAATCAACTTACCATACGTAACTGCTACTGCTTCAGGACCAAAACACTTAGTACAAACATTAACTAGAGCTAAATTTGAACAATTAGCAGAATCTTTAGTAAAACGTTCTATGGAACCAGTTGCTAAAGCGTTAAAAGATGCTGGTTTATCAGTTTCTGATATTGACGAAGTAATCTTAGTTGGAGGTTCAACTCGTATTCCTGTTATTCAAGAACAAGTAGAGAAATTCTTCGGTAAAAAACCATCAAAAGGAGTAAATCCTGATGAAGTAGTAGCAATTGGAGCTGCAATTCAAGGTGGCGTTTTAACAGGTGAAGTAAAAGATGTATTATTATTAGACGTTACACCACTTTCATTAGGTATTGAAACTATGGGAAGTGTAATGACTAAATTAATTGAGTCGAACACTACTATCCCAACAAGAAAATCACAAGTTTTCTCAACAGCAGCAGATAACCAACCATCGGTAGAAATCCATGTTATTCAAGGAGAAAGACCAATGGCAAATGATAACAAAACAATTGGTCGTTTCCATTTAGACGGAATTCCACCAGCACCAAGAGGCGTTCCTCAAATTGAAGTAACGTTTGATATTGATGCGAATGGTATAATTAAAGTATCGGCTACAGATAAAGGAACAGGTAAATCGCATGATATTCGTATAGAAGCTTCTTCAGGTTTAACTCCAGAAGAAATTGAAAAAATGAAAAAAGATGCTGAATTAAATGCTGAAGCGGATAAATTAGCTAAAGAAAGAGCAGATAAGTTAAATGAAGCTGATTCTATGATTTTCCAAACAGAAAGTCAATTGAAAGAAATTGGTGATAAATTAACTGCTGAACACAAAACAGCTATCGAATATGCGTTAACTGAATTGAAAATGGGTCATGAAACGCAAGATTTAGACGCTATTCAAAAAGGTTTAGACAACGTAAATGCAGCTTGGAAAACAGCTACAGAAGAAATGTACAAATCACAAGAGCAAGGAGCTTCTCAAGCTGAGCCACAAGCAAGCGCTTCAGGAGACCAAACGCAAGATGTAGATTTCGAAGAAGTGAAATAATTTACAAATTGTAAATAAATTTAAAACCGAGTCAGCAATGATTCGGTTTTTTTTATTTAACAGTGATTCGTTTTTTAATTTTTGTATATTGGTGACTTATTCTAACAACCAACTATTATGAAAAAACTATTTTTAGTTCTAATGCTATTTGTTTCAACAATTGGATTTACACAAAAAGGAAAAGCAAAACCGAAACCCACACCATCAAAGAATCTAGTTTTGACTACGGTTGATAACATTTCGGCTGAAATTATTACTGAAAAAGCAGGAAAAAGAGTTGTTCTATTTGTAAAAAATGAAGGAAAAGTAGATACATTAGAAATAAAAAAAATTGAAAAAACAGATTTTAAACCAACCAATTTTACGATTAAAAGTTACCTAGCACAAGGTAAAAAGTTGTATCATGTAAATTGGAAAGAGGAAATTAAAGTAGATACAAAATTAAAAAAGGAAAATGGAGTAGTAACAGAAAATCAACTTTGGGATACACAATCAAAAACTCTTTTATTAGGAAATACACACAAATCATCGCATATCAAAGAAACCGTTTTTTTAGATGCAAATAAAACCGCTTCACATGAAGTTGAAAAAAATCGTAGTGAAGGTTTTGAGTTTACCTTAAATGTTGATGGAAGCTTTGTTTTAAAAACTAAAACCCAAAACAGTACTTATGTTTACAACACCACTTTAAGTAAATATGAAATGAAAGGAAGTCCAAAAACTTCTGGAACTAAAAAGAAAAAATAGCTTAATCGTAATAAAAAAGGGATAACAATTAAGCCATCCCTTTTTTAATTACTGTATTGTTTTATTTTGGTTTCATTGCATTTTCAATTCTAGCCACTAAATCGTTAAGATGGAATTTAGTTAATCGATCACCTGAAGCCGTTGCTGCCAGTTTTAATTGATTTTTCAATTCGTTTAATTGCCCTCGAGCTATTGAAGGAATATCGGTATCCGCTAAAACAATTCGTCTTCCATTAAAGAATGTTACATTTGTTTTTTCACTAGACATTGTTTCAATAAGTTTAGAGACAAACATTTTTTGTAAATTTCTTCTATAAATATCAATTGGAGCATTGGTTTTTGTTTCTGAGAAAATTCCTCTTCTCAAATCACTTATTAACTCATCTACAGAATAGTTTGCCTTATTTTGTGATGAAGTTTCTAATAAACGAATTAATCTATCGCCAGCTAGTAAACTTGAAAGTGTTCCATCTTGTATAGATTTTATAGCTTCAACACCATTTTCAGGTTTTATTTTTGATAATACGTTTTGATCTAATAGCCATAATGGAGTTTTAAATAATTGTTCGTTTAAGAATGCAACAGCTTCGTTTTGAATAGCTGAAGGTACAACTTCGTATTTATCTCCTTCCATGTCGTATGTTTTTGGTGTTTCATAAATACCACCTACATTTTTAGTAACATGTCCCATATATCTTCTATACTGGCCTGTTAACGAATTATATAGTCCGTTTAATTCATCATAATCTTCTCCGTTTTCTTTGCTCCATTCAATTAAATTAGGTAAGATTCTTTTTAAGTTTTTAATACCATAATTTGACGCTTTCATTGCATTATCTCCTAAATCTTCTGTTTGGTATCTTGGATCATATGGATTTGTTTCGGTACCAAACCATAAACGACGATTTTTATAGGCTTCTTTTGTCATTTCGTTTAAGATTGCTTTTTCAGCTTCTTCATCTGAAGCATCTTTAAAATAAGAATATCCCCATTTAATAGCCCATTTGTCATAATCGCCAATTCTTGGAAATAAATCGGTTACACCATCTTCAGGCTGTGCTACGTAATTGAAACGCGCATAATCCATAATCGAAGAAGTATGTCCGTTTTTCTTTTGAAATTCAGGATTTCTCAACATTTCAACTGGAGTTGCAAAACTAGCACCCATATTATGACGAAGACCAAGTGTATGACCTACTTCATGAGCAGCCACAAAACGTATTAATTCCCCCATCAATTTATCATCAAATTTTTTATTTCTAGCTTGTGGATCAACAGCAGCGGTTTGAATTAAATACCAATCACGCAGTAAACTCATGATATTGTGATACCAACCAATGTGACTTTCCATGATTTCACCAGTTCTTGGATCATGAACGTTTGGTCCGTAAGCATTTTGAATTTCTGCAGCAAAATATCTTAATACAGAAAAACGAGCATCTTCTAAGCTCATAGTTGGGTCATTTTCTGGCCAATATTCGCCACGAATTGCATTTTTCCAACCTGCAAATTCAAACGCTTCTTGCCAATCGTCAATACCTTGTTTAATAAATGGTTTCCATTTGTCTGGTGTTGCAGGATCTAAATAGTAAACGATCGGTTTTTTTGGTTCAATCAGTTCGCCTCGTTTTTGTTTTTCAGCATCTTCCTCATTTTTTGGTTCTAAACGCCATCTTACGGCAAAAATATCTTTGTCTGCTTTTTGAGAATCTTCTTCAAAAACATCATAACCGTTTGCAAAATATCCAACTCTTTTATCAAAAGTTCGCTTGCGCATTGGATTATCTGGAAGTAATATAAACGAAGTGTTTAATTCCATTGTTACTACGCCAGCATCTAATCCAGCAGGTAAATCAACTCCAATTTTAGGAGTGGGAGTTCTTGAAATTTGTGGTGAAGCTGTAGTAAATGTTTTTGTTGTTCTAATTTCAGTATTGATTGGAAAACTTTTTATAAACTGAATAAAGGATTTATCTTTTTGAAAAGATTGTATACTTAATAATTGCTTATTGATAGAATTTAATGAAAATGTTTGTAAATCAGATTCAAAAGCCGCAGTCATATCAATAACACTTGCAATGTTTTCTTTACCTGATGCGTCTTTTTTGTATGCTAAAATATCATACATACCAATAATTGGATCTGCATTTGAATTTTTTACAGATTTTGTTATTGGTTTATCTTCGTCTGGTGTCATGATTACATAAGTAATCGAACGAAGTAAAATTGTGTTGTTTTGTCCTTTTTCAAATCGAACAACTTGACGATTTATTTCTTCTCCACCAAAGATACCTCCACCTGCAGGGGTTTTAGAATATCTAGTAATGGTCATAATTTCTTTACCAATTAAGGAATCTGAAATTTCAAAAAAGTATTTTTCACCTACTTTATGAACATCAATTAATCCATTTTGAGTAACTGCAGTCGAATCAATTACTTTTTTGTATGGTTTTGGTTCTTTTTTTGTTTCTGATTTTTTAGCATCAGAAGCTAGTGTTTCAGTACTTGGTTTTTTTTTATCTTTCTTTTTTTTCTGTGCCACTAAATCTGTTGAAAAAGAGAAAACTAAAAGACAACTTAAGATTGTTAGTTTTTTTATCATTTTGGAATGGATTAATATTTTTTCAAATTTATCTGAAACTAATTAGTTCTCCCACTGTATTAAGTTTTTATTAAGAATTTTTGTTTATTTTTTTGACATGTGGTTGAAAAGACTAAAATTATTTTTATATGCGCGCATAATATTTTATTTTTTGCTATATTTGAATTTAAATTAAAATGATATGGAAAAGCAATCTCTCACTTCGTTACTTCAAATTACACATCCCATAATAATGGCTCCAATGTTTTTGGTATCCAATACAAAAATGGTTATTGAAGGAATGAAAAGTGGCATTGCAGGTTGCATTCCAGCATTAAATTATAGAACATTAGACGAATTGCAAGCTTCCATTAGAGAATTAAAAGCGGCTAAAGTGCCAGGCGGAAGTTTTGGATACAATTTGATTGTAAATAAATCTAACGTAAAATATAAAGAGCAATTGCGAATTTTATGCGAAGAAAAAGTTGATTTTATTCTGACCTCATTAGGTTCACCTGAAGAAACCATCAATGAAGCCCATAAAGTAGGCATCAAAGTCTTTTGTGATGTTACCGATTTATCCTTTGCAAAAAAAGTTGAAAGTTTAGGTGCTGATGCGCTTGTAGCAGTTAACAATCAAGCTGGAGGTCACCGCGGAAATATCAACCCAGAAGAGTTGATTAAATCTTTAAATGAGCATACGTCGTTACCCGTAATTTCTGCAGGTGGAGTAGGAAGTAAGGCAGATTTAGATAGAATGTTAAGCTATGGAGCCGTTGGTGTTTCTGTAGGAAGTCCCTTTATTGCTTCAATTGAATCAGGTGTTTCTCAAGAATACAAGCAAGCTTGCGTGGATTATGGTGCGAAAGATATCGTAATGACTGAACGTATTTCTGGAACACCTTGTACAGTTATCAATACACCTTATGTTCAAAAAGTAGGAACCAAACAAACTTGGTTAGAAACAGTATTGAACAAAAGCAAAAGTTTAAAAAAATGGGTCAAAATGATTCGCTTTTACATTGGTATGAAAGCTACTGAAAAAGCTGCAACACAAGTAACGTATAAAACGGTTTGGGTAGCGGGACCAAGCATTGAGAACACAAAAGCAATTTTACCTGTCGCTGAAATTGTGGCGAAATTAGTTAAGTAGCTCTTTTATAATTACATTTGTAAAAAATATTCAATTGAAGAAAATCTTTCACTATTTTACTACTCTATTAACCGTTTTTGTATTCGGTTATTTATTGATGCATAGTGCCGATGTTTCTGATGTTGAAACAAATGATTCATCAAAAGAAATTGGTTTTCAATTGCAGCAAAATGACTATCATTTTAATGCTGAAGGAATTCAAAAAGAATCTATTTCTTTAAAATCCAATCAAAATCAAACCAATGTAAACGAAGTAGTTAGAAAACAAGTCCAATCACTTTTCGTTTTTACTTCTTTTGTACAAATTGAATTATTACAAAAAAATAGTTTTGAGGTGTTTTTCGGCAAGAAAAATCTTTTAAACCTATTTTTTACCACTTCAAGAATCATTTTTCCATTTCATTATTTCTGGTAAAATTTATTTTATTTTTTAGTTAATCTCAAGTAATACTATACTTGGGAAGTTTTATTATACACTCAATTTAAAATAAATTTATAAAATGGATACCATAAACACGATTATTGGAATTGTATTTTTATTACTAATATTAGTTCCTATTTATATTATTAATAATAATGTTAAAAAAAGAAAAAATCAATTATTAAGCACCTTAAACGAATTGTCCAATGATAAAAACACCAAATTTTCCGAAACTGATTTTTGGTCAAATAACTCAGGAATTGGATTAAAAGGCAATATGTTAGCTTACTTTAGAAAAGGTGAAGATGCTCAAGTAAATGAAGTTGTTGACTTAAAAGAAGTAAAAAAATGTTCTTTAGTGCAGCTAGATAAACACGGAAATGTGCCTAAAAATAGTCATGAAATCAATAAATTAGCTTTGCATTTAACACTGAACAATCATAAAGAAATTAGTTTAGTTTTCTTTCATGTAGATGCTCTAAATTTCATTATAGGAGAAGAATTTAGAATTGCTAAAAAATGGCAAGAGATTATTTCAAGTACCATTTAAAAATAAAAAAAAGCCTCAGAAATGAGGCTTTTTTATGATATTAGATTATCGAAACCAATTTCTTATTTTTTGAAATTGTCTTCCTAAAAAGGTTCTTCTTTTGATTCCTCCTGTAATAATTACCGTTTGTCCAATTTCAACAACTTTTAAAACAACATTATAATTAGATTGTTTGTCAGTTATAATTACTTTTTCAACTGAACTAGCAAAAGAAAATACTATTTCATCACCAATTTCAGCTTCTATACTATAGTTTCCATCATAATCAGTTGTGGTGCTTTTTCCAGAATTTTTTACTACAACATTTGCTCCTGGAACAGGTCCTAAATCATCTGAAACAACACCTTTTATAATTCGTTTTTGTGGAATAAGAACTTTTCCTAAAATTAAATCTTCTTTTTGTTCAGTTTGAATAGTGTCTTGTTTGACTTGGGAATAGGCAACCTCATTTCCTAATCCTAAAAACCCAATTATTGTTGCTGTTGCAATTAACCAATAGCTCGATTTTTGTTTTGAAACAATTAAATTTCGATTTAATTGATTGTTATAAAGTCTACCACAAGTAGTTGCATCTTTATTTAATTGCTCAATTATTTCCTTGTCAGATGCTTTAGTAAAATCAAAAACAGTTTTCGTACAAACGCTGCAAAATCTTCCTTTGTCTTCAGGAGTCATTGCTTCCCAATTTTCATGGCAAGGCTTAGGAATCGATATATTAACTTTTCTACTCAATCGTCAATTCAAATGTTTTATCCCAATTTTTACCTGTTACAAAATAGGTTTTGGTTGTTGGGTTGTATGCAATTCCATTAAAAGCATCAATTTCAGGATGTTGTGTCACTTTACTTTTCAATTCAGAACAATTAATCACATGTTCTACGGTTCCTGTTTTTGGGTTTATGATTGCTATGACATCTTTTTGGTAAATGTTTGCCCAAATTTTCCCATTAATCCATTCCATTTCATTGATCGAATCAATTTTTGAACCACTCGTATATACATTGATAAAATCTTCTACTTTTAATGACTCTGGATTTAAAATGTAGATTTTTTCAGTTCCATCACTCATATATAATTTTTCACCATCATTGGTAATTCCCCAACCTTCGGTTTCAAACGAAAAAGTTTTTTCTAATTTGAAGGTTTTCGCATCATATACAAAACCTGTTTTTTCTTGCCAAGTCAATTGGTAAATTTTGTCTTTCAAAACGGTAATTCCTTCGCCAAAATACTTGTCCTCTAATTTAATTTGTTCAATAACTTTTCCAGTTTTATAATCCGTTTTTCTTAAAGTAGATTCTCGATATTGTCCTGTTCCTTCTAATAAAACCCCATTGTAGAACTCAAACCCTTGTGTGTAGGCATTGATATCGTGTGGATAAGTATTCACAATTTTATAATTCAAAATCTTTGGTTCTGTACTTGCATAAATGGAGAATCCAGAAACTAAATCAATGTTTTGTCCTTCAAAATATACCAATGCTTTAATCGTTTGATTCCCTAATTTTTGATTTTTCAACGCAAAAAGAAGTTTTTCATTTCCTTTTACGGAACCAATTTTAACTTCGTTAATGTAGTAAATAACAGAATCTATTGTTTTGTTTTCTTTGTTTTGGAGTACCAAATCGATGCTTTCTTCTAACTTAAGAATCGGTTTTATGGTAGAATTTTCTAACGAAAATAAATTTTTTAATGCATTTTCATCATCTTTACATGAAGTTGAAATAACACCTAATACAATGAAAGCGAATAGCTTAACTTTTAACATGGTTGAAATATTTAATACCGTAAATATACAATGATTTTTTATACTCACAATTGACTTGCAAAAATATAAAAAGGTTGTATATTTGCACCGGCAAGTCCTACACGACCAGCTCCTGCAGACTCCTCCAGGGTGGGAACACAGCAAAGGTATGTGGTCGTAGCGGTGCGATGTAGGTCGCTTGCCATTTTTTTGTTTTTACGAGGAACGAAGTAATCTTTCCAATAATTATGATCTCCCTTTGCGGAGATTTTTTATTTTTACATCAATTCTAATTCCTATGCAAATTACCTGGCAAATTGTTCGCTTACAACTAAAAGAAACGTTTTCAATTAGTTATGGAAATTATACATTTAGAGAAGCCTTAATTATTTCGCTTTCCAAAAATGGTAAAATAGGTTATGGCGAATGCACTGCGATTGATTACTACGGAATTAATCTTGCGGATTTCATTCGGAAATTAGCCCAAATCCAAGCCCAAATCCAAAAACAATCCATAAATCATCCTATCGAATTTTATGCTTTTTTAGAAAGTTTACAATTGCATTCTTTTTTGCGTTCGGCTTTAGATTGTGCGTATTGGGATTTATTCGGAAAGTTAGAAAACAAGAGTTTCTTAGAATTGAATTTGATTGAAGTAAAAAAATTACCAGAATCTTCTATCACCATAAGTGTTGCACCAATTGAAGAACAATTGCAAAAAATTGAAAAGTCAGATTGGAATAAATTCAAAGTTAAATGGAATCATTTTGATGAAAAAGCATTGGATTTATTACTAAAATGTGAAAAAGAAATCGCTTTAGATGCTAACGGAAGTTTTTCTATTTCCGAATGTCAACAATTAGAAGAAAATCCGTTGTCAGCCCAATTTACTTATATTGAGCAACCCATGAAAACCGGAATTTCAAATTACAGTCATTTGAATGCTTTCAAATTTGCGAATTGGATGGCCGATGAAGATTGCCAAGAACAAACCCATCTTTCCGATTTAAAATCGCATTATAAAACCATCAACATCAAATTGGTTAAAACAGGCGGATTAACTCCCGCTTTAGAACTAATCAAAGATGCACGAGCAAACGATTTCAAAATCATGATAGGTTGCATGACCGAATCTACTGTAGGAATTTCAGCTGGAGCCGTTTTGGTTCCTTTAGTGGATTATGTGGACTTAGATGGCGCAAACTTAATTGCTAACGACATTGCTTTTGGAAGTACCATCGAAAAAGGAAAAGTATTGCTTTCAGATAAAGTTGGGTTAGGAATTTCCTTGAAATAATATAAAGCCGTATTTTCGCAACATAATTCACATTAAAATGAGTAAAGTAGTATTAATTACAGGTGGTTCATCAGGAATTGGAAAATCAATTGGCGCGTATTTACATCAAAAAGGTTTTGTAGTGTATGGCACAAGCCGAAATCCTGAAAAAATTACGAATTCAATATTTCCATTAGTAGCTTTGGATGTTCGCGATAAACAAAGTATTGTGAATTGCGTGGCTGAAGTTATTCATAAATCTGGACGACTAGATATTGTTATTAATAATGCTGGAGTAGGAATTACAGGTCCAATTGAAGAAATCCCAACCGAAGAAATCCGAAATAATTTTGAAACGAATTTATTTGGACCAATTGAAGTGATGAAAGCAGTTTTACCCCAAATGCGAGAACAAAAATCGGGTTTAATCATTAATATTACCTCGATTGCAGGTTATATGGGATTGCCTTATCGTGGGATTTATTCGGCTTCAAAAGGCGCTTTAGAATTAATTACCGAAGCCTTACGAATGGAAGTAAAATCGTTCGGAATCCAAATTACCAATGTAGCTCCAGGTGATTTCGCTACTAATATTGCAGCAGGACGTTATCATGCACCAGTGGTGAAAGGTTCGGCTTATGAAGTCCCTTACGGAAATACCTTAAAAGAAATGGATTCACACGTTGACAGCGGTAGTAATCCAAACGAAATGGCAGAAGCAATTTTCGCTATCATTCAAACTGATAAACCAAAAGTACATTATAAAGTCGGAGCCTTTATGCAAAAGTTTTCTATTGTTTTAAAACGCATATTGCCTGATACAGTTTATGAAAAAATGTTAATGAATCACTATAAGTTGTAGATTATTTTTTATACATCTTTAAAATTACAATTGCGTGTGGAAATGTAATTGATGCTAAAAATGAAAAGAACAAAGCATCAAAAATAATCAGGTCTTTAGAGATGAAATAGAGTATACTTATTCCCACTAAAGAAATTATCCAATACAAAAAAGCAGATTTAAAGTATTTCTTAAAATTTGTAAACGAATATTTACCATATAAAAAGCGGATTTGATCATTTAGAGAAGGTATGCTGTGCCAAAATATAAAGTATATTGTAAATCCCCATATTAAACTAGAAACTTTAAATATTAAGCAGAGCAACACCAAGTAAAAAAGTTGTTCAATTATAATGTTTTTAAAAGTTTCTGATTTCTTATACAATATATAGGTGTTAATTAAAAACAATAGTAATACTATAAAAAACGCAATACTTATTGTTTTTTCAGCAATTGAAACTGTTGTAATCTTAAAAACAATTTCTATAACTTCTTTTTTGTTGAAGATGAACAATAACAATAAGATGATTAAACCATAATTAAATTGAAATATTTTGGTAATTATTTTATTCCCGTTTTTTTCTATGTCTTGCCAATGTTGTTCCCCAAAGTGATAAGCACTAACTAATATAAATAAGGTTAAAGCTACAATCGGAATTTTTGTAAAAAGCAGTGCAGAAATTAATACTATTGCAATGTAACTAATTAATATTTTAAAAAAGCTTTGCTTTTTTCTATTTTCAAGTTGACTAATCAATACTAAATCGTTTGCTCCATGTAAAATTCCAAAGGTAAAAATCAAGATAAATCCCAAAACCAACTGATTCTTATCTGATAAATAAGAAGTTAGCCAAAGCCCTAAAAAGCTTGCTATGACTGTTATTTTCTGGACTTTGTACATTTTCATATTTTTTTTGTTTAATATTTTTTATAAAAAATTAAACAAAATGTTTTTTATTTCGTTTAACGTTTAGTAAATTTACTTAAACAAATTAATAAAAACTAAATATTATGTCAAATTTTATGTTTATTTCTGCAAGTGTAGCTAAAATGCTACCAAACGATTACGTTGGTTTTACATTTTTTATTGGAAGCATGGCTATGATGGCTGCTTCAGCATTTTTCTTTTTATCATTAAATCAATTTGATAAAAAGTGGCGGACATCAGTATTAGTATCAGGATTAATTACTTTTATTGCAGCTGTGCATTATTTTTACATGCGTGATTATTGGAATGCTTTTCAAGAATCACCAACATTTTTTAGATATGTTGACTGGGTATTAACTGTGCCGTTAATGTGTTTAGAGTTTTATTTGATTTTAAAAGTAGCAGGTGCAAAACAAAGCTTATTGTGGAAAATGATTTTCTTATCGATAGTTATGTTAGTTACAGGTTATTTTGGAGAAACAATTTTTAGTGATCAAGCAGCTTTATGGGGATTCATTTCTGGTGTTGCATATTTCTGGATTGTTTATGAGATTTGGTTAGGTGAAGCATCAAAATTAGCTGCTGCTGCTGGTGGAAATGTATTAGCTTCTCACAAAATTTTATGTTGGTTCGTATTAGTTGGTTGGGCTATTTATCCATTAGGTTACATGTTAGGAACTGATGGATGGTACACTAGTTTCCTAGGTAAAGGAAGTGTAGATGTAGCGTATAACATTGCTGATGCGATTAACAAAATCGGTTTTGGGTTGGTTGTTTACAATTTAGCTGTAAAATCAACTTCAAACGAAAAGGCTTAGTTCTATTTTTTAGTTTTTAGTTAGCCGCCTCATTTTATGGGGCGGTTTTTTTATTTTATTATTTTATTCTGAATTTGATTTCTTACTTTTGCATTTCAAAACAACACAATACTTTAAAATTTAAAAAAGATGAAATTTTTTATTGACACAGCTAATTTAGAGCAAATTAAAGAAGCACAAGAATTAGGAATTTTAGATGGCGTTACTACAAACCCATCGTTAATGGCTAAAGAAGGCATTACAGGAAAAAACAATATTCTAAAACATTATGTAGACATTTGTAACATTGTAGACGGTGATGTAAGTGCAGAAGTGAATGCAATGGATTTAGAAGGTATGATTAGAGAAGGTGAGGAGTTAGCTGACTTACACGAACAAATCGTAGTGAAATTACCGATGACTAAAGAAGGTGTAAAAGCATGTAAATATTTCTCTGATAAAGGAATTAAAACGAATGTAACGTTGATTTTCTCTGCTGGACAAGCTTTATTAGCAGCAAAAGCGGGAGCAACGTATTGTTCGCCTTTCCTAGGAAGATTAGATGATGTTTCTACAGATGGTTTAAATTTAATTGATGAGATTCGTCAAATTTATGACAACTACGGATTTGAAACTCAAATTTTAGCGGCATCTGTGCGTCATACTATGCACGTGATTAACTGTGCTAAAATTGGTGCTGATGTTATGACGGGACCATTATCATCAATTACTGGATTATTAAAACATCCTTTAACTGATATTGGAATTGCTCAATTTATTGCAGATTACGAAAAAGGAAATAAATAATTTCTACAATTTATATAAAGTTAAAAAGCGTTCCATTCGGAACGCTTTTTTTGTGAAACGAATCAATTATTATTGATTTTTATTTTAAGTTTTGTTCAAAGTTGACATCAAAGAAATTTGCAAAACCATTTTTAATAGTTCCATCGGCATTTAAAATGATTACTCGGTGTACTTTAGTAATTACCCATTTTTCTCTAATAGCTTCGAAGTCAACAGCATGTAATTCTTTAATTGCATTCAAATTGTGTGTTTTTAGTGCATTTTTCCATTTAGAATCTGTATCATTAATGTTAATTGCAATAAAATCATAGTTTGCATATTTCCCTTTTAAATCCATCACTTTTTTGTGCGATGCAGCAATGTGTGATTCAGCAGGAGTAGTCCAAAAGAATAAAACGGTTGGTTTTTTTATGGCATTTTGCAAATCAAAAACCTGATTATTGCTGTCAATTAATTCAATTTTTGGTAATTTGTTGCCTACCTTTAAGTTTTGTACCGAATTATAAATTTCAGATATTTCTTTTTCTTGTTCAGTGTCAGTTGAAAGTTCTAAGTAACGTTCAATAAATTTTTGGTTGTTGTACATGTTTTGATCTTCTAACAAGTACATCATCGCAACATTATTTAAAACTACATTTTTTACCTTTTCATTTTTGATTAAAGTATCAGTAATGTTTAACTTTATAATGTTATTTTCTAATGAATTTTCATTTAAATCTTCATTATTATTTTGAAGCGCAACATTATTAAGCATCACACTTACAAACTTTATGTATGGTGAATAATTTGTTAAAACAGCATTATTAAAATCAACTTCATTCCTATGATTGTAGTAATCTTTAGGTAGATTGGTTCTAATATTTTCACCTGTTCTAAATTGGTGTGCGTAGGGATAAATTTCTTTTTTGGTAATATGATGAAAATCTAAACTCGCTTTGGCTATTAGATCAAAATTTTCATCCCAACCAATTTCTGCTTTTTTCTTCAGATAAAATGATTTTCTTATGGCAAAACTTGAATCTATGTTTTTTGTAAATCGCTTTACATCTCTATCAAAAACATCAAACATTAGTGATTTATCGGCTTCATTTTTAAGATATAATTCCATTAAAAAATTATTCTTTTCATCGCCTCTTCCACAAAAAACTATAGAATTATCAAAGTCAAATGAATTAACACGAACCATTAAACTGTCGTTTTTGTCAAAATAAACATACTGATACTCAGGATGGTGTTTAAAAGTATATAATCCTGGAGCTAAAGAATCAAACTTGTGCATGAATCGATTATTTTTGTCTAAATAAATCGTATCAATTACTTCATTATCTTTCATGAAAAGCACAAACTTATCTTGTGGGTTTAATATTTCCCCGCCAAAATAAGCAATATAGTTGTCTTCTTCAAATACCTTTTTACAAGAGGTTAAAGTGGTAAACAGGACGATAGAAAGGGGTAGAAAATATTTTATGTACTTGTTAATCATTAACCAGATTATTAAATTCTAAACAAATGTATTAGTTATAATCAAAACAGCTTGTTAACATTCAGTTAAAATAAACCTATATTAATTATAAATAAAGCATTCAAAAATCTACTATTTTTACTACTTTTGCAACAGTTTTATAAAAAAATACAAAAATGTTAACAGTTTCAAATTTATCGGTTCAATTTGGGAAACGAATTTTATTCGATGAAGTAAATACAACGTTCACACAAGGTAACTGCTACGGAATCATTGGAGCCAATGGTGCTGGGAAATCAACCTTTATGAAAATCATTGCAGGTGAAATGGATCCAACCTCTGGAAGAGTTATTCTTGAACCTGGAAAACGGATGTCGGTTTTAAACCAAAATCACAACTTATTTGACGAACACACTGTTTTAGAAACAGTTTTGATGGGAAATAAAGTATTGCATGCTATTAAAACAGAAATGGATGCTTTGTATGCCGATTATACCGACGAAAATGCCAACAGAATTGGCGAATTGCAATTGCAGTTTGACGAAATGAACGGCTGGAATGCAGAAAGCGATGCAGCTACTATGTTGTCTAACTTAGAAATTGGCGCTGAACATCACTATACTTTAATGAGCGATTTGGATGGAAAACTAAAAGTTCGTGTGTTATTAGCACAAGCTTTATTTGGAAATCCAGATGTATTGATTATGGATGAGCCTACCAACGACTTGGATTTTGAAACCATTGGTTGGTTAGAGAATTTCCTAGCAAATTATGAAAATACAGTTTTAGTGGTTTCGCATGACCGTCACTTTTTAGATGCGGTTTGTACACACGTTTCGGATATTGATTTTGGAAAAATTACACATTATTCTGGAAATTATACGTTTTGGTACGAGTCTTCGCAATTAGCAGCGCGTCAAAAAGCACAACAAAACAAGAAAGCCGAAGAGAAAAAAGCTGAATTAGAAGAATTTATCCGTCGTTTTAGTGCGAATGTGGCAAAATCAAAACAAGCAACTTCTCGTAAAAAAATGATTGAAAAATTAAATTTAGACGAGATTAAACCTTCAAGTAGAAGATATCCAGCAATCATTTTCGATGTAGAAAGAGAAGCGGGAGATCAAATTTTAAACGTGCAAAATTTAGCAGCTTCAATTGAAGGAGAAACTTTGTTTAAAAATGTAGATTTAAACATGGCTAAAGGAGATAAAATTGTGGTTTTTTCTAAAGATTCGAGAGCAACAACTGCTTTTTACGAAATCTTAAACAATAAAATGACAGCTGATGCAGGAACATTTGATTGGGGAATTACCACTACACAATCGTATTTACCAGTTGATAATCATGAATATTTTGATGGAGTAGATTTAAACTTGGTAGATTGGTTACGTCAATGGGTAAAAACAGAAGAAGAACGTGATGAAGTATACGTTCGTGGATTCTTAGGGAAAATGATTTTCTCAGGAGAAGAAGCATTGAAAAAATGTAACGTTTTATCAGGAGGAGAAAAAGTGCGTTGTATGTTGTCGCGTATGATGATGATTAGAGCAAACGTTTTAATGCTAGACGAACCAACGAATCACTTGGACTTAGAATCGATTACAGCTTTTAATAATTCCTTAAATAATTTCAAAGGTTCAGTATTGTTTACTACGCATGACCACGAATTTGCGCAAACCGTAGGAAACAGAATCTTAGAATTAACACCAAATGGCGCCATCGACAGATACATGACATTTGATGAATATTTAGAAGATGACAAAATCAAAGAATTAAGACAAAAAATGTATTCTTAATATCATTCCCGTTGCTAGTTTTAGTAACGGGATTTTTTTTACAATACGATTGCTATTAGAAATATAAATTCTAAATTTGTACAAACAACACACTATGAGTCAAAAAGTTTTGCTCACTTCAAAAGAAGTACACATCATCTTGCATCGATTAGCTTGTCAACTAATTGAAAATCATTTAGATTTCTCAAATACGATCTTAATCGGTTTACAACCTCGAGGTAAATTTTTAGCCGAAAGAATCAAACAAATTTTAGAAACAGAATACCAGGTTTCCAATATTCAATTGGGATTTTTAGACATTACGTTCTTTCGGGATGATTTTAGAAGAGGCGAAAAACCATTAGAAGCCAATAAAACTCAAATTGATTTTTTAGTAGAAGATAAAAAAGTAGTTTTTATTGATGATGTTTTATATACTGGAAGAAGTATCAATGCTGCTTTAACCGCTATTCAATCTTTTGGAAGACCATCAGAAGTAGAATTACTGACTCTAATTGATAGAAGATTTAGTCGTCATTTACCCATTCAACCCGATTATAGAGGAAGGCAAGTAGATGCTATAAATAATGAAAAAGTATTAGTAAAATGGCTTGAAAACGATGGAGAAGATGCCGTTTACCTAATCACAAAATAACATAACTACAAACACACAACTACATATAAATGAAAGAATTATCAGTAAATCATTTAATCGGAATAAAACATATTACCAAACAAGATATCGATTTAATCTTCGAAACGGCAGACCATTTCAAAGAAGTAATCAATCGTCCCATCAAAAAAGTACCCTCATTACGTGATGTAACTATTGCCAATATTTTCTTTGAAAACAGCACAAGAACCAAGCTATCCTTCGAGTTAGCACAAAAACGTTTGTCGGCGGATGTCATTAGTTTTTCGGCAGCTCAATCTTCGGTTAAAAAAGGAGAAACTTTGATAGATACTGTGAATAATATTTTATCCATGAAAGTAGATATGGTGGTGATGCGTCACAGTAGCCCTGGAGCGGCTCACTTTTTATCACAAAACATTAATGCAAGTGTGGTAAATGCTGGAGATGGAGCACACGAGCACCCAACACAAGCGCTATTAGATAGTTTTACGATTAGAGAAAAATTAGGCGATGTAGGCGGAAAGAAAATCGTAATTGTGGGTGATATTTTACATTCAAGAGTAGCCTTGTCCAATATCTTCGCTTTACAAATGCAAGGTGCAGAAGTGAAAGTTTGCGGACCAAAGACGTTGATTCCTAAATACATTGAATCACTTGGAGTAACGGTTGAACCAAATTTACGTAAAGCTTTAGAATGGTGTGATGTAGCTAATATGTTACGCGTTCAGAACGAACGTTTAGATGTGAGTTATTTCCCAACCACAAGAGAATATACCCAACAATACGGAGTAACAAAAGAATTATTAGATTCACTAAATAAAGAAATCGTAATCATGCACCCAGGACCAATCAACAGAGGAGTTGAAATTACTTCAGATGTAGCCGATTCACAGCAATCCGTGATTTTGAATCAGGTGGAAAATGGAGTAGCGGTTCGTATGGCAGTAATTTATTTATTGGCGAGTAAGATTAAGAATTAATTTGTTATATTAGCAGTATATCAGTAATACCACCAAAATGAAAGTAGATCAAAAAGGACATACTACCATTATCAAAGACACACAAAATAATGTGGAAGCTTTTGTGGGTAAAATCACCAATGAATATCATGTGTTTCAAGGTCAGAATTTAATTTTGGATGTAACGTATAATAAAACTCTTGCTAATACTGATTTAGTTCATTTCAAAGAATTGGCAAAAAACCATAAAAAAGCAAAAAAATCAATGATTATTGTTTCCGACGAAGTTGATTTTGATAAAGTACCTAATTATTTAAATGTAGTTCCATCTATTTTAGAAGCACATGACATGATTGAAATGGACGAAATTGAACGCGATTTAGGATTTTAATAAAAGTTTACAGTCTCAGTTTACAGTATTCAGTAACTGCGACTGAAAACTGCGACTGAAAACTATGAAACTACAAATACTCGGCTGTTATGCAGCTACTCCCAGAACCATAACAAATCCAACATCACAAGTTTTAGAGATGAAAAACCATTTGTTTCTAATCGATTGTGGCGAAGGAACGCAAGTGCAATTGCGAAAACACAAAATCAAGTTTTCACGTATTAATCATATTTTTATTTCGCATTTACATGGCGATCATTTTTATGGATTAATCGGTTTAATTTCGACGTTTATGTTGCTAAATCGCGAAAATGATTTGCACGTTTATGGTCCAAAAGGAATCAAAGAAATTATTTTGTTGCAATTGCGTGCTTCGGGTTCATTTACGGGTTATAATTTATATTTTCACGAACTAGAATCAAAAGAAAGTGAAGTAATTTTTGAAGATGAAACCGTAATTGTAAAAACTATTCCGTTAAATCATAGGGTGTATACCAACGGATTTTTGTTTCAAGAAAAGCTAGGAAAACGCCATTTGAATATTGAAGCCGTTGAGAAATATAAAATTGAAAAGGTATATTTTGATAAAATAAAATCGGGTGGAAATGTAACCTTAGATTCAGGGGAAGTGATTGATAATAAATTACTTTCATTGCCTCCTGATGCAACTAAAAGTTATGCTTTTTGTAGTGATACGGTGTATGATGAATCCATTATTCCTATCATTAAGGATGTAGATGTGTTGTATCATGAATCTACTTTTTTAGATTCCGAAGCACATTATACTGAAAAAACCAAACACACTACCGCAAAAGAAGCTGCTCAAATTGCGAAGTTAGCGAATGTAAAACAACTGATTTTGGGACATTATTCTACACGTTATGGTTCCATCGAGCCTTTCAAAACAGAAGCACAAACTATTTTTGAAAACGTACTTTTAGCCGATGACGGTAAAGAATTTGATTTTTAATATAAACAGAATTTTTGGGAACACAGATTAAAGAAATTTCAAAAATTTTAATAATTTCTTTAATCTGTGTTCCCCAAAAAAAACATTTTCAAAATTATAAATTATGATACAAACTGTAATTTTTGATATGGATGGTGTAATTGTTGATACCGAACCGGTACACCATTATGCGTATCACCAACATTTTAAGCAATTAAACATTGAAGTTACTACCGAAATGTATGCTTCCTTTACTGGAAATTCAACGCGTAACATTTTTCAGAAATTAAAAGCACAATTCAATTTAGTAGATGACGTGGAAGATTTGATTTTAACCAAACGAAACCTTTTCAATGATGCCTTCGATTCAAAAGAAGATTTGTATTTAATCGAAGGAGTTGAAGATTTAATCAAAGATTTACACGCCAACGGAATGCAACTAATTGTGGCTTCTTCAGCTTCAAATGTTACAATCAACCGTGTGTTTACCCGTTTTAATTTGCATCAATATTTTACCCATATTGTTTCGGGTGAAGATTTTCCGAAGTCGAAACCACATCCTGCTATTTTTGAACATGCTGCGAGTTTATCGATTGCTCCAAAAGAAAATTGTATTGTAATTGAAGACAGTACGAACGGAATTCAAGCCGCAGTTTCCGCTGGAATTTTTTGTGTGGGTTACAACAGTTTTCATTCCAAAAATCAGGATTTATCAAAAGCAAATGTAGTTATTCAGCATTTTAACGAATTGAATTTTGAGAAAGTTCGTGATTTAAACTAACTCATTTCTCGATCTTGAAACGTGTGTTTTTCAACAATTCGTTTGCTGTCTTTTTTGACGGATTCTTCTTTTCGCATTGACCAAAAGAAATCACTTGAAAACTTTCTGGCTTCTTCTAAATTGACAATTGGAGAAGGATAATCGCGTCCTATTTCAAAATCATACAACATTTGCTCAATGGGTGTTAATTTCCATGGTTCATGAATAAATTCAGCAGGAATATTTGCTAACTCAGGTACCCATTTTTTAATAAAAGTACCATCAGCATCGTGTTCGTATGAATTTTTCACAGGATTATAAACGCGTAACGTATTAATTCCAGTCACACCCGCTTGCATTTGAATTTGAGGATAGTGAATTCCAGGTTCAAAATCTAGGAATTGTTGCGCCAAATGCGGACTGCAATTTTGCCAAGGTTGAAACAAATGATGTGTGTAAAACGAAACCACCAGAGCACGCATTCTAAAATTCAAATAACCTGTTGTATTTAAACAGCGCATGCAAGCATCAACCAGTGGAACACCTGTTTTTCCGGTTATCCAAGCTTTATGATATTTCTCATTGACTCTTTGAATCAAATTGCGATAGCCTTTATTTACGGCTATGAACTCCATTGTGCTTTCCATTTCAAATTTCTGAATAAAATGCGCTTGCCATCGTAATCTTGACGCAAAATTAGAAATCTGACGTTTAAATTTCCCTTGTTGATGCACTTCCCAAGCTTTGGTATACACTTGTCTAATAGATAAATTTCCCCAAGCAATATAAGGCGATAATCGGCTGCATCCTTTTCTACCTAATTCAGGTTTTGAAATGTGATTGCTATAATTTTGCACCCGTTCTTCAAAGAAAGAGTGCATATAACGCAATGCCGTGGGAACACCTCCTTTTTGAAAATTTGGATTATGAACTGTTTTAATCGAAGGAACATCAAAGGCATTTTCTAATTCTTCAATTTCAATATATTTTACAAAACTTCTTGGTGTTGGATGAAATGGTAAACAATCTTTATCCATGTAATCATACCAATCTTCTTTCCATGTTTTTCGGTTTTTGATGCCACGAATGACACCATTTGTGATGTATTCTTTCCAGATGATTCCTTTTTCTTTTAACAATTCAGCTACAGCTAAATCTCTTTCGTATGTTAGTTTTATTCCTGTTTCTTGATGGGAATAAATTTCTCGTATAGAAATAAGTTGTGTTAGCTTTTGAAAAACTGGTACCGCTTCTCCTTGAACAATTAAAATTTGTGTGTGGTATTTTTGGAGTTCTTTTTGAAGTGCTTCTAACGATTGTTTTATAAAATCAAAATGACGCGCACTATAATGATAATCTTTCATCAGCGAAGGTTCAAAAATATAAAGCAACAAAGTCTTGCCCGAAGTCGATAAGGCTTCATGTAAGGCTTCATGATCGTGCAAACGCAAATCTCTCTTGAACCAAACAACTTTCATTTTTAAACAGTTTTTTTACTGAACAATATATACTGAACACTGAATACTGAACTAACCAACTGCTTCTTTGTACACTCTCAAGCATCGTTCTCGTGCTTCTTTGTGATCTACAATTGGTTTTGGATAATATTGGGTTTCCAATTCTGGAATCCATTTTTTGATGTATTTTAAATCTTTGTCAAATTTTTTGATTTGTTCTGTTGGATTGAAAATTCTAAAATATGGTGCAGCATCTACACCAGAACCTGCTGCCCATTGCCAATTTCCAACATTGCTCGCCATTTCGTAATCTAATAGTTTTTGTGCAAAATAAGTTTCGCCCCAGCGCCAATCGATTAATAAATGTTTGCATAAGAAACTAGCAACAATCATACGCACGCGATTGTGCATGTGACCAGTTGCATTTAATTCTCGCATTCCCGCATCAACAAAAGGATAACCTGTTTTTCCTTGACACCATTTTTGAAATAAATCTTCATTGTTTTCCCAAATAATGGCATCGTATTTTGGTCTAAAACTGGTATTTTTAGTATGCGGAAAATGCCATAGAATTTGCATGAAGAATTCGCGCCAAATTAACTCGTTCCAAAAGGTTTCATTTTTTTCTGCAATGGCTTTTGCAATCATTTTTCGAATAGAAACCGCACCAAATCTGAGGTAAATTCCCAGATACGAGGTTTTGTTTAAAGCTGGAAAATTTCGCGTAGCTTCGTAATTCTGAATTAAATTTTCGGAAATATCAAAAGCAGAAACTTTAATTGTTGATTTTTCAAAACCAATATCATCTAATGATAAAAAAGGGTAGGAGTGCTTCGTAATTTTATCCAATTTATCTTCCGATGGATAATGAACTAACTTGATTTTTCTGAAGTTCTCTTTCCATTTTTTTGAATAAGGTGTGTAAACCACATAAGGACTTCCATCATCTTTAACCACTTCACTTTTTTCAAAAATAACCTGGTCTTTCAAAGTTAAAAAAGAAATGCCTTTCGAAACAAACAACTGATTCATTTCCTTGTCGCGCTTACGAGCGTAAGGTTCGTAATCATGATTGGTGTAAACTGCTGTGATTTTATTTTCGGAAATTAATTTGGTAAAAACGTCAATGGGGTTTCCGTGAAAAACCGCTAATGACTTCCCAATTTTACTCAATTCTGACTGAATTTTTTCTAATTGTTCTTGAATAAACGAAACCCTAGCATCATCTTTTGGAAGTTCCGACAAAATAATTTCGTCAAAAATAAAAATTGGGAGAACTTCTTCAGCACTATTTAAAGCATGAAAAAGTCCTACGTTGTCTTCTATTCTTAAATCGCGTCTAAACCAAAAAATATTCATTTTTTATTCTATTATCCGTTTACTAATAATGTTGACATACCGCCATCAACATGGAAAATTTGTCCTGAAATCCAACTGCTTTTATCACTTAATAAAAAGCTTGCCATTTGGGCACTATCTTCTGGTTTTCCAAATCGTTTTAATGGATGACGTTCGGCTGATTTTTCTTGTTTGGTTTCGTTATTTAAGAATTTATCAGCTAATGGAGTGTCGGTTAATGAGGGAGCAATTACGTTTACTCTTATTTTTGGAGCATATTCTGCCGCTAATGCTTTTGCAAAACCTTCAATAGCACCTTTAGCCGCTGCCACACTGGTATGAAATGGCATTCCCATAGAAGCAGCAACACTACTAAAAAGCACGATGCTCGATTGTTCACCTGCAGTTAAATTGGGTAAAACGGCTTGAATTACTTTTACTAAACTAATGAAATTAATTTGTAAATCGGCTTCAAAAGCTTCAGGTTTTAATCCTCTAAACGGACGTAAATTAATACTTCCTGGGCAATAAACCAAACCATCTAAAATTGCAGGTAATTTAGAAGCATCTAAAGTATCGGTAGAGGCGTCAAACGGAATGTGTGTAACGTTCAAACCCGCTAAATTTTCATTGGTTCTAGACGCAACAAAAATGTTATTATCGTTTTGAAGCTCTTGAGCTATAGCTAATCCTATACCATAAGAACCACCTATTAGTAATATGTTTTTCATGATTATTATTTTATCTTGTTAGTTACAGACGCGATAAATCGCATCTCTACACAAATTCGCCAAACATTTCGATTAATTTTTTTCTTCTGTATTCAAAAATTTCATTCAATTTAGGTTTGACTAAAAAAGGATGAACTAATTGTCCTATAATTCCCATCGGAACTTTATAATCGACAATATCTTCCATTTCCACACCACCTGGAATTTCTTTAATAAAGTGTTTGTGATGCCAAAGCGCATATGGTCCAAAACGTTGCTCATCTACAAAATACTGTTTGTCAACAACGTGGGTAATTTCGGTAACCCATTTCGCAGGGATTCCTAAAACAGGTGTAACTATATATTGTATAATTTGCCCTGGAAACATAGGTCTATCTGCTCCAGATAAAATTTTGAATCCCATATATTCAGGAGTAATTTTTTGAAGGTTTTTTGGATCTGAAAGTAAATCCCAAGCTTCGTCAATTGTTATGGGTAAGTTTTGTTTGGTATGTAATCTATAGATTTTCATTTCTTTATTTTTTTGTAAAGTTACAACTTTGTTTAATTATTTTACTAATAACTTAAACAAAAAATATTCATTTAAGTTATTCTTAACATTTGAGTCAATAACAATTTGTAATTTTGGAAAACTAAAAATAAAACCTATGAGAAAAATTATTGTTATGTTGGCTGTTATTTTAGCCAATTTTGTGGTAGAAGCACAAGTTAAAACGCCTCAAGCTAGCCCGTTAGCTAAAATTGATCAAGTTGTTGGATTAACTACAGTACAGATTGAATATTCTAGACCAAGTGCTAAAGGAAGAACTGTTTATGGTGATTTAGTTCCTTATGGAAAAAATTGGAGAACAGGAGCTAATGCAAATACAACTATTTCTTTTAGTGAAGATGTAACTATTGGTGGTAAACAACTTAAAAAGGGTAAATATGCTTTATTTACCACTCCAAAAGCTGATAGCTGGGATGTTATTTTTTATGCAGACACAAATAACTGGGGTTTGCCAGAAGAGTGGGATGAAAGCAAAGTTGCTTTGAGAACTTCTGTTAAACCAGAGACTTTGAATAAATCAGTTGAATCATTTACTATTTTTTTAAATAATTTATCAAATGATTCAGGTGTTTTAGAATTATCATGGGAAAGAACAATTGTTTCAATTCCATTTACGGTTCCTACGCAAGAAGCGGCGATGAAGAGTATTGAAAAAACATTAGCAGGTCCTTCTGCAGGTGATTATTTTTCAGCAGCACAATATTTTTACCAAACGAATGGCGATATGACAAAAGCGTTGTCTTGGGTAAATAGTGCTATTTCTAATTCACCAAAAGGACAAGATGTTCCTTTCTGGTATTTACGTTTAAAATCGTTAATTCAAGCAAAATCGGGTGATAAAAAAGGGGCAATTGCTACGGCAAAAGAATCTTTAGCATTAGCGACAAAAGCAGGAAACGGCGATTATGAAAAAATGAACAAAGACAGCATTGCTGAATGGTCAAAATAATAGTTAATTGTTAATTCAAAAGATAAGTCCCGAAATTAATTCGGGACTTTTTTTATGGTGTTTTATTGAAAGATTTTTGCAAAATTAAACCTAATAGTATGGTTAGAACGGCTCCAATGAAATTGAGCCACAAATAACTCACTACATCCAAATAAAAAATATAGAAAATGGTTAATTGACTGATACAAGCTGCTATAAAAGCTGCTTTTCCTTTGATGTAATTGAAATAAAACCCGATTAAGAAAATACCTAAAACAGTTCCGTAGAAAATAGAACCAATGATGTTTACTAACTGAATTAAATTTTCGAATAACGAACTAACGCATGCAAATCCGATAGCAACAATTCCCCAAAATACCGTAAAATATTGTGTTGCATATACATAATGTTTATCAGATTTTGCACTTACATTTCTTTTATAAATGTCAATTGCTGATGTTGCTCCTAAAGAGTTTAAACCCGAAGCACTTGAAGACATAGCAGCACTAAAGATAACCGCTAAAAGTAGTCCTAAAAGGCCTTTAGGAAGATAGTTTAAGATAAAATATAAAAAAACATAATCTTTATCGTTGGTTTCTGTTTTTCCATCTATTTTTTTGATGACATCTTTGGCGTCTTCACGTAAATCTTTTTCTTTTAGCGAAAGCGCTACCATTTGTTTCTTTAAAATTGGATTATCAAATTCATTGTGTTTTAGCTGTTGAATATAAATTTGATTTACAATTTTTTTATCGGTGTTTAATTGGGCTAATTTATTTTCTAAATTTTCATATTCCTCTTTTTGCTCAGAGGCTTTTACTTTTTCAACATTAGTTGGATTAAAATGCAAAGGCGCATCATTGAATTGAAAGAAGACAAACACTAAAACTCCTGTTAAAAGAATAAAAAATTGCATTGGAACTTTCAACAATCCGTTCATGATTAAACCCATTTGACTTTCTTTTACTGATTTTCCAGAAAGATAACGGCCTACTTGCGATTGATCGGTTCCAAAATAGGAAAGCATTAAGAAAAATCCTCCCGTAATACCACTCCAAAACGTGTATCGCGTTTCGGGATTGTATGAAAAATCTAAAATATCCATTTTTCCATTGGCACCTGCAAGGTGTAAGACATTTGAAAAATCAACTTCTTGAGGTAAATTTGCTAAAATATAGAAGAAAATGATGAACATACCGCTCATAATCACAAACATTTGTTGCTTTTGAGTCACATTCACTGCTTTTGTACCACCTGTAACGGTGTATACAATCACCAAAATTCCAATGATTATATTCAGCATATTTAAATTCCAACCTAAAAGTGCTGATAAGATTATTGAAGGCGCATAAATTGTGATTCCTGTTCCTAAACCTCTTTGAATTAGGAATAAAATAGCAGCCAAAGTTCGGGTTTGCACATTGAAGCGTTGTTCTAAATATTCATAAGCGGTGTACACTTGTAATCGATGATAAATAGGAATAAAAGTATATGCAATTACAATCATTGCTAATGGCAGACCAAAATAGAATTGTACAAAACCCATTCCGTCATGATAGGCTTGACCAGGTGTGGATAAAAAAGTAATAGCACTCGCTTGTGTTGCCATAACCGAAACCCCAACAGTAAACCATGGTGTTTCGTTATTATCTAGTAAATAATCTTTGACGTTGGCACTTCCTTTGGTTTTCAAAGCACCATAAATCACGATAAAAAAGAGAGTGGTGGATAATACAATCCAATCTAAAATTTCCATATTAGTTGTATATTTCCATTAGTAAATAGAAAATAAGAATATATATAGCATTAAGTATCAAAACGATGCTATAACTTTTTTTCCATTTGTGTTTTTCTTCCATGTTTTTTTTTTGTTTCAGGTTTCAAGTTTCAGGTTCAAAATCAAGTTCAAGTTCAAATAATATTTCAATTATCAATCACTCATCATCAAACACCCATCACTCATCATCAATCTAATGCAATTATATTTGCTAATAATCGATAGGCACCACTTACACCTTCTGGTAATTCTCTAAAGAAACTTAAACCTGTATAAATGTAATTTCCTTTTCCAAATTTGGCAATGACCAAACCACCAGTTTTTGAAGATTCGCCTTCATCATTAGAAGCTAAAATAGGAATAAATTCGGAACTCCATTTGTTTGGATAGTATAAACCTTGCTCTTGAACCCAGCCTGTGAAATCTTTTTCAGTAATTTTGTTGGGTTGATTAAGTACTTTATGAGTTGGAGTTACAAAAGTAACCTTTGCATTTTCATCGGTAACTCTATCTCTTGAAAGTTCTAAATTATAGGGTGCTATTTCTTTAGTAATCAAATTATTAGTGGTGTTGTATTGAACGATTAAATTACCTCCGTTTTCTACATATTGAAACAGTATTTTATTCTTATATTTTAATTCTTCAACCACATTAAAAGCTCTAATTCCTAAGATTACAGCATCATATTGTTGTAGTTTTTCTGTTGAAATTTCGTTCGGATTAATTGTCGAAACTTTAAACCCGAGATGTTCTAAATTTTTGTTTACTTCATCGCCAGCGCCCATGATATAGCCAATATTTTTGCCCTTAATTTCGATGTCCAATTTTACTAATTTAGATTCAGAAGGCACTAAAATAGTTTGTTTAGGAATGTGTGGATATTGAATGGTGATTAGTTTATTATTGAAAGTTTGATTACCAATTTGAGCTTTTGCGCTCAATTTTGTGGCTATTTCGGGTTTAGTTGGGTACAAAGTAAACGTGAATTTTTTCTCTTCGTTTTTGGTTGTAATTTCAAACGGAATTTCTTTTGGATTTACTTTCCAGTCGGTCGGTATATTCAACGATAAAACGCCTTTTGCATTGGCCTTGTGCGCTTTTACTGAAACCGTAATTTCTTTGGTTTGTGTTCCGTTGAAAATAATTACTTCAGGTTCAATTTTTGTAGTAACATCAGGTAAAACAGTAAAAGGAACATAGGTTTCTCCGTCATCGGGATTATTGAATTTGTAACAAATATTCTTTATAAATTCAATTGTTTTTCCTTCAATTTCAATGGTGAAAACGACTGGAAAATTTGATGAAATTTCAGGAAGAATTCGAATTGCTTTATCTGAAACACGATACATCCCTTCAGTTTGTTTTTCTTTTAACCAAAATAAGTTTGAATAATCAACCGTTTCTCCAATAATTACATTTTTAATTGGAAAACTTGTTTTTTCGTTATTCTTTAACAAAGCATTTTTTGTTAGTATTGGGAGTTGTAATGCTTTCACAGAAATCAATTTTGCATTCGATTGACTTCGATTAATAACTTCGATATTGATATTAAAATTACTATCTTTTGTTGTCGTTTCAGTGTCGGCCACGGCTTCCATAAACAAACCACTACACGCTTCAATAATCTTAATAATCTGTTTTGATTTGCTGTTTTTCCAATGTGAATCTTCTAAATTCTGAATCAAATCATACGCTTTTATTAAATTCGGAATATGTACTGATGGATTTCCAAAGTTGAAATTCTTTTCAATTTCGTATAAAATTGTTCCAATTTCATTACCGCCTTTTACTCGATTCCATGAGGTGTCTATTCCTTCAAATAGGTTGGTATTGCTAGGTAAATCTCCTTTTAAAAGTTCTAAATATTCGGTTTCGTCGCCACGACTTCCTAAAGTCCCAAAGCCTTGACATTTGTGCTGACTTCTGCTCAAAGCAGCAATTTCGTTGTTACTTTTTCCTTTTAACGGATAATAAACATTAGAATTTATCGCTAATAATTTTGATTTATCGGCTGCATCAAAGGCTTCTTGACTTCCGTAAAACCACCATGAAGTATTGAAAAATATGCGTTTTGGTTGGTGTTTTACTAAATCATATGCTTCCAAACTCAACATAGCCGAAGCTGTGTGATGTCCGTGTGTTGTCCCTGGTGTGTTGTGGCTAAATCGGTTAATAACAATGTCTGGACGGAATGTTTCAATCACTTGAATGACATCTTCCATAACTTCGTTTTTGTTCCAAATGGAGAAGGTTTCATTCGGTTCTTTTGAAAATCCGAAGTCATTTGCACGTGTGAAAAACTGTTCGCCACCGTCAATTCTTCTTGCAGCTAACAATTCTTGTGTTCTAATGGCTCCTAATTTTTCTCTTAATTCTGTTCCAATTAAATTTTGACCACCATCGCCACGAGTTAGCGATAAATAAGCTGTTTGTGCGTGATAATGATTGGAAAAATAGGTAATTAACTTGGTGTTTTCATCATCAGGATGAGCTGCAACATACAATACTTTTCCTAAAAAATTTAGTTTTTGAACTTGTTCATAAATTTCTACTGCATTTAGTTTTTGTGGTGCTTGCGCAAATGAAATTATAGAAATTAAAAATATATAAATTGAAGTAATGCTTCTGTTCATTGTAATGGATTTGTTTCAAAAATAAGGAAATAAAAAAAAGGAAGTTTTAGTTGCTTCCTTTTTTAACACTATTTTATTAATTGGTTACGGTAAAAATGATGTTATTTATTTCTTGATTTACCTCTATGAGTTTTTGATCAAATTTATCTGATTCGGATTCAATTTTTTGTCGAATGAGTCCTGTTTGTTTAATTCTAAGTAAAACATATTGTTTTAAAAGAACATTTTTTTTCAAAGCATCTTTCGGAATGCTGTAATTTTCAATTTCATTTACAATTTTTAAATTTTCATTCCAATAGTACATAGTGTGGTTTTCGATGTAATTTAACATGTCTTCTTTTTGAGAAGTATTTTGGTATTGGATATCAAGCGCTAGTGTTTCATTATCAACAAAATCCTTCATTTTGATGTCGTATAATTCAAAATAATTCAATTTTTTACCACTAGTAGTTTTATAGTTTTTAATTGGATTTGGAATTTTTTCGAGTACTAAATAGGAACAACTAATTCCTAAAAATGAAATTATTCCTAGAATCCAATAGTTCAATTCTTTTGATTCTTTGTTTATTAAACCATAAAAGAAAGCATATCCGATAATGCATCCAGAAATCAATCCACCCAAATGTGCTGCGCCATCAATTCCTTCTTTTAGACCATTCACTAAATTTAAACCAATGTATATAAAGATGTATGTTAACATCGATTTTCTGGCGTTTTTGTCTAAATAATTTGTTGTTAATAAAGCTAAAAAAATCCCAAATAAACCAAATATGGCTCCAGAAGCACCTGCACTTAGCGTAAAGGTATTCCACCACAAACTAGCTGTACTTGCAATAAACCCAGTGATTAAGTATCCAACAATAAATTTATATTTTCCAATTATTGGTTCTAAAATACTTCCTATAAAAATTAAAGCATAAAGATTCATAATTAAATGTATGATACCAATATGAACAAAAATGCATGAAAACAAACGCCAATATGCACCATTTAATGTAATTGTTCTTTCGTTTGCTCCCCATTTTATTAAGTCTTCTGCAGCGGGTGAAATGATATTTGTTCCGTCAACAACCATTAATACAAATACCAAAATGTTTAGAAAGATCAGAATTGGAGTAAAAAAGTATTCTTTAGTGGGGATAAAAACAGCTAAATAGTCTTTAAAACTACCCTTCTTTTTTTGAATTGTATCAAAACTACTTTTCTGCGTTTCTAAAACTGGAGTTTCAGTATACTCATATTTTTTTAACTGTTCGAGTAGCGCTTCAATATTTTTTTTGTTTTTACCCCAATCAACTAATTGATTGCCAACACATGTACTTTCAATACTAATGTTTCTGTCTGAGATTTCAATTGTAATTGATTCTCCCCAAGAACTTAATGATAGAGAGGTATGCCCTTCGATTTTAGTCTCAGATGTTGTTACTATTTTCCAATTTAGTGCATTAAAAGCTTGTTGAACAGATTGATTGAAAGAAATTGCTTCGACTTCGGTAATTTCAAATTCAATTTTGTAGTGTGGAATTAATTTATTTTTCATACTTAATCAAAAAATTCTCTTTCTTCAGGATTGTTTTTTAGTACCGAAATTCCTTTTTGCATTAGCAAATTGTTTGGATAGGTAACCATTTCTCCTTCAGAAGATTTTAAAATGACATAAAACGCTTTAATATCGTCAATTTCACCTTCAATAGGGAAATCTTTATCGTGGATTTTAATTCTGTCTCCAATTTTAAAAGGATACGAAAAGAATAAAATAATTCCTGCTGTAATGTTACTCAAAATCGACCATTGTGCAAACGAAGCAACTCCCACAACTGCAAATACGGAAGAAATGAAAAGCAAAATTTGATCTTTTTTTACTCCCCAAATAATTACAATTGAAATTAAAGCTAAAATGCCTAAAAGAAGGTTTATGTATTTGATTACCAAATTTGTACGGTGTTCTAAAACTTCATTTAAAGTGGCATATTTGCGCACTAATTTATTCGAGCTGAAGCGTAAAATAAAGTAAACCAACAACACAACTAATGTTGCTATTTCTTGGTCTAAATAGGGGTTTTCAATGAGTTTAAGCATAGTGCATTAATTTTTGAAACAACATTTCGGTTGGTAATCCTACAACATTAGTGTATGAACCTTCTATTTTTGAAATTCCGATTAAGCCAATCCAGTCTTGGATTCCATAGCTTCCTGCTTTATCAAAAGGTTTATAATTATCTAAGTAATAACGAATATTTTCATCAGAAAGTGCTGCAAAAGTTACTTTTGTTGTACAATGAAAAATGTCGACTTTTGATACCGATTTCAAACAAACAGAAGTGATTACTTCATGTGTTTGATTGGCTAATTGTTGCAACATTTTGAAGGCATCGTCATAATCTTTTGGTTTACCTAATGCTTTTTCGTTCAGCCAAACAATAGTATCACTTGTGACTAAAATATCGTTCTCTTTTAGCTCATTTTCAAAGGCATTGGCTTTTAATTCGGCTAAAAAATTCGTAATTTCTTCGGCTTTTAAATGATTGGGATAAATTTCTTCCACGTCTTTTAACTGAATCGAAAAATTCAAATCCATTTCTTTAAAAAACTGTTGTCTTCTAGGTGAACCCGAAGCTAAAATGATGTTTTTATGGTGTAAAATTTTATTGAGCATATTTTAAATTCAAAACAATTACGGCAATAGACAAAATTCCGAAAAACAAAACAATTTTTAACATTGTGCTTAAATGATGAAATTCTTTTTTTGTTGTAGCATTAATTAATTTTGCTCCAAAATAAACCAAAGGCCCAAACACAAATACCAATGCATAATAAATGGTATAATCCAATTCAAAAAGAGAAGTTTTTAAATAGTAGGCAAGAATTACTATGGCCATTATAGTTAAAACACCCACAAGTATTTTGGTTTTTTGAATCCCGATAGCAATAGGCAACGTGTTGATTCCTGTTTGATAATCGCCATCCATATCTTCTAAATCTTTGACAATTTCTCGAATTAAGTTGATGATAAAAGCAAAAATTGCATAATCAATTAGAATATCAAATGCTCTATCCATTCTGCTATAATTTTCCAAATCTGTTGCCGGAAAAATATCAAATAAAGCAATAATGACAATACTTATGGAAAGTAATAAGGCAACAATTATATTTCCTAAAAGCGGAATTTGTTTCAAATTAGTAGCATAAACATACAATAAAGTAGCGACCAAAATAAACATCGAAGCAAAGGTTGGTTTGTAGATTACATTGGAAAGATAAAATCCAATTCCAACCCCAATGATAGTAAGTACAATGTACCAATTATAAGCACCAGTTTCTGATATTGAAACGCCAACCACACGGTTTTGAGGTTTCGCAATTTCGTCGGTATCTTGATCCATAATATTGTTAATGACATAGCCACCTGCAGCAATACAAACGGTTGAAATTACCAACAAAATGTAATTGAATTCGGTCAACGCTAAATCAATATAGGATTGTGCTAAGAATAAATAACGAAAAACAAGCTGCATAAAAGCAAGCATTAGTAAATTTTGGTATCGAATTAGTTTTAAGTATTTCATGTTTCAGTGTTCAGTGTTCAGTATTCAGTGTTCAGTATTCAGTATTCAGTGTTCAGTGTTCGGTGTTCAGTGTTCGGTTTTTACACCGAATTTAGTTGGATTTAATAACATATAATTTATCAGTTTTCCGACTTCTTTATTCTTTTCGGTTAATTCGTTGAAAGTGTTTTCGTTTATGTATTTGCAGGCGTAAGCGAATTCTAACCAAGTTTGTGTTTCAGAGTTTTCGGCATCACTATCTGTCAATTTACTATGAAAGTGTTTTGGATAAACTCTTTTTCGATAAGATTCAGCAAAATTTGCACAAACACTTCGAGACGAACGTCTAATTTGGTCAGTGAGTGAATAGGTTTCTTCTTTTGGAAACGATTTTGAAACTTCAAAAATCTCCATTGCAACTTCAAATCCTTTTTTATAAGCTAATAAATCTTGATAAATCATTTTATAGTATTAATAGTTTATACACAATCTATTCAACTGACCACTCCACACTCCACACTGACCACTTATCATTAATCAAACTTCGCATCAAAATGTTCCATCCATTTGCCTTGTACTTTCATGACTTGTTCGATTACATCACGAACGGCACCTTTTCCGCCTTCTATGTGCGAAATGTATTTTGAAATGCCTTTGATTTCAGGAACTGCATTTTGTGGACACGTTGGTAAACCTACTAATTGCATTACATGATAATCTGGAATATCGTCGCCCATGTATAACACGTTTTCAGATTTTATATTGTAAATATCGGTGAATTCTTTGAAGGTGTCGACTTTGTTTGGAACGCCTAAATGAATATCGGTAATGCCTAAATTTCTCAAACGAACGCGAACCCCTTCGTTGCTTCCGCCCGAAATGATACAAACGGTGTAGCCATTTTCAACAGCTGCTTTCATGGCATAACCATCTCTGATGTTCATGTTGCGAAGCATTTCGCCTGTTGGGGTTACGTGAATGGTTCCGTCGGTGAGCACTCCGTCTACATCGAAGACAAAAGTGGTTATTTCATTCATGAGTTCTTTATAACTTTTTGACATGTTGTATCGATTGTGTAAGTAATTGGTATAGGTTTTTATATTCGGGATTTTCTAAGAAATCCAAATGTTTTTCAATGGTTTTGGTGTCATTTCGTAAAGCCGGACCTGTTTGTGCTTCTTTAGGCGAAAGTTCCCTAATTTTATGAGCTGTTTCCTGAATTAACGGATGCAATACTTCAAACGGAACGTTGTTTTCTTCGCAAATTTCATTTCCAATTTGGTACAAATGATTCACGAAATTACAAACAAAAACAGCAGCTACATGCAAACTTTTTCGTTGTTCGGAATTGATGCGGACTACCTTTTGTGAAATGGAATTCCCTAATTTTTCTAAGAGTTGGTAATCGGTTTCATTTTCAGCTTCCAAGCAAATAGGAATAGGAGTGAAGTCGATTTCTTTGCCTTTAGTAAAGGTTTGTAACGGATAAAAAACACCTTTTCTGTTTTTAGCATTCAATATCGAAAGTTCAGACGAACCCGAAGTATGCACAACTAAACGATTTTCAAAGGGTAACTGTACAGAAACTTCTGCAATGGCATTATCTGAAACCGAAATAATGTACAAATCAGCCTCCGCAATTTTTTGATAATCTGAAGTAATTTTGGTTGCAGGAAGCAAATGCGATAAATGACTTGGGTTACGAGCAAAGGCTTGCACCAAATCCACATTTTTTGCGTGTAACAACACCTGAATTAGATGTTGTGCCACATTTCCAGAACCAATTAAAACGACTTTTATCATGGCGCTAAAATAGTGAATTTTGAGGAAATTTTGTAATCTAATAATTTTTAGATGATGCTTTGATATTTAAGGATTTATCTTACTTTTACTTTTTTAATTTCTTACAAATGAAAAAACTTTACTTTTTATTCTTTTTGACGATTGGTTTTTTAGGGAATGCGCAGATTGTGAATATACCAGATGCGAATTTTAAAGCGATGTTGTTGAGTGCTAACCCAAGTAATTTTATTGCATCAACTGAACTTCCTACATATCTTTCAAGCAATGATTTATGGACAGTTTCTAATTATCATGTAATTGATACAAATGGGGATGGTGAAATACAAGTAATTGAAGCTCAGTCAATAAAATATTTAACTATAGCAGGAGATACTACAATTTCTGATTTAACAGGAATTCAAGCATTTATTAATTTACATTCATTAATATTTGAGAGTAATCAATTAACTAGTTTAAATGTTTCAGGATTAACTAATTTAGAATGGTTAAGATGTCAAAGTAATTATCAATTAACTAATTTAAATGTTTTTGGTTGTTTAAATTTAAAAAAATTGGAATGTGGTTCTAATCAACTTTATAGTTTAGATATTTCTGGACTATCAAATTTATTATATTTAAGTTGTAGCTTAAATCAAATAAATAGTTTAGACGTTACAAGCGCAATTAATCTTAAAACTTTATTATGTACATATAACAATTTAACGAGCTTAAATGTAAGTGGTTTAACAAATTTAAATCTAATAGACTGTCAAAATAATCAATTGGTAAATTTAGGTCTAAGTAATAATGTTAGTTTACAATATTTTGCCTGTACTAGCAATCAATTAACCAATTTAGATGTTTCGGGTTTAACGAATTTGCAATTTTTGGGTTGTTCTAATAATCAATTACTAAGTTTAGATGTTTCTGGCTTGACAAATTTAACAGAAATAAGTTGTAATAATAATCTATTACCTATAATTGATTTTTCAGGATTATCTAATTTAAATAAATTGAGTTGTAAAAATAATCAGCTTACTAGTATAGATGTTTCTGGATTAAATAACTTAAGTTGGTTAAGATGTGATTATAATCAACTAGAAACTCTGTTAATTAAAAACACAAATTTAAATTGGTCTTTTTCCGGTTTTTATAATAACCCAACTATTGAATATGTATGTGCTGATTTTGAAGATTTTGATATAGTACAGCAACAAATTAATAATTACGGTTATAATACTACTTGTCATGTAAATTCTTATTGTTCATTCACTCCAGGAGGAACTTATTATGAAATTTCAGGAAACACAAAATTTGATTCAAACAGCAATGGATGTGATATTTCAGATCTAAATTATTCCAATTTAAATTTTTCAATAACTGACGGAACCTATTCAAGTTCTTTAATTTCAAATTCATCTGGAAATTATTACATACCAGTTTCAGCAGGAAATTACACCATAACTCCAAACCTTGAAAACCCAAGTTATTTCAATATTTCGCCAACTAATTTCACAGTAGATTTTCCAACACAAGTCAGTCCATTTAATCAAGATTTTTGTGTAACGGCTAATGGTGTTCATAGCGATGTTGAAATTGTTTTAGTTCCAACGACTCCAGCTCGTCCTGGTTTTGATGCGGATTATAAATTAGTTTATCGAAATAAAGGAAATCAAGTAGAAAATGGAACTATATCCTTAACTTTTGACGATGCAAGATTGGATTATGTTGCTGCAAATCCGGTTTATGATAGCTCAGTTCTAAATAATTTCACTTGGAATTATACTAATTTGCAACCTTTTGAAACTAGAGAAATTGAAATTGTTTTCAACGTAAACTCTCCAATGGAAACTCCAGCGGTTAATATTGGAGATCAAATAGATTTTCTTGCTCAAATTACTCCTTTTACAAATGATGAAGTGCAATCTGATAATATTTCTGCTTTAAAACAAACAGTTGTTGGTTCATACGATCCAAACGATAAAACGTGTTTACAAGGCGAAACTATTCCTCCAAGTGAAGTGGGTAAATACGTGCATTATGTTATTCGTTTTGAAAACACGGGTACTTTCCCTGCTGAAAACATTGTGGTAAAAGACCTGATTGATTTGGCTAAGTATGATATTGCAACGTTGGTTCCATTAAATAGTAGCCACGATTTTTATACCAGAATCAATGGAAACAAAGTAGAGTTCATTTTTGAAAATATCAATTTAGATTTCAATGATGCAACTAACGATGGTTATGTTGCGTTTAAAATTAAAACCAAGCCTACTTTGGTTGTTGGAAATACGTTCAGCAACAATGCCAATATCTATTTTGATTATAATTTTCCAATTACAACCAATACGTATACCACAACTGTTGTTGCTTTAAGTACACAAGACTTTGATTTTGGAACTTATTTTACCTTGTATCCAAATCCGGCTAAGGATGTTTTGAACATTCAAACCAAACAAGATTTACAAGTAAATTCTATTGAAATCTACAATCAATTAGGGCAAATTGTTTTGGCAGTAACCAATGCGGTTAACTCAATTGATGTGGCTGATTTAGCTTCAGGTACTTATTTTGTAAAAGTAAATACCGAAAAGGGTAGTGCAAATAGTAAATTTGTGAAGGAATAAGGTATTAAATTTTAGAAAAAAAACTCCCAATTTTGTTAGAAATTGGGAGTTTTTTTATTTAGATGCTGAAACAAGTTCAGCATGACAGTAGATAGCTTAAAAACTGACCACTGCGACTAACCACTGAACACTGACCACTATCTCAAACTCGCACCTAACTGACTTTCAAAATTACTTTGTAACTTACTCATAATTTTATCAATTTGAGTGTCGGTTAGTGTTTTTGAATCGTCTTGTAAAATGAAACTTACAGCGTATGATTTTTTACCTTCTGGTAAGTTATTTCCTTGGTATACATCGAATAAATTTACATCTTTTAATAAACCTTTTTCGGTTTGTTTTGCGATGTTGAAGATTTGCTCAAACTGTACATTTTCGTCAACTAACAACGCAAAATCACGTCTTACTTCTGGGTATTTTGGAATATCGGTAAATTTGATTTTGTTGGTTACGTATTTTTGGATTTTTCCCCAATTAAAATCGGCATATAACACTTCTTGTTTGATGTCAAAATGTTTTAAAATTGATTTTTTTACTGAACCAAATTCCACAATGATTTCTTTTCCGATTGCCAAAGCTAATCCTTCTGCAAAAACATCATTTTCAAAAGGTAAGGACGTCACTTTTTTATCTAATCCTAAACGTGTTAAAATCGTTAAAACATATCCTTTGAACAAGAAGAAATCTGATTTTTCTTGCGGTTTTATCCAAGTTTCGTTGCTTCTGTTTCCAGTAACGGTTAAAGTCAAATGCTTTTCTTCGTCATATGAAGCAGGTAATTTGTGATATGTTTTACCAAATTCAAAAAACTTTAAATCACTTCTTTTACGATTGATATTGAACGATACTGCTTCTAATGCTGAAAACAATAACGATTGACGCATCGCTGATAAATCATTACTCAAAGGATTCAACATAACTACATTGAATTCTTCTTTTAAATTATCAGAAAGTTTTACATAATCGGGTGTAGTCAATGAATTGGCCATCATTTCGTTGAACCCTAAGGAACACAATTGATTAGCAATTATATTTTGAACATTGTATTCTTCTGTACGTAATGAATTTGAAATGGTTGCATTTAGCTTCGCTGGAATTTTTACATTGTTGTAGCCATAAACGCGAAGAATTTCTTCAATAACATCAATTTCACGTGTAACATCAACACGGTAAGAAGGAATGATTAAGCCCAAACCAGCATCAGAAATCGAGTTGACTTTTATGTCTAAAGAAGCTAATATTTTTTTGATGGTTTCTGGTTTAATTTCTTCACCAATAATTCTATTGACTTTATTGAAATGAATGAAAACACTAAAATCTTCAATCTTTTTTGGATAAATATCTACAATGTCAGAAGTAATTTCACCTCCAGCTACTTCCTGAATCAATAAAGCAGCACGTTTTAACGCATATTCTGTAATCGTTGGGTCAATTCCTCTTTCAAAGCGGAACGAAGCATCCGTGCTCAGCGTATGTCTTTTAGCCGTTTTTCGAACAGCAACCGGATTAAAGTAGGCGCTTTCTAAGAAAATTGCTTGAGTGCTTTCTGAAACTCCTGAAGTTTTTCCACCAAAAACACCTGCGATGCACATGGGTCCACTTTCGTCACAAATCATTAAATCTTCTTCGTGAAGTGTGCGTTCCACATCGTCTAAAGTGGTGAATTTTGTTCCAGCAGCAACTGTTTTTACAATTACTTTATTTCCTTTAATTTGTGAGGCATCAAAAGCGTGTAGTGGTTGCCCTAATTCGTGTAAAACATAATTTGTAACATCTACCACATTGTTTTTTGGGGTTAAACCGATTGATTTTAATCGATTTTGTAACCAACTTGGTGAAGGTTTTACCGTAATTCCTGAAATGGTTACCCCACAATATCTTGGAGCTAATTTGTCGTTTTCAACTTTAACATCAATTTTTAAGGTACGTTTTTCTACTTTGAATTTACTTACCGACGGCGTCATTAATTCAGAGGTAGTTCCTTTTTGCGATAAACCCGCACGCAAATCACGTGCAACACCCATGTGTGACATAGCATCAGCACGGTTTGGTGTTAAACCAATTTCAAATACTTCATCACATTCTATATTGAATACTTTTGAAGCAGGTGTTCCGGTTTTTAATTCTTCGGCTAAAATCATGATTCCGTCGTGACTTTCACCTAAGCCTAATTCGTCTTCAGCGCAAATCATTCCGTGGCTTTCTTGACCGCGAATTTTACCTTTTTTGATTTCGAATGCGTTACCTTCTTTATCGTATAATTTGGTTCCAATTGTTGCCACAGGTACTTTTTGTCCCGCAGCTACATTTGGAGCACCACACACAATTTGAACCGGCGCGTTTCCGTCGCCTAAATCAACAGTAGTGATTTTTAATTTATCAGCATCTGGATGTTTTTCACAGGTAAGTACATGACCTACAACAACACCTTGCAATCCACCTTTAAGACTTTCAAATGGGTCAACGCCTTCTACTTCTAAGCCTAAGTCGGTTAGAATATCAGCAATTTCCTCAGATTTTAATTCCGTTTTAATAAATTGTTTTAACCAATTGTAAGATATACGCATTTTTGTATCGAATTTTAAAGGGCAAAGATACTTTTTAAAATTAGAAATTAGAAATTAGAAATTAGATTTTTTGAACAGCTTTTTGGTGATAAGTATAAATTGTTTTAATTATCATTTTGATAAATTATAGCATTGAAATTTAAATTATGTATAATTTTTTAGTGTTAAATTTTAGTGAATAGCAGTTTTGTGCTATTAAATGAATTAATTGTGCTATTCTAAGCGCGTAATTGAAGTTAATTTTGATAAACAAACCTAAAATCAAAATTATGAGTAATTTAATTCAAAGACCTCAATTAAAAGAAAAGTACGATAACTACATCAACGGAAAATGGACAGCGCCTTCAACAGGACAATATTTTGAAGTGCTTTCTCCTGTAGATGGAAAATTAATGGCTAAAGCCGCACATTCTGCTAAAATGGATGTTGAAATGGCTGTAAATGCTGCCGATGAAGCGTTTAAAACATATAGCCAAACTTCGGCTACTGAGCGAAGTATTATGTTGAACAAAATAGCAGACCGAATTGAAGCTAATTTAGATTTCATTGCAGCTGTGGAAACCTTAGACAATGGTAAAGCAATTCGTGAAACGATGGCTGCGGATATTCCGTTAGCTATTGACCATTTTAGATATTTTGCTAGTGTAATTCGTGCTGAAGAAGGTTCGATAACCGAATTGGATAAAGATACTGTTTCAATTATTGTGCATGAGCCAATTGGAGTTGTGGCACAAATTATTCCTTGGAACTTTCCTATTTTAATGGCCGTTTGGAAACTAGCACCTGCTTTAGCAGCCGGAAACTGTGTGGTGTTGAAACCAGCAGAAAGTACGCCAATTTCAATTATGGTTTTAATGGAAATTATTGGCGATTTAGTTCCAGCGGGTGTAATCAATGTAATTAATGGTTTTGGAGCTGAGCTTGGAAGAACTTTAGTAACCAATCCAAAAGTCAATAAAGCAGCCTTTACGGGGTCAACTGCTACGGGAAGAATGGTAATGCAATATGCTACTGAAAATATTATTCCTGTAACCTTAGAACTAGGAGGAAAATCACCAAATATTTTCTTCCCATCGGTTATGGATGCTGATGATGCCTTTTTAGATAAAGCGTTAGAAGGCGTAGCACTTTTTGCTTTAAACCAAGGCGAAGTGTGTACGTGTCCATCGCGATTATTGATTCACGAATCGATTTATGACCAATTTATTGAAAGAGTATTGGAACGTGTAAAAGCGATTAAAATGGGTAATCCATTAGATCCTACTGTAATGATGGGTGCTCAAGCTTCTCAAATTCAAAAGGACAAAATTCTTTCGTATATTAATTTAGGGAAAGAAGAAGGAGCTGAATTATTATGCGGTGGCGATGTAAATCATTTAGGTGGTGATTTAGAAGGAGGATATTACATTCAGCCAACACTATTTAAAGGGCACAACAAAATGCGTATTTTCCAAGAAGAAATTTTCGGACCTGTATTAGCAGTAACAACTTTTAAAACTACGGAAGAAGCTTTAGAAATAGCTAACGATACGATGTATGGATTAGGAGCAGGCGTTTGGACACGTGATGCACATGAATTATATCAAGTACCAAGAGCCATTCAAGCAGGACGTGTTTGGGTCAATCAATACCATGCTTATCCAGCAGGAGCGCCATTTGGAGGGTATAAACAATCGGGAATTGGAAGAGAAAACCACAAAATGATGTTAGATCATTACCGTCAAACGAAGAACATGTTGATTTCTTACAACAAAAACAAATTAGGTTTCTTTTAGTAAATGATAAACGAACCCAGTGTGATGCTGGGTTTGTTTTTTTATATACAATTAGAGTTTTTGTGAACTTAATTATTTTAAAACATATAAGTCATTTAAGCTTATAGTAAGTTTTATACAATTATTTTCAAGCGCATTTAAGAAGTATGTTACGAGGATAAAACTTATATGTTTAAATTTAAGATATGGAAAAAATAAAACGATTAGAAGCGACTAAAAAAGCATTAGATTTAATAGACCAGTTATCTGAAAAATTTGGTGATTTAATGTTCTATCAAGCGGGTGGCTGTTGCGAAGGAACGCAACCGCAATGTTTTGAAAAAGGCGGATTTTATCTAAGACTTGGTGATGTTTGTATTGGAACTCTTCAAGGATTTGAATTTTGGGTGGACAAAGATTTGTTCGAATATTGGAAACACGCTCATTTTACCTTAGATGTAGCTGATGGAATAGGAGCAGGCGGTTTTTCATTGGAAACACCTTACGGAAAAACATTTAAAGTAAATTATAGATTGTTTACTGAAGAAGAAGCTGCTAATTTAGAAGCGGTGAGGTTGAATGGGTAGGGAAAAGGGAAAAGGGAAAAGGGAAAAGGGAAAAGGGAAAAGGGAAAAGGGAAAAGGGAAAAGGGATTAGGGATTAGAGATTAGGGATTAGGTTTTTGTTTGTTATCCATTATAATTCATTAACTGGTATTGTTTTGGTGTTACGCCTTCGTATTTTTTGAACAATCTAATGAAGTAATTGCAGTCTTCAAATCCGGTGGCATAGGAAACTTCATTGATTTGAATGGTTGGATTACTCAATAGTTTTTTGGCGTATTTTATCTTTTCATTTAAGATGTATTCAATAGGGCTCATGCCTAATTCTCTTTTGAAATAGCGGTAAAATGAAGTGGTACTCATGCACGCTTTATCGCTTAAATCTTTCAAATTGATGGTTTCTCTGATGTTGTTTTTGATGTATTCAATCGAGGGTGTAATTGGGCTGTTACTATCAATAAATGTTTCACTTTCAAACCGTTTGGTGGTTTGCGTTTGAATGATTCGAATAATTAGTTCCTGTAGCGTTAAATCAGCGAGAACATCTTTGGTTAAAGAACTACCCATGCATTCTTTGATTAATTTATTGATGGTGCCTGCTAATTCTACATTGTTATAAAAGAAATAGTTTTCGTGGTCTAATTTCCACAAATTGCTTTTCCCTTCTTTTGGGTACTTTTCGTTTAAAAAGTCTAAGGTATTTGTAATTATTTGATTATCGATGGCCAAAGCGATACACTGTGTGGGATTCTCTTTTGACGCTTCGGGAAAATCAATTTTCATTTCGGCATTGGAAGGCACAATTACAGTTTCACCCGGCAAGTATTCAAAACTTGGATCTTCAAATAAGTGCATCACTTTTTTACCGCGTAACATGCTGGTAACGACCAAATCATTAAACTTCAAAGGCACTAAATCAGATTTTTGATAGGTTTCAAAAATATTCAATTCGCAATGGTTTAACGAAAAAATAGTACGGTTTTCCACTAAAGTTTTTAACGACTTTTCGTGGGTTAAAGCAGGGGTAAAAAGTAATGCTTTGTTGGCCATTTTAAATTTTGAAATAGAACAGCAAGTTACAAAAAAAAGCAACTACTAAGAGTTGCTTTTGAGTTATTTTTTCAAGAATGAAATCAATCCCGCAAAATAGGTCTTTTGATCATCATAAAAGGCCATGTGACTTCCTTTCGGACAGAATAAATAGGAACCGTTTGGTAAGATTTTCGAGATTTCTTCCATGTGTTTTGGATCCATTGTATCGTGTTTGGCTCCGATTACTAGCGTAGGAATAGTTACCTTTTTTAAATCGGCTTTTCTATCCCAATTTTCTAGTTTCCCAGAAATACCAAATTCACTCGGCCCTTGCATGGTGACATAAAGCGACTGATTCATTTTGGCAAACGAACGATTTACAGGTTCTGGCCAATCTTTTGCTGGAAAGCGAAGAATGTGTTTTTCATAGAAATTTGGCAACAACAATTCCATGTATTTTGGATTCGAAAAGTCGTTGTTGGCTTCCAATTTCATTAGTTCTGCCAACACTTCAGGGTTCATTTGTTTACTTAAAACTTCATTAGCATATTTATCATATTCTGGACAACTAGCCATCATGTTCGAAATGATTAAGCCTTTCATGTTGTTTTGATATTTCATACTGTATTCCATTGCTAAAATACCGCCCCAAGAATGACCTAACAAGTAAAAATTGGTGTTGTCTAATTGCAAGGCTTTACGCACTTGTTCCACTTCTTCGACATATCTTGCTAAATCCCACATGGATGTATCGTTTGGGTTATCTGCATTTCCACATCCTAATTGGTCGTAATAGATGAATTCGATCCCTTCGGCAGGTAAGAAATTCTCAAAACATTCAAAATATTCGTGTGTAGCACCAGGTCCGCCATTTAACAACAATACTTTGATCTTTGGGTTGTTGCCAATGCGTTTTGTCCACACATTAAACGTGCCTTTTGGTGTGGTGATGGGAATGACTTTTATTCCACCATTTTGGATGCTGTCAGCAGATTGTGCAAAATACTCGTTTTGAGTAGTAATGGTTTCTTGTTTACAGCTAGTAAATAAAGCGAGCACTACTAATAGCACTATGGTTTCAAATCGTTTTTTCATGGTTGGTTATTTTATTGGAATTTTAAATGTGTGTACCCAAACGGAATCTTTTTCATCCCTAAAGTTAACAAATAATTTTAAAGTATTGCCTTTGATGTGTTCTCTTTTTGGTTCAATTTCTAAAATACTTTCTTGGTTGTCATTGCTTCTTTGAATAAATCTTAATCCTGGTGCCGAAAAGGATAGTCTCTTTTTTTCAATATGCTCAAGTTGCACTGTAAAGGTTGTTTTTTCATTCCATCTTAAATGGTTTGCCTTGTTTTCCAGTACAAGTGTTATTTTTTTATCTTCTTTTTTAAAAACATAAGGATGCTGTTTAACCGCAGTACAACTAAGTACGAATAATGCCATTATGATGGTGAATTTGTAGCTGTATTGTATGGTGTTCCGCATTTTGTTTTTCTTATTTTGATTGGCGGTTTTCATTTGTTTTGTTTCGTTTTTTACTGGATGTTTGTCTTCTGTATTGTTTAAGGATAAAATATAAAACTAACGGTACCATAAGTGCCAATCCCATTAAAACAGGATAGATGCTGTATGTATTTATTCTACTGTAAACAGTTCTTCCTCCAATACTTAAATACAGTATTCCAAATCCTATTAATGCTAGTGTGGTTGCTATTTTTAAAAATATTTTATGGGTCACGTTGCTGTTTTAATGAGGCTTTTTTATTTTGTTTTCCACCGGTTACATTGCCTTAAATCTCTTTCAAATATAATTAATTTCTTTATAAATTGATGTTTTTGTTTGGATTCAGACTGTTGTTTTTGACTTGTTTGAGGTATCGATGTGTTTTGAAAGGGGTACCACAACCTAACCGTATCTATGGCGTATCTATGAAGTATCCATACCGTATCTATACAGGAACGACTAAATTACGACCACCGATTGGTTTGTATTTTGTTATTAATTTAGTTGATAATTTGTTGTATAAAGTGCTGTTTTTTAAAAAGGTATCGCTTATTTTTGAAAATAAAGGGTACCACAACTACGAACCAAATACGAACCAAACCCAAACCAATTAGGAAGCAAACGTATGGCAAAGATAAAAGTCTATTCTGGAAAATACCCCAAGCGCATTGGCGATTATATTGTGTATCCATTGGGTGACGAATTGATTGTGCGGCAAAAATCGGGTTTTACTACTAAAGGATTGTTGACTAGTCCTAAGTATGCTTTGTGTAGGCAAAATGCTAGTGAGTTTGGATTGGTTTCTACCACCTGTAAAGCCATTCGGGGGGTGTTGACCGATTTTTTGACCAAGCACAATAATTTATTGGTAGTAAATGCGTTGACCAAAAAAATGCGCAGTTTGTTGGTTTATGATGAGACGCATCCACGTGGTGCTCGTTTGTTGCAAACGGCTTTCGCTTCAAATGCGGCACAACAAGCGATTTTGGGCTATTTTTTTAATCCTGATTGTCGATTAACGGTTACGGTTGTTGCGGGTAATGTTTCGATTTCGGTACCAGAAGATTTGCTAAATGCAACCGGTATTTATTTGGGTTGTAGTGTACTGTATCTTTTTTTTGATTTTGAAACTTTAACGGGACATTTGGAGACTTCCACTTGGCAGATGGAAAAGTTGCATCCTGCAATTTCTTTTGGTGTACCTGATGCAATTCCGGATGGTTGTTGGCTGCGCTTGGTGGCTATCTCTTTTTTTTCGGAAACTGATGGGGAATGGCTGCCGATTTTACCTGAGGAGAAAGGATTGGTGGTTCTTTAGGATGTTGCGTTGAAAGCGTTGCATGATCCCCTGTTGGCTTCACTTTATTGCGTAGTTCAATGTTGGGGATAAAATTACTCTTGGCGTTGTGTGCGTGTTGTTTTTTTGTTATGTTTGGCACTTTATTCTGAAAAAATATAGTGTATGACTGCAGCGCAACTTTTGGTTTGTAAGACTTGTTTGAATCGTAAAAAGGGTGATTTTGAACCCGAGGCCATTTGTAATTTGAGAGGCCATCAATTGGAAGCGGATGCCGATTGCAGGTATTATGCTAAAGATTCTAGTGTGGTTACAGACGTAGCCAAGCAACAACTTTTGATACGTCCTAATGCGGTACGTGCAAAAAATGCACAATTTATGCTCATAGTAATTATGGTATTGGATATTGTTTCTGGTTTTTCGTCTTATTTGCAATTGGACTTACTTTATGACTTGAAGGCGGGTATTTTTGCTACGGATGAAGTGCTTTCGGCAAATGATTTGCGTGAACAAATTATAGCGGTAATTTACCTCATTGCGATGGTGATTTGTGCAGTGTTTTTTATTCAATGGTTTAGGCGTGCTTATTATAATTTACAAGTGCGCACGGGTACCTGTGAACACAGTGATGGATGGGCAGCGGGGAGTTGGTTTGTGCCTATTATTTCGTTGTTTAGACCTTATCATATTATGAAGGAATTGGATGAAAAAATGAGTCGATTGATTGGTACGGCCACAGGCAAAGTTGTTGCCCTGGAGACTACTTTGATTGGTTTTTGGTGGGCCTTGTGGATTTTGAGTAATTATGTGGGCAATTATCTAATTAAAATGGCTTTTAAAGACGAGACTTTAGACAATTATATTTCTGCCACCCAATTAGAAATGTTGAATTCTGCCTTGGGTATTCCTTTAGCATTCTTGGCGGTTTATGTGGTTAAAAGTGTTGCTGCAAAAGAAGCAAGATTAGTTGCATTGGATCAACACTCTTAATCGCGGAACACTTTATAGTATGATTTAGAAGCCAATTTTAATAGTTGGCTTTTTTGTTGTATTTTTTTTACAAAAAGTAGCGTTGCTCGCGCTTTTGTTTTTTTTTAATTCCTTTACGGTTTCCCGTAAAATTTATCAAAACCCTTTATCTACCTTAGCTCCCGAAGGTACCCCCGTAGTTTTACCTGGTTTGAAAATCAGGTATTTTTACGGGTTGTACAGGTGCTTTTTTTTCGTTATGTTTGGGAATTATACTACAATTAAAACAAAACACAAATGGCGTTAAGCTGGAATGAGATAAAAGATAGAGCAGTTAAATTTTCCAAAGAATGGAAAGATACCACTAATGAAGAAGCTGATGCAAAACCATTTTTAGATGCTTTTTTTGATGTCTTTGGAATCACTCGTAAGAAGATTGGAACGTTTGAACACCGAGTAAAAAAACTATCGGATGCCGATGGGTATATCGACTTGCTTTGGAAAGGAACTATTTTAGTTGAAATGAAAAGTCGTGGTAAAAACCTTGACAAAGCATTTCAACAAGCGATTGATTATACGCATGGTTTAAAACAAAATGAACTCCCAAAATACGTTTTGGTATGTGATTTCCATATATTCAGATTATACGATACCGAAGAACAAACGACTTTATCCTTTACTTTAGACGAATTAGTACTAAATGTGCAAAGCTTCGGCTATCTTTTAGGCTATCAAAAGAAAACATATAAGGAACAAGACCCTGCCAACATCAAAGCAGCGGAATTAATGGGGAAATTGCACGACCGATTAGAAGAAATTGGGTATGAAGGACATCCGTTAGAAGTATATTTAGTTCGAATTTTATTCTGTTTGTTTGCGGAAGACACTACTATTTTTGATAAACAACAATTTCAAGATTACATAGAACATAGAACCGCTGAAGATGGAAGTGATTTAGCTTCCAAAATTCAAGAATTGTTCCAGGTGTTAAATACTGCTAAAGACAAACGATTCAAAAACTTGGACGAGCAATTAAACGACTTTCCGTATGTGAATGGAAAACTGTTTGAAGAAATTTTGCCTATGGCAAGTTTTGATAGTAAAATGCGCCAAGCTTTATTAGATTGTTGTTACATCGATTGGAGTAAAATTTCTCCGGCTATTTTTGGTTCCATGTTTCAAAGTGTAATGAATCCAAAAGAACGAAGAAACTTAGGAGCACATTACACCAGTGAAAGCAATATCTTAAAATTAATAAAGCCATTATTTTTAGATGAATTGTGGGCGGAATTTGAAAGCATCAAAGGAAACAAAAACAAATTACCTGAGTTCCATAAAAAAATTAGCCAACTCAAATTCTTAGACCCTGCTTGTGGTTGCGGTAACTTCTTAGTAATTACTTATCGTGAATTACGTTTGTTGGAATTAGAGATTTTAAGAGCACAATATAAAAACCAATATGTAACTGAAATAGAAAGTATTATTTGGCTGAACGTCGATATGATGTACGGCATTGAATACGAAGAATTTCCAGCACGTATTGCCGAAGTAGCCATGTGGTTAATTGACCACCAAATGAACATGCAAATTAGTAATGAATTTGGACAATACTTTGCACGTTTGCCATTAAAAAAATCGGCAAAAATTGTGCATGGTGACGCTTTGGAAGTAAACTGGGAAGATGTTGTAGCTAAAAATCAACTTTCATACATTATTGGAAATCCACCATTCATTGGTTCAAAAATTATGAGCCAATTCCAAAGAAATCAAATTATTAAAGAGTTTGATAACAGTAAAGGTTGTGGAGTTTTAGATTATGTTTCGGGATGGTATTTAAAAGCTGCTAAATACATTCAAAATACAAAAATAAAAACAGCGTTTGTTTCTACTAATTCGATTGTTCAAGGTGAACAAACTAGTATTTTATGGGGACAGATGTTAATTAAATATGGAATTAAAATTCACTTTGCACATCGAACTTTTAAATGGAGCAATGAAGCAAAAGGTAATGCAGCAGTATATTGTGTTATTGTTGGTTTCGCAAATTATGATTCAATAAATAAAAGAATATTTGAATACGAAGATATAAAAGGCGAAGCTCATGAAATAAAAGCAAAAAACATTAATCAATATTTAGTCGATGCTAAAGATGTTTTAATTGAAAAGAGAACAACTCCAATTTGTTCTGTTCCAAACATAAAGTTTGGAAATCAACCTATTGATGGAGGATTTTTGTTACTTACTGAAGAAGAAAGAAATATAGCAAAAAAACAAGACTTAAATATTTCTAAATACATTAGAAAATATGTAGGAAGTATAGAGTTTATAAATAATATACCAAGATATTGTCTTTGGCTAAAAGATGCAGAGCCTAACGACTTACGAAAATCAGATTTCATTTCTGAAAGATTAAAAAGTGTAAAAAAATTTAGAGAAAGCAGCACAAGAAAGGAAACAAGAGAATTGGCAAACAGACCCTCTCAATTCGCATTTGTTTCACATAATGAAAGTGAATATATTATTATTCCAAGTGTTTCTTCTGAAAGGAGAAAATATATCCCAATTGGGTTTATGCCTTCAAATATTATTGCTAGTAATTTATGTTTAATTATTCCAAATGCAAAATTGTTCCATTTTGGATTATTAACTTCAGAAATGCATATGACTTGGGTTCGTAATTTATGTGGTAGATTAAAGAGCGATTATAGGTATTCAAATTCTATAGTTTACAACAACTATCCTTGGCCAGAAAATCCATCTGAAAAACAAATAAAAACTATTGAGGAAAAAGCACAAAATGTTTTAGATTTAAGAGCTTCTTTTCCTACTAGTTCATTAGCAGATTTATACAATCCGTTAACCATGCCGCCAGCTTTAGTAAAAGCCCACAACGAACTAGATAAAGCCGTTGATGCTGCCTACAGCAAACAAGCCTTCACCAGCGAAGCCAAACGCATGGAGTTTTTATTTGAGTTGTATGAGAAATATACATCTGGGTTGTTTGTGAAGGAGAAGAAAGGGAAGAAATAAAATGTAATTAATAGAATAAAGCAAAAATGCTCAAATTGTTAAAAAAAATAATAAATAGACTAAATGGTTTATAAATTTTATGGTTTGAGTGAAGAGGACATAAGAATTGTAGAGAATAGTTGATTTCTTTTATAAAAATAAAGCTATGACTGAAAAAATAATAATCAAACTGAAGAAATTTAAATCTGATGTATATGATTTCTTAATTGACAATATTATAATATTGAAATTAAATGATTTAGCAAAGAAAAAATCAATTAGCCTTTCCGAAAGGACTATAGAAGGTTTTTCTGCAAAGATTTTGAACGAAGAACAAGATAAACATTCTATTTTACTTAAAGAAGCAATTGGAGATAGTAATATTTTTAATATTGCCTTATCTGGTCCTTATGGTTCAGGGAAAACATCAATTATAAAAACTTTTAAACACATATATCCACTTAGTTATATAGATATATCTTTAGCAACTTTTGATGATAAATTTGTCAAAGATGAAAAAATTACATCAAAATTAGAATATTGTATATTAAAACAACTCTTTTATAAAGTTCATCCTGATAAAGTTCCAGAATCAAGATTTAAAAGAATTGTAAATCATAAGTATATTGCTTTAAACGCATTTTTATTTTTCTGTTGGTTAATTTCAATTTTATATTTTACTAATAATAATATTTTAGATTCTTTAATTTTTGCTTTAGGATTAGATTTTTATTCTTCTTTCTTTAATGGAGTTTATAGTATAGTTTCATTTGCGGGTCTAATCTTTATTGTATATAAAGTATATGATTTTTTCATCAATTTTAAGATGACAAAATTTAAGATTAATGAAGCAGAATTAGAAAGTAAACATGAAAAAGCAACAATAAATTTTGAAAATGAGATTGATGAAATTTTATATTTTTTTGAAAGAAATCCAATTGATGTAGTTTTTTTTGAAGATTTAGATAGATTTAATAATACAGAAATTTATATAAAACTTCGAGAAATTAATTTTCTGATTAATAATTACGAGCCAATTAGAGAAAAAGGTAAAGTGACTTTTGTATATGCCGTAATTGACGATATTTTTACACAAAATGAGCGTACTAAATTCTTCGATTTCATATTACCAGTCGTTCCCATCATAAACTATACAAATTCTGCAATAGAACTTATTAGAAGATTTAATAATGAAATTGAATCAATTGAAAACATAAATGAAAAGAGAGAATTCAAAAATTTTATAGAAAAAGTGTCACTTTATTTAAGTGACATGAGAGTTATAATTTCTATTGCAAATGAATATAAAGTTTATAAAAACATTCTTAATGAAAATGTAGATGAGAAAAAACTATTTGCAATGATGGTATACAAAAACGTAGAACCAACAGAATTTGATTTATTAAATAATCGAAAGGGGTATGTTTACCAATTGTTAAAAAATAAGATTAAACTAATAGACGATACAATAAAAAAAATTGAGCAAGAAATAAACACTTTTGAAGGATTAATTGATTTATTAAACAAAGAAATTTTAACTAATACTAAAGAATTACGAATGCTATATGTAGCAAAGTTTCTTGAAATTGTAAATCAAAGAAATGGTCATGGTGTTATTAATGTAACATTAAACTCAAAAAAAATCAATCCATCTGATTTAGTGCAAGAAGAAAATTTTAAAATTTTCACTAAAAATAATCACATATATTATGATTGGTATAGTTCAAATAGTCATTCAATACAATTATCTTTCAATGAAATTGAAAAGGCTGTTAATCCTTCTATTAATTACTCACAGAGACTTGAAAGAATTACTAACAAAGCTTCAAATAATATTGAAGAACTTAGAATTAAAGTAGAAATAAACCAAAATAAAATCAAGTCAATAAATTCAAAAAAACTATCAGAACTACTTAATGAATTTGAAAGTATAAATTATTTTAAACAGCTACAATTAGATTATGAGAAAACATTAGAGGGTGATGAAAATGAGAATAAGGTAAAGAACTATGATTTAATTAATTTTTTAGTCAAAGTTGGATATATAGATGAAGATTATGAACATTATATTTCAAGACAAGATGGGAATTTATCTAAAGAAGATAGAGATTTCTTATTAAGTTTTAACTCGAAACAGTTACCATTTGATATAAAACTAAATGAGTTTAATAGTATATTGAATAAAATTGATGATGCCTATTTTTACAGACAAGAGATATTAAATTTTTCATTGATGGATTATCTCATTGAGAGTAATAAATCGGTTGAAATAATCAAAATTATGAATGTTTTAAAAAATGAAACGGAGAATTCAATTTTATTTATTGATGAATATTTGCAATACACTAATGATACAAATAAAAATATTTTTATTAGACATGTATCAAATACATGGACTAATATTTTTAATTATTTAGAAAATTCAACAGAATATTCGATTGACAAAAAATCATCATATTTAAGGTTGTTATTTAAAAATATCCCCGTTTCAAAAATTAAGGAATTAAATAAAAACAAATCAATATTTTATTTTTTAAATTATTCTGAATCATTAGCATCAATTTATTTTGAGGATGATAATAAAACTAAAGTAGAACAGTTTCTTAAGGATGAAAAAGTTCAGTTTGATAGACTAATTTTTGACGACAAACATGTTCAATTATTAAAGTTCATCTATGAAAATAATCTTTATGAAATTAATTTCGATATGATTAAATTAATGATTTCTGCTTTCAAAACTAATGATGTTGATTTAAAGGAATTAAATTTAAAAAATTATACATTGATTTCGAATTCTGGCTGTACAAGATTAAATTCTTATATTGATTATGAAATAGAATATTATCTTGAATGTGTATTATTTGAGTTTGAAAATAATTTAAATGAGTCTGAACAAAGTGTTTTAAAAATTTTGAATGAATTAGTTGTTTCTGAGGAATTGGAAATTCAATTAATTGAAAAGAATAATACATTAATCAATAAACTTATACATGTAAAAGAGAAAAATTTATGGCCAATATTTTTTAATAACAATAAATTAATCGTTTCATGGCAAAATATAATTGATTATTTTAAAGAATTTAATGAAATTGACAATGTACTAGTAGAGTATTTAAACCGGAAAGAAATATTTGATATCCTTTCAAAAGAAATAATCGAAGAAGAAGATGATAGAATTAAAACTCAATTTATAACAAAACTAATACATAGCAGTATTGATATTGAAAGCTATAGTTCCCTTGCTACAAAAATACCGTATCATTATAATTTTTCTGAAGTAGAGGGTGTTGAAAAAAACAAAGTTGAAATTTTAATTAAAAACAATGTCATTCCTTTTTCAGTAGAGAACTTTACAGATATTAAAAATATTCATGAACAATTAATTTTAATTTATTCTGAATTGAATAAGGATGATTTTTTTGAGTCAATTGAAGAGTTACCTTTTACAAGTACAATTGTGTTGGATATAATGAATTCAAAGGTTTTTAGTGAAGGAAATAAATTAGATGTCATTAAAACTATAGATGAAAATTTAATTATTGAAGATCGAAATCTACAATCGTTTATTTGTAAATTTCTATTAAACCAAGTAAATATTTCAATAAGTGAAACTTTACTTAATTCTTTACTCTCTTCAAATAATTTAATTAGTACTAAAGTTGCTCTATTTAATAAATACTACACTAAATCTCTACCCTTAGATAAATTGAATGCAAGACTAATTTCTTTGGGAAGTCCATTTATTAATCTAACAGAAAATCTTGAAACAATTGATCTTTTAGATACTGTTGAAAATAATCAATTCTATTTACTCTTATTCAGAAGAATTCTTGGTTCAAAAAAAGAAAAAAATGGTAAATTGAAAATTTGGCAATTAAAAAATAAGAGATAGAAAATATTAATCATGCAAAAATACTCCGTAAGCCAACACTTAATTGAAACGCTTTTAACCTGGGTAAAATCAGGTGAAATTGCCTAAAATAAAAACAAAAAAATGAATAAATATTACTTACATGATGGTACAGACACTATTGGACCATTCTCTATTGAAGAATTAAAACAAAAAAATATTACGCGTACTACGCAAGTATGGTGTGAAGGCATGGAAGATTGGAGAGAAGCTGGAACTGTAGAAGAATTGAAAATGCTGTTTCCAGTTTTGCCACCGCCAATAAAAAAGACCACAACTAAAAATAAAAAACAAGACGTAACTGTTAATATAAAAACGCATTCTTCGTTATATAAAATCTTTAAAATTATTGGGATTGTTTTTTTAATTTTAATTCTATTATCGCTTGTTGTCAATATTTTAGATTCAAAAAAATCTTCAACATCAACTTATCAAGAAAGTGTCATGACTATTCAAGAAATTGAAGCAGCCAGTCCATTGAACTATTTACAAGCAGATGGAACTTACACTAGTAATTTTATAGGTGATAAAGTAAAAATCAACGGCGTTATTACTAATACTGCAACGGTAACCACCTATAAAGATGTAACTGTTAGAGTGAATTTTTATAGTAAGACCAACACGCTAATTGGTTCTGAAGATTATACCCTTTATGAATTTTATCCACCTAATAGCAAACAAGAGTTTAAACTAAAGGTGAAAGCTTACAGCAATGTTAGTACTTTAGGTTGGGATGTTATCAATGCAAGTATAAAATAATCCAAAGGAAGTTTAATAAAAATATAAATAACGATGAAAACCTTTTTCTTATTCATTGACGACGAACAACAAGGACCTTTTAATTTAGAGGAATTAAAATCAAAAAAAATAACACGAACTACTAAAGTTTGGTTTGAAGGATTAGACGATTGGAAAAATGCGGATGAAATAGAGGAATTAAAGTCACTTTTTATTTCAGTTCCACCTCCAATAAAACCAATTTCAACGCCACCACCCATAAAAAAAGTACTTTCTGAAATTGAAGTTGAACAGGAAGACAAGATATTTGGACTTAGAAAAAAAACATTTTTTATATCTGTTGGAATACTTGTTTTGCTACTTTCATTAACATTCAAAATGATGCAAAGCTTTCAAAAAGATGAGATTGAAAGAGAAAATAAAGAAACCGAAATTTATAACGAGCAGTTAAAAATTCAAAACGAAGAGATTTCCAAACAAAAAGAAATAATTGCGGAAAAAGAACGATTAGAACAAGAACGCATCGAGAGAGAACGAGAAAAAGCAAGAAAGAAGAGAATCGATGAAATCGTCAACGAATTGAATATTGCGCACGAAGAACTTAGAAAAGCTAACAAGAAATTAGTCAATGTAACGGAGTTTAAATTTCTAAGAACTGCAAGTGAAAGGGAAAATCAAATTGCTGTAGCAAAAGAAGATATATCAATTTGGGAAAACAACATATATGAATTGGAAAAGGAAATGAAAAGATTAAATCCTGAACAATATAACTAAATCTCAACCTAATGATGATTAGTATATTATATGGGTTATAAATTAGATGTGTTGCGTGAGGAAGAGATGAATATTGTAGAAAATAGTTGATAATAAAAATTATAAGCAATATATGTTGGTTAAACAGTAGTAAAACTAATCTTTTTATGAACTTTCAAAATATGATATGGTAGTAATGAATAAACAAGAATTAATGCAGCATCAAAACAAAACGATATACAAAAAAATCAATGATCAATTGATTTATCTTTTACTCTTCTCATCAATTGGGCTTAATTTTCAAATCTACGCTCAACAGGTTGAAACTGTACAAATAGGAAATCAACATTGGACAACCAAAAATTTAGAGGTAGTAACGTTTAGAAATGGTGATGTTATTCCCGAAGCACAAAGTGATGCTGCTTGGAAAAAAGCCTATCTTGAAAATCAACCCGCTTGGTGTTATCTGTATAGTGATGCTAGCAATGGTGAAAAATATGGTAAATTGTATAATTGGTTTGCGGTTACTGATCAACGGGGCCTTGCTCCTGAAGGTTTTCACATCCCCAGCAAAGACGAGTGGGCAAGTTTAGTAGAATTTTTGGGAGGTCAACCATTAGCGGGAAGAAAGTTAAAATGCGAAAAAGGTTGGCCTAATGAAGGAAACGGCACTAATGAAGTGGGTTTTTGTGGTCTTCCAGGCGGTATGCGTCATCATTCTGGGTATTTTACTCCAATTACACGATATGGTCATTGGTGGACTACAACACATCTTGAGCCCTTTTATGCATGGCAATATTATCTATTATCAACTGGTGATGATATTGGATGGTACAGCATTGGTTTTGATAAAGGGACAGGTTTGTCGGTTCGTTGTATTCGGGATTAGTTTTTCTTACAAAAAGAAGTAGTAAAACCCCGCTCGTATTCGAATCCTTTGCGTTCGTTTGGTTAGTAAGGAGATACGTTCAGTATCACAAAAAAATAATATAGCAATTTAGCTCACTATAAGATGTATAATATCTATAATTAAAATATAAACTTTGAAAAATCAAACAAATGAAAAAAATCATTCTTTTTAGCTTATTAGCTTTATCTACTTTATCTTGTAAAAAAGAAAACACAGAAAATGCTAAAAAATCAGAAGCGGAGCAACTTACTTTTTACAAAAAATTATTGATAGAAGATGTAGCTAAAAGCCTTAAAAAAGAATATTCTAAGGAGCTAACTAACATTTCTGATAGTACAATTGAAAAAATTGCTACTATTCAAACCGATAATTGTAATTGGAAGATTGAACAATTAAATGATACTATTTATTTATCAAATAATTCTGTTACAACATTTAAAAAACAGCTTGCCTTAGTTGATAGTCTTTATCGAAATAAAAAAGATTATACATTGAATTTGTATGATTTATATACAGATTTACATCATAGACAATTAAAAGATATTAGTTTTAATGAAAATATAATTGGATTCTATTGGTCACCTGGTCAAAATACAATATCAGATCACTATCAAAAACTTCTTTTAAAAGATAATGACGTCATAGACTTGGGTAACGGATTAAAATTATTAGCAAAAAAAGATGTGGATTATCTTGTGTCTCAAATGCATTCCAAAGGGTTTAAAAATTATGAATTCTCTTCTGAACCTGGAAGAAATGAAATAAGTATTGTTAAAAATGATAAGGGAAATTATACTTTAGTATTTTTAGCATATGATGAAGATGATGCAGATTGTTGTCCTACTGTAAACGTATCATTTGAGACAGCTGATTTTATTTCAATTACAGCAAATTCTTTGAAGATAGGAAAGGACTAATCGGGAAATTTTTCCCCTTCTCGTGCGCAAAACAAAGTTCAGCGGAGCTTATCCTTTCGTGTTCGTTTAGTTTGTAATGAGATGGTTAAGAGATGCTGAAACGAGTTCAGCATGACAGAGAAGTCCGGTAGTACTACTTGTCAACCTGAACTTGTTTACTTCGTCAATTCGCAAGCTCGGGTCAGGTTCTAGTGAGAGTGTGAAATGAGATACTGAAACGAGTTCGGAATGACAGGATTGAGGTGAGATTCCGAAACGAGTTCGGAATGACAAAAGTAGAAGAGATGCTGAAACGAGTTCAGCATGACATAGAAGTCTGGGAGTATTGCTTGTCAACCTGAACTTGTTTACTTCGTCAATTCGCAAGCTCGGGTCAGGTTCTAAATAAAAACGAATAGCTATGGCAAATAGAGCTTACCATAATTACTGGGTGTATATTCTAACCAACAAACCTAACGGTACTTTATACATTGGTGTTACTGGTGGAATTGATGATAGAATGGAACGTCATGTCAATGGTGAAGGTTCAAAGTTTACGGCTAAATACAAATTAAAAATGTTAGTCTATTTTGAAGAATTTCAATTCATCGACGATGCCATTGCGCGAGAAAAACAGTTGAAAAATTGGCATAGACAATGGAAAATTAATTTGATAGAGGAGCATAACCCTAATTGGGAAAATTTATGGAGAGGAGATGCTGAAACGAGTTCAGCATGACAGGAATGAGGAGAGATTCCGAAACGAGTTCGGAATGACAAAAGAGAGAGATGCTGAAACGAGTTCGGGATGACAAAAGGAGAGGAGATGCTGAAACAAGTTCAGCATGACAGGAAAGAGGAGAGATGCTGAAACGAGTTCAGTATGACAACAGTGAGAGGAGATGCTGAGATAAGTTCGGAATAACAAAAGGAGAGGAGATGCTGAAACGAGTTCGGGATGACAAAAGGAGAGGAGATGCTGAAACGAGTTCAGCATGACAGGAATGAGGAGAGATTCCGAAACGAGTTCGGAATGACAAAAGAGAGATGCTGAAACGAGTTCAGCATGACAAGAAGGAGAAGAGATGCTGAAACGAGTTCAGCATGACAACAGTGAGAGGAGATGCTGAATATCAAAGAAGGTTATGAAGCTTTAGGGTAATACAAAACAATTAGAAAAGAATCAAAAGTTCTAGAGTACTTTGCTTATAGAAATTATCACTACACTTATTAGTATGCCCTAATAGCTAACGGCTTTATAAGTACTACTAAATATTAATAATTGGAAATAACGATATTAACGTTTCATTTTTTTTTCAATTTATCAATTAGTTTTAAAAGCGGTTCACGGTTTTTGGCCTCGTGATATAACTTTGGTAGTTTTTCCAAGAGTGTAAAATGTGAGCGGTCTTTGTGTTCGCGCAGTTTGGCTCCTATATATTGTTCTAAATAGAGCAGATGAGCTTCGTTGTAGGCAAAAAAGATATCGTTTTTAAAAGAGGCATAGTACCAAAGTTCCACATCAAAATAGTCGCATGCTGGTGCTTCAAAATGTGCGGTGTGTCCTAAATGCATCATCAATGTGTTTTTTATTTCATGGTAACCACAATATGAGCAAGTGAGTTTGGCTTTCTTATTTTCGTAATTTACATTTGTTATTGCTTTTTTTTGGCATTTAGGGCAAACAATTGCCACCTCTTTTTGGAAATGCGTCAGACGATAATTTTGGTCTTCAAAGCGATGTTCCATATTTTTTATAGTTTATTTACTTATTAATTCATTTGTTTTTAAAAAGTATTCTACCACAATCCAATAGTCAGCCTCACCTAAATCTATTGTTGAAATACTAATATAGTGTTTAATCGGATGGTTCTCGCTATCATTCGATAGATATACATCTTGGGCTCTATCAGTTAAATAGTTGGTCTTTGTGTAGCCTAATTGGTTTATTTCTGCAATTAAAGTAGCTGCAAATTGTTCACTATAGGGCAAAAAAGTATTTTCTTTATAGCATCTGAACTGGTCAGAATCTTTTGCTAATTTTAATTCTCTAAAGCCTTTTAACACATTGTTTTCATCATAAGAATATTGCACTATATTAATTTCACCATTTGGCATATTTTCTCTTTTGAAGTTGCTGTTTTCCATTGTAAAATAGAGTTCGATGTCAAAAAGTGTTTTGTCTAAATATGCTTGACCAAAAACATTGTTTCCTACCAATAGTATGATTAGAAAAAAGAGGGATTTAAAATTAAGTATTTTCATAATAGTACGTTTATAAGTTAATCAAACCAATGCCCTTTTTTAATGGTATATCCGGCTTCTTTGAATGCTTTAATAATTGCTGTTGCTAAATAGTCGTTTTCTTTAAGAGAAATAAAATATGTTCTAAACAAATCGGTAGTACTAGTGTATTGATTAGAATTTCCATCATCATAGTATTCGTATCGTGTTATGCATATTTTATCGGGTTTGGTTTCAAAGAAGATACCAATGTCTTTAGAGATTAAGATAATGTCTTTCAATGCTACTTTTTGTTGTTCTAAATAGTAGCCTTTTTCAATTTCAAAATGCTGTTTTGTTGTATAATATAGAGTATCATTTTTAATGATAAATGCTTCAGTTGTGACCAAGCTGTCGATATCCATTTTGAATAGGCCTATTTCGTTTCCAGCGGTATCAATTTCAGTATAAACTCTATTGCGCATTTCATTTTCTTGTTGTAGTGTTTTTTGCAGGATTTCTGTTATGGAGTGGGTTTGTGATAAGGAGATATTGTTCAATATTAATCCCATACAGAGTAGTTGAAGTACCTTTATTTTACTCATTTCGTTCTGGTTGTTAAAGGTGAAAAGATACCACTTAATTCTTTTAGATTGAATGCTTTTGATAGCGTAACACCAAAGAAAGGTCTTGGGTTAATTCCTGTATTGGTTATTTCTGCTTGTAAGGTTAATCCAGTTCTAGGTTCTGTAATCCAAGCTCTACCCGCAAAAAATATATCATGACTTCTGTCAGTAGTGATTAAAGAAGAATTTGAAGAAGTTCTAGGATAAAAATTTGAAGAATAGCCAACAGAGCTTTGAATTCTAACGCTTACATCAGCATTTTCTAGCGTTAAAAAAAGCCCAAGAATTCCAGCATTAAATGAATATTCGTTGAATTGTCTTCTCGAACTGGCACCTATTTCAATAGTCCCAGGGATAAAACCTACCACTGTATTAGATTCTAGATTTGTAGGCTCACTAAATTCTTGTGTTAAATTTGTTCTTCTCCAAATAAATTCTAAAGATGGTGCATAAAAAAGTTTTAGATCAGCGCTTTCTTTGCTTTCAAAAATCGGAAACAATACGCTAATATGTGCCCCTATATTATCAGAGACTCTATTTGTAATCATTTTTGATTGTGCGGTATAATTGATATAGGTACTATCGGTTAATTTTTCCAATTTATAAGAGCGTCTTACATTACCCGTTGAGTCTATATCACTCATTGCTCTATTTCCATAAAGACTCAAATAAAATCCAATTTTGTTTTTATTTAATCTGTTTGGCAAATATATGTTTGTTGCAAAAAATAAATTTTGTGCCTTGATGCCGTCTACTAAATCAAAGTTTGTTCCTACATAGGAAAGATATGAGTATTCAGAAATATGATTTTCAATAGCTTTATGTTCTTTAATTGTTAACGTTATTTTTTTATTTTTTGCTTTATTGTTTGATGTTACTTCTTTATCACCGTCAAAGATTTTAATTTCTAATACTATTTTTCGTTCCCTATCATTAAGAGTATCCTTGTTGAGAAGAAAGTATACTTTTTCAGCACCATTTTTTTGGAAATTTTTTTTAGAGAAATCAATTAGTTTATAATCACTTATAGCAAGAGTGGTTTCATCGTTTACAATGGATACTGTGTAGTTATAGTTTTTATATTTATCTGAATCAGGAACATTGCTTTCAATATTTATTGAACTTAAGACATCAATTTGACTACTTTTACTAATAGTCAAAGTATCTGTTTTAAAACCAATGCTATAAAAATCTTGTGCATTCATTGAACTACATCCTAAAATGAAGGCAAGTAGTACTACTAATTTAACTGTTGATTTCATAATTTGATAGTTAATAGATTAATTTTTTATGCAGCGGACCGAAAAACCTGTTACTTTGTCGATATCGAATCTCCAAACCCCTTCAATATCATATGTTAAACTTCGACACCATGCTTCATTAGCTATTGAACTTGATGCACTCCACCAATATCCTTCCGCTCCAATATTAATATATCCTCCATGGTTTGGGCGATAACCACCAGGAAGTCCTGTAAAATTACTATTATTAGTTGCACCTGTATTTGGAGCATTCCATCCAGTAGTAGTTTTCATTTTACCACCTGCTAAATTTTCGCCACCTAAAAAATTAATCAATACCGTCCATTCCGCATCACTAGGAATGTGATAGCCTTCTGGAGCTAGTCCACGAGGATCGTTAACGGCATACCAATTGTATATTTTACCATAAACCGTTCCGTTTGCTGTATTATTTTCATAGTAGCACCAAGCTCCAGTTGTTAATTGATTCCAAGCTGCTGGGTCTGTAACTTGTGGTATTACATCTCCATTTCTATAGCGACTTACATTTAAGTTACTTTTCATCCAACATTGCGTTCCAATAGTTACGGATTCATAAACATTACCATCTATATCGGTACTGTTACCACATGCAGACGCCGCGGTTACGACTATTGGAAAACTTCCAGAAAAACTACTAAAATCGTCAGAATAAGTATAGTTTAAAGAACTGTTTATAGATGTAAATGAGGGGTTACCAATAAATTTAATTTTCAAATTAAGCAGTCCCGTGTTTGATAAAGTTGCATTTTCTAATTGCAGATTGGGATGGTTAACAGAAAACGAAAAGCGTTGCATGATTTGAGAGTTGGCCTCAAATGAATTGACTGTAGTAGTATTAGGTATGTTAACCGATTCAGTAGTAACTAGATTTAGAAGAGGAACATTATTGTTTATCCATACAATCGTACTATTTATTTTTGATATAAAAATATTTAATCGGTTTCTCGCTTTAAAAAAAGTACTAACAAACTCTTTTTGTGTATTGCTGTCTGCATTATTTAAATTGCGTGCATTAACTTCAAAAGGAATCGTTATTGTTTCATTGTTTGTAAGAGAAAGCGGCGCATTTGTAGAAGAAACGTTTCGATTATTGAAACCTAATACGTTATCTAATTTAATACCGACGACTTTATAAACATCTTCAATTACTTGTCCATGAAATTGTCTGGATTTATAAATTCCAGCTAAGGCTATACTTGAAGCAATTATAGTTTTAGTTGGTTCATATGGAGGGGTAACAGCCACTTTACCTGCTATTATAGTTGTTACAATTGCTAACGAATGTTTAAAAACCAAAGCACGATAAAGAGCAAAATCAAAATCAGTTTGTGTTTGTTGTAAGTTTCTACCTTGAATGGCATCATAATTTGTATTGTATACGGCGTCAATTATGGCTTTGTTTGCTTTATAAAACTTAGCTGCTTCTATCTTTTCAACATCGGATAAATTAGCATAATACGTTGTTATTGCATTATGATTTTGTAGAAACGGCGCATCTTCAGTTGAGGTTGTTAATGCACTACCATATTGTTCCTGAAAGTCAATTAATGGTTGTAGTGTTGCTTCACTTGTTTGAGTTAAGATTACATCTACAACTTCATAATTTATTTTAGCATTATTTAGTTCAGAAATGATAAGTTGAGATTTACCTAAGGTTGTCGTTTCATCTACATAAAAGACGAGTTTATTTTCATCGACTTTAGACAATTCAATGGGTTGGTTATTTAATGTACCTATATATGTTTCATTTGATAATTGGATGGTTCCAACATCAATTGTGACACATTGATAACGTGAAATAATGCCGCCATTTTGGTTAATTTGGTTTGTTTCATTTTCATCATTAGCACAAGAGAAAAAAACTACGCTTACAATAAGAATTAAAAAATAGATTGTTGATTTCATAAGAAAATTAATCATTTAATTATACAAATTTGTACTATACAACACACATTATTTATAAATTTTATAAAGTGTAATCAAAATTGAGATATTTTAAGGTTATTAAAAAAAAAATGTCGTGAACAACATAAAAAAGAACGTAAACGGTAGTAGAATTACTGTTTGATTGCTCAATTGTTCTTAATTTATATAAGTTCTAGATTTGGGAATGATGGCTCCATTAGATAATATATATTCTTTACTTGTGTTTTGTTTGATAAAATTTTTATTCACTACATACGATTTATGACAGCGAATGAAATTGGGTGGTAATTGTTCTAATATTGTTTTTATACTTGCTCTAATGAGTTCTTTTTTAGAAAGAGTTACCAATTCTAAATAATGGTCTTCAGAGTGTATGTAGAGTAAATCATTTAAATAAATTTTTGTTTTGTTTTTCAGTGCAATATGGTCAATTATAACTTTTTTTTCAACTTCTTTTAAAGCTTCGTTGATGGCATCATGTTTTTTTTCTATTAGTTGTTTTTCTTTGAGTAGTGCTTTTTTCTTTCGGTCTTCATTTTTCCATCGAATAAAAGAATACAAAGCAATTATAAATACAAAAATTAAAGATATTGTAAAGATGAAACGGTTTTTATTGTATTTTTTATTGAAATTTTTTGCACTTTGAAGTTGTATTTCTTTTTTCTCCAATTCATATTTGTGGGCAGTTTCCATTACTTTTATAATTTCACTATTTTGTAGTAGTGAATCTTGAAGTGCCATTGCTGCTTCTTTTTGTTGAAGTGCATTTTTTATGTCCCCCTTTAGTTTGTAATGTTCTGCTAAGGCATTTAAAAAAAACTTTTTATTATCAGTTTTTTCATTCTTTAGGTTTTTTTGTGCTGCAAATAATAGTTTTTCGGCTTCGTCATAACGATGTTCTTTGTCTGCTACTATTGCTAAACTAGTTTGTGTTGCACCAATGTCAAATTTATTTTTCAACAATAAACGTTTTGATAAAGCAATAGATAAATATTTTTGAGCTTCTTTGAATTTATTTTGCAGCAAATAGTAATGGCCTAAATTATGATAGCACCGGGCAATATTATTTTGGTCTTTAATGGTTTCAAAAAGCACAATTGCTTTTTTTCGATACCAAATAACGGAATCATTTTTATGGGTTAAATCATATAGAGTAGCTATGTTATCGTATCCAATTCCCATAGCATATTTAGTATTATACGATTCAGATATTGCTAATGATTTTTTACTGTAAGAAATTGCTTTTTCATATTGTTTAGATTTTTTAAATAATGTGCTTAAGTTGTTGTAAAATTGTGTCATACTTCTAAGATCATTTATTGACTCACTAATTTTTAATCCTGAAAAGTAAGAGGTTGCAGCTTCTTCTAATCGCACTAGTTCGCTTAGGGTATTGCCTTTATTCATGTAAATTAAAGCTTCTATTTTTTTATTTTTATCAACTTGTGACAATGCTTCATTTAGTACTTCTAATGAAGCATTAAATTGGCCATCAACACGATATAAAATTCCTAATGCATTATTAATAGTGGCGAGTTCTTGAGGAATATTTTCTTGAATAGCAATTTGTTTGGCCAAGGAAGTTTTTTGAATTGCCTCTTTAATTTTCCCCATGGTTTTTAAATTGCGTCCCATATTTTTGTAACTTCTAACTTTTCCAACAGCATCATTAGTTGTATTAGAAAGTGTTAACGCTTGTTCGTCAAGCTTTAAAGCTTCTGCATAGTTGTCTTCTCTTGAAAATATACCCGAAAGTTGATTAAGTATTTCTATTTGTAATTTGGTATCGTTTGCCTTTTTTGCGAGTTGCAAGGCTTCAAGAGCATCATTTTTTGGTTTTTGGATTTCTATTGAAGAATAGGCTTTACTACGTTTTATGAGAAGTTTTGCTTTTTCAAGAGGTAGATTTGTATTATTAATTAAAGTGGTTAAACTATCCACTTTGAGTTCTTGTGCATAGTGGATGTTGCACAAAATAAGTAAGAAAAAAGTTATTATTTTTTTCATTTATTTCATTTTACAAACAAATTTATTATTTTTGAGAACAACATAAAATCCCTATTTATAGTGATTTTTAATCCCTCCTCGCTATGGAAAAGCTACAATTTGATGACATGAAGAAGACTTGGTATGAGATTGCTCGTTATCAAGAAAAAGAAATGGATATAAAGTTTGAGTTAGAGATCCATAAGAAGTTATTAGATATTTTTCAAGTTGGGGATTACTATTATTATATTTTTAATCCTGCAACTGCAAGTTTTGAATATGTAAGTGAAAATGTTGTAAACATAATGAAAGTAGAAAAACCGGATGATTTTACACCTCAATATGTTTTTGAAAATATGCATCCCGACGACCAAAATCGGTTTTTAGCTCATGAACAAAAGGTTGCTGAATTTTTTAGTCGTCTAACACCTGACCAAGTACTAAAATATAAAGTTAGTTATGATTATCGAATGAAGACTACTTCAGGTGATTACAAATGGATTTTAATGCAAACTGTTACAATTCAAACGGATGATCAAGGTGCGGTAATTCGAGTTATAGGAATTCAAACAGATATTACTAATTTAAAAACTAACAATCATCCCTCAGGTCTTTCATTTATTGGATTAGCAGGAGAACCTTCCTATCATAATGTTCTTGTAAATGATATTGTTACCATTACTTCAGATTCTATATCATTTACCGCTAGAGAAAAAGAAATCTTGAAATTAATTCTGAGTGGAAAAACAAGTAGTGAAATTGCATTACTATTATTTATTAGTAAGCACACCGTTGACAGTCATCGGAAAAATATTCTAAAGAAGTCGAATTGTAAAAACAACGCGGAACTAATTGCAAAGGTTGTTAGTGAAGTTTTGCTATAAATTGTGCTGTTTTGGAGGCATTAGTAGCTGTTTTTATTAAAAACTACCCTATATTTGATTCCTTTCGATGTATTGTATAAAAATTATAAAAACAAAATTATGAATAGATTACGGTTGTTATTAGTTCTATTTTTTTTCTTGCCAAATGTTATTTTTTCTCAGGAGGCAAATTTCTCAACGGTAAAAACCAATTCAGGTGAAGTTAAGATTCCGGGTGTTTGGGAACAATTGAATACGATGGATGTTAGTGGTCAGACGTATTTGAAGAATAAAGACGGAGTAGTTATTGCCATTGCTCAAAATCCTAAAAAAGCCTATCCTTTTTTTAAAAGCAATGTCACGGATTTTGAAAATGTAAAATTGTTTTATGTCTGGGATTCCGAATACAGAAAAGAAAATAAATTTAAAACAGCATGGATTAAAGAAAGTGCCAAACAGGAATATGTCATTTGGAAATATACGGATGAAAAACTTGACAATGTGTTTTTGTTTGGTTCAGTGGGTACTAATTTTTTAAATCTTCTGGTATATACTTCTATTTGGACTGAAGAGGAGAAGGTACTCTTTTTAGAAAAAATATATCAGTTGAACAAATAATTCTAATCGAAGCTTGTACTATGACAGGAAGGATAAGAGTTTCGCATGAAATGGAAAAACACAACGTTTGTCAACCTGAACTTGTTTACTTCGTCAATTCGCAAGCTCGGGTCAGGTTCTAAAGAGAGTGTGAAATGAGATGCTGAAACGAGTTCAGCATGACAAAAGAGAGAGATGCTGAAACGAGTTCAGCATGACAAAAGGTGAGGAGATGCTGAAACGAGTTCAGCATGACATAAGAGAGGAGATGCTGAAAACTAGTTTAGCATGACAAGACTTCGGATTGCTTATCAATCTTATGTTCAACTTGCGGATTTTGAATAAGTGGCTGACTTTGACGCATTTTACTATCTGTTAGCACTATTTAATTTTAAAGACAGAACTTCAAATTAGCAATGAACCCGCCATTTTGTGAAACTGCTGTTACAAGATGTCTTTAGTGATTTTTTTTTTCAATGTAACTTAATTTTTTTTCTAATCTAACTTTCTTGTATATAGCAAAACCACAGGAGTTACAATACTACTTTTATGAGGTTTTGAAAAGAAAGTATTAAAATAATCATTATTAAGCCATGCATTAATATTTATCATATTTTCTGATAATATTGAAGTATTTGCATCTATAAGTTTTGCAAAATAATTAGAATTATTAGAAAGACAGAATTTAATTTTGCTAACCTCTTTAAAATTTGGCTCAAAACTTTTGTTGTTTTCATCTAAATGGCAGATTAACTCAATAAAAACAAATATTGGTTGTTTTTTTAAAATTATTTTTTCATCAAAAATATATTCAATTTTATTTTTTTGATTTGGGCGTAGGTATAAAGTATCAGTAGAGGTTATTAAATTTCCTAGTTTAGCTTCTTGAATACCAATTTTTATTGGTGGTTCTTCGAACTCGTATATTTCTATTCGATAAGCTGTTTTATGTTTTATTTTTTCAACAAAAAATTCAATTTTATTAATTTCTAAATCCTTATTTGTTTTATTTTCAAATACTAAACCATATAAATTATCTTTAGATAAGCCGTTACTTCTTCTTCTAACAAATTTATTTTTTTCTCCAAGTATAATTTCGTTATTAATATTAGTTAAGACTATTTCATTTAAAATTTCAATTTTTTCGTTCATTAAAATTATATTAGATATTTTGTCTATACTTATTTTTTTTTCTTCGTAGTTTAATTTTCTTAAAACAATTGTATCAAAAATAATATTTATAGGCAATATAGTTTTGCTTTCATTATTACAGTAATCTGCGTAAACTATTTTTTTGTTGTAAAAAAGTTCGTATCTAACATCTTCAATAAAATCTAATGTTTCATTATCTATAACTACAAATTCTTGACAAAATGCGCAATTAATAAAGAAAAAAGATACAAATAAATATAATTTTAGTTTCATAGTAATATTTTTTATTATAGGGTTGTATAAAATAACCCTTTATTATTTATTTAAGGATAAGACACTTGATCACATGGAACTGAAAGATTACCTCCATTTGCATTTTGAACAGGATCTGGTTCTCCAGTAACATTAATTCCAAAGACATAATAATTTGAGTAAACTCCTTTTTAATATTTTGTCAACGTCAGATTGAGCTTAACAACTATTTACAACTATAACAATTTAATATGAGTAATTATATCAGAAATTAATTTTATAATTAAAAGTAAATAAACACCTTTTATTATAATTTTTTTTGTTGATTCTTCTATTTTTAAAGGTTTTGTTAATTCAAAAACTAAAAATAGTATAATTAATAGGTACACAATTATCTTTGCAATATTGTTCATATATTTATATTAAAAATGAAAAAAACTAAATTATTAAATATTTTTATATATTAAATAAAAAATTAAAAAGGCAATTAAAAGACAAATAAAACTGATGTATAAATCACTTACTTTTTGAATCTTTTTTTGACGAAAATCTTTAATTAAATTTAAAACCCAAATTATAAATATTAGTGTAGAAAAATAAAAAAAATAGGTTTTCATAAATTATATACTTTTTAAGATGACAATACATTCAAATTACAATCGAATGCATACCTTTTTTTATGATAGTATGGAATAAAACTACAGTCGTTTTAGCGTATTCACTATACATATTTCGTTCACATTCTTGCTACGTTAGTTATGTCTAGTTCCATCGTACTTATAGTTTCATAAAAATAGAAAATAACAAAACAACCCATCTATCGAAAAGTGTGATGTGTTATTGATAATTGATAAAAGTTGTTGCAAGTAAATGAGTACGTATTTACATAATTTATTTTGCGGTTATTTAATTAGCAATGAGATGCTGAAACGAGATGCTGAAACGAGTTCAGCATGACAAAAGAGAGATGCTGAAACGAGTTCGGAATGACAAAAGGAGAGGAGATGCTGAAACGAGTTCAGCATGACAGAGAAAACAAATTATACGCACGGATTGTCAACCTGAACTTACTTACTTCGTCAATTCGCAAGCTCGGGTCAGGTTCTAAAGAGAGTGTGAAATGAGATGCTGAAACGAGTTCAGCATGACAAAAGAGAGAGATGCTGAAACAAGTTCAGCATGACAAAAGAGAGAGATGCTGAAACAAGTTCAGCATGACATGGAGGTGGAGAATAGCGCTACTTAATTAGTGCTTTTATTCGATAAAGATCCATTTTTTATCACTGTTGAGACGGAAAGTGCCCAGGTGTTCTCTGTTACATTCTGTGGGTGAAATTAATGATAGAAAGTTGAGGCCATCAGCTCCACGGTAGAGGTGGTATAGCTCCCCAATGACTGGTTCAAAAGAGAATTTAGCACTGTAGACCAATTCATTGTATTCGAACTCTTTCATTAGGCTTTCGTACTGTTGTTTGAGTTCGTTGAACTTGTTTTCAAATTCTTTATTGACATTTCTAATGCCTCTGCTTTTGAAAGCGACTACATCATCAATTTGAATTACGGGTGCGCCTACATTGGTTCCGTAGCGCATTAGGCTTGCGTTGTAGCCTTCTTTTTCAGAATACACTACATTATCTGGTTTTTTGGTTTCCATAACTTACCTTTTAGCAATTTTATTGTTGGAGATGCTGCGTTGTCGTGTGCATTTGAATCGGTCGATTGCTGCATTGCGTTTGGCGCTGTGTTTGGTTTTGCAATTTTCTACACGGGTGCGCCACAGTTTGTAACTACTAAACTTGAGTTCTTTTTTCATTAATGCTTTTACCTCGGCTTCCGCTAGTCCGAATTGGAAGGTAATGGCATCAAAAGGTGTACGATCTTCCCATGCCATTTCAATAATGCGATCGATTTGACTTTCGGATAAAGCTTCGTTTGTAATGGTTGCAATAACAGGTTTCATTTTGTTTATTATTATGAGTAAATAATTAAACAAAAATAGATAATATTTGTGTTAAAAACAAAATAAATTGTAAAGGGCTTAACGATAAAAATAGAAGGAACCTGATTGGGTTTTTCAAAATCTATTTTATGTGATTATTTATCTTACTACTAATTTTTAAACCATTAGGATTTAAAGAAAAATCATTTCTGAACTGTTGATTATTAATTGCTTAAATTATTTCTTCCACATGTTTTTTAATATTGGAAGCAATTTTTGTCATGGGTAAATCGTTAGCGTCGTTGCCAAATGGGTCTTCGATTTCTTCTGCGATTAATTCTAAACTCGCTAAAACATAGAAGATGAAAATTACCACAGGTATTACATAATAGCCTAAGCTGAATACGAATCCAAAGGGTAAAGTCATTACAAAAAAGAAGATGAATTTTTTGATAAAAGAACTGTATGAGTAGGGAATAGGGGTGTTTTTTATACGCTCACAAGCCCCACAGATATCGGTAAACGATTGCAGTTCAGCATTGATAATGTAAAATTGATCCCCCGTTATTTTTTTTGAAGTGTACAAGTCATTTGCTTTTTGAAATAGCATTTTAGCCACCTGATTAGGGCGGTGTTTGTGGTGATCCATTTCTAACTCTAAGCCTTCAAACAGCATTTTGCTGACTTCTTCATTTAATAAATGTTTAGAAAGTACTGAGGCATAAGCAGGAATTACTTTTCTAAAAAATTTCTATCGCTTTCATCTGTGGTGTAGGCAGCTATTTTTATGGCTAAGTTTCGGCTGTTGTTTACTAAAGCGCCCCATTGTTTTCTGCCTTCCCACCAACGGTCATAGGCGGTGTTGGTTCGATAGGCTAACAATAATGACAATACAAAACCTACTGTTGTATGCATTACGGTAAGGTTTTTTACATGGCTATTTTCGGAAAGGTTCCAATATTCTAACTCTAAATAAGCGATGCCTCCTGCATACAATCCAATGAAAATCATCATGGGAATCAGTTGACGAAAGGTATCTGATTCGTGAAAACGAAAAATGAAGGTAATCCAGTCTTTAGGGTTGTATTGAACCATTTGTAAGTTAAAAGTTATAAGTTATAAGTTAAAAGTTATAAGTTAACAGTAAAAATATATTAATTTAGTTGTAAAGTACCTGCTAATTCTTTTAAGTTAATTTCGGAAAGTTTGGTTAGGTATTGCGCATTGGAATAACGAACGGATGCCTCCACAAAATTTTGTTGAGCGGTTCTAAACTCGATGGTAGTAATGGTCCCGATTTTGAATTTTGCCAAAGTAATATCTAGGTTTTGTTTTGCGATTTCGAGGTTTTTTTCTTCTACTTTTACGAGTTCCAAATTGGTTTGGTAACTTGCATACAAAGTAGCTAATTGTGCCGTTAAAGCTAATTTTTGCTGTTCCAATACTAAGCCAGCATTCTCCACTTGATATTTTGCAACTTTTTCATTTTTATTTTGTAAAAAGCCATTAAATATTGGCACTGTAGCGGTTACTCCATATACAAAACCTTGTCCAGAAGATTGGGTAATAAATCCCAACGAAGCCTCAGAGCGTGTAAAGTTATATCCAGAAGTAATTCTAACGGTTGGATAGCGATTGCCCTTGACCTGTTTTAGATTCAAATCGGCTACTTTTTTTTCTAAAATTTGCGCTTGTAACAGCGGGTTTTGTTTTTCAGCAGTTTCTTTGAGTGCATTGAAATCTAAATTTTGATCAAATGCGATTTCTTTGGCTACTTTAAAATCAGTTTGTATCTCACGAATCAATAATTCATTCATTCTGATTTTGGTATTGCGGTATAATTCTTTTTGTTTTAAAAGCAGACTTATATCACTGTTCAAGTCTACTTGTGCATTCAATACTTCTAATTTTGAAGCTTTTCCAATACTAAAACGATTTTGTGCGGTAGTTAAGCGTTGGTTAGAAATCACAATTGCGGTGTCAATTGATGCGATTACTTGTTGTTGTTGTACCAAATCAAAATAGGTTAGGTATACATCGCTAATTTTAGTTAAAATAGCCGCTTGTAATTCGGCTTTTCCTTGTTGTTCCAAAACGTTCAATTGCTCTTTTCGGGCAAACATACTTAAGCCATCAAAAATAGTCCAATCTAAACCAACGCCATAGGTTAAATTCATGTTTTTGGCATTGTCTAGTTCCCTTTCAGAGCCATCACCTTGGGTTTGTTTGGTATCCAATTGACTGTTGTTGTTTGTAAAATTTGCATTTAGGGAAGGCAACATTCCCGCATTGGCTAAATTGTTATTGGTGGCATCTATTTTGGAATTGTTTTCCGCAATTTTAATATCATAATTGTTTTCTAATGCAATTTTTACGGCATCTTCTAATGAAAGCAATTCTTGTGCTTGCACAGAAATTCCAAGAATAAAAATGAATAAAGTTATATATAAATTTCGCATAATGTTTTTGTTTGCCACGGATTCACAGATTTTTTAATTTTTATAAAGCATACTTCATTTGAATTAAGTACCGATGTATTGGATTCTAATTTTGCTTTCCAAATTTTAATTTGCGAATCTGCGGTTTATTTTATTTCTCTAAAGCGTCTAAATTATCAAATTCAGGTCTATGTTTTTTGGCTTTCGACCACATTAAATAAATGGCAGGAATTACAAATAAAGTTAAGATTAACGAAAACATCGTTCCTCCTACAATTACAACTCCCATTCCCATTCTACTTGCAGAAGCTGCTCCAAGTGATAAAGCAATTGGTAACGCACCTAAAGCAATGGCTAAACTGGTCATTAAAATTGGTCGTAAACGCGCTTCAGAAGCTTCTAAAATAGCATCGTATTTTGATTTTCCTTGTTCGCGCAGTTGGTTGGCAAATTCAACAATTAAAATTCCGTTTTTGGTTACCAATCCAATCAGCATGACGGTTCCAATTTGGCTAAAAATATTCCATGTTTGTCCAAATAACCACAGTGAGAATAAAGCTCCCGCTACAGCCATCGGTACCGTTAGAATGATGATAAACGGATCAATAAAACTTTCAAATTGTGCGGCTAAAATCAAATAGATTAACAGCAAAGCCAAACCAAAAGCGAAAGAAGTATTCGAACTACTTTCAACGAAGTCACGCGATTCACCACCTAAATCGGTTGTAAAGGTATCGTCTAATACTTTTTCTTTGATTTCGTCCATGGCGTTGATTCCGTCAATCATACTTTTACCCGGTGCTAAGCCAGCAGAAACTGTTGCTGACATATACCGATTGTTGTGAAATAATTGTGGTGGATTACTTTGTTCTTCTACTTCAACTACGTTATCTAATTGTATTAGTGCGCCAGCTTTATTTTTAACAAAAATTGAAGTCAAGTCTAAAGGTGCATCACGGTCTTTTTCGTCAAACTGACCAATTACTTGGTATTGTTTACCATTTCGCATAAAGTAGCCAAAACGTTGTCCGCTCAACGATAATTGTAACGTTTGCGCCACATCTAAAACAGAAACGCCTAAACTTTCTGCTTTTTCACGATTAATCGTTACGTTGATTTCAGGTTTATTGAATTTTAAGTTGACATCCACATTGGAGAACGTTTCGTTTTTACTTGCTTCTTCCATGAATTGCGGAATTTTCGCTCTCAATTGTTCAAAATTTGGCGCTTGAATAATGTACTGAATCGGTAAGCCACCGCGTCTGTTTACTGAGATAGTAGGTTGTTCAGAAACATTTACTTTTGCTTGTGGATATTTTTTGGTCCATTTGTTTAAGTCGTCTACTATTTCTTTTTGTGATTTTTCTCTTTCACTAGGATCAACCAATGCCAAACGTACCCTTCCTGCATTTACGGATGACGATAAAAAACCTGGGGATGTAATTACTAATGCCACCTTTTTTTCAGGAATAGAATCGTTAATTAAATCCGATAATTCTTCCATGAAGCGGTCGGTGTATTCATACGTTGCCCCTTCGGGAGTTGTAACACTAATGATACCTAAGCTTCTATCATCGTAAGGAGCTGTTTCTTTAGGAAGAATTGCAAAAAACAATACAATTAGTCCAATACAAACCCCAATGATTGGAAAACTTAACCATTTTTTATTTAAAAATTTAGTCAAGGAATTGGCATAACCTTTATTTAAATTTACAAAGAAAGGTTCGGTAAATTCATAGAATTTGGTTTTCTTTTGTTCGCCACCTTTCATTAAATAAGCATTTAACATAGGTGTTAATGTTAAGGATACAAAGGCCGAAATTAGCACTGCAGCCCCAATGACTACGCCAAATTCTCGGAACAATCGCCCTACGAAACCTTCCAAGAAAATAATTGGTAAGAAAACGGCAGCTAATGTTACCGAAATCGAGATTACGGCAAAGAAAATTTCGTTTGAACCTTTGATTGCCGCTTCGATAGGCGACATACCTTCTTCTACTTTTTTAAAGATATTTTCGGTAACCACAATTCCGTCATCCACTACTAATCCTGTGGCTAAAACAATAGCTAATAATGTTAATACATTGATAGAAAATCCGCACAAATACATGATAAAAAAAGTTGCTATCAACGAAACAGGAATATCAATCAAAGGTCGGAATGCGATGGACCAATCTCTAAAGAATAAAAAGATAATAATGATTACTAAAACTACAGATATGGCTAAAGTTTCAGCAACTTCAACTACCGATTTTTTAATAAAAATAGTATTATCTAAAGCGATATCTAATTTGATATCAGCGGGTAAATCTTTTTTTAATTTTTCAATTTCAGCATAAAATTGCTCTGCAATTTCTAAATAATTTGTTCCTGGTTGTGGAATAACCGCTACAGCTACCATCGGGTTTCCAGATTCTGTAAACTTAGTTTCTAAATTTTCAGAAGCCAAAACTGCGTTACCAATATCACTTAAACGAACGGTTTTATTTGCATCAGAAACAATAATAATGTCGTTGAACTCTTTTTCTGTAGATAAATTCCCTAAGGTTTTTACCATTAATTCTGTATTGGCACCCGTTAATTTTCCGGATGGTAATTCTACATTTTGTTTGTCCAAAGCATTTCGAACATCGGCTACTGTGATTCCGTATGAATTTAATTTGATGGGATCCATCCAAATTCGCATTGAATATCTTTTTTGTCCCCAAATTTGAACACTACTGACACCAGGAATAGTTTGTATTCGTTCAGAAATTACGTTTTCAGCATAATCACTTAATTCTAGGGCATTTCTAGATTGACTTTGAACCGTCATCGAAATAATGGCATCCGAATCGGCATCAGCTTTCGAAACAACAGGTGGTGCATCAATATCTTGCGGTAAACTTCTAATGGCTTGAGAAACTTTATCACGCACATCATTAGCCGCTTCTTCTAAGTTTTTTTCTAATTTAAATTCTACTGTAATATTACTTGAACCTTGATTACTTGAAGAGGTAATGTTTCGAATTCCATCAATAGAATTAATTGCTTTTTCAAGAGGTTCGGTAATTTGCGATTCGATGATATCAGAATTCGCACCCGTATAATTGGTTCTAACATTAATTACGGCAGGGTCTATAGATGGGAATTCGCGAACGCCCAAATAACTAAATCCCAAGATACCAAATAGAATAATCAAAAGGTTGATTACTATAGTAAATACGGGTCTTTTTATGCTTAAGGTGGATAAACTCATTTTTAAGGGGGTAAGTTAGAAGTTAGAAGTTGGAAGTTTTGCTTGTTTTACTTTAACTTTAATATCGGCTTCGTCTTTTAAAGCCATAACGCCCGACGTTAAAATGGTATCTCCCGATTTTATGCCTTCCGTTACAATTACATCTTTATCAGTTCTTGTGATTGTTTCAATTTTAACTTCTTTTGCCTTTCCATTGTTTGCGATGTATACTACTTTTCCGTCTTGAACAGGAACTACCGCTTCAGAAGGAATGCTTATTGCTCCTTTGATATTTTTTAATGGAAGTTCAATCGTTGCAAATGTTCCGGCTAATAATGTTCCTTTTGAATTTTCTGCGATAGCCCTGATCTTTAAGGTTCGCGTTGAAGTTTCAATTTCCGGTTCAATAGCATAAATTTTAGCACTATATTTTTGGTTATTATTTGGAATTGTAAATTGAATGATTGTATTGTTTTCAACTTCTGAAGCATATTTTTCAGGAATTGAAAAGCTAATTTTGACTTGATTTGAGCTTACTAATTTTGTAATTAATGTAGCGGGTGTAACATAAGTTCCTGGTGAAATATTTCGCAAGCCAATTTTACCTGAAAAAGGGGCTCTAATGGTTGTTTTAGCAATTTGTGCTTGAATCAACTGCGTTTGCGCTTTTAAGCTTCTAAATTCGGCACTTGCGATTTCATATTCTTCTTGACTGATGGCTTCTTTTTGTAGTAATAATTTGGCTCTTCTTTCATTTTCGGAAGCCAAACTTTGTCTAGTAGTAGCTTGCGATAGTTGTGCGCGTAATTCGATATCATTTACTTTTACTAAAACTTGACCTTTGCTCACATTTGTACCTTCGGTGAAATAAATTTTTTCTACAATACCTGAAACTTCGCTTCTAATTTCTACATTTTCATTGGCTTCAATGGCCCCTGAAAGTGAAATGGTATTTGAGAAATTTTGTTCAGAGACAACAACAGCGTCCACTGTCATTGGAGGTTTTTTATCCCCTTTTTTGTTGTTTTTAGCCGATTCTTCAGCATTTGAAAAAACTCTATATCCGATTAATCCAAGTAGGGCAATAATTAGTAGCGTAATACTGATCGTTTTTATTTTCATGGTAATGAAGGCTTTTGTTGCTACAAAGCTAACTTTTACGAACTAATTATGCCAAAACCTTACCATTTATTTAACATTGTTGTAGATACAAATGTTGAAAGAAGTTTAAAAGTTTAGTTGTTTAAAAGTTTAAGAGGAAATAGTTTTGAAAATTTCAACTAACTAATATAATTCCAAATGGTTTTCTTTTTACTGATTTCAATAAAAGCTTCTCTTAGTTTAGCATGCTCAGGTTGTTCCATTGGTGCATCTTCTTTTAGGAGTTTTATTGCGTGATGCCTAGCCAATTGCAAAATGTCTTTGTCTTTGACTAAATCCGCAATTTGAAGATTTAACACCCCACTTTGTTGTTTGCCCATAATATCACCTGGACCTCGCAATTTTAAATCTACTTCCGAAATTTCGAAGCCATCATTGGTACGAACCATCGTTTCCATTCGGATTTTACTATCGTTGCTTAGTTTGTGACTCGTCATTAAGATGCAGTAACTTTGTTCAGCGCCACGCCCCACACGACCGCGTAACTGATGCAATTGTGATAATCCAAAACGTTCTGCACTTTCAATGACCATTACGGAAGCATTGGGTACATTTACACCAACTTCAATTACAGTAGTTGCGACCATAATATTTGTTTTTCCTTCCGAAAAGCGGCGCATTTCTTCGTCTTTATCGGCTGGTTTCATTTTACCGTGAACGATAGAAATGGAATACTGAGGAAGTGGAAAATCTCTTGAAATACTTTCATAACCGTCCATCAAATCTTTATAATCCATTTTTTCAGATTCTTGAATTAATGGATATACAATGTAGATTTGGCGTCCTTTTGCAATTTCATCTTTTAAGAATTTCCAAACTTTTAATCGGTTTGAATCATACCGATGAACTGTTTGAATCGGTTTTCTTCCTGGAGGCAATTCATCAATGACTGAAATATCCAAATCACCATACAAACTCATAGCTAAGGTTCGAGGAATAGGAGTAGCAGTCATTACCAAAACATGAGGCGGAATAGTTGCCCCACCAACCTCCCCAGAAGGGAGGCTTTCCAAGATTGCGGATATTTTTTTTACTGTATTTTCGGTATTATTAATTACTTCATCATTGGTGAAACGAATTACTTTAAAACCAATTTCATTTAATATTTGGGTTCGCAATTCGTCGGCTTCACTTTGTTCTAAAGTGTAGTGATAACCACCATCTACTTCAATTATCAGGTTTTTCTCTAAACAAACAAAGTCAGCAATAAAAATATCTATTATGTGTTGTCTTCTAAATTTATAGTTTAGATTTTTATTTCTTAAATAGTCCCAAAGAACATTTTCTGCTTGTGTGCTGTTTTTTTTATTTTCTGTTTTTAGTTCTTTTAAAAGTGCATATGTTGAAGGTCGAGCCGTTTGATATTTTTGTAATACACGTTCTGTTTCAACTCTTTTCTCTGGGTTAGGGGAAGCTTTTCCCCACAATTTACTTCTTTGTTCCACACCAAAACGATGCTGTTCATCTATAATTGCTAAACCTAAATTATGGAATTGAACTTTATCTTCTAATAAGGCATGTGTGCCAATTAAAATATCTAAAGAACCATTTTCTAGGGCTTCATGGATGATTTTTCTATCTGCAGTTTTGGTTGAACCAGTAAGGATTTTTATATTGATATTGAGTTCTTTAGCTAATTCGGTAATGCCGTTAAAATGCTGATTTGCTAAAATTTCAGTTGGTGCCATTAAACAACTTTGAAAGCCATTATCTTTTGCCAAAAGCATACACATTAAAGCTACAATTGTTTTTCCAGAACCCACGTCGCCTTGCAACAAACGGTTCATTTGAGCGTTGCTTCCTAAGTCGTTTCTAATTTCTTTTAAAACGCGTTTTTGAGCATTCGTTAAATCAAAAGGTAAGTGGTTATTATAAAAATTTGTAAAATTTTCACCTACGCGCTCAAAAGGCATTCCTTTGATTTTGTGTTTGCGAATCAGATTCTTCGTAATCAATTGCAATTGAATGAAAAATAATTCTTCAAACTTCAATCGGAATTGCGCTTTTGCCAATAAATCTTGACTCTTTGGAAAGTGAATATTGAATAAAGCCGCATTTTTTGGAATTAATTTTAATTCGTCTAAAAGATAATTGGGTAAAGTTTCAGAAAATAAGGCTTGGGTTTCCACAAACAATTGCTGCATCATTTTATTAATGACTTTGTTTGAAATCCCTTTGTTTCCTAATTTTTCAGTACTTGGATAAACGGGTTGCATGGCTGAACGAAGACTTGCTTTGTGTTCTTCTAACAATTCCATTTCGGGATGTGCCATGTTGTAAGTAGCGCCAAATTGCGTTACTTTTCCAAAAATCACATACGGAATATTGATTTTTATGCTTTCGTGGATCCATTTTTGACCTTGGAACCACACGAGTTCCATTTGGCCTGTATCATCGACAAAAGTAGCTACTAATCGCGAACGTCCTTTGCCTTGTTCAACCGTTTTTATATTGATGATTTTCCCTACGATTTGAACCTCTGAATTGCTGTTTTGGAGTTCGTTAATTTTATAATAACGCGTTCTGTCAATATAACGATTTGGGAATAAATTCAGTAAATCGGCATATTTATGAATGCCCAACTCCTTGCGCAATAAATCACCACGTTGTGGACCAACGCCTTTGAGATATTCTATGGGAGTTTCGAGTAAGTTCATTTTTAGTGTTCAGTATTCAGTGATCAGTGTTCAGTCTCAGTGTTCAGTCTCAGTGTTCAGTGTTCAGTGTTCAGTCTCAGTGATCAGTATTCGTTGTTTAACATTTTTAGTTTGAAACACATAGCCACATAAGTTTTACTAACTGTAGATTAAGAGCGTTTCACTTTTCAGAGTTAACATGGAAAATCAGTGTGAATCCGTTAAATCAGTGTCATCTGCGTTCTAAAACCAAAAGCGAAGATAGTTTATAATTTGTTAATTTAAAATCAGTGAAATTGAAAATGTTTATATTCGTACATTATTAAAATCCATCAAGATGTTTCGTATTCTTTTAGCCTTGTTTTTCATTAATTTGTCATTTGGTCAACAAATTAATAACGTTGATTTTATTAAATGTGATGCTTTAGTACTTCCAAATGCTTCAGAAAAAACAATTTCTGGAACTATTACGTATGAGTTAAAAGTAAAAAAAGTAATTGATACCATCAAAATAGATGCTAAAAATATGGAGTTTTCTCAAGTTATCATGAATGGAAACTTGGTGAAATTCAAAAATTCAGGAAAAACATTAGATTTATTCGAAGGGTTTAAGAAAGGAAAAAATAAACTAACTTTTAGTTATTCTGCAAAACCAAAGCAAACCCTTTATTTTACAGGTCAAGATGAAAATTTGCAAATTTGGACCCAAGGACAAGGACGTTATACCAGTCATTGGTTGCCCAGTTTTGATGATGTGAATGAGAAAGTAATTTTTAATTTGTCGGTCGAATTTAAGCAACAATTTCAGGTAATTTCTAATGGAAGCCTAAACAGAATTAGTTTTGTTACTTCTATTTTAAATGGAAAACAATGGCATTTTAAAATGCAAAAACCAATGTCTTCTTATTTAGTGATGTTGGCTATTGGAAATTTTGAAAGGCAATTTGCATCAACCAAATCGGGAACGCCATTAGAATTTTATTTAGATAAAAATGATGTTTCAAAATTTGAACCAACGTATCGCTATTCCAAAGAATTATTTGATTATTTGGAACAAGAAATAGGAGTGAAGTATCCTTGGGGCATTTACCGTCAGGTTCCCGTTCGTGATTTTTTGTATGCGGGAATGGAAAATACGACTTCAACAATTTTTGCACAAGATTTTGTGGTGGATTCAATAGGTTTTAACGATCGAAATTATATTAACGTTAACGCACACGAGTTGGCGCATCAATGGTTTGGTGATTTGATTACGGCGCAATCCGGAAAACACCATTGGTTACAAGAAGGTTTTGCTACCTATTATGCGTTATTAGCAGAGCGTCATTTGTTTGGCGATGATTATTTCTATGAAGAATTATATGATTATGCCGAACAATTAAAACGTGCTTCCAAAACAGATACCATTCCCGTAATGAATGAAAAGGCGAGTTCGTTATCGTTTTATAAAAAAGGGGCTTGGGCGTTGCATGTGATGCGAGAAGACATCGGGGCTAAGGATTTTCAAAAAGCCGTAAAAAAGTATTTAAAAAAATACAAATACAAGAATGTAAACACGGATGATTTCTTGAAAATTGTGAAAGCTGTTTCGGGTTATGATGTTGAAAATTTTAAAAAGGTTTGGTTGGAACAATCAGGTTTTGAGATGGAAATTGCTCAACGATATTTATCAAAAAACAAATTCATTCAAGACTATTTTGCTTTAAAGAAAAGCAACAAGTCGTTATCCGAATTAACCGAAATTCTAAAATCAGATGCCTATTATCCTGTGAAGCAATATATTGTTTATCGAACGCAAAATGTACCATTTGATGAACGTAAAGTGATTTTAGAAACTGCTTTGGCGACAAATGATGTTTTAGTACGAAGAGCAGTTGCTGAATCCACACCAGTAATTCCAGAAGCTTTTAAATCGCAATATGAAACGTTGTTGAATGATAATTCGTATCAAACAAAAGAAATTGCGTTAGTAAATTTATGTAAAAGTTTCCCTGACGATAGAGAAAAATATTTATTTCAAAATAGACGTTTGATAGGAAATAACGATAAAAGTTTACGTATAACATGGTTAAGGTTAGCCTATGATACACCAGCGTTTGAAACTCAAAGGTTAGATTTTTATTTAGAATTGTTGCATTATGCATCAGCTCATTATGAAAGTTCTATTAGGCAAAATGCTTTGGAAGCGCTTCTTTCAATTGATTTTATGAATGAAAAAGTAATTACACAATTGTTTTTAGCTACAAATCATCACAAATGGCAGTTTACCCTTTTTGCAAGAACAAAAATTCGTGAATTACTTAAAGATCCAGCTTACAGAACACAAATAGAACAATTGTCGTTTACTTCTAATGCCTCAATGAAAGCTTTATATTTAAAGTTTTTAAATGAGTAAGTATGTAAAAATTACAGTTTTGAGATGGCTAATTCATATTTTGCATTCACCACATTCCAATCGATAACGTTAAAAATTGCAGTTAAATAATCAGCACGTTTGTTTTGGTAATTCAAATAATAAGCATGTTCCCAAACATCAATTGCTAAAATAGGAGTTCCTTTAACTTCTGCATTTGGCATCAAAGGATTGTCTTGATTTGAAGTACTGGTAAGGGCAAGTTTTCCTTCATTAGTAATGACCAACCAAGCCCAACCACTTCCAAACTGATTGGTTGCAACTTCTGTTATTTTCTTTTGAAATTCGTCAAACGAGCCAAATTCTGTTGCGATTGCTTGTGCTAATTCGCCTGAAGGTGTGCCACCTGCTTTTGGGTTTAAAGATTCAAAAAACAAATTGTGATTGTAATATCCACCCGCGTTGTTTCTTAGCGCAGCATTTTTTAGGTCTAATTTTGATAAAATTTCTTCGATAGTTTTTGTTTCTAAATCGGTTCCCGCTATCGCTTTGTTTAATTTATTGGCATATCCTAAATGATGTTTAGAATAATGAATTTCCATGGTTTTGCCATCAATAAAAGGCGCTAAAGCATCATAAGCATATTTTAGGCCTTTCATTTTAAAAACGCCACCTTCATTTACTTTTACATCAGCTGGATTTCCAAAAGCTGTTTGTGTAACAGGAACTTCAGGATCAGGAATTTTTACTTCTATGAGTTCGTTATCCTTTTTACAACTTAAAAGAGTGGCGGCTAAAAAAGAAATGATAAAAACTTTTTTCATTTTTTAAGATTTAATGTTGCGTTCTGCCATTAATTGATTGATGAGTTCAATATATTGTGTTTTTGCCTCATCAGCCGAAATATGTTTGACTTGCATCCAGGCGTTAAATTTGAATGCATTTCGCAAGTCTTGAGGATTTTGAAAATATAATTTATTGGTACTTTCTGAAGTAGCTTGCTTGTATAGTCCATACAAGACTAATTGCATATCTTGCGGAACAGATTCTTGTGGAATCAATTGCGCGTTTGCAAATGCTTCATCAAATAATGTATTTAAATCTTTTTCGCTCATTTATGCTTTTTTACAAATCACGGTTTTATTACCAATAGCTTTCTCTCCAATTTTCACATTTACTTCAGTTCCTAGCGGTAAATATAAATCTACTCTTGAGCCAAACTTAATGAAACCAGCATCTTTTCCTTGTACCACTCGCATACCTTCTTTTGCATAGTTTACAATTCTTCTTGCCAATGCACCAGCAATTTGACGGTACATCACTTCACCATAGACTCTATTGTTAATTACTACTGTTGTTCTTTCATTTTCTTCACTAGCTTTTGGGTGCCAAGCTACTAAATATTTTCCAGGGTGGTATTTGCTATATTTTACAATTCCGTTTAGTGCATAACGTGTTACGTGTACATTTATAGGTGACATAAAAATGGAAACCATTAAACGTTTGTCTTTAAAATATTCGGGTTCGTAAACCTCTTCAATGACAACCACTTTTCCATCAACTGGCGCTAATATATGATTATCACTATTGTCTGCAACACGCGTAGGATTTCTAAAGAATTGGAGTACTAAGACTAAAATTACAATTGCAAAAATAAACATTGTTGTTCTTAGCCATTCAATTGATACAAAAGCATCTGCTAAAAAAATGATTCCAACTACTAACAGTAGGGTGATAAAAATGAGTTTTGAACCTTCTTTATGAAACATAATATAAAATTAAATAAAACAAATTAATAAACGGGATTACAAAGATAATACTATCTAATCGGTCTAAAATACCTCCGTGACCGGGCATTATTTTCCCGCTGTCTTTTATGCCAGCCACACGTTTGAACTTTGATTGAATCAAATCGCCTAATGTGCTAAAAATACTAACTATTATTGCAATAACAATCCAAATGTACAAAATGTTTGATTCGATATAAAATTTAGACAATAAAACACTTGAAATAATTGTAAAAAACATTCCACCTACAAAACCTTCGATGGTTTTTTTGGGTGAAACACTTGGGAAGAGTTTTCGTTTTCCAAAATTTTTACCTACTAAATAGGCAAACGTATCATTTGCCCAGATGAGAATTAAAATGGTGATTAATATTTTGGGATTATAGCCATTTTTACCAATTGCTACATAGTTTGTACTGATAAACGGAATGATAATATATCCAATTAGCAATAAATAGCGAGTAATGATTTTAAAGTTGGTTTTTTGAGTATTGAATAAATACAATAAAAGTTTTATAGAAATAAGTATAGATAAACTTACAATACTTGTTTTTAAAATGATGTCCTGACTTTTATTCCAAAAGAAATAATAGGAAACAGCCGCAATGGGTAGGCAAATGTATAAATTTAATGCTGCTATTTTGCAAAATTCATATACGCCAATTAGCAAGAATACACCAAAAAGAATTGCTAAACTTTCTTGTGAGTAAGAGATACAGCCTAATAATAAAATTATATAAACGGCTCCAGATAATGCTCTTTTCAGCGTTTCGTTCATTCTATAAATCTTCTAAAAGAAGGAGGTAGAGATTTTTATGGCAACTTCCATAATGAAGAAAATCTTGCTCTTTTACTTCTTCAAAATATTTTATGGTTGTAATATTTGTGGGATAATTTTTGTCGTGTGCATTTTTTATTCTTCTTAAACCATCACCTTTTGTACCTGTAATTTGACTCGTTGTTGCAAATACAATCATATTTGTAGGCAATTCGTTTGGTTTAAAATGTTTTAGTTGATTGGAAGAAAAAAGTATAGAACCTTCATCTGCCACTAAGTTTTCACAACTTGTTAGAAAGAACGTTGCTTTTTCACTGGTACCATTAGGAGACAATCTGTTTTCTTCTAAAAGTTTAAAAAGATTTGGGTTAAAACACAATGTTTCTTTCTCAAACCAATCATTTTCAGCTAGTATGTTTTCAAAATTTTCAGACACCTCATTCAGGTTTTCACAATATATAAACTTACCTCCATTTTCTTTGAAATTGAAAGTAAATTGCTCATCAATTGGCAATGAAGTATCGGGTGCATAAGGACTTTTGACATCATTTTTTTTGTCGTTGTCTGCCTCTTCACCTGAGTTTCCGAAAAATTTTCTAAAAAGACTACTCATCTATTTTTAGTAGGTAAATTGTATAGTAAAAATCAAAGATAAAAAAAAACTCAGCAAATAGACTATTCAGCTGAGTTTTTTATTAAGATTATTTTGTTGATAAGTATTATTCAACTACAGGAATTTCATCTTCCTTATCAAAAGGTCTTTTTCCAAAGATGGTTTCTAAATCGTCTTTAAAGATTACTTCTTTCTCGATTAAGATATTGGCCAATTGTGTTAATTTTTCTTTATTTGTTTCTAAAAGATGAATTGCTCTTTGGTATTGTTCTTCAATTAATTTAGAAATCTCAAAATCAATAACTTTTGCAGTATCTTCAGAATATGGTTTTGAAAAATTATAATCTGATTGCCCGGTTGAATCATAATAAGTGATATTTCCTAACTTATCATTTAATCCATAAATTGTAACCATTGCTCTTGCTTGGCGCGTAACTTTTTCCAAATCGCTCAAAGCGCCTGTTGAAATTTTATCAAAAATAACTTTCTCAGCAGCTCTTCCACCCATTGTAGCACACATTTCGTCTAACATTTGGTCTGGTCGCACAATCAAGCGTTCTTCAGGTAAATACCATGCAGCACCTAAACTTTGCCCACGAGGAACAATTGTAACTTTTACAAGTGGTGCAGCGTGCTCCAACATCCAACTTACAGTTGCGTGACCTGCTTCGTGAAAAGCAATAGCACGTTTTTCATCTGGAGTAACAATTTTATTTTTCTTTTCTAAACCACCAACAATTCTGTCAACAGCGTCTAAGAAATCTTGTTTATCTACCGCTTTTTTATCTTTACGCGCTGCAATTAAAGCAGCTTCGTTACAAACATTAGCAATATCTGCTCCTGAAAATCCGGGCGTTTGTTTCGCTAAAAACTCGGTATCTAATTCTTCTGATTTTTTTAAAGGTTTTAAATGTACTTCAAAAATTTCTTTACGTTCTCTAATATCTGGTAAATCCACATAAATTTGTCTGTCAAAACGTCCAGCACGCAATAAAGCTTTGTCTAAAACATCGGCTCTATTGGTTGCAGCTAGTACAATTACATTAGAATTGGTTCCAAAACCGTCCATTTCTGTCAGTAATTGATTCAATGTATTTTCTCTTTCGTCGTTTGCACCGGTCATGTTGTTTTTTCCACGTGCTCTACCTACAGCATCAATTTCATCGATAAAAATAATTGCAGGTGATTTTTCTTTTGCTTGCTTGAATAAATCTCTAACACGAGAAGCTCCAACACCTACAAACATTTCCACAAAATCTGAACCTGATAAAGAGAAGAAAGGCACTTTAGCTTCACCAGCAACGGCTTTAGCTAATAATGTTTTTCCTGTACCTGGAGGTCCAACTAATAATGCTCCCTTTGGAATTTTTCCTCCAATTGAAGTATATTTTTCTGGATTTTTAAGGAATTCAACAATTTCTTGAATTTCTTCTTTAGCACCTTCTAATCCGGCAACGTTTTCAAAGGTTGTTCTTGTATCGGTTTTTTCATCAAAAAGTTTTGCTTTTGACTTTCCAATACTAAAAATTTGTCCGCCTCCGCCTCCAGAGCCACCAGACATTCTTCGCATCATGAAAATCCACAAACCAATTAGTAATAAAAATGGTAGAAGAATTGAAAGTAATTCTCCCCACATACTCTCTGGTTCCTTTTCATAGGAGTTGATTTTCTTTTCAGCATCGGCTTTTGCCAACGTTTCTTGGAACGTTCTCAAATCACCAATTTCAAAGTAATAATGAGGCCCTTTAGTATTTAATTTATTCGTAATATCATTTTTAACTTTCTCGTGTTTTTTATCCGATAAAGCTTCTTTTTTCAAGAAAACTGTAGCTTTCGTGTTGGTAAAGGTCACTTTGTCTACTTGACCAGCAGCTAAGAATTCATTGAATTTTGATAAACTTGTCTTGCCTGGATTGCTTAAATCAATTCCATTAGTAACCAGACTAATTGTAAAAAAAATCGTTAGGACAAGTACAATACTCATCCATGGACTAAATTTAAATCCTGAACTATTGTTATTACTATTTTGTGCCATACAATGTTTTAGTATTTAGTTTCGATTGTTGTGATTTTAGCATCACCCCATAAACTTTCTATTCTGTAGTATTCGCGAATGTGTTTTTGAAAAACATGCACCACAATGTTAACGTAGTCCATTAAAACCCATTCACCATTTTCGGCACCTTCGACATGCCAAGGCTTATCTTTTAATTCTTTGGAAACAATTTTTTGAATAGAACCTACTATTGCATTTACTTGTGTATTTGAATTTCCATTACACACTACAAAGTAATCACAAACTGTATTATCAATTGCTCTTAAATCAAGAATATCAATATTTTCTCCTTTTACTTCTTCAATTCCTTTGATGATGTTTGCTAATAAATCATCATTGCTAATATTTTTCTTCGCCATTTATTATTTTTGAATTTATGCAAAGGTATCATTTTTTGTGATTATTTTTGAACCTTAACACAAGATTAAAATTTGTTAGTATAGTTATGAAGTTAATCAAACTCAATGCCATTGATTCTACAAATACTTTTTTAAAGCAATTAGCCGCTACAGAAAGGGTAGAAAATTTTACTGTAGTAGCCGCAGAACACCAAACAAATGGTAAAGGTCAACGCGGTGCGGTTTGGTCAATAGAATCGGGTAAGAATCTAACCTTTAGTGTTTTATATGTTAAAAATAAGCATTTAAAAATCAATTTATTTACATTAAATGTCATTGTAGCACTAAGTGTTGTAGAAGGTTTGCAATTGATTAGTTCTAAACAATTTAAAATAAAGTGGCCAAACGACATTTTGGCAGATAATAAAAAAATTGCCGGAATTTTAATTGAAAACAGCATAAAAAGTCAGGCAGAAATACAATCCGTTATCGGAATTGGAATTAATGTTAATCAAGAAAATTTTGAGAATTTACCGCAAGCTTCTTCTTTATGTCTTTTGGAACAACAATTTTTTGACAAAGATTTACTTTTAAAAAGCGTAGTGAATCAGTTAGAAAATAATTTAGAACAACTCAATTCGCAATCTGAAGTTGTTTTTTGGGAAAAATATCACAATTATTTATTTAAGAAAAATATTGTGTCAACATTTGAAGACGTGAATGGCAATCGATTTGTTGGTCAAATAATCAAAGTTACTTCTGAAGGAAAACTCAATGTTGCATTAGAAGATGATTCTACGATTGATTTTGATATTAAGGAAGTCAAAATGTTGTACTAAATTAATCAATCCTTAAAATTACTAAATCCTTTGTTAAACTTCATAAAAAAGAATTTCAAATTAAGTACATTTGTGCCAATTTAAAAAAAACAGAATTCCTATATCTCATGGAAAAAAAAATATTCTCCTTTTTGTTTTCAACCCGTTTAATGGCTGTCTTATTTATTTTGTTTGCATTTGCAATGGCAGCAGGTACTTTTATTGAAGACGAATTTAATACTGATACAGCTCGTGTAATTATTTATAATGCTTGGTGGTTTGAAACCATCATGGTTTTTTTTGTAATCAATTTCATAGGCAACATCAAACGTTATCAATTGCATAAAAAAGAAAATTGGGCGACTTTAATTTTACATCTTTCTTTTATCTTAATTATTGTAGGTGCTTTTGTTACTCGTTACATAAGTTATGAAGGAATGATGCCTATCAGAGAAGGTGAATCGGCAAATATTATTTATTCAGATAAGCCTTATTTAACGGTATTAGTTGACGGTGACTATCAGGGTGAAATGAGACGTAAAACTTTTGAAAGAGATTTAATTTTAGCACCAGAAGTAAAAGAAAGTTGGTTTTTAAATCTGTTTGCGGATAATCATTTTTCAATTAATGAAAAGTTTAGTGGTATTCCATTTGAAGTAGAACATAAAGAATTTATTTTGAATGCAACCGAAACAGTTGTTGCCTCTGAAAATGGGAAGTTGATGCTTAAAATGGTTGAATCGAGTGGAGGAACGCGTCATGAACATTATTTAAAAGAAGGCGAAGTTCAAAATTTGCATAATGTACTTTTTGCGTTTAATAAATATACAGAGGGTGCTATTAATATTACCAAAATCAGTGAAGCGTATACGATTCAAACGCCTTTTGAAGGAGATTTTATGCGAATGGCAGATAAATTACAAGGGAAAGTAGTAAAAGATGCTGTACAACCCTTGATGTTGCGTTCGTTGTATAACATCGGTGGCGCACAATTTGTGTTTCCAGAACCAGCAATTAAAGGGGAATTGGTTTTTAAATCTAATAACGATTTTAAAGACAAACAAACCGATGATGCTTTAAAAGTTAAAATTAAAACACAAGGCAAAGAAGAAATCTTAACCTTAGTTGGTGCGAGAGGAAAACAAGGTATTCCACAAAGTGTAAAAATAGGCGATTTAGAATTTACATTATTTTTTGGTAGTAAAATTTACAACACGCCTTTCAATATTAAATTAGATGATTTTATTGCCGATAAATATCCTGGAACTGAAAAAAGTTATTCCGCTTTTAAGAGTAAAATCGAAGTACAAGATGCTGAAAAAAAGAATACCTTTAAAGATAGTATTTTTATGAATAACGTATTGGATTATAGAGGTTATCGATTGTTTCAAGCCGGTTTTGATCCAGATGAAAAAGGAACGCAATTATCGGTTAGTCATGATTTTTGGGGAACTTGGATTACTTACATTGGTTATTTCTTATTATACTTTGGTATGATGGCAATTTTATTCACAAAAAGTAGTCGTTTTGCCAGTTTGAAAGAAAAATTAGAAAAAGTCAAAATCAAAAAATCAAAACTATTAAGTATTGTATTGATTTTATTTTCTTCATTGACTTTTGCACAACACAATCACCAGCCGAGTAAAGAAGAAACGCTTACATTATTAAAAAAATATGTGGTTTCAGAAGAACACGCGTCTCAATTTGGAAAAGTTGTTATTCAAGATAACGGTCGAATGAAGCCTATTAATACGTTTTCATCTGAATTACTTCGTAAAGTTTCTAAGAGCGATACTTATGAAGGTATGAATTCTGATCAAGCTTTTTTATCAATGACACAATATCCTCAATATTGGTATAATTTGCCAATTATTTATTTAAAAAGGGGGAATGACAGTATTCGTAAATTAATTGGCGTTGAAAAAGATGCAAAATACGCACCATTAGTTGCCTTTTTTGATGAAGCTGGAGGGTATAAATTAGCTAATTATTTAGATGCAGCTTACAAAGAACCTGTTCCAAATCAATTTCAAAAAGATTTTATTGAAGCAGATAAAAAAGTTAACTTATTATATTCCGCTTTAAGTGGTCAAATTTTAAAAGTTTTCCCAATTCCGGGTGATAAAGCAAAGAAATGGGTTTCATTTTTAGAAGTGAATCAGCCCACAGGCACTTCGTTAGATTCGATTAAAAATGTGATGCCTTTCTATTTGAATGCTGTAGATAAAGCAACACAAAGTAACGATTATAAATTAGCCAATAGTTTGCTTACCGGTTTAACGCAATATCAAAATAAATACGGTGCAACTGTAATGCTTTCAGAAAGTAAAATCAATTCTGAAATTATGTACAATAAATATGATATTTTCAAGCGATTGTATTACATGTATATGATGGCAGGTGTTTTTATGCTAATTTTTTGTATTGTCCAAATTTTTAATGATTCAAAATTAATACGAACAATTATCAATGTTTTTCATGGATTAATAGGTTTGTTTTTCGTGTTGCACTTAGCTGGATTAATTGTTAGATGGTATATATCTGGTCACGCACCTTGGAGCGATGCTTATGAAAGTATGATTTATGTAGCTTGGGCAACCATGTTTTTTGGATTAGCTTTTGGGAAAGATTCCAAGCTTACTGTGGCTTCAACTGCATTTGTTACAGCCATAATTTTAATGATTGCTCACTGGAATTGGATGGATCCATCAATTGGAAATTTACAACCTGTATTGAATTCGTATTGGTTAATGATTCACGTAGCGGTAATTGTAGGTAGTTATGGCCCTTTTGCTCTGGCAATGATACTTGGTTTAGTAGCCTTATTCTTAATGATTTTTACGAATGACAGGAACAAAGAAAAAATGAAATTGAGCATCGACGAAATCACTTATATCAATGAAATGGCGTTAACCGTAGGTTTGGTTATGTTAACCATCGGAAATTTCCTTGGTGGCCAATGGGCTAATGAAAGTTGGGGTCGTTATTGGGGTTGGGATCCAAAAGAAACTTGGGCGTTAATTAGTATTATGATTTATGCATTTGTAATCCACGCACGATTTGTTCCCGCTTTACGAGGAAGATGGATATATAATGTAATGAGTGTTTTTGCTTTTGCTTCTATTGTAATGACCTATTTTGGGGTAAATTTCCATTTAAGTGGTTTACATAGCTATGCTTCGGGAGAAAAACAAAATGTTACATATTACATTTACATTGCAATACTAGTCGCTATAATCTCAGCCTTGGCTTATTTTCCGTACAGAAAACATATTAAGAAGTAGTAAGTATGAGTAACTGTCAAGCTGAACTCGTTTCAGCTTCTCAATATTTCAAGATGCTGAAACAAGTTCAGCATGACAAGTCATATTGGTGTTTGTGAGTGTTTTATGAAATGTTTAGCAAAAAATGTGTTTAAAAGCCTTAAATTTGAAATAAAAAAGATGAAGAAATTAGTAACCTTGTTTTCGGTAGTGGCTTTGTTTTATAGTTGTCAAAATCAGGCACAAAAAAACCAAACAACTTCGGCAACAGCAATCACAACACCTATGTCAGCAGAAACGATTTATCAATTTAAAGTAGAAGATTTAGATGGAAATGCTTTTGATTTTGCTTCATTAAAAGGAAAGAAAATTTTAGTAGTCAATACTGCTTCAGAATGTGGTTTAACGCCTCAATATGAACAGTTGCAAGCGATTTACGAAAAGTATAAAGATCAAAATTTTGTAATTGTAGGTTTTCCTGCGAATAATTTTGGTTCACAAGAACCTGGAAGTAATGCACAAATTGCTACTTTTTGTCAAAAGAATTATGGTGTTACTTTTCCAATGATGAGTAAAATCTCGGTAAAAGGAAGCGATATGCATGCAGTGTATCAATTTTTAACGCAGAAAGCTAAAAACGGATTGCAAGACAGCGATGTCGAATGGAATTTCCAAAAATACTTAATCAATGAAAACGGAGAATTAGCAAAAGTAATTTCGCCAAGAGTACTTCCTACTGATGCTGAAATCGTAAATTGGATTGAAGGAAAATAGTTAGTAATCAGTATTCAGTCGCAGTTTTCAGTGAGAAGGTTAATAACTGCCCACTGTGACTGCGACTGTTTACTATTTTAAAGTATTTTTTGCATGAAAACCGAATGTAACCATCTATCAAATTTGAATCCAGATTCTTTGATAAAACCTACATTTTCGAATCCAAATTTTTTATGAAAATCGATGCTGTTTGTGTTTTCAGAGTCGATAACGCCAATCATGGTGTGTAAGTTTTGTGATTTTGCTAGCTGAATTAATTCGGACAATAATAATTTTCCAATTCCTTTTCCAATACAGTTTTTATGCGCATAAACGGAATGTTCCACTGTGAATTTATAAGCCTCTCTGAAACGAAATTCACTATAATATCCAAAGCCAACCACTTCGTTATTCATTTCGGCAATAATAACAGGAAAACCTTTTGAAATTTTATCTTCAAAAATAGCAATTTGATGGTCTAGACTTCTTGGATGATAATCATACAGCGCTGTAGAATTTAAAATCGCCTCATTAATTATCGCTAAAATAGCCGTACAATCTTTGGTTTGGTAGTTTCTAATCTGGATATCCATATTCATTATAAATAATTGTGTAAAAGTACTAAAAATCGGCACATCTTTGTAAATTTGTAATTCATTTAGCTGCATAAAAATGATGTATCCAAAAATTCCTTTAGCGCAAAGTATTCTTGAAATTTGCCAACAAAAAGGAGTCCAACATATTGTAATTTCACCAGGTTCAAGAAACGCACCTTTAACTATTGGTTTCACAAACAATCCTTATTTTAAATGTTACAGTATAGCTGATGAGCGTTGTGCTGCTTTTTTTGCGTTGGGAATTGCACAACAAATTCAGAAGCCTGTTGCAGTCGTTTGTACTTCGGGTTCAGCATTGTTAAATTATTATCCAGCGTTTGCAGAAGCGTTTTACAGTCAAATTCCGTTGATAGTATTTTCGGCTGACAGACCACAAAGTAAAATTGATATTGGTGATGGTCAAACCATTCGTCAAGAAAATGTTTTTGCCAATCATAGTTTGTTTAATGCAAATTTGAATGAAAATGCATCTATAGCAAATGACGTTTTGATTCAAGAAGCCATTTCGATTTCCATTATTAAAAAAGGACCGGTGCATGTTAATGTTCCGTTTGAAGAGCCTTTGTACGAAACTGTCTCAGAAAGGACTTATTTTCCTACTATAACAAAGAAGGATAGTAGTAAGAGCGATTTTATTTTTGATGCCAATTTCAAGCAAAAATGGGATAATGCTTCAAAAAAATTAGTTTTAGTAGGAGAGTTGTTTCCCAATTTAGTTGAACAAAAATATGTTGATAGTTTAGGAAACGATGCAAGTATTGTGGTTTTAACCGAAAAAACATCGAATTTGCATCATAGCTCATTTATAGACCAAATAGATACATTAATTACCCCTTTTTCAGACAAAGATTTTGAAGTTTTTCAGCCCGAAATTCTTTTAACTTTTGGTGGAATGGTCGTTTCAAAACGCATTAAATCGTTTTTGCGAAAATATCAACCACAAGAACATTGGCATGTTGATGAACTGCGTGCCTATGATACCTATGGTGCCTTATCGCAACATTTTAAAACTTCTCCAAATACTTTTTTTAGTCATTTATTAAATGAAAAATCAATTGAGAGTGACTATAAATCTTCAATAGCAACTGTTTGGAAAAGTAGAGTAGTGCAACATAGATTATACACGAAGACTGTTCCGTTTTCTGATTTTAAAGTTTTTGATTTTATTAGTCAAAATTTGCCTAAAAATACTCAATTACAAGTGAGTAATAGTTCTGCCATTCGTTATATTCAGTTATTTGATTTGGATACAACTGTTGCTGTTTTTTGTAATAGAGGAACGAGTGGAATTGATGGTAGCACTTCAACGGCAATTGGCGCATCGGTGGTAAATAATAAAGCTACAATTTTCATAACAGGAGATATTAGTTTCTTATATGATAGTAATGCTTTATGGAATAACTATATCCCTTCAACTTTTAAAATTATTTTGCTGAATAATGGAGGTGGTGGAATTTTTAGAATTTTGCCCGGACATCAAGAAACCGAGACCTTTACTACTTATTTTGAAACTTCACATCATTTAAACGCTTCGCATTTAGCAAAAATGTATGATTTAGATTATTATAGCGCATCCGATGAAAATAGTTTGACCACTTCATTTACATCTTTTTTAAATTCTAATCAAAAACCTACAATTTTAGAAATTTTTACTCCAGAAAAAAGCAACGATAGTATCATATTGGACTTCTTTAAAGCGTTAAAAAAATAATAATTATTTAAATCATTTGTTAAAAAAAATGTTTAAATTTGAGATTATTAATCACCCTAAAAAGTTTTCATTATGAGTAAAAGAGATGAATTAATTGCAAAATACGCAGCTGATTTAAAAGAGAAATGTGGCGTAAGTGTTGATATGGATTTTTTAACTAAAGTAGTTATTGGTTGTGGTCCATCAATTTACAATGCTGATTCTTCAACGGTTTCTGGTTCTGACGAAAAAGAGTTGGCAACAGTTAAGAATAATTTCTTAATCAAAAAATTAGGTTTAAAAGATGGCGCAGATTTAGATAAAGGTATTGCTGCTGTAATTGAACAATATGGAAAATCTAATAAAAATAAATACAGAGCTGTGGTTTATTATTTATTAGCAAAACATTTCAAAAAAGAATCGGTATACAAATAAAAAGTAGATAAAGCTCTGATGAAAATCGGAGCTTTTTTTTGCATCTATTTTTAAGAAATATTTTTGTGTTTTTTAGATTAAGCCTCTATAAGTTATTGATTTAGTTTTTCTTAAAGTGAATCATGTAAATTATAAATTTATATGTGTAACATAAATTGAAAAGGCTAGGAGTACATTTACACCTAACATAAAAATAGATCAAAATGAAAAACGGAATTAAATTATTCGCCTTATTATTAAGTTTAGGCTTAGTAGCAACTTCTTGTAGTGATGATGATAATGAAGGTGAAACACTTGCGCCTTTAGCTGCAAAATGGAATATTACTCAAGTAGGTTCTACGGTTAATGGGCAAGAAGTTTTGGTTGATGCCCCTCAAAATGAAAGCGGTTGTAATAAAGATTATTTAGATCTTAATACCGATAATACTCTTGAGGAAGGTGATTATGATTCAACGTTGGCTCCTTGTGCTATATATACTAAAGAAGGTATTTACTCAAGATCACACAATAATTTAACAACTGTTGTTGACGGTGTAAGTACAACAAGAGACATTGTTAATTTAACGCTTACAGAATTAAAGTTAAGAGATGCCAATGGTGGTATCCAAGTGTATTCGAAAAACTAATTTTTAAAAGATTAGATTTTAAAACGGAAACGACTTAGTTGTTTCCGTTTTTTTTATGATAAAATGAATCATTTTAATCGTTCTAAAATGCCTTTTCGTTTTACAATATTTTTGTAATCCCATTGTATTTCGCGCGATTTTCTGAGCCAATTTTCCAAATTCACAACGTCGATTTCTTCAACGGAATTATAAAAAATAGACGCATCTTGAAATTTATTCCCTATAACATTCAATTTCTGCTCTTCAAACGATTTTCCGCTCCAAAACATTAATCGTATTCCTAGTTTTTGCTTGCTATAACCAACGATTGGATTACCTTCTAAAAACCAAACAGGATGTGCGTGCCAAATTTTATTTTCGGCTTCAGCCAAATGCAAATTGATTTCTTTGGCAAGCAAGTCGCAAATTAATTGGTCTTCTGCTGATTGCGAGTTGTTGTAGTTGGAAATTTCTAGATTTATCATTCCTTCTTTTATTTATTGGAACACAGATTTATGAAATTAAAGAGAATTTAAAATCTGTGTCATCTGTGTTCCAAAAAAATTAAAAACCGTTTACAATGGCCAAAAAGTCATCTGCTTTTAATGCAGCACCACCAATTAATCCGCCATCCACATCAGGTTTTGAGAAAATTTCTTTTGCATTTTCTGGTTTTACACTTCCACCATACAAAATTGTTAAGTTGTCAGCAATGTCAAATCCATATACTTTTTCTACTAAAGTTCTAATAAATTTATGCATTTCCTGTGCTTGTTCTGGAGAAGCGGTTTCGCCAGTTCCAATTGCCCAAACGGGTTCGTATGCCAATACAATATTTGACCAATTTTGTTTATCCAAATGAAACAATCCATCTCTCAATTGGTATTCAACCACATTAAAATGATTATCACTTTGACGGTCTTTTAATTCTTCACCAAAACAAAAAATTACACGCATATCGTGTTTTAATGCCGTATCGACTTTACTTGCTAATAAAGCATCTGTTTCATGAAAATAAGCACGTCTTTCGCTGTGTCCTAAGATTACAGTATTTACACCAATATCAGTTAACATACTAGCGGCAATTTCGCCTGTAAAAGCACCACCTTCAGCTTGGTGCATGTTTTGTGCAGCTACTGTAATTGATTTTCCATGAGTAATTTCAACTGCTTTAGCTAAATTAACAAACGTCGGTGCTACAATAATTTCGGTAGATGTATTTGTTTTTTTTGTGATAATTTCTTCTAATAATGCAATAGTTTCCTGTTGGTTTTTGTGCATTTTCCAGTTTCCGGCTACGATATTTTTTCTCATTATTTTAGTGATTCTAATGTTTTAATTAATTTTTCATCATCAGCTTCAATTACATTATAAAGTGCAATTTTACCTGTTTTGTCTACAATCATATAGCGTGGAATCCAATTTAAATTAATTGATTTTCCAAAAACACCTTTCATTCCGTCAGAAGTTAGGTAATGTTCGCCATTTACGTCATATTTTTCAATTCCATTTTTCCAAGCTTCATACGTTTTATCCATAGAAATGAATAAATATATGGCATCTGGATATTTTACTTGTAATTCTTTTAGTTTAGGCATTCCTTTAATACAATCTGAGCACCACGAAGCCCAAACGTCAATTACAATTGTTTTACCTTCGTATTTTTTTAAAATTTCAGCAAATTCAATGGGCTCGTTTTCTACGGTTACCATGGCGTTACTTAAAGCTTCTTTTCTAAAGTTTGTTTCTTCATTTTGAGCACAGCCCACAATACTAATTAGTAAAGCTGTTAAAGCAAATAATTTCTTTATCATGATTTTATTTTTTTAGTTCTGAATAATTTTTTTTGATTGTTTTCTTTAATTCAATTGCGTCAAATTTGTTTTCGTTGATACCGTCATAAAACTTGATTTCATTTCCATTCCATAAATATTTTACGCCTGGCGTATCTCTGGTATTGCCTAAAACATTCCAAAAACTGATAACATCTACTATTTGATACGGATATTTTTTACCTGCTATAGTAAAGAAATCTGGAATTTTATCTACCTCTTCATCCATAAAAATAATAGAAACCTCTGGAAACGATTTGTCTTTTTTTCTCATTTCAGTTAATTGTTTCGCCGTTTCTTGACAATGATCACAACCAGGAGCAAAGAAGCATAAGATTTTTTTGTCTTTATCAATGTTTGGAAAGAAGTTTGCAAAACCCGATTTTTTTGCGGTAGGTTCATCAATTTTTACTTCCTCTTTAATTTTATTAACCGAGTCAATTGCTTTTTCAATGGTAGGAATTACAGTTGAAAGTGTAGAATCGCTGACTATTCCAATGCTTTGTTCTTCAGTGAAATTTGAGTTATCAATAGTAGTGGTAGAAGATTTCATTGGAGCTACCATAAATAAAGCCAAAATACAACCTAAGCCTACCGATTTTAGTAACCAAAAATTTGATGTTCCATCCGCTGCAAGTAATTTAAACAACCAAACTAACAAACCAATTGCTATGATGTTTTTTATGATTGCTTCAACTGGTGTCATTGGAATTAAATCGCCAAAACAACCACAATTACCTGAATTTCCGCTGATAAAAGTTGTGTATGTTAAGTGAATTGTAAACACCGCCAATAATAAAATTGTAGCTGGAATTGTGATCTTTTTCAAATAGTGAGGCAACAAAATACAAATTCCTAATGCAAACTCAATTCCAATTAAAATTCTAGAAAAATAAGGAGCAAACCCTTCTGAAAAACCTAATGGATACAATTGTTTTACTTCAAAAGTAGAAATTGCAAAATAAGGTGAAGGATATAATTTAGCAATAGCCGAAAGGAGGAATAAAGCTGAAATTATAATACGTAAAATCCAAGAAATGTTTTCTTTCTTCATAGGTTTTTTTAATTTTTATAAAAATACAACTTCCAATAAAGTTAACGTGTTAACGACTTGTTATTTATTTTCCATTAGAATCAAAGCAAAAACCGAGTAATTAATCATGTCTTGATAATTTGCATCAATTCCTTCAGATACTAATGTTTTTCCTTTATTATCTTCAATTTGTTTTACGCGTAGTAATTTTTGCAAGATTAAATCCGTTAAACTGCTTACACGCATTTCGCGCCAAGCTTCACCATAATCGTGATTTTTGTTTTCCATTAACGTTTTGGTCAATGCAATTTTTTCGTCATAAAGTGCAATTGCTTCTTCAAATCCCATATCTGGTTGCTCAGCAATTCCTTTGTCAATTTGAATTAAAGCCATTACGCAATAATTAATGATTCCAATGAATTCTGATGTTTCATCCTCGTCTACTTTTCGCACATCATTTTCTTGTAAACTACGAATTCTTTGTGCTTTTATAAAGATTTGATCAGTTAAAGAAGGCAAACGTAAAATACGCCAAGCACTTCCATAATCCTTCATTTTTTTACTAAATAATTCGCGGCAAACCGCTATAATTTTATCATATTGTTGAGAAGTATTCGACATTATTTACTGTATATTTGTTTGAAATTTTTCAAAAGTAATGAATTAAGTCAAAAGTGAAAAGTCAAAAGTGAAAAGAAATCAAAATTAAGATGAATATCAATTGCAACGGAAATTTAATCGATTTATCAACTCCAAAAGTAATGGGGATTTTAAATGTGACGCCCAATTCATTTTATGATGGTGGTAAGCACAAAGAAATAAATTCGATCATTCATCAAGTAGATAAAATGCTTTCGGAAGGTGCTGATTTTATTGATGTTGGGGCCTATTCAAGTAAGCCAAGTGCAGCATTTGTTTCTGAAACTGAAGAAATTAATCGTTTGGTTCCAATTATTAAAGAATTGGTCAATACATTTCCAAATAGTATTTTATCGGTTGATACCTTTCGAGCTGAAGTTGCGCGAGTTTCGGTAGATAATGGCGTTGCGATTGTAAATGATATTTCGGCAGGTTTATTAGACGAAAACATGTTGCCAACGGTTGCTGATTTAAAAGTTCCTTATGTTATGATGCATATGCGAGGTAATCCGCAAACCATGCAAAGTTTGACAAATTATGATGATATATTGAAAGAAATGATTTTTTATTTTTCGGAACGAATAGCAAAAGCGAGAAGTTTTGGAATTTCAGATATTATCATTGATCCTGGATTTGGATTTGCAAAAACGGTAGAACAGAATTATGAAGTTTTACAAAAAATGGAATTGTTATCCATTTTAGAATTACCATTGTTAGTAGGCGTTTCAAGGAAGTCAATGATTTACAAAGTATTAGAAAATTCGCCTGAAAATGCATTAAATGGAACATCAGTCTTGAATACGGTAGCATTACAAAAAGGAGCAAAAATTTTACGTGTTCATGATGTAAAAGAGGCCGTTGAGTGTATAAAAATAGTTAATAAATTAAAATAAATAATGAAAAAAATAGTGATTATAGTTGCGGTAATGAGTTTGTTTTCTTGTAGTGAGAAAGAAGTACTATTGCCACAGGCTGAAGTTTCCGTTTTGAAAACGGTTATGGATCATTCGCCAATTTATATGTTTTTTGAAATCGAAAACAAAAAAGATACCATTATTAATGTAAACCGAAAAAATTCAATCAGTTCTACCAACTGGGTATATAATATTGATAAGCGTTTACCATTAAAATTAGTAATTCCAGAAGTCATAAAATTACAAGAAAAGAAATCAACTAGTTCACATTCTAAAAAAGATGCAATTGATGTTTTTTCTTATTCTGACAGTCTTTCAAATGCATTAGCTTTTTATCCTTTTACTGAAGTAAAATATAAATATGATAAAGAGTTTTCAAAGTTCTTCATAAAAAAACATGCCAATAAATACATGTCTTATCACAATTTTACAATTAATTTTAATAAGGATAATGCCATTACAATTGATGGATTAGAAGTTGATAGAAATGAATTTGTTGCTTTTATTAAGGAATTCTCAGATTTTACGAATGATGGAAAACTAACTATGTTGCATTTAAACTTCGATAAAAATTTATCTTACGGTGCATATTTGAATAATAAAATTTTAGCTTGGAAGGCTACAAGTCAAAAAGTACAATTATCTTCTTTTGAATTTATTTACGATGAAAAACAACTACCAGAATGTGGTTGTAAATTGTAATAAACATAAAAAAATCCCGAGCTTCAACTCGGGATTTGTATTTAAAAAACTCTTTTCAATTCTTCTTTCAAATAGCTAATCGCAATATTGCTTGGTGCTTCAGATTCCGTTAGTTCTATCATGATTGCTTCTCTCATTTTGTCAGCATCAGCAACATCCTCGCGCAGTGCATTTTTCCGAATCATTTGCACCGTACTATTTTTTGCTTTTAATACGATATTCCAAGTTTCAGCTGTTAAGTAAATTTGCTGTGTTAAATTATGCTCAAATTCAGTTTGAATATGATGCGACAATAAAGTAGCATAATCGTCTTTATTTTTACTCGTTGGAGCCACACGAATTAATAATTGCGTTGGATTAATTCGTTCTAATAACAAAACCATTCGCTCATAAGCTTGTAAACGAATTGGTAACGCTTGTTTTTGATTTTCTCGTAATAATTCAAATTTGCGTTTGCTTTCTTCACTGTTATAAAATTTTTGCATCATTACAAAAGCAACACCACCTGTAATTAAAGCGGGTATTGTATAAGCCGCAATTTCTAATAATTTATCTTCGATTGTCATTTTTAAAAATTTATTTGTGGAAATTTTTCTTTAAACCATTTTCTATCTCTTTCTATTTGATTGTTTAATTCAAAAATTCCTTTTCTTGTGTTTAATTTAATCTCCCCAAGATAATTAATTTCATTTTCTTTAATTTCAAAAGGTAAAGAGATTTCTGCAGATCTAGTTGATTGCATATAACCAGTATTCAAAAATAGTACAATCTCAGAAAATTTATAGTTTCCTTTTGGTTTAACAATACTAAAAAGATAATATTTATTTTTTCCAATTTTGTGATCTGAATTACTACCTAATATTTTAATTTCATCAGAATATATAAAATCACCTGTTGATATTTCATTATAAAATTTAAAATAGTAACCATCAAATCTTTTATTTTCAATACAAATAGTTCCAACTATCATACCTTCATGATTACTTTGATTAATGTAAGTTTTCATTGAATCGGACGGAATTATACAACTGTTAAATAGTAAAAAAATAAAAAACAAAAATAATTTTATATACTTCATTTTAAACAAAAATTTATTTAGCAAATTAAGTTTAAAAATATTAAAATTCAAATAGATTTGAGAACACAGATTTGAGAAATTTCAAAAACTCTAAAAGTCAAATCTTAAATTAAAAATAAGTCACTTCATTTTCTGTATAAACTATGTCAAATGAAACAATTTTGTAGATTTAGTAAAACTAATGTCACTATAGTATTTAAATTGACAACTAAATACTTTAATTACCAAACTTCTAGCTCCAAAATAAAAACTTGTATTAACCCTTTTCATGATGTATTTTTGTAAATTAGTTAAAAAGTTATAGTACATTATGAAAGAAATGCAGCGATATATCAGCCAATTAAACGAAGCACAGCAAGCACCTGTTTTGCAGAAAGACGGTCCCATGATTGTAATTGCGGGAGCGGGTTCTGGCAAAACACGTGTATTAACCGTTCGTATTGCTAATTTAATGAGTCAAGGAGTAGATGCATTTAATATTTTAGCTTTAACTTTTACTAATAAAGCTGCACGTGAAATGAAAAAACGTATTGCTGATATTGTTGGGACTAATGAAGCTAAAAACCTTTGGATGGGAACCTTTCACTCTGTTTTTGCTAAAATTTTACGTAGTGAAGCCGATAAATTAGGCTATCCATCTAATTTTACGATCTATGATTCTCAAGATTCATTGCGTTGTTTGGGTGGAATTATCAAAGAAATGCAATTGGACAAAGAAATTTACAAACCAAAGCAAATTTTAGGCAGAATTTCATCGTATAAAAACTCTCTAATCACAGTTAAAGCCTATTTTAATAATCCTGAATTACAAGAAGCCGATGCAATGAGTAAAAAACCGCGTATGGGTGAAATTTATCAACAATACGTGGAACGTTGTTTTAAATCGGGTGCGATGGATTTTGATGATTTGTTATTGAAAACCAATGAATTATTGAATCTTTTTCCAGATGTTTTAGCGAAATATCAAGATCGTTTTCGATACATTTTAGTAGATGAGTACCAAGATACAAATCACTCACAGTATTTGATTGTTAGAGCCTTATCGGATAGATTTCAGAATATTTGTGTGGTGGGCGATGATGCGCAAAGTATTTATGCCTTCCGTGGTGCGAATATCAACAATATTTTAAATTTCCAGAAAGATTACGAAAACGTACAATTGTATCGTTTGGAACAAAATTATCGATCTTCTAAAAACATTGTAGAAGCAGCGAATAACGTAATTGATAAGAATAAAACCAAGTTAGATAAAATCGTTTGGACATCGAATGATGACGGACCAAAAATTAAAGTCCACCGTAGTTTAACCGATGGAGAAGAAGGGCGTTTTGTAGCGGCAACTATTTTCGAACAGAAGATGCAAAATCAAATGTTAAACGGACAATTTGCAATTTTGTATCGTACGAATGCACAATCGCGTGCTATGGAAGATGCGTTACGTAAACGTGATATTCCCTACCGAATTTATGGGGGTTTATCGTTTTATCAACGTAAGGAAATTAAAGATGTTTTGGCCTATTTGCGTTTGGTGATTAATCCAAAAGATGAAGAAGCGTTAGTGCGTGTGATTAATTATCCAGCAAGAGGAATTGGAGACACAACGGTTGAAAAATTAACGGTTGCTGCCAATCATTACAAGCGTTCTATTTTTGAAGTAATGGAACACATTGATAAAATTGATTTGAAACTGAATTCGGGTACAAAAGCCAAGTTGAATGATTTTGTGACGATGATTAAAAGTTTTCAAGTCATTAACGAAAATCAAGATGCTTTTTTCTTAACAGATCATGTTACAAAAAAAACGGGATTGGTTCAAGAACTTAAGAAAGACGGAACTCCAGAGGGAATTGCCAAAATTGAAAATATAGAAGAATTATTAAACGGTATTAAAGATTTTACTGAAGGACAAATTGAAATCGACGGTGCAAGAGGTGCGCTAGCCGAATTTATGGAAGATGTAGCTTTAGCCACCGATTTAGACAAAGATACAGGAGATGATGATAGGGTAGCACTGATGACGATTCACTTGGCAAAAGGATTAGAATTTCCACATGTGTTTATTGTGGGATTAGAAGAGGATTTGTTTCCAAGTGCCATGAGTTTGAATACCCGTAGCGAATTAGAAGAAGAACGTCGTTTATTTTACGTAGCCTTAACACGAGCCGAACATCAAGCGTATTTAACCTATGCGCAATCACGTTACCGTTGGGGAAAATTGGTAGATAGCGAACCTTCGCGTTTTATTGAAGAAATCAACGATGAATATTTAGAATATTTGAATCCGGTTGATTCGGGTTATCGTTACAAACCGGTTATGGATATTGATGTTTTTGGTGATATTCATAAATCAAAATTACGATTAGCAAAACCAACCGCAGGAACGCCACCAAAATATTTAACAAGAGATGAACCAGTTTCTTCTGCTAATATTAGACGATTAAAACCGGTTTCAAGTAATTCAGGAAGTTCTAATGTGGTCGATGCGAATTTAAACGTTGGAAATATCGTAATGCACGAACGTTTTGGAAAAGGACAAATTGTAAATATTGAAGGAATTGGTGCCGATAAAAAAGCAGAAATTCGTTTTGATGTGGGTGGATTGAAGAAATTGTTATTGCGATTTGCGAAGTTGGAAGTAATAGGGTAAAAGGTTTTAAGTTTTTCGATTGACTTGAAACTTGAAACAAAAATAACTTGAAACAAAAATAAGATGTCAGAAATTATAAAAATATACGAAGATAAACCTAGCGAAGCGGCTATTAAAAAAGTAGTTCAAGTCTTAAAAGATGGCGGTTTAGTAATTTATCCAACTGACACAGTTTATGGTTTAGGCTGCGATATTACCAATTCTCGTGCGTTAGAAAAATTAGCTAAAATCAAGGGAATTAAGTTAGAAAAAGCAAATTTTTCCTTCGTTTGTTCGAGTTTGAGCAATATATCTGATTATGTGAAGCAAATTGACACAGCGACTTTTAAAATTTTAAAGCGTGCTTTGCCAGGACCATACACGTTTATTTTACCAGGTAATAACGATTTACCAAAAGAATTCAGAAAGAAAAAAACAGTCGGAATTCGTGTACCAGCTAATAATATTGCGTTGCAAATTGTAGAACTGCTGGGAAATCCTATCGTTTCTACATCCATTCATGATGATGATGAAGTAATAGAATATTCTACAGATCCAGAATTAATTTTCGAAAAATGGAATAACAAAGTTGATATTGTTATTGATGGTGGTTATGGAGATAATGTCGCTTCAACCATTATAGATTTAACAGGTTATGAACCTGAAGTTATTCGTGAAGGAAAAGGAAGTTTAGATGTTTTGTAAATTCATTCACTATTAAATTTAGCTCATTCACTAATATTTTTTTAGAATTTTGATGCGTAATTGAGACTTTTGAAATGAATTAAAAATCTATCTAAAATGTCATTATTTAAAAAGTTTCTAATATTAACAACTCTTCCCTTTGTTTTAATTTTAGGTGTTTTTGTTTTTTCAAAGAACACAACAAATGAATTTAAAGATGCCTTTGTGACGATTTTTTCACTAGGCTTTTTTGTAATAATTGCTTTTAATTCAGTTTATGTTTCTGATTTTTTAATGAAAAAAAACATCAAATTTTTTCTAAAACTACTTTTAGTTTGTTTAACTACATTTATTAGTATTGCTTTTTTTTCATTTATTTTAAGCATTATTTTACGAGATTTAAATTTTAGATTTTCAACTATTTTCTCTCAGGCAATTCTTGGGATTTGTATTTTTCTTTTGGAGTATTTGGTTTTATATATTTTAGAAAAAAAAGATACTTCGGATTTAAAATTTGAAGATAGAAAGCATCATTATTTTTGGCTTATCCTTTCTGTGATTTTTATAGAATTTACATTGTATTTATCAATGATATATAGAGATATTAATGATTTGTATCAATTTATATCGTTAAACAAGTTCATAATCATCTATATGATTATTGTCCCTATTTTCTCTTTTCTATTCATTCGATTGTTTAATTATTTAAAATTTGGCGGTTTATTAAATGTGCTATCCAGTTCAATCGTTTCTTTTCTTTCTACATTTTTTATTACTGTTTTATTTGTTATTGGTGAATTCAAATTTTATAATAATCGTTTAGGGATTTATCTCATTTTTTATTTAATTTCTTTGTTCTCTTCGCTATCAATTTATGCTTTTTTATACTATAGAAATCAAATCAATGAAAAGAAACTATTAAAACTTCAAAATATTCAAAAAGATGCACAATATCTGGAACTAAAAAACCAAATTAATCCTCATTTCCTATTTAATAATTTGAATACTTTAATTTCGTTTATAGAAGTTAATCCAACGAAAGCCATTGATTTTGGTCATAATTTAGCAAACGTATACAGACATTATTTAAAAAAGCATGATGAGGATTTTATTTTACTTAAAGATGAATTGTTATTTATCAAAGAATATTTAGAAATTTATAAAGCAAAATTTGAAAACGGATTTAATTTTTCAATTTCTGAAGAATTTAGAGATAATCAATACGTGTTATCATCATCAATTCAAGAGTTGATAGATAATATTTTTAAACATAATAATTTAGATGAAGATCAGCCAATTGAGATTAAAATTTATACGGAAAATGATTATTTGGTAATTTATAATTCAATTGATTCAAATAATTTAGCAGATTCAATGAATACTGGTTTGGATAATATTAATAAAAGATATCAGATTTTGACCAATTCATCAATAGTTATTACAAAAGATAAGAATAGTTTTAGTGTTCAATTGCCAATATTAAATTTAGAATGACAGCTGTAATTGTAGAAGATGAAATCCCCGCAGGAATTCGTTTAGAGCGACTTTTGATTCAATATGAATTTCAAGTTTTGGTTGTTTTGAATTCTGTAAAAAAAGCAACAGCTTGGTTTAAAGACAACAAACATCCAGATATAGTTTTTATGGATATTAAACTACGCGATGGAAATTGTTTTGAAATTTTAGATAAAGTTAAAATTGAATCAAAAATTGTTTTTACCACAGCTTTTGATGAATATGCACTTAATGCCTTTAATTATAATTCAATTGATTATCTGTTAAAACCAATTGACGAAAGCAAACTGAATAGATTATTAGAAAAAATTGAAACTTTAAAATCAGGTTTTCACAATGAAATTAATTGGTCAAACTTTAAAGAATCAACTTTTATTAATTCTTATTTAGTCGCTTTTGGAACTCATTTGAAAAAAATCGAAGTTAAAGATATTCTATATTTTTTTAGTGAAAACAATTCTACGTTTATTTTTACAACAGAAAATAGACAGTTTTTACTTCATAAATCATTAGAAAAAATAGAACAAGAGGTTGATAATAATCATTTTTTTAGAATTAATAGAAAATTTATTATCAATAAAAAATACATTCATACCGTCAAAAATAATTCAAGAATTGAGTTATCATTAAAGAATGCCGAGTTGTTTTACTATGAAGTAAGTATTTCAAAATCTAGGGCGTTTATTCAATGGTTTTCAGTATAATATATATGTTTTATAGTAAATAATTTGGTTTTATCACTATAATATCTTAAATTAGCATTATTATTCTCAATTTTAACCAATTATAGATGAGACATTCACAGTTTTAGGATAAATATATTAAAACTATGTGTTTCTTAATTTAATATTTAATTGGTTATTAATAAAAAAATTAAGGATACATTAAGCAGGTCATTGACCTGCTTTTTTATTTCCAGTCGGGCATAATAGCATTATCAAATAGTTGTACTCTTGAACCAGTTATCCCGATTGCATACTTAAAAATATTTTTTGCTGAAATTCCATCATTGGAAGTGCTTACAAATAATAATTCCGCTTCGTTTGGAGAATATCGAACTTCAAAATCGTTGAATCCAGCTGGTTTTTGAACATTTACTTCAGTAGCAGTATCAGTGGTAAAATCATATTGAAAAATTCTTGAATCTAATTGTCGGTAATCAAAGCTTTCAAACCCTGTAATGTCTCTTGAATAAACCAACTTATTATTGGTTACAGATAAATGTAACCCGCTAATAGCTCCTGAGGTTCCCGAAATTACATTTTCAATGATAATTCCGTTTGAATCAATTACGTAAATTTCAGTTTCATAGCCCGTAGAATTGTTTACTTTTAAAGCAATTATTGAACTGTCAATGCTCCAATCACATTCTGAAATAAATTTACCGTTTGGTGTTTGAAATATTAATTCTAATCCACTACCATCAGCATTAATTTTGTACAGTTTATCAAAATTGGAATAAATCAATTGACTTCCGTTGCTTTTCCAACTAAAATTGTAATAATCCAAATTAAATCCTGCCGCAGGAATACCGGCTGTGACTTTAAAAACATCTGATCCATCCGGTTTCATAGTGTAAATATGAGCTTGTCCGCCGGTTGTTCTCAAAAAAGCAATTTTATTTGCTGGAATATTTTTTCTTGGTCTAAAACTATTGGTGGCATCGGACGTAATTTGGAGTTCATTTCCAGCATCGTCAGCAGTGAAAATCACATTGTTATCAGCTATTTTTCGAGTAAAAAGAAAACGGGCATTAGGAAATTCTAATGTTCTAAAGGATTGCGTTAAACTATTTACTTCAGGATTAATTCCATCTGAAACAGAAACTTGCCAAAAATATTTGGTGCTATAATTTAAATTTGTTAGTGTGTAAGATGCAGTTAAAATGTTTTCATAGATTGTAATTTCGTTTGTAATATCATTTCGAAGTGTAACTTTATATGTTAATTCGTCATTTTCTGCATCTGTAGATTGCCAAGTTAAATTAACGCTTAAACTTAAATCTTCGGCATTATCGAGTGGTGTTAAAAGTTCTGGAACAGTGGGTGATTGGTTGATTTCTTCGATTGGTTCTAATTCAAAAACCAATTCTGTTTCAGCATCTTTTAGAACCGTACCAGATTCAAATTTGGCAATATAACCATCTTTTCGAGCTTCAAATGCATAATCTCCTGTGGGTACATTTTCTATGGTGAAATAACCATCTTCATCTGTAAAAACAGCACTTGTATTTGGGTTTGAAGAAACACGTGCGTTTTCAATTGGCTCAAATGTTACTGCTTCTACAACACGACCTTTTACTGATCCAAAACCCGTATCATCAATAGTTTCTTCAGAACAAGAAGAGGAAAATGTTAGAAAAAGTAAAAAAATACTGAATTTATATATCTTGTACATGATTATTTTTTTGTGTTTGAAGTTGCTTCAATTGATAAATCTTTCACATGTTTTTTAATGGCTTTTTCATCATATTTTCTTTTTGGAAAATAGTAGTTGACACTAATGAAAAATCGCCAATAATTGTCGTCTCGAATACCTGAAACTATGTTGTCAATTTTATCAGATTGCGTTAAATTGATTTCGCCAAGCATTCGAATTCCGAAATTGTCTGTCGCTAAATATTCAACACCTAAACCCGATTGAAGTTTAAAATAAGGTGATTCGTAACTTGATGTTGCTCCTAATCCGGTTCCGATATAGAAAAAGGGACTAAGTCTATCATAAGGTAAAAAGAGTACTTCGGTATTTAAATCGAAAGATGTGTGTGCATCGTCAAATTTATTTTTGTTTTTCATCCAAAACAAATTAACAGAAGTATTAATACTAAAAGTTGGTAAAAGAAAATAGCGCATTCCTGTACGCAAGGCTGGTTTTAAAACAGGACTTGGATAATCGCCTTGAATGAGCGAACTACCAACATCTAAATTCACACCAAATTTAGCTCTACGCTCTTTGAAATAACGTTTGTACAGTAACGTTGATTCTGATTCATCTTTTTCTTTATTGTATTCGTTTATAACTTCGGTTAGTGTAGAGATTGGCGCATTGGCAACCCAAATATTATCTTGAATTCCCTCAACAATTAATCCTTCAACCGCTTTTTCAATTGCTTCTGTAACGGCTAATTGTAAAGGCTCGTTTTTAGTGAAACCCGTTTCAACTTCTAATAATCTTTTGAACTTAACATAACGAAATAAACTTGCATCTAATGATTGCGACAAAATGGTTTTTGAAACATAAATTGTTTTTAGAATTTTTCCATTTTGCGTTGAAACAAGGCGAAGATATACAGTAACTCGATCTTGTCTATAACTTGTAGAACTTCCTGCACCAAAATAACGTGCTCCAAAACCACCAGTTATAATATTAGAATCATACGAAACAATTCCGCCTTCCAATAAAACTCCAGCATAGAGTAGAGGAGTTAGTTGCTGATCTTTTGAATTTGAGTCTTTTAAATATTCTTGACGTGTAGATCTAATGATGTTTCTTTCTTGTAAAAGATTGGCTAAATTTTCTCGTTCAATTGGAATAAACCATTTTGAATCTTCAAGTGCTTTTATCAAAATTGAAGTTGAACCTTGAGTCACAGCGGTACTAAAATTACTTCCATTATCTGAAGGTTTGTATTGGCCTGTTTGGTCTCTAAATTTATATACACCTACAACAATTTGTTCTTTTGGAGGTGGTAACGATTTTAATGATAAGGTAGCAGGAGTTTCTTCTCCATAAGAAGCTTTTTGAACGGTAAGAGGCTGATTAAAATAGGCACCGCAACTGCTTAATAGAATAAATAAACTGCAACCAACTATTTTTATGCTTGTTTTCATGTGTTTTGTTTTTAGTAAAAAGAACACGAATAAGCTAAATTTTAATAAACTTAGGGCAGTTTATGTTAGGTAAAAATTAATTTCGTGGAATGATAACTTGTGTTTCTTCACCGGTTAGAATGTCTAAAATATTAACGACTAAGCCTAAGTTTGACTCATATAATTCTACAGATAAACTTCCAAAAGTATACACACCATTTTGAGTTCCAGAGCCACCAGTACTAGTTCCTGTTCCTGAAGTTCCTGAGCCAAATTGATTGTCAAAAAGTTCTCTGGATAGATAACTTAATAATTGAGAGTTTAAGTTATCTCTAAATCGTTCTAATTCAGATTGTTGTTCAAAACCTGCATCTCCATCCGGGTCTTTTAACAAATTTTGAGCTTCAGCAGAACTCAACATCCATTGATAATTGAATGTATCGCCACCAAATGCGGGGTTTTTTGGTTTATAAACTAAGTTTTGGCCCCATGAAAAACCAACAAAAAAACAAGTAAATAGTATTATGTACGTTTTCATTTTTATTGTTTTAATATTGTTCGATTCTGTTTTTTAGTTTTTCTAAGTCTTTGAAATATTTCTTTGTAATTTGTATAGCTTCTTCTGCCTTTTGATAAAGAAATTCCTCATTTGGGTTTGCAATAAACTCGGATATCAACTTATTATCTATTGTTATTTTAAGAATTGTTGTTCGTCCTACATTAAGTTGTTCTTCAATTAAAACAATTTGATTGCCTTTAATGGCTTCAGAATTGTATTTTGAAAAATATATATCGTAAAAATCTTTTCCTACTTTAGTTTTAGTATCATCTGAGACAATACCTGTAATTTCAAGTTCAGCTTCATTTTTTTTTAAAACGTCACTTTTTTTTTCTTCTACAATTATTCGATCTTTTCCCACCATTACATCATTTTCATCATAAATTAAGAGTAGAATAATAATTTCATCTTGTGTGCTTTGATTTATTTTTGTTGTTGAAAGTATTTTTTTTTCATTTGGATTTAATGTAAACTCACCATTTTGAGAATTGTTTGATGTGTTTGCATTTTTCTTGTTTTTTTTGATAACTGACAAAGTATATGACAAATTTTTCATACCATCATCAAGATTTTCTGCTGTACCAGTTACCGAAACCATTTCTTCAAAATAACTTAATTCTACTTTTGCCTTTACTTCTGTATTCAGAATCTGAGCATGGAGAAGTGTGTTAAAAAACAACAATAGAAATAGACTATATGTTTGATTTAGTTTCATCGGCTAATTACTATTATTGCAGCGTTATTTCCGTTTATTTGAATTTTTAAATTTTCTGAAATTGAATTACTTCCAAAGCTGGTAATTCGGTTGTTATTACCATTTTGAATGTATTGATTATCAATTGTATTATAATTTCCTATCGACATTTCATTAATTGAGTTTCCATTTCCATTTTGAATAATATATTCGTTTACTTCATTTTCAACTCTATAGATATCCGTCAAATTAAAATGTCCGTTTTGATATACTTGAATAATTGATTGATTGGCAATGATGGTGTTTTGATTGTGGTTTTGATTTCCAATTTGTGTAATTATAGCATTATTAGTTTGGTTTTGCGAAATTGTTGCAGTTAGTTTATAATCTACATTTTGATTTATAATTGCAATTTCTGTTAGGGTGTTTTCTTGCGAAATAACCTTTGGAGAACCAATTAGCAAAATAAAAATAACGACTATTTTTTTTAGATTTTTCATATGTTAATATTTCATTTTTAATAGGTAACATATGGTATCGCTTATTATAGATGTGTTTGTTAGTACAAAATTTTTGTTGTTAGCGATTTCATATAATAAAAATGAGACAAGCAAGAAGAGCTTACTTGTCTCATTAATAAAAAAATTAGTTAGATTGATTTACTAAAGAAAGGTTTCCAACTCCAGTTTGGTTAACAAAACTCATGTGCAATTGTCCTGTTTGATTTGTCCAAGCTGAGTTTAATGAACCATCTTGTTGAATATAAGAGAAGTTTCCTTCACCATCTTGAGTGGTAATAGCTAAATTACTTTGACCATCTTGATCATGAATCGCCATATTATCTTCTCCTAATTGCAATTGGAATGAAGCATTTCCTTCACCAACTTGCATCGCTAAACCTGTGTTACCTTCACCAACTTGAGTTTGAGAAGAATAGTTGTCTTCTCCAAATTGAATTGCAGTAGCAGTATTATCATCACCAAGTTGAGTTTGATCTGCTAAATTGTCTTCTCCAACTTGCAAAACTGAAGCAGTATTGTCTAATCCAACTTGTAAAACGTTTGCTTCGTTAGAAATTCCTAATTGATTCACTGTAGAACTATTTCTTCTACCAAATTGATCAATATCTGAATCATTTCCAAACCCAACTTGAGTTACATCAGCTTCATTTCTTCTGCCGTCTTGGTTTACGTTTGAATAATTTCCAACGCCTAATTGATCTACTTTGGCATCATTACGTCTACCTAATTGGTCAATTTCCGAACCATTGAATGCACCAACTTGATCAACTTCTGCTTCATTGTAGCGTCCATCTTGGTCAACATCTGAACCATTTAACAATCCGAATTGGTCTACATTAGACATGTTTCCTAAACCTGTTTGGTTTACTAAACTTAAATTGGCTTGTGCAAACATTGCAACTCCAAACAACATCACTGAGATGTTTAAAACAACTTTTTTCATAATTTAAATATTTAATTGGTTATTAAATTCAATATAAAATACGACCAAAGAAGTGAGGTAAGTTGTTTTAATCAACGACATAATTCCATTTGTAGAAGGGGGGCGGAATCTTTAATTATATATGTCAAAATTATATAGAATATTTATATATAAAAACTTTTATGGAGTAATTTTTTAATTATTTAATAACTTTTCTACGAATTGTTTAAAATCATAGATGAAGTGCTTGTTTTGTAAATTTTTTTCTGAAAATTTCCTTATCTTTTAATTATCAGGTAACTACATTTTATTTTTGATTTGAATTGGCGCATTCCTACTACATGTTATTTTTGAATTAAATAGCAAAAGCCACTACAAATCTGTAGTGGCTTTTGTTTTAAACAAACTAAACCAATTATATTACTGTATTAAAAAGCGTATTTGTTTTCGCTAATAATTTTTGCAGCAATTTTTTCACGAAGACCAATTACATTTGGCATGTTCGTATATTTTGTAAAACGTTTTAATCCCATTAACATCATACGTTGTTCGTCGCCTTCAGCAAAAGAAACAATTCCTTCTTTACCTTTTTGGTTTACGATATCTACGGCATGATATAAGTATAATTTTGCCATTGCAATTTGCTCCTGAACTTTGTCTTCACCTTCTTTTTTAGCTAATTTTTCAGTTCTAAGAATTGTACTTTCTGCCATGTAAATTTCAATTAAGATATCAGAAGCAGCCATTAACAATTGTTGGTGTGATTCTAACTCTGGTCCGTATTTTTGTACCGCAGCACCAGCAACCATTAAGAACACTTTTTTCAATTTGGCAATCATTTCTTTTTCTTCAGCGAATAGTTCTGAATAATCAGGAATATCAAAAGAAGGAATACCCATTAATTCTTCGGCAACAGCCATTGCTGGACCTAATAAATCCACGTGACCTTTCATAGCTTTCTTTACTAACATTCCAACCGATAACATTCTGTTGATTTCGTTAGTTCCTTCGTAAATTCTTGCGATACGAGCATCTCTCCAAGCACTTTCCATTGGTGCATCTTCTGAGAATCCCATACCCCCAAAAATTTGAATTCCTTCATCCGTACACGCCTGAACATCTTCAGAAACGGCAACTTTTAAGATAGAACATTCGATTGCGAATTCTTCAACACCTTTTAATTCTGCTTCTTGGTGCGAATTTCCTTCACTAACTCTAATGTTAATTCTATTTTCGATATCAGCTGCTGCTCTGTAAGTAGCACTTTCTCCAGCATAAGCGTTTGTTGCCATTTCAGCAATTTTAGCTTGAATTGCTCCAAAACTTGAAATTGGTGTTTTAAACTGAACTCTTTCGTTAGCATAATGTACTGCTCCAGTAATGGTTCTACGTTGTGCTTCTAAACAAGCTGCTGCTAATTTAATACGACCAACATTTAAAGCATTCATAGCAATTTTAAAACCTTCGCCACGACCAGCCAACATATTTTCTACTGGTACTTTTGTTTCATTAAAGAAAACCTGACGAGTAGAAGAGGAGCGAATACCTAATTTGTGCTCTTCGTCACCCATTGAAATTCCGTTTGAAGGATCATTTTCAACGATGAAACCAGTAATATTTTTATCGTCTTCAATACGAGCGAAAACAATCATTACGTTACAAAAACCCGCATTAGAAATCCACATTTTCCCACCTGTGATTTTATAATGTGTTCCATCTTCTGAAAGAACGGCTTTTGTTTTTCCTGAATTTGCATCTGAACCAGCTCCAGGTTCTGTCAAACAATACGCTCCAAACCATTCGCCCGAAGCTAATTTTGGTACATATTTTTGTTTTTGTTCTTCAGTTCCATATAGCGTAATTGGCATGGTTCCAATTCCAGTGTGCGCCCCAAAAGCAGTTGAAAACGAACCAGTTGCTCCCGAAATATAATCACAAACTAAAACCGTGTTTACGAATCCCATTTCCATTCCGCCATAGGCAGCAGGAACAGCAACGCTTAGGTAACCCAATTCACCTGCTTTGCGCATGATGTCTTCAGTTAAAGCGTAATCTTTCTTTTCGAAGCGTTCTTTGTTTGGCCAAATTTCTTTGTCTACGAATTCGATAACCGAATCACGCATCATAACTTGTTCTTCATTGAAATCTTCTGGAGTGAAGATGTCTTCGCAATTTGTTTCTTTTACAAGGAATTGTCCTCCTCTGATGATATCTGACATAATTAGCCCCCTATCCCCCAAAGGGGAACCTATTAGGGGTCAATAGGGTTTAAATTTTACAATATATTTTATTTATAGTATTTCAGTACAAAGTATAACCACAATCCATATTCCCTAGGGGGCTTTACTTCAAAAATTCGTAAATTCCTGCTGTTCCTTGTCCTGTTCCCACACACATGGAAACAATTCCATATTTACTTCCTCTTAATCGCATTTCGTCAAACAATTGAACAGAAAGTTTAGCACCTGTACAACCTAGTGGATGACCTAATGCAATAGCTCCACCATTTACGTTTACGATATCAGGATTTAAGCCTAATTCTCTAACAACAGCTAAGGATTGAGAAGCGAACGCTTCGTTTAACTCTATTAAATCAATATCAGATTGTTTTAAACCTGCTTGCTTTAAAGCTTTTGGAATAGCCTTTACAGGTCCAATTCCCATGATTCTTGGTTCTACACCTGCAGAAGCAAAATTTACTAATCGAGCAATAGGTTCAAGATTTAATTCTTTTACCATTTCTTCGCTCATAACTAATACGAAAGCTGCTCCATCACTCATTTGAGATGAGTTTCCTGCTGTTACACTTCCATCAGCTGCAAATACGGGTCTTAAACCTCCTAATGCCGCAACAGAAGTTCCTGCTCTTGGTCCTTCGTCTTTGTTAACAACATAAGAACGCGTTTCTTTTTTACCATTTTCATTGATAAAAGTTTCTTCTACTGTAATAGGAACTATTTGAGCGTCAAATTTGCCTTCTGCTTGTGCTTTTAAAGCCTTCATATGTGATTGATATGCAAATTCATCTTGATCTTCACGAGAAACGTTGAATTGTTTTGCAACCGCTTCAGCAGTTAATCCCATTCCCCAATAATAATCTTCGTGACCAGCAGCTGCCGCTTTGTAATCTGGTGTTGGTTTGTAGCCTCCCATTGGAATATAACTCATACTTTCGGCACCACCTGCAATGATACAATCTGCCATTCCAGATTGAATTTTTGCTGTTGCCATACCGATAGTTTCAATACCTGATGCACAATATCTATTTACTGTAACACCTGGAACATCTTCTACTTTTAATCCCATTAATGAAATTAATCTACCAACGTTTAAACCTTGTTCTGCTTCTGGCATGGCATTTCCTACCATAACATCATCGATACGAGTTTTATCAAAATTAGGAAGCTCTTTCATCATGTGTTCGATGGTTTCTGCTGCTAATTCGTCAGGACGTTTAAAACGAAAAACTCCTTTAGGTGCTTTTCCTACTGCTGTTCTATATGCTTTTACTATATATGCTGTTTTCATATTGTTTGTATTAAGATTGGAGTATTAAGTATTAAGACTTTTTTTAGTATTAAGATGTTAGTATTAAGTATTATGACTTTTTTATTATGTTTTTAAAGTTTTTTGGAATGAAAAATTCATATTTGACACCTCTACCAATTGACTAATTACAGGTTGTACAATTTCTTCTTTTATAAGTTTTAATCTTTTCGCAAGTATTAATTGAGTTATTAATTCAAAAGTTGACCCATTTGCAATTCCTAAAAACTGAATAAACTCTTTATTGTGGTTTCTTCCTGAACCTTCTGCTATATTTGAAGGAATTGAAACTGCACATTTTTTTATTTGATGAATTAAATTAAACTTTTCATCATTTGGCAATAGCAGTGAAATTTCATAAATCACAACAGCAATATCCATTGCTTTTTGCCATATTTTAAGTTTTTCAAAATTATGCATAATCTATTTGTCTTAATACTTAATACTTGAGTCTTAATACTTACAACTAATTTCTCAACGGTTTCCCTTTGGTTAACATGTACTGAATTCTTTCTAAAGATTTTCTTTCTCCTGTTAATGATAAAAATGCTTCTCTTTCTAAATCCAATAAGTATTGTTCAGAAACTAAAGTTGCTTCTGATAAATCGCCACCAGCCATTACATAGGCTAATTTGTTGGCAATTTTTTTATCGTGTTCAGAAATGTATTTACCAGCTTCCATTTGGTCAGTTCCAACTAAGAACATTCCCAATGCTTGCTTTCCTAATACTTTGATATCTTTTCTTCTTACAGGTTGCGTGTAACCTTGTTCTGCCATTTGTAACGCTACTTGTTTAGCTGTTGCAATTTGACGGTCTTTGTTTACCACAACAATATCTCTTCCTTTTTGTAAAACACCGGTATCAAAGCCTTCATAAGCTGAAGTAGCTACTTTTGCCATTCCTACAGTCAAGAAATATTCTTGAAGAACATTTAATTCCACATCGTTTTTACGGAATAAATCAGAAGCTCTCAAAGCCATTTCTTTAGAACCGCCACCGCCTGGAATTACTCCAACACCAAATTCGACTAATCCGATGTACGTTTCTGCTGCAGCAACCGCTCTGTCGGCGTGCATAGTTAATTCGCAACCACCACCTAATGTCATTCCATGTGGAGCAGCAATAACTGGAATTGCAGAATATCGGCAACGCATCATCGTGTCTTGGAACATCTTGATAGCCATGTTTAGTTCGTCATATTCTTGTTCCACAGCCATCATGAAAATCATTCCTAAATTAGCGCCAACAGAGAAATTTGCGCCTTGATTACCAATTACTAAACCATTGTAATCTTTTTCAGCAATTTCAATCGCTTTGTTGATTCCTTGTAAAACACCAGCTCCAATAGAATTCATTTTAGAGGTAAATTCTAAATTGATGATTCCATCACCTAAATCGGTAATGATTGCATCGCTGTTGTTCCATATTTTTTTGCTTTCGCGAATATTATTTAAGATAATGAAGGCATCTTGACCTGGAATTTTTTCTACTTTTTTGTTTGTGATAGAGTAGAAGTGTGTTGCTCCATCTTTAATCGAATAAAAAGAAGTGTTTCCAGAAGCTAACATATCCGTTACCCAAGAAGCAGGTTGATATCCTTCCGCTTTCATCAATTCAATTCCTTTTTCCACTCCGATGGCATCCCAAATTTCGAACGGACCGTTTTCCCAACCAAATCCAGCTTTCATAGCATCGTCGATTTTGTAGAAAGCGTCTGTGATTTCAGGAATTCTGTTAGAACAGTATTGGAACATTGAAGCAAAGTTTTTTCTGTAGAAATCACCTGCTTTGTCTTTTCCAGTCACTAAAACATTGAATCTATCGATTGGTTTATCGATTGTTTTTGTCAATTCTAAAGTTGCAAAAGATGCTTTTTTATTGGCTCTATATTCTAAGGTGTCTAAATCCAAAGTTAGAATGTCTTTCCCTTCTTTTTTATAGAAACCTTGACCGGTTTTACTTCCTAACCATTTGTTTTCCATCATTTTGTTAACAAATTCTGGAAGTTTAAATAATTCATGCGCTTCGTCGTTTGGACAATTTTCATAAATTCCATTCGCTACATGCACTAAAGTATCTAAACCAACCACATCAACCGTTCTAAAGGTAGCCGATTTTGGACGACCAATAACGGGTCCAGTCAATTTATCAACTTCTTCAACGGTTAATCCCATTTCCTTTACTTGGTGGAATAAACTTTGAATACCAAATATTCCGATTCTATTTCCGATGAAAGCTGGAGTATCTTTTGCTACAACTGAAGTTTTTCCTAAGAATTTTTCACCATAACCATTTAAGAACTCCAATACATCATCAGATGTTTTTGGACCAGGAATGATTTCAAATAATTTTAAGTAACGAGCTGGATTGAAAAAGTGTGTTCCACAGAAATGTTGTTGGAAATCTTCGCTTCTTCCTTCGCTCATGAACTGAATTGGAATACCAGACGTATTTGATGTTACTAAAGTTCCTGGTTTTCTGAATTTGTCCACTTGTTCAAAAACAATTTTCTTGATGTCTAAACGTTCTACAACAACTTCAATAATCCAATCAGCTGTTGCAATTTTTGACATATCATCTGTGGTATTACCCGTTGTAATTCTCGAGGCAAAACTTGGATGATAAATTGGTGAAGGTTTTGATTTTAAAGTGTTTGCTAGGTGATCATTTACTAATCGATTTCTAACGGATTTGCTTTCTAAAGTCAACCCTTTTTTCTGTTCTGCTTCGGTTAGTTCGTTTGGTGCGATGTCTAATAATAAGACTTCTACTCCAATGTTTGCAAAATGACAAGCAATGCCACTTCCCATAATTCCGGAACCAATAACAGCAACTTTTTTAATATTTCGTTTCATGTTGATAGGTTTGTTGTTTTATTTGTCGTTAAATATTTTTTTATCGGTGATTAATTCATTGATGATTTCGGCTACTTCCATAAAGTTTTGCAGTTTTTCATCGGTAAGATTTGCTCTTACTGTATCATTAAATTTTAATACCGTATTTTTTGAAAGTTCTCTTTTTTCTTTTCCTAATTCAGTTAAATAAATTAAAACACCTCTTCCGTCTGCTGGATTTTTTTTTCGGATAATTAATCCTTTTTCTTCCATTGATTTTAAAGTTCGTGTTAAACTTGTTGCTTCCATTCCCATTCTAGGACCAAGAGTAGTAGAAGGAGTTCCATTTTCTCTATCAATACTCAAAAGTGCAAAACCAGTAGCCATTGTGGCACTGTATTTAGCGGCTTCTTCGTTATACATTCTAGCAACAGCTTGCCAAGTGTATCTTAATATATAGTCGATTGTTTTATCTTGCATAACCTAAATTTCTTCAAATATAAAAAAAAATACTATGCACGCATAGTATTTTAAGATTTTTTTATTGATTTAATGATTTTTTAACATTTAAAAAGTAAAATCCACCAATTGGTGGATTTAATTTTATTGTTCTCCGTAAATTTTCACGTATAAATTATTATATTTTTCTTTTATAATTTTACGTTTAAGTTTCATCGTCGGAGTTAAATGCCCGTCATTAATAGACCAAACGTCTGGAGTTAACTCAAAACGTTTTACTTTTTCCCAATTTCCAAAGCGTTCGTTATAATGTTCGATTTCTTCTTGAATTCTTTTTATAACTACAGGATTTGTGATAATATCTTCGTTGGTAGTACCTAGTTTTACATCAGGATGTTTGATTGCCCAATCTTTTATAAATTCAAAATTTGGTTGAATAAAAGCAGCTGGCATTTTTTCACCTTCGCCAATAACCATAATTTGTTCAATAAAACGTGATTGTTTGAAAGTGTTTTCAAGTAATTGAGGTGCTACATATTTTCCACCAGACGTTTTGAACATTTCTTTTTTACGATCAGTAATTTTCAAGAAACCTTCGTTGTCGATTTCACCAATATCACCAGTATGGAAATAACCACCTTTTAAAACTTCATTCGTTTGCGTTTCATCTTTGTAGTAACCCATCATTACATTTGGACCTTTACATAAGATTTCGCCATCTTCAGCAATTTTAACTTCAACGCCATCTAAAACTCTTCCTACTGTACCTACTTTGAACCCTTTGTTTCTCATGTCGTTAACAGAAATTACAGGAGAAGTTTCGGTTAAACCATAACCTTCCATAACTGGAATTCCTGCTGCGGTAAACACTTTTGTTAACCTTGGTTGTAAGGCAGCACTTCCTGAAACTAAAAGTTCTAATTCGCCACCAAGTGCTTCTTGCCATTTTGAAAAAATTAATTTTCTTGCAATTTTAAGCTGGAATTCATAAAACCATCCGTTTTCTTTATAAGGTTTGTATTGAATTCCTAAACCGGTTGCCCAAAAGAATAATTTCTTTTTGATTCCAGTTAAATCAGCTCCTTTAGCATAAATTTTATCATATACTTTTTCTAATAATCTTGGCACAACCGACATTACGTGTGGATGTACTTCTTTTAAATTATCTGAGATTTTTTCAATGCTTTCTGCAAAGTAGATTGAAATGCCATAATATTGGTACAAATACGTCAGCATTCGTTCAAAAATATGACAAATAGGTAAAAAACTTAATGCTTTTGTATCACCAGGTCTAAGAGGAACTCTTGGCGCACTCATTAAAACATCAGAAACAATATTTTGATGTGATAACATCACACCTTTTGGTCTTCCTGTAGTTCCAGAGGTATATATTATAGTGGCTAAATCAGTAGTTGTTACATTATTTTTTCGATCTTCTACTACATCCTGATTTGATTCATCTGCTCCAAGTTCAAGAATTTCTTTCCAACTTTTACATCCTTCAATAGCATTGTAAGAATAAATAGCTTTAAGATTTGGAATGTTTTTTTGTACAGCAATTAATTTGTCATACACTTCTTGATCAGAAACAAAACAATAGGAAGATTCTGAATGATTTAAAATATACTCATAGTCTTCAGATGAAATAGTTGGATAAATTGGCACAGTTTGTGCACCAGTTTGTAAAGCACCAATATCTGTAATATGCCATTCTGTTCTATTGTTGGAAGAAATAATAGCTATTTTATCATTTTTATTGACTCCTAAACGAATTAATCCTCTTGAAACAGCATTAGCTTTATCAAGATATTCTTTAGTAGAAGTCTTAACCCATTCGTTACCATATTTTGTTACAAGAGCATCTGGTAAGTTGTACTTTTCTAATTGATGGTAAGGAAAGTCAAATAAGCGTGTAATATTTGTCATAATTCACAATTAATATTTCTTGCAAATTATAAAAATAAAACTAATTGTGCAATTTTTTAAATAATTGATAATCTATGAATTAAATTTTTATGAATTTAAAAATAGTATGCTTGCCTACTAAATTATCTAAATTGTATTAATAATAGAAAAATATTGGTTTTACTTCTAAAATGGGAAATATATAAATATTAATCACGATTATGTAATGATTTTTGTAAAATAATTAACCACCTTTGAATAGAATTGTATTTCGTGTTTAAAATTATAAAGCAATTCAGCCAAAAAAAATGAAAAAGCCAAGCGAAGTTGTTGAAGTTGAAAAAGGAAAAATTCACATTGTTGTTGAGCTAATTGAGTATATCCCAAATGCAGTGGTAAGTAAAACAATTATAAAAAAAGTAACCGGAAATGTTACGGCTTCTTCTTTTGATGCAGGAGAAGAATTAGATGAAAAAAGATCCCCTTTTGATACCTACATTCAAATTATTGATGGAGTAGCTGAGCTAACTATTGATAAAAAGAAATTCAAGTTAAAATTAGGAGATGGTATGGTAATTCCTGCTCATTCCACTCACCATTTTAATGCTAATGAACAATTTAAAATGATATCAACTGTAATTAAAAGTGGTTATGAAGATTAAATAAACGGAGCAAAAACTAATTTGCCATTAAAACTAAAACAAAATGATACTCTATATTAAATATATGGTTAGTCTTCGCTGTAAAATAATGGTCAAGGAAGAACTAAAAAAAATAGGGTTGCATCACGTAATCGTTGATTTAGGGGTTGTTGAAATTTTAGAAGATATAACTCCTGAACAATTTGATTTATTGAAAACAAATTTAGGCAAGTCTGGTCTTGAATTATTAGACGACAAAAAAGCTATTCTTATTGAAAAAATTAAAGATGTAATTATCGAAATGGTTCATTATACAGATGAATTGCCAAAAGTAAATTATTCAGATTACATCAGCGAAAAACTACAACAAGACTACACGTATTTATCCAACATTTTTTCAGATGTAAAAGGAATTACCATTCAGCAATACATTATCAATCATAAGATTGAACGTGTAAAAGAATTGCTTTTATACGATGAAATGAATTTATCTGAAATAGCATACTTATTAAATTACAGTAGTGTAGCACATTTATCGAGTCAATTTAAAAAAGTTACTGGATTATCTCCATCTTATTTCAAACAATTGAAAAAAAGAAAAAAATCAAAACTTAGAGAAAACTTAGAAGATGTTTAGTTTAAATGCATGAAAATGTGTGATTTATGTAAGTTTTCTTTTTAATGCTGTAATACATTTTAGTTTCAAATGAATAACCTTTGTTTTATAAGATTATAACATTTAAACACAATTAAAATGGAATCAAAAGCAAACAAAGGAACAGAAGTTTTTAAATTTTCTGGTGATTGGAAAAGACAAGCAGATAATTTAAAAGATAAATTTCCGCAATTGACCGATTCTGATTTAAAATTCGAAAGTGGTAGAGAAGATGATTTACTTGAAAGAGTAGAGGCTCGTTTGCACAAAAAGCGAGAAGAAGTAATGAATATTATCAAAAAAGGACAACCTACAACATAATAATTGACTTTATTTTGTGGGCAACTTAGTAACTCAAAAATGCTAAGAATACACATAATAGCCAATAAAAGGCGTAGGTGAATTTTCATCTACGCTTTTTTTCATCTAACTACATCTCAAAATGATACAAATCAAAAAAGAAGGTATTCTTCTTAAAAAAACCGAACTCTCGTTTGAAAATGACAGTGTTTTAAATCCTGCAATTTTGCAAGAGGGAAACACAGTTCATATGTTGTATCGAGCGGTTAGAAAAGGAAATTATTCAACAATTGGATATTGTATGTTTGATGGGCCTCTTACATTAGTGCAACGCAATAATACACCTTTATTAATTCCATTTTCTGATGACGCTTCTCATGGTATTGAAGACCCAAGAATTGTTAAAATTGATGGTGTGTATTACATTACATATACTGCTTATAATGGAATTAATGCTTTAGGTGCTTTAGTTACATCAACTGATTTACAACATTTTGAACGTAAAGGAATTATTGTGCCTAAATTTACTTTTGACGAATTTAAACGATTGGCCGAATGTACAAATTTGGTAAATGCAAAATATTTTCGTCACGTTCGCCACTTTAAACACAATGAAGAAGTTTTTCTTTGGGATAAAGATGTAATTTTTTTTCCAAGAAAAATAAAAGGAAAATTGGCTTTTCTACACCGAATACGTCCCGGAATTCAATTGGTTTTGATTGATAGTTTAGAAGATTTAACTAAAGAATTTTGGAATCAATATTTTCTCCATTTTAATGAACACATTATTCTTGACCCTGTTGGTACTAATCACGAATCAGGTTTTATCGGTGGTGGCTGTCCTCCAATAGAAACCGAATTGGGTTGGCTACTCATTTATCACGGTGTTTTTGATACTTCTGAAGGTTATATTTATTCAGCTGCAGCTGCTTTGTTAGATATTGATAATCCTACAAAAGTAATTGCAAGACTAGTTGACCCTTTATTTGAACCTGAATTGGATTATGAAAAAAATGGAGTTGTTTCCAATGTGGTTTTTCCTACTGGGACAGCTCTATTTGATGATACATTATACATTTATTATGGTGCAGCAGACAAATGTATTGCTTGTGCATCAATGAGTTTGAAAGCATTATTACAAGAACTTTTACTAAATCCAACTCAAAATGAAAGATAATTTTTTTCCCATCTATAATAATTCATTGCTTGTTTATAATGAAGCAAAAAATAATCGTAATGAAAGTAACTTGATGCGATTCATAAATCAATCTAAATATCAGTTACTCCCAGTAGTAGAAAAACAATTGCCCGAAATCGTTTTTATAACATCATATCCACCAAGAGAATGTGGAATTGCTACCTATACTCAAGATTTAAAAAATGCGATACAAGAAAAATTCGGAGGCACATTTTCATTAAAAGTTTGTGCATTAGAAACAAGCGAATCGAATTACAATTATCCAGAAGAAGTTAAATATAAACTAAATACTGAAATTGAAGATCATTTTTCTGAATTGACAACAAAATTGAATGCGGATAGAAATATTGCAATGGTATTTTTACAACACGAATTTGGTCTTTTTGGAGGCGTTTATGGAGATTATTTGTTAAAATTTATGAAACATTTAAAGCGTCCAATTACAACTACATTTCATACTGTATTACCAAAACCAGCTGATCAACTTAAAAAAGTGGTTCGTAAAATTACCGATTATTCTGATTGTTTAGTTGTGATGACCGAAATTTCAAAATCTATTTTGATGACTGATTATGGAATAGCTTCTCGAAAAATCGCCGTAATTTCTCATGGAACGCATTTGGTTGCATCGTTTGATACTTTGCATCAAAAAACTAAAAATCAGTTTAGTGATAGAGTAGTGCTAACCACTTTTGGACTATTGAATGAAGGAAAAAGTATAGAAACAGCACTTGAAGCTTTGCCAAAAATTATAGATAAATTTCCAAATGTGATTTATTTAGTTATTGGAAAAACACATCCTGAAGTTCTAAAAAGAGATGGAGAAAAATACCGTAATTTTCTGTATGAAAAAGTGCAAGAATTACATTTAGAAAACAACGTTCGGTTTATAAATAAGTATTTATCCTTAGAAGAATTAATGGATTATTTAGAACGAACAAAAGTTTATCTATTTACTTCAAAAGATCCTAATCAAGCAGTTAGTGGCACATTAGCGTATGCAATGGCTTGCGGTTGTCCTGTAATTGCAACGCCCATTCCGCATGCAAAAGAGTTTTTACAAGGTGCTGGATTTAATTATGATTTTCTAAACGTCAATCAACTTGCCGAAAAAACAATTGAACTATTATATAATCCAAAATTGGTAAGAGAAATGCGATTAAATGCTTTGCATAAAATTAGTCCCACTTCTTGGCAAAACTCAGCGATTGCTCATATTGAATTGGTAAAAAATAAAAATAACAAGCATAAAATAACTTTGCACTATGAAATGCCGAAAATTTCATTAAACCATATCAAAAGAATGACGACAATAAATGGATTAATTCAATTTTCGGCTATTTCAAAACCCAATTTGCAATCAGGTTATACATTAGATGATAATGCTAGAGCACTGATTGCGGTAACTAAACATTATCAATTAACAAATACTGAAGAAGATTTAGAATTAATTAACACGTATTTAAAATTCATTTTATTTTGCCAACAAGAAAATGGTAGCTTTTTAAATTATGTTGATAAAGAAGGAAATTTCACTACCAATAATTCGAATGAAAATTTAGAAGACTCCAATGGTAGAGCCATTTGGGCACTTGGAGAATTTATTTCTCATAGGGAGATAATTCATAAAAGTTTGATTAAAAAAGCAAAGTTTGCAATAGAAAAAGCTTTAATAAATATCCATAAATTTCATTCACCAAGAGCAATTTCTTTTGCTATAAAAGGATTATATTTTTATAATCAAGAAAGTCAAAGTCCACGAATAAATTATTTAATCACTTCCTTGGCCGATAATTTAGTTTCAAAATACCGTGGAGTTTCTGATAAAAAGTGGAAATGGTTTGAAGATTATCTTACCTATGCCAATAGTATTCTTCCAGAAGCAATGTTGTTTGCAGGTTTGAGTACTGGAAGTGAGTTGTATAAAGATATCGCAAAAACTTCGTTTGATTTTTTACTTTCTCTTACTTTTAAAGAAGATCAAATCAAAGTGATTTCAAATCAAGGTTGGTATCACAGAGGAAAATCGGCCAATCAGTTTGGAGAACAACCTATTGATGTAGCTTATACGATTTTAGCGCTACAAACTTTTTATCAAGTCTACGAAGATGATGCTTACAAAAGCAAAATGTGTATAGCATTTGATTGGTTTTTAGGAAAAAATCATTTGCATCAAATTGTTTATAATCCAAAAACGGGTGGTTGTTATGATGGTTTAGAGCAACATCATGTTAATTTGAACCAAGGTGCAGAATCAACTATTAGCTATTTGCTCTCTAGATTAACAATGGAAAACGTTGTCAATCCCATACATGAAACCGTTTTCTTTGAAGAAGCCTTTCAAAATGAGTGAATCATGTAACTTAAAAAATAGATTGTGTAACACATTTTAATGGTTGTGAACGCACCTTTGTACTATAAATTAGAACTATTACTAGTAAGGTTTAAAAATATTGCGCATATAACTTAAAATTAAAAAAAATGAAAAAAGCAATCATAATGATCGCGTTAGTTACTTTATCGGTTACAAATTCAATGGCTCAAGAGTCTTCAACAACTGATAATCGAAACAAATTATTCTTTGGATTAAAAGCAGGAACAAATTTTTCAAATGTTTATGATTCTGAAGGCGAAGATTTTGTTGCAGATGGGAAATTTGGATTAGCAGGAGGTGTTTTTGTATCAATTCCGTTAGGTAAATTTGTTGGAATTCAACCCGAAGTATTATTTTCTCAAAAAGGTTTTAAATCAACAGGTACGTTTTTAGGAACCGATTATGAAACCACAAGAACTACTGACTATATTGATATTCCATTATTTTTAGCTGTTAAACCAGTTGAATATGTAACACTTTTATTTGGGCCTCAATACTCATATTTATTAAAACAAAAAGATGAGTTTACAGGAGGTTCATTAAGTTCAACACAAGAAGAAGAATTTGAAAACGATGATATTCGTAAAAATACTTTTTCACTTATTGGTGGTGTGGATATAAATGTTCAAAATCTAGTTTTTGGACTAAGAGGTGGATGGGATTTAAAAAACAATAATGGAGATGGAACTTCTACAACGCCACGATATAAAAATATGTGGTATCAAGCAACAGTAGGTTACAGATTTTAATCTTAAAAATAAAATATCATGGAAAATCTTAATGATAAAGGAAAATTAGTTTTTGGAAGTTTATTTGTTGGAGCTCTAATTGGAGCAACTATTGGCGTATTGTTTGCACCTCATAAAGGGAAAAAAACAAGAAGCAATATTGCAAAAAGCTTAAAAAATTCGGCAAATAAGTTCAAACAAGAAGTGAGCGAAGATGGTCAATATTTAAAAGATAAAGCAATGAAAGTTGAAAATTTTTTAGAAGACAAAATGAACAAAGCGAATACTTCATTCAAAGACAAAGCGAATGAATTACTGCGAAGTGGTTCTGATCATGAAATGAGTAAAAAATAATTAAAGAAAGGCCATGGTTTCCTTTTTAAATCACCTGTCAAAATACGTTTGCATAAGTAAACATTACTATGAAAAGGAGATAACTTATATGAGTGCTAAAATGTAAATTTTACATATTTGAAAAATGAAATCATGGTTTTACAAACACAAAAAAGCATACAATGAAAACATTTATTATAAAAACAGTACTTACCGCTAGTTTTTTAGGTTTTTTTATGAACAGTTGTAATAATTCTCCAACTGCAAAAGAAGAAGACGTTAAAGAAGCTACACAAGATTTAATTGATGCTGAAGCAGATTTGGTTCAAGCAGAAAATGATTCTATCAGTGATTACAATACATTTAAAGAAAGCATTCAGTTGAAATTAGCTCAAAATCAGCAAGAAATCAACGAATTAAAACTAAAAATCAATTCGAAAGGAAAAGTTGAAAGAGATTTAGATGAAGTTGAAATCAATACATTAGAAAAAAGAAATTCGGATTTAAAACTTAAAATTGAAAATTATGAACAAGGTCCTGAAGAAAAATGGGCATTATTTAAAGTAGATTTTAATAATGAATTGAACGATTTAGGAAAATCGATTTCAAATATGGCTGACCGTAATATGAAAAAATAATGCATATGAAAACAAATAGTTTATCACTAAAAATTGCACTTTTTTTAGTATTACCTTTTGCCTTATTGCAAATCTTTACATCTTGCTCTAAAAATGTAAAGTTTGAAAATTCAAATATTGTTCCAGCAGCAAGAGGTGATATATCTGTTAAAAAGGACAATAATAATAATTACAACATCAAGTTAGAAATTTCATATTTAGCAGAACCAGAGCGTTTACAACCACCCAAAAAGTATTATGTGGTTTGGTTGTCCTCTGAAGAAAATCAAATTCCTTTAAATATTGGTCAAATTGTTGGAACATCTAAACTTCATGTAAAGTTTGAAAGTGTTTCTTCATCCAAACCAAAACGAATTTTTGTAACTGCTGAAGATGATGTTAGCACGCAATATCCAGGACAATACGTTGTTCTAGAAACCGATAAGTTTTAGTTTTTTGGGGTTGATGTTTGGAAAAACTGCTTTCGGGCAGTTTTTTACATTAAAAAAAGTGCTCATTTTAATGAGCGCTTTTTCTTTATTATTTTTTATTTTCAATCCATTTTCTGGCATTTACAAAAGCTTCTAACCATGGAGAAACTTCATCTTTTTGTCCTCTATCCGGATAATGTGCCCAATTCCAAGGGAAAGTCGAACGCTCAATGTGTGGCATCATTACTAAGTGTCTTCCAGTTGTATCACACATCATAGCTGTATTGAAATCTGAACCATTTGGATTAGCTGGATACCCTTCGTAAGCATATTTTGCTACAATATTATATTTTTCTTCAGAATAAGGCAACTTGAATTTTCCTTCTCCGTGTGAAATCCATACCCCTAAAGTAGTTCCTTCTAACGTAGATAACATTACCGAATTATTTTTCTGAACGGTTACCGACGTAAAACCACTTTCGTGTTTGTTTGAAGTATTGTGATGCATTTTTCCGTGGACTTCATGCTCTGGGTTAATCAATTCTAATTCCATTAACAACTGACAACCATTACAAATTCCAACTGAAAGCGTGTCTTCACGTTTGTAGAAGTTTTTCAAAGCCGTATTCGCTTTTTCGTTATATAAAAACGCTCCAGCCCAACCTTTAGCCGAACCTAAAACATCTGAATTCGAAAATCCTCCAACCGCTCCAATGAATTGAATGTCTTCCAATGTTTCTCTCCCAGAAATTAAATCGGTCATGTGAACATCTTTTACATCAAATCCTGCTAAGAACATAGCATTTGCCATTTCACGTTCTGAATTACTTCCTTTTTCGCGAATAATAGCTGCTTTTGGTCTAGGTGTTGAAGCATCAATTACAGGTAGTTTTCCATTAAAATGCGATGGGAAAGTGAATTGTAATTTTTGATTTTTGTAATTATCAAAACGTGCTGCAGCCATTCCGTTTTTAGCTTGTTTCGAATCTAAAAGGAACGATGTTTTAAACCAAGTATCTCTTAACGTTGAAATACTAAATGTCAAACTATCATCACCATTGATAATCGTAAACGCATCGCCATCAATTGCCGAACCAATTTTAAAAATTTCAATATTATGATGTGCAAAAGTTGCTTCTACTTCAGCATTAGCTTGGAAAACAACTCCTATATTTTCATTAAATAAGGCTTTAACCGTATCTTTTTCACCTAAAGAAGTCAAGTCGATTAACGCACCTAATTTATCATCTGCAAAACACATTTCTAATAAAGTAGTGATTAAACCACCACTGCCAATATCGTGTCCAGCTTTAATTTTTCTATCTTTAATTAAATCTTGTAAAACGTTGAATGCTTTTTTAAAGAATTCCGAATTTTGAATCGTTGGAACATCATTTCCGATTTTATTCAATACCTGAGCAAATGAACTTCCACCTAATTTAAACGAATCTTGCGATAAGTTTATGTAGTAAATGTTTCCGCCATTTCGTTGCAAAACGGGCTCTACTACTTTCGTGATATTTGAACAATTTCCAGCGGCCGAAATAATAACCGTTCCTGGTGCAATTACTTCATCATTTGGATATTTTTGCTTCATTGAAAGCGAATCTTTTCCTGTTGGTATATTGATTCCCAATTCAATAGCAAAATCTGAACAACCTTTTACGGCTTCATATAAACGAGCATCTTCACCTTCATTTTTACAAGCCCACATCCAGTTGGCTGATAATGAAACCGATTTAATTCCTTCTTTTAAAGGAGCCCAAACCAAATTTGATAAAGCTTCACCAATAGCAGTTCTTGAACCCGCCACAGGATTTACTAATGCTGAAATAGGCGAGTGGCCAATCGAAGTAGCAATTCCTTCTTTTCCTTTGAAATCCAATGCCATAACACCGACATTGTTTAAAGGCAATTGTAATGGACCAACACATTGCTGTTTGGCAACGCGTCCACCTACACAACGGTCTACTTTATTGGTTAACCAATCTTTACAAGCTACTGCTTCCAATTGTAAGACTTGACTTAAGTAGCTTCCTATATTTTCTTTTGAATATTCTAATTCTGAATAATTGGTAGCAACGGTTTTATCCGTCATAATCGTTTTTGGCGAACTTCCGAAGAAATCTTCCAAAGCATAATCCATTGGTTTTAAACCAGTTGATTTTGATTCAAATGTAAATCTATGGTCGTTAGTTACATCACCCACTTGATACATAGGAGAACGCTCTCTGTCGGCAATTCTTTGTAAGGTTTCAATGTCTTTTTCACCAATAACCAATCCCATTCTTTCTTGCGATTCGTTTCCGATGATTTCTTTTGCCGAAAGCGTTGGGTCTCCAACTGGTAATTTATCTAAATCGATTAATCCTCCAGTTTCTTCCACTAATTCTGATAAACAATTCAAATGTCCGCCTGCTCCATGATCGTGAATCGAAACGATTGGATTGTTATCACTTTCTACCAAACCACGAATGGCGTTGGCAGCACGTTTTTGCATTTCTGGATTCGAACGTTGGATAGCATTTAATTCAATTCCTGAACCAAAAGCACCTGTATCTGCAGACGAAACCGCAGCGCCACCCATTCCAATTCTATAATTTTCACCACCTAAAATAACGATTTTATCGCCAGCAGTTGGTTTCTTTTTAATGGCTTGATCTAATTTTCCATAACCAATTCCACCCGCTTGCATGATCACTTTATCGTAACCAATTTTACGATTGTTTTCCTCATGTTCGAACGTTAAAATAGAACCTGTAATTAAGGGTTGTCCGAATTTATTTCCAAAATCTGAAGCTCCGTTGGATGCTTTGATCAAAATATCCATTGGTGTTTGGTACAACCAAGGTCTTTCTGCCATTCCATTTTCCCATGGACGTTCTTCTGCTAAACGTGAATAAGAAGTCATGTAAACGGCAGTTCCCGCTAAAGGTAACGAACCTTGTCCACCTGCTAAACGGTCACGAATTTCTCCTCCAGAACCTGTTGCTGCTCCATTGAATGGTTCAACTGTTGTTGGGAAGTTGTGTGTTTCTGCTTTTAAGGAAAGAACCGAATCAAATTCCTTTTCTTGATAGAAGTCTGGCTTGTCGGCACTTTTTGGTGCGAATTGGGTCACTTTTGGTCCTTTTACAAAAGCTACGTTATCTTTATAAGCCGAAACAATATCGTTGGGATTTGTTTCGGATGTTTTTTTAATTAATTTAAATAATGAAGTTGGTTTTTCTTCGCCATCAATCACAAATGTTCCATTGAAAATTTTGTGGCGACAGTGTTCTGAATTGGCTTGTGAGAAAGCAAAAATTTCAGAATCGGTTAATTTTCTACCTAATTTCGAAGAAAGAGTATTCAAATAGTCTACTTCTTCAGGACTTAAAGCCAAACCTTCCGATTTGTTATAAGCTGCAATATCTTCAATATCTAAAATAGGTTCTGGTTGAATATTAATCGTATAAATTTCTTGATTTAATTCTGAATATTTTTGCGAAAGCATCGGGTCAAAATCGGTAAAGTCTGCGTTAACTTTCTCAAATTCTTCAATACGAATTATACCAGAAATACCCATATTTTGAGTAATTTCGACAGCATTTGTACTCCAAGGCGTAACCATTGCGGCACGAGGTCCAACAAAAAAATCCGCTACTACGGATTTTTCTATTTTATGTGCGTTGCCAAAAAGCCAATTTAATTTGTTGCTATCTTCTGATGAAATCTCGTTTTGCGTTTGAACTGCAAAAACAGTGTTGGATTGGTTTCCGAAGAAATGAATCATTGTGTAGTTATTTGTGTTGTTGAAGTTGCAAATTTATTCTAAAAAGTTAGAAGTTCAAAGTTTTAAGAGCGCATAAAAACAAAAAAAGCTGTTCTTTTTTGAACAGCTTTAATTTTATTTGTTGAAAACTACATTTTACGTTTCGAAACTACTTGCATCGACTTGAATTCTTTGCCGTCTTCCAAAACATCAAACATTTCCATTTTTTGGTTGTTATCATCAATATAAGTAATGATTTCTTTTACTTTTTTAGCTTTTTTAGTCACTGGATCCACCATTTCCCCATAAAAAGTAGAGGTTTTTGTTGCTTCATCGTATTTTCCACGAGTAATCATCATTCCAGTTCCCATATTGTCAATCCAAGTTGATACAAATTCTTCGGTTGCATTATCAAAAGCAACTGTTCCTTTTCCCTCAAATGGCATTCCAAACATATCACCAGAATAAGTTCCTTCTTGATATTTACCGCCCATAATCATTTTATAGGTTACAGTAGCAGTAGATTTCATTTCCTGTGGATTGTCTGGTGACCAAAACGTTAATTCAGCATCCCAAGTTCCGTTATCTTTAGCTAACATTTCGTGAGCTTTTGATGGTGTAGCATAATCAGTCCAAGCTTTAGCGACTGTAGCAGAATCTGGTTTTGTTTCGACAGCAACTTCTTCTTTAGTTGTTGTTTCTTCAGGTTTTTGTACTTCTTCTTTTTTACAAGAAACGAATGTTAAACCAATAATTAAAAGAGATAAAGAGAGATTTTTCATAATTGTATAGTTTAATTGATTAGTCAAAAGTAGTCCAATTATAAGCTCCTATATCAGTAGCTCCAATTCTTGGATTATTTAATATATCGTTAAAAGTAGAGTAAGTGTTGTCAGCACTTTCTCTTGCTGCAGAATCTTCTCCAATCATTAATTCATTATTCGTTGGATTTTTAAAATAAGGTCTATTTACATTTGAACTTGTTGCAATTAAACAATTTGTATAATTACTTCCCGAAAAATCATACAGCGGATTAGATGCAAATTGATTTCCTGAATTGGCAAATTTGATCAGGCAATGATCAAAATTAAAGTTAAAAGTTGCACCTTCTTTTTGTAAACTAATTCCTAAATTACTTGAAGTATACACAATACAATTTTTAAAATTTGCTTGTATTAATTCCGTTTCATCAGTTTCACTAAGATTTTCATTACTTAAAACAATTGCCGTTTGTGAAGGGCTCGACCAATAATTTGCAAACGTACAATGCGTAAAATCATAACTACCGCCAAAACTTCCAGCAAAAGATGCTTGTCCACAATTATTGATAACCATGTTTCTACCTTCAATATTTCCTGTTCGAGCTAAAATTCCAACATTTGAACAATTATAAATTTGTGTATTATTGATATCTAAAGTTGGAGTAGAAGTGCCATCATTTCCTGTAACTAGGAGTCCAACTGTAGCATTTTTTATTGTTAAATTAGAAATTTGATTGTTTGTACTTCCTTGTGTTAGCCAAATGGTTCCCCATTGTCCAGGAACTTCTGCAAAATCAGGTTCTAAACGATCGCCTTCAAAAATGACTTCGTTTTCTAAAGCTGTTGTTGTTGAATTTGTTCCATTCACGTGAATAGAAGCATTATTTGCAACAATTAAACCCGATTCGGCATGAAAATGAACTCTTGCTCCAGCATCTACCACTAACGTTTTTGTACTCGGAACTGCTGCATAACCATACACTACATAAGGTTTGGTATTGGTCCAATGCAATTCGTTTCCGTTGGTTGGATCGGCTTCATCTAAGAAAAAACCGTAAATTTCGTCATCTCCAATAGGTAATGTTTCAGTAGTTCCATCAGAGAATTTTTGAGGATATAAAAAAATTGCATCTTGAATTAAAGTTACCAATTCTACTTTTTGTTGATTAATTCCATCTCCAAATAAAATTTGATCGGTATATAAAAAATCGGTTGGGTTTGCAGCTGCTACATCAGCTGTGACAGATACAAAAATGTACATACTGTCTTTAGCTAACATTTCTACATTTTCAAATTCCTGACCTGCCATTCCATCAACCATTAATCGATATTTTGAAGCAGATCCTTTGCTCAATCGTACAGTAGGAATAGAAATATTCTTATCACTTCGATTATAAACTTTTAAGGTATAAGTACTTGAGCCTATATTAGTAAACACAGTATCTAGATAAACAGTATCTTTTGAAAAACGCAAGCCTCCATTGCTGGTTTCAAAGTCTAAATCATTTCTGCAAGATGTTAATGAAACTGCAAATCCTATTAATAATAAAAGTAGTAAACGACGCATGTATAATGTAATTTTGGTAAATGTAATTATTAATTTTAAATTCATAAAATCAAAATGTGTATAAAATACATAGTAAAACGTTAAATCAGATGAAATATTCTATTCAGAATGTTTAATTTTACAGAAAAATAAACTTATGCTGTTTGATAGAGAAAAAATGTTGCAATTATGTAACGATTGGAGCAAAAATACTTTAATGAATACCTTAGATATTGTTTACACAGACGCTGGTGAAGATTTTTTAACCGCTACAATGCCTGTGAATTCAAGAGTACATCAACCTATGGGATTGCTACATGGTGGAGCTACAGTTGCTTTGGCAGAAAGTGTTGGAAGTGCCGCTTCACTAATGTTTGTAAATCCAGAAAAACAAGAAGTTCGTGGTATCGAAATTTCAGCAAATCATTTAAAAAGTAAACGAGAAGGAATGGTTACTGCTACGGCTAAAATTATTCACAAAGGTGCCAGTATTCATTTATGGGAAATTAGAATTGTAGACGAAGAAGGAAAATTGATTTCGCTTTGTAAATTGACTAATATGGTACTTTCAAGAAGACAATAATGCAAGTTTTCGAAGAAATACATACTCTACTATCAAATCAAAAAGCGTTTGTGTGTTATGTAAAACCAAATGAAACGGTTTGGAATTTAATCGTACAACAAAACACTGAAATTATTGATTTTATCGGTCAAGCCGGATTTGTGTTCATGCCTTTTCATGAAGGAAAACAAGTGGTAATTCCGTTTGAAGGAAATATGTTTTCGCAAGGAAATCTTGAAAAATTAGAGCAAAAATCAGCTGAAAATTTTATTTCAGAAACGAATCAAAAAGAAGCTTTTGAGAATTTAGTTTCCAAAGGAATTGAAGCAATTAAACAAGGCGAATTTGATAAGGTAGTTTTGTCACGTAAAATTGTTTTAAAGGAACAAATCTCAATTGTTGAAACGTTTCAGAACATGATTTCGGCTTATCCAACGGCTTTTCGCTATTTGTTTTGTCATCCAAAAATTGGTTTATGGATGGGAGCAACGCCGGAGCAATTGGTAAAAATCAATCAAAATCAGTTTGAAACGGTGGCTTTGGCGGGAACGCAATTGTATTCTGAAAATGTAATTTGGGCAACCAAAGAAATAGAAGAACAGCAATTTGTAACCAATTATATTGTAACTAAAGTAAAAGATAAAGTAAGTCAACTTATTGTTTCTGATGTTAAAACAGTTAAAGCTGGAAATTTAGTACATTTAAAATCATTTATTTCAGGGGAATTAACAACTGATTTTCTGTCGAATGATTTAATAAAAGCATTACATCCAACGCCAGCTGTTTGTGGTTTACCCAAAGAAAATGCAATCGATTTTATTCTGAAAAATGAAGACTATAATCGAAAATATTATGCTGGATTTTTAGGGGAATATAAGAAAGACAATCAAACCGATTTATTCGTAAATTTACGCTGTTTAGAAGTGGATAATGATGTTGTACATATTTATGTAGGCTGCGGTATTACAAAAGACAGCCATCCAGAAAAAGAATTTATCGAAACCGAAAACAAATCGATGACGATGCGGAATGTTCTAGTAGTCAGTGTTCAGTAATCGGTGTTCAGTTAAAAAAAACTTATTGACTTAGTGCCTTCGTGGCAAAATTAAAAGATATGAAATTAGACATATTAGCTTTTGGAGCGCATCCAGACGATGTAGAATTAGGTTGTAGTGGCACAATTGCCAAAGAAGTTAGCCTTGGAAAGAAAGTCGGGATTATCGATTTAACTCGAGGAGAACTTGGTACACGTGGTTCGGTTGAAATTCGTAATTCTGAATCGGCTAAAGCTTCTGAGATTTTAGGCGTTTTTGTACGTGAGAATTTAGATATGCGTGATGGGTTTTTTATAAACGATGAAGCGCATCAGTTAAAAATAATTCAAATGCTACGCAAATACCGTCCCGAAATCGTGTTATGCAATGCAATTGCCGATAGACACATCGATCACGGAAAAGGAAGTAAATTGGTTAGTGATGCTTGTTTTTTATCAGGTTTGGTTAAAATTGAAACCGAATTAAACGGGGAAAAGCAACACGCTTGGCGACCAAAAGTAGTCTATCATTACATTCAATGGCAAAACATTGAACCGGATTTTGTGGTAGATATTTCTGGATTTCTGGATAAAAAAATGGAATCAGTGTTAGCATATGGTTCGCAATTTTATGATCCAAATTCTAATGAACCGGTGACACCCATTGCTTCAAAAAACTTTTTAGACAGTGTAAAATATCGAGCCGAAGACTTTGGAAGACTAGTAGGAGTGGAGTATGCCGAAGGTTTTACTACCGAAAGATATTTGGCAGTCAATAGTTTAGCTGATTTGAAATAAAATAGTAGTAAAAAAGTAAAAAAAATCTTTGCAAGATTGTAGGAAACACCTATATTTGCACTCGCAAAAGAATTAAGATTCTCTTGTTCAAAACAAATGGTGATTGTAGCTCAGTTGGTTAGAGCGTCGGATTGTGGTTCCGAAGGTCGCGGGTTCGAGACCCGTCTTTCACCCTTTAAATTAGAAAGCCCTGAATTTTCAGGGCTTTTTTTTATGGAACAAACTTTCCTTAAATCGAAGTATCAATTTTATAATGCATTGTAATGGTCATTACATATTGAATACCCACTTCAGTTTGATTGGGATTGATGACTTTGTCAAAACCTGCGCTTGAAATTCCGTCGTAATAAAAAGTCTTATTTTTTCGAGCAATTTTCTTTAAATAAGGACTTCGGTTGTTGTAATTCGTTTGAATTTCTGCTGTTTCAAAAGCTTGGTAGGTATTGTATTGTGTTTTTGGGAAAACCGTTGCAAATTCTTCTGTAGCTGTCGGTGTTCCAATGATTCGTTTTCCAAAAGCTTTCATGTATCTAATTTTTTTCGCTTCAGCTAAAACTAAGGCTTCATCAAAAAGTGAATTATGAATGGCATCCGTTTCATTGTTGTAATATTCCACTTTTATCACATCATGAATTTCAAAATCGGAAGCCAACGCAATTATTTTTTCCAAACTAGTTACGTTTGAAGTTGAAACTATAATGTTCTTTTTGATTTCAAATCCTTTTTCAATTTGTTCAGAATTCATACCATTTACTTCAAAATCATAAATTTTGGTTTGCGAAATAAAATCGATGTACACATTTTCTTTTTTCACACCCAACGATTTCATTTTTTCGATAAAACCCGTAATTCTTGCCGTAATTTTTTTGCTACAACCAGCAACCGTTTCATCTTCTTCGTTTAAACCTAACGTCATTACAAATCCATCTGCTTTTTTGTTGAGTAAAATTTTTACAGAAACCGATAAAACATTATCATTGATCGACACTTTACTGTTATTTGGTAACGATTCCTGGTTGTAATTGTTGCCGTTGTAATTGTTTTTTCCATAGACTTGATTGCCACTAATTTGTGCCGAAACACTTAAAACATTTAGTAAAAGCAAAGCAATAATTAGTTTCCATTTTCCGTTTAGTTGTTGTACTTGCGTGTTCATATTTTTTTGTTTTTAAAATTAATATGGTGCAATAGTACATTCGCAACACAAATTTTGGTTGGCAAATCAACTTTCCTTTCACTGTAAAGATTTTTCGTTACTTTTACAGTGGTTTTACAGTAAATAAAATTGAGTAATTGCCTACTTTTGACGCATAAAATTCATGAACCCATTAAACGTATTCTTCCAACTTAAAAACGATGTGCTTTTGACTTATCAAAAGCAATATCCTTATTTTGAAGGAACTTGGAAAACGTTTAGTTCGCAAGACATTCAAAATTTAACCGATTTGATTGCCGTTCAAGTAAAACAAACGGTGAGTGAAAAATGGATTTACACCCATCTAAAATCGGAAACCAATGCTAAATTGCCTCGAAAAGATATGTTAGATATTTTATCGCAATTGGTGGGATATTCGGGTTGGGATGAATACGTGTTTAAAGCCAAACAAAATGAAATTGTAGTTACAGCACAACCTAAAAAGAAGCAAAATGTGTTTCTGATTGGCATCGTAATTTTAGCTTTGTTTTTGGTCGGATTTCTTTCGTATCAAATAATGAATAAAGAAGAAATTCAAACCATAGAAGTAAAGAATGCATTTACCGAAGAACAAATTAATAGCGATGAAGTAAAAGCGGTGATGATTGAAAATAATATTGAATCGCCAGTTGAAATTATCGATTCGAAAATTCAAATTGCAGCAAAAGATAGTACGAAAATTGTTTTGAAAAGTCCGTATTATAAAGAAAAAACGATTGTTATTAATAAAGAAAACACAACGCCAATTACATTACAACCCGATGATCATGCCATGATATTGAAAGGTTTTATGAAATCGGATATTAAAGATTGGCAAACCCGAAAAGAGCAATTGCAGCAAATTTTGGCAAATGATTTAGAAGTTTTAGTCATGCTAAAAAACGATTTGGGAATAGAATATTTTAACAAACAAGAATTTTCTGAAAAGTTGATTGTTCCAAGCGTTTCATTAAAAAAAATGAAAGTAATTGACATTCGAAGTAATGAAAAAAATGAGATAAATTTTATACGAATTTTACAAGAATAATATGTTTTTACGAAGTTGTATTTTTCTGTTTTTAGTTGGCACATTTTCCGTTTTTGGTCAAAATGCGAATCCGACTGCTTCCACGGCAATAAAAGCAAATTTTACGATGGCTTCGGTAAAAGCCTACCAAGAAAGCGCGACTTTAAAAGTGGAAGATTATTACCATTATTTAACGCTATTTTCTGCCGAAAGCACTTCAGAAAGTTTAAAAAGCGAAATCAAATCGAGTATTTTCAACTTGTTTGAGAATGAAAACAACACCGTTGTTGATTATACCTCAGAAGAAAAACTTACAATTTCACTGAAAGAGTTATTAACTAAAATTGAAAATAAGAACTATTTATTTTCTGTTTCCAATTTTGAGAATTCTATTGTTGCAAACGATTTTTGGACCACACAATACCAATTAACAATTTCGCAAAACGAAAACACAACGCAATTGCAACTTTTTCAAAAAGTAAGTTTTAAGCCAATACTAAAGGCTTTTGGTTCTATTAAAAGAGAAGTTTGGACGTTGTTTTTAGGTGAAGTAACGTTGCCTTGAGTTTGTTTTATATTCTCATAAATATGAAAAACTATATTATTACTTTCTTTCTAATTACAATTATTTCATCTGGCTGTGATAAAAGCAGAACTTCAAAAATAGAGGAGAAGAACACTTCTAAATATGTAAAAATTTGGTTTGATACTATTAGAACTTATCCATACATCGCAGAATTGAAAATTAAAAAGAACAACACATTTGAATTCTTCAGTGGTGCTTGTACTTATAGGTCAATTAGTAAAGGAACATGGATAATTAAGAATGATACTATCATTTTAAACAGTTCGCAACCAAAAGACTGTTTTTACATGTGTGAATATGGTACCATTTGTAAAACTGTTGAAGAAATTAATAAAAGAAGAGATAGAAAAAAATCAATAAAAGATTGTAATGCTGATATTGAATTTGAATATGAGTTGTTTTCTAATGAAAAGTTTTATTTGAAGAATGACACATTAGTTCATGTTAGGCAAAATAAGCAATGTGCTGGTTTAGAATTTGCATATGCTTCAAAACAAAAAAAGGATTAATTAATGAAATTTTCAGCTGAATCTCAAGATTTTGATAAACAATTGAAAAGACGTGTAACTAAAGAACCTATAATTTGGTTTTTTACACCAAAAGTATTCGATGATAAAAATTTTACAGGAAAATTTAATGATTCAAATTTTAATTTAAGTTCAAATACTTATTTTTCATCCCTCAAAGCAATACGAATTAAAGGAATTTATAAAAGAAAATCTGAGAACCTTTATTCAATTGAATATGATGTTGAACTATCAAAAGGAACAAAGATATTTTACTTCTTAGGAATTTTCTCATTTGTTTTTGTTATGAATTTTATGATTTATAAACAAAGACAAACGTTTGAAATTTTTCCCAATTGTATATTTTTATTCTTTAATGTGTTTATTCTTTTTGTTTTTTCATTATCTAAAAGAAACATAAAGAAAAATTTTGAAAAAGAATTTGAATTGAAAAATATCGTTTAAAATATTTTAAAAACTTCCAAAAACAAAAAAGCCCTGAATTACTTCAAGGCTTTTGTTTTTCATAGCAAAGTTTCCCAGTTCAATTAGAATACTAATTTTACTTTTAATTCGAATTCATCATAAATAGCTTTATCACCTAAATCGCTGAAAAAGTTTCCAGATTTGTAAGTAATATCATATTTAGTTCTATCTACTTTTAAATCAGCTGTAGCAGTGTTTCCTGCAACAGTAATTTCAAATCCAATAGTATTAGTTTTTCCTTTGATCGTTAAATCAGCATTAATACCGTAAACACCATTTCCTTTGTCTGCAATTTTTTTGATTACTAAGTTCGCTGTTGGGTGATTTTCAGTACCAAAAAAATCATCTGACTTTAAGTGACCATCTAAACTTGATTTACTTTTACCTTCTAAATCAGTTGTATTAATTGATGTCATGTCTACCGTAAAACTTCCACCAGCTAATTTGTTTCCTTTGAAAACTAAAGCTCCATCTTTTATGTTGATAGTTCCTTCATGTGAACCTGTTACTTTTTTTCCAACCCAATTGATTGTACTTTTAGCTGCGTCAACTTTTTTAGTTTGTGCACTTGTTGATAATGTTACTAAAGCTACTAGAGCTAATGCGATTGATTTTAAATTTTTCATGTGTTTCATTTTAAATGTTAGTGGTTATATTAAATAGTTTCAAATAATTCTTCGATTGGTTTTCTCACTTTTGCATAGTGTTGTGTAGCATCTTCTTCATGACGATAACCTACAGTTGCTACTAATGAGGCGTTTAAACCTAATTTGTTTAAACCCAAAATTTCGTTGTATTTTTCAGGTTCAAAACCTTCCATTGGAGTTACATCGATTTTTAATTCAGCGGCCGCATTTAGAAGATTTCCTAACGCTAAATAGGTTTGTTTTGATGTCCAAACTGCTTTTTGTTCAACAGGTAGTGATACAATTTTAGATTTCATAAAATCTGAATAGCCTTTTAAATCTTCAAGTGCTAAACCTCTAGTATTCGCAATATTTTGAACATAATTGTCAATATGATTTTCTTGAACATCTACCACATTTGCAAAAACAAATAGGTGAGAAGCCTCTACAATTTGTGATTGTCCCCAAGAAACAGGCTGTAATTGTGCTCTAATAGCTGGATTTTCAATAATAAATACTTTGTATAATTGTAATCCGTATGAAGATGAACTTAGTTGAATGGCTTTTTTTAGAGTTTCTAAATCTTCTGTTGATACTTTTTTAGTGGCATCAAATTTTTTGGTGGCATAACGCCAATTTTGGTTTTCTATAAAGTTATTCATGGCAATTTTTATAATTAATTTCTAAATTTTTCTAATAATTCATTTAACAATTCTAATTCTTTATCCGTAAGATTTTTGGCAAAACTTTTTTCATGAGATTCTACTAAAGCATCTAGACTTTGAAGCAATTCCATCCCTTTTTCAGTTATGGTAATTTCCATTTTACGTCTATTTTCTGGACAAATCTCTCGAATGACTAAATCTTTTAATAACAATTTATCTACAAGTCTTGTAGTATTACTGGTTTTGGCAATCATTCGTTCCTGAATAGTGCACATATTTACAGGATTTCCTTTTTGACCTCTTAAAATTCGTAATACATTGAATTGTTCAGGAGACAAGTCAAATGGCTTTAAAATTTCATTGAACTTTTCTGAAACAACATTTTGAGTGTACATTACATTGAGTAGTGTACGCTTTTCAATTGCCATTGGAGAAGTTGGTTTTATGATTTCTTCTATTCTCATTTGAGTTTGTAAAATTTGTATGTACAAATGTAGTAATTATTTTATTTGTATGTACAAATGTGTGTTAAATTTTTATTAAAGTTTTTTTTTAAAATTATAGATAGTATTTTTGGAAAAAAATAAACGATGACAAACTTAGATCAAAACACATGGTGGAGTCAGTTTTTAGCTGATGAAAACGGAGTTATATTAGATGTGCGTACAGAAGATGAATTTAACGATGGTTCTATTCCAGAAGCAATAAATATTGATATCTATAAAGGACAAGGTTTTATTTATAGAGTGGAGGAGTTAGATAAATCGAAAAACTATTATGTGTATTGTGCAGCGGGAGTACGAAGTGCAAATGCTTGTGGTGCTATGGAACAATTGGGTTTTGAAAAAACATTTAATTTGGTAGGTGGTTTTTCAAATTGGGAAGGACCAACGAAATAAGAAATAAAAAATCCGCTGAAAAGCGGATTTTTTATTTTAGGCAAAACGTTTTAATTTATTTTTATCGGCAATAAATATTTTTTTGCCACTTAATTCTATGAGTTCTGATTTGTTTAGTTCTGAAAGTAAACGAATACAACTTTCGGTAGCGGTTCCAATCATTCCAGCTAATTCTTCTCTAGAAAGTTGAATATGTAAAGAACCATCTTCGTTTTTTCCAAATGTCTCTTCTAAATAAATAAGCGTTTCTACTAATCGTTGACGCACCGTTTTTTGGGCCATATTTACCATATGATCATCGGCATCTTTTAAATCCTCACAAATGGTTTTCATTACATTCATTGAAAACTGATTGTTATGATTAAAAAACTGCATCACTTCACTTCTAGGAATAAAGCAAACTTCCATATCTTCTAATGCAATTGCACTTAAATTAGCAGGTTCATCACTAATCATAGAGCGTTGGCCTAATAATTCGCCGGGTTTTACTAATTTAACAATTTGGTCTTTACCATTATCGCTTAATTTAGATAATTTACATACACCGTCTTTAACACAGTAAATACCATTGGTTACATCACCTTCTTCAAAAATAGGCTCACCTTTTTTAATAGTATAAGACGTTTTGCACTCGGCCATGCGAAGTAACTCTTCTTTATTTAAGGCTTTTAATGAACTAAATTGCCTCACAATACATTGTTCGCATTTACTCATAGTAAGATTTTGTTTAATGTGTTTACAAATTTACAAAAATGTATGACAAATATCATATTTTGACTTATATTTAAATAAGACTTTTGTAACAGGTAAAATGAGCAAATTTATGGACACAGAAAATTGTTTCCATTGTGGTACTGAAATTATAAAAAAAGAAGAGATTGTATTCGACGAAAAAAAGTTTTGTTGTAACGGTTGTAAGACCGTTTATGAAATTTTTAGTCAAAATGATTTATCATGTTATTATGATTTTCAGGCTTCTCCCGGAGCAACACCACAGGATATTCAGGGAAAATATGACTTTTTAGAAAATGAAGAAATTGTTTCAAAATTATTGGAATTCCAAGAGCGTACAACACATATTGTTTCACTCTATATTCCTCATATACACTGTAGTTCGTGTATTTGGATTCTGGAAAATCTACAAAGACTTCAACCAGGAATAAACGCTTCTCAAGTTAATTTTGGAGAAAAGAAAGTTCGTGTAACGTATAATCCAGAACAAACAACTTTGAAAGAGATTGTTTATTTATTGAGTTCGATAGGTTATGAACCATATATCTCTTTAGAAAATTTTGATGAAGGCAAAAAACAAATCGATCGAAGTTTAATTTATAAAATAGGTGTCGCGTTTTTTTGTTTTGGAAATATCATGCTATTATCATTTCCTGAATATTTTGAAGTAGAAGAATATTGGATTGATCAATATCGCGGATTTTTTCGTTGGTTGATTTTTGGATTATCACTTCCTACTTTTTTTTATTCAGCTTCTGGATATTATGTTTCAGCTTGGAAAAGTATTAAATCGGGCTTATTAAATATTGATATTCCTATTGCATTGGGAATTGTTGTAATGTTTATAAGAAGTACGGTAGATATTATTTTTGATTACGGTCAAGGATTCTTTGATAGTATGGCTGGATTGATTTTTTTCATGTTATTAGGAAAGTTATTTCAGAAGAAAACATACGATTTTCTTTCATTTGAGCGCGATTATAAATCCTATTTTCCAATTGCAATTACCAAAGTTTTGCCAAACGGAGAAGAAGAATCGGTTCAAGTATACGATATTCAAAAAGGTGACAGATTATTGATTCGTAATCAAGAGTTAATTCCGGTAGATGGAATTTTAATTTCTGAAAAAGCCTCTATTGATTACAGTTTTGTAACTGGTGAAGCGGTTCCAATTGAAAAAAAATCTGGCGATAAAGTATTTGCAGGTGGTAAACAAATGGGGAAAGTCATCGAAATGGAGGTGTTATTTTCGGTTTCAAATAGCTATTTAACGCAATTATGGAGTAATGATGTTTTTCAAAAAAGAGTAGAACAACAACATAAGAATATTACGGATAGAATAAGTCGCTATTTCACACCTACTTTATTAGCTCTATCAATAGTGTCATTTATCTATTGGCTATTTATTGATGTAACAACTGCTTTTAATGTTTTTACAGCTATTTTAATTGTTGCTTGTCCATGTGCTTTGGCTTTAACGGCTCCGTTTACATTAGGCAATGTGTTGCGAATTTTAGGCAATCGAAAATTATATTTAAAAAATGCGTTGGTTGTAGAACAATTGGCTAAAGTAGATACAATTGTTTTTGATAAAACAGGAACGATAACTACCAATAAAAAAACAGATATAACTTATGAAGGAACAGCATTAAATGCATCCGAATTAAAGTTGTTAAAAAATGTTTTACGAGGTTCAAACCATCCATTAAGCCGAAGACTTTACGATTTTATTACCAACCAAGATAAAATAGAAGTTACCACTTTCGAAGAAATTATTGGAAAAGGAATTTTTGCAGAAATCGATGGCAATAAAATTAAATTAGGCTCGTCTCAATTTCTAAAAACAATGACAGAGAACACACATAAAAAAACGAAAGTACACGTCGAAATTAACGATGAGTATAAAGGAAGTTATGTGTTCAATAATCAATATAGAAAAGGATTAGAACAATTGTTTGAAAATTTAGCCAAGCATTATAATTTAGTTGTTTTATCAGGCGACAATGATGGTGAACAAAAAATATTAGAAAAAATGTTGCCCAAAAAAACCACTTTAGTTTTTAATCAAAAACCAGAACAAAAACTACAATACATCGAACAATTGCAAAAAGAAGGCAAAAATGTAATGATGGTTGGTGATGGTTTAAATGACGCAGGGGCATTAGCACAAAGTAATTTGGGATTATCGATTTCAGAAAATGTAAATGTTTTTTCTCCAGCATGTGATGGCATTTTAGATGCTAGCCAATTTGATAAAATAAGCTTTTTTATGCGCTATTCTAAAAACGCGATGAAGACTATTTACATGAGTTTTGGATTGTCGTTACTATATAATGTAGTTGGTTTAAGTTATGCTATTGCAGGCGAATTAGACCCAATTGTAGCAGCTATTATTATGCCATTGAGCACAATAACCATTGTAAGCTTTGTTACAATACTTACCAATTTGTATGCACGTAAAGGATAAAAGTATTAAATTTAAGAAAATTTTAATATATGATAAAAGTCATATTTTATAAAAAAGAGTAAAAGTAACTTTGTTAACACAATTTTAAGGTATGAGTGTCATTTATTTATTAATCACAATCAGTATAGTAGTTGCTATTGCTTTTTTAGTTGCTTTTATTAAAGCAGTTAAGAGTGGCCAATATGATGATGACTACACACCATCAGTCAGAATCCTATTTGACGATGAAATTGTAAAAGAAAATCCAAACAAATTAATACAAACAGAAAAACAAAAATCAATCTAATTTATGGAGAAGCAACAATTTTATTACGACAACAAAATTGTAAGGAATTTCATCTACGCTAGTATCGTTTTCGGAGTAGTGGGGATGTTGGTAGGGCTAATTTTAGCGTTCCTATTTTTGTTTCCAAACTTAACAAGCGGCGTTTCGTTTTTAAGTTTTGGGCGCTTAAGACCTTTACACACCAATGCGGTCATTTTTGCCTTCGTTGGAAACGCAATGTTTGCAGGGGTTTATTACTCAATGCAGCGTTTATTAAAAACTAGAATGTTTAGCGACCTTTTAAGTAAAATTCACTTTTGGGGATGGCAGTTAATTATTGTTGCTGCAGCAATATCCTTACCATTAGGTTATTCTACTTCTAAAGAGTATGCAGAATTAGAATGGCCAATAGATATTGCAATTGCCTTAATTTGGGTGGTTTTTGGTATCAATATGATTGGAACCATCATTAAAAGAAGAGAACGCCATATTTATGTAGCAATTTGGTTCTATATTGCTACGTTTGTTACGGTTGCAGTACTTCATATTTTTAATAGTTTAGAGTTACCAGTTTCAGCAATGAAATCGTATTCAGTTTATGCTGGTGTTCAAGATGCCTTAGTTCAATGGTGGTATGGTCATAATGCAGTAGCATTTTTCTTAACTACTCCTTTCTTAGGTATGATGTATTATTTTGTGCCAAAAGTAGCTAACCGTCCGGTATACTCGTATAGATTATCAATTATTCACTTTTGGTCGTTAATCTTCATTTATATTTGGGCTGGACCTCACCACTTATTATACACAGCTTTACCAGATTGGGCTCAAAACTTAGGAGTTGTTTTCTCTGTAATGTTGATTGCTCCATCTTGGGGAGGTATGATTAATGGATTATTAACATTAAGAGGTGTTTGGGATAAAGTTCGTACTGATGCAGTATTGAAATTCTTCGTAGTAGCAATTACAGGGTATGGAATGGCAACTTTTGAAGGTCCAATGTTATCTTTAAAAAACGTAAACGCTATTGCTCACTTTACGGATTGGATTATTGCTCACGTACACGTAGGTGCCTTGGCTTGGAATGGTTTCTTATCATTTGGTATGATCTATTGGTTAATCCCACGAATGACCAAAACAAAATTATTCTCTGAAAAATTAGCAAATTTCCATTTTTGGATTGGTACCTTAGGTATTATTTTATATTCTCTTCCAATGTATGTTGCTGGTTTTTTACAAGCTTCTATGTGGAAACAATTTAAACCAGACGGTGGTGCTTTACAATATGGAAATTTTCTAGAAACGGTTACTGAAATTATGCCAATGTATTGGATGCGTGCAATTGGTGGTACTTTATATTTAACTGGAGTTATTGTGTTGGTTTACAATATTATAAGAACAGTAATTCAAGGCTCTCCTGTAGAAAATGAACTTGCTGAAGCTCCAGCCTTAGCTGTAATTTCTCCGAATCGTTTAAAAGGTGAAAAACTTCACTCTTGGTTAGAAAGAAAACCAGTTCAATTTATGTTATTAACAACAGTTGCGATTTTAATTGGTGGATTAATTCAAATTTTACCAACCATTTTAGTAAAATCAAACATTCCAACTATATCAGCTGTAAAACCATATACTCCTCTTGAATTAGAAGGTAGAGATTTATACATCCGTGAAGGTTGTGTGGGATGTCACTCACAAATGGTTCGTCCATTCCGTTCAGAAGTAGAGCGTTATGGTGACTATTCTAAAGCAGGAGAATTTGTTTATGATCATCCATTCTTATGGGGTTCAAAACGTACTGGTCCAGATTTAGCTCGTGAAGGAGTAAAAGGAAAACCATTCAATGGTGGTAGAGATGATGTATGGCACTTTAACCATATGTATGATCCACAAGGTTTAAATGAGAAATCTATTATGCCAAGATACCAGTGGTTAATTAAAGATGAACTTGACAAATCATCAACGCAAGATAAGATGAAAGCTATGGTTACATTAGGGGTTCCTTACACTGAAGCTGAAATCAATAATGCATTGAAACATATGGATGAACAAGCTACAAAAATTGAAGCTAATTTATTAGCCAATCCAGATATTAAAAAATCTTTTGGAGCTCAAACAACATCACCATTGAAAGATAGAGAGATTGTAGCGCTTATAGCTTACTTACAAAGATTAGGTACTGATACTCAAGTTAAAAAACAATAATTATGCTAAAGTTTATCAAACATAATTTGGAAACTATTGAAGGAGTAGATATTTATCCAATCATTTCATTGACAATTTTCTTTACTGCATTTGTATTGTTCACAGTATGGGCTTTTACCTATAGTAAAGATAAAATCAAAGAAATTAGCCAAATGCCATTAAACGACGAATAGTCATAATTATAATTTACTGAAGCTGAAACAACCATAAAGCTTTATTTTATGGTTGTTCAGGTTCTCATAACATCAAAATTTTCTACAAATGAAAAAATTAATTCCATCATACGTAAGAGTTCCATTACTGTTTGCATTTGTATTTGCAGCTTTGGAATATTTTATCGATTCAGGAGACAGGCCAGCTTTTATAAAGTTTCCAATGGTAGCTTTATTTTTGGGAGTATTCTTGTTTTTATTAATTGCAATAGAAATCGTAATCGATGCTGTTGATAAAGTAACGTATCATTTATTAACAGATGAACAAAAGAAACAATTAGCAGAGGCGCAATCAGTCTCTTTTACAGAAAGTAAATGGTATCAAAGTATTGTTAGTAAACTTACTCGTTCTAAAGAAATGGAAAGAGAAGAAGACATTATGTTAGATCATGATTATGATGGTATCAAAGAACTAGATAATGTTTTGCCACCATGGTGGGTTTATTTATTCTATGGTACGATAATATTTGCTTTGGTTTATATGGTACGTTTTCATATCGTTAATGAATACGATCAGGAACAAGAATTTATAAATGAAGTTGAATTAGCAGCATTAGAGAAATCAAAATTACCAAAAAGTGCAGCTGATGAAGTAAGTTATGAAACGGTAGTTGCTGTAACAGACGCCACAAGTTTAGCAAAGGGCAAAGAAATTTTCACAAATGCTTGTGCAGCATGTCATAAAGCTGATGGTGGAGGTTTAGTAGGGCCTAATTTAACAGATGAACATTGGATTAACGGAGGTGGTATTAAAAATGTTTTCAAGATTATTTCTGAAGGAAGTAAAAACAATGCTTCAATGGTTGCTTGGAAAGGAAATTTATCTTCAACAGATATTCAAAGTGTTGCTAGTTATATTTTAACATTAAAAGGCACCAAACCTGCTGGCGCTAAAGCTGCAGAAGGAGAAGTTTGGAAAGAAACAGCTGCTGTTGCACCAACAGCAACAACTGTAGTGGATTCAACAAAAATAATAGCAGCTCCTGCAAAATAATAATAAGCAGTCAAAAAAAAGGTTTTGAGAATCTCTCAAAGCCTTTTTTAAACTAAAATAAAAAGTATCATGTCAAATTTACCAGACGAAAGTTTTAGAGATACCATATCTACCATTGATGCCGATGGAAAGAGAAATTTTATTCATCCTAAAAAACCTTCTGGACCATTTTATGAGAAAAGAAAACTATTAAGTTATTTTCTTTTGGTGTTCTTAATTGCTTCACCTTTTATTAAAATCAATGGAAATCAGTTTTTAATGTTCAATGTCTTGGAAAGACGTTTTAGTATTTTCGGATTTGCATTTTGGCCTCAAGATTTTCATTTGTTTGTAATATCAATGATTGTTGGAGTAGTTGGTTTAACACTTTTTACTGTTGCATTTGGTCGTATTTTTTGTGGTTGGTTTTGTCCACAAACTATTTTTATGGAAATGGTTTTCAGACGCATCGAATATTGGATTGATGGTGATAGAGGCGCACAAATAAGATTAGCTAAACAAAAATGGGATGCTGAAAAAATAAGAAAAAGAGTTACTAAATGGATTATCTTTTTTATTTTTTCATTCTTCATAGCCAATGTTTTTTTAGCGTATTTAATTAGCAGCGATGAGTTAATCAAAATGATTACCGAAGGACCAGCAACTAATTTAAGCACACTAATTGCATTATTAATTTTTACTGGAGTTTTCTATTTTGTGTTTGCATGGTTTAGAGAACAAGTTTGTATTATAGCTTGTCCATATGGAAGAATGCAAGGTGTTTTATTAGATAATAAATCTATAAATGTTGCCTATGACCATGTAAGAGGTGAAGGACAAAACGGAAGAAAAAAATGGAGAAATGGTGAGGATAGAACCGCATTAGGCCATGGAGATTGTATCGATTGTAACCAATGCGTCGTAGTTTGTCCTACAGGAATTGATATTCGTAATGGAACGCAATTAGAATGTATCAATTGTACTGCTTGTATTGATGAATGTGATATCATTATGGATAAAGTAGGATTACCAAAAGGTTTAATTCGTTATGCAAGTGAAGATGAAATCGTCAAAAAAGAAAAGTTCAAGTTAACCACACGAATGAAAGGTTATATTGGTGTTTTAACTTTATTAATTGGGGTATTAATCGGAATGTTATTTTTAAGAAACGATGTAGAAGCTAATTTTTTACCCATGTCAGGTCAATTGTTTCAGCATAACGGAAAAAATATTAGAAATTTCTACACCTATAAAGTGGTTAACAAAACAGAACAAACGTTTAATAATGTAACGGTTAAAATAGTAAATTATAAAGGCGAAATAAAACTTGTGGGAAGTCCCGTAATTAAAGTTCCTAAGCAAGGTTTAGCCAGCGGAACATTATATATTGATATTCCAGAGAGTTTGCTAAAAGATGAAAAAGTTCATTTAAAATTAGAACTTTATAACGGAGATAAGTTGATTGAAGAAACAACAACTAATTTTCAAGGTCCAAGAAACTTTAATTAAATAAAATTTACAAATATGAAAATGAATTGGGGAACAGGAATTGTAATCGCTTTTGCGCTTTTTATAACTTTTATTTTATCCTATGTTTATAAAGTGCAATCAAATGCTAAATATGATCATGAACTAGTTGTTGAAGATTATTACAAAAAAGAGGCATTAGTGCAAGGGGATATTGAAAAACAAGAAAACGCGAATGCTTTAACAAATAAAGTAGTCATAGAAAATACACCTGAAGGAATCAATATTCAATTTCCATCAGACTTTGATTATTCAAAAATAAATGGAAAAGTGTCCTGTTATAGACCGTCAAGTCAGAAATTAGATTTTGAAATTCCGATTTCATTATCTAGTCCACATTTGCTCATACCTAAAAGTAATTTGGCTGGCGGTCTTTGGGACATTTCTATTGCATGGAATTATGATGGTGTTGCCTATTTAAACAAAAATTCAATTAAAATAGAGTAAAACTATTTGGTTGAAAATAAAATTTAATTTTTAATATAAAATATGCTGTATTCAGCTTTTATCTTTGGTCTAATTAGTAGTTTTCACTGCATAGGAATGTGTGGTCCAATAGCTATGATGTTACCCGTAGATAGAACTAATGAAGCAAAAAAAATAGCCCAAATTTTAACCTATCACATTGGAAAATTAAGTGCTTACGGAATTTTAGGATTGCTATTTGGTTTATTGGGACGAAGCTTTTATTTAGCAGGAATGCAACAGCAGTTATCAATAATTGTTGGAATCTTAATGATTTTGGTTGCAGTAATTCCTGAAAAAGTATTTGCTAACTATAATTTTTCGAAACCAGTATATAGATTGATAACAAAGGTAAAATCAAGTTTAGGGCAACAGTTTAAAAATAAGAGTTATAAATCGTTATTTACCATCGGATTATTAAATGGATTTTTGCCTTGTGGAATGGTTTATGTAGCACTTTTTGGAGCAATTGCAATGCAAAATGTTTCATTAGGAATAGGGTATATGTTGCTATTCGGTTTGGGAACGATTCCAATGATGGTTGCTGTTGTTTATGCTTCTGGATTGATTTCTTTTTCATTAAGAGGTACTATTCAAAAAGCAATTCCATTAGTAGCAGTAATTATAGGTATGTTATTTATTGTAAGAGGTTTAGGGTTAGATATTCCGTATTTATCACCAAGCAATATGAGTTTATTTGTACAACCCGAAGCCAATTGTCATTAAAATAGGATTAGTTAATAGGGGAAAAGAGTGTTAAGGTTTATACTTTAGCACTCTTTTCATTTTATAAAAAAAGTCCCATCAAATGATGAGACTTTTGAATTTTATATGATTTGTATTCTTAGTTTACAATAACTTTCTTAGTTGCAACCGCATTTTCAGACGCCATTTGAACTAAATAAAACCCACTTGATAAATTATTTAGTTTATAAGAATTATCAACTCGTGTAGGGTTTTTAATTTCTTGAATAATTTGTCCGTTGATGTTGTATAAAACAATCGATTTTAATTCCGTTTCAGATGAAATTGTAACTTCGTTATTAACAGCTGGATTTGGGTAAATCGAAATTGTATTTTCAAAAGCAAAACTCTCTGAAGACAAAGTAGTACAATGTGTTGTCCATATTTGACAAACATATTCAGGATGATCTATGAATGGGTTTCTGTTATTTTGATGAACAAAAATAGCATTATTTCGATCTATTTCTTTTTGAGAAACAGGATCATTTGAATGCCAATCTAACATTGTATATAAAAAGGTATCTGTCAAAACTTGATTTGAAGTGCCATTAAACATCGAATACGTCCATCCTGTAACTTGATTTTCATAACGTGTAATGAAATAAAAATAAATTCTTGCTATATCTCCTTTAAACTCATCGATAGGCTCAAAAACAGTTCCAGTATATCCAGAAAATAATCCAGTATTAATATTATTACCTAATTTTGAACCATTCATTGTTGGATTTGATATTCCACTTTGAGAAATTAGATTACTTCCAACATATCCAAAAGGAAAATTACTTCTGAAACCGTTCACTCTTCCGTCAGTAGGTAATAAATGATGTGCATCACCTCTCATAGGGTCATTTTGACTAAAAATTGATTGAGGAATAACATGCTCTTTGTTGTAACAATCTGCTTCACTATCATAATTTCCACATTCATTTGTAATAGGGGTATAATTATAAGGATCTGAAGCAATTGGATTTTCAGAATAAACATCTAAAATACTCCCATCATTTTCATAATAAATATCTAAATCATTAACTGCAGTAAATGCGTCAAATGCATCATAACCTTGATCATTGTGAGTATATTCTGGTGTTAATCCATTATTTGAATTATTGATTATATTGAATAATTGTGTTTTTAATGCATAGCCAGAACCTGTTGCTGTGCTGTAATATCCTGTAGGAACTTGAGCCCAACCAATTACTGAGCACAATAAAAACGTTATTAGGGGAATGTTTTTTTTCATAACTATTTATTTTTTCTTTCCAATAATGCCATGTAAAATCCATCAAAACCACTTTCATGTGCCAATACTTTTCGGTCTTGAACAAAAGTAAATTCTTTTCCAATTTCTGTGGTTAAGAAATGCTTAATTTGATCTTGATTTTCTGAAGGTAAAACAGAACATGTAGCATAAACTAATTTGCCTCCTGGCTTTACAATTTTTGAGTAATTTTCTAAAACTTCAGCCTGAATTTTTTTGATGTTCTCAATAAATTCAGGTTGTAATTTCCATTTACTATCTGGATTTCTTTTTAAAACACCTAATCCACTACACGGTGCATCAATCAAAACTCTATCCGCTTTTTCGTGTAATTTTTTTATCGTTTTGGTGCTTTCAATTACTCTTGGTTCAATATTGAAAGCTCCATTTCGTTTGGCTCTAATTTTTAGTTGCTTTAATTTACTTTCATATAAATCCATAGCAATTAATTGACCCTTATTTTCCATTAAAGAGGCTAAATGTAGTGTCTTTCCGCCGGCACCAGCACATGTGTCTACAACACGCATTCCTGGTTGTACATCCAAGAAATAGGCTACTAACTGAGACGAAGCATCTTGTACTTCAAACAAACCATCTTTAAATGCATCTGTTAAAAAAACATTTGCTCTTTCTGTCAAAATTAGAGCATCTGGATAATCATTATGAAACTCTGTTTCAATATTCAAATCCATTAACATGGCGCGTAATTTTTCTTTAGTGGTTTTAAGTCGGTTAACTCTTAAAATTACTTTAGCTTGTTGGTTTTGAGCAGCAAGTTCTTTGGTCCAAATTTCCTCACCTAATTCTTTAACACCCAATTCATCCATCCAATCAGGAATCGATTCTTTGAATTTTCTAGTTTTTGTTAATTCGTCAAATCTTCCTTTGATTCTTCGAACAGGTGTTTCTTCAAAATATTTCCAATCGGGTAGGTTATACCCTCTTAATACTGCCCAAACAGCGAAAATTCTCCAAATTTTATCTCGATCAAAAGGCTCTTTTACTTCTGCAATTTCTACATATAAACGTTTCCAACGTACAATGTCATATATTGTCTCTGCAACAAATTTTCTATCATGACTTCCCCAACGCTTGTCTTTTTTTAAAGCTCTTGCAACAACTTTATCGGCATACTCACCTTCATTAAAAATCGCCATTAGCGAATCAATAGTAGTAAATACTAAATTTCTGTGTAATCTCATTTTATATTTTAAATCAGCCTGCAAAGATACAAATTAAAATAAAAAAAGCTGCCTAAATTGGCAGCTTTATGATTTATCCTCTTCCAGCATTTCTTGAACTCGAACTTCTTGAACTTGAATTCGTTCTTGGAGTACTATTTCTTTGTCCTGAGTCTCTTCGAGGAGCACTTACTTTTGGTTCAGATTTTGCTCGAGATTCTGAGTAGCCTCGTTGCGAACTTGACTTTGGTGCAGTTGCTCTAGGCTCTGAATAGGCTCTTGGATTTTCTGCTCTTGGTGAAGTTGCTTTTGGAGCATTATTTCTTGGTTCTGAATAGGTTCTAGGATTTTCAGCTTTTGGACTGTTATTTCTTGGTGAACTTGTTCTTGGTTCTGCACTTACTTCATTTTGTCTTGGTGTAGAACTGCTTCTAGGGCTAACTTCAGCATCTCTTGTTCTTGGAGTAGATGTAGTTCCTCTTGTTCCACTATTTCTAGGCTCGTTACTTGCTATTTCATTTCTACCTCGTGGAGCTCTAGTCGTTCTATTATTGTCTAAATCTTGACGGTTTGTATAACCTGCATTTCTGTGCGCAAATGAACGATTTGGGTGTCTTGTTTCGTAGCCATTTCCTCTTCTTCCATAATAGTTGTTATACACACTTGCACATCTTCTGTGTGTCACATAATGATAAGAGTGTCCAAAGTTTATGTGTACCGAAATATGATTTCTATATCTAAAAACAGGAAAAGGATTCCAGTAATAATAATAACTTGGATAATAGTTCCAATACCATGAAGAGCAATACGGACGATAGTTGGTTACCCAAAAAGTATTATAAATTACAGGTGTATGTACATAAACTGGTTCGTAAATATAGTTTTGACCATACATGTAAACATCTCCTACAACTTGCACCTGAACTCTATTGTTTCTATCGCGCTCAATTTCAATAGTTGCAACATCTTGGTAAACATCTTTATCTAAAACAGCTTGAACTATTACCAAGTGAATATTTCCTTCAACCGATTCAATTACACGAAGATAATCGACATAATTATCGTTGTTTAAATCTAAGTTCGAAAGTTGTGCTTTTGGATCATTAATTCGATTTTCAAAGTCTTCTAAATTAGAGGCATCACCAAATACAGATGCAATGGCTCTTAAATCTAAGTTATCACTAATATCAGCACTTGAAGCTGTAACGGTAGTTTTTTCTTGAGCAAATAATGAAGTCATAGACAACATTGCTAATGCACTTATAGAAAGTAATTTCGTTTTCATAACATTTGTATTTTGGTTAAACACTAATTTCATGTTTTATACTAACCAATTTCTGTGCCAAAAAAATATAGTAATGTTAAATATTTGATTTTTAGTTGTTTAAAAATTATATTCTGTACTTAAAATTTATTCACTTATATTTGAAATTATAATTCTATTGTATGAAAAACTATTTATTTATCCTTTTAATTTGCTTAGGTTGTGCTTCAAAAAAAGAAATTGTTGCTCCTAAATTTGAAGCTAAAATTATTTCTACCGAAAAACTGAGTTGCAGAGCCATTTTTGTTGAAACAGATACAGTTTGGCTAGGAATGGATAAAGGTAGATACGGTTTTTACGATAAGAAAAAAGATAAGTTAATAGTAAAAACAATTCAAAGCGTTTCCAATGCTACAGAATTTAGAAGTATTGCAGCCACAAAAGAGGCGATTTTTATTTTAGCAGTTGGAAATCCAGCCAAGTTGATTAAAATTGATAAAAAATCTTTGAAAGAAACCCTTGTTTACCAAGAAGAAAACGAGAAAGTATTTTACGATAGCATGCAATTTGTTGATGATTTGAACGGTTTTGCAATGGGTGATCCCACAGAACACTGTTTGTCTTTTATTAAAACAACCAATGGAGGCAATTCTTGGGAAAAGATTTCTTGTGCAAATTTACCCAAAGTGAATGAAGGTGAAGCTGCTTTTGCATCGAGCAATACGAATTTAATTGTAAAAGGGAAATCAATTTTTATGGTTTCTGGCGGCAAGAAATCACGTGTTTTTGTTTCGCACGATTTTGGAATTTCTTGGCAAGTGTATGAAACACCTATTGTGCAAGGTGAAGAAATGACCGGAATTTTTACAGCCGATTTTTACAATGATAAAAAAGGAATTATTGCAGGCGGAAATTACCTAAAGCAAACTCAAAATTGGTCAAACAAAGCAACTTCAACCAATGGTGGAAAAACATGGCGTTTAATTGCTGAAAATGAAGCTTTTGGTTATGCTTCTTGTGTTCAATTTGTACCAAATAGCAAAGGAAATCAGCTAATTTCTGTTGGTGGAACTGGATTGTTTTATTCTTCTGATTTTGGACAAAGTTGGACGAAATTTTCTGATGATAAGGATTTTTATACGTTTAGATTTGAATCAGAAAAAGTGTTTTATGCTACGGGAAGAAATAAATTAGTTCGGTTTGAAATAAAATAAAAAAAACGCTCAAATTAATAATTGAGCGTTTTTTTTTTATCCTTTTCTTTTTTCTCGCATTTGTTTCAATAAATGACGATTAAAATCTTCCTCTGCTTTTTTAAGCTTAATAATTTTCTTTGCACTAATAACACCTTGTAAATCTTTGATGAATTTTTTACGAAGTGTAAATAAATTCTCTTCAATCGTTTCCATTTGAGTCAATAGGGCAGAAGCTTCTTTTTCAGATAATTTCTCCACACTTCCGGGTTCAAATCGATCCAAAATTGCTCTCATTTTTTCATGACGCAATTCGGCTTGCTTATCGTCAAACGTGTTATAGATGGGCCAAAATTTTTGTGCTTCTTCCGTAGTTAAATCTAATTGTTCTGTAATGTAAGCTACTTTAAGTGCTTTTACTTTTTCTTTTTTCTCTCTAAATCCTTGCGCAAAGGAAATTGATGTCATCAAAAGAAATAGGATTGGAAATATAAATTTAGTTTTCATAATTTATTCGTTTAAAATGTAATCTAAGTTTTCAGTTTCTGATAAATAGGCTTCTATTTCATCACGTTCTGATGTTGAAGCTCCTAAAGTGCTTTCAAGAGCTAAGATGTCTTCGTCTGTCAAATGCTTGGTTAATTCTGTAGTTCCAACGCTTTGTTGTGCTAAATAGCTTTCAATTGTTGAGGCATCTAAATTGGTTTCATTTGCCATATTAAAATATACTGGAATTGCAATTGCAACTAATAACAAAGCTGCAATACTACTCATCCAAACTTGTTTTCTGTAGAATAACGAAACCACTTTTACTTCTTTTTCAACGGGTTGTTCCCCTGCAATTTGTTGCATCATTTTTGCTTCAAATTGCTCAAAGTAATCTTCTGGTGTTTTAAATCCAGTTGTAATTTTATCGTTATTTTCTAAATCAAAATGCTTCATATTCATTAGACAAAAATAGTGCTAAAAGGTTTAATTTGTATGTAAATATTCTTCAATTTTTTTACCGCAATATGATAACTTGCTTTTAATGCACCCACCGAAGTGGTTAAAATTTCGGACATTTCTTCGTATTTAATTTCTTCAAAGTATCTCATTTTAAACACAAGTTGTTGTTTTTCGGGTAGCGTTGCAATCGCTTTTTGAAGTTTTAATTGAATTTCATCGCCATCAAAGAATACATCACTTTCTAATTTGTTTAATTCTTTTTGTTGTACTTCTTCGTTGGATATGCCTTGTTTTTTGGCGCGTTGTTGCATAAAAGTGATAGCTTCGTTGGTTGCAATTCGATACATCCATGAAAATAATTTACTATCGCCTTTAAAATTCTTTAAATTAGCAAATACTTTAACAAACGTATTTTGCAGTACATCATCCGCGTCATCATGGTTTAAAACCATTCCTCTAATGTGATTATACAAGGGTTTTTGATATAATTGCAAGAGTTTTCTAAACGCTTCATTTTGCGTTTTTGGGTGTATTAATTCTAAAACAAATGCTTTTTCGTCTTGCAAAATCAATCGATTATTTTCATAAGACTAAAGATATTCAAAAAGGTTTAATTTTAATTTTTGTTTTAGCAGAATTATTGTTTTGACTTTGTAACTTTGTTGTTCAAACAGCCAATCAAAAATGAAAGATTTAAGTAATTACAGAAAATCCTATGAAAAAAGCGAACTTTTGGAAAATCAAATTCCAGAAGATCCCATCAATCTTTTTCATCGATGGTTTTATGAAGCGGAAGATTTAAACGCAGCCGAAGAAGTAAACGCAATGACCGTTTCAACCATAGGGTTAGATGGTTTTCCAAAATCGAGAGTGGTGTTGCTTAAAAAGTTTAATGAAGAAGGATTTATTTTTTATACCAATTACAATTCAGAAAAAGGAAAAGCAATTTTAAACAATCCGAATATTTGTTTGTCTTTTTTTTGGCCAACGGTGGAACGCCAAATCATTATAAAAGGAATTGCCGAAAAAATCGATGCAACTCTTTCAGACAATTATTTTGCTTCGCGTCCAGATGGAAGTAAGCTGGGTGCCATTGTTTCACCACAAAGTGAAGTGATTCCAAATCGTGAATTTTTAGAGGCTAATTTAAAGCAATTGGAAAAAGATTTTGAAGGCAAAGAAATATTGCGTCCCGCACATTGGGGTGGCTTTTTAGTACGTCCAGTAGAAGTAGAATTTTGGCAAGGTCGTCCGAATCGCTTACATGATCGAATTAGATACCATTTAGAGGAAGATTTCAATTGGAAAATAGAACGATTATCTCCTTGATAGTCAGAAATATAATTTTCAATACTTTACAACCCAACTATTTTTAGTTGGGTTTTTTTATTTTCTGTAAGTAAATTATTAAGTAATTGTTATATGAAAGGTTAAAGTGTTAAATTTTTGTGCATTTCATCGAATTTATTTGCGTATCATCGACGATTTAATACATTTGTCTGGTAAATCATACACTTCGTCGATTTTTTATAAAAAAAGGTAAGTGTTTTTAAATGAAATGATTATGAAAAATTTAATGGTTGCCTTTTTTACCCTAACAATTACCCTATCATTTTTTACCTCATGTTCTTCAGATTCAGAAAGTACGTCAACTACTAACGAAACTGCTAAAAACTATTCCCATTCAACTCTTGAATTAGATTTGTTAGACGAAGTAAATACTTACAGAGTTTCTGTAGGATTGAATCCGTTGCAAATAATTGAACATATATCGTATAAATCAGACGAGCACAATGCGTATATGATATCCATTCAGGATGTCAACCACGATGGCTTTAACGAAAGAAAAACAAATTTACAGCAAGTTTTAGGTGCTGGCAGAGTAGGAGAAAACGTTGCCTACGCTTATTCTTCTGCACAATCTACAGTTGCAGCTTGGGTAAATAGTCCAAGTCACAAAGCCAATTTAGAAGGCGATTACACGCATTTTGGTGCTTCAATCAAAATTGATGATGAAGGAAAAAAATACTACACCAATATGTTTATTAAGAAATAAAAATTTCATGTTTGTTTATAAAAAAAGCAGCTATTTTGAGAGAAATAGCTGCTTTTTTGTTTTGATATTGTGGAAATGATTTGTTATTGTATATTTCAATAAGTTGATCTATTAATACAAGCTGAAGTTATCAAATATTTTTTTAACTCATCCAAGTTTCCCACCTATCAACTATTTTCCATTTTCCATTAATTTTTTCTAAAAATAAAGAAACTCCATTACCACATAAACCGTTACAATAATGGTTTAATTGTACAAAGGCTTTTTGATTATCCAAAGAAAAAACTGGTATTGTCATTTCGTAAAAATCAAATGGTTTGCCAGTTTTCTTTTTATTGTTTTCATTTTTTTTTGTTGTGAGATTAATTTTGTCAAAAATGATTTTGTCAATTTTAAATTTTTGAGAATTTGAATTTTGTTTGAGTAAATGCAAAGAATCTTTGACTTTAAAAAATTCTGACTTTTTATAATGTAATAACTCTTCTATTGAAACAGCATTTTGTGATAGAGTAGACAAGGGGACGATTTCTCCATCTTTTGATTTTTCAGGAATATAAATTTTTAATTTAGGAAGTTCTTCGCAAAACATTTTAGAGTTCTTTGCATTTATCGAAACGTTTAAGCTATCTTTAATTATTATAGCAAATACTATTTCATTAATGTCTTTAGTGTTTGAAATTTCAATTTGAGTTTTGTTTTCAGTTTTTTTACAACTCAAAAGAAATAAAAATAGGAGTATTGAAATTATATGTCTCATCGTACATGGTTTGAAAAATATTTGTGAACGTTTCGCCGGCTTTATGAAGGTGGTTTTTTTATAGCCTTAGTTTCGGTTAATAAATGACGTTAAATTTACAAAAAAAACTTTCAGTTTGCTTAAAAGTCCCACTTTCATAAAACCGCTGTTAGGCGCAGTTAATCTTTTATTTCCGCATGAAGCACAAAATGATGCTTGAGGTGTTCTATATGGTTTTCCGCAATTTTCACATGGTGGTCCATATTGAGAAATTCTATGATGCATGATTGCATTTGGTTCAGTTTCTCCAAATCCTGTTATCTCATTATAATAATCCAGCATTGGCTTAAAACTCTCTTTTCTAGACAATCCTGTCTTCATTTTTTGAAAACTTTCACCATATAATTTTGATGCAATAATATATTCTTCCTCATTTAGCATAGGAATTTCCATTTTACAGCGCCAACACCAAAGTGTTTTCATTCTTTGATTTCTTTTACGGATTCAACTTGGGTATTAATTATTTTTTTCATCAAAATAAACGAAAACTTTACACCTTCTTTTTCTGTAATAATATCTTTTAAAAAGATTTTTGACTGTTCTAAATATTCGGAAGGAAATGAAATTGTCAAATAAGTCATTAACTTTTTGTCATCTTCCCAGAATCTATATTTGACTTCAGGTTTACCAGCATATTTTTTCAAAAACCTATCAATTGTTTGGTCTTCCTTATGCCAATTTACTATTGGTTTACTAACCCAAACTTCATCCCATTTGGTGAAAAACGGAAAATGTGAAATAACATTTCTTACAAACTTAAAAAGCTCACTTCCTATTTCCGATTCCATTGGAGGTCTTTCAGTTTTCAGTTTTTCGATTACCCATTTAATTGGCTCGTAATTTAATAGTTCCGCATAAATTGAATATGCTTGTTTTATTTTTGAAAACCTTTCCCAATCATTTTTATCCCAAAAATCATCACTCATGACTTCTTCGTACAAGTCGTAGAAACGATTATAAGCTAAAGTTAAGAATTGTATTTCTGATGAATTTGGTCTGGTTGTATCGTTCATTTTAATTGCGCCTAACTAATTAATATCATCAAATATATAAAATTTTTACTACATAAAAAAGCAGCAATTTCTTTCAAAATAACTGCTTTTTTATTGTGGTATAGGGGTTTACATTTTTATAACAATGAATTCACTTCGTCTGTTTTTTTGGTGTTCTTCCTCGCTACACGGCACATCGTCGGCACAGTTGTTTAGCAATTGGTTTTCACCATAGCCTTTGGCGGTTAATCGGCTTCTGCTGATGCCGTTTTTCACCATAAATTCTAAAGTAGATTTTGCTCTTCTATCAGAAAGTAATTCATTGTATTTGTGCGTTTGACGGCTATCGGTATGCGAACGAATGTCTACAACCATAGTTGGATATTGTTTCATCACCGCAATAATTTTTTCTAAATCTTCTGCTGCATCTGGTCGAATATTCCATTTGTCTAAATCAAAATAAATAATACTGATATTCAATACTTTTGCTAAGTCGGTTCCTTCTTCAATTGGAATAACATTGCGTTTTAATTCAATATCTAAATTCGATGTTCCGGTTGTTTTAGTAGAGGTTAAGGTTTTTTCAGCCGTTTCGTATTCTTCTTTTGAAGCTCTTACATAATACTTTTTATCGCAATCCAATTGGAATTCATAATACCCTTTCTCAGAGGAAGTCGTTTCGCTTACTTTGTTCATGTTTTCGTCAAATAAAACCACTTTTGAATTGGGTAATATAAGTTGAGTGTCAATATCTTTAATTAATCCGCTTAAAGTATACGTACAAATTGTAAAGGTGTAAATGTCATCAAAACCCACACCTTCGTCTCGGTTAGAAGTAAAGAAACCTAATTTGTCTTTGTTCACATAACCAAAATCGTCTTTTGAACTGTTGATCGGTTTGCCAATATTTTGTGGTTTTTGCAACGAGTTGTTAACCATTTTAGCTTCAAAAACGTCTAAACCTCCTAATCCTGGATGTCCGTCTGAAGCAAAGAATAAGTTGTTATCCGCATCCATAAACGGGAATGTTTCTCTTCCTTCGGTATTGATGGTTGGTCCTAAATTTTCGGGTGTTCCAAAGTTTCCGTTGGCATCAATAGACACTTTGTATAAATCGGACATTCCTAAACTTCCAGGCATATTTGATGCAAAATACAATGTTTTTTCATCGGGACTCAAAGCTGGATGCGCAGTTTTATAATTGTCATTGCAAAACGGAAGTTCTTTTACATTCGTCCATTCATTATTGATTAACTCGGCTTTGTAAATTTTTTCAAGAATACTTACTTTATCGTCACTTTTTCCTTTTTTTCCATCATTGTAATTATTTCTGGTAAAATACATGGTTTTGCCATCTTTTGTAAAAACAGGGGAGGACTCATTGTATTTGGTATTGATTTCTTTAGAAAAATTTTCAACTCCGCCTAATTTTCCATTGATATCAATTGAGGTTACAAATAAATCTGTAAAGTTTTGATTGGTCCAACTGTGAATTTTTGAGTGCGAATTGCCTTCGCTTCTTGAAGAAGTAAAAACAACTTGATCACCAAAAAAAGAAGGGCCATAATCATAAAATTCAGAGTTTATATCCGTTTTTCCAATAGTATATTTTCCTGAAACCGCATTAATATCTGAAAGATAATCTTTGTTCTGCACGAATAATTTTCCTCTAGAATCTGGAGATTTCTTGTTGAAAAGTTCCATGTATTCATTTGATTTGGTATAATTTTCTTGCGATTTTAATGCTTGTGCATATCTAAAATAATATTCGGCATCGACTTCTTGATTTAGCGCAAATAAGTCGCCATACCATTTTGAAGCTTTATCTAATTCGCCATTGAAATAGTAGGCATTCCCTAATTTTTGAAATAAATCAACTGATTTATAGCCTTTTTCGGCAACTTTTTCATAAATTTCGATAGCATCGATATAAGAATAAGTGTCGTATTTTTTATCAGCAGTTTTCAATTTGGTTGTTTGTCCAAAAGAAAGAAAAGTGAATCCTATGATGAATAAAATGGTGTATTTTGTTTTCATAATCCTAAATTTAGAAGAATCTTGGTGCAGTTACTCGTGTTCTATTGAAAAGTTCATAACGAAGGAATATTTCGTGCGAACCTGAATTGTATCGTGCTAATTTAGTAGTTTCTAAATCATATCCGTAGCCAATAAACCAAGAATCTGAAATTTGAAAGCCAGCTAAAGCACTTACGGCTGCATCCCATCGATAAGCAGCACCTAAAGTTAGTTTGTCAAACAATAAAAAGTTGGCGGTAACATCGGCTTGTAAAGGAGAACCTTCTACTAATTTTGTTAATAAAGCAGGTTTAAATTTCAAGCTAGGACTAAGTTCAAAAACATGTCCAGCAATAAAATAAAAGTGCATTTTTTCTTTCGTAATGGCTACATTATTATCATTATAACGATAACTTTCAAAAAGATTAGGAACCGATAAACCCACGTAGGTATTTTCAGAAAACAAATATAAACCTGCACCAACATTAGGCGAAAACTCGGTATCTACATTTTGAAATTGGGGATCTAAGGGATCATAAATAGTTAATTTGTTTACATCTAAATTAAATAAATTAGCCGTTCCTTTCAATCCTAATGATAATTTATAATTTTCTGAAATTTGAATAAAATAAGCTAAATCTGCAGATATTTCGTTTTCAGATGTTGGTCCGATTTTATCATTTGTAAACGAAACACCAATTCCAAAATTTGAATCCCCTAAAGGTGAATTTACGGTAAAATTGTTTGTCACTGGAGCGCCATCTAAACCAACCCATTGATTTCTATGTAAAAGAAATGCAGTTAAAGTTCCTCTTGAACCAGCATATGCAGGATTTACATTTGCGGTATTATACATGTATTGAGTATATTGAGAATCTTGTTGTGAATAGCACAAAACATTTAAAATGAATGTACAAATTATTGTGATATATGTTTTCATCTTGGTCATAATTTTAGTTGCTATATTTCTTAACGGTTAAGGTATAGATAGCCCGATTTGTCATGATTTTTGTTTTCTTCATCTGTATATTTCAAAATATAGAAATAGGTTCCATCTGGTAAAAGTTCGTTTTTATTGTAAGTATTTCTACCTTCTGATTTTCCTTTAAATGATTTCAATGCATTATCATAACCTTTTTCATCATAAACTAAAACGCCCCATCGATTATAAATTTCAACTGTGTTATTTGGATAACATTCTATACCATCAATGATCATTACATCATTCGAAAAGTCATCGTTTGGTGAAATTGCATTATAAACTGTAATATCACAAGCTGCTAAAACCACACAATCATCGTTTACATTTAAATAGATTTCAAATATCATCGGACAATCATTATTTTCTTGATTTACAGTGTATTGCAATGTATAATAACCTAATGTTACGTTTGCTGGATTAAAAATACTTCCAGATAATCCACCAGAATTTGTAATCTCAACCCAAGTTCCATTTGTTGGAATTGAATCGTCTAATATAGTAAATAAATCAATTGCGTCTTCTTCAATACAAATTGCATAGTTAATTGCATCAAAAGGTTCTTCAACTGTTACATTAACAATTTGTGAAAAAGTAGCTTGATTTCCACAATTATCAGAAACTGTCCACACATGAGTAATTGTATATTCATAAATGGAAATAGTGTTTGTAGTTTCATTATGAATAACATCTAATATTCCAGAACAATTATCTATAAAATCAGGTATTGGTGTTGGTGGAATTTCAGAACAAATAACATCAATTTCAGCATCTAATGGAGTAACAATTGTTGGTGCAGCTGTATCATAAACAGTAATTGTTTGTGAATAAGTTACACTATTGTTACAATCGTCTGTGGCTGTCCATGTTCTTATGATCAGATATTGTCCAGCACAATTTGAATTACTTGTGTCGATATTATCCGAAACAGAAATTAGTATATCATTATCACAATTGTCAGTTGCCGTTAAAGTTTGCGCTTCAGGAATAGCATCACAGGAAACACTACTATTTACGGGTAATTCACTTGTAAAAATAGGAGCAGTGTTATCTTCAACAACAATAGTTTGAACTAAGTTTGTTGTTAAACCACTACAATCTGTTAAGGTATAAGTTCTTGTAATAATTAAAGGATTACCATTACAACCGCTTCCGCCATTATTTGTTTCCGAAACAGTTACTGTAACCGTTCCATTGCAATTATCTGCAACATCAGTTACTAAGTTAATATCCGCAACAGGAATTTCCGAAGTACATTGTAAATCTAAAAGATCTGAAGGCGCAATTCCAGTTGGAGGAGTTGTATCATCAATAGTAAAAGTATGTACCCAATTGTGCGTGTTTCCTTCACAATCCGTGAAAGTATAGGTATACGTCACATTTCCTTCACAAGCTGGAGTTGTAGAAACTACAGGAGCAGAAGCCACTAGTATATTTCCACAATTGTCCGTTACTACAGGAACACTTGGCGCTACAATATCTGCAGCACAAGCTACCGTTGAAGCAGTGTTTGCAGGAAGCGTAAAATCAGTATTTTCGATAGTGAATGTATGTACCCAATTGTGCGCGTTTCCTTCACAATCGGTAAAAGTATACGTATAGGTTACATTTCCTTCACATGCTGGAGTTGTAGAAATAGCAGGAGCCGAAGCTACTAATACATTACCACAATTATCTGTTACAACAGGAACACTTGGTGCTACAATATCCGCAGCACAAGCTACACTAGAAGCAGTATTTGCAGGAAGTGTAAAATCAGTATTTTCAATAGTGAATGTATGTACCCAATTGTGCGCATTTCCTTCACAATCCGTAAAAGTATAGGTATACGTCACAGTTCCTTCACAAGCTGGATTAGCAGAAATAACAGGAGCCGAAGCCACTAATATATTTCCACAATTGTCCGTTACTACAGGAACACTTGGCGCTACAATATCTGCAGCACAAGCTACCGTTGAAGCAGTGTTTGCAGGAAGCGTAAAATCAGTATTTTCGATAGTGAATGTATGTACCCAATTGTGCGCGTTTCCTTCACAATCGGTAAAAGTATACGTATAGGTTACATTTCCTTCACATGCTGGAGTTGTAGAAATAGCAGGAGCCGAAGCTACTAACACATTACCACAATTATCCGTTACAACAGGAACACTTGGCGCTACAATATCCGCAGCACAAGCTACCGTTGAAGTAGTGTTTGCTGGAAGCGTAAAATCCGTATTTTCAATAGTGAAAGTATGTACCCAATTGTGAGAGTTTCCTTCACAATCCGTGAAAGTATAGGTATAAGTCACATTTCCTTCACAAGCAGGATTAGCAGAAATAGCAGGAGCAGAAGCCACTAGTATATTTCCACAATTATCTGTTACAACAGGAACACTTGGCGCTACAATATCCGCAGCACAAGCTACAGTTGAAGTAGTGTTTGCAGGAAGCGTAAAATCGCTATTTTCAATAGTAAAAGTATGTACCCAATTGTGCGCGTTTCCTTCACAATCCGTGAAAGTATAGGTATAAGTCACATTTCCTTCACAAGCTGGAGTTGTAGAAACCACAGGAGCCGAAGCTACCAACACATTACCACAATTATCCGTTACTACAGGAACACTTGGCGCTACAATATCCGCAGCACAAGCTACCGTTGAAGTAGTGTTTGCAGGTAATGTAAAATCGCTGTTTTCGATAGTAAAAGTATGTACCCAATTGTGCGCATTTCCTTCACAATCCGTAAAAGTATAAGTATACGTCACATTTCCTTCACAAGCTGGAGTTGTAGAAATCGTAGGAGCCGAAGCTACTAATACATTACCACAATTATCTGTTACAACAGGAACACTTGGTGCTACAATATCCGCAGCACAAGCTACACTAGAAGCAGTATTTGCAGGAAGTGTAAAATCAGTATTTTCAATAGTGAATGTATGTACCCAATTGTGCGAGTTTCCTTCACAATCCGTGAAAGTATAGGTATAGGTTACAGTTCCTTCACAAGCTGGAGTTGTTGAAACAACAGGAGCAGAAGCCACTAATACATCGCCACAATTATCTGTTACAACAGGAACCGAAGGCGCTACAATATCCGCAGCACAAGCCACAGTTGAAGCAGTGTTAGCAGGTAATGTAAAATCGCTGTTTTCAATAGTGAAAGTATGTACCCAATTGTGCGTGTTTCCTTCACAATCCGTGAATGTATAAGTATAGGTTACATTTCCTTCACATGCTGGAGTTGTAGAAATAGCAGGAGCCGAAGCTACTAACACATTACCACAATTATCCGTTACAACAGGAACACTTGGCGCTACAATATCCGCAGCACAAGCTACCGTTGAAGTAGTGTTTGCAGGTAATGTAAAATCAGTATTTTCGATAGTGAAAGTATGTATCCAATTGTGCGTGTTTCCTTCACAATCCGTGAAAGTATAGGTATAGGTTACAGTTCCTTCACAAGCTGGAGTTGTAGAAATCGAAGGAGCCGAAGCTACCAACACATTACCACAATTGTCCGTTACAACAGGAACACTTGGTGCTACAATATCCGCAGCACAAGCAACCGTTGAAGCAGTGTTGGCAGGTAATGTAAAATCACTGTTTTCGATAGTGAAAGTATGTATCCAATTGTGCGTGTTTCCTTCACAATCCGTGAAAGTATAGGTATAGGTTACAGTTCCTTCACAAGCTGGAGTTGTAGAAATCGTAGGAGCCGAAGCTACTAACACATTACCACAATTATCTGTTACAACAGGAACACTTGGCGCTACAATATCCGCAGCACAAGCTACCGTTGAAGTAGTGTTTGCAGGTAATGTAAAATCAGTATTTTCAATAGTGAATGTATGTACCCAATTGTGCGAGTTGCCTTCACAATCGGTAAAAGTATAGGTATAGGTTACAGTTCCTTCACAAGCTGGAGTTGTTGAAACAACAGGAGCAGAAGCCACTAATACATCGCCACAATTATCTGTTACAACAGGAACCGAAGGCGCTACAATATCCGCAGCACAAGCCACAGTTGAAGCAGTGTTAGCAGGTAATGTAAAATCGCTGTTTTCAATAGTGAAAGTATGTACCCAATTGTGCGTGTTTCCTTCACAATCCGTGAATGTATAAGTATAGGTTACATTTCCTTCACATGCTGGAGTTGTAGAAATAGCAGGAGCCGAAGCTACTAACACATTACCACAATTATCCGTTACAACAGGAACACTTGGCGCTACAATATCCGCAGCACAAGCTACCGTTGAAGTAGTGTTTGCAGGTAATGTAAAATCAGTATTTTCGATAGTGAAAGTATGTATCCAATTGTGCGTGTTTCCTTCACAATCCGTGAAAGTATAGGTATAGGTTACAGTTCCTTCACAAGCTGGAGTTGTAGAAATCGAAGGAGCCGAAGCTACTAACACATTACCACAATTGTCCGTTACAACAGGAACACTTGGTGCTACAATATCCGCAGCACAAGCAACCGTTGAAGCAGTGTTGGCAGGTAATGTAAAATCACTGTTTTCGATAGTGAAAGTATGTATCCAATTGTGCGTGTTTCCTTCACAATCCGTGAAAGTATAGGTATAGGTTACAGTTCCTTCACAAGCTGGAGTTGTAGAAATCGAAGGAGCCGAAGCTACTAACACATTACCACAATTGTCCGTTACAACAGGAACACTTGGCGCTACAATATCCGCAGCACAAGCTACCGTTGAAGTAGTGTTTGCAGGTAATGTAAAATCAGTATTTTCGATAGTGAAAGTATGTACCCAATTGTGCGAGTTGCCTTCACAATCGGTAAAAGTATAGGTATAGGTCACAGTTCCTTCACAAGCTGGAGTTGTAGAAACCGAAGGAGCCGAAGCCACTAACACATTACCACAATTGTCCGTTACTACAGGAACACTTGGTGCTACAATATCCGCAGCACAAGCAACCGTTGAAGCAGTGTTGGCAGGTAATGTAAAATCACTGTTTTCAATAGTGAAAGTATGTACCCAATTGTGCGAGTTGCCTTCACAATCCGTGAAAGTATAGGTATAGGTTACAGTTCCTTCACAAGCTGGAGTTGTAGAAATCGAAGGAGCCGAAGCTACTAACACATTACCACAATTGTCCGTTACAACAGGAACACTTGGCGCTACAATATCCGCAGCACAAGCTACCGTTGAAGTAGTGTTTGCAGGTAATGTAAAATCAGTATTTTCGATAGTGAAAGTATGTATCCAATTGTGCGTGTTTCCTTCACAATCCGTGAAAGTATAGGTATAGGTTACAGTTCCTTCACAAGCTGGAGTTGTAGAAATCGAAGGAGCCGAAGCTACTAACACATTACCACAATTGTCCGTTACAACAGGAACCGAAGGCGCTACAATATCCGCAGCACAAGCCACAGTTGAAGCAGTGTTAGCAGGTAATGTAAAATCGCTGTTTTCAATAGTGAAAGTATGTACCCAATTGTGCGTGTTTCCTTCACAATCCGTGAATGTATAAGTATAGGTTACATTTCCTTCACATGCTGGAGTTGTAGAAATAGCAGGAGCCGAAGCTACTAACACATTACCACAATTATCCGTTACAACAGGAACACTTGGCGCTACAATATCCGCAGCACAAGCTACCGTTGAAGTAGTGTTTGCTGGAAGCGTAAAATCCGTATTTTCAATAGTGAAAGTATGTACCCAATTGTGAGAGTTTCCTTCACAATCCGTGAAAGTATAGGTATAAGTCACATTTCCTTCACATGCTGGAGTTGTAGAAATAGCAGGAGCCGAAGCTACTAACACATTACCACAATTATCCGTTACAACAGGAACACTTGGCGCTACAATATCCGCAGCACAAGCTACCGTTGAAGTAGTGTTTGCTGGAAGCGTAAAATCCGTATTTTCAATAGTGAAAGTATGTACCCAATTGTGCGTGTTTCCTTCACAATCCGTGAAAGTATAGGTATACGTCACATTTCCTTCACAAGCTGGAGTTGTAGAAATCGAAGGAGCAGAAGCCACTAATACATCGCCACAATTATCTGTTACAACAGGAACCGAAGGCGCTACAATATCCGCAGCACAAGCCACAGTTGAAGCAGTGTTAGCAGGTAATGTAAAATCGCTGTTTTCAATAGTGAAAGTATGTACCCAATTGTGCGTGTTTCCTTCACAATCCGTGAAAGTATAGGTATACGTCACATTTCCTTCACAAGCTGGAGTTGTTGAAACTACAGGAGCCGAAGCTACTAACACATTACCACAATTATCCGTTACAACAGGAACCGAAGGCGCTACAATATCCGCAGCACAAGCTACCGTTGAAGTAGTGTTTGCAGGTAATGTAAAATCGCTGTTTTCGATAGTAAAAGTATGTACCCAATTGTGCGCATTTCCTTCACAATCCGTAAAAGTATAAGTATACGTCACATTTCCTTCACAAGCTGGATTAGCAGAAATAGCAGGAGCCGAAGCTACTAACACATTACCACAATTATCCGTTACAACAGGAACACTTGGCGCTACAATATCCGCAGCACAAGCCACAGTTGAAGCAGTATTTGCAGGAAGCGTAAAATCAGTATTTTCAATAGTGAAAGTATGTACCCAATTGTGCGAGTTTCCTTCACAATCCGTAAAAGTATACGTATAAGTAACATTTCCTTCACAAGCTGGAGTTGTAGAAATCGAAGGAGCAGAAGCCACTAATACATCGCCACAATTATCTGTTACAACAGGAACCGAAGGCGCTACAATATCCGCAGCACAAGCCACAGTTGAAGCAGTGTTAGCAGGTAATGTAAAATCGCTGTTTTCAATAGTGAAAGTATGTACCCAATTGTGCGTGTTTCCTTCACAATCCGTGAAAGTATAGGTATACGTCACATTTCCTTCACAAGCTGGAGTTGTTGAAACTACAGGAGCCGAAGCTACTAACACATTACCACAATTATCCGTTACAACAGGAACCGAAGGCGCTACAATATCCGCAGCACAAGCTACAGTTGAAGTAGTGTTTGCAGGTAATGTAAAATCATTGAGTTCTATGGTGAATACTTGACTTAAATTAACTGTTACACAAGAAGTTGAAACAGTATAACTTCTATTGATAATAGTAGGACAATTTCCAGCAATTACATCAACATAAGTTATAGTATAAGTTAAAGTAGTATTTGAAACACTTCCTCCAATAGTAATAAAATCTTGTAATGTAATAGCAACAGGAACTGTACTAAATGGTAGAGTAGTGAGTGCACTAGTTCCACAGCCATTAATAGTTGTTGATGCAGGTGATGTTATAATTGGGATATCATCAATAACAATTGTAAATCTATAATAACATCCATTTGAATTGGGTGGAATTGCATAAAAGGTATGTACTCCAATTCCGTTAGGAAAAGGATTATTTGTTGAGTATTCTGTTGTTGAAGGTGTTACTGGATATGAGTTATAAAATTGGGTACCATTTGGATAATTTGATGCAATTGAATTGAAAGGAATTTGAACATTAGTCCCACAAAAGTCAAAACTTAATTCAACATTCTCATTTTGACAATTTTGACTAATATAATTGGTTGCATCAATACTAACTGAAATGGGATCAGTAATTGGATCACCAATACATAATCCAGAGGTCACATAACCTTGTATAAAAGGTTGATTAGTGATCGGTATTCCTGTAAGTGCACCAACTCCATTAATAAAGCCTTGAAGACTAGTACTTGGTATACAAAATTGATTTTTAAGTAAAAAACAATCTTCTGTAATCTTTATTTTATATTTTAATTCTCCTAAAACATCAGAAGGATTTGCCGGAACCGGTAATGTTCCAATATCCCAAATTAATGCACCAGATGCCCCAATTGCTGGATTAAAATATAAATTATTTGGAGTAGGTAATGGGCTGAAATTGATGATTCCCGATTGACTTCCGTTTACAAAAGTAGCCATATATGGAATTTCAATTCGTATTTGTGCATTATTTATAGCATCAGTACCTTCATTCAAAATTTTAATCGAATATTCAATTTCTTCTCCTGGTGATACTGTTGTGGTGCTTGTCGCAGGTAATCCATTAATAGACACCAAAGACATAACTCCTTCAGCTTCTGGAATGTATGCATCTACAGCCATTGCTGCCATAAATATAACATATGTATCTTGTGTAGAACCATAACGAAGTGTTGTTGATGTTTGATTATTAGCAATAACACTGTTTCCTACATTAGGAATATTAAACATTGAAATATCTAACCCCGTATTGTTTAACAAATTGGGATTCCTTGTATTACCACCTGTTTGAATCGATGAATTAAAAAAATTATTTGTTCCGTTTCCTGTATGATTTAATGCTTGCCAATTATTATCACTTGAACGACGAATGTTAAAATAATCACCACTTATACTACGATCACCTTCACCTGCCATTAACCCAAGTTTAATATTTACCTGACCCGTTTGAACGGCATTAAAACCAGAAATTGGAATTTCGTGACTCACAGTTGTACTACCTTGTACATAAGCATGTCCATCAAAAACAGTAATATCGCGCCATTTCATTTTAGAATTTTCGTAAACAACAATAATTCCCCAGCCACCATAATAACCTGTTCCACCTCCATTGCCTTCAACAAGTGCAATATCAGCAACCGTATATTGGCCCAAACCATTCGTTTTGACATAATCTGTTATTTCTGCGAAAGCAGAATACATAAAACCATCACTATTTTGAGGGTAATAGATGTCATTTGTACCCGCTGTAATTTCAGTATAAGAACTTGATAATGGTCCCTTTAATTGTACTTTTCTTTTGTTAAACGTTTTGGTAACAGCATTTTTTGTAACATCAAATGTATCAGGACTACTTGAACCATCTGATGCTCTTCCTGTCCAATATAAACCTGCAAAAACAACTTTTGAACACTCAGGAACCGCTCCGTTTTCATTTGAAAAAGTCAAATTTGCAGAGGAAGAATTAAATGTACTTGCATCACCATCTACATCAACATAGCGCATGTTGTTATTACTATTTGGTTCGTTATCATCATAAGAATTTAAGGTCAAATTTGTGTTTCCAATTAATGAAAAATCACCCTTAACTTTATATATTGATGTTGACGGACTTGCAACAGGTTCTCTTGGAGTAAAATTTACTCTTACTTGAGCCATTCCGTAATAGTTAAATGATAAGAAAAGTAAAACAAACATTAATGTTTTATTTTCATTCAAGTTTTTAGTAATATAATTTTTAGGAGACATGATAGATAATATAAAATTATTCAGGAATGCTTATTTGATAAGAAATTAAAACTTGCTTATTATTCATAGAAATTAAACTAGGAATATTACCATTGATTGTTTTGGTTTCAATGATTAGGTGCACAATTTCTAAATTCGAAAATTGATTTAAATCATTTAGATTAATAGTAGCAACGGATGTGGAAATTCGTACAATACAATTTCTAATATTCTGAAATTGTGCTGTATCTAATTGTGATAACTTAGACAAATCTAAATAACCAATATCTAAGGTGCTAGAGGTTTTTGAAGAGGTATTAGCATCAGATGAATTCGAAAACTTGAGACTATTGGAATTTAAAATAGTGCTAATTTTTTCAACATTGTTTTGTTTTTCTTTACCCAATAGTGCAGCGTTATAATTGAAAAATTCTTGTGCACTACATATTTCATAACTTGTAAAGAAAAAAAATGTCACTAAAAAAAGACATTTGAATTTAAATATACTTTCCATAATACTAATTTTAAAATTAAGATTATAGCAAGTCTAGTATAAGGTTAGATAGGGGGAAAAGATAGGCTGTTAAAATTACTTTAGGGGGTATATTTAAAAATCTATTTTTTAGTCAAACAAACTACATTAGTCTAGTTAACATGGTGCTAAATTACTTAAATTCTTAGATTTGTAATAAAACTGTAGTACTTATTCGACAAAGTGATTAAAATAATCTATAAAGTCACTTAAAATTGACAAAATGATAATAAATAAGTTGAAAAAAATGATTAATTTAATCATCTAAACGAATCACTATGAAAAATTTAATTTTAATCAGACATTCAAAGTCAAGTTGGGATGCTCCTGTGCAAGATATTGATCGATCTATTTCTTCTCGTGGTGTTAAAGATGCGCATTTAATTGCCTCAAAATCTGTTAACATTGTTCCAAATTCCTATATTGTTTGGAGTAGTAAATCAAAACGAACCACAGAAACAGCTTATATTTTTTCACAATACCTATCAATACCTTTGGAAACAATTCATTTTACAGAAGATTTATATACGTTTGACGATAAAAAATTATATCAAATCATAAAAAAATGTAAAAATGAACACGATAGCCTAATTCTTTTCGGACATAATGAAGCTATTACAAATTTTGTTAATAAATTTGGAGACCTTTATATTGAAAATGTTCCAACGTCAGGTTTGGTTGCTATGCAATTTGAAACTAATGATTGGGATAATTTAGGTAAAGGAAAAACAATTGCAACCTTATTTCCAAGCCATTTTAAAAATGATTAACACAAATAATAATTATATAGACCGCGAAAAAAGTTGGCTAACCTTTAACGCTCGCGTGCTTCAAGAAGCTAACGACGAAAGTGTTCCTTTATTAGACAGATTTCGATTTTTAGGAATTTTTTCAAATAATTTAGACGAATTTTTTAGAGTACGCTATGCTGCTATTCGACGAATGAGCCTCGAATCAACTGAAACTGAGAAAATATTAGGGGTTCCAGCTGAACAATTACTGAAAGAAATTACAGAAATTGTTATTGAACATCAATCGGAAAGTTTGCGAATCTTAAGCGAAATTGAAAAAAAACTAGAAAAAGAAAACATTTTCATCATTAGCGAAAAAGATATTTCTAAAGATCAAGAAAATTTTATTCACGACTATTTTATTCAAAAAGTTAGTCCTGCTGTAGTGACAATCATGTTAAATGATTTGGAAGAATTCCCGCTTTTAAAAGATACTTCTGGATATTTAGCTGTCAAATTGGTAATGAATTCTAAAAGTAAATTCTCATTATCTACGAAAGAAATTCGTTATGCCGTAGTCGAAATTCCAAATACAGTTAATCGATTTGTAGTACTTCCCTCAAATTCAGAAAAACAGTATATTATTCTTTTAGATGATGTTATACGGTATAACTTAAACAATATATTCAACATATTTGATTACGAAAGTATTTCAGCTCACATGATTAAAATTACGCGTGATGCTCAGTTAGAATTCGATAGTGATTTGAGTAAAAGTTTAATTGAAAAAATTTCATCTTCTGTAAAAGAACGAAGAGTTGGTGAACCTGTACGATTTGTTTACGACCAAGCCATAGGCAAAGATACTTTAGAATATTTTTTGAAAGGAATGAAAATTGATAGTTCCGACAGTATTATTCCTGGTGGAAGATATCACAATCGTAGAGATTATATGAATTTTCCAAATTTAGGACGATATGATTTATTATATAGAGAAAATGTACCTCTTCCTGTTCCTGGATTATCGTTAGAAGGAAGTATATTAGAAAAAATAAAGAAAAAAGATTATTTGTTATATGCTCCGTACCAATCATTTTCATACATTATTAAGTTTTTGCGAGAAGCCGCTCTAGATCCAAAAGTAGCTTCTATAAAAATTACATTGTACCGTTTAGCAAAAAATTCACAAATAGTAAGTTCGTTAATAAATGCGGCCAAAAACGGAAAAAAAGTAACGGTTCAAATCGAATTACAAGCTCGTTTTGATGAAGAAAGCAACATTTCATATTCCGAACAAATGCAAACCGAAGGCATCGAATTAATTTTTGGGGTTAAAGGTTTAAAAGTGCATAGTAAAATTTGTGTAATAGAGCGTGTTGAAGAAGGAAAAGTTAAACGCTATGGATTTATTTCAACCGGTAATTTCAATGAAAATTCAGCAAAAGTATACACGGATGTTACTTTGTTTACAAGTAATAACGAGATTTTAAAAGATGCAGCAAAGATTTTTGATTTCTTTGATGTGAATTATCGTGTGCATCGTTACAAACATTTAATTGTATCGCCTCATTATACAAGAAGTCGTTTTAATAAGCTAATTGAACGAGAAATCTTAAATGCAATTTCTGGAAAAGAAGCCTATATTAAGTTGAAAATGAATAGTATTTCCGACTTTAAAATGACAGATAAATTATATGAAGCAAGTAAAGCAGGCGTAAAAATTCAATTAATAATTAGAGGAATTTGTTGTTTGATTCCTGGTGTTAAAGGTTTGAGCGAAAATATTGAAGCAATTAGCATTGTAGATAATTATTTGGAACATTCTAGAATTTACATTTTTGCAAATGATGGAAATCCAGATGTTTTTATTTCCTCAGCTGATTTTATGACGCGTAATTTAGATGCAAGGGTTGAAGTAACTTGTCCTATCTATGATGAAGATATTAAAAAAGAACTAATTGAAACATTTGAAATTGGGTGGAAAGCCAATGTTAAAGCTAGAATTCATTCAGATGATTTAAAAAATGTATACAGAAAACGTGGTGATGAAAAAACGTTCAGAGCACAATTAGAAATGTATAATTATTACCAAAAAAAGCTTGATGTAATAGCCGAAAAAGTTCAATAATTACATAAATATATGATTACAATAAAAAAATATGCGGCTATTGATATAGGTTCTAATGCAATGCGATTATTGGTAACCAATATAGTAGAGCAGGATGGTTGCACCCCTCAATTTAACAAAAGTTCATTGGTTCGAGTTCCAATTCGTTTAGGACAAGATGCGTTTACGGTTGGTGAAATTTCGGAAGAAAATATTGACCGAATGGTTGATGCCATGAAAGCTTTTAAATTATTAATGAAAGTTCACAAAGTTGAACAATACAGAGCTTGCGCAACTTCGGCTATGCGTGAAGCTTATAATGGAAAAGAAGTTGCCGAAATTATTAAGAAAAAAGCCGATATTAAAATTGATATTATTGATGGTAAAAAAGAAGCTGCTATTATTGCTGCTTCCGATTTAAAACAATTTATAACTTCTGACAAAGCATATTTATATGTAGATGTTGGCGGCGGAAGTACTGAATTTTCTCTGTTTTTTGAAGGGAAAATTATAGCATCCAAATCGTTTAAAAATGGAACCGTTCGTTTGTTAAATGATATGGTAAACGATATTGTTTGGCAAGAAATGGAAAAATGGATAAAAATAAACACTGAACCATTTGAAAATATCACGTTAATTGGTTCTGGTGGAAACATCAATAAATTATTCAAATTATCGGAGAAAAACCAAGATAAACCGCTATCATACATGTATGTACAATCGCAATATCAAAAGTTAAACAGCATGACTTATGAACAACGCATCTCTGATTTAGGCTTAAATCCAGACCGTGCCGATGTAATTATTCCTGCAACACGAATATATTTAAATGCTATGAAATGGAGTGGCGCAAGAAATATACATGTCCCAAAAATTGGATTATCTGATGGTATCGTGAAAGCGATGTATTATGGGAAGATTTAAAATCTAAACATCCAAATCAAACGTCTTTCTCAACAATTCAATCGTAGGATTAATTTGTTTTAATCGTTCAAATTTTTCTTGTGGCGTAAAAGCATATTTGTTTTCTGTTGCTTCATTGACCACCACTTCAATAGTAATATCGTGGTTGTGTAATTTACCTCTTAAATAACCCAATAATTCATGGCATCCGGATAAAAATTCTTCTTTCGTACTTTGATTAGGAAGTTCTAATGTTATGGTTGCTCCGTTTAAGGTTGGATCGTTCATTTGCATGTATGTCGCCAACAAACGTTTTCCAGAATCTGTCATTTTTTGAGCAAATTTATTCCATTGCAATAACATATCTGTTTCGTTAAATGCTTCAGAAGGCAATTCTTCTTTGTGCTTTTGATGCTGATTTTGTTGGGCTTCTATGTCTTTTTTAGCTTTTATACTCGCTAATGAAAGTGCCGAAACTTTTGTTCCTGTTGGATTTAAATTGGTAAGAACTGGTTTTGGAATTTCAGGAACAATTGGAGCAACTACTTCATTTTGTAGTTCTGGTATTTCATCAATTACAGGTTCGTTAACAACTGGTACAGCTACTACAACAGGTTTTGATTCCTCAGTTAAAATTTGTGTTTTAACTGTTGAAACTTCAGTAATAGAGTAGGAGTTGTTCTTGTAATAAGTAGCCGGAATAATAAATTTAGCTACTTTTTTTTTTCTCCATCAAAAGTGATAGAGGCTAATTGCATCAAACAAAGTTCAACTAAAAGGCGCTGATTTTGACTGACTTTAAATTTCAAGTCGCACTCGTTTGCCAATTCAATTCCTTTTATCAAGAAATCGTGCATTGCTTTATGCGATTGAGCAGCATACAAAGCTTGAGCTTGTTCGCCAGCTTCTAACAAAGATAAAGTTGCTGGATTTTTACACACCAGTAAATCTCTAAAATGCGATGCCAAACCAGCAATAAAATGATGTCCATCAAAACCTTTCGCTAAAATATCATTATAAGCAATTAATAAATCAGGAATTTTATTTTCTAAAATTAAATCCGTAATTCTGATGTAATATTCAAAATCTAATACGTTTAAATTCTCGGTAACAGCTTGTCTGGTAAGGTTTTTTCCACAATATGAAACCACTCTGTCAAAAATAGACAAAGCATCACGCATCGCACCATCAGCCTTTTGAGCAATAATATGCAAAGCATCGTCTTCGTAAGCAACACCTTGTTCTCTAGCAATTTCAGCTAAATGATCTTTCGCATCTTTAACAGTAATTCTTTTGAAATCAAATATTTGACAACGCGATAAAATCGTTGGAATAATTTTATGCTTTTCTGTAGTTGCTAAAATAAAAATGGCATGTTTAGGCGGTTCTTCTAATGTTTTCAAGAAAGCATTAAAAGCAGCTTGTGAAAGCATGTGCACCTCGTCAATAATATAAACCTTATATTTTCCTGTTTGTGGTGGTATTCTAACTTGGTCAATGATACTTCTAATATCATCTACACCATTGTTTGATGCGGCATCTAATTCAAATACATTAAACGAAAAATCTTCATAGGGATCATCATAACCTTCCTGATTGATTTTTCGAGCTAAAATACGAGCACAAGTTGTTTTTCCAACACCACGAGGTCCCGTGAATAATAAGGCTTGTGCTAAGTGATTGGTTTCAATAGCATTCAACAAAGTATTCGTAATAGCCTGCTGCCCCACAACATCTTTAAATGTTTGCGGACGGTATTTTCTGGCAGATACTATAAATTGTTCCATACTGATTATTGATTTACAAATATAGGTTGAGGAATTCCAAAAAGCAAGTTCCAACTTCCAATTTGAAAAGAAACTTTGTAAAAGTTATTCACAATTTTATACATAAAACCAATTATAAATGTGAATCATTTTTAGCTTTAATTACTAATTTTGAAATAAAATGTGCATTATCATCCACCGAATTAGCAGAAGAACCAGTTACAAATACACCTTTTAGTCCAAATTTTGAAACAATGCCATAAACAATTGCACTATCGTCTGGACTTGAATTACCTTCATATTGATAAATTTGATTCACAATATAATTTTCGGGATGTAAAATTATCTCTTCTGAGTTTTGATTAAAATCATATGTAAAACCTTCATTTCTCAATTGTTTTTAATGCAACAGAAACGGATGCGTATTTATATATATTTGTCATTGTATTGCATATTAAGGACATATAAATTTACTGTTTTTAATCTGAGTAAGTACCCTATAAAACGTTAAACTCTTTGAAAAAAAGTTAAATTACCATCATATTTTATTGTAAGTTTGCACCGCAGACCGCCTTATCGTTCCCGATTTATCGGGAGAGGAAAGTCCGGACACCAAAGAGTAGCATAGCGGGTAACGCCCGTCCGTTGAAAGGCGAGGACAAGTGCAACAGAAAGTATGTACAGGTAATGCTGTAGTGAAACCAGGTAAACTCTATGCGGTGAAATGTCAAGTATATCAGCAGTTTCTGAGCAATTAGAATAAGGGCGACTCGTCCGATGTTGAAGGGTAGACAGCTTGAGTCACGCAGTAATGCGTGATCTAGATAAATGATAAGGCTCCGATTTATCGGGGACAGAATCCGGCTTATAGGTCTGCTTTTTTATTTTTTGAAGATTTTAACCTTCGTCTTCTTCGTCAAAATCTTCTTCTTCGTCGCTTTCAAATTCGTAAAACGAAAAAACTGAACCTCCATAATGTTTATCAAAAGAAAAATTAGACATGTGGTTTAATTTTGTATGTTTCGAATGTTCTACAATCAACATACCTTCTTCGTCTAATAATTCATTATCAAAAATAAGTTGAATTACTTTTTCAAATTCTTTTTGATCTAAATTATAGGGTGGATCAGCAAAAATGATGTCATAAGTAGTTTTATTTCTTTCAAGAAAAGAAAAAACATCACTTTTAATTGCTGAGATATCTAAATCTAATTCGGTAGCAGTTTTTTTTATAAAATTTACACAACCCATATCGCCATCTACACTAGTAATAGGACCAGAACCACGCGAAGCAAATTCATAGCTGATATTTCCAGTGCCTGAAAACAGGTCTAATACCTTTAATCCATTGAAATTAAAATGGTTATTCAAAATATTGAACAACGATTCTTTAGACATATCGGTTGTAGGCCGAACCGGTAAATTTTTAGGAGCAGTTATTCTACGACCTTTGTGTTTTCCAGAAATAATTCTCATGAATGATAAAGTGTGAAGTGATTTCTAATAGCAGTTTCTGACGCATCAAAAGTAGTAACCAATGATGAAACATTTAATAAAGAACAATTTCTAATGTATTGATAGGCCATTTTATAATTTGCATCTTCAACAGAACAATTTCCTAAAATTTGAACGGCAATTGTTTCTGGATTCAATTGCAATTGTTCGCAAGTAAATAACAGATAATAAATAAAATCTTGTGGTGTTGAATAGCTAAATGAATTGAAAAGCAATAATTCTTGATTTTTCACTACTACTATTTCAAATGTGTTCTTTTGAATATGAACAAAAACCTGTTTTTCGTCTTTGTTTTTTGAAATGTCTAATAACTTTTTTACTAAAATAGAATTGCTGTTTTTGTATTCAAAACTTTCATATTGATCTAATAAAAAATTATTAATATTTACAAACGGTACATAAACATTGTTAATTTCATATGGAACAATTGTATCATAGGTAAAAAAATCAGTTTCAAAAACCTTTGTATTGTATTGTAAATAAGAAGCTAAAAAATTAATATCAAATAATGAAGTAGGCACAAACGCATTCAAATTGTTGTTGTGTAAAACAACAATTTCATCATATGGTTTTGTCAAAATAGTATTGTCTACAAATGAACGCCAAAGTTGTTCTTCAACTACTTTGTTTTTTTCAAATGCAATTTCAGCAGTGTGTAAAACTTTATTGGTAAATAAATCAAAGACACAAAAAGAAAGTCCACTCAAGGAAACCTGAATGGACAACTTTTTGTATGTTTTTTGAGTTATATCGTTATTCGTTACTACCATATTTTTTTGGCCAGTTTCCTGTAAGACTAACTTCTTCTAATGAACCTAAAATTACTTCAGGACCATTAATTTCGTCAATAGATTCAACTTTATTCTCGCTTTTAACCATTTCTTGATCTAAATCTTTTAATAAAGCATTTTTATCAATTTTAGCTTCAAAAACTGAAATATTCATATCGTTTCTACTTACTAAACCAGTTTTCATTGATACAGGAACTTCAAAGTCCCCAACTTTTACAACATTAAGTCTTTTGTAACGATCAGAATTTTTAAATAGTGAATCTTTAACAGAAACACTTCCTAATTTTTCAGTAATTACGATATCCTTAAAGAAACCTCCAACTCCATCAGCATTAACTGTAATTCCAAAAGCAGCATTTTTAGCAGCATCAATAACAGCGGTATCTCTACGAGAAATAATGTCAAATTTTTGAGTTTCCACAAATTTAACTAACTCCTCAAAACTATCTGCATATTTACCATAAACAGATTTGTAGCCTAATTGTGTTTTTTTAATATCTAACATTTTGTTAACTGCAGCTTGAAATCTTTCTTCTTTTGTTTTATCAAAATTGATTGGTTTCATTACAGAAGCATAAATTAAATATACTAAGAAAAAAGAAACACCCCATAATACTACAGAAACAATTTTTCTACTTCCCGGAGTGACAAATTTATCAATTAGCTTAACCAATACAAGGATTAAAACAATCAATACGACTAAATAAATAGCAATTTCTAACATTTGATTCTAAAATTTTTTAGTTAAATAGGTACGCAAATCTACAATTTTTTTTTCTTTAGAAAAGAATTTCTTGTAAAAATCATCAGTATCTTTGAAAAATTAATATTAGCGAAACCTTTTTTAATGACTTACATGCTGTTTTACAATTTATTACGAGAAAATTTTTTATTTGAGCCTACATTAAAGCAGGATATTTTTCTTCAAAAAATTGCCGTTTTTTTATTAAATTCTTCTCCAGATGACATTTTTGTTTTAAAAGGTTATGCTGGAACAGGAAAAACAACCATAATTTCTAACGTAATTAATTCTATTAGTAACGTAGAAATGAAGTGTGTATTGTTAGCACCAACAGGTAGAGCTGCAAAAGTAATCAGTAATTATTCCGGAAAACCAGCATTTACAATCCATAAGCGAATTTATTATCCAAAAAAAAATAAAACTGGAGGAGTAAGTTTTACGCTCCAACAAAATAAATTTAAAAACACCTTATTTATTGTTGATGAATCTTCTATGATTTCAGACACTTCTCAAGATTCTAAATTATATGAAAATGGTTCATTATTAGATGACTTATTCTTTTATGTAGAAGCTGGAAAAAATTGCAAACTATTATTAATAGGAGATACAGCGCAGTTGCCGCCTGTTAATATGACCTTAAGTCCGGCTTTAGATATTGATTCACTTTCTTTACATTATCAAAAAAACGTGCATCATATCGAATTTGATGAAGTTATGCGTCAATCTGAAAATTCTGGAATTTTATACAATGCTACGCAATTACGCGAGTTATTAAATTCTCATTTTATTGACACGTTTCAATTTAAATTAAAAGGATTTAAAGATATTATTCGTTTGCAAGATGGTTATGAAATTCAGGATGCCATTCATGGTGCTTATGACAATTATGGAATAGAAGACACCGTTTTTATCGTGCGTTCAAATAAAAGAGCCAATCAATACAATCAGCAAATTAGAACTTCGATTTTATCCAAAGAAAGTGAAATTTCAACAGGTGATTATTTAATGGTCGTAAAAAATAATTATTTCTGGTTAAAAGAAGAATCGGAAGCCGGTTTTATTGCTAATGGTGATATTGTTGAAATTTTAGAAATTAGAAAAATTCAAGAACTATATGGCTTCAAATTTGCAACTGTAAAAGTTAGAATGGTAGATTACCCTAATCAAGCAGCTTTTGATACGATTATAATGTTAGATACGATTATGAGTGAATCACCTTCGTTAACTTATGAAGAATCGAATAAATTGTATCAAGAAGTTTTATTGGATTATGAAGACGAACGTCAGCAATATAAAAAACTGCAAAAAGTAAAAGAAAATGAGTATTTCAATGCTTTACAGGTTAAATTTTCATATGCAATTACATGTCATAAATCGCAAGGAGGTCAATGGAAAACCGTTTTTGTAGAACAACCTTATTTGCCTAACGGAATTGACATTGATTATGTGCGATGGTTGTACACTGCCATTACAAGAGCAGAAGAAAAACTATATTTAATAGGATTTAAAGACGAATATTTTGAAAATTAGTATCTTTGTAAATTAATGAAGAAATGTTATTAGAACCTATTGACTGTATTTCTTTGAGTTAAATTAATTAATAAAATTTTGCTTTTTAGCGCTTTATATAAACATGAAAATCATCGCTGTAATTCCTGCTCGTTATGCATCCACTCGTTTTCCTGCAAAATTAATGCAAGATTTGTGCGGCAAAACGGTAATTCTTCGCACATATGAAGCGGCAAAAAACACCAATCTTTTTGATGATGTTTTTGTGGTAACCGATTCTGATTTGATTTTCAATGAAATTATATCGAATGGAGGCAAAGCTATCATGTCAGTTAAAGAACATGAAAGTGGTAGTGACCGAATTGCGGAAGCAGTTGAAAATATGAACGTTGACATCGTAATTAATGTGCAAGGCGATGAACCTTTTATCAATAAAAAACCGCTTGAAGAATTAATCGAAGTTTTTAAAAACGATAGCAATAAAAAAGTTGACTTAGGATCATTAATGTTTCAAATTACTGATAAAGAAGAAATTAACAATCCTAATAATGTAAAAGTAATTACAGATCAACAACGTTTTGCTTTGTACTTTTCACGTTCAGTAATTCCGTTTCCACGAGAGGAAAATGCTGGTGTTCGCTACATGAAACACATCGGAATTTATGCTTTTAGAAAAGACGCGTTGATGGATTTTTACCGTTTACCCATGTTATCATTAGAAGCTTCAGAGAAATTAGAGCAACTTCGTTATTTGGAATACGGAAAACGCATCAAAATGGTTGAAACTTCTCACGGAAGTATCGGAATTGACACTGTAGAAGATTTAGAAAAAGCACGTAAGTTATTGTCTTAAATTGGTTCATCATCAAAATACCCTTTGCTTTTTACTTTTGTTGAGAAAAAATTTAAAAATAAAATCACAAATGATAAAAAGAACAAAGCTTGAAGACTTACTAACACTTTTCCAAAAGTTGTAACTGGATAATAATCTCCATATCCAATTGAATTTGAACTTATTAAACTAAAATAAACCGAATCAAACCAATGTTCAAAAGGTTTATTCATATTATTTCCTAAAGTATATAAAACTGCAAACGATACCACAATTTCTATATAATTCAAAAACAACAATAACATCGAACGTTTGTATGATCGAGGTCTTGAAAACAAATCGGATGCAAAAATTAATGTTGGTATATATAATACCGTTTCTAATAAAACAAAAATTAATCCCCAAATTACATATTCATTATTTTGCCAACCATTTATCAAAATTAAAAAAGGAAAAATTACTTTAGCCAAAACATACAAATCTAAAGCCAAATCTTGGTATTCGTGACCGATTTTACAAGCATAATATTTGATATATATTCCAGGAAACATCAATTGGGAAGAGGAAAGAAGTAAACGAACAATTTTTTCAATTCCATTATCATCTTGATGATCGTTGTTCCAAATAGATTTAATATTCAAAATTCGCTTTTGAATAGGATTTAATTTTGGAGCATAATTTTTATTTACTTTACCAACTAATAATTTTTTAAGAATGTTCATCAGCTAATTTTTTAATGGTAAATAATTCATTGTGCACTTCAATTTTTGGATATAATCTTACCGAAAAATTGTTGTTAAATTTACTTTTATACAAAGCATTTCTTCTTCTATCTTGATAATCTAATACCATAGTGTTAAACAAGATAAAACCATTTACATTAAGTAAAAAATTAACTCTGTTGATAAAATAATCTTCAAATAAAAAGTTAGGCATTATAGTATCTTGAAAAATATCAATTACAATTAAATCATATCTTTCTTTGGTTTTTAAAACAAATTCAAAGGCATCATCAATTACAATTTTAACATTTTTATATTGGTTTAAACCAAAGTAATTATTAGCGATTTCAACAACGGTTCGATCTATTTCTACCCCTGTTATTTTACCTTCAAACTTAACTTCATTTTTCAAGGTTTCAATTATACTTCCACCAGCAACTCCAAGAATTAAAATATTTTCAAATGTATTAATTCGGTCATAACCAATATATTTTAAACCTTTTTTAAGAACACGCTGAAGACTACCAAAGGAATAATTAGTATTTTCAGAATCTAAAACCAAATACCCATTATTCCAAGTAACTTCTAGGTTTTTACTGAATTCTGATTTTTTTTGGTAAATCTTTACAGGTAAAATATAGCTTAATAATCGCTTTATCATTTGCTTTTGTTTGTAATCGTAAATATAATTTTATTTTTGTGTCAAATTAAATCAAATGAAACAAATTATTTACAAATTTATTTTCTGTAAAATTTTTGGTTGGAAAGTAGTTGGGACTATTGCTCCAGATATAAAAAAATGTGTATTAATTGCTGTTCCACATACCAGTTGGTGGGATTTTTTTCTTGGGATTTTCTCAAGAGGAATTCTTGATATAGAAATAAATTATGTAGCTAAGAAAGAGCTATTTGTATTTCCGTTTAATTATTTTTTTTCATGGACAGGAGGAACACCATTAAATCGTCAAAAGAATGAAAATAAAGTAGATACAATCGCAAAAATATTCAAAGAAAAAGAAACTTTCAGATTAGCAATTGCCCCAGAAGGAACAAGAAAAAAAGTATTCGAATGGAAAACAGGCTTCTATTATATGGCATTAAAAGCTAATGTTCCAATTATTCCCGTTGCTTTTGATTATGGTAAAAAAGAAGTGGTTTACAATAAACCCTTTTATCCTACAGGAAATATTGAAGAAGACATTACATTTTTAGAATCATATTTTATTGGTGTAATTGGAAAAATTCCAGAACTAAGTTATGTTCCAAAAAAATAAGTCACTGATTAACAGATACAAATGAATTATTTATTAAAATAATCATCTATTTTAAAACCAAGAATAGTAGTTTTTCGTACATAAGAGAAATTCAAAAACTTTTAACAAATGAAAAAACTATTCTTCCCTTTAGCAATTATTGCAATTTCTTTTGCATCTTGTAGTGATGATGATTCTATGCCAACACCCGTTGATCCAACACCAGGTAATCCAACACCAACACCCGCTGTAGAATTAAAACTATTTACATCAAGTAATACGTCAGGAGCAATTTCATATACTGATTTATTAGCTGCCTCACCCGTACCAAAAACGTTCTCAGTATCTTCAGTAGATTCTGATGGAATTTTTTATGATCCGTTCAAAGATCAAGTAATTCTTGCTTCTAGAACTAATAATAGAGTAGATGCTTACACAGGTTTTAGAAATTCTATTATAACTTCATCAACAGCACTATCATTAGGTTTTTCATCGGCTTCAGATTTTACAAACGCGCGTGAAATTGCAGTTTCAGGCGATAAAGTAGTTGTTGCACAAGATCAAAGTGCAGCTAATGGAAATACTAGTATGTTTTATGTGTACCAAAGAAATACTTCTGGATTCACATTATTAAATACCTATACAGTAGACATTAAACTTTGGGGAATTCATTTAGAAGGTGAAACCATGTATGCTATTGCTGATAATACAAGTGATTTAGTAGTATACAACAATTTTTTTTCAAATGCTACTGGAACTATTTCAGCTTCAAAAAGGGTTACTATAGAAGGTTTAATAAGAACTCACGGAATAACCTATTCAAATCAAGATAATGTTATGGTTTTATCTGACGTAGGTTTAGCTTCAAGCGCTACCGATGGTGGATTAATTATTATTAACAACTTTTCTTCGGTTTTAAGTTCTACTGCTAATATGGGAACAATTGCTATGAGTAACCAAGTTAGAATTTACGGACCAAATTCTTTATTAGGAAATCCAGTTGACGTAGCCTACGATCACGTAACAAATGATATCTACGTAGCAGAACGTTTAAATGGAGGAGGACAAGTGCTAAAATTTGCATTCCCAACTACTAATGGAGATTTTGCACCACAAACAGCTAGAACAGAAGCTGGTGTAACAGCAGTATACTTATTGAGAAGATAAGGTGTTAATTTTTTAATTTGATTGTTAAAAAGCTTCAGTTTCTGAGGCTTTTTTTATGGAATATAGTTTTTAAAAGTTCCATCTTGATAAAAAATAACAATTCGTTCAATAGCTGCAGAAGTAGTTGCAATAGGAGTGTGGTGATTCATTTCTACGGGCTGTACTTCTTTTTCTAAATTTTTGTTGGCTGTTGCCGAGAATAAATCAGTTGAGTCAAATTCGGTTTGAATAAATGGTGTTTCAACTGATGTAGTTTTTACTTCATCAAAACGATTTGAAGTATTTTCAGATTTTGGAAATGTCCCTTTTCCATTTAAAATCCAATACAAATCTACTTCAGGAAAAACCTCTATTACTTTAATAATAAAATCTAAACTTGGTTTGTTTCTACCCGAGAGTAGGTGAGACAAACTTGAACGTTGTACACTAATCCTGTCAGCAAAAGCAGAGGCAGATAAATTGTAATAATCGAGGATTATTTCCAAGCGTTTAATAAAGTCATCAATGTTTACCATTGTAAATAGGATTAAAATTTTAATTTATTACAAATGTAAACAACCTACACAAATAAAACAAGTTTACAAATGTAAATAGCTAAATATTAATTAATGTTTTAGTTTATTTTATACAATTTAAATAACTGATAAACAAACAATTAATAATAAAAATAATAAATGATTAGTTTTGTAAACAAATAAATTAAAAAGTGAGTATGCCAGTATTTAAAAGTGTTTACAAAAGTAATTTTTTTAACCTTTTTATTTGTTTACAATTGTAAATACAAAGTTGTTTACATTTGTAACACAATATAAAACCATGGATAGTTTACAATTAGCAACAGATAATTTAGAACCAAACCTAAAAGGAAAGTTCATTCATTTAGATGTTATTTTACCTTTATTAGAATCGTTAAAAAGCGTATTTGAAATTACCGAAATTGGAAAATCAGTTCTTAATCGACCAATCCATCAAGTTAAAATTGGAACTGGAAAAACTAAGATATTGATGTGGTCACAAATGCACGGCAACGAACCAACCACAACTAAAGGGCTCTTTGATTTTTTTAATTTCCTTTCAAATGATTCGGAAGTAGCACAACAAATTAAAAACAAGTATACCTTATTATGTATTCCAATGCTAAATCCAGATGGAGCATTTGCTTACACACGTGAGAATGCGAATTCGGTGGATCTAAATAGAGATGCTTATTTGTCTTCACAACCAGAAATGAAACTTTTAAGAACCTTACACAAAGATTTTAAGCCCGATTTGTGCTATAATTTACATGATCAGCGCACTATTTTTGGTACTGAAGGATTTAACTTACCGGCTACCATCTCTTTTCTAGCACCAGCCTATAATGAGAGTAGGGATTATAATGAAGTGCGCTTGAAAGCGATTGTTATAATTAATAAAATGAATAAAGCTTTACAGGAATATATTCCAAATCAAGTGGGACGATTTGATGATAGTTACAACGTGAATTGTACCGGAGATTTCTTTACAACTCAAAACACACCAACTATTTTGTTTGAAGCTGGACATTTTCAAGGTGATTATGCTAGAGAAGAAAGTAGAAAATTTATTTTTATTGCGCTTTTAAGTTCGCTATTAGGTAATTACGAAAACGTTATAGTTGATAATGAATTGGATGATTATTTAAGAATTCCTCAAAATAATAAAAGATTTTTTGATTTTATTTATAAAAATGTCAAAATTATTGATAATAGTGTTGAAAAAATAATTAACTTTGCTGCACAATATCAAGAAGTTTTGATTGATGGCAAAATTCATTTTATAGCTATTATTTCTAAAATATCAGATTTGGAGGATTATTCCGGACATGTTGAATATGATTGTGAAGCGTTACTTTTCAACTCAGATAGGAAATGTTTTCCTGAATTGGGAAAAAAAGCAACATTTGAACTAAATAATTTAACTAAATTTAACAACGGATTAAAAATAATTTAATAAATTTGCCTCGATATTGATAAAAAATCAAATATTTAACATTTATTATAAGCACTCATGAGTAAGTTTCGTTTAGATGAAGTAGATCATCAAATTTTAGACATGTTAATTGATAACACAAGAGTTCCTTTCACGGATATTGCTAAAAAACTTCTAATTTCTGCAGGTACTGTGCATGTCAGAGTAAAAAAAATGGAAGATGCAGGAATCATACAAGGTTCTTCTTTGACATTAGATTATGAGAAATTAGGTTATTCTTTTATTGCTTATGTAGGTGTGTTTTTACATAATACATCACAAACTAAGTTTGTATTAGAAAGAATTAATCAGATTCCGTATGTAACTGTTGCGCATGTAACTACAGGAAAATTTAATATTTTTTGTAAGATTAGAGCGAAAGATACAAAACACGCTAAAGAAGTTATCTTCATGATAGATGACATTGAAGGTGTTTACAGAACAGAAACAATGATTTCTTTAGAAGAAAGTATCAATGATAAAAAACGATTGATGCATACAATTTTTAAAGAACTTTAATATTCTAAGCCTCATACTGAGGCTTTTTTTATACGTTATAGCCATGAATAATTTGCAAGTAAACGAATATGCTCCCTATCAAATGAATTATATTAAATTGGTTTCTGAGCATACTATTTTAAAAGGTTTGGTGAATCAAAAAGAAGAAATGATTCATTTTTTTAAAACGATTCCAGTTTTTAAACAAGAATATAAATACGCAGAAGGTAAGTGGACGATAAAAGATCTTATGTTACATTTAATTGATGCTGAACGAATTTTTTCTTACAGAGCATTACGAATTGCTAGAAATGACCAAACTGCTTTACCTGGATTTGAAGAAAATGATTATGTAATAACTGCAAATGCTAATGAGAGAGATTTTGAAAGCTTGCTAAATGAATACAGTATTGTTAGAGATGCTACAATTTCATTATTTGAAAGTTTTTCTGATACTGATTTATTAAAACTTGGAACAGCTTCAAATGCGAGTGTTTCTGTTAGAGGAATTGGATATTGTATTTTAGGACACGAATTGCATCACAAAAATATAATTATTGAGCGTTATTTATAATATTTTAAAAAAAATTGTACAATTAGTCTTTATAATTAACTCCCATACAAAAAATCCCAAATTCAATTGATTTGAATTTGGGATTTTTTAATTTTATCTATAACTTTCTTCTTTCTTTTTCTTTTTTAATTAACATTAATTCCCTGCTAGTTTGTCCAGCTACAGAAGTATTTTCTTCCGCTCTTCTAATTAAATAGGGCATCACATCTCTAACAGGTCCAAATGGTAAATATTTGGCTACATTATATCCGTTTTCTGCTAAATTAAAACTAATGTTATCGCTCATGCCTAATAATTGTCCAAAAAAGATGCGTTTGTCATTTTTAGCAATTCCTTTTTCAGTCATTAATTGCATTAATGAATATGAACTTTCTTCGTTATGCGTTCCAGCAAAAACCGCCATTTTATCAATATGTTCTACCATGTACAATACGGCTGCGTTATAGTTGATATCTGTAGCTTCTTTAGAAATACAAATTGGTGATTTTAAACCACGAGCAGCAGCTCTTTCATTTTCTTTCTCCATGTAAGCACCACGAACTAATTTCATTCCAATGTAAAAACCTTCTGATGTTGCTTTTTCATGTAAATTTTTTAAATAATCTAGTCTGTCCCAGCGATACATTTGTAAGGTATTAAAAACAATTGCTTTTTCCGTATTGTATTTACGCATCATATCTGTAACAATGGCATCTGCGGCATCTTGCATCCAACTTTCCTCTGCGTCAATCAATAATAAAACGTCTTTTTCATGTGCGGTTTTACAAGCCAAATCAAATCTAGCCATCACACGGTTCCATTCTTGTTGCTCAGCTTCGGTTAAACCAGCTTTCTCTCCAACTTTTTCATACAAATCGATACGGCCAAAACCCGTTGGTTTAAAAACGGCAAACGGAATAGCTTCGCGTTCTTTAGCAAATTCGATTGTTTTCAAAGTCATTTCCAAAGCAGCATCAAATTGTGCTTCTTCTTCTTTTCCTTCTACAGAATAATCTAAAACAGAAGAAACACCTTTGGTAAACATATTGTCTACCACTTTTAAGCAATCAACTTCATTTACACCACCACAAAAATGATCAAAAACGGTTGAACGAATCAATCCTTCAACAGGTAAATGAGCTTTAAGCGCAAAATTGGTAACGGCAGTTCCTATTTTTACAAGGGGTTGACTTGCTATTAATTTAAAAAGAAAATAAGCTCTTTCTAATTCGGTATCACTTTTTAAAGAAAAAGCAACTTGTGTATTGTCAAATATTTTATTCATGGTATTTTTGATAAAAAGCGACACAAATATACATCAGTTTTTACGAATTTTAAATAAAAAATGCCTTATTTTGCAATAAAATTCAAGCTTTTTACATGCATACTATTTCAGCAACCAATTATAGCGTTTACTTTGATTTAAAAGGATATGAAACTTTAGCAGAAATGCTGAACCCATCACTTTATTCTAAAATTTTTATTTTAGTTGATGAAAACACTTCTCAATATTGTTTACCCCATTTATTGAACCATTTAGCTACTGAAATGGAAATTGAAATTATTGAATTGGAAGTTGGTGAAATTCATAAAAACATAGCTACTTGTACTGAAGTTTGGGGTGCTCTGTCTGAATTAGGTGCAGATCGTAAAAGCATCATGATAAATTTAGGCGGTGGAGTAATTTCTGATTTAGGTGGATTTGTTGCCTGTACATTTAAAAGAGGTATTGATTTTATTAATATCCCTACAACTTTACTTTCTATGGTTGATGCTTCCATCGGAGGAAAAAATGGAGTGGATTTAGGAAATTTGAAAAACCAAATTGGGATCATTCGCGAACCAAAAGCAGTGCTAGTTGATACACAATTTTTAAGTACGTTACCTCAAAACGAAATGCGATCTGGCTTAGCCGAAATGCTAAAACATGGATTGATTTTTGATAAAAAATATTGGGATAAATTTAAAAATCTAAAAGACTTATATACAGCCGATTTAAATCAATTAATTCATCAATCTATTCAAATAAAAAACACAATTGTTTGTGAAGATTTAACTGAAAATGGGGTTAGAAAATCATTGAATTTTGGACATACTTTAGGCCATGCCATCGAAAGTTATTTCTTAGAAAACGAATCAAAAACAACCTTGCTTCATGGTGAAGCAATTGCTGTCGGAATGATTCTAGAAAGTTATATTTCGAGAGAAAAGAACTTATTAACTAATAATGAATACCAGGAAATTAAATACATTATTAATGATATTTTTGAACGAATTGAATTCTCACAAGTCGACATTGATAAAATTATAGAATTATTGATTTTTGATAAAAAAAATGAGTTTGGAAAAGTACAATTTGCATTGCTTGATGGAATTGGAAAAATAAAAATCAATCAAGAATCAGATAACCAATTGATTTACAAAGCTTTTGAAGATTATTCTATGTAGTTATTTTTTTATTTTTTCTTTATTTTTTAGCCATTTTATTTTTTAACTTTGCTCCAATGAAAAGAAATAAAAACCAATCTAATTTCAATAGAATTCTCGCCAATAGAAATGCTGACATCTCTATAATTGGGCGATTCTTTTTTTCTATTTTTAGTTTTCATATTATTGATTTATTTGAAATATCGAAGGCATTTAGTGAGAAATTACTAATTCGCTTTGCCAACATTAGGGTTTGAAAATTGTGATTAAGACCAATTTTATACCTTTTTAATTTAATCCAAATTTTCAAAATGAACACAAGATATTACGATTTAATAAACCAAACTTTTTATTTCCCGCAAGAAGAATTTACTTTAAACAAAGATACTTTACAGTTTCATGGCATTGATTTAATGAAATTAGTAGAAGAATATGGTACACCATTAAAGTTTACTTATTTACCAAAAATTTCTCAAAACATCAACCGTGCAAAAATGTGGTTTAGAAATGCCATGGAAAAACACGATTATGATGCGAAGTATTTCTATTGCTATTGTACAAAAAGTTCTCATTTTGAGTTTATTTTAAATGAAGCTTTAAAAAACAACATCCACATTGAAACTTCTTCAGCTTTTGACATCAATATTGTTGAAACATTAATGGAAGAAGGAAAAATCAATAAAAACACATTTATCGTTTGTAACGGCTTCAAACGTGATCAATATGTTACCAATATAGCACGATTAATTAATAACGGACATAAAAATACCATTCCTGTTATTGACAATTTTGAAGAATTAGATTTATTGCAAGAAGAAATTGATGGTAAATTTAAAATCGGAATTCGTATTGCAGCAGAAGAAGAACCTAAATTTGAGTTCTATACTTCTCGACTAGGAATAGGGTATAAAGATATCGTTCCTTTTTATCGTAAACAAATTGCAGAAAATAAGAAAGTAGAACTTAAAATGCTTCACTTTTTTATTAATGCAGGTATTCGTGACACTGCCTATTATTGGAACGAATTATTAAAATGTATGAAAGTGTACATCGCTTTGAAAAAAGAATGTCCTTCATTAGATAGTTTAAATATTGGTGGTGGTTTTCCAATAAAAAATTCGTTAGCCTTTGAGTATGATTACCAATATATGGTGGACGAAATTTTAAACCAAATCAAAATTGCTTGTGATGAAGCAGAAGTTCCAGTTCCACATATATTTACAGAGTTTGGTTCATTTACAGTAGGTGAAGCTGGTGGAGCATTGTACCAAGTGTTATATCAAAAAAAACAAAATGACCGTGAAAACTGGAACATGATTGATTCATCTTTCATTACCACACTTCCAGATACTTGGGCAATTAATAAACGTTTTGTTATGATTGCTGTAAACCGATGGAATGACACGTATGAACGGGTTTTATTAGGCGGATTAACTTGTGATGGTGATGATTATTATAATTCGGAACAACACATGAATGCCGTTTATTTACCAAAATACAATAAAGAAAAACCACTTTATATTGGATTCTTTAATACGGGTGCCTATCAAGAAACAATTGGTGGTTTTGGCGGATTAAGTCACTGTATATTACCACAACCAAAACATATTTTAATAGACAAAGATAAAAACGGAATCATTGCAACCGAAGTTTTTTCGGAACAACAAAAAGCAGAAGACGTTTTAGAAATTTTAGGTTACAACAAAAGAAAAGAACAATAAAATAAGAAATAATGAGCAAAGGACCAGTTAGTCAGTTTATAGAAAAACATTATCTTCATTTTAACTCTGCCGCTCTAGTAGATGCTGCAAAAGGGTATGAAGAACATTTATTAGACAACGGAAAAATGATGATTACTTTAGCAGGTGCCATGAGTACAGCTGAATTAGGAAAATCATTAGCCGAAATGATTCGTCAAGATAAAGTACACATAATTTCTTGTACTGGAGCTAATTTAGAAGAAGATATCATGAACTTGGTAGCTCATAATTCATACAAAAGAGTTCCAAATTACAGAGATTTATCACCACAAGAAGAATGGGATTTATTAGAAAATCATTACAACCGTGTAACAGATACATGTATTCCAGAAGAAGAAGCGTTTAGAAGATTACAATCGCATTTATTTGACATTTGGAATAATGCAGATTCTAAAGGAGAACGCTATTTTCCACATGAATTTATGTACCAAATGATTAATTCTGGAGTATTAAAACAATACTACGAGATTGATCCAGCAGATTCATGGATGGTTGCTGCAGCAGAAAAGAATTTACCAATTGTAGTTCCTGGATGGGAAGACAGCACAATGGGGAATATTTTCTCTTCTTATTGTATCAAAGGTGAATTCAAACCTACAACAATGAAAAGTGGAATTGAATACATGATGTGGCTAGCGGATTGGTATCCAAAAAATTGTGCTGGAAAAGGAATTGGGTTCTTTCAAATTGGTGGAGGAATTGCTGGAGATTTCCCAATTTGTGTAGTTCCAATGTTATATCAAGACATGGAAATGCATGATGTGCCTTTTTGGAGTTATTTTTGTCAAATTTCTGATTCAACAACAAGCTATGGTTCCTATTCTGGAGCAGTTCCGAATGAAAAAATCACTTGGGGTAAATTAGACATTCATACACCAAAATTTATCGTAGAGTCTGACGCTACGATAGTTGCACCATTAATGTTTGCTTACATTTTAGGGTGGTAAAATTTTTGAAAAAAATATTTCAAATTGTTTGAAAATATAGTTTTAGGATAGTACATTTGAACAAAATACAAGATTAAAACCTACCCAATGAAAAGAGTTATTGTTGATTACGCAAAATTAACAAATGAAATCTTAACCTTACTAGTTGAGAAATTTCCTGATGGATATGATGATTCAGACATCATACGTTTTAAGAACGCTAAAAATGAGACAATTGAGGCTGTAGAAGTTCGTACAACTGATACTATTTTTCTAGTAAAAGTAAGTACAAAACTTTCTGACCGAATTGAAAACTATGACGAAGATGATATCATCGAAGAAGAAGTTGTAGTAGACAAAATTGTTGGCTTAAAAGAATTAGACATTGAAGACGACGAAGAAGAAGAGGAAGAAGATGAAAATGTTATTGATTCTGAAGATCCAGAAGATATAGATGATGAAGATTAACACAAAAAGTCCCGAATAATTCGGGACTTTTTTTTTGAAAACAATTAAACTTAGTAAACTTTATTTTAGATCAAAACGGTCTAAGTGCATAACTTTTGTCCAAGTATTAATGAAATCTTTTACAAATTTTTCTTTGTTATCATCTTGAGCATAAACCTCTGCATAAGCTCTTAAAACAGAATTTGAACCAAAAATTAAATCAACTCTTGTTGCAGTCCATTTTGTAGCGCCAGATTTTTTATCTACAATATTGTATAAGTTTTCACCAACAGGTTTCCAACTGTAACTCATATCAGTAAGATTTACAAAGAAATCATTGGTTAGAACACCTTCATTGTGCGTAAAAACACCATGTTTTGTTCCACCATAGTTGGTTCCAAGAACACGCATTCCGCCAATTAGAACGGTCATTTCTGCTGCTGTTAATCCAAGAAGTTGTGCTTTATCTAACATCAATTCTTCAGGTTGAACTAAGTAGTTGGCTTTCATAAAGTTTCTGAAAGCATCATTTGTTGGTTCTAAAACCTCAAAAGATTCAATATCAGTCATTTCTTGTGAAGCGTCACCTCTTCCGGCTTTAAATGGAACTTTTACATTGAAACCACCATCAAGTGCAGCTTTTTCTATAGCAGCATTACCTCCAAGAACGATTAAATCAGCAATGCTTACTTTTTTACTTAAACCCGATTGAATTTCGACTAATTTATTCAATACTTTTTGTAATCTTTCAGGCTCATTTGCTACCCAACTTCTTTGAGGTTGCAAACGAATTCTTGCACCGTTTGCACCACCTCTAAAGTCTGAACCTCTAAACGTTCTTGCACTGTCCCAAGCGGTGTTGATTAGCTCAGCTCTTGACAATCCACTATTTAGTAGTTTAGCTTTTAATTCTTCAACTTCTGAATCAGATAAAGCGTAATCTACAGTTGGAACTGGATCTTGCCAAATCAAATCTTCTGTTGGTACATCAACTCCTAAATAACGCTCTTTTGGACCTAAATCTCTGTGTGTTAATTTAAACCATGCTCTTGCAAACACATCCGAAAAATAAGCAGGGTCTTTATAAAAACGCTCCGAAATTTCTCTGTAAGCAGGATCCATTTTCATTGCCATATCAGCATCGGTCATTATGGGATTTCTTCTTACTGATGGATTGTGAGCATCAATTGGCTTGTCTTCTTCTTTGATATTGATAGGTTCCCATTGCCAAGCACCAGCCGGACTTTTCTTTAATTCCCAATCATAATTTAAAAGCAAATAAAAATATTCATTATCCCAACGAGTAGGGTGGGTTGTCCAAGAACCTTCTAAGCCACTGGTTACGGTGTCAGCGCCATTTCCATTTCCTTTTGGGTTTAACCATCCAAAACCTTGATTTTCAATTTCACAGCCTTCCGGTTCTTTTCCTAATTGTGAAGCATCACCATTTCCGTGTGCTTTTCCTACCGTATGTCCTCCTGCAGTTAAAGCAACAGTTTCTTCATCATTCATTGCCATTCGTTTGAATGTGATTCGAACATCATGTGCTGTTTTTAATGGGTCTGGTTGTCCGTCGACTCCTTCAGGATTTACATAAATTAATCCCATCATAACAGCTGCTAGTGGATTTTCTAAATCTCTTTCACCTGAATATCTACTGCCTTCGCTTCCTGATTTTGCTAACCATTCTTTTTCTGCTCCCCAATACACATCTTTTTCGGGATGCCAAATATCTTCACGACCTCCAGCAAATCCATACGTTTTCAATCCCATTGACTCGTAGGCCATATTTCCTGCTAAAATCATTAAATCTGCCCAAGAAATCTTGTTTCCATATTTCTTTTTGATTGGCCATAATAATCGTCTAGCTTTGTCTAAATTTCCATTGTCTGGCCAACTATTTAAAGGTGCAAATCTTATATTTCCAGTTCCTGCGCCTCCACGACCATCTGAAATTCTATAAGTTCCTGCAGAATGCCATGCCATACGAATCATCAAACCACCATAGTGTCCCCAATCGGCTGGCCACCAATCTTGGCTATTCGTCATAAAGGTCTTTAAATCATTCTTTAATGCTTCCAAATCTAATTTTTTAAATTCTTCGGCATAATTAAAATTTTCACCAAACGGATTTGTTTTGGTATCATGCTGATGTAGTATATCTAAGTTGAGTGATTTAGGCCACCAATCTTGATTCTTTACACCATCACTTAATCCTTTTTGGTTTTGATGAAAAGGGCATTTACTAATGTCGTTTGTGTTTTCCATATTCAATAATTTTAATTTATGATTGTAAGTGTTTGTTTTCTAATTTTCTACTCTTGCTAATTTACAAATAAAAAAACCATTACTTGATTTAAGTAATGGTTAAATTTTATTGAATAATAGATTTTATTGATAGTATATCTATTCTTTGATACTTGAAACTAATTGTTTTATTTTAATATTAAATGCGGCAAAAATTAAAGTCATAAATGGACTGATAATATTAAAGAAAGCATATGGTAGATAATCAAGAGTTGAAACATCAAGAGTTCCTGCTTGATAAGCTCCACAAGTATTCCATGGTACCAAAACTGAAGTTACAGTTCCAGTATCTTCTAATGTTCTACTTAAATTTTCCGGAGCTAATCCTTTATCTTTATAAGCTTGTGCAAACATTTTTCCAGGAACTACAATCGCTAAATATTGATCAGAGGCCGTAATATTTAATGCTAAACAACTTCCAACAGTTGAAGCGAATAAGCCAAAGGTTGTATGCGCTAATTTTAATAATGATTCACTAATTTTTGACAAAGCACCAATAGCATCCATAATTCCACCAAAAACCATAGCACAAAGAATTAACCAAATTGTTGGTAACATTTTAGCCATTCCACCTGAAGTAAATAAATCAATTAAAGTTTTATTTTCGGTAGGTACAATAACTTCAGTAGTTATGGCTTGCATAACCCCTTTGTAGGCCGATTTAAAAGTTAAACTATCAGCACCGGTAATTTGAGTAACAATTTCTGGTTGAAAAATAATTGCAAAAATACCCGCTAATAATGTTCCAACTAAAAGTGCTACTAGAGGTTCTGTTTTTTTAACAATTAATCCAATTACAATTACAGGAACTAAAAATAACCATGGAGTAACGTGGAAAGAAGTTTCGATAGAAATTAATAGCTCATTTATATTAACATCTCCTTTAACATCAACGGAAAGTCCTAATATTATAAATAGAATTAGAGATATAATGTATGTTGGGATTGTGGTTAAGGTCATATATTTGATATGGGTAAACAAATCGGTTCCAGCCATAGCAGGAGCAAGGTTAGTTGTATCGGACATTGGGGATAATTTATCTCCAAAATAGGCTCCCGAAATTACAGCTCCTGCAACCATTCCTAAATCAAAGCCTAGAGCACCTCCAATTCCAATTAATGCAATACCAACAGTTGCTGATGTAGTCCAAGAACTCCCTGTTGCAATTGAAATTACCGAGCAAATTATTAATGTTGCTGGTAAAAAGATTGCAGGACTTAATATTTGTAATCCGTAATAAATCATTGAAGGGATGATGCCGCTTACCATCCAAGTTCCTGCAAGTGCACCAACCATTAATAGGATTAAAATAGCGCTAGCTGTAGATTTAATGTTATTTGCTACTTCATCTAACATTTTATGAAAGGAAACTTTATTAAAATAGCCTACGATTGCAGCAACCGCACCTCCAAGTAAAAGAATAAATTGATTACTTCCACCTAATGCATTATCATCTGGTCCATTGTAGGCAAAAAGTACATTGTAAGCAAGCATTCCAATTAGAGCAAAAACAGGAATTAAGGCTTCCCATAGTTTTAATTCTCTGTTTTTTATGATTTTAGTATCCATTTAGTTTTTTTTGAGCTTGCAATATAGAAAAATCATATTTTACAACAAAGTATCATTAAAATAAAAATCCGATTTATCATAAATCGGATTTCTATTTTGAGATAGAATTTTAATTATAAAACACCTAATTCAACCATACATTGTTTCATCATTTGGTACGTTCTTTCAATATCGTTGTCCAAGCCTATTGAAAAACGAATTAATCCATCGGTTAAACCCATTTCGGCTTGTTCTTCTAATGGAATTTCAGAAGAAGTTGAAGTTCCAGGGGCACTAAATAACGTTTTGTAAAATCCTAAGCTTACGGCTAAATATCCTAAATTTCTTTCTTGCATCAATTCCATCAACGCATTAGCTTTGTCTAAACTTCCTACATCAATGGTCATCATTCCACCAAAACCATATTCTGGATTAATCATGCTTTTGTAAATTTCATGACTTGGGTGACTTGCCAAACCTGGATAAACGGTTTTAATTCCGTCTGTTTCAAATTTGTTTGCCAAATAAAGTGCGTTGTGACTGTGTTGTTTCATTCTGATGTGAAGTGTTCGCATGTTTTTCATCACACTTGCAGAACGTAAACTATCCATTGTTGGACCTAAAAGCATACTTGCCCCGTCGTTTACATTTTTTAAACTGTTGATGAATTCTTGAGAAGCACACGTTACACCACCAACTGTATCACTACTTCCGTTGATGTATTTAGTTAACGAGTGAATTACGATATCAGCACCTAATTTTGCTGGAGCAACTGATAAAGGAGAAAACGTATTGTCAACTACTAATTTGATATTATGTTTTTTAGCAATTTTTGCCAACGAAGCAATATCAGCCACTTCTAATAATGGATTACTAACTGTTTCGCAGTATAAAACTTTTGTGTTTGGTGTAATAGCCGCTTCAACTACATCTAATTTGGTAATGTCAACAAATGTAGTTTTGATGCCCATTCTTGGAACAAAATTCTTCAAAAAAGCATAAGTACCGCCATAAATAGTTCTACTTGAAACGATATGGTCACCGTTTCCACATAATTGCAATAGTGTAGGAGTGATAGCGCCCATTCCAGAAGCCGAAACATTTGCCGATTCTGTTCCTTCCATTGCGGCTAAAGCTTTGTCTAAGTATAAGTTACTTGGTGATGAATGACGTGAATATAAATAACAACCTTCTGCATTGCCTTCAAACGTGTCAAACATCGTTTTTGCTGAAAGAAAAGTGTATGTTGAACTATCTGAAATTGATGGGTTTACACCACCAAATTCTCCGAAATATTGTAAATCTTGTATACGATCTGCAGGATTGAATTTTTCCATATTTTTAAAGTTTAGTTGTTTATTTTAAATCAAAAATAACAATGTGTAAATTATTATTCAATACATACAAGTTAAAATAGTTTTTTATTCTATTTTTGTTTAAAGTTATAGTTTTTATTTCTGTTATTTACTCATTTTAGTTACATTTGCTGACAACTAAAAAACAACCAACACAACAATCAATGGACACAATTGACAAAAAATTACTTGGATTACTTCAAGCAGACACAAAAAAAACTACAAAAGAATTATCAATGGTTTTAAATCTTTCAGTAACTGCGGTATATGAAAGAATTAAAAAACTAGAAAGAGAAGGAGTAATTAGTAAATATGTTGCAATATTAGACAGAAATAAGGTCGAAAAAGCATTTGTTGTTTTTTGCCACATTAAATTAATTCAGCACACAAAAGATTTTGTAACCACTTTTGAAAGTGAAGTAGTAAAATTAGATGAAGTATTAGAGTGTTTTCACGTAAGTGGCGATTACGACTACATTTTAAAAGTACATGTTAAAGATATGGACGAATACCGTGAATTTATGATTACAAAACTAACCAGTTTACAACATATTGGAAGTACTCACAGTTCTTTCATGATAGGTGAAGTTAAAAATACGACTGCTTTTACTTTGTAAGAATCAGCTATAATAATTTACCAAAAAAGTAACAAATAATTAATTCAAAAAGCGTTACTTTTGTATCCGAATTTAAGTCAAACAACAAACTTTATATAAAATCATGAGTCAATTTGATGTAACCATTATAGGTTCTGGACCTGGAGGATATGTTTCAGCTATCCGTTGTGCCCAATTAGGTTTTAAAACAGCTATTATTGAAAAATATTCAACTCTTGGAGGAACGTGTTTAAATGTGGGATGTATTCCTTCTAAAGCATTATTAGCTTCTTCTCATCATTATGAAGAGTTACAACACTTTGCTGACCACGGAATTGAAGTATCGGGTGATGTAAAAGTGAATTTAGAAAAAATGATTGCTCGTAAACAAGCAGTTGTGGATCAAACTTCAGGTGGAGTAAAGTTCTTAATGGATAAAAACAACATTACCGTTTTCAATGGAGTAGGTTCGTTTGAAAGCGCTACTTCTGTAAAAGTAACCAAAGAAGATGGTTCTTCAGAAATCATCGAATCAAAAAATATTATTATTGCTACAGGTTCTAAACCTTCGAGTTTACCTTTTATCAAGTTAGATAAAGAAAGAATCATTACGTCAACCGAAGCATTAAAACTGAAAGAAGTTCCAAAACACTTAGTCATTATTGGTGGTGGCGTTATCGGAATCGAATTAGGTCAAGTGTATTTACGTTTAGGAGCGCAAGTTTCTGTAGTAGAATTCATGGACCGAATTATCCCAGGAATGGACGCTGCTTTATCAAAAGAGTTGACTAAAGTATTGAAAAAACAAGGCATGAAATTCTATACGTCTCACAAAGTTCAATCGGTTGAAAGAGCTGGAGATGTTGTAACGGTAAAAGCAGAAAATGCTAAAGGAGAAATCATCACGTTAGAAGGAGATTATTCATTAGTTTCTGTAGGTCGTCGTCCTTATACAGATGGTTTAAATGCAGAAAAAGCTGGTGTAAAAGTTACCGAAAGAGGTCAAATTGAAGTAAACGATCATTTACAAACTTCGGCTTCTAACATTTATGCAATAGGTGATGTGGTTCGAGGAGCAATGTTGGCACACAAAGCAGAAGAAGAAGGTGTTTTAGTTGCCGAGATTTTAGCCGGACAAAAACCACATATTGATTATAATTTAATTCCAGGCGTAGTGTACACTTGGCCAGAAGTTGCAGCTGTTGGAAAAACAGAAGAGCAATTAAAAGCGGATGGTGTAGCTTACAAAGCAGGAAGTTTTCCTTTCAAAGCATTAGGAAGAGCAAGAGCAGGTGGTGACACCGACGGATTTGTAAAAATCTTAGCCGATGCAAAAACCGATGAAGTTTTAGGCGTTCACATGATTGGAGCTCGTTGTGCTGATTTAATTGCAGAAGCAGTTACAGCTATGGAATTTAGAGCAAGTGCAGAAGATATTTCAAGAATGTCTCACGCACACCCAACGTTTGCAGAAGCTATCAAAGAAGCAGCATTAGCAGCTACAGATAATAGAGCATTACACGTGTAATTAAGATAAATTATTATACTAAAAATCCCAAATTCATTAGAGTTTGGGATTTTTTTTAGCTTTATTTAATATTATGGTTTAACAATTTCTTTAAAACCATTCCAATTAGCATAAATTAAAAACACATTTGCAAATAAGATTGCTGCTGCCATTGGAATATCTGTACCTGTAACAACTACGTGAATTAGAAAAATATTAATGCTTATTGGTAATAAAATGATGGTTCCAAGGCGAACAAACTTTCCAGTTACTAACATTAATCCTGCTAATAATTCAATAGCTTTCGCTACTGGGAAAATGTATTTTGACGCCATAAAACCAGCCATTAGCGTAGCTAAATAACCAGTTGGTTCTGGTTGTTCTGGACCAATTTTGAAAAAATAAGAAATAGAAGCAAAAAGCATCATAGCTCCTAAAAGTACTCGAACAATAATAGTTGCAATTTTCATAATTTAAATAGTTTTTTGGTTAGTTATTTCAAATATAGCAAATTAATTAAACAAAAAAACTTCAGTTTCCCGATGGCTTATTTCTTACTTTTTCAAAAACTTTTTATATCCTAAAAATCCTAAAAACACAATCAAAGCAAATGGCCAAAGCACTACAACAAACGAAATAATATGTTCCAACATAAACCAACCTGTTTTTATACTGTCCCAAATTTGTAACCCAATATTTGGTCGGTACGCGTTGATGCTTTTTTCATTAGCCACCATTTCTTGTTTGATGCTTTCGTCTTGATAAATGTTTAACGTTAAAGTGCTAAAATTCACTTGGTCTTGTAACGATAAATTCTGCAATTTTGAAGCGTCATTTTGCTCTTTTTTAGCATCTAAGGTTTCTTCTGCTTTTACAATTTGATTGAGTTTTTTTCCTTTTGAATCAATCGCATTTTCCAATCGTTTTTCGGAAGAGTTACTTCTTTTTTGTGCTAATTCATTGGAAAGCATTTGTAACGAAACATCATCTGCTTTGATAATTCGGAAGTCCAAAAAATGAATTTGTTTCGCAATGGTTTTAATCACGGTATCCATTTTTGTATTTGGGATACGAATCGTGATGTTATTATCTACTTTATATTTTGTAGTTACTAAAGTGCTATCTTGACTCACCTTGGTTCTGTTTTCGCTGTGAATATTACTTTGCAGATTTGTATAGGTAACAAAACCCCCAAATTTCGTAGTTGCATCTTCAATCGCATAGGTAGATTTAGCGACATTCTTGACTTTAAATTTTACATCTGCCGTTCGTACAAATTTTCGATTGCTGTTTTTGTTTTCAACGGCTGCAGAAGAGGGCACAATACTCATGTCTTCGGTTATGGCTTCTTCAGTGTAAGCAGCGTTTTCTGTCGATGCAGATTCTTTACAAGATAAGACTATGCCAAGTGCAAGCAAAGTCAGTACGATTTTGGTGTTTTTGTTCATAAAAATTCATTTTAAAGTTATTGATTAATCGTTTTTAATACGTGTAGTTTTAGAATCAATACAAATGAATTTTTTGGTTAGTACTAATTAATTCTAGAATAAAAATCGTGCCAAATTATTTTTAAACCATTCTAAAAGCAAGAATGAATTTATTTCGTATATGAATATGCAAACAAAGAACATTTGTCTATACAATTATTAGTTAAATAAATGATAAAATGTTTTAATTCAATAAAGTAAGATTAACTTTGCAAAAAAATAAAGTTCATGAAGAAATATCTTTTATTATCCCCCTTATTAATTAGTATGACTATGTTTTCGCAAGTAGGTATTGGAACTACATCTCCAGATCCTTCTTCAATTTTAGACATTAGAAGCTCAAATTCTGGCCTATTAGTTCCTAGAGTAAACCTGACTTCAACTACTGATGCAATTACTATTCCTAATCCAGCAGAAAGTTTATTAGTTTATAATTTGAACACTATTAATAATGTAAGTAGAGGTTTTTATTATTGGCAAGATAATGTTTGGACACCCATAAAATCGAATAATGATGGCGGAGGTTCAAATACCAGCTGGAATTTAACTGGAAATTCTTTAACCAGTGGAACAGAATTTTTAGGAACAACAAATTATAACGCATTAAATTTCAGAGTAAATAATCAGCAAGTGGGAAGAATACATCCCAATGGTGGTTTAGCTTTTGGAAATGGAGCGCTTGCAAACGATAACAATTCGATTGCTATTGGAAGAAGTGCTACTTCATCATCAAATAATGAAGCTATTGCCATTGGACCATCTGCAAACGCATCGGGTTTCAGGTCAACAGCAATTGGAATGCAATCTGTAGCCAGCAACAATAATACTTTAGCACTTGGCTATTTTTCATCAGCCTCTGGTTTTCAATCTACAGGAATTGGGGTTAGTTCATTATCAAATACAAATAACTCGTTGGCAATTGGAAATTCTTCAAGAGCAACGGGGCAACAAGCAACAGCCTTAGGAACGGAAGCAAATTCTAGCGGTCAAAATGCTACTGCGATTGGTTATCAAGCCATAGCAACCCAAGCGAACTCTATTATTTTAGGTAATTCGGCCAATACCAATAATAGAGTGGGAATAGGAACAAATACACCCGATGAACGACTGCATATTAATGGATCTATTAAAATTGTTGATGGAACTCAGGCTGCGGGCAGAATTCTTACCTCAGATGCAACTGGTAGAGCAAGTTGGGTTAGTCCGTCTGCAACAAAAGCTTATGCAGATATCTATTACAACGGTAGTGGACAAGCAATAAATAGTAATGCAAATGTAACCTTTGGATCTACTAATATTTCTTCAAATGTTGCAGTTAATAATACTAATTTACAAGTTCAAACTGCAGGAAGATATAAAATAACATATAGAATAACACTTTCAAAATCAAATGGTGGTGTTGATATTATTCGTTACAATTTATACCGTGGTTTTTCAAATTTAATTCCCGGCAGTGCAACATCCGTAACAATTAGAAGAGATGAAGAGGTAACAGTTACAGCTTCAGTAATAGTTAATTTAAACGCGTTCGAACAAATATCTGTAAGAAGTAATGTTTCTGACAATAATATATTTGTTTTAGGAAATGGTTCTTCATTATCAATAGAACTTGTAGATTAACTTTTTATTGTTTTTTAAAAATTTAAGTCCATTATTTCTAATGGGCTTTTTTTTGTTTTTAATATCGTATTTTTGACGTATTAAATATTAATTCTTGAGAACAGTAATTACAAAAGATATTTCTAATTTTTTCGATTTTAAGAAGAAACTTTTACATTGGGCAAACCAACACAGAGAAGTTATATTTTTAGATTCAAATGCCTATCATCAAAAGTATTCGAGTTTTGATTCGGTATTGGCGGTTGATGCATTTACATCTATTAAAACCGATTACGAAAATGCTTTTCAAGATTTGTATCAGTACCAAAGCCAGACCAAAGATTGGCTATTTGGTTACTTATCATACGATTTAAAAAATGATACCGAAGCATTACATTCCAATAATTTTGACGGATTAGAATTTCCTGACTTGTTTTTCTTTCAGCCCAAAAAGTTGTTTTTAATAAAAGAAAATCAAGTAGAAATTCAATATTTAAGAATGTGCGATGACGAAATGGAAACTGATTTCGAAGAAATAACACAGTGTTCAGTGTTCAGTATTCAGTCCTCTGATGTTGAAGTTCTACAGCGTATCGCAAAAGAAAATTACCTTTCTAAAGTTTCAAAAATGCTCGAACACATTCATCGTGGCGATATTTATGAAGCGAATTTTTGCATGGAATTTTTTGCCGAAAACGCCCAAATTGAACCTTTGGAAATCTACCAAAAATTAAACGCCATTTCCGAACCACCATTTGCGGTGTATTTTAAAAATAATTTTCAATATTTACTTTCCGCTTCACCTGAACGTTATTTGCGAAAAGAGGGGTTAAAAATCATTTCCCAACCGATAAAAGGGACAGCCAGAAGAAGTTTCGATTTAGAACAAGACGAGCAATTAAAATTCGATTTGGTTCAAAATGAAAAAGAACGTTCTGAAAACATCATGATTGTTGATTTGGTCCGAAACGATTTATCGCACACCGCCACAAAAGGAAGTGTTCAAGTAGAAGAATTGTGCCAGATTTACACGTTTAAGCAAGTCCACCAAATGATTTCGACCATTGTTTCGGAAGTAGAAAATACAATTTCACCAGTTGAAATTTTGAGAACTACTTTTCCTATGGGAAGCATGACAGGCGCTCCAAAAATTTCTGCTATGCAAATTATAGAAGAATTGGAAGCAACAAAGCGCGGATTGTACAGTGGGGCAGTGGGTTATTTTACGCCGACAGGAGATTTTGATTTCAATGTGGTGATTCGAAGTATTTTGTACAATTCAAAAAATCAATATTTATCATTTTCTGTTGGAAGTGCCATCACTTCTCAAGCCATTCCAGAAATGGAGTACGAAGAATGTTTGTTAAAAGCAAAAGCAATGTTTGAGGTTTTAAGCTAGGGAAAAGTTATAAGGGATTAGGGAAAAGTAAAAAATAATAAATATGAAAAGTTATAGAGATTTAATAGTTTGGCAAAAATCAATGATTTGGGTTACAATAGTTTATTCTCTAACATCAAAAATTCCTGAAAGTGAAAAGTTTGGATTAATTTCACAAATTAGGAGAAGTTCTGTAGCTATTCCTTCAAATATTGCTGAAGGTTATGGAAGAAATTATAAAAAAGATTATTCAAGATTTTTGCAAATAGCGAGAGGTTCATTGTTTGAATGTCAAACTCAAATAGAAATTGCTATTAATCTAAATTTTATTTCCAGTGGAGATTGTAAAGAAATCAATGAATTGTCTATTGAAATTGAAAAAATGCTAAATTCGCTAATAAATAAATTATCAGAAAACTAATCCCTAATCCCTTTTTACTAATTACTTTTATAAATGCTAATAAAATTCCAAAACCATATCGCACAAAATTTTCCCCAACTAAAAGACAAGAAATTGCTTTTAGCGGTTAGTGGAGGCATTGATAGTATGGTTTTGATGCATTTATTTCTGCAACTGAATTATGATATTTCAATTGCACATTGTAATTTTCAACTAAGAGGAGAGGAGAGCAATGAAGATGAAAATTTTGTAAAGTCAGCAGCAGAGAAATTTAAAATTCCGAATTACTTCATTCAATTTGATACTGAAATTTATTCTAAAGAAAATAAACTTTCTACTCAATTAGCAGCACGAAAGTTGCGGTATGATTGGTTTCAAAAACTTTTATCAGAAAACCAATTAGATTATTTGGTTACCGCACATCATTTAGATGACAATGTCGAAACGTTTTTAATCAATTTTATCAGAGGAACTGGATTAGATGGTTTAACAGGAATTCCAGCTCAAAATAAGAACATTGTCAGACCATTATTGCCTTTTTCAAGAGAAGAAATTGAAAATTATGCTAAAAAAAATCAAATTCAATGGCGAGAAGATTCGAGTAATGCTTCTGATAAATATTTTCGAAATAAGCTACGTCACAACATTGTTCCCACAGTAAAAGAATTGAATACGGGATTTTTAGATTCATTTCAAAACACCTTAAATCATTTGCAACAAGCAGAAAGTTTAGTTGATGATGCTTCAAAATTAGTGTATGAAAAAGTTGTTTTAACAACTGAGAATCAATCAGAAATTCACTTAAAACCATTACTTGAATTCAAAAATTATAAAGCATATTTGTACCAATGGCTTAAAGAATATGGATTTTCAGCTTGGAATGATATTTACGAGTTAGTGGAAGCACAATCAGGAAAACAAGTTTTTTCTGAAACGCATATTTTGTTGAAAGACCGAGAAAAATTAATACTTTCGGAAAGAAAAGCAGTAAGTAAATCAGCAGTTTTTTTTATTGAATTTTTGGAAAGTAAAGTTAATATTCCCTTAAAACTTACGTTTAGCAAAGTAGTTAACATTTTTGAAACAAATTCAAATTGTATATTTGTGAACGAAGATAAAATTAAGTTTCCGCTTACAATTAGAAAATGGCAAGAAGGAGATTATTTTTATCCAACAGGAATGAATGGAAAAAAGAAATTAAGTAAATATTTCAAAGACGAAAAATATTCGCTGATAGACAAAGAAAACCAATGGTTATTGTGCTCAGAAAATCAAATTATTTGGGTAATTGGAAAACGAGCAGACAATCGCTATATTGCAAACGAAACAACACAAAATAGTATAAAAATCGAATTAAAATAATGAAGAAATTAACCTACATTTTATTATTAATAACCTTTTTTGCGCAAGGTCAAATTTTAAATCCTGTAAAATGGAAAACCAAAGTTATTCAAAAATCTGAAACAGAATTTGAATTAATTATGGACGCTACTATTGAAAATGAGTGGCACATGTATTCTCAATTTACACCTGAAGGAGGAGCACTTCCAACAGTTTTTGACTTTAAAAATACAAAAGGAAATTATACTTTAGTTGGGAAAACTAAGGAAAGTCCATACAAAAAAGTTTATAATGATATTTTTGAAGTAGATGAATATTATTTTGCTAAAACAGCTCAATTTAAACAAGTAATTAAAGTTACGAATACTAAATTGAAAGAAGTAAAAGTGTATGTTGAATATCAAGCTTGTAAAGAGCAATGTATTCAACAAGACGCAACATTTACTTTTGAATTACCTGAGATTAAAAAAATTGTAACTGATGATACAAATACCGAAGTTTTGTCAGTTTTAAAGGGTAATACTATCGATTCAACAACGCAAAAAGAAGAAGAGAGAATTTCGGCTACAAAAGAAAGCCAAACTGTTAATATTGTTAATGAAAAGAAAGAAGAAGCAAAAGGTTTGTGGACAATTTTCTTTTTAGCGTTTATTGGAGGTTTTGCAGCATTGCTAACTCCATGTGTTTTTCCAATGATTCCAATGACAGTAAGTTTTTTTACTAAGCAAAGTGGCACTAGGGAAAAAGGAATTGTTAATGCACTTATTTATGGTTTTTCAATAATTGTGATTTATGTTTTATTAGGTTCTCTAATAACTGGTATTTTTGGTGCTGATGCTTTAAATGCTTTATCAACTAGTGTTTTATTTAACATTATATTTTTTATTGTATTAGTGTTTTTTGCTACTTCTTTTTTAGGTGCATTTGAAATAGTTTTACCTAATTCATGGGCGAATAAAGTAGATAGACAAGCTGGAAAATCAGGAATTGTTGCTATATTTTTTATGGCATTAGCTTTAGCGATAGTTTCTTTTTCTTGCACAGGTCCAATTGTAGGTACATTATTAGTAGAATCTGCCTCTAAAGGAGGAATAGCTCCAATTGTTGGAATGCTAGGCTTTTCTTCTGCAATTGCGCTACCTTTTATGCTTTTTGCAATGTTTCCTGGTTGGATGAATTCGTTACCAAAATCTGGTGGTTGGTTAAATACAGTTAAAGTTTCATTAGGATTTTTGGAATTAGCTTTGGCTTTTAAATTTTTATCAAATGCTGATTTAGTAGTTCAAGCACACTTATTAGAAAGAGAGGTTTTCTTAATTATTTGGATTGTAATTTTTGGAGCTTGGGCATTATATTTATTTGGAAAGTTAACTTTACCTCACGATAGTCCATTAACCCATTTATCTGTTGGACGATTATATATGGCTATTTTTGTTTCTATTTTTACAGTTTATTTAATTCCTGGTTTATGGGGAGCTCCTTTGAAAATTATTTCAGGTTTTCCACCGCCAATGACCTATAGCGAAAGTCCAAACGGAATAGGAACTTCAGGAGGAAATACCACGGCAGCAATTGCACTTCCAGAACATGCTCATTCAGGTCCGCACGGAATTATAGCTTTTCATGATTACGAACATGGTTTAGCGTATGCTAAAAAAGTTGGAAAACCTATTTTATTAGATTTCACAGGTCATGCATGTGTGAATTGTAGAAAAATGGAAGATTTTGTTTGGTCAAAACCAGAAATATTATCTATTCTAAAAGACAAAGTAGTTTTAGTTTCATTATACGTTGATGACAAACGAGAATTACCAAAAGAAGAACAATACGTTTCTAAAGAAACAGGTAAAGAAATTGTAACCATCGGAAACAAATGGAGTGATTATCAAATTACTCGTTATAAAAATAACGCACAACCGTATTATATAATTTTAGATTCTGCCGGAAAAGACATTTCTAAACCCGTTGGCTACACACCAGATGTTGAAGAATACAAAAAATGGTTAGAAGATGGCATTTCTAAATTCAAAAAATAAATCAAATCCCGAGTAATCGGGATTTTTTATTTCAAAAACTTTTCTATATTTGCATCTATATAAGCCATTTAAATAATTTAAGCCATGTTAGTAAAAGTATTCGGAAGCGCCGTTTTTGGTGTAGAAGCCACAACCATTACTGTAGAAGTTAATATCGATAAAGGAATCGGCTACCACTTGGTAGGTTTACCCGATTCTGCTATAAAAGAAAGTAGTTATCGTATTGCTGCAGCTCTTAAAAACAACAATTTTAATTTTCCAGGAAAAAAAATAACCGTAAATATGGCCCCAGCCGATTTGCGAAAAGAAGGTTCTGCTTATGATTTAACATTAGCAATTGGAATTTTAGCTGCTTCATCCCAAATTAAATCAGAAGAAATTCACAATTATGTAATCATGGGTGAATTATCACTTGACGGTGGTTTACAGCCCATTAAAGGAGCCTTATCAATTGCCATAAAAGCCAAAGAAGAGGGTTTTAAAGGATTGATTTTGCCTTTTCAAAATGTCAAAGAAGCAGCAATTGTAGAAGGGCTTGATGTTTATGGAGTGGAAAATGTATTGCAGGTAATTAATTTTTTTCAAGAAACAGCAGATTTAATTCCTACAACAATAGACACAGCTGAAGAATTTAATAAAACCTTAGACTTTCCAGAACACGATTTTAGTGATGTAAAAGGTCAAGAAGGAATAAAGCGGTGTATGGAAATTGCGGCAGCAGGCGGACATAATATCATCCTAATTGGTCCTCCAGGCTCAGGAAAAACAATGTTAGCAAAACGTTTGCCTAGTATTTTACCTCCAATGACCATGCGAGAGGCATTAGAAACTACGAAAATTCATTCGGTCGCCGGAAAAACCAAAGATGTTGGTTTGATGGCACAACGTCCTTTTAGAAGTCCACATCACACAGCATCGAGTGTAAGTTTAGTAGGAGGTGGAAGTTATCCACAACCGGGCGAAATTTCATTAGCACACAATGGCGTTTTATTTTTAGATGAATTACCCGAATTTAAACGAGAAGTTTTAGAAGTAATGCGGCAACCACTGGAAGATCGGGAAGTTACAATTTCAAGAGCAAAATTCACTATTACTTATCCATCTTCGTTTATGTTGGTAGCGAGTATGAATCCAAGTCCTGGTGGTTATTTTAATGACCCGAATGCTCCTGTTAGTTCTTCTCCTATGGAAATGCAACGTTATTTGAGTAAAATTTCAGGTCCTTTATTAGATAGAATTGATATTCATATTGAAGTAACTCCAGTTCCGTTTGAAAAATTAACCGAAACTCGAAAAGCAGAAAGTAGCATTGAAATTAGAAAAAGAGTTACAAAAGCAAGAGAAATTCAATCACAACGATTTGAAAACTTTGAATACATTCATTATAATGCTCAAATGAGTAGCAAATTAATCCGAGAGTTTTGTGCTTTAAACCAAGACTCATTGCAATTATTAAAAACAGCAATGGAACGATTAAATTTATCCGCTAGAGCGTATGATAGAATTTTAAAAGTATCAAGAACGATTGCAGATTTAGAAAATTCAGAATGCATTCACTCACATCATATTGCAGAAGCAATTCAATATCGGAGCTTGGATAGGGAAGGATGGTTAGGATAAAATACGTAAAAAATTGATTTTTATATTTATATCTTTGTGTTGAAATAGTAACTTATGGAAATAGCAATCATCGCTCACGACGGAAAAAAAGCTGATATGGTTCAGTTTTTAAATAAAAATAAAAATCTTCTTTTAAAAGAAAATATCAAAATTATTGCGACTGGAACAACTGGTGGAAGGGCAGAAGCTGCAGGCTTTAAAGTAAAAAAAATGCTTTCTGGACCTTTAGGAGGTGATGCGCAAATTGCTGCACGAGTTGCCGTTGGAAAAACCAAAATGGTATTGTTTTTTAAAGACCCAAATTCGAGTCATGCACACGAAGCAGATATCAATATGTTGATTCGAATTTGCGATGTACACAATGTTCCATTAGCAACAAATGAAGCTACAGCACAATTATTGTTGTTGGGATTAGTTGATTAAAAATAGTATCAGTAAAGCCAATTAACCAATAAAAATTTCTGATACCAATTAAAAACTAAAGTTCTATTTAAAACGTATTTTTGAAAAAAGATTAATTATGAAGATTGTAATTTCACCTGCTAAATCATTAAACTACGAAAGTCAGTTACCAACAACTACTTATACAGCACCAGCTTTTTTATCCAAATCGGAAACCATTCAAAAAACATTAAAAAAGAAGAAACCTAAGCAATTAATGGAACTTATGGATATTTCTGAAAAGTTAGCTGAATTAAACTGGCAACGCAATCAAGAATGGAATGTTCCTTTTTCTCCTCAAAATGCACGCCCAGCGGTTTATGCTTTTGATGGTGATGTCTATACCGGTTTAGATGCTTATACTTTAACAGAAGATAAAATAATTGCTTTGCAAGATAAATTAAGAATACTTTCGGGTTTGTACGGACTTTTAAAGCCTTTGGATTTAATGCAACCGTATCGTTTAGAAATGGGAACTTCAATGGCCATCGGTACAAAGAAAAATCTTTATGAATTTTGGAAAAAAACAATTACTGATGCTTTGAACAAAGAACTTTCAAAAGGTGAATTATTTCTAAATCTAGCCAGTAATGAATATTTTAGTGCAGTTGATACAAAAGCCTTAAAAGTTCCAGTTATTACGCCAGAATTTAAAGATTATAAAGACGGAAAACTAAAAATGATTAGTTTTTTTGCAAAAAAGGCAAGAGGAATGATGGTGCGTTATATTATAGATACGAATGCCGAAACTATTGATGATTTAAAAGGATTTAATTACGAAGGTTATGCTTTTGATGCCAATTTAAGCAAAGGAAATACCTTGGTTTTTACGCGATAATTAAAACAAAAAACGTTGGTTAATACCAACGTTTTTTGTTTTTCTTAGAAGCTTCTGATTTTCTTGAGTTTGAATTTGGATTCATCTTATTCTTATTTCTTAAATCAGGTTTTGCATCTGGATTTACTTCCTCTTCACCATCACGCCAAGTGTATTGATGATCGGTTACCACTTTTACTTTCATACGAATCAACTTCTCGATATCTAACCAATATGGTTTTTCATCTTTTCCACAAAAAGAAATCGCTAAACCAGAATTACCAGCACGACCTGTACGTCCAATTCGGTGAACATACGTTTCAGAAATATTAGGAATATCAAAGTTAATTACAAATGGAAGTTGCTCAATATCAATACCTCTTGCAGCAATATCTGTAGCTACTAAAATATCAATTTCTTTATTTTTGAATTGCTCTAACACGCGTTGGCGAGCATTTTGTGATTTATCACCGTGAATGGCTTCTGCCTTAATATGTGCTTTTTTCAACACTTTTACAATATTGTCAGCACCATGCTTGGTTCTTGTAAAAACTAAAGCATTACTCAAACTTTCTTCAATAATTAATTGTTTTAACAACAATCTTTTATCGTCTTTATTTACAAAATATACTTTTTGTGATACATTTTCAGCCGTAGAAGAAATAGGTGTAACCGAAATATATTTAGGCTTTGTTAAAAAAGTATCCGCTAATTCTCTAATTGCTAATGGCATTGTAGCTGAAAAAAGCAATGTTTGTCTGTTATCTGGTGTTAATTTGATGATTTTTTTTACATCATTAATAAAACCCATGTCTAACATTTGATCGGCTTCGTCTAAAACCAAATGGTGCATATGATTTAAATCGATAAACCCTTGTTTATGAAGGTCTAAAAGTCTACCAGGCGTTGCTATTAAAACATCAATACCGTTTTTTAATTCATTTACTTGCGACATTTGATTTACACCACCAAAAATCACTAACGACTTAACATTGGTATATTTTCCGTAGGTTTTAAAACTTTCGTCAATTTGAATAGCCAGCTCTCGAGTAGGTGTAACCACAAGTGTTCTAATGTGCTTTGCTTTTTTTGCTGAACCAACTATGCGGTGTATTAAATTAAGAATAGGAATGGCAAATGCGCCTGTTTTTCCGGTTCCTGTTTGAGCACAAGCCACTAAATCTTGTCCTAATAAAATTTCAGGAATGGCTTGTTCTTGAATAGGAGTAGGATTTGTGTATCCTTCTTCTTCCAATGCTTGCTGTATGTTGTTGTATAATTTTAAATCGTTAAATGTCATATAATATAATTAGTCCTATTGAACTTTCAATAAGAGTACAAAGGTAGTGTAATTTTAATTAAATTGTTTTTGTACTAAAGTTAAGCTTTAGCTTTCATAAAATCAGTAATCATCGATGCAATTAATTTGCCCGTTAAATGATTGTTATTTGAATCATCAAGTTCAGGAGCACCTTCACAAATATGCAAATATGAAGCATTTTGATGTTTGCCAAAATAGTATAAATAATGACGTGCTTTGTCTACACTAAAACCACTTAAAGTCATTGCACTAGAAGGAATATTTGGGATAGCGTCTAAATCGAGTTCAATTCCAAAAGGCTCATTTTTAATGAATTCTAACGCATTTTCAAGTTCGGTTTCAAAGTTTTTTTCGCGTTTTACTTCAATTTCTTCATATGTAACATATTTTACTCTTGAAGTGAGTTCTTTCAACGTATTGAAAACACTTTTAGATACAAAATTTTCATGCAAACCAAAAACAAAATATTTCTTTAAAAAACCATCTTCGTACGCATAGCTAAAGCCATTTCCTGAATGTCTTCCTTCTAAAATTCTAAAATCGGTATGGGCATCAAAGTTAATTGCGTTTACAGGTTTTCCTTTAGCAAGCGCTAATCCTTTTATATTTCCGTATGCGTTATTGTGTCCACCACCAATAATAATAGGTATTTTTCCAGCTTTCACAATTTGATGAACAACATGAGATACTTCGGCATCAACTTTTTCAACTAATTTAAAAAGTTCCTTACGGTCTTCTTTAACTTTTGAATCTAGCAATTGTGCAGCTTCAATTTCGGCAGTAATATCTAGATGTCCTAAAATCAAAAGATTACTCCCTTTGCAAAATTTATTATGCTGAATATTTACTAAACTACTAAGGGCACTTTGATATGCGGAAGCAGTCCCAGGTCTTCCTAGATTTGCCCTAACACCAATATCTTCTGTAATCCCAAAAAGTACAAATTTTGCTTCACATGAACATATAAAATCAACTACATTAACATCTTTAGGAACAGTAATAATTTTTTCTCCAAACTTTATTTCACCACTTCTGTGATGGGTAATTTTTGCTAATTCGTTTTGATTAAGCAATATGATATTTTCCATAAAAAAATTTAATAGCCCTTCAAATGTACTATTTTAAAATAAATTGCGTTATAAAAATATCAAAAATACTTTTTTAATCGTACTTTTGAATAACAATTTAACCTACGAACATAAACAATTACTATGGAACACAAATCGAACAATTCAGGGCTTAAAGCAGCAGTTGTAGTTTTAGCATTATTACTTTTAGGAAGTATAGCTTACATTTACAAATTATCAACTGATAACAAAGAGACTGTTAACGCACTTACTACAGAGAAGGAAACTTTGTCAGAAGAATTAAAAGCTAAAATTGCAGAGTATGACGTAATGATAGCTGATAACACAGCTTTAAAAGACGAACTTCAATCTGAACAAGCTAAGATGGTTGAACTTTTAGAACAAGTTGAAAAATCAAAAGGGGATGCAGCTGCAATGGCTAAGTACAAAGCCTCTTATTTTAAACTTAAAGGGGAAATGGATAATTTAATTGCTGAAAACAAGCTTTTAAAAGAGGAAAACGTAACCCTAACATCTAGTTTAGACAGTACTAAGGTAGTTTTAGATGATGCTAAAAAGTTTAATGATACGTTATTAGTACAAAACGAAGGATTAACTAAAACCGTTGAAAAAGGATCTAAATTAGCCGTTTTAAACTTAAAAGTTTTAGCTGTTAAAGAAAGAAGTTCTGGAAAACAAATAGAAACAGATAAAGCAGGTAGAGCCGACAAACTAAAAGTGAGCTTCTTAATCGCTGAGAATCAAATAGCAAAAACGGGCAACAGAGAATATTATGTTCAAATTATTGACAGTAAAAATAATATTTTAGGCGAAAAGAAAACTATTCCAGCGGGTGATAAAACATTAACTTATAGTTTTATTTCAACTGTAAAATATGAAAATAAAACTGTACAAGTAAACGAAGAAGTTTCAGGTAAAGATTTTGCTGCAGGAACTTACTTTGTAAATGTATTTGATAAAAATTCTGAATTAGTATCAAAAACAAGTTTTAATTTGAGATAATCCCCAAAATTATCATCAAAAAAATCCCGATAGAATTTATTTTATCGGGATTTTTTATAAAAATTTTGATAGATAATTACCAATTCCAACAGCTGTTATGGTCAAAATTATTGAAGTAATAATATATAAATAAGCTGTTACATGTTGATTATTTTGAAATAAATTAAAATTTTCAACTGCAAAACTTGAAAAAGTTGTAAATCCACCACAAAAGCCAACAATCAATAAAAATTTTAGCGGATGATTTTCAGGAAAATATTTTGAAATATATCCAATAAATAAGCCAATTAGTAAACTTCCAAAAACATTCACCAATAAAGTGCTTACTGGAAATGAACCTTGAAAATATTTTGTGGTTATCCAATGCGTCAAATAGCGAAAAATACTTCCAACTGCACCGCCAATTCCGATTAATAAAATTGTTTTTAGCATATTATATAAATTTTCCTTCAAGCATTACTTTATCTATTAAATTAGTTCCAAAAGCATACGGCAATTGATAATAAGTAGTAATAGGTTTTGTAATAATTATATTTGCTTTTTTACCTTTAGTTATACTACCATGTGATTTTGATAAACCCATAGCATAAGCTCCGTTTATAGTTGCAGCATTGATAGCTTCTTGAGGTGTCATTTTCATTTTGATACAAGCGGTTGCTACCACAAAATTCATATTTCCAGATGGCGTAGTGCCTGGATTGTAATCTGTAGCCAAAGCCAACGGCAAACCTGCACTCATCATTTTTCGAGCAGGAGTATAGGGAATGCTAATAAAATAAGAACAACTTGGCAAAGCAACTGGCATTGTTTTACTATTTTTCAACACTTCAATATCTTCATCAGTTACAATTTCTAAATGGTCAACTGATAACGCTCCGTTTTCTACACAAGCTTTGATTCCTTCAATTGCAGTAAATTGGTTGACATGAATTTTTGCTTCTAGACCATATTTTCTTCCAGCTTCCATTATTTTTATGGTTTCGTTTACCGAAAAATAACCTGTTTCTAAGAAAGCATCAATATAATCTGCTAAATTCTCAGAAGCTATTTTTGGCAACATTTCATTGATAATCAAATCAATGTAAGCAGCATGATTTTCTTTGTATTCCATAGGAAAAGCGTGTGCGCCAAGAAATGTAGCTTTAATTGCAATTGGATAATTTTCTTTCAAACGTTTAATAACGCGAAGCATTTTCAATTCGCCTTCAACCGTTAATCCATAACCCGATTTGATTTCAACCGCACCAGTTCCTTGTTGCATAACTTCTTCTAAACGCAATTTTGATTGTTGGTAAATTTCGTCTTCTGAAGTTTCATTTAATTTTTTTGAGGAATTTAAAATACCGCCACCACGATTTGCAATTTCTTCATACGACAAGCCGTTAATTCGATCTACAAATTCCAGAATTCGGTTTCCTGCATACACAATATGTGTGTGACTGTCTACCCAAGTTGGTAAAATCACTTGACCCGCAACGTCAATAATTTCAACATTTGGAAGAGTAGGACAGTTTTCCATCATACCAAAATCGGCAATTAAATTGTCATTAATTAATAGAAAAGCGTTGTCAATTTTAGGCAAAATAGCCATTTCTGAACCAGAAATTTTGTCAATGTGATTGTCTCTAACTTGTAAAAGTTCTTTTATATTGATGAATAACGTTTGCATTAAAAATAAATTTGAGTAAAAATACTTCTCATTTTTAAAAACTCCTATCTTTATGTCAAAATTTATTTGTTTTGAGAAAAATTAAATATAAAAAAGGTAGAAAAGTTCATCCAAGCACATTGGAATATACGGGTAGTCATAAAGACACCCCAACAGAAATTCAGTTGTTTGTTTACAATGCTGATGATGTAACAGAAATACAGCAACTTCAAGTAGATGAAATTCAAGATACTATTGATACTTCAAAGGTGAATTGGCTCAATATTCATGGTTTGAATGAACCAGATATTATTGCAAAAATTGGTGAAAAATTTGAAGCTGATAGCTTTATAATTGGTGATATTTTGAACACCACTAAACGAACAAAATTAGAAGAATATCACAATATTCTATTTTTTAATGTGAAATCGCTTTTACCAATTGAAAATTCAGATAATATTAATTATGAGCAGATTAGTTTTATTTTGAGAGATAATGTTTTGTTGTCGTTTCAAGAAAAAAGAAGTGATTTTTTTACCCATATTCGCGAACGAATTCGAACCAATTCGGGTGTGGTTAGAACCAAACGAGCGGACTTTTTGTTGTATTTATTGTTAGATGCTATTATCGAAAATTTTTACATTACAATTGAAAGTGAAGAAGATAGAGTTGACGAAATCATAAATCTTTCAAAATCCAGTACTAAACCAGAAGTTTTAGAATTGATTGAAAAACATCGAGATAATTTTAATTTCTTGAAACGCTCTATTATTCCTTTGCGCGATTCGTTATATTCAATTAAAAGTATGAAAGATGATGATGTGTTCAATGATATTCAGGCTGAAAATTATTCCTTTTTTTCAAGATTACACCAAAAGTGTTTGGAGCTTTTAGAACAAATTGAATCTGATTTAATAACATTAGAAAGTGCTTCAAATTATTTTTTTTCGGCACAAAATCATAAAATGAATGAGGTAATGAAATCATTAACAGTGGTTTCTATGTTTTTCTTGCCTTTAACGTTCATCGTAGGTGTTTATGGAATGAATTTTAAATATTTTCCTGAATTGGAGTGGGAGAATGGTTATTTTATTATTTGGGGTGTTATGATTGTGGTCGTTTTGTTCATGTTTGTTTATTTCAAAATGAAAAAGTGGTTTTAAATACTATAAATAATTACTGTTTATATTGTTCAAAATAAATATTCCACTTATCTTTGACAAGAATTCATAAATTCCGGAAAAATCATGTTTGAATTTCAACAGTACCTAGGTTTTTTACTTTTCTTAACCATTTTAACTATTGGTTTTTGGTTAATGATATTCTTAGTAGGGTTTGTCCACTATTGGTTGGGCGGTGCTATTATGGAATTAATTAAAGAGAAAAGAAACAAAAACAAAGAAGAGTAAGATTTTTTAAATTTTACCTTAAAATAAAAAGTCCCGAATAATCGGGACTTTTTTTATTGTTCAAAGATATGAATGTGTTATGGTTTTCCCATAAAATCACCATCTCCGCCATTATCGTCTCTTCTTGGTTGTCTATCTTTTTCGTTTTTCTGTTTGTTAAAACGGTATGTAAATGTTAGCATTACTTGTCTTTGTCTCCATTGCATTTCGCTATAAGAGCTTACCACATTTGGAATTTCAGTTTCCATAATTCTTTTTCTAGAATTGAAAACATCACTTACATTAAGTGCAATTGTACCTTTATCTTTTAGAATATCTTTACTTAAAGCAACGTTCATAGAAGCAACTCCTAACGATTTACCTTGTGCATTTGTTTGTGGCGCATTATACGTTCCATTGGTTTGCCAATCTATTTTGTAAGGTAACGTAACCTTAGAACTAATTCTTGTGAACCAAGTTAATGCAACGTTATCAAAATTTTGAACAATAGTATTTCCTAGATAATCTACATAAGAATAATCACCTTGCGTTTCATTTCTAAATGCATTGAAGTTTCCATTCAATCGCCACCATTTGTAAGGTGAATAATTTACGTTAAATTCAAAACCAGCTCTGTATTCTTTTGCCAAGTTAATAGGTGTACTCAAAATTACCGGAACACCATCAACAAATAAACCTGATTCTTTTCTAATAAACTGAAAAGCATCGTTTGTAATATTTACATAAGCAGAAGTATTGAAAGTAACTTTATCCCATTTTTTTAAGTAACCCAAATCAATAGCATCCGTTAAAGATGGGTCAATATCTGGATTTCCTTGAAAAATATTAATGTTACTTGATAGCGACGAAACCGGATTTAAGAAACGACCTCTTGGACGATTTATTCTTTTACTGTAACTTAAACTTAATGAGCTATTTTCAGAAAATTCATAGTTAATAGTTGCAGAAGGAAATAAATTATTGTATTTTTTTGTATTGTAATCGTTCAATGATAATGAGTTAACTTCAATATGACTGTCTTCAAAACGCAGTCCTAAGAAATAAGAGAATTTATTAATTTTTGAACCATATTGTGTGTAAAATGCATTAACATTTTCTACATATTCTAATGTATTTGAAAAATCTGAAATTGGAGTTACTTCAAAATCTGTTAAATTGTTTTGAAAACTACCTCTATAACCTGCTTCAAATCTACCATCTTTTCCAAAAGGAAGCACATAATCTAATTGAAACAAATTACGTTGTTGGTCATTTTTGTTAGATGTTCCTTCAGTAGTTAATGTAGATGCATCCCCTAAAATTTGATCATAAATGGTCGCAAATTCATTTTCTCTATTTTGAGAAATGGCTACGTCAACCGTTAATTTATGGTCTTCTTTTTTAAAGTTTTTGGTGAAATTCGTTGAATATTCAATACTAAATTCATCACTTATTTGGTCATTTAAACGGTTTCTAACAAATGTTGGATTAAATGAATTATCAAAATTATAGAAAAGTACATTGTCTGGATTTTCGCCAGAATTTTTTCTAAAAGTAACTGCGTTTGTCCAAGTTGCAGATTTTGAAATATTTAAATCTGCACCAAAATTAACATTTAAGCCTTTGCTTAATCTCTCATTAGTTCTTCTTTCATTAATAAAACGACTTGTTGAACCATCTGAATTAAAATATTCTGCATCAACCATTGTATTTCCAAGGTTGGTTCTGTAATTATAACCAATATTAGAAAATAAATTAAAATCGTTGGTCTTTTTATTTAAGTTAGCACTTACACCATAAGTTTCTGGATCACCGGCATTAACCATAATCGAACCATTTAAACCATTGGCTTTTCCTTTTCGAATTACGATATTGATGATTCCACCACCACCTTCAGCATCATAACGCGCAGATGGATTGGTAATCACTTCAACTTTTTCAACAGCATCAGCAGGTAATAATTTTAAAGCATCAGCAATGTTAATTCCTGCTAAACCGGATGGTTTACCATCGATTAATATTTTTACATTTTCATTACCACGTAAAGCAACAGTTCCTTCTGCATCAACGGTTACCGAAGGCACGTTATCTAAAACATCACTTACGGTTCCACCTTTAACCATCATGTCTTTACCAACGTTATATACACGTTTGTCTAATTTTATTTCTACTGTAGATTTTTCTGCTATAACTACCACATCATCAAGTTGTGCGGCATCTGCTTCCATTGAAATTACTCCTAAATCGGTATTAGTAGAAAATTCTTTTTGAGGAATAACTACATTCTTGAAAGAAATAAATTCGGCTCTAGCATTGTAAGTTCCAACTGTTACATCAAATTTAAAATTACCATTTTCATCTGTAATTCCTCCAGATAACTGCTTATTTGTTGCATTTTCAAAAATAACTGTTGCATATTCCAAAGGTTGGTTGCTTCCTTTTTCAATAACTTTACCAGAGATTGTAATTTTTTTAGATTCAGGTCTTTGGGCAAATACTATCGTACTTATAAACAATGTAAGTACCAATAAAAAATTTTTCTTATTCATAAACTATTTTTTCTACTAAGACTGCAAAAATACTCTATGGTTTAAGCTTACTTTCCTAAATGTTTGTTAAATATGCAGAAGCAATTCGTTAATCTTTTCTTTTGGTCTTGCGATAATGGCTTTGTTATCAATTACCACAATTGGACGTTCAATTAATTTGGGATGAGATAATAAAGCATCAATAATTTCTTCATCTGTTAATTGTTTGCCTTTGTAGTTTTCAATCCAAATCGTTTCTTTGGTTCTAACCAACTCTAAAGGCTTGATAGCAAGATTTTTGATTACTTTTTTTAACTCTTCTTTCGTGAAAGGTTCGTCTAAATATTTTCTAATAATGAAGGGTTTATTCAATTTTTCAATTTCGCACAAACCTTCTCTTGATTTGGTGCATCTTGGATTGTGGTAAATGGTAATCATTTCGTATTTTTGTTTAGAATTACACAAAAGTAATCGTTTCTACTATGTTTATAGCACAAGCTTTTAAAAATGAAACTAAATCAATATCAATTGTATTAAATTTCTTAAAATATTTACTAGGTTCAATTCTAATCATCTTAGCTTCATTTATTGGACAAGTTCCTTTATTAGTAGCCATAGCAATAAAAAGCATTACTTCAAAACAAATGTCTTTATCAGAAATTGATATGTACGCAATGTTTGATTCAAATTTATTGTTATTTCTAATACTAATTTCGTTTGTTTTTGCTCTTTTAGGGTTGTTTTTTGTGTTAAAATTTCTTCACAATCAATCATTTATATCAGTAATTACCTCTAGGAAGTCTGTAGATTGGAAACGCGTATTTTTTGCATTTGGTATATGGGCTTTGTTTTCATCTTCGATGATTTTTGTGTCTTATTATTTTGATCCATCAGAAATGAAATTACAGTTTGATTTGGTTCCTTTTTTAATTTTGGCATTCATCACATTGCTTTTAATGCCTATTCAAACTACAACAGAAGAGTTGGTTTTTAGAGGATATTTGATGCAAGGGTTTTATAATTTAGCAAAAAATAAATGGTTTCCATTAGTCATGACTTCTGTGATTTTTGGAACGATGCATATTTTTAATCCCGAAGTGCAAAAAATGGGGTATCTAATTTTGGTATATTATATTGGAACTGGATTATTTTTAGGAATTATTACGCTTATGGATGAAGGAACCGAATTAGCATTGGGATTTCATGCCGCAAATAATATGGTTGCAGCATTATTAATAACTTCAGATTTTACAGTATTTCAAACGCATTCTGTGTTTAAAGATTTATCTGAACCATCATTAGATTATGAAGCATTTTTACCTGTATTCGTTATCTATCCACTATTGATTTTCTTGTTTTCGAAAGTATATAAATGGAAAAATTGGAATGAAAAACTAATTGGTATTCACCATGATTTACAGTTTCAAGAACAAGAACAATTTCAAGAGCAATTTCAGGAAAAAGATTAAAACCTTTTAAACTTATAACCAATAACCTTTAAATCACATAAAATGATACCACACTATAAAAACATTCACAATCGATTTAAAATAAATGGCTTTCATCTAGAACGTGAAGCCTTGTTCCAATTAGCCTATAGTTTCATAAAAGAAGGAGCGCAATTTGAAAGAGAATTTGGTGAATTTTTATTGGATTGGATTGATGATAAAGATACCATTCAACTAATGACTTCTGGGACTACAGGTGAGCCTAAATTAATTACCATGCAAAAGCAAGCAATGGTAAATTCTGCAATTGCAACAGCTGATTTTTTTGATTTGCATCCAGGAGATAAAGTCTTGCATTGCTTACCAACAAGATATATCGCAGGAAAAATGATGTTAGTACGATCAATAATTGTTGGTTTAGAAATGGATATTATGACACCCAGTTCTCATTTAGATGATTTATTGCCCTCCAAAAAATATGATTTTGTGGCTTTAGTTCCTGTTCAAGCACAAGCGGGTTTAAATAAATTGAATCAGTTTAAAAAAATTATTATTGGTGGTGCAAAATTATCAGACACATTAGCGCATCAACTTCAATATTGCAATGCGGCTGTTTATGAAACATATGGCATGACCGAAACCATAACTCATATTGCAGCTAAAAGAATTGGGACAGACTGTTTTGAAACCTTACCAAATGTTTCTATAGCTAAAGATGATAGAGGTTGCTTAATCATTCAGGCACCAAATATAGTTTCCTCAACTATTGTTACCAATGACTTAGTAGAAATTATCAGCGATAACCAATTCAAATGGTTGGGCCGATTTGATAACGTAATTAATAGTGGAGGTATAAAGTATTTTCCTGAGCAAATAGAGGCCAAATTGGCTTTAAAAATCAATCAACGCTTTTTTATCGCAGGATTACCAGACGATAATTTAGGACAAAGGATTGCCTTGTTTATTGAAGGGGAAGAATTTCCTTTGGAAGCATCAATTTTTAATGAATTAGAAAAATTTGAGCGTCCAAAAGAAATTCATTTTATACCAAATTTTATCGAAACGAATAATAAATTAAAACGTTTTGAAATGGTTAATAATCAGATTAATTTACTTTAATATAAAATTGATTTGTTAATACTTTTAAATCATCAAAACTAGTAATAATTTCACCTGCTTTTTTCCATTCGTTGGTAGCGTTTAATCTAACTTTTCTACCGTGAATCATAATATCAACGGGCATTTCAAAATTTGGATCATCTGTTTTCCAACGGTATTGAAATCTGTTTTTAAAGCCTTTAATTTCCAATTGAGGAATGCTTTTATGATTCAAGTATTGATTAAAAATTGGTGTTAAGTTTCTACCGGTTTCTGCATTAAAAAACGCTATAACAGTAGGTGTATCGATAATTTGTTTTTTATATGTTTCAGAATATTTCAACAATATTGCCCACCATTTTGTGTCATTATTAATGACATGTCGCAACGTATTTAACAATAGTGAACCCTTATAATACATATCGCCAGAACCTTCTCTGTTTACACCAAACTGACCAATAATAGGTTTGTCGTTTCTAACGTTTTTTGATTGTCCGTTGATGTATTTCATAGCTGCATCATAACCTTGCGTACATTCTACAAAAACCGTTTCGGTATAGGTTGTAAAGCCTTCGTGAATCCACATATCAGCAATATCTTTACTGGTGATACTATTTCCAAACCATTCATGACCTGTTTCGTGAATGGTAATGTAATCGAATTTCATTCCAACACCTGTTCCCGACATATCAAAGCCCATGTAGCCTTTTTTATACTTGTTTCCATAAGCAACAGCACTTTGATGTTCCATTCCTAAATAGGGTGTTTCTACTAATTTATAGCCGTCTTCCCAAAAAGGATATTTTCCAAATTTAGATTGAAAGCAATCCAACATTGGTTTTACATCGTCTTCAAAATGCTTTCTCGCTTTTTCTTCATTTTCACGTAACACATAATAATCTAAATCTAAACCGTTGTGATTGTCATGAATGTGTACATAATCACCAATGTTTAAGGTAATATTATAAGTGTTAATTGGATTTTTTACTTCCCAATTCCAGCGTGTAAAATTGTTTGCTAATTTCTCCGAACCTAAAAAACGACCGTTCGAAACATTCATTAATCCATCGGGAACAGCAACCTTTACAGAAGCTCCATTATCAGGTTCATCGGTTTGTGTGTCTTTTACTGGATACCATAAACTTGCACCAGTTCCTTGAACAGCTACGCCAATCCAAGGTTGTTTCTTAGAATCATTTGAATATACAAATCCACCATCCCATGGCGCATTTTTAGCTACTTTAGGGTTTCCTTGATAATATACCTTGATATTTTGTGTACTTCCTTTGGGTAATTCTGAAGGGAATTTTACGAAAACAGCATCAAATTCTCGCTTGTACGTGAGTTTTTTTGTATTCCAAACAATCGAATCAATTTGCATGTTTTCAAACAAATCAATTTGAATTTTTGAGGTATTGTCTACGACTTTAAAAATAATTTCGTTATTTCCTTCAATTTTTTTTGTTCTTGGTAATACTTGAATATCAAGATTGTAACGCTGTACATCAAAACAAGTTCTTTCAAAGCGTAATCCACCTTGTAAGGTATCTCTACGAGTAGTTTCTTGAGCTGTAATTTGTTGAAATCCTAAGCCAACAAAGGCTAACAAAAGTAGTTTTTTCATATTGTAATAGTTCTATTGTAAATATAAGTAGATAGAATTAGAAAAATGTTACTAAAATTCCGATTCTTTTTGAATTGTGAGTTCCTCTCTTGAAATTGGATGTATAAAAGTCAAACTTTCGGCATGTAAATGCAATCGATTGGCTTTTGAACCGTATAAATCATCACCTACAATTGGTGTTTTTAATCCTAATTCGTGTGAAGCATGTACGCGTAATTGATGTGTTCTTCCTGTGATAGGATAGAAGTAGACCAACGTTTGATTATTTCTTATTTCAATGCTTTTCCATTTGGTCTGTGCAGATTTCCCATGTTCATAACAAACCAATTGTCTTGGTCTGTCATCCAAATCTACACGAAGCGGTAAATCAATAAAACCATCTTTTTCTTTCAAAACACCATCTAATAAAGCAATATAGCGTTTTTTAATGGTTCTTTTAATGAATTGACTCTGTAATTCTACATAGGTTTCTTCGTCTTTTGCAATTAACATTAATCCAGAAGTCGACATGTCTAAACGATGCACAATGAGAGGACCAGTTGCATTTGGATATAAATCTTTTACTCTTTGATAAACAGAATCAGATATAATTTTTCCAGGTACAGATAGAAATTCAGCGGGTTTGTTTATTACCGCTAAAATTTCATCTTCATAAATTATTTCAATCTCTTTTCCTTCCGCTGGATTTTCCTGAAACGGATTTGCCTCCATGTCTAAGCCTTTTAACATGTGCGATAATAATATTGGTTCGCACTTGCTTTTACAAGCTGGATAAAATTGTTTGTGCTTACGAATTTCCGATTTTGGCGATTGTCCCCACCAAAATTCAGCCATAGCAATTGGCGTTAATTGGTTTTCAAAAGCGAAATGCAACAATTTGGGAGCAGCACATTCACCAGCTCCAGCAGGCGGATTATTATTGAAAATTTCACCAATACTTTTTCGTTCGCCAAATTGATTTAGAAAGGAATATTCTGCAAACAATTTTTGTTGCAAAGCACTCGATTTTAATCGGCGTTCATCTTTATGTTGATTGATTTCGTCTAAAAGCAAATTGACCTGATTTTGTGCATTTTCAATTTGAAAATTCCAGTATTTAGTCATTTTTTTGAGTAAAATACTTTCTTTTTTACTTTCTTCGGAAAGTTCTAATTCTAATTGTTCTATTTCAGCTAAAGATAAATTGGTGAATGAAATTCGTTTTTCATCGCGTTCAATTTTTAGCTTTTTGATTTTATCTTTTTGACTTTGAATATCAATTGTTGCTTCTTTTTTAGTTGATTCTAATTGATTTTTCTTGTTTTGAAGTTCGTCCGAATTTTCTAATATTTCAATTTGACGATTGATCGTATTTAAAACTTCTTCTTCTTTTCTAAAAAAACCATTTTCTTGCAACATATCAAAAATCGTCGGAACAAAGTAGGGAAGATGATTCACACCCGCCAATTTTCCAGAAAAAGCCCATAAATAACCTAATTTTCCTTCTTGATTTTTACAAACCAAAACGCCAAACATTTTTCCAATTACTAAACCTTCTTGATTTTCTTGTAAACCAAAGTTATGCTCAAAATCAGATTGTGTTTCTAAATACGCTTGCAATTCAGTTGAAGCAATCATGCTCAACTCATGCGGTTCGTAATAAAAAGGAAACGTGAATTTTTCAGGTAAAGAAATACCTGAAATATTGGTTTTAAAAGGTTGGAAAATATTTTTTTTCATAAAAAAAGCCACGAATACACAAATATAAACATTCGTGTATTCGTGGTTATTAAGTTTTTAAATTTTGTTTATTACACCTGAATCACTCCTAAATTAAATTGCTTCTCAATAGGAGCGTGGTTGGCTGCTTCTATGCCCATTGAAATCCAATTTCTGGTTTCTAATGGATCAATAATGGCATCCGTCCACAAACGAGAAGCTGCATAATATGGTGAAACTTGTTCGTCGTAACGCGCTTTTATTTTGTCGAATAATTCTTTTTCTTTTACTTCATCAATTACTTCACCTTTTGCTTTTAGCGATGAAGCTTCAATTTGTGCCAATACTTTTGCGGCTTGCGTTCCACCCATAACGGCTAATTCTGCACTTGGCCAAGCGAAAATTAATCTAGGATCATAGGCTTTTCCACACATGGCATAATTTCCTGCACCATATGAATTCCCTACAATTACTGTGAATTTTGGAACAACCGTATTCGCCATTGCATTTACCATTTTAGCGCCATCTTTGATAATTCCGCCATGTTCTGATTTGGAACCCACCATAAAACCAGTGACATCTTGCACAAATACTAATGGAATTTTCTTTTGGTTACAATTCGCAATAAAACGTGTCGCTTTATCAGCAGAATCCGAGTAAATAGCACCACCAAATTGCATTTCGCCTTTAGCATTTTTTACAATTTTACGTTGATTCGCTACAATTCCTACTGCCCAACCATCGATGCGAGCGTAAGCTGTAATTAAGGTTTTACCATAATCACCTTTGTATTCGTCAAATTCTGAATTATCTACCAAACGTTTGATGATTTCATACATATCGTATTGGTCAGCTCTCGATTTTGGTAAAATTCCATAAATATCTTTGGGTTCTAAAGCTGGTTTTTCTGCTTTCACACGATTATAACCTGCTTTATCGAAATCACCAATTTTACCTACGATACTTTTAATTCTATTTAAAGCATCTTTATCATCTTTAGCTTTATAATCTGTCACACCCGAAATTTCACAATGAGTTGTTGCGCCTCCAAGAGTTTCGTTATCAATAGTTTCTCCAATAGCAGCTTTTACTAAATAACTTCCAGCCAAGAAAATACTTCCAGTTTTATCTACAATCATGGCTTCATCGCTCATAATTGGTAAATAAGCACCACCTGCAACGCAACTTCCCATTACAGCGGCAATTTGGGTAATTCCCATACTGCTCATAATCGCATTATTTCTAAAAATACGACCAAAATGTTCTTTATCAGGAAAAATTTCGTCTTGCATCGGTAAATAAACACCTGCCGAATCCACTAAATAGATAATTGGCAAGCGATTTTCCATAGCAATTTCTTGAGCGCGAAGATTCTTTTTTCCGGTAATTGGAAACCAAGCACCCGCTTTTACCGTAGCATCATTTGCCACAACAATACATTGTTTTCCAGAAATAAATCCGATTTTTACAACAACTCCTCCAGAAGGACAACCACCGTGTTCTTTGTACATTCCGTCGCCAACAAAAGCACCAATTTCAATACTTTTTGCTTTTTCATCCAAAAGATAATCGATGCGTTCACGTGCTGTCATTTTACCTTCAGCGTGCAACTTTTCGATACGTTTTGGTCCACCACCTAATTTAACTTGGGCAAATCGATTTTTTAAATCAGAAAGTAAAAGTTTGTTATGGTCTTCGTTTTTATTGAAATTAATGTCCATTTGGGTTTTTGTTGTTTATTGGGTGGCTAAAATACAAAATCCATCCGAAAAATTGAATTTTAAGATGGATTTAGTCTTAATTTTTAACGAATGTTTATTTTTTGGAATCGTTTACCATTCTTTTTAAAATAGCCCATTGTCTTAGAGCATCTTTAGCATCAATTGCGGGATAGCCTAACATTGTTTTTCCTGCTTCGACATCGCCAGTTACACCAGAACCAGCTCCAATAATAGCGCCATCTCCAATAGTAGTGTGGTCTTTTATAGAAGCACTTCCGCCAATAATTACGCCATTTCCTAACGTTACAGAACCAGCTAATCCACTGTTTCCTGCCATTATACAGAACATTCCTAATTTACTATTATGACCAATTTGAACTAAATTATCAATTTTACAGCCATTTCCTAAAACAGTAGAACTAAATTTTCCTCTATCAATACATGAATTAGCTCCAATTTCTACGTTATGTCCGATAATTACATTTCCTATTTGCGGAATTTTGACCAATCCTTTTTCAGGATCTGGACGAAAACCAAAACCATCTGCTCCTATAGTTGCATTTGGATGAATAATACAATCATTTCCAATATGGCAACGTTCTCTTATCACTGAACCTGACCAAATAGTAGTGTTTTTACCGATAGTACATTCGTCTAAAACAGTTACGTTTGGATATAGAATAGTATTTTCTCCAATAACAACATTTGGACCTACATAGCAATTTGCACCAACTTTTGCTCCGTTACCAATTTGGGCGGTTTCATCAATTGTCGCTGATGGATGAATGTTTGTTTTGAAAACGGGTGGAGGTGGAGCAAAAAGAGTCAATACTTGTGACATTGCCAAATCAGCATTTTTTACTTTTATAAAAGCTCTGTTTTCACCTGGTTCGATTGAAATATCTTCATTTACAACGGCAACACAAGCTTTAGATGTTGTCCAAAATTTCTCGTATTTTTTATTTCCGATAAACGAAATTTCAGTTTCTTTAGCTACTTCTAATTGTTCAGGACCCGTAATTTTTGTCGTTATTGAACCAATAATTGTTCCTTTAAGAACTTCATTGATTTCTTCAATTGTAATTTGTTTCATTTAATAGTTAGGTTGGTAAATTTTGTCTAAAATATAAAAACAAATTGATTTTTTTGAAGAAATTATAAAAAAAGCCGAACTTAATCGAAGATTCGGCTTTTTAAAATTATAACAATTGATATCTTAAGTTTACAGAGATGTTTTTATAATCTGCCTGGTTGTTTTGATCTCCTCCAGCCAGTAATTGTGTGTTACTAAAAAATCTAGATTCAATAGAATATTTTTTATAATTGAATCCAATTCCAAAGGCAAGATTATTTAATGAAGGAAAAAGTCCTGCATTTGCAGCTGTTGTATAGCTATATCTTACTGCGTTATTATCTCCTATTTTGAATTTAGCATTATATAAAGCATTTATGAAAATACTGGAGTTATTGTTTAAATAAAAATAATGTCTTACTCCAATAGGGACTTGAATGTAAGTGTATTTTACTTCTACTTTTTGATTTTTAACGGCTAAAGACCATTCGTTATAAAGTGTTTCAGAATCTGAATAACTATTATATGAAGGTTCTGTAATTACAGCCCATTTATTATTGTTGAAAGGTAAAACTAATTCAGCTTCAAATCCAAATCCAAAAGATACAGAATTTCCAAAATCTGCTGAATACACTTCACTACTTAATCTATTTAAATCAACACCGCTAAAATTACTTATAATTGAAGCTTTTAATCTAAAAGTTGATTTGCTTCCACTATCAAATTTTTTAAATTCTGATTGATTACATTCATTATATTTTTTAAAAAAATTTAGCAATGCCGTTTTAGAATACTCTAATTTGTTTAATTGTTCTCTAGTACTCTCACAGTTTACATTTTCGTTTAATTGCTTTCTGTAGGTTCTATCATATAGTATTGATGCATATTGAATAACATCATCAATACCTTGGGCTTTTAGATTTTCAACATCAGCCTTATCAGCAATATACGATAAAAACAATAATTGCTCAATTTCTTTTTTATCGGTAGCATAAAAGAATTTTGTAATGCCATTATCAAAATAGTAGTACAAAGAGGCTTTTCCTTCAATTAAAACTTTAAGTAAAAGGTCTTCTTTTTTAAATATAGGGGTTTTACTGTTAATACTAAGTTGACCAGGGGAAACAGAAGATCGTTCAATATTAACATTAAATCGTTTAAATTTTAGTTTATTTTCAATCTCAAACTCTGAAATCTCCGAAGCATTTACTTCTATTGCATTATCTGTTATATTCGTTTTAAATTCAATTGAATTAGGGGAATTTTTCCAATCGCTATTTTTTATAAATCCATTTGATTTTATTCCATTTAGATTGATATAGTATCCTTTTTCAAATTTTGTCTGTGCCGATAGAAATGTAGATGCGCATACAAATAATACAACGAAGAATTGTTTCATTTTTTTAAAATTTAAATTGTTTTTTTTAAGGTTAATTATTCTTCTTTTTGTCCCATCATCATTAAATAGGCTTTTAAGAAATTATCGATTTCTCCATTCATAATCCCCTCCACATCACTGGATTCAAATCCTGAACGAACGTCTTTAACTAATTTATAGGGGTGCATCACATAATTTCGAATTTGTGAACCCCATTCGATTTTCATTTTTCCAGCTTCAATATCACTTCGCTGAGCTTGTTGTTTTTTAAGCTCAATCTCATATAACTGCGATTTCAACATTTGCATCGCACGTTGGCGGTTATCTTGTTGTGAACGCGTTTCTGAACACTGAATTTGAATTCCGGTTGGTTTGTGAAACAATTGTACTTTGGTTTCTACTTTGTTTACATTTTGTCCACCAGCACCACTCGAACGTGAAGTAATGATTTCGATATCAGCGGGATTGATTTCTATTTCGATAGAATCATCCACCAAAGGATACACATACACAGAGGCAAAAGAGGTGTGACGCTTTGCATTACTATCAAAAGGAGAAATTCGAACCAAACGATGCACTCCATTTTCACCTTTTAAATACCCAAAAGCAAAATCGCCCTCAAATTCTAATGTTACCGTTTTAATTCCTGCAACATCTCCTTCTTGAAAGTTTAATTCTTTGATTTTATAGCCTTGTTTTTCGCCCCACATTAAATACATTCGCATTAACATTGAAGCCCAATCACAGCTTTCGGTACCACCAGCGCCAGCCGTAATTTGCAATACAGCACTCATGCTGTCTCCTTCATCGGAAAGCATGTTTCTAAATTCTAAATCTTCAATGTGATTTAAAGTTTGATAAAAATGAGCTTCAACTTCTTCTTCAGAAATATCACCTTCTTTGAAGAAATCCATCATAATTTGAAGTTCTTCGGCCTGTTCCACACCTTTATTGTAATCTTCAACCCATTTCTTTTTGGAACGTAGGTTTCTGACAATAATTTCGGCATCTTTTGGATTGTTCCAAAAATCGGGAGCAAATGTTTTTTCTTCTTCGTTAGTTATCTCAATCGTTTTGGCATCAATGTCAAAGATACCTCCTTAACGCACCAAGGCGATCAATAATATCTCTGACTTGTTCTGTATTAATCATAAATATTGTAGTTTTGTTTTGAAATGGGATGCCATAGCCCCGATAATAGTGTAAATCCTTTTTTTAAATTTTACTTCGACAAGCTTAGTATGACAAAATTTAAAAAAAGATTGCAACGAATAGCGGGAATTAGCTCCTAAAATTTTATCAAAAATAAGGTATCTGATTGATATATGGAAATAAATTTAGTAAGTGACACCGTAACCAAGCCTTCAGTGGAAATGTTAAACGCTATGTTTAATGCTAAAGTTGGCGATGATGTTTATAAACAAGACCCAACAGTCAACGAGTTAGAGGAAACTTTGGCCGATTTATTTGGAATGGAAGCGGCTTTATTTTTTCCTTCGGGAACAATGGCCAATCAAACGGCTATAAAATTACACACGCAACCTGGCGAGCAGGTAATTTGTGATAAATACTCGCATATTTATCATTATGAAGGAGGAGGTGCCTCATTTAATAGTGGTGTTTCGTGCTGTTTGGTGGATGGAAATCGCGGCATGATTACGGCTGATTTAGTTAAAAATGCAATCAACGATCCCGATTTTTATCATGCTCCTTTAACTTCGTTAGTAAGTATAGAAAACACAACCAATAAAGGTGGTGGCGCTTGTTACGATTTACAACCTTTACAAGAAATTAAGCAAGTGTGCATTGAGCATAATTTGAAATATCATTTAGATGGTGCACGTTTGTGGAATGCTTTAGTGGCTAAAAAACAACATCCAAAGCAGTATGGCGAATTGTTTGATACAATTTCTGTTTGTTTATCGAAAGGTTTAGGTGCGCCAGTAGGTTCGGTTTTGTTGGGAAGTAAAGCAGATATGCATCGTGCTTTACGTATTAGAAAGATTTTTGGTGGCAACATGCGACAATCAGGCTATTTGGCTGCCGCTGGATTATTTGCTTTGCAGAACAATATAAGTCGTTTGGAAATTGACCACAGAAGAGCCAAAGAATTAGGAAGTTTGTTAGAAAAAATGCCTTGGGTTGCCAATGTAGCACCTGTGGAAACTAATATTTTGATTTTTGGATTGCAACCATCAGTTGATGAAAAGCTTTTCATGGAAAAATTGAAACAAAAAGGGATTGCGATTAGTTCGATGGGACATGGAAAACTTCGTATAGTAACACATTTGGATTATAAAGAAGTCATGCACGAATATGTAATGGAAGCTTTTTCTAAACTAAATTTTTAGTCGTGTAGACAAGCTTTTTTTTAAGAAATTAACCAATAATAAATCATTATGAGACTATTCAAAAGAATTAATACTAGATTTTTCACACTTGTTTTATTATTCTTATTTAATTCATGTGAAGGACAAAACACGCAACATTTACCTGTTAAAGCTACAAAAATACATCAAGATAGTATAAGTTTAAGAGCAGAAACACTTCCAGAATTTAGAAATAGTGTTTATGATACAGATTATCAAGGAAACCAAATAAGTGGGGTTATTCGAACCGTTTTTCAAGATAGTAAAGGAAATTTATGGTTTGGAACTCAAAACGGATTAGCTCGTTACGATACATCAGGACTTGTTTATTTTGAGCTTACGGATTCTAACGGGCAAGGTGTTACAGTTCATGCCATTATTGAAGATAAAACAGGCACTATTTGGATAGGCTATGGTGGCGGAATTGCAAAATATGACGGACAATATTTTACCGTTTTTCATGAAAAAGAGATATTGAAAAAAAATGGATTATGGAGCATGACAATGGATAAAAAAGAAGTACTTTGGATTGGAACGACTGATGGTGTTTACACTTTTGATGGCAAAGCACTTACTCCATTTGAAATTCCAGAAGGAAAAATAAATCCTTCAATGGGAATTAGCACACCTAAAATGATTCATTCCATTATTGAAGATAGTAAAGGTAAAATGTGGTTTGCAACTAATGGAGGTGTCTATATTTATGACGGAAATTCGCTAAAAAACATTTCAGAAAAAGACGGATTACAATCTAATTTTGTTAGTCAAATTATTGAAAGTAACGATGGTAATTATTGGATATCAACCTCTTTTGGAATTTATAAATATAATGGAAACACATTGACTAATATTACGGAAAAACTCATCGAAAATGAAGGAGGAATTGGTTGTGTATTTGAAGATAAAGAGGGTACACTTTGGTTTAGTGTAAATAAGCGCGATATCTATAGTTACAACGGTAAAACATTTACAAAAATTAAAAATAAAGACAGTGACTTTTCACCTTTCCCATTCCAAATTTATCAAGATACGCAAGAACGACTTTGGTTTGTTGGATTTAAAGGTGCTTATCGTTATGAAAATGAAACTTTTGTAAACGTTACACGAATTGGGCCTTGGTAAAAAATAGTACCTATGACCGTATAATTTTCAGTTTTGTATCCTATAAAATCGGTCTAAAATGAAAAAAACTTCAAAAATGATTTACCTGATTGTTTTGTTATCCTTAAACTTTTCCTGCTTTGAACAAAAAGCGACCGAAAAAGAAAAAAATAATTCTGAATTAGTAAGTACTTCAAAAACCGATACTTTAAAATTTACTTCTGGTATTCGCACTATATTTCAAGACACTAAAGGTAATTATTGGCTTGGAAGTCATAATGAAGGAGTCAGCTATTACGATGGAAAAACATTTGAATACTATACAACTAATGAAGGTTTATCTAACAATCAAATTCGTTCAATTCAAGAGGACAAGAATGGGAAAATTTGGTTTGGAACGGCTAAAGGAGTAAGTGTATATGACAAAGAAATGTTTATAAAATATCCAACTAATACCAAGAATCCAAAATATGAATGGAATGAAACCGAAGGAGATTTATGGTTTAATGCAGGTGAAAGAGACGGAATAAATCGTTTTGACGGAATAAATATGAACTATCTAATTGTTCCAAAACCGGAAAATCAAGAGCGTGATGATGCTTATGGTGTAACGGATATATCCGAAGCAAATGGCGATAAAGTTTGGATTGCGACTTATGGAGCATTATTTAACTATGATGGTAAAATGGTAACTATCTTTGATCATGAAAAATTAAAACTTAAAGAGAATGAGTTTTTGCATATTAGAAGCGTTTTAGCCGATTCAAAAGGACGTGTTTGGATAGGAAATAATGGGATAGGAGTATTGCTAATGGAAGGTAATTCAATCATTAATTTTTCGGAAAAGCATCATTTAATTCATCCTACAAGTACCAGAAGAGGTGATAAGTCACAACCAGGCACTCTTGAACACATTTTTGCAATTGAAGAAGATTCAGAAGGAAATATATGGTTTGGAGATAGAGATACAGGTGCTTGGAAATATGACGGCAAAACAATGACAAACTATACTATTGACAAAAATCTTAAATCGCAGATGATTTGGACAATTTATAAAGACAATACCAATAATTTGCTTTTCGGAATGGCAGAAGGTGGCGTTTATAAATTCAATAGAAAATCATTTGATAAAATATTTTAAACATATGGAAATCATAATCATATCAATTGTAGCTTTTTTAACCGCCATTTTAACCTTTTTTTCTGGGTTTGGATTGGGAACTTTATTAACTCCGGTTTTTATGCTCTTTTTCCCCGTTGATATTGCTATTGGATTGTGTGGCATTGTACATTTTGCTAATAATTTATTCAAGTTTTTCTTGGTAGGGAAACACGCTAACAAGGAAGTCTTGCTAAAATTTGGAATTCCAGCAATTATTGCTGCTTTTGTGGGTTCTTGGTTGTTGTTGCAAATTTCTGATTTAGAACCTTTGTTTAGTTACTCACTTTTTGGAAAACAATTAGACGTTTTTCCGGTAAAATTCATCATTGCCGTTTTATTAGTGATTTTCGCGCTCTTAGACTTGATTCCGTTTTTGAGTAAATTGGAATTTGGTAAAGATAAACTGCCTTTGGGCGGAGTTTTAAGCGGATTTTTCGGCGGACTTTCGGGACATCAAGGAGCTTTACGAAGTGCGTTTTTGATAAAAGCGGGTTTATCTAAAGAAAGCTTTATTGCTACAGGAATTGTAGTTTCGATGTTTATCGATTTTACCCGATTAAGTGTTTATGCTTCAAAAATCACGACTTATACATTGTATGAAAATAAAGTACTGTTAATATCTGCAACACTTTGTGCGATTACTGGAGCGTATTTGGGTAACCAACTTTTAAAGAAAGTTACCCTAAAATTTCTACAAGTGTTTGTTGCTATTTTATTGCTTTTAGTGGCAATCGCTTTAGGAATGGGAATTATTTAAATAGATCCATTCCGGGAATGTTTGGCATACCTTCTTTGGCCACAGCCGCTAATTCTGTTTCGTGAACGTTTGTAGCTTTTTCGATAGCTTTATTTAAAACGTTAACTAAATAATCTTCAAGCATTTCTTTGTCATTAAGTAAAGTATCACTTATAGTAATGTTTTTGATTGTTCTGTTGGCAGTTAGCGTTACTTCAAGCAAGCCATCAGTGCTTTTTTCATCAATTAAAACAAAATCTAAACGCTTCTTTGTTTCTTCTACTTTTTGCTGGGTTTCTTTAAGTTTACCCATCATACCCATAATATCTCCAAACATAATTTTAATTTTTTTATTCCGACAAAAATACTAAATTAGCAGTTAATAATTATTGTAAAACTTCATGAAAAAAATCACGTATTTCCTTTTAGGTTGTGTTATTTTTGCTCCAGTTCAAAGTCAAAATAAAACAAATAAAATGTCTGATAAAGTACATCCGCCTGTTGCTAAAATTGTTCCCAAAACATTAGAAAAACATGGTGATAAAAGAATTGATAACTATTATTGGTTAAACGAAAGAGAAAACCCAGAGGTTATTGATTACTTAAATAAAGAAAACGAATATTACCAAAAATCTACTGCTCATACCAAACAATTACAAGATGATTTGTTTTTGGAAATGAAAGGAAGAATCAAAGAAGACGACAGTTCTGTTCCTTATTTTTATAACGGATATTACTATATTACACGTTATGAAACAGGTAAAGATTATCCTATTTATTCGCGTAAAAAAGGAAGTTTAGAAGCCAAAGAAGAAATTTTGTTTGACTGCAATGAAATGGCAAAAGGACATTCTTATTTTAATTTAGGCGGTCTAAACATTAGCGAAGACAATAAATGGGCAGCTTTTGGAGTCGATTTGGTTTCTAGAAGACAATATACGATTCAAATTAAAAACTTAGAAACAGGTGAAATTCTTCCCGTGAAATTAGAAAACACAACAGGAGGTTCTACTTGGGCTGGTGATAATAAAACCTTATTTTACACACGTAAGGATGCACAAACGTTACGTTCGGATAAAATTTACAAACATACTTTAGGAACTGATGCTTCGGCAGACACAATGGTTTTTCATGAAAAAGACGATACATTTGGCACCTTTGTTTACAAAGAAAAATCAAAGAAATATTTGGTTATAGGCTCATCAAGTACATTAACTTCTGAATACCAAATTTTAGAAGCTAAAAATCCTAATGGTGAATTTAGATTATTTCAAAAAAGAACACGTGGATTAGAATATTCTATTTCGCATTATGGCGATAGTTTCTACATCGTAACCAATAAAGACAAAGCAACGAATTTCAAACTAATGAAAACACCAGAAACAGCTACTTCTGCTGAAAACTGGAAAGATTTAATTGGACATAGAAAAGATGTTTTGTTAGAAGGAATTGAAATTTTTAAAGATTATTTGGTAGTTGAAGAACGTTCAAATGGTTTAAACAAAATTCAAATTCGCCCTTGGAATGGAAAAGGCGAGTACTATTTGCCATTTTCTAGCGAAACCTATACGGCTTACACAACTACTAACGTAGATTTTGATACCGAAATTCTTCGTTATGGCTATCAATCGATGGCAACACCTTCTTCTGTGATTGATTTTAACATGAGAACTCAGGAAAAGAAAGTATTGAAAGAACAAGAAGTTTTGGGTGGAAAATTCGACAAGAACAATTACATCGAAGAAAGAATTTGGGCAACCGCAACTGACGGAACCAAAGTGCCAATTTCAATTGTTTATAGAAAAGGAATTAAAAAAGATGGAAAAAACCCATTGTTATTATACGCTTATGGTTCGTATGGAGCAACTATGGATCCGTATTTTTCATCAACACGTTTGAGTTTATTAGATAGAGGATTTATTTATGCCATTGCACACATTAGAGGAGGCGAGGACTTAGGAAGAGAATGGTATGAAAACGGAAAACTTTTGAAAAAAATTAACACTTTCACCGATTTTATTGACTGTTCAAAATTTGTGATAGCAGAAAAATACACTTCGGCATCACATTTGTATGCAGAAGGTGGATCGGCTGGTGGTTTACTAATGGGAGCAATTGTTAACATGGCACCAGAATTATATAATGGTGTGATTGCACAAGTTCCTTTTGTGGATGTGGTTACAACAATGTTAGATGATACTATTCCGTTGACAACGGGAGAATATGACGAATGGGGAAATCCGAATGAAAAAGTATATTATGATTACATGCTTTCGTATTCACCATACGACCAAGTTAAAAAGCAAGATTATCCAAATATGTATGTATCTACAGGGCTTCATGACTCACAAGTACAATATTTTGAACCTGCAAAATGGGTAGCAAAATTGCGTGTTATGAAAACAAATGACAAGCAATTGTTCTTAGATACAAATATGGATGCTGGTCACGGAGGAGCTTCGGGAAGGTTTGAAGCTTTGAAAGAATTAGCTAAAGAATTTGCTTTTTTGTTAGATTTAGAAAAAATTAAGAAGTAGTTAAACTTTTTTTGTTAAATTTGCAAGGTTTTAGAAGCGTCAAAATAAGTCTTCTTACACAATCTAATTTTTATGAAAAAGTAATTCAAACTGAGTTAACTGCCTCATATTCAATTTAAAAAACAAATATTATCTTCTATGAAAGATGAAATAAAAGCCTATAATAATGTTTTAGAATTAATTGGAAATACGCCATTAATCAAATTAAGTAAGGTTACAGCAGACATGTCTGGTGATTTTTATGCAAAAGTGGAAGCTTTTAATCCAGGACATTCTACAAAAGACCGCATCGCATTATACATTATTGAAGAAGCTGAAAAAAAAGGAATTCTAAAACCTGGCGATACTATTATTGAAACAACTTCTGGAAATACTGGATTTAGTTTAGCAATGGTAAGCATTATTAAAGGGTATGATTGTATTTTAGCCGTAAGTTCAAAATCATCAAGAGACAAAATAGATATGTTGCGTTCCATGGGAGCAAAGGTATATGTTTGTCCTGCTAACGTATCTGCTGATGATGACCGCTCGTATTACAATGTTGCTAAGCGATTACATGAAGAAACCAAAGGTTCGGTTTACATTAACCAATATTTTAATGAACTTAACGTAGATGCACATTACAAATCTACTGGTCCAGAAATTTGGGAACAAACTGCAGGACAAATTACACACTTAGTAGCGTGTAGTGGAACCGGAGGAACGATTTCGGGAACAGCTCGTTTCTTGAAAGAAAAAAATCCAAACATTAAAATTTTAGGTGTTGATGCTTTTGGTTCGGTGTTGAAAAAATACCATGAAACTAAAGAATTCGATAACGATGAAATTTATCCGTATCGCATTGAAGGTTTAGGTAAAAACTTAATTCCAACAGCAACCGATTTTGATATCATTGATAAATTTATCAAGGTTTCAGATGAAGAAAGTGCACACACTACCAGAGAATTAGCTAAAAAAGAAGGTTTATTTGTAGGATATACTTCTGGAGCAGCTTTTCAAGCGGTAAAACAATATGCTGAAGAAGGAGAATTTGATGCCAATAGTAAAGTTGTTATTATCTTCCCTGATCATGGTTCTAGATACATGAGTAAAGTATTTAGTGATGATTGGATGAACGAACAAGGTTTCTTTGATTCCGTAAATCAAGAAGAAGCACTAAAAATTGAAATTATCAAATAATTTGATTTAAATATATACACAATCCCAGTCGAAAGATTGGGATTTTTTTTAAGTATTTTTTAAGGAAGTCCTCTTACAGGATATTTTGGCTTCCATGGCATTGTGCTGACTTTTCGTTTAAATGCCAGTAAACTTGATTTAGACTCTATTTCAACCCTAATTTCATAAGTTAGTTCATCTATAAATAAGGTATCTACTTTCAGATTAAACGTGCCATTCAATGCTTTTTGTTTAGATGATAAATGTATTAAATGCTTGTTATCCGATTTTCTTTCAATCATAAATTGTGAACCTATGCGTTCATTACCTTCAATAAGGTAAAGTGAATCATTCCAATCACTAATAATTATTGTTGTAGCACTAACTCCAAAAAACAAACTATCTATTTTTGAAGGAAAAATTATTTGTTCATTCAAGATTATTTTTTCGGGTGACCAAGTTCCTTCGATACTTATTTTATCCGTTTTGTAAAAGGCTAAAATAAATAATGAAATTAACACAAAACTTATGATTATGATTTTAAGTATTTTCATAGCATCATATTACAAATTACATCTAGCATTATGTTGTCCAATAATCCAAAAAACAACATCCAAACTTTAATTAACCGTGTGAATATCAAAGGCTAAAACACCTATCAATAATAGTATAAAGAAAATAACTAAGAAGAGTAAATACGCATAAATTGAAAATAAAAAAGCTTTTACTTTTGATAAATTCTGAAAAAAAGTAATGTAAGACCAAAAAATAAAAACAATATCCATCAACATTAAAAAGTCGACAAATAATGTTATGTTTTCTGATTGACTAAAGTATTTGATAACGGGAAAAATAGCAATTCTAAAAATCAATCGTTGTGAAGCCATATAAGAATTCAAAACAAAATGCGCTATGAAATTATATCCTTGCTTTCTAAAAACAACAAAAGAAGCCACAGAAAACATAGGAATTGACAATAAAATTATCCACGAATAATGATGCGAAATCCATTCATTTAGGTTTTCATAATCAACCCCTTGAATTTCAGAGACTGATTTTTTATCCAAAATACTAAAATGAAACAAATGGCGCAAAAGCCCATAAAAAGTAGCCAAAATAATAACTAAAGATATTGGCTTAAAATGTTTTACACGTTTTCCTTCTATAAATTCTCTTATCGAATCGCCTGGACGCGTAAATAATTCTTTTGCAGTAAATAATACTCCTTTATCAAAATGAAAAAATCCATGTTGAATATCATGCCAAATAAAATGAAGATTTAACTTGTGTGTTGCAGCAGGTTGTCCACAATTTGAACAAAAATGTCCCGAATAGGTTAGGCCGCAATTTTTACAAGTAACTTGCATAATAACTATAAAATTGTAAAATCTAAAACATTATTTGCATTTACACCCGTTACAGTAGTACGAATTGTCACCGTAACAGCATCTTTAGAACCTAATGACACAATTTCATTATCCAACGATATTCGGTATTCACCTGGTGAAGTTGGAGCAATAGTGGTTTCATATTCATAATTGGTTTGCAAAGCATCTAATTGGCAAATTCCTGAAATAAATTCTCCATACTGGTTACTACCATCAACAACAGTAGTTGTAAAGCCACTTGAAGGAACTAATTCCCAAATTCCAGCATTGTTTTTCTTTTGTAAAGTATAATTAAAGAAAAATTCTTCAGAAGTGGTGGTTAAGTACAAATCAAATGGTGTTGTATTTTGAGGCAATAAGCGATTAAAATTACATGATACTGTAACATCATTAGTTGTAGCACTCACATTAATTAAATTGTTGGCTGTAACAATTTTTGATGCAAAAAATTCATCGTCACTTTCTGTACAACCCGTAAACAGTATTGAAATAAAAGCAATTGTAAGTAGTTGAATATATTTTTTCATGATATTTTTATTTAAAAACGGTACCCTAAATTAATTCCTAGTCGTGAAATGTTTTTGGGACTATCTGCATGAAGTAGATTTTTACCCATTCCAATGGTTACATCAACAACAAATGATTCTTTAATATAAAATTTATATCCTACAGCAGCACCAATTGCTACATCATTGTAATCTTTTACCGAAGTAACCACGTAATCGGCTGCACCATTATTGAGCGTAACTAATTCTTTAAATTGCCCACCATTTATTGAAGTGAAAGCTTCTACATAATACAAATTAACCGCGCTTTTTGATAAGGCATAACGCACATAAGGAATCACTTGATAATCAATTAATGTTCGGGTATCATCGGTTGCAAATTTATCTTCTTTACTCGATTTATTTAAAAACATCCCCGTGATTCCAACGGAGAAATTTGAATTTAAAAAACGTTCATATGAAATCCCTAATCTTCCGTTTGAAATCAAGTTCAAACCGTCAATTTTAACTTCATTTTTCTTTGCGACAATAGGGGAAACTAAAGAATCTGAATTCGTTTGTGCATAGGAACCAAGTGCAAGAAAGAAACAAAATAATAAGCTTATTTTTTTCATAAAATTTGATTGTTAATTTGCGTAAATATAGCAAAATTATCAATTAAAAGTTAAGGCTCCGAGAATTTCTTCACTCATAAATCGTCCGCCAGGATAGGTTGCAGTGTAATCTAAATTAAGCCAAATTTGTCCTCGTTCATCAATATGGTAATGAATTTGTTGGTTATAACTTTCTGAAACAAAAAGAATTTCTTTGATAAAATAGGTCGCTGTTTCTAAATCTTTTTGGGTACCAATTAGCATTTCTGGATATAAATGTCCGCCAGTATGAATAATTCTAGGCGTTCCACCAACAGCTTTGATACAAGCTGCCATTAAAATGGCATGATCATCACAATCACCCGAAAAATGTTGTAGGCTTTCGGAGGCATCTGCGATGTATTCACTTCCTTTTGGGTCGTTGACATAATTCCAATTGTTTCTAATTTCTTTAAAAACAGCAAAACATTGAATCATAATTCTAACATCTCCTGATTTTTGTACGTTTTTAAAATGCTTGGAAGTTGCCGCTAATGCAAAATTTCTAACTTTTGGGTTTTTAAAATCTACTGCATCTATAATTTTAGATTTGTTTGGAAAAGGCAATAATTTAGAAAGAATCAAGTCTTGAGGATTTGGATTTTCTTTCATGGAATAAATCATATATCGATAATCTTCAAAAACGCGATTAAATCCATAATTCCCAAATAATGTTCCAATTAAAAGTGAAATAACATACAAGAACGCAATCAATATAATCACCGTTTTAACCAATCGTAAAAGCAATTGAATAATAACAATTATTGCAATAAACAGAAAAATTCGATCTAAATGAAGAAACCAATCTAAATCTATTAAATTTTGATGCGCAATTAAAAAAACGGGAATGGCTATCAAGATGTTTAACAAAAAAATGACAACAATATCCCATGGCTTTGGTAAAGAAAGCTTTTCTTTGATTACAGCGGTAGTTGGAATTTTAATTGTCATTTCGTTTAAAACGATAAAAATACGGAATTATTTAAGTATCGATTCTTTCGGTGGTTTTTTATCGATGATTTGTAACTTCAAAAGTTGTTCCAAAATTTTATCTAAAACCGCTGGTTGCATTTGTTTTTGCGACCATCGTGTTACTTTTAACCACTCTTGAATGGCGTCAACTTTTTGATTGAACTTCGAAGCTAAAGTGCGGTCAATACTTGGAATTAATTTAAATTCTTCAGTCGTCGTATTGATAATTTCAAGTATTTGCTGAATTATTTTTGGTTGTGCTTCTAAAACTTCATTTCGAACAGCAATTACAAAGCAAGGCCATGGAGTAGGGCAATCGTCAACTCTTCTAAAAACTCCTTGATCAACTAATGGTTGGGTCATAAAACGTTCCCACATAAAATAATCGGATTTTCCTGAAGTTAAGCTTTCAACAGCGCCATCAATAGTATTTACGATTTCAAATTGTAAATTTTCTGTATTCCAATTCTGATTTTGTGCATTTACAATACTCATCAAATGAGAGCCTGAACCCATTCGAGAAATCGCTATTTTTCTATTTTCTAAATCCGCTATGGTTTGATAATTGGAATTTGCAGCAACGTGAATTCCCCAAATCAAAGGACTTTGTACATAAATTTGAACAATCTTACTCGGATTTCCAGCAACAATATCTTTTATAATGCCTTCTGTTAAAATAACGGCAATATCGGTTTCGCCGTCGCGCAACATTTGACACATTTTACCTGTACCTTCTGGAACATCAGTCCATTGTAAATCGATGCCAATGGCTTCAAATTCACCATCTTCAATACACATATGCCATGGCAAATTGAAATGTTCTGGTACACCCGCTATTTTGATTGTTTTACTCATGCTTTTTATTATTACTTGTATTCGTAAATCTTCAATTTTATCCTTAAAATTTACACATTAATGTCTTTGAAATTATGCAGTCTAGCATAGCGAATCATATGGGTAAACGATTCTGCGTCTAATTTTGGAATTTCTAGAATAGAATTTAGCAAAGTAGTATCATATTCGTTTGCATCCGAAATCAAATAAGGTTTCAAATGTTTCCCAATGCTCTCATAATAAAGCTTTTCAATCGTATTTTTATAATCAAAATCTAATGTGTTTTGAATCACACTAAAATTAGAATAACCTACTTCTTTCATAATCAGTTGCAGGCCTTTTATCAAATTAAAACTTTCATTGTGAACTATGTTTAACTGCTTGATGTCTTCGCGTTTAAAAGTTGCTACAATTACTTTTGCCACATAATCAACAGGAATAATATTTAAACCCGACTCTTCACTTATAGCAAATCGAACATTTTCTTGGTCATTTTTGCGTTGTGCAGTAAAGTGGAAAAATTTAGCCATCAAATAAAACACCATATATTTTGGGATAAAATAACGATTTTCTGTGCCTAACATTTTTCCGCCGATAACACTTGGTCGTAAAATTTGATAAGGTAAATTCAGTCTTGTACAGTTTTGAATTACAAATTCTTCCGAATGAAATTTAGCATTTTCATACGCATTACGATGTTCTAATTCAAAATTTAAATTATGAAAATCGTTATCAATTAATCCTTTGCGAGCCCCCGATGAAAAAGCAGTACTGATATAAATAAACTTTTTAATGAAAGGTGAAAAAGTTGTAAAAATGGCTTTCGTAATAGCTGCGTTTTCATTAAAAATTTTTTCTTTTTGATCTTCGTCTGTAGATAAGTTTACATAGCCTGCCGAATGAATAAAATAAGCTCCTTTTATTTGCTCAGAAAAATTATCTTGAATGGTTGCCAAATCTGTATCAATAATTTCTAAATATTGATGTAGTTTTTCAATTCCCTTATCTAGAAGAAATTTTGGTGTATAATTGCTAGACAATAGCTCACTAATACGCTCTTTAGCACTAATTTTACCTTTATTTCTAGTGATTAGGAATAATTTTCCTTCAATATTATGGGTAATAAAGTTTTCTAAAATATCATACATAATATGAGAACCTAGAACACCAGTAGCGCCTGTAAGGATTATTTTCATTGCGGATTTTAATTTTGTACAAAAGTACTGCTATTTTACGGATTTATTTTCCAATTGCCACCATTTCCAAATAACACCTTCTAGGTCTGGATACTCCTCAATAAAGTGAAAACCTACTTTTTGTAAAATATGATTCGAAGCCCCGTTTTGTGCATGTGTATAAGCATTCATAATTTGAATATTCATTTGGTTAAAACCGTAATCTAACCATGCTTTTAAAGCTTCAGTTGCATAACCTTTGTTCCAAAATTTTTCATTTAAACGATAGCCGTAATCATAGAAATTGGTATTTCCGTTTTCTACGTGATCGTTAACAAATTTAATACCTGTCCAACCAATGAATTCGCCTGAATCCTTTAATATAGTAGCAAAACGTCCTATTTTGTTCTCTACATACTGCTTTTGCACCATCTCAATAATTTTAATGGTTTCGCTAAGCTCTAATGTAGGCTTTTGCCATAAGTATTTGTGTACATTTGGATTGTTATCCATCGTAAACATCGCTTCGGCATCTGTAATATCTAGTGGTCGAAGAATTAGGCGTTCGGTTTCGAGTATTAAATTCATGCTTTGTTGATTTGTGATACATGATAAAATAGATGTTCAATATAATCTTCAATTAAAAATTGTAAATTGGTTGCTGTGCCATTAGGTAGAATTAATTGGTAATCTAAAGTTTTATCCGTTTGGTTTTTTATAATTTCTAAAATATGACGGTTCAAATGCAACCATAAATCAAATAAATCCTGATTGTTTTTATTTTGATAATCGTTATATTTAACTAAGGCGTCTTGATTGTAAGGTCTTATTTTATAGGGCTTTTCAGAATATTGAATTTCGGTAAAACGCTGTAAATTATTAATAGCTGAATCAATTAAATGACCTAATATTTCTTTTTTAGACCACTTGGCAACATTAGTTTTAACCTCAAAATCAGTTATTGATTGTAATGTCAAATTATCTAATAACAACTCCAATTTCAAAATTTTGTTTTTCATTCTATTTTTAAATCTGAAATTACAACTCTATAGCCATCAGGATCTAAAATCATTTTACCGTTTTCATTCCAATATGGATTTTTGGCCTTTATAAATTCAATTTTATGCGATTGAACTTTATTTACAACCAAGTCAAACTCCATTTTGCTATTTGGATAAAAAACTAAAATATCATCCTCGTTAAAATCAAAAAGAACAATATTTTCTGATTTTGTAAATTCTAAATGCCAATTTTCATTTGATTTTCCAATAAAAATGCCATCATAACCATTATGATTTTCAAAACCACCAAGCAATTCAAATCCTAAAATATCGATATAAAAGGATTTAATTTGTTCCAAATCATTGGTGTGTCTTGCTAAACGAAAAGTCATTTTTTGTGTTTTAAAATTATTCAGCCAGCTTATTCAACGCATATTCAATTAATTCATCTACAGCTTTATAAGGGTCTTTACTAAAAGTTCCAGTTGCACGGTTGGCAATGATGGCATTTAACGATAAACATTGGTGACCTAATAGTTTTCCTAAGCCATAAATTGCACCCGTTTCCATTTCTAAATTGGTTATTTTAACACCCTTAAAATTGAAACTATCCATTTTATTATTCAACTCTGGATCTTGAATTCCTAAACGCACTACACGTCCTTGAGGACCATAAAATCCGCCAGCAGTACCTGTGAAACCTTTAAAAATTGTATTACTTTCTAATCGTTTTTCTAACGTTGTGCTTCCAGCAATTACATACGGACGCCCTTTTCGTAGGTCCCAATTTGTTTGCTTGATAAATGCTTCTTCCATTTCCGTTTCCGAAATTTGGTCAATCAAATAGGAGCGAAGCATGTTGTCTAACCCTAGGCCATACTGACTCATCACAAAGCTATCACAAGGAATATCCGCCTGTAACGATCCTGAAGTGCCGATACGAACGATATTCAATGATGTCAATTCTTTTTTAACGGTTCTAGTTACTAAATCAACATTTACCAATGCGTCTAACTCGTTCATAACAATGTCAATATTGTCCGGTCCAATACCTGTTGACATTACCGTAATCCTTTTGCCTTTGTAGGTTCCTGTTTGTGTTTTAAACTCGCGTTTTTGAGTCGTAAACTCAATAGAATCAAAGTGTTTTGTAATTTTTTCTACACGATTTTGATCGCCTACAAAGATAATATCGTTGGCAATTTGCCCAGGTTTTAAATTGATGTGATATACACTTCCATCTGGATTTAATATTAATTCTGATGCTGCTATCATTTTAGCCCCCTAACCCCCAAAGGGGGAATCCTATTAGGGGTCAATAGGTTTTAAATTCTCACTATTATTTTAAAGTAAAATATGAGATAGTTATTAATATTATTTTATTCTTTTTACATTATTTATTCCCCCTTTGGGGGTTAGGGGGCTTTAACCGCCAACTCTTTTTGTTTTGAATCCTTTATCTTGTAAAATTTTCATGATTTTGTCACGATAATCGCCTTGAATGATGATTTCACCCTCTTTAAAAGTGCCACCAACTGCTAATTTGCTTTTGATTTCTTTGGCTAAGATTTTAAAATCTTCATCATCACCTTCATATCCTGAAATAATGGTAGTAGGTTTTCCTTTACGCTTTTCATATTTGCAAATCATAGGTTCCTTTTGAACGAATAATTCATGAGGCGTTTCATCGATAGCTTCTGGTTCGATAGAAACTTCGTGATCTGGGAAAAGTTTTTTTAATTGTTCTTGTAAGTCCATATTTTAGCACGCGGATAAAACGGATTCGCTTAAGCGAAGCGCGAATTAAAACTGATTTTTTCTATTCTTTCTTTTGTTTTCGTAAATTTTTCTTTTGAATTCGGGTTTCTTTCCAAAGTTTAATAATAAACCTACTTCACAATCAGTTCCTTTTAAGTAATTGAGTAATTGGTTTTCAAACTCATCTACAATATAATCAGCTGCTTTTAATTCTAATATTATTGTATCATTTACAATAATATCTGCATAATAATCGCCAACATTTTCTCCTTTATAGTAGACTTTAATTTTTTTATTTGGAGATGCTTCAAGTCCGTTTTTTCTTAACTCAATCAATAAGGCATTTTGATAAACTTTTTCAAGAAAACCATAACCTAATTCGTTATATACTTCGTAAAAAGTTTTTAAAATTAACGATGTTAAATCTTGATGTAATGAGTGCATATATTCATTTTTTATGGTTTATAATCTGTTTTTATCTGCGTTTTACGAAGTAAATCCGTTTCATCCGCGTGCTAATATGGCTTGTAATTATTTTAAATCTTTTAACAAAAAACCAAACCCCAATGTTACTTGGAATTTGGAATTTTATTATTTAGAATTTTTATTCTTTATTTTTTAATCAAACCTAATTCAACCAAACGCTCGTATAAGAATTCACCAGCGGTGATGTCTTCATAAAGTTTTGGATGGTTTTCATCGATGCATTCGGGTAAACAATTTAAACTCATGTCGCTTACTGGATGCATAAAAAACGGAATGGAATAACGAGAAGAACCCCACAATTCTCTTGGTGGATTAACCACTTGGTGAATCGTTGATTTTAATTTGTTGTTGGTGTGTCTTGACAACATATCACCCACGTTAATCATCAATTCGTCTGGTTGTGCCATGGCATCAATCCATTCTCCGTTATGATTTTGTACTTGTAAACCTTTACCTTGAGCCCCCATTAATAAGGTAATCAAGTTGATGTCACCATGTGCTGCTGCACGAACGGCTCCGTCTTTAGGTTCATCTGTAATAGGTGGGTAGTGGATTGGTCGTAAAATACTGTTTCCATCTTTGATGTATTTATCAAAGTAGAATTCGTCTAAACCAATGTAAAGTGCTAAAGCTCTTAACACATAAACACCTGTTTTTTCTAACATTTGGTACGCTTCTTTACCTACTTCATTGAATTTAGGTAATTCTGTTACTTCAACGTTATCTGGATATTCGCCAGCGTACTTTGAACCTTCGCTAACGTATTGTCCAAAATGCCAAAACTCTTTCAAATCTCCAGCAGAGCGCCCTTTAGCATGTTCTTTACCAAAAGAAACATAACCACGTTGACCGCCAATGCCTGGGATTTCGTATTTAGCTTTGGTTTCTAGGGGAAGTGTAAAGAAGTTACGCACTTCTGAATACAAACCTTCTACTAATTTGTCATCTAAAAAATGACCTTTTAATGCTACGAATCCAATTTCTTCGTAGGCTTTGCCGATTTCATTTACAAATTTTTGTTTACGTGCCGGATCATCCGACAGGAAATCACGTAAGTCAACACTAGGAATTTGTTGCATACTTAAGCTTTGTTGTTAATAAATCATTTTGGGCTTTAACCCAAGTAAATACAAAGATAATTAAATATTTTTATTGTAAGAGGGGAAAGTTGTTAACAATTGGAAAAGGGGGAAATAGCTTGTGGTAATTTTACAAATCTTAAAATTAATTCTTCGAGAACTTTGCGAAAAAACTTTCCTGCTTTGTGTTTAGACTTAACTTTGATTTTTTAACTTTCTTTTTTTATAACAATTCGCTTTCAAAATGTTATTTTTATTACTTTTGAGCAAATTTTAACTGGTCTAGTATCATGAACTTTGAAAGAAAAGAATTATCAAATCCACAACTACTTGATTTATATAAGAAAATCTTAAAACCGCGCTTGATTGAAGAGAAAATGTTGATTCTAATCCGTCAAGGAAAAGTATCAAAATGGTTCTCTGGAATTGGGCAAGAAGCTATTTCGGTTGGGATTACTTCGGTATTGGATAAAGATGAATATATCTTACCGATGCACCGTAATTTAGGTGTTTTTACGACACGTGACATTCCTTTGCACCGTTTGTTTTCGCAATGGCAAGGCAAGAAAAATGGATTTACCAAAGGTCGAGATAGAAGTTTTCACTTTGGAACACAAGAATACAAGATTATTGGAATGATATCGCATTTGGGACCTCAATTGGGGATTGCAGACGGAATCGCTTTAGCCAATAAACTAAGAAAAAATGGAAAAGTAACCGCAGTATTTACAGGTGAAGGCGCTACATCAGAAGGCGATTTTCATGAAGCATTGAATATTGCTGCTGTATGGGAATTACCCGTTTTATTCGTGATTGAAAATAATGGTTACGGATTATCAACACCTACAAACGAGCAATACCGTTGTGAAAACTTAGCAGATAAAGGTATCGGTTACGGAATGGAAAGCCATATTGTGGATGGAAATAACTTATTAGAAGTGGTGCATTTGATTACAGAATTAAAAGCTTCTATGGTTGAAAATCCTCGTCCGGTGTTGTTGGAGTTCAAAACGTTTAGAATGCGTGGGCATGAAGAGGCGAGTGGTACGAAATATGTCCCGCAAGAATTGATGGATCTGTGGGCTGTGAAAGACCCTGTAGAAAATTATAGAAATTACTTAAAAGCTACTGCTGTTTTAAATGATGATGAAGATGAGGCCATCAGAGCAGCTATTAAGCAAGAAATCGACACCGATTGGGCGAAAGTTCAAGAGGAACCAGAAATTATAGCTTCGTTAGAAGAAGAATTAGGAGATGTCTACCAACCTTATACTTTCGAAGAAATCAATCCTTCATCGGAAATGGAAAATATTCGTGTGATTGACGCGATTTCTAATGGTTTACGTCAGTCGATGGAACGCCATGAGAATTTGGTGATTATGGGACAAGATATTGCTGAATATGGTGGTGCCTTTAAAATTACCGACGGATTTGTTGCGCAATTTGGAAAAGAAAGAGTTCGAAATACACCCATCTGTGAAAGTGCTGTCGTTTCAGCAGCTAACGGATTATCCATCAACGGATTTAAAGCCGTAATGGAAATGCAATTTGCGGATTTCGTTTCAACTGGATTTAATCCAATCGTAAACTTATTAGCCAAGCAACATTACAGATGGCAAGAAAAGTCGGATGTTGTGGTGCGTATGCCTTGCGGTGGTGGTACTCAGGCAGGACCTTTCCATTCGCAAACAAACGAAGCTTGGTTTACAAAAACACCAGGATTAAAAGTTGTATATCCTGCATTTCCTTATGATGCAAAAGGATTATTAAATACCGCAATTAACGATCCAAACCCGGTATTGTTCTTTGAACACAAGCAATTGTATAGAAGTGTATATCAAGATGTTCCAAAAGATTATTACACGTTACCTTTTGGAAAAGCGTCATTGATTAAAGAAGGAACGGATGTTACGATTATTTCGTTTGGAGCAGGAGTGCATTGGGCTTTAGAAACTTTGACTAAAAATCCAGAAATTAAAGCGGACTTATTGGATTTAAGAACGTTACAACCAATGGATTGGGATGCGATTTACGCTTCGGTTAAGAAAACGAATAAAGTCATTATTTTACAAGAAGATACTTTATTTGGCGGAGTTGCCAGCGATATTTCGGCTATGATTATGGAAAACTGCTTCGAACATTTGGATGCTCCAGTTAGAAGAGTAGGAAGTTTAGAATCTGCTATTCCATTTATGAAGTCGTTAGAAGACCAATATTTACCGAAAGTTAGGTTTGAAAAAGAATTAAAAGAATTGTTGGCGTACTAAAAAATGCCTCAAAATAAATCATAAAGAGACCGTTGCAATAGCGGTCTCTTTTTTTGTTTGGGTACCACAACCTCACCGTATCTATGGAGTATCTACGGAGTATCCCCACTTGAACTATGGATCATAATCGTGGTTGAATCGGTTTGTTTACACACTTTTGATAGGTTTTGATAGGTTTCGAAAGGTTTTGACAGCTTATATTAGGTTTGGTCTGATTTTATAGGGGTTTTGTTCGTACTTTGTTCGTGTTTTGTTCGTAAGAGGTTCGCAAAAAGGGGTGGTTATACGAACAAAGTAAGAAGAAAGGTAGAATGAAACCCCAATACTATGAAAACAACTTTCTTCAATGATTAAAATTATTATCTTTATGGTTGAATAAAAATTATCCTTCCTATGATGAAAATTTATTTTTTCTTCTCCGTTCTTTTGATCGGTTTTTTAAATTGTTCGAATAGCCAACAACCTAATGACCCCATTCCTGTCCATGATACCTTTACCATTGATTCTAAATATGTTAATGAAAAAAGAGTTATTACTGTTTGGTTTCCTGATGAATATAAGAATTCAACAGATTCATTGCCTGTTTTATATATGCTTGATGGCGGAATTAAAGAAGATTTTCCACATATTGCCAATACGTTATCAGAGTTAATTAAAGCAAAGAAAATTAAACCCTTTATTTTAGTTGGAATTGAAAACACACAGCGTAGGCGCGATTTAACACCACCAACATCTGTAGCAAAAGATAAAGAAATTGCTCCTGTAGTTGGAGGTTCTGCTGCATTTAGACAATTTATACAAGCCGAACTGATTCCTGAAATCCAAAAAAAGTACAGAACAACGGCTAAAAAAGGCATTATTGGGGAATCGTTAGCTGGATTATTTGTAACTGAAACATTTCTAATTGCTCCAGATATGTTTGATTTTTACATTGCTTTTGATCCTTCTTTATGGTGGAATAACAAGCAATTGTTGATAGATGCTCCGCATCATTTGAAATCATTTCCTGGGACAGCTAAATCGTTTTGGTTTGCTGGTTCGAGTGCTAAAGATATTTTTGAAAACACCTCAGCCTTATCAAAAGTATTGGCTTCAAGTACTCTTCCCAATTTAAAATGGCATTATTCTCCAGAAAAGAAAGAAAAACATCATACTATTTTTAGAGCTACTAAGGAAAAGGCGTTGATTTGGAGTTTGAATTAAAAAAATTACATCGTCTCATACCAACTAAACTTGGAATGGATAATGGCTTCTTTTTCCTTTTTTAAATAATCCAAATAGGCAAGGGCAGCAGGGTTGTGGTTTTTACCTTTAACCCAAATTAAACTCCAATTGGTTTTAATAGGTAATCCTTTTAAAGGAATAATTTGTAAGTCCTTGTTTTGTATTTCTTTACGAATGCCTATCAAAGGCATAATTGAATATCCTAAGCCAGCTAAAATGGCTTGTTTTATGGCTTCATTTGAGGTTAATTCCATTCGCTTGCTAATCATTAAATCTTGTTGCACAATGAAACGTTCCATGGTTTGGCGTGTTCCTGAACCATTTTCTCTAAATAATAAGGGACGGTTTTCTAAAATATCTTCGATTTTCTTTTTCTTAGTAAAATCTTCTTCCATATTCCCCACTAAAAACAACTTATTTTGCATCAAATCAATTTTTTCTACTTTCATTTTTTCGGGAAGAATAGAAACTAAAGCAAAATCTACTTCATTGTTTTGCAAACTTTTCACGACTTTATTTTTATTGGTCACATCCATTTCTAATTCTACACCAGGATGCATTTTAAGAAAATCTGCTAAAAAGTAAGGCATTACATATTTTCCAGTAGATACAACGGAAATTTTTATTTTTCCAAAAAGCTGTCCTTTATAAGCTAACGTTTTATAATCGATAGTATTGACTTGCTGCAATATTTGTTCGGCTGCTTCTGCAATTTCTTTACCAAAATCAGTTACGTAAATTTTTCTACCCACAACTTCGGTTAAGGGAATTTCAAATTGATCTTGAAAATTTTTTAATTGAATGGACACCGCTGGTTGGGTCAAATGCAATTCCTCAGATGCTTTGGTAACACTCTGATTTTGTACTACTTTCAAGAAAATTCGTAATTGGTTTAAAGTGTAATTCATAAAAATAATTTATATAATACATAGCAAATATAAATAAAAATATATGAATTATAATTCTAAAATTTGCACAAGAAATCAAATCATAAAGTAAAAATCTTAACTATGAAAAAAAATACCATACAATTAGTTTTGATACTCTGTGTAGTTGTTGAAGCACTATTGGTTTTTAGAATAATGGCTACAACAGATATTATTTATCAAGAACTTTATGGAGGTCTTGCAATCCTTGTGATGCTTACAATAATTCGTTTAATACATAATTTAACAGACATTACTTATGGAAACCCTGAAAAAAATTAATTTAATTAATGGCGAATTTAATTCGTTTGAAGCCCGTGAAATCTTACTAGATATGTGTAATAAAAACATGAATTTCAATAAGATTCAAAATTTTAGTTCTCAAATTCGATTTGGGGAAGATGATGAAAAAGCCCTTCATCGAATAGATGAATTAAGAGAAAGTATAGTTCATATTTCTGAAATTTTAGAGGACGCGAAAGTACATAACAGAAAACTTAAAATTAAATCGTTCATCGAGATTGATTATGAAGACTAAACCTGATTTTTTTTCAGGGCGACGTTTGCTCATAGTGACAAAACATCAAAAGGAAGAAGTAATTGCTCCTTTACTTGAAAAAGCGCTTGGAGTAAGTTGTTTTGTTTCAAAAGACTTTGATACAGATAGTTTAGGTACCTTTTCTGGAGAAATTGCTCGAAAAGATGATGCGATAACAACGCTCCGGAAAAAATGTTTGGAAGGTATGCAATTAGAAGGTTTTGATTTGGCAGTAGCTACTGAAGGTTCATTTGGAAATCATCCCACCGTATTTTTTGCTCCTGCTAATGATGAATTTATCATGTTAGTAGATAAAAAAAATAACATTGAAATCATTGAGAGAATATTATGTCTGGAGACCAATTATGATAGTTCAGAGGTTTTTACAAAAGAAGAATTAAAAGCTTTTTTAGATAAAATTCAATTTCCTTCACACGGTATTATTCTCAAAAATGCTTTAGAAAATTGGACTAAAATTTACAAAGGTCTTACCGATTATGATTCGGTAGAAAAATTATACGATGAAATAGTTACAGCAACTAATTCGTGTTACATTGAAACCGATATGCGAGCACTGTTTAATCCAACCCGTATGAAGGTTATACATGATGTTTGTTTTAAGTTAATCAACAAGTTGCATTCGGTTTGTCCTGAATGCCTTTTTCCCGGCTTTGGTGTGGTTGGTGCCCAAGCCGGTTTGTTGTGTAATAGTTGCTCTATGCCAACTCGTTCAACATCAGCTAATATTTACCAATGCAAACATTGCCATTACGAATCTAAAGTTTTGTATCCGAATGGTAAAGAATCAGAAGATCCAATGTATTGCGATTTTTGTAATCCTTAAAAAAATGATAAGTACAGATATTAATTTAGCAGTTCAGCATCTTAAAGAAAATGGTATAATAGGTTTTCCAACTGAAACCGTTTATGGATTGGCAGGTAATGCTTTTGACACTGAAGCTATTCATAAAATATTTGAAGTAAAAAAACGTCCAACTTTTAATCCATTAATTGTTCATATTAAAGGAATAGAAGATTTAAAGCAGGTCGCTACAGAAATTCCACCAATGGCTCATGAATTAGCTAATACTTTTTGGCCAGGGCCTTTGACTTTACTATTAAAAAAACAACCTTATATTCCAGATTTAGTTACAGCCAATCTAGATACTGTCGCGGTTCGAGTGCCTAATCATCCTGTAGCTTTATCACTTTTAAATCAATTAGATTTTCCTCTAGTAGCTCCAAGTGCGAATCCATTTACGAACATAAGTCCAACAAGAGCTGAACATGTTGAAAATTATTTTGGGAATCAAATCAATATGGTCTTGGATGGCGGCGAATGTTCGGCAGGAATAGAATCAACGATTATTGGATTTAATAATAATAAAGTAGTAGTGTATCGCTTGGGAGCATTGTCCTTGGAAGAAATTGAAAAAGTATCAGGTAGTGTGTTACTAATAACCAAAAATGATAAAAAAACAATCGCTCCTGGAATGTTATTAAAACATTATGCTCCAAAAACTGATTTTATTATAACTCAAAATATTCAAGAAGAGTTGGATTGGTATTCGGGACAGAAGATTGGATTACTTCTTTTTGATTCATATTTACCTTATTTTGAGAAAAAAAATCAAATTGTATTATCAGAGGAAAGCGATTTAAAAATTGCGGCTCGCAAATTATACAATGCTATGCATAAATTAGACAAAATGAATTTAGATTTAATCATTGCAGAACGCTTACCCGATTATGGATTAGGTATTTCAATAAACGACAGATTAGTAAGAGCTTCAAAAAAATAAACACAACAAAATAAAAATTACAAAATGGATTTTAGCTTATTATTTGAAAATTTAACCAATCCAGCGTTACTATATTTTATCTTAGGAATTATTGCAGTTAGCTTAAAAAGTGATTTAGAAATTCCTAATAATTCGTCTAAATTCATTTCTTTATACTTACTGTTTGCCATTGGATTTAAAGGAGGTCAAGAATTATCACACGAAACGATTAACAGTGAAATTATATGGTCAATGCTATTCGGAATCTCTATTGCAATAGTGATTCCTTTGTACACCTTTTTTATTTTAAAACATAAGTTGAATGTATATGATGCTGGAGCCATTGCTGCAGCTTATGGGTCAATTAGTGCGGTAACTTTTGTTACAGCAGTCTCATATTTAGAATCGCATCAATTAGAACTTCACGGTTATATGGTAGCTATTATGGCGCTCATGGAATCGCCTGCCATTATTGTGGGATTGGTATTGATTTCAATTTTTAATAAAGAAAAACCAAAAAAAATCAACAAAACTGAAATTTTACGTCATTCGTTTACTAACGGAAGTGTTTTGTTGATTTTAGGAAGTTTGATTATTGGTTATCTTACAAGTGCCAAAGAAGCACAAGGAATTCAACCTTTTACCAATGATTTGTTTAAAGGATTTTTAGCTATTTTCTTATTGGATATGGGAATTACAAGCGGAAAAAAATTGAAATCTTTCTTTGCTCATGGTTGGTTTCCATTTGCTTTTGCCTTATTAATTCCGTTAGTAAATGGAGGTGTTTTTGCTTGGTTGAGTGGATTTGTTACGGATGATGTATCTAATCGCTTCATTTTTGCCATTCTTGCAGCAAGTGCTTCTTATATTGCTGTTCCTGCGGCTATGAAAATAACAGTTCCTAAAGCTAATCTAGGTTTGTTTTTACCAATGGCTTTAGCCATAACATTTCCTGTTAATATTACTATTGGGATGCCGATATTCTTTTATATAGCTCAATATTTTTAACGCTAAATCTTAATTGTATTTTAAAACCCTGAAATCTCATATTGGTTTCAGGGTTTTTATTTTACTCCTTATGCACATCTTTGAATTGCAACATGTCAAATAATCGTTGTTCTTTTTCTACATCAAATCCACAAGTTGATTTGAATTCTTTCGGGTTTTCATAGGTACCAAAAAGCATATCCCACCAAACGATATCGCCATAATTACTGGTATGTTTGTTGTATTCGTGGTGAATTCTGTGCATTTCTGGTCGTTGGAAAATATAGCCTACCCATTGTGGCGTTTTTACATTGGTATGATAGAAAAATTCCCCCAATGCTGTAAACAAAGTATAAATGGCTCCTGCTTCAACATCTAACCCTAAAGTTGTAAATACTAAAAGACTTCCAATGATTGAATTGACCGTCATTTCTAATGGATGCTTATAGAACGAAGTAATGACTTCTAATCGTTGTGGACTGTGGTGAATTTGATGAAAATGTGTCCATAAATAATCGATTTTATGTCGCCATCTGTGCCACCAATAAAAAATAAAGGTTGCAATAAAATAGGCGATAAGCCCTCCCATAAAAGGATTAACATGATTGGAAAGATGAAATAGGGCGTATTGTGAGAGCCAAATTTCCCAAGAATAACCCGCAAGTGTTACTACACCCAGTTGAACAAAATTTACAGCTAATACTCGAATGGTCCAAGTGGGAACTTCGGGTAATTTCCACCCGGGAATTAAACGTTCCAAGAGAAAACAACCTCCAAAAACGATAAAAATAATAGTTAATGTCATAGTAATTTTGATTTAAATGATTGCTGTTTCAAAATTACAAGTGACCTAAGTTATAATTGATGCACCTAAGTTAATAAATGCGTTTTCTAATTCTACTTAACGATTGGGGTTTTACACCCACATAAGAAGCAATTAAATATTGAGGAATGCGCTGTGCTAACTCTTTATAATGTTGCAAGAAATAACGATAACGGTCTTCGGGAGCATACCGATGCACAGTTAGTAATTGGTTCACCATGATGATAAAACGATGTTCAATGATGATTCTACCTAATAAATTTGCATTTTTTGAAACCTTATAGAGCTTTTGCAATTCATCGTAATCAATGATTAAAAATTCGCAATCTTCTAATGCTTGGATGTTTTGTATTGAAGGTTCTTTAGAAATAAAACTCCCATAATCTGCTACAAATTCGCCCTCTTTAGTAAATTCTAAAGTTGCTTCTTCATCATTTTTAAACACATAATACCGAACAAGTCCTTTGCATAAAAATCCTAATTTAGTACAAACCTCTGAAGCCTGTAAAAAGTGTTCGTTTTTTTTGATTGTATGAGGTTTAAATGCGTTTAGAAACAGCTCTTCCTCTTGTGGCTCAAGTATGGTAATCCTTTTTAAGGTTTGTAAAAGCAATTCGAAAGATTTCATGGGCAGCTATTTATTACAATACTACTAAAAATTATTGAATTGTTAGTTGATGTCAAAAAAAAACCGACTCCAAAAAATGAAGTCGGTTTATCTATTTAAGGCATCTAATGATTATTCTACCATTAGTTTTTTCATTACTTTCACGTTGTTGTTTGACGTAATTTCAATCATGTAAACACCCGCATTTAATTCTGTAATATTTACAGTTTGCGCTTCGGTATTGCTTACTTGTTTTGTAAGAACTACTTTTCCTAACACATCATAAATTACAATCGATTTTATTGAATGAATGGTGTTGTTTGAAGTAACTGTTAGCTGGTCTTTGGCAGGATTTGGATAAAAACCAAATTGATTGCTTTCAAAAGAATTCGTTCCTAAAGCTGCAACAAACTCTGTATTGAATGTATTGGTTACAATAGCCGGATTAAAGTCAAAATAGATTGACGCCGTATTTGGAATAATATCACCCACAGCATAACCCGCTTTTGGTTTTACTTTAAACATTACATATCCTTTACCAATTGTTGTATTTGCAACAGAAACTGGTAACATAATATCATCAAAGTTCCATGTTAAATTTGTTCCTACACGGTCTAAAACATATGAATGACTTGCATCAACCATTGTAATCGTACTTTCATCTAATTTAGCATCTAAAACATCATTAATTCTAACGTTTATTGCACTTGCATTTCCAGTATTTTCAAAACGTATTGTATAATATAAATAATCTTCGGCTGTAAATGAACTGTGTAAAATTTCTTCACCATGCGATTCCATTTTATCATTAGGGTCATACGCATTGATTACCATTTGAGAAAGCGTATTGTCATTATTTTCTGGAACAATATCACCTGATAATGGAATAATAGTAGCCGAATTTGTTAAGTACTGTCCAGCATTAACTGTTGGAATAGTTGGTACTAACATTGAAACCGTAATTTCTCTTGCTTCAAATGGCAATAAATTTGTAAAATCATAGGTAAATCCTGAAGGTGTTGGATTTGTACCAGATTGAGAAATTGATGCTATAGAAACATTTGGGTCTTTTGTAAAAGAAACCGTTCCAGAAGCAATTGTTTGATTTCCTAAATTAGCATAAACTAGTTTGTTAATGTAGGTAAAACCTGGTCTAGGAGCAGATACAGGAATAATTGCAATTGCTAAATCATTATAAGGTTGATTCACCGTTATTGGGAAATTATAAGTCGTCATACCAGCACCAACTACTACACTTATATCCGTATAACTTGATGTTGTTATATTAAACATAGCTGCATATGCTGGATCAATACTATAGTTGAAATCGTATGAATTTGCAGCATTTGTTTCATAAATATTATATGTACCTACTGGCGATGAAATGTTATGAATTACACCATCATTATTTAATTCATATTGGAATTGTCCTAATGGGAAATTATTTTCACCATTATCTTGTGTACCATTTGCATTTGCATCTAAGAATGCGTTTAGTCGAATTCCTGAACAATCGATTGTACCTTGTGATGTACCAATATCGGTAATTTTAATATATCCAGGCTGGTTACTAAAATTAGTTACCATAATTAAATAGTACTGGCCTGCAATTGCGTTTGCAATCGTTGCTGTTTCAACTGCAGAATTAGAATAACTACAACTCACAATGGTATTTGGTGTAATTTGACCATTACAAGGCGTTACAGGATCAGTAAAAGGGCCAAATACTGCATAATCAACATCCAAGTTATTAAATCCAAAATTTGGATCAGTACTTTGCTGAATCATTAAACTGATATTTCCAGTAGTGCTTACAGGCAAGTAAAACCATGTTGGATTTGGCGTTGTACCTAAACAACCCAGAGCGCCATTATTAGGAACGTTTATGGTATTTTGAAAAGGATTTCCCAAAGCACCACACAATGAATTTGCTAAACTACAAACAGAAGCCAAGTTACAATTTGCAAATGTTCTCAAGTTCATTGTATAAATTGTATCACAACTGTTTGGAATACTTTCTCTAATAAAAATTGGAACCGTCAAAGGTGAAACAGGAAGTGTGTAAGATGTTGTATTTGAAATTGCATTTACTTGGTTTTCCGCATCTGATTGTGATGTGTAGTAAGCCAAAGTATTCGTGGTATTCAACTGAGCTTCAGCACTTGTTAAATCAAAAGAAATGTTACCGTTATTATCTTGGTCACACTGTTCCATTGGAGCAAGGAAAGGTTGGCTATAATTGTAAGCCGTAACACTTAAAAAGAACACTGAAATATAAGAATTTCCATTGCTCGTATTTGAAACCCTTGCATACACAGGTTGATTTACACCCAATCCAACACAATAAGGAGAAGCCAATTGATTTACATTATTGTTGGCATCGTCATTGGTTAAATGATAAGATATAACGTGTTCTGCCGGGTTTAAAGAACCCATTAAATTTACATCATTATCGGTTAAATTAAAACACGCTTGTGCAGCACCGTTAAGACAAGCCGAATAACTTTGTGGCTGTCCAGGTCCTTGATTACAAGCAGCTGTTAAAAAGGTAATGGTGATTGGACTACTGATTTCTGTTGGAGAACAGATAGAACTAATCGTCACCGTTATATTTGAATCACATGCTAAACCATTTAGAACAAAAGGGTTTGTAGTTGCATTAATTTGTGATGCAGAAACTCCATTTATAGAAATCTCGATATTCCATGCGGTAGTCGTTGAAACATCTTGCCAAAAAATTACGGCAGAAGAATCTGTAATATTATTTACACCTGGAAACGTTGGACTTTGGCATTGAGCCGAAACCAATGTAGTTGTAAACAAAAATGAAATTAAGAAGAGTAGTGTTTGTTTCATTAAGTTGTTTTTTTATGTTAATACGTGTGCAAATTACAAATTTTCAACAAATTAGGATTAGTGAATGTTATTTTTTAACAAAATTTCAAAAAAAATACTTTTTTTTATACTCTTTCGTTTAAGTATTTTAAATCTCTTTTGTATGAAACTCATTTATGTATTCGTTTTGTTGTTGTTGTTTTCTTGTAAAAAAGAAGATACTGGTCTTGTAGTTGGCATTCAACCTTATGGCCAATTTTCAAAAGCAAAAACCGATACGATTGCAAAAACGATTGCAGCATTTTATCAAATTAAAACGATAATCCTTCCTTCTAAAGAATTATATAAAGAAGCTTTCACCGAAGTTAAATCGCCTAGATATCGTGCAGATAAAATAATTAACATTCAGAAAAAGGACAAAGTCGATTCTTTAGATTTTATATTGGGATTGACTTCTAGAGATATCTCGGTAACAAAAAAAGACAAATGGGGAAGAGTAAAAACCCCAACCTACAAATATGCCGATTGGGGAATTATGGGTTTGGCGTATTGCCCAGGAAACAGTTGTATTGTTTCTACTTTTCGTATTCAACATACTGATCCAAAAACACATTTTACACGTTTTAAAAAAGTAGCGGTTCATGAATTTGGACATAATTTAGGCTTGCCTCATTGTCCTAATAAAACCTGTGTGATGACAGATGCTGTAGAAAGCGTTAAAACGATTGATCATGCTAAATTGGCGTTGTGTGAGAAATGTAAAAATAAATTGAATTAATATTTTCCACTTAACAATTCACCTCCGATAGCAGATTTTGCTTCAATTCCTATTTTTTTCATCATTTCATACGTTGTACAAACTGCTGCTGAAGTGACTGGGATGCCGCATTCCGCCTGAATCAAATCGATAGCTTCTAAAGATGGCATTTGTACACAAGCCGAAGCAACTAATACATCCACATCAGTTAAATCCAATTGTTTGTAAATTTCTAATAAATTCATTGGATTTTGAGCCGCAACTTCTAAATTATCTGGAATTTCTAAAGCAATACTTTGTTTCACTTTAATACCTTGATTTTCGATATAATCGACCACCATATCCGTTAACGGTCGCATATAAGGTGTAATAATTGAAATTTGTTTCGCACCTAATACTTTTAAACCATTAATTAAAGCTCCAGCAGAAGTTACAATAGGAGTAGGGAAGTCATTCGCTACCGTTTCTTGGTGTAAATTCACTTCCGAAACGCAATGATAGCCTCGTCCCATGCTCATAATGGCTACTAAACAAGCATAACCCATTACATCAACATGAGCATCGGAAAGTTCTTGTGCACATTTTAAACTCATGGCATCCATCGCTTCGAGTTCTTCTTTGGTTACTTTTTTCATGCGCATTCTACTGCTGTGAAACGTAAAACGTTCCGGTAAAATGGTTTCACGAGAACGGAAAATTGCTGGTATTTCGGTTTCCATCGTTACGTTTGAGGATGGAACTATTTGGCCAATTCTGTATTTCATTTGTAGTGTGTCTTTTTGGAACACAGATTGAAAAAATTCAAATAATTTTAAAAATTTCTTAGATTTCTCTAATCTGTGTTCCTTGTAATTATATTTCTTTAATTGTATTTACTATTGTACCAATTCCTTCCACTGTTGCCTCAACAACATCACCATCATACATCCATTCTTGTGGATTTCTTCCTGCGCCAACTCCTGCTGGAGTTCCTGTTGCGATAATATCACCTGCTTCTAAAGTAAAAACCGTGCTTAAATCTTCAATTAAATCATTGATGTTAAACAACATGAATTTTGTATTTGAATTTTGTTTCTCAACTCCATTCACTTTTAATGATAAATTCAAATTGTGTGGGTTTTCGATTTCGTCTTTCGTAACAATAACAGGTCCCATTGGAGCGAATGTATCTTGACCTTTAGAAACAATCCATTGGCCTTCACGACGACAATCACGGGCAGAGATATCATTAATCACTGTATATCCAAATACATAATCCAATGCTTCAGATTTCGGAACGTATTTTCCTTTTTTTGAGATGATTACCGCCAATTCACATTCCCAATCCAATTGCGAAGTTAGTTTCGTATTTTTGATAATTTGAGTATTCGTAGCGGTAACGGTTGTTGGTGGTTTTGAAAAGATAATCGGTTTTGTTGGAAGCTTTCCTGTGGTATCTAAAGTGCGAGCGCTTTCTGCCACGTGTTCGGTATAATTTAAACCAATTCCAATGATGTTTTTTCTTGGTTTTTCGATGGGAGCCAAAACGGTAACTTCCTCCATATCATAGGCAATTTCTTCGAAGAAATTTTCAGGAGTTTCCGCAATCATTTCGGTAATTTCAGCAATGATTTCAAATCCCATATCAATTAATTCCAACATATCATTTGGTAATGGAAAATTAGAAATATCACCAAAATCCTGCATATCGATGACTTGGTTGTTATGAATAAAGCCTAAACGAGGCTCAATATCTTGTGTTTTATAAGTAAGTAGTTTCATATTCTTTATTTAAACGCAAAGAGTGCTAAGTTTTACGCAAAGTTTTTGTTATTATTGATTTTTGAACTTGATATTGTTATTGAATTTGTTGGTGTCCGTTGTTTTCTGTTAATTCTCTTCCTTGAAATAAGCCTAATTTTTCAATTACAGGTAAATCGTTAAAATTGAATAAACAAGCCTCTTCTGTTTCGGATAAATTGTGGTGTTCGTGCCAAGCCCAACTCGGTACACAGAAAATATCTCTTTCTTTCCAATCAAAACGTTTTCCGTTAATAATAGTAAAGCCTTTTCCTTTCGCACATTGGTACACGAACGAGCCCGTATGTTTATGCGCTTTCCCTTTGAATCCAGCCGGTAATAATTGCATCGCTGCACCCATAGTTTGCATTACATGTCCGCCTGTTAAAGGATTCGAATATTGCATAAAAATACCGTCAAACGGATTGATTTCATTTACTTTTTGTGCTTCTAATAATGCTGGATAAACATTTTTCCAAGAATATTTGAATAGCGGGGAATATGGTTTATCCCAAGTTTTATCGGCTGGAATTAATCCTGCACAACCATATGTAATTGGTGAAAAATTCAGTGGCGCTGTTAAGGGTTGTTTCCCATCATAAACCGCATAATCATTGGCTTCTAAAGCATTAACTAACGGAATATCCAAACCATCTTGCCAAATACATGTTTTTCCGCCTTCTTCAACGCCATGTTCATGCCAAGTAGAATTTGGTGTAATGACAAAATCATTCACTTCTAACATAATTTTATTGCCATCTACAACCGTATATCCTTTTTCGCCTTCCATAATAAAACGTAGGGCAGAAGCACGATGACGATGCGCCGAAGTACTTTCTCCAGGACGCGTGACTTGAATTCCGGTGTATAACCAACCCACAGCTGCAGAAACGTCTTTTCGATTATCGTTAACCAAATACACTACGCGTCTTCCGGCTTGTTCAGGAGTTACTAATTCGGATGATTTTAGGACTAATTCGCGTAAATCGTCATATTTCCAAAGCATTGGAACAGAAGAAGAACGTGGTTCCCAAGGTTCTATATCATTGGCCACTGTCCATAAGGCACCAGCGCCAAGTGTTTCTAATTCTTTGTAGTACGCAATTAATTCGGGAGAGTCTTGAACACGAGCTCTTCCGTATTGGTCGTCTGAATAGTTATTTTCTTCCATTTTTTTTTATTTTTCTGCCACTGATTAAAGGATTAAAAAGGATTTTTATATTTCTTAATCCATGAAAATCGTAAAATCCGTGGCTATTATCTCTTATTAAACTCCTCGTGATTATCAATAAACGTAATCTTTCGAGTAGGAGCCACGTTTACCCGCAAATCGAAAATATCAAACCGATTGTAATGGCCTAAAATATCGTGCATTTGTTTCGGTTGGATGCATTTTGCTAAATCAATTTCGGCATAAACCATGCCTTCTTCATCGATTAGCGGTTGCCCAATAACAGCACCATTTGGCCCTATAAATCCTGAAAAAGCTGAACTTTTTCTATCCAATAATTCATCTACATTCGGAACATCGGCACGTAAGGCATCTTTAATTTCTTGCGAAACCGTTGAACATGAAACAATTGTAAACAATTTACCTTCAAACGAATGCGCTGCGGCACGAATTTTAATCGCTTCCGCCATATCGTAATCTGGTGGAGCCACAGGAAGTGAAATATAATTGGCAATATGAATCAATTCACCTTGAGAAAGTAGCGTAAAACGTGCTAGAGTATTTGTATTTTCGCCACAAGCTAAGGTTCCAATCGGTCCAATTTCAGTATCATACACTTTTAGCGAAGAGCCATCACCTGAAGACCAAGTTAGTTTTTCAGCCCATGTTGGGACTAACTTTCTGTGTTTTCCAACGATAACACCTTTGTTGTCAATGATTAAATTGGTATTGTAAATTTCGCCATAGCTTTTACCTCGCTCGTTGATTCCCATCACAATATGAATGTCATTGTCTTTTGCCGCTAAGCACAATTTTTTGATTTCAGGACCTGTTACGTCAACCGAATTTTTATACAATTCTTCATACCATTTACTCCCTTGAACAGGCGTCATAATCCAATTCCAATACGGATATCCAGCGATAAAAACCTCTGGAAAAGCGATTAATTTAGCTCCGTTATTGCTTGCCTCTTTAATGAAAGAAATGGCTTTATCTACTGTTTTTTCTACATTTAGAAATACAGGTGACGTTTGAACGGTTGCGGCTTTGAATTTTTTGAATTCCATTTGTGAATTGTTTTTTTTGGAACACAGATTGTAGAAATTTTTAAAATTTACATAATTTATTGTATCCGTGTTCCTAGTTTTATAATTCGTATTGCTTTATTTTTTGTTTCATTTCTTCTGTGAAAGGTTCGGCTTTGATGCCATTTCTTTGAGGGTTGAAAGCTACGTTTACTAAGGTAACTTCGCCTTCTAAAACCGTATTTTCTGCTTCATTTACAAACTGAAATCCGCAAAGTATGGAAGAGTTTTTTAGTTCTTTTACCCAAAGTTTTTTATTTAAGATTTCGCCTAATCTAGCAGCGTTTTTGAATTGAATTTTTAAATCAACCGTTGGAATACCATTGGTTTCGTGCATTTTTGAAAAAGGACGTTCTAAGGCTTCTTCAAACCAATCTTCTACTAAACAATTTAGCATTTCTAAAAATCGGGGATAAAAGACAATTCCAGCATAATCAACATGTTGGAAACGTACTTTTTCTTTTTTTGTGAAGTAATTATTCATTTTTATTTTTATATTTTCGTTCTAATTTTAATTCTAGTTCCTTCATTTTATTTATAAAATCTTCTTGTTCTTCTTTAGTTTCTTCAAAATAGCTGATGCCAAATTCTTGAAAAAGTTTTCTCTGAAATAACATTTTATCTTCTAATATTTTTAATTTTTTAGATGAACTTGCTCTACTACATTGAAAACATAATTCGATATCACCTAAAATATTTTCATTTTCATTATAAAATACAATAGTATGTCTTGGGTCAAAACAATCTGCTCTGTCTTCTATTTTTTGTTTTGATTTTATTAATTCTTTTTCTAATTTTTTTATTTGATTATGATTGAGTACTATTTTATTTCTTAAATATTTTGATGGAATATCATTAATAGTATTTGCTTTAAGATATTCATTTCTGTCTTTTTTTTCCCATCTGTTTTGATCCAAATAGGCATAAATTTCAATCTTTTTTGTTTGATTAAATAGTGATTTTATTTCTATTTTATCATTTTTATTTGTTGCACATGATGATAATAAAATTAGCAAAGCAAAAATCAATTTCACATTCATTGTAATAGATATACGATCAACATTTTGGAAACGTACTTTTTCTTGTTTTATAAATTGTCTCATTATATATGTCTTGATACTTAATACTAAAATCTTTATACTTATTTTAACTTAAATCGCTGTATTTTTCCAGTCTCCGTTTTCGGTAAACATTCTACGAAATGAATCACTCTTGGATATTTATAGGGAGCAGCTACTTCTTTGAACCAGTGTTGAATACGATTTTTCATTACATCTGTTGCTTTAGTTGTATCGTGTAATACAATATGCGCACAAACTAACATTCCTCGTTCTTCATCGGGCAAACCTACTACAGCACATTCCAAAATATCTTCGTGGGTTAAAAGTACGGATTCTACTTCAATTGCCGCAATATTATATCCTGAAGAAATAATCATATCATCACCACGCGCCACAAAATAAAAATACCCTTCTTCATCTTGACGGAAAATATCACCTGTGATGTTCCAACCGTTTTCGACGTATTCTCTTTGTTTTTCTTCTCGGTTTAGGTATTTGCAACCTGTAATTCCACGAACGGCTAGTCTTCCGGCTTCGTTTCTTGGTAATTCGTTACCTTGTTTGTCTATGATTTTTGCTTCGTAACCTGCAATGGCTTTACCAGTAGCGCCGGGTTTCATATTTTCTTCATTGGAAGAAATAAAAATATGTAACATTTCGGTAGCTCCGATTCCATCTATGATTTTTAAACCTGTAGCATCATACCAATCTTGCCAAACTTTTAACGGCAAGGTTTCTCCTGCAGAAACACATTTTCTCAAACTTGAAATGTCATAATCCTGAACTTTTGTTGTGATGATACGCCAAGCGGTGGGTGCGGTAAAACAAATCGTAATTTTAAAGTCTTGAATCGCTTTTAACAACAAATCTGGACTCGGTTTTTCGATTAAAAATGTCGAAGCGCCAAAATACATTGGAAACAAAACTAATCCACCTAAACCGAATGTAAATCCTAATGGAGGACTTCCTGTGAAAATATCCTTTGGAGTAGGTTGTAGCGAATATTGTGGAAACGCCTCACAAATATTCAAAATATCTTTGTGATAATGTGCTGTCATTTTTGGCAAACCTGTTGTTCCTGAAGTAAAACCAATCAATGCAACGGAATCGGATTTTGAATGATAATTGTCGAATGTTTTTGGTTTAGCTGCCATTAATTCTTCCAATTGCGAATTTCCGTAAAAACACGTTTGTTTTAAGAAATCAGACTTAACCAAATGGATTTCTTCTTCCAATTCCTTATCGCACAATACATGCGAAATTTCAGCACAATCGATAATAGTCGTTAATTCTTTAGAACGAAGCAAGGGCATGGTAGCCACAACAATTCCACCTACTTTTAAAATAGCAAACCAACACGCTACCATCATTGGATTATTTGCCGAACGAATCAAAACGCGATTACCCGATTTTAATCCTAAATCATCCACCAAAACATGTGCAATTTGATTCGCTTTTTCATACAAATCTTGATACGTCCAAGTTTCTTCAAACGTGCGAATACAACTGTTATTTCCACGACCTTCTCTAATATGATTGTCTAATAGTTTATCGACGCAATTCAGCATTTCAGGTTGTTGGAATTGCGTTAAATCCAAAAAGGTGTATTCTGGTTGTAATTCCAAAGCTGGTAAGCTATTGTGAGTAAAATTATCTTCGTAATGTTTCATAATGATTAGTTTCTCGCAAAGTCGCAAAGTCGCAATTTTGTCTTAATACTCAATTCTACAATCTTAATACTACTTTTTATTACTTTTAGGTTTTAATGCCTTTTTCATACCTTCCACTTGTTTTCTTTCCGAAGCTTTTAGCGGATACAAATGTGAAACTCCCATTTTATATGGATTTGGAATGTCATTCGCTTGAAATTGTTCGTAAGCTTGTGCGTTTCTCACGAAATTAGCATCCAACAATAATGGTCTACCTAATGCAACTAAATCAGCTCTTCCGTTTAAAAGAATCGTATTGATTTGGTCGATATCTTGAATATAGCCAGCGGTTATAGTTGGGATATGGACAGTATTTCGAACGGCATCCGAAAAAGGCGTTTGCCACATTCTACCCGTTAATGGTTTTTGACCTGCGACAGTATTTCCTGTTGAAACATTAATGATGTCAGCTCCAGCAGCTTTAAAAGCAGTTGCTATTGCAATTACTTCTTGTTCCGAAATTCCATTTTCTGCCCAATCGGTAGCTGAAATTCGCACTGAGATTGGTTTTTCAGTTGGAAATACGTCACGAATTGCTTTAAATACTTCCAAAGGATATTTTAAACGATTTTCTATGCTTCCGCCAAATTCATCCGTACGAATATTGGTTAATGGCGATAAGAAAGAAGCCAATAAAAAGCCATGATGCGCTTGTAATTCAATCATATCAAATCCAGCTTCGTCTGCGTTTTTGGTCGCTTGAATGAATTGTGATTTGATTTCTTCCATATCTTCCAAAGTCATTTCCTTAGGAGTAGCGAAATTTTCATTGAATGGAATAGGAGAAGCGGAAATTAAATTCCAAGGTGTTTCCATTGGTCCTTTGCCTTCCCAAGGTTTTTTAGTAGCACCTTTTCGACCCGAATGTCCTAATTGAATTGCAATTTTTGTGGATGTATTGTTATGAATGAAATCGGTAATTTTTTTCCATTGATTCAATTGCTCTGCATTATAAATTCCCGCGCAACCTTCTGTAATTCTTCCAGTTTCGGAAATTGCCGTCATTTCGGTTATGATTAATCCTACACCACCCGTAGCGCGACTTCCGTAATGCACCAAATGCCAATTGGAAACTTCACCATCAACAGCGGAATATTGTCCCATAGGCGCCATTACGATGCGGTTTGGGAGTTCTAATTTTCTTAATTTGAATTTTGAAAAAGCTGCTGATTGATTTTTGATATTGACATTGTAATTGTCATTGAATTCTTCTAAAACTTTATCCGTAAACGAACTATCTCTTAAACGTAAATTTTCATATGTTACTTTTTTTGAACGTGTCATGCATCCAAACGCAAATTGTTGGAACGGATGTTGCATATGACGATCCATATTTTCGAACCAATCTAAAGAAACTACTGCGGCATATTGAATCATTTCTACCGTATTTCTTCTGGTTTTATCGTATTGCTCAAAAGCGGCTTGAACGTTGTTTGGATTAGCAATTACGGCATCCGATAATCCGATGGCACAATCCATAGCTAATTTTGTTCCTGAACCAATAGAGTAGTGGGCTGTAGCTTTTGCATCTCCAAGCAAAACAATATTGTTGTGATACCATTTTTCATTTGTTACATGTGGGAATTTACGCCAATGTGATTTATTTGAAATTAGTGGATGTCCGTCTAATTCTTCTTTGAAGATTTCAGCTATTTTTGCCATGGTATCTTCTTCATTTGTAACTTCAAAACCGTGTTTTTGCCACGTTTCATCGCTACATTCAAAAATCCACGTACTCATGCCTTCTTCATATTGATAGGAGTGCGCAACAATAGTTCCTTGAGGTGTACTTCTAAAGAAATAAGTGAAGGCATCTAAAGGTTTTGTAGAGCCTAACCAAACAAATCTGTTTTTCTTTAATTCGATTTTAGTTCCAAATTCATTCTCATGTTTTGTTCGGATGGCACTTGCAATTCCGTCAGAAGCTAATATAATATCCGAATCCGCAAATCGAGATAAATCATCTACATTTTGTTCGAAATGCAGATTTACGCCTTCTTCAACACATCTTTGTTGTAATAATTGTAAAAGTGTTTTTCTGGAACAACCACAAAATCCATTTCCGGCAATATTTACTGATTCGCCATCACGAGCCACGATAATATCGTCCCAATAGGCAAATTTACTTCGAATGAGTTCGTATGATTGCATGTCGCGTTTTAGGAATTCCCCTAAGGTTTCGTCTGAAAACACCACACCAAAACCAAAACTATCGTCGGGTTTATTGCGCTCGTAAATATCGATTTGGCAATGTGGCATTGCTTTTTTGGTTAATATCGAAAAGTAAAGTCCGCCAGGACCACCACCTATAATTGTTATTTTCATATGTATTAGCACGCGAATAAAACGAATTTGCTCTGGCAAATACGGATTTCCGCAGATTTTATTTATTAATTTTATTGCTTCATAAAATCAAAAGCGCCCTTACGCAAATTGATTCCATATTCTAAATAGGCTTTTAAACAAGAAAGAAAATTGGACCAACCGAATGAATTTCCGGAAAGCCATTTTAAACCTGCTTCGTTATTTTTCATACTTTTCTCTGTAATCGTAACTAAAGCTGAATTGTTTTCTTTTTCTGAAAGTTGAATTTCTACTAATAAGTCAACTCCAGCATTTTCCCAATAGAATGAAATGTATTTGTTGTTTTCCACTTTTCCAACTTTAACAGGACATTCGTAGTCGAATTCAGGAAATTTCCAAATGATATTTTTGCCTTCTTCCATTATTCCTGTGCTAGTAGCAATGAAATAACAAGCCATTTTTTCTGGATTTATAATGGCTTCAAAAACTTCATGAACAGGTTTTTGAATTTGCATTGCACAATTTATTTCTAATCTATCAGAATTCATTTCTAGCCTCTTTTTATAGAGAAAATTTCTCCTAATTTACTATAATTTGAACCTGCTAAACGAGCAACAGGTTTGTATTTGTCTAAGTTGATTTTATGATTCTCCATTAGAATGGAATCGTCAATATGCATGGTGATTATTTTACCAATAATAATGCAAGCGCCACCATTTTGATGCTTTTCAATAAAATAATGATGTACCATTTCACATTCAAAATGCACTAAGCTTTCTTTGACACGTTTTGGCTTGATATAAATAGCATCAATAGGAGTAACACCTGCTAATTGAAATTCGTCAACATCAGCAGCAACACTTTGTGAGGTAGTATTCATTTGTTCGACCACATCTTCGGTTACTAAATTGACCACGAATTGTTTGTTATCTAATACATTATTCAATGTGTCTTTGTTTTTATTTCCTGTGCGAACAGTAGAAAACATTACGTGAGGAGGATCTTCGCTTACGACATTAAAAAAAGAAAACGGAGCAAGGTTGTTCATTCCTTGAGCATCAACTGTTGAAATCCAACCAATAGGTCTTGGAATTACGGTTCCAGTTAAAAGCTTGTATAAAGCGGAAGATTCGGTATGTTGAATATCGAATTGCATAGTTTAGTGTTGTTTCTACAAATTAAGTAAAATAATTTAAAGTCATAACTATACTTTTTTGATAAAATTGAATATTTTTATGAACATTCTAAAATCATAAAAAAGCGAGTATTTGATTATTATTGCATTATGTGTAATTTTTATTCAAAATAATTGTGATATGTGAAAAAATATATTTGAAAAATTACGAACAATATTTTTGTATATTTTGCAAAATTAGTATATTTATGCAAAAATTATATATATGGAGATTTTAGCATGTCCCAAATGCCAAAGCGATTCAATTGTAAAAAGTGGTGTAATCAAAGATAGACAAAGGTATTTGTGTAAATCTTGTAATTATTATTTCACTGTCAACAAATTAGGTAAAAAGATAGATGATTACTATGTTACTAAAGCATTACAACTGTATTTAGAAGGTTTAAGTTTTAGAGAAATTGAGCGTATTTTGGGGGTTTCGCACGTATCGATTAGCAATTGGGTGAAAGAGTTTAAAATCAAAAAACCGCCACATCCTAATTATCATCCAACCTATAAGATTTTCAAGCACAATGAGCTGGTTGAATACCTTCAAAACAAAGATAGATTGTCTGGTGCGGGTATGATTATTACAGAGCTTGGCGATAAGTTTATGCTTATTAAATGGGAACGTTTTAAAGATTAACTATACCATTTTACAAAATTATATATTACAATTTTTTTCATTAACATAATTTTAGAATTTGGTCAAGCAGAAATGCAACACTAACCAAAACTTAAATTATGAAAAAATTATTATTAGTTGCTGGATTACTCTTTTCAGCATATTCATTTTCACAAGGTTCTCCTGATTATGGAGCTGGTATGAAATTCAATCTTAATGAAGATGGGTCTAAGTACATGCGTGTAATCGCTTGGGGGCAAATGTGGGGGCAATACAATGACAATTTGCCCGATGACAAAAAAGCATTTGAATTTTCTACAAGAAGAGCAAGAATTTTAACGTATGCTCAAATTACACCAAAATTTTTAGTCTTAACGCATTTTGGATTAAACTCACTTAATGCAGATAATATGTCACCCCTTGGAAAAGGAGAAAGTTCTCAGTTATTTTTCCATGATTTTTGGGTACAATATGCCTTAGGTAAAAACCATGCTATTGGATCTGGATTACATTATTGGAATGGTATTTCACGTTTAAATAGTCAAGGAACGTTAAACTTCATGACACTTGATAATAACAGACAATCATGGGCAACATTGGGCTTATCAGACCAGTTTGCAAGACACCAAGGAGTATATGCTAAAGGTACATTTGGAAAATTTCAATATAGAGTTTCTATCAACGAAGCAATTACAAATGGTTTAGATGCAAGAAATCCTGCAGATAATGTTAATACAGCAGTCTACGGAGGAAGAAGAGTATTAGGATCTAAAGATGCTGGAATGAATTATGCAGGTTATTTTGAATATGGCTTTTTAGAGCAAGAAAGTAACTTTTTACCTTTTAGAGTAGGTTCATATTTAGGTACTAAAAAAGTCTTTAATGTTGGTGCTGGATTCTTTTTACATCCAAAAGGAAGTGTTATGAATGATGGAACTACTAATGTTGGAGAAGATGTTTCAGTTTTTGCAGTTGATGCTTTCTATGATGTACCACTTGGAGATAAAAAAGGAGCTATTACAGCTTATGCAACCTATCAAAATAATAATTACGGAAAAGATTATTTATTCAATGCCTATGGAACAGGAAGTATGATTTATGGACACGCTGGATATTTAATTCCAACCGAAAAACTAACAAAACTTCAACCTTATATCTCTTATGCATCAAATAGCTATGATGCAGTTGATGATAATAGAACTGTTTTTGGAATTGGTTCTAATTTATACATGAATGGACACAATTCAAAATTAACATTAGAGTATAAAAACGAAAAATTTGGTGATAACGAAACAGGGACTGTTACGCTTCAAGCCATGATTTACCTATAATAAACAATCAAAAACTAATAAACAATGAGTGATCAAAAACACGCTACGGCTTATTGGAAGGAAAATTTAAGATACCTTCTAATTCTTTTAAGCATTTGGTTTCTATGCTCGTATGGAGCAGGAATACTATTTGTAGACCAATTAAACACAATCAAATTAGGTGGATTTCCACTTGGCTTTTGGTTTGCCCAACAAGGATCAATGTATGTTTTCGTAATCTTAATTTTTGTCTACGTTCGTTTAATGAACAAATTAGATAAGAAATACGGTTTTGATAACGATTAATTAACAAGATAAAAAATTATAATCATGGATGTAAAAATTTGGACATATATTATTGTAGGAATTACGTTTGCAATCTACATTGGAATTGCTATTTGGACAAGAGCAGGTTCTACTAAAGAGTTTTATGTAGCAGGTGGAGGGGTTTCTCCATTAGCTAATGGTATGGCAACTGCTGCCGATTGGATGTCTGCCGCATCATTTATTTCAATGGCAGGAATTATTTCTTTTGCAGGTTATGATGGAGCCGTTTACTTAATGGGTTGGACCGGAGGTTATGTACTTTTAGCATTACTTTTAGCTCCTTATTTGAGAAAATTTGGGAAATTCACGGTGCCAGATTTCATTGGAGATCGTTATTACTCAAAAACTGCGCGTTCAGTAGCTGTTTTCTGTGCTTTGATTGTATCATTTACATATGTAGCGGGTCAAATGCGTGGAGTAGGAGTTGTATTTTCAAGATTCTTAGAAGTTGAAATTAACACCGGTGTAATCATCGGAATGATAATCGTTTTATTTTATGCGGTTTTAGGTGGAATGAAAGGGATTACTTATACGCAAGTAGCACAATATTGTGTATTGATTTTTGCTTTTATGGTTCCTGCAATCTTCATTTCAATACAAATGACAGGAAATCCAATTCCACAATTAGGAATGGGAGGAACAGTAGCTGGAACAGATACTTATTTATTAGATAAATTAAATGGATTGTCTACAGAATTAGGTTTTACCGAATATACAGATGGCTCAAAATCAATGATTGACGTTTTGGCAATTACTTTAGCTTTAATGGTAGGAACTGCAGGATTACCTCACGTAATTGTTCGTTTCTTTACGGTTAAAAATGTAAAAGATGCACGTAAATCTGCTGGATTAGCATTAGTATTTATTGTAATTTTATATACAACAGCTCCTGCAGTATCTGTTTTTGCAAGAACTAACTTAATCGAAACAGTTAGTAATAAAAATTATGCCGACATGCCTCAATGGTTTAAAAACTGGGAAAAAACTGGTCTTTTAATCTATAATGATAAAAATGCTGATGGAAAAATTCAATATGTAAAAGGAGATGCATTTGTATTGAAAGACGGTAAACCACAAAAAGACCAACCCAATGCTGAAAGTGCTAATGAATTGTATATCGATAATGATATCATGGTGTTAGCAAATCCTGAAATTGCAAAATTACCTAACTGGGTTATTGCATTGGTTGCTGCTGGAGCTTTAGCTGCTGCACTTTCAACTGCTGCTGGTTTATTGTTAGTAATTTCTGCGGCCGTTTCTCACGATTTAATTAAGAAAATGGTTAACCCAAATATTTCTGAAAAAGGAGAATTATGGACTGCTCGTATTTCTGCCGCTGTTGCTGTTGTAATTGCTGGTTACTTTGGAATTAATCCTCCTGGGTTCGTAGCAGCGGTTGTAGCATTGGCTTTCGGATTAGCCGCTGCATCATTCTTCCCTGCTATTATTTTGGGTATTTTCAATAAAAAAATGAACAAAGAAGGAGCAGTTGCAGGTATGGTTGTAGGTATGGCATTAATGTTATACTATATGGCAAAATTCAAATTAGGTTGGATTGGTGATATGCCAGACAAATCTGAATGGTGGTTTGGAATTTCTCCTGAAGGATTTGGAACAGTTGCTATGATTGCAAACTTTATTGTTGCTTTAGTAGTAAGTAAGTTTACACCTGCGCCACCACAAGAAGTACAAGATATTGTAGAAAATATCCGTATACCTTCTGGTGCTGCTGAAGCAGGAGCTGCTCACTAATTTCATAGAAAATAAATTATTTTACAACTCTGTTCTTGTTTTTCAAGAACAGAGTTTGTATTTTTAAAAAGTTAATATAAAATATACCTACAATTCTCAATGAAAAAAAGACATCAACAAAAATTAGTGGTTTTATCATTACTATTGTTATTGGCGCTTAACTTGCCAATAGTATTATTATTTGATAGTTCCGACAGTTTTTTAGGCTTTCCTATCATTTATATTTATGTCTTTTCGGCTTGGTTTTTTTCGATTTTAATGTCTTGGATTGTAGTACAACGTTATTATGAATAGTGCGGTTCTTTTACTTATTTTATTAGGGTATTTGGGTATTCTTTTTTTTATCGCACATTGGGCAGAAAAAAAGAAAATATCAAATGGACGAATAATTCATACATCTATTCTTTATCATTAGCCGTGTATTGTACCGCTTGGACGTATTATGGAAGTATAGGTGTTGCAGCTAATTCAGGATTAGGATATTTGCCTATTTACATCGGCCCCATCATCATTATTCCAGCTTGGATTATTATTTTGAAGAAAATTATTCGCATTTCTCGTGTGAATAAAATTTCAAGTATTGCCGATTTTATATCGCTTCGTTATGGAAATAGTCGTTTTTTAGGAGCTATTGTAACCGTAGTTTGCTTGGCAGGAATTTTACCCTACATCGCATTACAATTAAAAGCAATTTCGGAAACGTTTCATATTGTTACCAAAACCAGTACTAGCTCATTAATTTTTGATGATACTACAACATATGTTGCCATTGCATTAGCACTTTTTGCATCTTATTACGGTACGCGTTATGTTGACGCATCCGAAAAAAGAAAAGGAATTGTAACCGCAGTTGCCATTGAAAGTGTGCTGAAATTAGTCTTTTTTATCATTGTTGGAATTTATGTAACCTTCTTTGTTTTTGATGGCTATGATGATATTTATGCAAAAGCTTCTCTTTTAGAGAATTTCAAAGAAAAAAATACCATTGGCGGATTAGAACAAGGTCTAAATTGGTTTTTTCTAAGTATGGTTTCTCTTTTTGCTATTTTTTTATTGCCGAGACAATTCCAAATGTCGGTGGTTGAAAACAATAGAGAACGTCATATAAAAACCGCAATTTGGTTGTTTCCTTTATATTTATTGCTATTCAATATTTTTGTATACCCAATTGCTTGGGGCGGAAATGTATTGTTTGAAGGAACTAATGCTAATGCCGATACTTATTCGTTACTAATTCCTCAATTTTTTAATAATACCACATTAACCGTTTTGGTTTTTCTTGGCGGATTTTCGGCCGCAATTTCAATGATTGTAGTTTCGAGCATAAGTTTATCTACCATGTTGAGTAACAACTTATTAATTCCATATACTTTTTTAGGAAAATTACGCAGCGAGGAACAAGTCATCAATAACAAAAAGATTGTCAATATTCGTAAAATTGGCATTTTTTCACTCATTATTGGGGCCTATTTTATCTATCGTTTCTTCGCATTAGACTATAGTTTAGTTTCTATCGGATTAATTTCATTTGTTGTTATCGCACAATTAGCGCCAGCCTTTTTCGGAGCTATTTTCTGGCGTAGAGGTTCAAGAATGGGAGCAATTTATGGCATTTTAATTGGATTTCTAATCTGTATTTATACCTTATTGTTGCCCTATGCAATTGGACTGACCAACAACGAAAGTTCTTTTATTTCGGAAGGTTTTATGAAGATTTCGTTGTTAAAACCCTTCCAACTTTTTGGTTTGGATTATTTACAACCCGTTCCACATGCACTGTTTTGGAGTATGTTATTCAATAGTATTACTTATTTTGCGGTTTCAGTGAGTTTTAAAGGAAATTACCGCGAACGTAATTATGCTGAAATGTACGTTGACATCGAAAAATACAGCACCAATCATGAAAATGCATTCGTTTGGAAAGGAACCGCTTATACCAGTGATATTGAAAAAGTCTTAGTTCGATTTTTAGGCGAAGAACGAACCAAAAGAGCTTTAAACATATTCAATGTAAAATATAATGTGGATAAAAATCAAGAGCTTGCAGATGCGCGTTTAGTTAAATTTGCCGAAAATTTATTAACAGGTCACATTGGAACAGCTTCGGCTCGAATTTTAATTTCAAGTGTCGTTAAAGAAGAAAAAGTAACCCTTCCAGAAGTACTGAAAATCTTAGAAGAATCCAAAGAAAACATTATAACTAATAAAAAACTACTGGAAACTTCTAATGAATTGAAAGAAATTACTTCGCAACTTCAAAAAGCAAATGAAACCTTGGTTCGAAAAGACATCCAAAAAGACGAATTTTTAGACACTGTTACACACGAACTTCGTACACCAATTACCGCTATTCGTGCTGCGAGCGAAATTTTGCACGATGACGACGAAATTCCAGAAGAGTTAAAAAAACAATTTCTACAAAATATTATTTCCGAATCCGACCGATTGAATCGATTGATTGATAAGATTTTGGATTTGGAAAAATTTGAAACAGGAAAACAAACCATTCATCCAAGTGTAAATAACTTAATTGCTACTATTGAACATTCGATTGAACCATTACAACAACTGATTAAAAACAAGAAAATCAGTATTTATGTAGAAAGTAAAGATACTATTTTTGCGTTTTATGATGAAGATCGAATCATTCAAGTGGTAACGAATTTGTTATCAAATGCCATTAAGTTTTGTCCAGAAAGCGAAGGTTTAATCACCATTCAAGTAAAAAAAGAAGATAATTTTGTAATAACTTCTGTTCAAGATAACGGAAAAGGTATTAATCCTAACGATTTTGAAGTTATATTTGACAAATTTTATCAAGCTTCCAATCAAAATTTCAAAAAACCCGTTGGTAGCGGATTAGGATTGGCAATTTGCAAACAAATTATAGAACATCACAAATGTAAAATTTGGGTAGAACCAAGTATAAAAGGCGCATGTATTGCTTTTACATTGCCTTTAAAAAATATTGAAAATACAGATTTATGAAGAAGATTTTAATTGTTGACGACGAACCAAACATAGTAATGACGCTGGAATACACTTTCAAAAAAAGTAATTACGAAGTATTTATAGCGCGTGACGGGCAAGAAGCTTTGGATATTTTAAAAAGTAATTTTCCAGATGTGATTATTTTAGACATCATGATGCCTATGGTTGACGGTTTTGCCACTTTAGAACAAATTAGAAAAGACGAAAATCTAACCCACACTAAAGTATTGTTCTTATCCGCTAAAAACAAAGAAAGTGACATTGAAAAAGGAATGGCTCTTGGTGCCGATGCCTACATGACCAAGCCGTTTTCAATTAAGAAAGTGGTAGAGAAAGTGGAGGAATTGTTGAATTAACTAAATTCATAGTTAAAATGATCGAAGTAGAATTTAAAAAGTTTTGGAATAGTAATTTTAACCAAACTATCCCATTAAGCTACCTTTTTAAAGAAGTTTATCATGAAAGATGGCTAAGATTTCATAGCCTACCAGATTCGAAAAGATATCCTGAAAGCGATAATGAGATGAATATTATATTGCAAAGATATAATCAAATATTTTCTGAAATCTATAATGAAAACGAAGAAATCTATTTAGTTCATACTAATATAACTCATAATGATGAAAAATTTGAATTATTAAATTTTCACTCTGAATTAAATTTTAAAAAAAGTTGCTCATTTAAATTAAAAATGTATTTTCCTAATGACTTTGATAATGATGCAATATTAGAAGTCTTTGTAAGTAGAAAATGTTGGAAATTAAATTCATATAATGAAATTTTGAAAGAAATTGTTAACGATATTTCAAGGTTTTTTTTTATTTCATTAGATAGTAAAATTATAGTAGCTCCTTATGATGGAGGAATTGACATTATCTTAAAATCAGAAACTGATAAAGCTATACTTACAAAAAAATACAAAAATTGGATTTCAAAACGTATTGATAAATTATAATTCTTGAAACGCTAAACAATCTATACCTATTTAGCAAGATTAATTCATTTGGCATTATTTTATTCTTTAAATTTACTAAAGAAAAAATAACACAAACCGAATTATTCAAATGAATTATTACGAATTTTATAAAAAAAGTAACGAATCCGCAGTAGATTTCTGGAAAGAGCAATCACAAAACATTGCTTGGTTTTCAAACCCAAAAACTATTTTGTCTAACGATTCAAACGATTATCCATTGTGGTTTGCAGATGGAGAACTCAACGCATGTTATCTAGCAGTTGATAAACACATAGAAGATGGCTTTGGAGAGCAAGTTGCTATTATTTATGACTCACCCGTTACACAAACTGTAAAAAAGTATACATTTATCGAAGTTAAAACCGAAGTTGCCAAATTAGCTGGCGGTTTACTTTCGCTTGGATTAGAAAAAGGCGATACTGCTGTAATTTATATGCCAATGATTCCTCAAGCCGCCTTTGCTATGTTGGCTTGTGCACGAATAGGAGTAACACATTCGGTAGTTTTTGGAGGTTTTGCACCGCATGAATTAGCTATTCGTATTGATGATTGCGAACCTAAAGCCATTATTACCGCTTCTTCAGGAATTGAAATCGACCGGTTAATTGCCTACAAACCTTTAGTTGACGAAGCTATTGAATTAGCCCATCACAAACCAGAAAAAGTAATCGTTTTCAATAGAAAATTAGGGGCAAGAGTACCCTTTAAAAAATACGATGTCGATTATGATGCCTTAGTTTATGGTTCAGAAGAAGCTGACTGTATTACTGTGAATTCAACACATCCTTTATATATTTTATACACTTCAGGTACAACAGGAAAACCAAAAGGAATTGTTAGAGATACAGGTGGTTATGTTACCGCACTTAAATTTTCAATGCAACACATTTATGACGCAAAAGAAGGTGAAGTGTTTTGGGCTGCTTCCGATGTGGGTTGGGTGGTAGGACATAGTTATATTGTTTACGGACCTTTAATTAATCGAAACACAACCATTCTTTTTGAAGGAAAACCAATACGCACACCTGATGCAAGTACCTTTTGGCGCGTAATTGCCGAACACAAAGTTAGTGTAATGTTCACCGCACCAACTGCTATCAGAGCCATTAAAAAAGAAGATCCTAATGGCGAATTCATCAAACAATATGATTTATCTTGTTTACGAATTCAATTCTTAGCAGGAGAACGTTGTGATGTAGCAACTTTAGAATGGTATCGCGAACATATTCCAGTTCCAGCAATCGACCATTGGTGGCAAACCGAATCGGGTTGGCCAATGATTGCAAATATGATGGGAGTAGAGTATTTACCTATAAAACCAGGTTCGGCAGGAAAAGCTGTTACGGGTTACGACATCAGAATTTTTGGAGAAAACGGACAAGAATTAGGACCAAATGAAGAAGGTTATGTGGTAATCAAATTGCCATTACCTCCTGGAACTTTATTGGATTTATGGAAAGATAATGAACGTTTCAAAGCGGGCTATTTGAATAAATTTCCAGGGTATTATTTCTCAGGAGATGGCGGATTTAAAGATGATGAAGATTATATTTTTATTACAGGTAGAGTAGATGACGTCATAAACGTTGCTGGTCACCGCCTTTCAACTGCTGAAATGGAAGAAATTGTAGCTTCACATCACTCCGTTGCAGAATGCGCTGTAATCGGAATTAATGACGAATTAAAAGGTCAAATTCCATTAGCATTGGTTGTTGCAAAATCGGGAGAAGATATTGAACATTTCCAACTGCAACACGAAGTTGTCAAATTAGTAAGGGAACAAATCGGAGCTGTAGCATCGTTACGCGATGTAGTTATGGTGCAACGCTTACCAAAAACCCGTTCTGGTAAAATACTTCGTAAAATGATGCGAAGCATTGCCGATGGAGAAAACTTTCAAATTCCTTCCACTATCGACGATGAAGCAATTATCGAAGAAATTCGAGATGTTTTACAACACGATAAAATTGGATGTTTTAAATAGATTAAATAGTTAATCTCTACTTACTTTTAACTAATCACTTAACTATATCTATTTAGCAAAAAAATATGAAATTCAAAAAATAGATTGATTATATTTACACTATCAATTAAAAATAAACTAAAAAATGAGTTATTATAAAATACACGATTTAGAAAACTACTTTAAAATGTATAAGAAGTCGGTACGCGAACCAAGAAAATTCTGGGACCGTATTGCTGATGAAAACTTTGTATGGTATCAAAAATGGGATAAAGTTTTTGAAGTAGACATGCAAGAAGCTAATTTTAAATGGTTTTTAAATGCAAAAGTGAACATCACTAAAAACTGTATCGACAGACATTTAGCAAAAAGAGGCGATAAAACCGCTATTATTTTTGAACCAAATGATCCAACCGAAGCAGCACAACATATTTCTTACAACGAATTATACGTTCGTGTATCTAAAATGGCAAATGTTTTGCGCGATCAAGGCATCAAAAAAGGCGATAGAGTTTGTATTTATTTGCCAATGATTCCCGAATTAGCCGTAGCTGTTTTAGCTTGTGCTCGAATTGGAGCTATACATTCAGTTGTTTTCGCTGGTTTTTCATCTTCAGCAGTTGCTAGTCGTATTAATGATAGTGAATGTAAAATGGTAATTACTTCTGACGGAAGTTATAGAGGTAATAAATCAATTGATTTAAAAGGAATTGTTGATGAAGCTTTAGACAAATGTCCTTGTGTTGAAACTGTTTTGGTCGTTAATAGAACCAATACAGCAGTAACCATGAAAGAAGGGAGAGATTTGTGGTTACAACCGCTTTTAGATGCTGCTTTAGGAAATAATGTTGCCGAAATAATGGATGCAGAAGATCCGTTATTCATTTTATATACTTCGGGCTCAACCGGAAAACCAAAAGGAATGGTACATTCAACGGCTGGTTACATGGTTTACACAGCTTACACCTTTAAAAACGTTTTCAATTATGAAGAAAATGATGTGTATTGGTGTACAGCAGATATTGGTTGGATTACAGGACATTCTTATATTTTATACGGACCACTTTTAAATGGCGCTACCACTGTGATTTTTGAAGGAGTACCTTCTTATCCAGATTTTAGCCGTTTTTGGGAAGTAATTGAAAAACATAAAATTACTCAGTTTTATACAGCTCCAACAGCAATTCGTGCATTGGCTAAAGAAAGTTTAGATTTTGTTCAAAAACATCCATTGAGTTCATTAAAAGTAATTGGTTCTGTTGGTGAACCCATTAACGAAGAAGCTTGGCACTGGTATAACGACCACGTAGGAGGAAAGCGCTGTCCGTTAGTAGACACTTGGTGGCAAACCGAAACTGGAGGAATTATGATTTCGCCAATTCCGTTTGTAACACCTACAAAACCTACGTATGCATCCTTACCCTTGCCAGGAATTCAGCCTGTTTTAATGGATGAATTGCGAAATGAAATTGAAGGGAATCAAGTAACAGGAGCTTTGTGTATTAAATTCCCTTGGCCGTCAATGGCAAGAACCATTTGGGGCGACCACCAACGTTATAAAGAAACATATTTTACAGCTTTTCCAGGCAAATATTTCACAGGAGATGGTGCTTTGCGTGATGAAGTAGGGTATTATAGAATTACAGGTAGAGTAGATGATGTTATTATTGTTTCTGGACATAATTTAGGAACAGCACCTATTGAAGATGCGATCAACGAACACCCAGCAGTTGCAGAAAGTGCAATTGTAGGTTTCCCTCATGATATCAAAGGAAATGCATTATATGGTTTTGTAATTCTAAAAGAAACAGGAGAAAGTCGTGATAAAAATAATCTTGCAAAAGAGATCAATCAATTGATTTCTGATCAAATTGGTCCGATTGCGAAATTAGATAAAATTCAGTTTGTGAGTGGTTTACCAAAAACGCGTTCGGGTAAAATCATGCGAAGAATATTAAGAAAGATTGCAGAGGGTGACTTCTCTAATTTTGGAGACATCTCAACGTTATTAAATCCTGAAATAGTGGAAGAAATTAAGAACGGCAAGCTTTAGTTTTTTAGTTTTATTGGTTAAAAACTGCTTCAGTAATGGAGCAGTTTTTTTTATTTTAAATAAAATTCAAATATACTTTTCATTTTTAAATAACCCTCTAAATTTGGATGAACTCCATCATCCGTATATTTTTTATCTAAACCTAGATTCTCATCAACCATTTGAGTATAATAATCAACGTATTTTATTTGTTTAACTAAAGAGTAAGCCTTTATCATTTGATTGAGTTGGATGATTTTCTCAATTGGCTGAATTTTGGGATTCCAATAAAAATTATTTGCAGGAAGTACTGAGCAAAGCAATACTTCAATATTATTTTTTAATGATTTCTCAACCATTGAAACAATATTATTCATGATTTCTTCTATGGAAATTGGACCATTATTTTCTGCAATATCATTAATTCCTGCTAAAATAATTACACTTTTAGGCTGTAAATCAATAACATCTTTTTGAAAACGTTCTAAAATTTGTGAAGTGGTTTGGCTACTAATACCTCTATTGATATAAGTATTTTGACTAAAGAACATCGAATCGTAGCGTTCCCAAAATTCGGTTATCGAATCACCAATAAAAACAATTCGGTTGCCATCATTATGCTGTTTTAGTAAATGCTTATTATCTAAAGCATATTTTTCCAAGTAAGCCCAATCGTTTTGCATTTTTTGGAATTAAATCTCTAATTTTTTCTTTAGTTTTAAAAACAATAAAGCGGTAATAAACGCATCGCCACTTGCTGTATGTCGATCCGATTTTCTGATTTTATAGATATCACATAATTCATCTAAAGAATTGTGTTGTTCTTGAGGTAAATATTTTAATTTCTGATACATAACATCAGTATCCATCGCTTGATTTTTTAGTTTTCCAACATCCAATCGTGCTAAACCTTGATTAATCATTTCGATATCAAAATCAACGTGATGGCCAACTAAGGTGGCATCTTTAATAAATTCTAAAAAACGAATAATGGCTTCGGCTTCCACAATTTTTTCTTCCTTTCCATCTTTTAAAATACCATGAATAGGCACCGATTCTGCTTTAAAAATGTCTTGTTGTAAAAACACTTCCATAAAATCTCCAACAATTATTTGATTGTTTTCAATGGCTACTGCACCAATAGATAAAATTCGGTCTGATTTGTAATCTAAACCAGTTGTTTCGCAATCAAAAACAACAAATCGTTTCTTTTTATCTTGATTTTCATCAAAATAAGTAAGATAGGTTTCCCAAAATTTAGGATGATCTTTAACTATTTTCTTAAACCAATTGAACGCCATATCTTAAGTAAAATAAGTTAATTGAAAACGATTTTTAATCACTTCTTGAATGTCATGTATTGGCTGAAAATCATTTTTAAGTTTTACTTTATCTAACTTCGATAACTCACTTAAATTCAAATACCTACCATCAGAATCATTTTTCAAACCTTCTTCCGTTCTAAACTTCAATAATTCAGCAAAAGCATCGGCACACGCTTCATAAATTGGTGCATTTTGAGGTTCTAATTCGGCTAATTTTGCATATCTCGAAATGGTATTGGCTGTATTTTTTATGCCTTTACCTAACGATAAAATTCGAGCTGCGTCAATCAATGGCATTAAAGCTCTTCCTTTTAAATCAAAGGTATCTTTATGTTCGCCATCGCTTTCAACTAAAAACTGACGGAAAAAGCCTAATGGTGGTGGATTTTTCAAAGCATCAGCACCCAAATAAGCAAAAAACAACTGATTATCGTGGGTTTCTTCTTGAATGGTTTTCGTAATTGCATCTACTAAAGTTTCATTTCCGTATACAAAATCATAATCAAAGAATATAGTACACATCAAAATACCTTTTTCACCTGGAGCAGTAATCCAACCTTTGTATTGGTTTTTCCAATCGGAAACCGATTTACACCAAAGTGGATTGCTTGCCATCATTTCTGCAGGACAATATTCATACCCAACTTTATTTAATGTTTTAGTAACTTTTTCAGCTAATTCTATAAAGTATTTTTTAACATCATCATATTTATCTTCTGGAACATCTTCAAAAATAATTGCATTGTCTTGATCGGTCATTAATAGTTGTTCTTTTCTACCTTGACTACCAATGTTTAACCAAGCAAACTGGGCTGGAGGAGGAGTTCCAATTTTTTCAACGGCCAATTCGATAGCTCTACTTGTTATGGCTAAGTTGATCTCACCAACAATAGAAGAAATATGATTAATAGGTACGTTTTTATCTAAAGAATGCTGAATTAAATCAGATAATTTTTCTCTAACTTCTTTTAAATCAGCAGATTTTTGAGCTCTTTTGCATTGTTTTAATAAAACCCCTGGATTATTTGCTTGAGCCACTACAATATCATGTTCGGTAATAATCCCTGTAATTTCAGAATCATTTGAACCATCTTTTGTAACACATAAATGCGAAACACCATGTTTTAACATCATAATTTGTGCTTCGGCAATAGATAAATTATCGGCAACAGTAATTACAGGTGATGACATGATTTTATCAATTGTAACTTCAATACTAAATAATCCGGTTGCAATTTTTGAACGCAAATCTTTATCGGTTACAATGCCAATTGGTTTTCTATCTTGATGAATAATCATGCTTCCAATTTTACTACTTGCCATTGTTTGTGCAACAAAACGAACAATGTCGTTAGGTGAAGCGGTGATTGGATTTGCGGTATATTTTATGGGTTGATAGTATTGAATTTCGGCATTTTGATCATTATAAATAACATTTTCAGAAATTAGTTTTCCTTTGTTGTTTTTGTCATAAGGATTTCTGGTATTTGATGCAAAACTTTCCAATAAAAAACTCAAAACATCAGGGTTTTCTGCCACATAAGGTTTAAAAGTCTCGATAGGAATTGCATAAATTATACTTTCTTCACGCGCTTTTGCTGTCATTAAATAATTATTCTTTGCAAAAAACGGTCGTAATCCTAAAATATCGCCTTCGTCACATTTATCAATTAGGATATCATCTGCATCAGAAGTGACCGACAATCCAACAGCACCAGAAGCCACAACATAAAAAAATGAATGTGTAGCATCGTTAATTTTAAAAAGTGTTTGGTTTTTTTCTAAATATAAAACTTGACAACTCTTAGCAATTGTCAATAAATTTTGATAATTCAAACTCGAGAATGGAGGATAATTCTTTAAAAAGTCGGTTATTCGTTCAGCAATTGGATTTTTCATAGGTAGTGCATTTACAACACGAAGGTACAAATTAATGTTAGTATATTGAAGTAGTTTTTTAGAAATTCTATTTTACATAATGTATATTATAATTCAATAAAAAGTACAAAAATAAGACTTAAAAAGTCTTGCTTATCTATTATAGAAAGTTTAATTTTGCAAATATTATTAAATATCACATGGAAAATAAACAAGCCCTCAAATTAATAGAAAAAATTCAAAAAGAAATTTTACAAAATAAATTCTCTGTTGAAGATGCTGTTGCTGATTTAAAAAAAGTTAGAGAAATTACTTTAGAATTAAACAATCCTGTAGTTACAAAAGCGCTTCGTTTAGCTTATGAACATTTAGCAACCAATAATGCTTTTTTTATTGGAATTCCAGATGATGAACCTGTTGATGCAAAAGATGCTGTTATTGAAGCAAATATTTCAGAAGAAAACAACTTAGAAAGTTTAAACTACTTCCTTTCTTTATTCACTGATTTAAGCAAGAAAAATAATTTATTAGATTTAAAAGAATACAACAAAGCTTTTCTAGCGTACTAATTCTTTTCTATTTTACATAATATCAATCGGTAGAATTCATTTTTACCGATTTTTTTTATTTTTCTTAACGCATTTCTATTTTCTATTCACCTAATTTTGCAAAAAAATTAAAACATGTCAAAAGTTAAAAAACCAAAATATAAATTATTACATCAATATTACAAATACACTGGTTTTTATTCCTTTATTTGGGAAGGTGTGAAAAAAGCAATTTTACCAACATTTGTAGTTGTTGCTATACTTTTTTATGTAAATTATAAAGTAATTAACTTGAATGAAGGGTTGGTTTACATTACCCAAAATTTCAGTGATTTTTTTATATTTTCAATCTTTTTGTTATCAGAAAGTGTTTTAGGATTAATTCCACCCGATATCTTTATTGCTTGGACCAAAAATACTGAATCACCTCTACTCTATTTATCCATTTTAGCTTTTCTTTCTTATTTAGGCGGAGTTATTGCTTATTTTATGGGAATGGCAATAGTTGCAATCCCATCTGTCAATAAATATTTATATGGGAAAATGCAGAAACACGTAATTAACATGCAAAAATGGGGTGGATTTTTGATCGCTGTTGGAGCTTTGTTGCCTTTACCGTTTGCAATCGCATGTCTTGCTGCAGGAATGATTAACTATTCTAGAAAACATTTCTTTTTATTTGGATTACTTCGCTTTTTTAGATTCGCTATATATGGCTTTGTAATATATTCTGCTTTATCATGATAAAATCATTTAGATCAATTGCTCTTTTAGAAGGGCTATCCTTACTTGCCTTATTGTTTTTTGCTATGCCAATGAAATATATTGGTGGAAATGATATTTATGTAAAAAACATAGGTATGGCACATGGTGTGCTTTTTATTTTGTACATTGCTTTTGCTATTTTGATTAAAAACGAACAAAAATGGTCTTTTAAAACCTTTTTAATCATTTGTTTAGCATCAATTGTTCCATTTGGAACCTTTTATGTAGAAAAAAAATATTTACAAAATTAAAGCGTGAAAATATTTAATTGGGCATATCAACTGTTTAAACAAATGGATTGTAGCGACGATGTTTCGCTTTACCTAAATTTGTTTATCAACCTCATTATTCTAATACTGGTTGCTGCCTTTTTAGATTTTATTTTTAAAAAAATATTTATCGTTTTTTTAGCCATAATTGCTGCCAAAACCAAGTCAAGCTTTGATGATTTTTTAGTAGCTAATAAAACGGCTAAATACATAGCGCATTTAGTCCCACTTTTATTTATTTACAAAACGGTTCCTGTAATCTTAAGTAAATTTACCTATTGGGAGGATTTCTTTGAAAAAGGTGTAAAAATCTACATCATCATTCTTTCGCTTTGGATTACCCGAAGTATTTTTAATGCCCTTAAAGATTATTTAAAACACAAGCCTCGTTTTAGCGACAAGCCAATTGATAGTTACATTCAAGTAATTATGATTGTTTTGTGGATTTTTGGGATTACTTCTTTTGTTTTGATCATGTTTAACACCACAATGGAAACATTGTTAACTACTTTTGGAGCAATTTCAGCCTTAATTTTCCTTATTTTTAAAGATACAATCCTTGGTTTTGTAGCCAGTATTCAGGTTTCTGTGAATGACATGGTACGTATTGGTGATTGGATTACAATGGATAAATTTGGTGCAGATGGTGATGTAATCGAAATTAATTTAGCAACCGTTAAAGTGCGAAATTTTGATAATACAACCACAACAATTCCTACCTATAGTTTAATTTCTGATAGTTTCAAAAACTGGCGCGGCATGTTAAACTCAAATGGGCGTAGGATAAAAAGACATCTGCTGATTAAAGCACATTCGGTTAAATTTGTTACACCAGAAGAAGTGGAAAAATACAAACAAATTCAACACATCAGTTCGTATATTTCACACAGACAAGCTGATATTGATAAGTATAATAAAGCCAACAACATTGACAAATCTAACATTGTAAACGGCAGAAATTTGACCAATTTAGGCCTTTTCCGAAAATACATCAATCAATACATTTTATCGCATCCCGGAATTAACAAGGAGATGTTATTGATGGTTCGCTATTTACAACCCACAGAACACGGAATCCCTTTAGAAATATATTGTTTTTCAAAAGATAAAGAATGGATTAATTATGAGCACATTATGGCCGATATTTTTGATCATACAATGGCATCTATTCCTTATTTTGATTTAGAAGTATTTGAATCGATTAGTACTAAAAACAGTTAATTATTAACAACTGATTCTTAATAACTTAAAATAGCCTTCAAGAAATTGGAGGTTATTTTTTTTAACTTTAAACAACTATAAAGAAAAACATCATGAAAACAAAAGATGAAGCTATTTTAGAAATTAGAGGCGAATCTATTGGAACCATTTTTGAAAATTCGAGCTCCGAAGAAAAGTTTCAAAACCAAACCCTTCGACCTATTTTAAAGTTTCAAAATGATTTATTTATTGAAGTTTTTAGAAATTATGCCTTCAAACAGAAAAACGCTTTTTTTTCATTAACTCCTGAAAAGAAAATGATTTATATTGAAAATGCCATTCAGCGTGATATCAAATTTAGAAATTCGCTAAAAGGCATTATCATTGGAATGTTTACAATTTCAGAATACAAAGATTACATTCAAAACTCGTCTAATATCAACAAACGAATGATGAATTTGCTAATTGAACGTTTAAAAAGCCAAATTCAGATTATTTAATTTGGCAATAGGCCAATGTGTCAATGAGGAGAAAAGAATTGACACATCGGCACATTGACTAATTGGCTAATTATACAAAGATTCTCCATTCAAATCGGTACTCAATACTTCGCTCATGTAATCGAAAAAAGGGCGCATCGCTTTGAATGTCGCTAAAACTTCTTCTTGAAAATGAGAATCCAAAACTTCTTTATCCGAAAAACTTCGGGTTAATAAATATTGCTTTTTGCGAATCAAATCAATCGCTGGGTGCGTTTTATCAAAACCTTTTGGAGCTGTTTTTAACTCCTCGCCTTTTAATTCGCCAAAGAATTTCTTGAACGTTTCATCTGCAATAATCGCTCTGATTTCTTCATCATCCATTTCAAACTCTTTACGAATGCGATTCAAATCGACAGGATTGGGTTCCCAAAAACCGCCACCTACAAAACTTCCTCCAGGTTCAATATGCAAATAATAACCGCCACGAAGCATTGGTTTTGTTCGGGTAAACCCAACGCTGAAGTGATTTTTATAAGGTGCTTTATCTTTTGAAAACCGCACATCACGATAAATTCTAAAAATCTGAACACGTTCGATACTATCCACTTTTCCCAACTGCTCGCCTACCGATGTAAAAAATGTTTTGGCTAACTTTTGTTCGGTTTCAAAGGCTTTTTTATTTGCAGCAAACCAATCACGGTCGTTGTTTTCTTTGAGTGTATTTAAGAATTCTAAGGTTGATTTATTTATCATATTTACAAGATTTTGTCAAGCTGAACTCGTTTCAGCTTCTCTATTTTAGCCACAGATTTCACAGATTAGCACAGATTATATATTTTAGAAATCAAATCCATTTAATCCTAATAATTATTATTTTTTTAAGCGGTCTTCTATAAATTCGATTTGGGTTTTACCATGTGGTTTTGGTTTTCCATTTTCATCTAAATTTACCATGGTAATGTTTTCAATGGTAATGATTTTTTCACGTGTCATCATGTTACGAACTTCACATTTTAATACTAACGATGATTTTCCAAATTGTACTACATCCAAACCAATTTCAACAATATCACCTTGTTTGGCGGCACTCATGAAATTAATTTCACTCATAAACTTGGTCACCACTTTTGGATTTTCCAATTGCACAATCGAATACAAAGCAGCTTCTTCGTCTATCCAAGCCAATAATTTACCACCGAATAACGTTCCATTCGCATTCAAATCTTCGGGCTTTACCCATTTTCTTGTATGAAATCGCATTTTGAATTTTTATTTTAAAGGTAAGAATTTTTGAAGAAATTTGGATATATTTGGAAAAACATTCGTTATTTATGAAAATTATTAAAACACTCTTTTTAATAAGCCTCTTTTTATTTTCTTTTAATTCTTCTGCTCAAATTTATAAGTTTGATAAGTTTGTAGTTTATGAAAATAAAACGGATTCAATAGAGTCAAATGTTTATTGCAATTCAATTAATTCAAATTATTTTTTAAGGATTATAAATTCTTATCATGGACAAGAAGCTTTAGTTTATGATCTTATAAATAAAAAAGTTCATTATTTCGAAGTTACAAAAAAATCAATTGAAAAAGATTTAACTGAAGTGTCATTTAAATATAAAAATTCAAGAAAAGTAATTGAAAAAGTTAAATTTAATTACTTTTTCGAATACATTAAAATAAATGAAGATAGCTTATATAATTATTCAAAATTAGTTGTTTACAAAAATAAATCTAAGAAAAAAATAATCAATGAAATTGAATTAAAAATCAAAAAAGACAAATCAAGTTACTTTCCTTTGTATCGATTTTGCACAATGCATACGTTTGAATTTAATACTGAAATGGACTTTAGTATAGATGGAATAATAGAAGCATCAAGAACAAAAAAAACGATTTAATTACTAATGAAATTGTTTTAACAAATTTTGAAGATTTTGATTTAGAGTTATTTATACCTAAAGAAATAATTATTAAATAATTTCAAATGAATCTATCTGGGAACTGGCAAGACTTTTATGAGTATGGTAGTGGTTATGAACTGCCCTATTTTGGACAACGTGTACATATTAAAGCTTCCATAACGGATGTAAATGGTTCTTTTACAGGAGAAATTGTAGAAGATGGTTCTGTTTTTTCTGTTAAATTAGAAGCCACAATAAAAGGATTTATTGAAGATGGTTTTATTTCTTTTGTCAAAAAATATCCGAAAAAACCTATCATTGTAGAACATTCAACTACAATCAATTATGAAAGCGGTTCTTTAGAAATTGAGCATGAAGGCATTGTTGATGCGCAAAATAATTCAATCTATGGAAATTGGTTTATCATTGAAATAATAACAGATGAATTGGGTACTTTTGAAAACACATCTCAAGGAATTTGGCTATTAACCAAACTATAAAAACCTACTTCTCCCTTCCCTTCAAAACTTCCACTACATCTTGCAACTGAAAACCTTTCGCCTGCAATAAAATTAAATAGTGAAACAATAAATCGGCATTTTCGGATAAAAACAAATCATCGTTGTTATCTTTGGCTTCAATGACTACTTCAACGGCTTCTTCACCTACTTTTTGAGCGATTTTATTAATACCTTTTGCAAATAATGAGGCTACATAACTCTTTTCTGTATCGGCATTTACTTTGCGTGTTGCAATGGTATTTTCTAGTTTTGATAAAAACCCAAATTCTTGATTATTAGCTTCTTGCCAACACGTATCTAAACCTGTGTGACAAGTTGGACCCACTGGTTTTACTTTTACTAATAGTGTATCGTTATCGCAATCTTCTTTAATGGAAATTAGTTCTAAGAAGTTGCCACTCTCCTCACCTTTTGTCCATAATCGTTTTTTAGAACGACTGAAAAAAGTTACTTTATTGGTCGCCAACGTTTGGTCTAATGCTTCTTGATTCATGTAGCCCAACATCAAAACGTTTTTGGTTTCGTTGTCTTGAATGATGGCTGGGACAAGGTTATCTGGGGTCTTGTTGAAATTGATATTCATAATTTTATTTTTAAACATATAAGTTAAATAGGTTGATTCCTTAAATTGAGTTTGTCTTTAAGTTCATAAAAGTTATACTCTAATTGCAATATTTTGATTTTTTAAAAACTGTTTCAATTCAAGAATTTCGATTTCTTGATAGTGAAAAACACTGGCGGCTAAAGCGGCATCGGCTTTTCCAATAATGAATGTGTCAGCAAAATGTTCCATTGTCCCAGCGCCACCCGAAGCGATGATGGGAATGTTTACGATTTCAGATAATTGGGCTAAGGCTTCATTGGCAAATCCGTTTTTGGTTCCGTCATTATTCATAGAAGTGAATAGAATTTCTCCAGCACCACGTTGTTCCACTTCTTTTGCCCAGTCGAATAAATTTAATTCCGTTGGAACTTTTCCACCTACTAAATGAACTATCCAAACGCCATCGATCTGTTTGGCATCAATAGCAACTACTACGCACTGACTTCCATATTTTGCTGCAATTTTGTTTATCAAATCAGGATTTTTAACGGCTGAAGAGTTAATTGAAATTTTATCAGCACCATTGCGAAGTAAAATATCAACATCAGCAACAGATGAAATACCACCACCAACCGTAAACGGAATATTTATAGTCGCCGCCACTTTTCGAACCAAATCGATTAATGTCGCGCGACGTTCTTCAGTGGCGGAAATATCTAAAAAAACGAGTTCGTCTGCACCTGTTTCTGCATATTTTTTTGCCAGTTCCACAGGATCACCAGCGTCTTTTAAATCCACAAAGTTGACGCCTTTAACGGTTCGTCCGTTTTTGATGTCTAAGCAGGGAATGATTCTTTTTGTAAGCATTGTAGTATTAAGTATTAAGACAAAATGTAGTTTTCTAATTGCTTCAACGAAATTCTGCCTTCGTAAATGGCTTTTCCGATGATGGTACCTTCGCAACCTAATTCGGCTAACTTGGGTAATTCATCAAAAGTGGAAATGCCTCCTGAAGCAATTAGTTTAATTCCTTGAGTTTGTTCTAAAATTCTTTGGTACAATTCAAAACTTGGGCCTTCTAACATGCCGTCTTTTGAAATATCTGTACAAATTACATACTGAATTCCTTCTTGTTGATACTTTTGTATAAACGGAACTACCTCTTCTTTTGATGCTTCTAACCAACCTGAAATCGCTACTTTTTCATTCATTGCATCCGCTCCTAAAATGATTTTTTCAGCTCCATATTGCTGTATCCAACTTTTGAAAACTTCAGGTTGTTTGATGGCAATACTTCCGCCCGTGACTTGATTCGCACCACTTTCGAAAGCAATTTTTAAATCTGCATCCGATTTTAAACCGCCACCAAAATCGATTTTTAAATTGGTCTTCGAAGCAATTTGTTCCAAAATCTTATAATTCACTATTTTGCTTGATTTTGCACCATCTAAATCTACTAAATGCAAATACTCAATTCCATGTGCTTCAAAGGATTTGGCTACTTCCAACGGGTTTTCATTATATATCTTCTTCGTACTGTAATCCCCTTTGGAAAGTCGTACGCATTTTCCATCAATGATGTCTATGGCTGGAATAATTCTCATGTCATATTTTTTTAAGAGCAATTTCAAGCTCCAATTATACGTTTAAAAAGTTTTTCAAAATTTGTGCTCCGAATGTTCCGCTTTTCTCTGGGTGGAATTGTACTCCAAAGAAATTATCACGTTGTAATGCTGTACTATATTCTTGTCTGTAATTTGTTGTAGCAATAGTGTTTTCAGACAATGGGGCATAAAAGCTGTGCACCAAATACATGAATTCGTTTTCTTTAATTCCTTCAAACAATGGCGATTTTAGATTGTAAATCGTATTCCAACCCATTTGAGGCACTTTAACCTCGTTTGAAAATTTCACCACATTTACATTAAAAATTCCAAGTCCGTTTGTGTTTCCTTCCTCTGACTGTTTGCACATCAATTGCATGCCTAAACAAATCCCTAAAACCGGTTGTTTTAACGTTGGAATTAGCACATCTAATCCACTTTCTTGCAACATTTTCATGGCACTACTCGCCTCGCCTACACCAGGGAAAATAACTTTATCAGCCGATTTTATGATGTTCCAATTGTTTGTTACAATTCCTTCGAATCCAAGTCGTTTCAATGCAAATAAAACACTTTGCACATTTCCGGCTCCGTAATCTATAATAGCTAGCCCCCCAGCCCCCAAAGGGGGAGTTTGACTAACTGTATTTACATTCTTTTTCATATGTTTAAATTTTATTTTTTAGCGGTAACATATGGTATCGCCTTTTTAATCATTGGTGTTTATCTCACAATTGTTTTATTTTTCATCGGTGTTCGATGATTATTCAATTGCTTGCGCAAACTTTTTGTTAATGGCGATTTCATAATCTTTTAATTCCCCCTTTGGGGGTTAGGGGGCTATAACATTCCTTTTGTTGAAGGTAAAATCATTTTTTCTGTATCTCTTTTTACTGCTACTTTTATCGCTTTTGCGAAGGCTTTAAAAATTGCCTCAATCTTATGGTGTTCATTTGTTCCTTCAGCTTTGATGTTCAGATTTGCTTTTGCTCCATCTGTAAACGATTTGAAGAAGTGAAAAAACATTTCGGTTGGCATTTGACCAATCATTTCACGTTTGAATTCGGCTTCCCAAACCAACCAATTTCTTCCACCAAAATCAATAGCCACTTGAGCCAAACAATCGTCCATTGGTAAACAAAAACCATAACGTTCGATACCTAACTTGTTGCCTAAAGCTATTCCAAAAACTTCACCTAAGGCAATTGCCGTATCTTCAATCGTATGGTGTTCATCGACTTCTAAATCGCCTTTGACTTGGATATCTAAATCCATTTGTCCGTGACGCGCTAATTGGTCTAACATGTGATCAAAAAACGAAATCCCAGTGTTAATGTTGCTTTTGCCTGTTCCGTCTAGATTTAAAACAATATTAATATCCGTTTCATTGGTTTTTCTGACTATCGAAGCGGTTCTTTCTTCTAATTTTAAAAATGCATAAATTGCTTGCCAATCATTCGTTTGTAAAACTATAGTGCTTTGTAATTCTTCTAGAGCAGTTACAATTTCATCTTTACCTAAATTATCTTTGTTATTGATAAAAATAGCTTTGGAACCTAAGTTTTTTGCCAATTCGACATCCGTAATTCTATCACCAATTACAAATGAATTTTGCAAATCATATTCTGAATTATTCAAATATTTCGACAACATTCCTGTTCCTGGTTTTCTGGTTGGTTTGTTGTCTTCAGGAAAACTTCTGTCAATAAAAATTTCACCGAATTTTATACCTTCATTTTCAAATGCTTTTAGAATAAAATTTTGTGTTGGCCAAAATGTTTCTTCAGGAAAACTTGCTGTTCCCAAACCATCTTGATTGGTTACTATTGCCAATTCAAAATCCAATTCATTGGCTATTTTACTTAAAAACTGAAAGACCTTTGGATAAAATTCTAATTTAGTTAAACAATCTAATTGGTAATTTTTTGGTTCTAAAACCAAAGTTCCATCTCTATCTATAAATAATACTTTTTTCGGCATTGTTCAATATTTTTAATACTTCCATTAAACGTTCATTTTCTTCTTTATTTCCTACGGTTATACGCAAACAATTTTCACAGAGTGGTTGGTTACTTCTGTTGCGAACCACAACTCCATTATCTAAAAATTGTTGGTATCGATAAGTTGCCTCGTCTACTTTTACTAAGATAAAATTAGCGTCAGAAGGAAATACTTTTACTATAAATTTAGTTGCTTTTAAAGCACTAACTAATTTTTCTTTTTCTACCAAAATTTTTCTCACCTGAGCTTTTAGTGTACTTTGAAGTAATTTTTTCTCAGCGGCTTCTTGCGAAAGAATATTAACATTATAAGGTGGCTTTATTTTGTTTAGTACTGCAATAATAGGCTTTGAAGCATACAAAATTCCAATTCGTAAACCTGCCATAGCATAAGCTTTTGACAAAGTTTGAGTAATGATTAAATTTGGAAAATCGTTCAATTCGTTCAACCAACTTTTATTAGCAGAAAAATCAATATATGCTTCATCTAAAACAACTAAACCTTTAAAATTATTCAAAATTCTGATGATAGATTCATCTGAAAATGAATTTCCAGTTGGATTGTTCGGCGAACACAAGAAAATTATTTTTGTATTGGCATCTACGGCATTCAAAATAACATCTACATTGGGTTGAAATTCTTCATTTAAAAGCACTTCACGGTTTTCAATGGCATTGATACTTGCTAAAACGCCATACATTCCATAGGTTGGTGGTAATGTGATGATGTTATCTTGATTTGGTTCGCAAAAAGCTCTAAAAATCAAATCTAACACTTCATCACTGCCATTTCCTAATAAAATATTTTCCACATAAATATCTTTTTTATCTGCAATTGCAGCTTTTAAATCTTTTTGTTGTGGATCAGGATAACGATTCATTCCGTTTGAAAATGGATTTTCATTTGCATCTAAATAAATCATTGGTCTTGTAAACTGCTCAAATTCGTCTCTAGCGGAAGAATAGGGACTTAATTTTTTGACATTTTCTCTGATTATGTTTTCTAAATTCATACATTTTTTAATTTTAAACACATAGTCACATTAGCTGTTATTTGTGTTGATTTTAGGGGTTTCACTTGACAAAGTTCACAAAGATTACTAGTTAAATTCTATGCGTCTAAGTGTTTTAATTCTTTTTTAGTCTTAATGTAACGGCATTCCTGTGGGCTTGTAAACCCTCTGCTTCAGCCATCGTTTCTATTGCTTTTCCAATATTCTGAATGCCTTCGATTGAAATTTTTTGAAACGTCATCGCTTTCAAAAAACTATCTAAGTTTACACCGCTATAACTTTTAGCATACCCATTTGTTGGTAAAGTGTGATTGGTTCCCGAAGCATAATCTCCTGCGCTTTCTGGAGTATAATTTCCAATAAAAACAGAGCCCGCATTTTGAATTCCGTCCACAAAATAATCTTCATTTTTTGAGCAAACAATGAAATGCTCAGGTCCGTATTCGTTAATTAACGATAAAGCTGTCTTTTCGGTTTCGACGAAGATTAATTTCGAATTATTGATAGCAACCTGAGCAATTTCTTGTCTTGGAAGTTCTTTTAATTGTTGGTAGACTTCTTCTTCTACATCATTTAAAACATTTTTATTGGTGGTAACCAAAATCACTTGGCTATCTTTTCCGTGTTCGGCTTGACTCAATAAATCAGAAGCTACGAAACTTGGAATGGCGGTTTCATCTGCATACACTAACAATTCACTTGGACCTGCAGGCATATCAATCGCTACACCGTTTTGAGAAGCGAATTGCTTTGCAATGGTTACAAATTGATTACCAGGTCCGAAGATTTTATATACTTGCGGAATCGTTTCTGTGCCAAAAGTCATTCCAGCAATAGCTTGAATTCCACCTACTTTATAGATTTTAGTTATACCGCATAAATCAGCAGTGTATAAAATGGCTGAATTGATTTTTCCATTTTTATCAGAAGGCGAACACAAAACAATTTCTTGACAACCCGCTAATTTTGCAGGAACGGCCAACATTAAAACCGTTGAAAATAAAGGAGCCGTTCCGCCAGGGATGTATAAACCTACTTTTTGAATTGGTTTTTTTTCTTGCCAACACGTAACTCCGATGGTAGTTTCAACAACTATTTTATCCGTTTTTTGGGCTGAATGAAATTGTTCAATGTTTGATTTGGCTAATTGAATTGCTTCTTTTAGTTGATCAGAAACTTCATTTTTTGCGGTTTCAATTTCTTCTGAAGTCACTTGAATGTTCTCCAAAGTCACGCCATCAAAGAAAGATGCATATTTTGCTATAGCTTTGTCGCCTTTTTGTTGTACTTCTTTAAAGATTTGCTTAACCGTTGCTTCAACATCAGAAAAAGTTTGGGTTGGTCTTTTGCAAATTTCTGACCAAGTTTCAGGTTGTGGGTTGTATATTTTTTTCATAAGTCTATATTCTTAATTCTATTCTCTTTTTTCTTTTTTTTTAAAGGACCATTTTCTCAATTGGGCAAACCAAAATACCTTCAGCTCCAGCTTCTCTAAGTTGGTCAATGACTTCCCAAAATTTATCTTCGTCAATTACAGAATGCACACTACTCCATCCCTCTTCGGCTAATGGCATAACAGTTGGGCTTTTTAAAACAGGAAGAATTTTGCTGATTTCAACGATTTTTTCATTGGGAACATTCATTAAAATATATTTTGATTTTCTAGAACGTAAAACAGATTGAATTCGGAATTGTAATTTGGCTAATAATTGCGTTGCTTCATTAGAAATTTGAGGAGAAACCGCTAAAACTGCTTCGCTTTTTAAGATCACTTCCACTTCTTTTAAACCGTTTTTAAACAACGTACTTCCACTAGAAACAATATCAACAATCGCATCTGAAAGTCCGATATTTGGGGCAATTTCAACTGAACCTGAAATTTGGTGAATGTCTACTGAAATTCCTTTGGAAGAAAAGTAATCGACAACCGTTTTTGGATACGAAGTGGCAACTCGTAATCCGTCTAAATCTTGAATAGAATTGTAGTTGAAATTCTTTGGAACCGCTACCGAAACTTTGCATTTGGAAAAACCTAATTTCTCTGCAATTTGAATGTTTTGCCCTTTTTCTACCAATAAGTTATCACCAACAATGGCAATATCAACAACGCCATCAATCAAATATTGAGGAATATCAGAATTTCGTAAATAATATACTTCTAAAGGAAAATTGGAAGCAGTAACTTTGAGTTGATCGTTTCCATTATATACAGAAATTCCACAATCTTTTAAGATTTGAATACTTTCATCGTGAAGGCGACCTGATTTTTGAATAGCAATTTTTAATGTGTTCATTTTTAATTTTTGTTTTAAAAAAGTACACCAAGGGATTTGTAAAAAATGCTTAACAACAAAAAACCCGCTTGATGTACTCAAACGGGTTAATAGTTTATATGGTATAATTACATAGCATCACTACTTCGCTTGAGCGGAGGTATGATGATGATGATGTAATTGATTTAAAAACATAATTTCTGTTATTTTAACAATGCAAATGTAACGACTTAATTTTCGAATAAACAAAACTTTTTAAAAAATTATATTTTGTTTAGTGATCATCATTATCCAATTCTTCTTCATTACTTTCAGTTGAAGCATTGTTAATATTGGCATTTTCTCTGATTTCGGTATGACGTATTTCGCCACCTGAAGTTCCTACTGACTTAGACAAAACTGCAGCACCAATTGCTAAAACTAAAACAACATAAGAAACAATTGAAGCTTTTGCATGTTTTTTAAAATTGGCAACTAGGCCTAAAATGGAAAGAAAACCTAAAACATAAAGTACTTTCATGAAGGTTTCTGCCACTTCTTCGTGATTGTGAATTATGTCATGTGAAATACCTATTTCTTCGACAATTTCTTCAGCTCCTTCTCCTGTCATCATGGTTGCTTTTGCCATAATCATACAAAAAATGAACATTACATAAGCCGTATTAACCAAAATGGTGTGCTTTTTAAAAATCCCAATGGCTAAAATTCCTATTCCAAAAAATAATCCAATGATTGGAAAATGGTTAAAAACCATGTGTAAATGCGCTTGATTCATAATTTTTTATTTTTTAATTAGTTAATTCGAATACTCCTTTTGTGAGTAATTTTGTTTTAGCGTTAATAGTAGCATTAGGCATAATTTCAATGAATTTTTCTGATTTTTCACCTACCGTAACAGCAACTTTTTTAAATTTATATTCTGTTGTTTTACTGTTTAAAACCAATACATAATGTTTGTCATTTTCTGTAATGATTGCATCAGATGGAACTCCAAATCCTCTTTTAGCATCTGTAATTATGTGAGCTTCTACAAACATTCCAGATAACAATTTTTCTTTTATTTCTGGTGATAGTGTACCAAAAACCGAAATGGTTCTGTCTTTACTTTCTATCGATTTTCCAACTAATTGTACTTTGGAATTGAATTGTTCTTTACTTGCTTCTGGTACTTTAAAAGTGATTTTTTGACCTTGTTTTACATGTAAAATGTCTTTTTCAAAAATGCTTAAATTCAGGTGTAAATAATTGGTATCCACAATTTCTAAAATTACATCAGAAGGAGACATAAACATGCCAACATTTGCGTTCATTACTGTTATATCACCTGAAATGGGTGCCGAAATTGTAATTTGTGAAGTAAATTTTCCACGCTCAACATTAGCTGGATTGATGTTTAACAACACTAATTTTTCGCGTAAGCCTTGATACATTCCTTTTGCTTGTCGGTAATCACTTTCTGCTTTTAGATAGTTTTTTTGTGAAGTGATTTTTTCATTATACAATGTTTTCTGACGTTCAAATTCGGATTTCAAATAGTTAATTTGTTCGGCAACTTCTACATAATCCTTTTGTAAATCCAGATAATCGGTGTTTTCTAAGGTAATTAAAGCTTGTCCTTTTGCAACTTTATCACCCACTAATAATTTGGTAGCTTTTACATAACCGCCTAAAAACGTGGTTACTTTAGCTCTATATTGTGGTGGAACATCAATTTTCCCAGAGGATTTGACTGTAACTTCGAAATCTTGTTCAATTGGTGAACCTATTTCCATTTTTGAAGATTGAAATTGGGCTTCAGTTACTGAAATCAACCCGTCATCAATTCCTTTTTCTTCTGCAACTTCTTGTTTGCATGAAAATAAAAGAGTTGTTATTGTTGCTATGTAAAACAGTTTTTTCATTTGTAAATTATTGTATATTAACATATTGTAAGTCTAATTGTGTTTTGTTGTATTGGTTTACGGCATCTAAATAATCTACCTGTATAGTAGTTGCATTTTCTAAACTTTGTATGAATTGAAAAAAGTCAATTTCACCGTGTTTGTAACTCATGTTAGCAACCTTAATAATCTCTTGAGAAACTTTTTTTCCGTATTGATTATAGTAATCGATGGCTTGGTTATATTGTTCTAATTCACTGTTTTTCTGGTTGATGTGTGCATCCATTTTAATCAGTTCATGTTGTTTTTGTTGTTCCCAAGCTTGTGTTTCTAACTTGGCAACTTTAGATTTAGCAACAGTTCCATTGAATAAAATAGGAACAGCAATACCTACTTGAAATCCATATAAAGATTGCGAAATTCCGTTATTTCTTCCTTGAAAATATTCCACATTTAAATCGGGTAACCAATGCTGTTTCTGAAGTTGTTCATTAGATTTATATTTTTTTGTAATACTTTCTAAATAAGAACTATATAACTCTCTACTTGAAGCGTTTAATGTAGTTATTATTGGTTTAATTTCATTCGTTTTTACACTAATTTTTTCCTCCGATTGTACTAAAGCTTGCAATAATTCTAATTGCGCTTTTTTCTCTTTATCTAATTGCGAAAGTTTGGTTCTAATTTGTCTAAACTTTGCTTCAGCGGTTATTTTTTCCAAGTAATTGGTTTCGCCTAATTCAAATCTTCTGTCGCTTGCTTTAGAGAAATTTTGGTACAAACTATCTAAATAAAAATACAATTTTTCTTGATGTTGCACATATACGATTTGATGATATACTTTTGAAACTTCTAACTTGAGTTTGTTTTTTTGTAATTCGAAAGAAGTCTTTTGACTTTCTAATTCGGCTTTATAAAGCTTTTTTTGAGCACCATAAACCGTTGGAAAAGCAAATGATTGCTGCACTCCAAATACTTTTAAGGGTTCGTTATTTAGCGCTAAATTATTTTGATCATAGCTATAATACACATTCGTTTTATCAAAAGAATAAGCCGTTTTTACGTTTGCATTTGCTTTATCAATTTGCAATTGTCCAGCTTTTACTAATTTATTGTTTTGTAATGCTTTAGCCATAATTGAATCTAGTTCAGCATTATTTTCTTGAGCAAAACCAAAGCTTGTACCCAATAAGAATAGTAAAATATAAGTTCCGCTTACATGTTTTTTGAATTTTGGTTTTTTGAATTCTTTCTCATCAAAAACTTTGAATAAAATAGGCAATACAATCATGGTTAACAGTGTTGCAGTGAATAATCCACCAATAACTACGGTAGCTAATGGGCGTTGTACCTCTGCTCCAGCCGATGATGAAATTGCCATTGGTAAAAACCCTAAAGCAGCTGCAGCGGCGGTTAATAAAACTGGTCGAAGTCTATCAGTGGTTCCTTTTAAAATGAGTTCATTCATATCTTTCATGCCGCTGTGTTTCAATTCTTTAAAATGTTCAATTAGTACAATTCCGTTTAACACTGCAATTCCGAATAATGCAATAAATCCAACACCTGCTGAAATACTAAAAGGTAAATCTCGCATCCACAAAAATAACACCCCACCTACTGCTGATAAAGGAATTGCAGAATACACCATTAACGCTTCTTTGATGGATCCAAAGGCAAAATGTAACAAAATAAATATTAAAAATAAGGCAATTGGTACCGCAATTAACAATCGGGCTTTGGCACTTTGTAAGTTTTCAAATTGACCACCATAAGTAACGCGATAGCCTGTTGGTAAATCAATTTTAGTATCAATAATTTGCTGCACATCATCCACAACACTTTGTAAATCGCGGTTTCTTACATTGATTCCCACAATAATTCTTCGATTGGTATTGTCTCTTGAAATTTTAGCCGGACCTTCTGTATATTCAATAGCAGCTAATTCTCTTAACGGAATTTGCTCTCCATTTGGAGTGGAAACATATAAATTTCGTAAGTCTTCAATATCGGTTCTGTTGGTTTTATCTAATCGAATGACCATATCAAAACGTTTTTCGCCTTCAAATACGTTCCCAACGGTTTTCCCAGCGAAACCTAAAGCAATCATTTCGTTTAAATCGGCAATATTTAAGCCATAACGAGCAATTTTACTTCGGTCGTATTGCACGAACATTTGAGGCAAACCTTCCGTTTTTTCAATGATAATATCCGATGCACCTTCCACATTTTTAATTGCTTTTTCAATTTCGTGTGCTTTTTTGGCTAAAATATCTAAATCTTCACCAAAAATTTTAATGGCCACATCGGAACGAGAACCTGAAATTAATTCGTTGAAACGCATTTCAATAGGTTGCGTAAATTCAATTTCCATGTTTGGAATTTTCTCTTCTAAAGCCGCTTTGATTTTATCAGCTAATTCATCTTTAGAATCGGCAGAAACCCATTCTGATTTTGGTTTTAATTTTACGATAATATCACTCTCTTCCATACTCATTGGATCGGTAGGCACTTCGGCAGCACCAATTCTACTGACTACTTGCGAAACTTCTGGAAAATTTTTAAGAATTATTTTTTCAATCTTGGTAGTCGTTTCAATGGTTTTAGAAAGTGATGTTCCTGTTTTTAAAACGGGTTGAATTACGAAATCACCTTCATCTAATGTTGGAATAAATTCACCTCCCATTGTTGCAAACAATCCAACGGCTAAAAACAATAAGCCAACAGCTCCATAAAGTACTTTTTTAGTGTTGTCTAAAGCCCAAGTAATCACAGGTAAATACCAAGAATTCAATTTATTAATTAACCGATTGGAAATTGATTTTGGGTTTTCTTCTTGCGGTTTTAAAAACAACGAAGCCGCAACAGGAACGTAAGTAAAACAGAATAACATCGCGCCAACTAAAGCAAAACTAAATGTCATTGCCATAGGTTTGAACATTTTCCCTTCCACACCTGATAAAGAAAGAATTGGAATAAATACGATAAGAATGATTAACTGCCCAAAAATAGCCGAATTCATCATTTTTGAAGCACTTTTATAGGTAATTTGGTCAATTTCTATCTGACGTTCTTCTTTCGCTAAACCGACTAAATGTCTAGACTTATGAGCAATTTGAAAAGCAATAAATTCTACGATAATTACGGCTCCGTCGATGATGATTCCGAAATCTATCGCCCCTAAACTCATTAAATTGGCATCAATTCCAAAAATATTCATGAAGGAAATGGCAAATAATAAACAGAGCGGAATTACTGATGCAACAACCAATCCTGAACGCCAATTTCCGAGTAATAAAACCACAACAAAAATTACGATTAAACAACCTAAAATTAGGTTTTCTGCAACGGTAAACGTTGTTTTTCCTACTAATTCACTTCGTTCTAAAAATCCGTTGATGTAAACGCCTTCTGGTAATGTTTTTTCAATTTCTGCAACTCTTTCTTTTACATCTTCAATTACTTGTTTTGAGTTGCCGCCTTTTAGCATCATGACTTGCCCAAGAACCTTCTCGCCTTCTCCATTGCCTGTAATCGCACCAAAACGATTGGCATGACCAAATTGTACTTTGGCGATGTCTTTAATGTATATTGGCAAACCAGAATCATTTTTAACAACAATATTTTCAATATCTTGAGCGGAATTTACTTTTCCCTCGCCCCGAATAAAATAGCTTTGATTGGTTTTTTCAATATATGAACCACCGGCAATACTATTATTTTTTTCTAACGCCGTAAACACATCAGTAGTAGAAATGTTCATTGCTTTTAAACTAGCTGGATTGATCGCAATTTCATACTGTTTTAAATAACCACCCCAAGTATTGATTTCAACTACACCTTTGATTCCAGACAATTGTCTTTTTACTACCCAATCTTGAATCGTTCTTAAATCGGTAACCGAATATTGATTTTTGAATTCGGGTTTTACTTCTAACGTATATTGATAGATTTCGCCTAAGCCTGTGGTAATTGGGCCCATTTCTGGCGTTCCAAAACCTTCTGGAATTTTTTCAGCAGCGGTTTTAATTTTTTCAGCAATCAATTGTCTAGGTAAATACGTTCCTATTTCGTCCTCAAAAACAATCGTTACCACAGATAATCCGAATTTTGAAATTGAACGAATCTCGGTTACCCCTGGCAAATTTGCCATTTCAATTTCAACAGGATAGGTAATATATTGTTCAATATCTTGAGTAGAAAGATTGCGAGATGTAGTTATAACTTGAACCTGATTATTAGTAACATCAGGTACTGCACCGATTGAAATTTGGAAAACAGAAAACAAACCAAATCCTACAACACCGAGTGTAAATAAAAGAATTATGAGTTTATTTTTTAAACTAAAGGCGATAATTTTTTCTAACATTTTAGTAAATTTTGTATATATGAAATAACATTTATCATTTTAAGATAAGCACAACTGAATCATCATAAATGAATCAATTATTAAAACAAAATATTAGAATAATTTAGGCGGTAACCAAATTGAAGCAATCAAATTGGATTTAAAAGATTTATTATAAAAGAACTTCTTTTTAATAGAAATTAAAGGCTTTACATCTTGAATTTGATATGTAATTGTGGAAAATGCAAATAATGCACTTGACGAATTATCAAATGTTTTAAAGGGTAAATCTTCGTGATCGTGATTATTCTCGGCGTTTTTAGAATAATGCGAAATGATATAGTCAATAAATAAAATTGAATTCGAAGACAATTCATTTTTATGCTCGTTGTAATGTTCTATTAAGTTTGGAACTTTCAATAATTGCCCTATCGATGTGTTGGCACACATAAATACCGTAATTAAAAAATAGGCAATTAATTTGTTCATTTTATACAATTTGAGCAGTTTATAAAAATACTAAAAACTACAATACAAATGTAAAGAATATAAATAGGAAAAAACTTAAGAGCTACTTAAGTTTGGCTAAAGGGAAACTTAAAATAAAAGTGGTGCTTTGGTGTAATTTGCTTTCTACAGAGATTTCAAATTTTAGTAAATCACAAAGTCTTTTTACAATTGATAATCCTAAACCTGTTCCTTTAACTTCAGATTGATTTGTTACATCAGAGCGATAAAATGAATTGAATATTTTAGCTATATCACTTGGTGCGATTCCAATTCCATTATTAGAAATTTTAAAGATAATTTGATTGCCTTCATTGGTTAAAATTATGGTTACAACCTCGTTATCATTTGAATATTTTAAAGCGTTTGAAATCAAATTACTCACAATAATTGAAACTAGATAACTGTCGGATTGAATATAAAAATCTTCTGAAAAATTTGTAATTACTTTGAGTTTTTTATACTCTATTTTTTGAGAAAAACGGGTTAAATTATCTAAAATTATTGCGTTCAAATAAATGGTTTCGTTTTTGATGTTTTGTTTTTGATTTTCAAATCGGGCCAAGAGTAATAATTGGTCAACCATATGATTTAATCGATCGACTTCAGAAATGCAAAAATTAATTTTTTCCTCATATTGAATTTGTGTTCTTGGTTTTCGAATCAAAACTTCCATAGTACCTTTCATAACGGCCAATGGAGTTCTCAATTCATGAGAAGCATCAGAAGTAAATTGTTTTTCACGTTCAATTGCATTTTCGACTCTATCTAAAAGATTGTTAATGTTTTTAGATAAAATAAATAATTCATCTTTATTTATTGGTAGTGGAATACGAGTTTTTAAATTGTCTTTTGTTATTTTACTCGAAGTATCAATAATTGTTCGAACTGGTTTGATGCTTTTTCCTGCAAAAAATCTTGCTATTAAAAAGAGTAAAATTAAAATTAATGGGTAAGAAATTAATAGAATATTTTTTAGAATTTTAACAATTTCAAAATCTTCTAATGACATTGCCACTACAAGGTATCCAACAATTTCATTTTTATTGATAATCGCCGTTTGAATTTGTCGAATAGGAATTCCGTTTAACTTGGTGTCGGTAAACTTATTATTTTTATCATTATCTAATAATTCAACATTTGAATTTTTTAAATTGGGTGATTTATCGATAAGTTGTTTATTATTATCATAAAATTCAACAAAAACAGGATTAACACTGATAGAATTATGTTCTCGTGCGCGCCATTGATCCACATGAATTAGATATGTATCATTTTCATCTGTAGTTACATCATCTAAATGTTTGTATAATTCTTCTTGAATCTCCTCATTAACATGCTGATTAACACTGTATTTAACAATGCTAAAAATGGAAAGAAAAACTATTGCAATAAGTATTGAACTGCTCAAGATATAGTTAAAAGCAATTCTGTTTTTAAATGAAAATGAAAAAAAATTAGTCATTGGCAATGTATCCGACTCCTCTAATAGTTTTGATTAGATCTTGATCTTTCGTTAAGTTTAATTTTTTTCGAAGTGCATTCATGAAAACGTCAATGACACCCGTATCGTACTCAAAATGAATATCCCATACATCTTCAATAATTTTATTTCTTGTGCAAACGGTGCCTTTATTTTTTATCAAATATTCCAATAATTCAAATTCACGCTGAGTTAATGAAATTTCATTAGGACCTACAAAGACTTGAAATTTAGATTTGTCTAATGTAATCGTACCCAAAGTTAGTATTTTTACTTCATCTTTAGTTCTAAAATGAATTTTTATACGTTCTAAGAGTTCTTCGAAAGAAAATGGCTTTTTTATGTAATCATTAGCACCTGCTTTTAAACCTTCTATTGTTTCTTGAATGGTATCTTTCGCAGTTAAAAAAATAATAGGAACATCACTATTTTGAGTTCGAATTGCTTTACAAACTTCTAATCCACTTAATTTTGGCAACATCCAGTCCAATAAGACTAAATCAACTTGTTGAGACAATGCTTTTTCAAGGCCTTCTTTACCATCCATTGCTGTGGAAATCGCAAAACCTTCTTCTTCTAGACCTTGTTTTAAAAAATCTATAATTCCTTTTTCATCTTCAACAATTAAAATATGCATATTCAAAGTTTTATTGTTGTACAAATTTTACTCCAAATGTAACAATATTAGCACTTAGACCATCATTTCTGTCGTAATGATTAAACCTAAAATCAATATTTTTTAATCCGAATTTCCAAATTTTAGCGTTTGCAAAAATATCTGTATAATTCAACCCAAATCCATATTGATGTGCATTAAAAGTCGATAAATCATAGTCAGATGTATAATATTTCTCTGTTGATAAATGCGTTTCAAAAGGTGCAAAAAATTTAGATTGTTCTTGCGTATAATATCTGTAAGAAGGAAAAACGGTAAATCTTTCTGATAGTTTAATTGGCAATTCAATACTAGCGGTGTTCGATGTTATTCCCCAATCATCCCAATAGTATCTATAATACGTTCTAAGGGTTAATCGTTCATTCAAATAGTAGTTTAAACGTGCACCAACTGGAATTTTGAAACGTGTATTTGGTAAACGTTCAATGTCGTCTGCTAATTGATAAACACCTGTGTTTTGAGTTGTTTCATAAACAGGAATGTCAGCTGCTTGTCCAATGTAATAATTTGCTTTGTCTGCAAAATATACTCTATGGTATGGTGTTGACAACATTCCTTCTTGATGTAAAATGTCGAAAAATAAAGAAAATTGCATTTTTTTGGTTGCTACTTGAGAAAATCCAAAAGAAGCTGAATATGAATTTCTATTAGTAGAGTTCCAAGTTGTAAAATCTGACGGCAAATAAGCTGTTGATGCATTTCCATTTTGATCTAAAATTGTTACACCGCTAAAAAATCCATTACTTTGAAATCCTGAACCATATTTTGCATATTCATGCAATTCTGTTGCATAAATTGGTCTCCATTGATCTAAGTATACATTTCCTTTAAGAGAAATTTCTGTGTTTTTATTGTTAAATAATTTACTTACTCCTCCGCCAAAACCAATTGAAGTATAATCGTACTCATTAGAAAAAGCTACATCTGCGTTCCAAATAAAATTTCGATCATCGCTACTGTGACTATAATTTACTACCACAGCTGTTAAAGCATCTTGTGCAGAAGCTCCAGACGATGCCTGCCAAGGTGTTCCATAAGGTCCATCAACGGGTGCTCTTCTATCATCATCATCATCATCGTCATCATCGCCACCAGAAGCACCGGAAGAATTAAATGGATTAATATTACTTGACGAAGCCGACGTATATGCTGAAATACCCATATCAACTGTTAATACATCATCATCATTAAGAGGAATTGCTATAGTAATATTTGATGCTAAATCTGTTAATTTTTCGGACCCCATACCACCTGAAACAGAAGAATGGATACCATCTTGTTTGTAATAACTAGCTAAAAAATCTACTTCGATTGACTCTAAGACACGTTTTTTATATACTATTTCAGTTGAATCTTTTTCTTGCGAGAAAGCCAAACAACTCATTAATCCTAAGGCGAATATAAATTTACTTTTCATTTTTATTATTTCTTAATTGCAACCACAACCACCACCTGTTTTTCCTCCATTTGCTCCAGAGGCAGCTTCACGATACACTTGAAAAGTAGTTTCATAACGCTCAGCACTTCTTGCAGAAAGTTTCATTTCTGGATCATTTATATATTGTTTGTCGTATTCTTTTACTGAATTGCATGAAATAGCTGAAAAAACTACTATTAAAGCCAAAATTTTATTTTTCATATTTATTGGTATTTCTTTATATCTATATTTTTGGACACATGTATTGTTCCTTTTTCATCAACAATAATGCATTCTATTCCGTTCAATTGATTGATTAAATCTAAGCCTACCTCTATTCCTAAAACAAATATTCCAGTAGCTAAAGCATCTGCTAATTCCGTTTGCTTTGCAAAAACGGAAACACTAATAATTCCAGTTGCTGGATAACCTGTTCTTGGGTCAATTATATGAGAATATCGTTTTCCATTAAATGAAACATATTTTTCATAACTTCCAGAAGTTTCAACTGCACTGTCATCGAGTGGAAATGTTGCAAATACTTTATTTTTATTTAATGGATTAATAATTCCAACAGTCCAAAATTGTCCGTTTGGTTGTTTTCCCCAAGTATTGATGTCTCCTGAAACATTTACTAATCCCGAAGAGCATCCTTTTTCTTGTAATAAAGCTTTAATTTTATCTGCTATATAACCTTGTCCTATTCCTCCTAATCCCAGTTTCATTCCTTTGTTTTTCAAGAAAATAGTAGTGTCTTTTGAATTTAAGATTATATGTTCAAACCCTACCCTTTCAACCGATTTTTTGATTGCTTCTGGAGAGGGCATTTCTTTCATGCTACCATCAAATTTCCATATTTTATCCATAGAAGCATAGCTGATATCAAAAGCACCCGAAGTTAATTTTGAAATTTTCTTAGCTCTTTCAACCAAATCAAATACCTCTTGATCAACTTTCACAGGAGCAATTCCAGCATTTTGATTTACTTTTGAAATTTGAGTCGTTGGAATCCAATCGGAAATTAAGTTTTCAATACGTTTTACTTCGGCTATAGCCAAATCCGCGAACTGATTTCCCTGAATTGAATCTACGGCAACAACTGTAATTTCAAATGGACTACCCAACAAACTTTGCTTTTTCTTAAAAATTTGTTGTGCAAATGAACTACTTGTTATTAAAACAAATAAAAAAAGTGATACTATTCTCATTTTTTCTCTAATGCGTGAATCATTTTAATGTATTCTTCTGGAGTAACGTTTTTGAATCCCATTTTTCCTAATACTTTTCCACTTTTATCTAAAATCACTACCAATGGAAAACTACCTTCAATATTATATTTTTCGGCTAATTTTCTATTGTGTTCTGTTTGTTCTTTGGATAATTCATTTGCTTTTTTTCTTGGAAAATTTGCTTTGACTAAAACCCATTCTTCATTTGCTTCTTTTTTAAATGCTTCTGATTGCCAAATATTTTTGTCCAATTTAATGCATGGAGCACACCAATCTGAACCCGAAAAAACAATGATTATGTTTTTATCTTGTTCTGATGCTATTTTTTTTGCTTCATCAAAATTTTCTTGCCATTCTTGTGCGAATCCAAAATTTGATATTAAAACTATAAATCCAATTAAAATCTTTTTCATTTTTATTATTTAATAAAGTTGTTTGCAATTAAACAGTTTAGTCTAAAAAAACCCTACCTAAAACATGCTCTATTTATCGTTAACAAAAAAACTAATTATATTACAATAAATTGCACTTGTACTTCGACATTAAGCAAATTTTAAGTTTACTTCAATTTGTTGTTTAAATACAGATAATCAGCCGTTTGATACCATGCGATTGTTTCTTTCTGTTTTGATTTATTCATTGGTATTAAAAGTAAATGATTTGAACTAGAATTCCATTTATAATTGGCATTCTTTTTCTGATTCGATAAAATACAAACATTAGCATTTGTTTTGTGAGCTAATTTTAGATAAGTTCCTATTAAAGCTCTTTCTTTATAGTTCTTATCAAACACATTTGTACCAAAAAAATTAGACGTATAATTCCAATGTAATTGACCAAAAAGTGTTGGAAAAACATCAATTTGACTACATAATTTTGTGACTTTTTGTGGTTGAATTGTATTTTGTCCATAAATAATTGCAGGAATTTGATAGTTTTTGACATCTATTTCGTCTTTTCCGGCACTACTTGCACAATGATCGGCAACAAAAACAAAGATGGTGTTTTTAAACCAAGGTTTGTTTTTTGCTTTAGCAAACATTTGTTGCAATGCATAATCTGAATATTTTACAGCACCATTTCTACCTGTCCCAGAAGGAATATCAATTTTATTTTTGGGATAAGTATAGGGTCTATGGTTTGAGGTAGTCATGATAAAATTCAAGAAAGGTTTATTTTTTTGATGATATTCATCTGCCACTTTTATCATTTTATTATAAATATCTTCATCACAAATACCCCATGCATTCTCAAAAGTTACTTCGTCGTCATCAATATTGTGTCGGGTAGTTTTAATTGCATCACTCAAAATACTACCTCTGCCTCTATCATAAATATCAAAGCCATTTCCACCATAAAAGGCATTCATGTTATCAAAATAACCATCGCCGCCATAGAAAAAATTACATTGATAATTTTTGCTTTTAAATACATTTGAAATGGTGTATAAATTTGCATTATTTGGTCTTTTAACAATGCTTTGTCCAGGTGTTGGTGGAATTGATAAAGTTACAGCTTCCATACCTCTAACGGTTCTATTTCCAGTTGCATAAAGATTTTTAAAAAATATACTTTCACGAGCAATACTGTCTAAAAATGGTGTGATTTCCTCTTGATTACCAAATTCAGTCATAAAACTTCCACTCATGCTTTCAATCAAAATAAAAACCACATTTGGTTTTGCATTACCATCGAGACTATCTGAAATTTTCCGTTTTATCGAATAATCATTTGTTATGAATCTTGCATTTTCTTCTTGTAGGTTGTTTCTAATAATTCTAAAAGCTTCTTCGTCAGAAATTGAAGTATAAAATGTTTTAAAGTCTAATTTATTGTTTCTTAATTCTGCAAAGAAAGAGTAAATTCCGGCTTTTGAAATTTCGTTATTGTACCGATTTGTCGACCATTCTGCGTTTGAATTCGTAACGAAAAGTGTATAGCAACATGTGATAATTAAGGCTACCGCAAAAGGTAATACACGATTTTTAAAAGAAATTTTAGCCGTAAAGGTTTGACTAAATAACTGTTTCGTTAAAAAATAATAAAAAATAACTCCGGTGATCAAAAGCATTGATGGAATTAATACATATAATGGGTAGGATTCGTGAATATTTTGTACGACTTCAAATGTGTAAATTAAATAATCAACTGCCACAAAATTAAATCTGCATTTAAATTCTTCCCAAAATGTGATTTCTGCAAAAAAAGTAAAAACAAAAATGAGCAATGTTAACCCAAAACCAGAGTAAATTATGAATTTATCGAGTTTACTACCCATCCATTTTTGTGGAATTAGTAAAATATAAAAGGTGCAAATCACAAACAAAAAAGACAGTACACCAATATCATAAAATAATCCTATACCTAAAATTTTAGCTAAAGTAAATACAGAAAGCTCAACATCATTTAATTGCCAAATCAAAAAAACTATTCGGAGTATTAATGAAAACAGTAGAAACCAACCTGAAAATCCAAGTAAAAGAGCATATCTTTTAGATAAATATGAAGTAAATTGCATAAAATATAATTTTATACAAAATTGAATTTAAGTCAAAGGATTTGTCTTAAGTATCGCTTAATTACTTCTTAAATTTTGCTTAAGTTAAAGTAAACCATTGTATTTGCGCGTAAACCATTCTGTGGTTAATGCAGTTATTGCTAAAATTAACAACCAAATCCAATCGATTAATGGCGATTTTTGAATAGTTGCTTTTTGGACAGGAATATAATTTTCGTTTTCAAGTAACGAATTAATTAAATTATCCATTTGATTAGGATAAAAAACAGCTCCGTTAGTGTTTGAAGCTAGTTGTTCTAATCGCGATTTATCCGGATTAACAAATTGCTTTTCGATTTCAAAATCCAAGACTTCAAAACTGCCAGAAAAACTAGAGTTTGATTCTTTTTCTGTTACTTTAAACGAATAATTTCCTGCTTCTAAGCCGTCTAAATTTACTTTAAAACTGTTTGTTGATTTAAGTAAGTCATATTTCTTACTCCTTTTTGTTTTTGAATTTGTAACCTGGATTGTTAACTGTGCTTTTTCATCAAATTCATAGTTTTTATTGAAATATTCAGCTGTAATTTCAATGTTTTCACCAGAATTATAGAAACTTTCATGGGTTACATTTAAATTCTTTTTTGAGGCATTTGTAACTAAAAACTGAATGATTTTATCGGTAAACAAATCAAAATCATCAAAAGACTTTTTGTTTAAGTTATTTTCCAATCGCCATTTCCAAATGTTTTCTCCCAATAAATAAGCGCTTCTTTTGCTTCCCTTTTCAGTAAAAGTTAACAATGGATTTTGCAATTGAACATTTCTAATTCGTGCAGAAAGCAGTGTGTTTATATTACTTTTTGCGACAATTGTACCAAATTTATTCTCTAAAGGTGGGAAATTTTCAAAACTAATATTGACTTGTGAAAACAAATTAAAATTCGATTCATAGTTCGCTAAATAATCTTCTTTTTGTGCTGACATTTTAAACAATAAATCATCTTGAACTTGATTTAGAAAATTAAAATCGGTTGTAGTTCCTGTGATGATAAAAGTATTTATTTGAGCCAATTTGTTTTGATCAAAAACAGTTTTAAAAGAAGTATTTGGTTGGTATAAAATCAAAACATTATAATTTTTTAATGATTTGATTTCGTTTGGTTTAAATAGAGTTACTTTACGTTGTTGATTAACTTCAATACTTCGCTTCAAAGCGCTCAAGTCTGGATGGTTTATAGCAGAAATTAATGCAATTTCACTACGCTGATCGATTACTTCAACTGCAAAATTTTTACTATTATTAAACGTGTTTTTTTCTTTGACATTGGAAGAAATTATGGCTTTGTATTTTGCAATTCCAACCTTATCCGCATTTAACAATACCGAAATGGATTGTGCTTTTTTATCTTTTGAAAAATCAACCGTCTGTTTGTGAATGGTTTGATTTCCATTTTGAATAGAAAAAGTTGTCGAAATAGCTTGATTTCCATTGTATTGCAAGAATATTTCAACTGGAAATTTATTTTTTAAAAATGCATATTTATTAACATTGATTTGATTGATTTTCAAATCAAAAACCGTTGTAGTATCGCCTAAAACAACAGGTAAAACACTTGTATTTTCCTGAAAACTAAACACATAATCATTTCCCATGGTTTGATTTCCATCGGTAAACAATACAACAGGATAATTGGTGTTTCTGTATAACTGCTTTAAATTTTTTGCAACACCATCAATATGCGATTGATTTCCTTTAAAATCTAATTCTTCCAATGACTTAAATTCGTCATCAAATGAAAACAATTGTACGTCATATTTTTCTGCAATTTCTTTGTTATCTGATATTCTCTGATACAATTCGTTTGCTTCCTTAGTTGCTTTTAATTCAGAAATTGATTTAGAATTATCAACAACAATTGGCAATGGTGTCTTTCTGATTTCGTTTATTTTTCGACTAATAATTGGATTAATTAGCAATAAAAAGATAGAAAATAAACTAATAAAACGCAGAAAAGCCAAAAACCAGTTCAATTTTGACTGATTTTTGACTTTATATAAATAATGAAAAAACGACAATCCAGCAGCAATAATTACTGATAAGATAAGAAGTAAGATTGTGCTTGTTGTCATTTATAGTTTAAACTACTAAGTTAGCATTCCTCCGTCAACATTAATAACTTGTCCTGTTACATAAGCACTCATTTCAGAGCCTAAGAAAACACAAACATTTGCAACATCTTCTGGCGAACCACCTCTTTTTAATGGAATAGCGTCTCTCCAACCTTTAACCACATCTTCATTTAATTTTGCAGTCATTTCAGTTTCGATAAAACCTGGCGCAATCGCATTACAACGAATATTTCTTGAGCCTAATTCTAACGCAATAGATTTTGTAAAACCAATCATACCTGCTTTAGAAGCTGCATAATTTGCTTGTCCAGCATTTCCTTTAACACCTACTACACTACTCATGTTTACAATAGAACCTTTGCGGTTTTTCAACATAATTTTTTGCACTGCTTTTGTCATATTGAAAACTGATTTCAGATTGATTTCAATTACTTTATCAAAATCCTCTTCTGACATTCGCATTAATAAATTATCTTTTGTGATTCCGGCATTATTAATTAAAATATCTATTGTACCAAATTCTGCAATTACATCATCTACTAATTTATGTGCATCATTAAAATCTGCAGCATTCGATTGATATCCTTTTGCTTTTATACCCAAAGCGTTTAATTCATTTTCTAAAGCCATTGCAGATTCAGCAGATGAACTATATGTAAATGCTACATTTGCTCCTTGTTGTGCAAAAACTTTTGCTATACCGCTACCAATTCCACGGCTTGCACCAGTAATTATGGCAACTTTTCCTTCTAATAATTTCATATTAAATATACTTGTTAGTTTGTTTTCAAATAAAATTCAAATATAGGAATAATTTAAAGTATAAAAAAAAGGATGCTTTTAATTAAACCTTTTTTATTAGATGATGTCTTACAAAAAATAACTTAAAAACTAATTTAATGAAAAACCAACTAGTAAAACTTTGCATGATTGTTTTAATACTGTCTTCATGTAGTAACAATTCAGATGAGAATTATGAAGAAATTGCAACCTATCCTTTTGTGGAAGCTGAATTTGGTTCATCTGTTGATTTAGAAAATTTAGCAAATTATGCCAATCAAGCAACTCCGTCCTATATCACTAAAAACAATTCACAAGGAAATGCAATTACAGACAAAGGTGCAACACTTGGTAGAGTTCTATTTTACGATAAAAACTTATCTTCAAATAATAGCATTTCATGTGCAAGTTGTCATAAACAAGAATTTGCATTTAGCGATAGTACTGTTGCCAGTACAGGAGTAAATGGAACAACAGGAAGACATTCAATGCGATTAATTAATACAAAATTTGCATCAGAAACCAAATTTTTTTGGGATGAACGAGCTTTAAATTTAGAAACACAAACAACAATGCCTATAAAAGACCATGGAGAAATGGGATTTAGTGGCGAAAATGGTGATGAAAATTTTGAGGCATTACTTACAAAATTGAGTGCAATAGGCTATTATAAAGAACTTTTTAAATTTGTTTATGGAACAGAAGAAATTACAGAAGCTAAAATTCAGAATGCATTAGCACAGTTTATTAGAAGTATTCAATCTTTTGATTCAAAATATGATGCTGGTAGAGCATTAGCTGCAAATGATGGTCAACCATTTACAAATTTTACAACTCAAGAAAATCAAGGAAAAAATTTATTTTTATCACCTCCAACTTTTAATGCTACTGGAGTTAGAACTTCTGGTGGATTAGGTTGTGCAGGTTGTCATAGAGCTCCAGAATTTGACATTGATCCAAATTCATTGAATAACGGAATTATTGGAAAAATATCAGGTACAGGAATTGATATTACAAATACAAGAGCGCCATCACTTCGTGATTTAGTAAAAGTAGATGGAACTCCAAACGGACCAATGATGCATACAGGTGTGATATCTGATTTGCAAACCGCCATTGGACATTATGGCACAATAAATTTAGCCCCTGGAAACACTAATTTAGACCCAAGATTAAAACCAAATGGTTTTGGTCAACAATTAAATTTAACAGCAACCGAAGTAAATGCTGTCATAGCTTTTTTGAGAACGTTATCAGGTTCAGATGTTTATACAAATTCAAAATGGTCAAATCCATTTAATTAAAAAACAATCAAACAAAAAAAATCCCGCTTTCAGCGGGATTTTTTATATATGTAAGTAAGAGATTACCCTAAAACTTCTTTGACTTTTTTACCAATTTCTGCTGGAGAATCAACCACGTGAATTCCGTTTTCTCTCATGATGCGTTTTTTCGCTTCTGCTGTGTCATCCGCACCACCAACAATTGCACCTGCGTGACCCATTGTTCTTCCTTTTGGTGCAGTTTCACCCGCGATAAAACCAACAACTGGTTTACGATTTCCGTCTGCTTTTACCCAACGAGCAGCGTCTGCTTCTAATTGACCACCGATTTCACCAATCATGATGATGATTTCAGTTTCTGGATCGTTCATTAATAATTCTACTGCTTCTTTAGTAGTTGTTCCAATAATTGGGTCTCCACCAATTCCAATAGCTGTTGTAATTCCTAAACCTTGTTTTACAACTTGATCCGCTGCTTCATAAGTTAAAGTACCCGATTTAGATACAATTCCAACTGTTCCTTTTTTGAAAACAAAACCTGGCATAATACCAACTTTAGCTTCTCCTGGTGTAATTACACCTGGACAGTTTGGTCCAACTAATCTACAATCTCTTCCTTTAATATAATCGTTTGCTTTAATCATATCAGCAACCGGAATTCCTTCTGTGATAGTAATAATAACTTTAATACCTGCATCAGCTGCTTCCATAATAGCATCAGCTGCAAATGCTGGTGGTACAAAAATAATCGTTGTATCAGCTCCAGCTTTTTCAACAGCATCTTTAACTGTATTAAAAACAGGTCTGTCTAAATGAGTAGTTCCTCCTTTTCCTGGAGTTACACCACCAACAACATTTGTTCCGTACTCAATCATTTGTGAAGCGTGGAAAGTTCCTTCGCTACCTGTAAAACCTTGTACAATTATTTTTGAATCTTTATTAACTAAAACGCTCATGATATATGAATTAAATTGTGTTTAAATTTGTGATGCAAAAGTAAGTTTTTTACCAAATACACACGTAATATTTACTATATTTTTTTAATTAGGTTTGCTAATTTGGTATCCTTTTTTAATTTTATGGTCTTCAAATTCCCAAATGACAATAATTTTAGCAATTAAAAAGAATTCTTTGGGATTTTCAATCGTAGTAACTTTATGATTATACTTTACTACAATTTGATTTTCTTGTTCAATGAAATGTGAAATTTCCATGAAAGAATCAATGTAATTTTGTTTTAATTCATTAGCTAAATGAATAACATCAGCTTTTTGAAGTAATAATGTACCTTCTGAGCTGTCCCATTCTAAAATAAAATCATTGTGTAAAAGGGTCTCAAGAAAAGTGGTATTTCTTATTCCATCTTCTTTGTACAAAAACTCAATGCGTTCTTTATTTGTCATTTTGTTTTAATTTTTCAATAATTTCAGGAATTCGTTTCACGTTAGCCAATTGTTTTAATTTCTCACGCGATTCTTCAATTGGTGTTCCAAAATAGGTTTTACCGCCTTCAATTGACTTGGTAACCCCTGTTTGTCCCATAATTACAGCTTTTGAACCAATAGTTATACCACTTGTAGTTCCTACTTGACCCCAAAGCGTTACTTCATCTTCAATAATTACACAACCTGCAATTCCTGTTTGCGAAGCAATTAAACATTTTTTGCCAATAACTGTATCGTGACCCACGTGTACTTGGTTGTCAATTTTAGTTCCCGCGCCAATAGTTGTATCGCCAGTAACACCTTTATCAATTGTACATAAAGCACCAATACCAACATTATCTTCAATAACTACTCGTCCGCCGGAAATTAATTGATCAAAACCTTCTGGACGTTTTTTGTAATAAAAAGCATCAGCGCCTAAAATAGTTCCAGCATGAATCATAACATTATCACCTATTACAGTGTTATCGTAAATAGTAACATTTGGGTGAATTAAGCAATTTTTACCGATTTGAACATTATGTCCAATGAAACAATTCGGTTGAATTACAGTTCCTTCACCAATTGTAGCCGAATCAGAAATAGCTGAATTAGAGGATTGAAAAGGTCTGAAATGTTTGGTAAGTGTATTGAAATCTCTAAAAGGGTCATCAGAAATCAACAACGCTTTTCCTTCAGGGCATTCTACTTCTTTATTAATTAAAACTATAGTAGCAGCCGATTGAAGAGCTTTATCATAATATTTTGGATGGTCAACAAAAACAATATCACCTTTTTCAACCACATGAATTTCGTTCATGCCTTGTACTGGAAAATTTTCGTCGCCCACAAAATTACAATTGATAATTTGTGCTATTTCTTTAAGAGGATACGTTTTTGGAAATTTCATTTTGAAGTATTTATTCTTTTACTCTTTCCATGTAGTTTCCAGAAGCTGTATCAATTTTGATTTTATCACCTTCATTGATAAATAATGGAACATTTACGGTTGCTCCTGTTTCAACTGTAGCTGGTTTTGTAGCATTTGTAGCGGTATTCCCTTTTACACCTGGTTCAGCATAAGTAACTTCTAAAACAATAGAAGCTGGCATATCAACTGATAAAGGCGCTTCTGTTTCAGCATTAATTTGAATCATTACATTTGTTCCTTCTTTTAATAAATCTGGAGCATCTAATACTTTTTTATCTAATGTAATTTGTTCAAATGATTCGTTATTCATGAAATGAAACTGATCTCCTTCAGCATACAAATACTGAAATGTATGTGTTTCAACACGCACTTCATCAATTTTATGTCCTGCAGAAAATGTATTGTCTAATACTTTTCCATTGGTTAACGATTTTAATTTTGTTCTTACGAAAGCTGGTCCTTTACCTGGTTTTACGTGAAGAAATTCAATAATTTTATAAATATCGTTATTGTATTTGATACATAATCCGTTTCTAATATCTGATGTACTTGCCATTTTATTATTATTTGATGTTTGTTTATTATTAATTGTAAATTACATTGAACCTGTATATCCTTTCATAATTCCACGAGAAGAATTTCTAATGAATTGAATGATATCATCGCGCTCTGGAGTTGCTTCCATTTCGGCTTCAATAATACTCAATGCCTGAGTTGTATTATAGTTTTTTTGATATAAAATTCTGTAAATATCTTGAATTTCTCTAATTTTTTCAGTTGAAAAACCTCTTCTTCTTAGTCCAACAGAGTTGATTCCTACATAAGAAAGTGGCTCTTTTGCAGCTTTTGAAAACGGTGGAACATCTTTACGAACTAAACTTCCTCCAGAAATCATTGCATGTTCACCAATAGAAATGAATTGATGTACAGCCGCTAAACCTCCAATAATAGCATAATCACCTACTGTAACGTGTCCTGCCAAGGCAACTCCATTAACAATAATTGCATTATCACCAATATGGCAATCGTGAGCAATGTGAGCTGTAGCCATAATTAAACAGTTTTTTCCTATTTTAGTTTGGCCTGAAGCGATAGTACCTCTATTGATCGTAACACATTCTCTAATTGTTGTATTATCCCCTATAACAGCCAAGGATTCTTCTCCACCAAATTTTAAATCTTGAGGTACAGCTGAAATTACAGCCCCAGGAAAAATGTTACAATTTTTTCCAATTCGCGCACCTTCCATAATGGTAACATTAGAACCAATCCAAGTTCCTTCACCAATTTCAACATTATTATGTATTGTTGTAAAAGGATCAATTACAACATTTCTTGCTATTTTGGCACCTGGATGCACATATGCTAACGGTTGATTCATAATTATTTAACTTTAACAATTTGAGCCATTAATTCGGCTTCTGAAACTAATTTACCATTTGCATACGCATAAGCTTGCATGTGACAAATCCCTCTTCTAATTGGAGAAATCAAATCGCACTTAAAGAATAAGGTATCGCCTGGTAAAACTTTATTTTTAAACTTAACATTATCAATTTTCATGAAATAGGTTAAGTAATTTTCTGGGTCTGGAACTGTGCTCAATATTAAAATTCCTCCTGTTTGTGCCATTGCTTCGACTTGTAAAACACCTGGCATTACTGGTGCTCCTGGAAAATGACCTATGAAAAAATCTTCGTTCATAGTTACATTTTTTAATCCAACAACATGTGTTTCAGAAAGTTCTAGAATTTTATCTACTAATAAAAATGGTGGTCTGTGCGGTAATAAATCCATAATACCATGAATATCCATCACAGGCTCTTTATTTATATCATAAGTAGGAACATTATTACGTTCTTCCAATTTAATTAATTTAGAAAGTTTTTTTGCAAACTGGGTGTTTACAAAATGTCCCGGTTTATTGGCAATAATTTTTCCTTGAATTTTAGTTCCAATCAAAGATAAATCACCAACGATGTCTAATAATTTATGACGAGCCGCTTCGTTTGGATAATGCAATGTAAGGTTATCTAAAATTCCATTTTCTTTTACAGAAATAGTATCTTTATTAAAGGCTTTCTTTAAATTTTCCATTGTTTCCGCAGAAATTTCTTTATCTACATAAACAATTGCATTATTCAAATCTCCACCTTTGATTAAACCGTTATTAAGTAAGCTTTCTAATTCATGTAAAAAACTGAATGTTCTACAATCGGCAATTTCGGTTTTAAACTCAGCGATATTTTTCATAGTCGCATTTTGAGTACCTAACACTTTAGTTCCAAAATCTACCATAGCAGTTACACAATAATTATCACTTGGAATTACTGTAATTTCGCTTCCTGTAGCCTCATCTGTATAAGTAATTACTTCTTTAACTACATAAATTTTTCGTTCTGCTTCTTGCTCAACAATACCAGCTTTTTCAATAGCTTCAACAAAATATTTTGAAGAGCCGTCCATAATTGGTAATTCAGAAGCATTTAGTTCAATAATAAGATTATCTAAATCACAACCAACTACTGCTGCTAAAACATGTTCTGGTGTTTGAATCATAACACCTCTTTTCTCTAAATTAGTCCCTCTTTGGGTATTAACTACATAATTAGCATCGGCTTCAATAATAGGTTGGCCTTCTAAATCGACTCTTACAAAAGTAAAGCCGTTATTAATAGGTGCTGGTTTAAAAGTCATTGTAACTTCTTGTCCCGTGTGTAGTCCAACTCCAGTTAAAGAAATTTCACTGGCAATGGTTGTTTGCTTAACCATAATATTATTCTATTTTATTATTGTTGTTTTTTTAATTCTTCTAAATCGGATACAATTTTTGGTAAATTTCTAAAATGTACGAAAGACTTCGCAAAATCACCGTAATTGAAAGCTGGACTTCCTTGAACAACTTCTCCGTCACTTAAATTTTTACCAATGCCTGATTGTGCTTGAATTTTTACATTATCACCTATCACTAAATGCCCTGCAAAACCTACTTGACCTCCAATTAGACAGTTTTTTCCAATTTTGGTAGTTCCTGCAATTCCTGTTTGAGCTGCAATTACTGTGTTTTCACCAATTTCAACATTGTGTGCCACTTGAATGTGATTATCAAGTTTTACTCCTTTTCTAATAATGGTTGAACCTAATGTTGCTCTATCAACTGTTGTACAAGCACCAATTTCGACATTGTCTTCAATGATTACATTACCGATTTGGGGTACTTTTGAATAGGTACCATCCTCTAAAGGAGCAAAACCAAAACCATCAGAACCTACAATGGTTCCCGAATGAATGGTGCAATTATTTCCGATTTCTGTTTCTGAATAAATTCTAACACCTGCAAAGAAAACACAATTGTCACCAATAGTTACATTATCGCCAATAAAACTATTGGGATAAATTTTGACATTATTTCCAATAATTACGTTTTTTCCAATGTAGCAAAAACTGCCTAAATACAAATCGGTACCATAGGTTACTCCTTCTGAAATTACAGATGGTTGCTCAATACCCGATTTCATTAGTTTTACTTGATTGTAATATTCTAATAATTTTGAAAATGATTTATAAGCATCCTCAACCTTAATTAGTGTTGTTGTAATATTTTGTTCTGGTTCAAACGTATTGTTTACTATTGTAACTGTTGCTTGCGTGGAATAAATGAAGTTGATATATTTTGGATTGGCCAAAAATGTGAGAGAACCTTCTGTTCCTTCTTCTATTTTAGATAATTTATGGACTTCAGCATTAGGGTTTCCTACTACTTCTCCTTCTAAAATACCTGCTATTTGCGCTGCTGTAAACTTCATTTAAATGATACTATTTATTTCGCTTGACACACGAAATGATACATATAAAAATACTCAAACTATCAAATATACGAATTTGAGGGTTTTATATTGGCAAAAATATAAAATTAAATTAAAATGTTAAGACTCTACTACTACTTTTGGAAAACAAATGTAATATTTAGTTACTTCTTTAGATAATGCTTTTAGATACATTTGGTCTGAAGCTTCAACTACATCTTCGATACTTTTGTCTTTTTTAAGCACATAAATTGGTTCACTTGATTTACTATAAGCTTGATTTTTCAACTTTCCTTTGAATACAAAATAACCTGCTTCTTTATCTGAAATATTTACTTTTTCAATAAATTTATTTTTATAATCTAACAACTTCTCTTTGTTAGGTTTATCTTCAGTTATTTGAATCTTTAGTAAATCACGATTTAAAATCATTCGGCATAAATTTTGCAACACAAAATCGTCGTTAAATTGCCATGATTTAATAGCTCCCATTACATCATAATCGTCTAAATAAGAAAATCTGTCTACTATATTTTTATCAAAATTTGCCAATGAAATTTTGTTTTGCATAAAAAATTGAAGCGATTCACTACAAGGCAAAACCGTTCCTTTTTGAGTTAATTCTTTTGCTCTTTTTAAAATTTTTGTAAGAATTAATTCAGCTACAACACTTGTTTTGTGTAAATATGCCTGCCAATACATCAATCTTCGTGCAACTAAGAATTTTTCAACCGAATAAATTCCTTTTTCTTCAATAACCAAAACATCATTTTCAACATTCATCATTTGAATTAATCGTTCACTATTGATGTTTCCTTCGGCCACTCCGCTGTAAAAACTATCGCGTTTTAAATAATCCATTCTATCCATGTCTAGTTGACTAGAAATCAACTGTAACATAAATTTTCGATGATATTCACCCTTGAATACTTGAATTGCTAATGCTAATTGTCCGTCAAACTCTTTATTCAATTGTTCCATAAAAAGCAAAGACAGCTCTTCGTGATGCACTTCTTCAACAATACTGTGCTCCATAGCATGACTGTAAGGGCCATGACCAATATCGTGCAAGAGAATGGCAACATACAATGCATTCTCTTCTTCATCTGAAATAGAAACCCCTTTAAACTTGAGTGTTTGAACAACTTTTTGCATAATATGCATACATCCCAATGCATGATGAAAACGAGTATGATGCGCACCTGGATAGACTAAGTATGACATCCCCATTTGAGAAATACGTCTTAAGCGCTGGAAATAAGGATGCTGTATTAAATCGTATATTAAAGTATTTGGAATGGTGATAAAACCATAAATGGGGTCGTTAATTATTTTGAGTTTATTAGTTTGGCTCACAAGATTAAAATTTGAATAACAAATGTAGGGATTTTTAAAATAGGTAGTAAATAAAAAAGGTGCTAGACTTTATCTAACACCTTTATATACTATAAAATCAACTTTAATTAATTGATTTTGCTTTTTCAAGTTGACCAGTGATTTCGTAAGCTAATTTTAAAATATTTTTTGTATTAGCATCAGTCGGATTAATTGAGTAAGCTTTTTCAAAAGATGGAATTACTTTTTGGAACATTGCTTTTCTTTGCGCCATTAATTCATCATATTTCTTTTTATTTGCTGTTGAAGCGTTTATTTCGGCAACCAATCTATCTTCGTCTTTTAACCCCGCGAAGCCTTCATTAAAATACAAATTAAATTCACCTGTTTTTAATTCTTCATCATTAGGATTTTGCATTCTAGCTTCTGTAAAAATCTCTTTTGCTTTAGCAATTTCTCCATTTTGAACGTATAAAATAGATAATATTCTTTGAACTTCAGGTTTCATTTTATTAACCTTTTCATCTCTTGGATTTTCATAAAACCCTGCTCCAATATTTTTAGTTCTATTTTCTCTTGTGCCTAAATCTTCTTCAACGCCACTTGCTTTATTTGTAGCGTAATAAATTACACCATTATTAAGATAATCACTTTTATAAAATTCTTCATACAGTTTTTCTCCTAATTTAGCATCATTCGCTTGAACGGCTAAGATTGCAGCATTTTGCAAAGATTTACCTTCATTTTTTGGATCAAAAGTATATAAATTATAAAAAGCTGCAGATGCTTCTTTAAACCTTGAAGCACTATTAAGTGCTAATGCAAAAGTCATAATTCCTTGCTTGAATTGATCTTTTTCAATTATTAAATCATCTGTGTAAACTTTCTTACCTGTTTTCTTTTCAAAAGCTATGGTTTCATCAATCACTACACCATATTCTTTGATGAATTCTGGATTATATAGCTTCATTTGATCTTGCAATGTTGCTTTTTCACCTTTTGAAGCTAATTCAATTGTTGGATACATTACCTTATAAAATTTAGCATACACTTTGTCAGCTTCTTCAGTAGCTAAATTTTGCAAAGCGTCGCTGGTTGATTTATAAGTTTCTAAATCTTTTACAGAAATAGTTTCTTTTGCATAAATCTTTTTTAAGGTTTTAAGCTCATCTTTTTGAGCAAATGTTGCAACTGATAAAAATAATGTTGCGCTTAATACTAATTTTTTCATAGTTCTATAATCTGGGTTTAAAGAAAAGCCCAAATAAATTTGGGCTTTATTTTATTTATTCTTGAGTTTCTTCTTCAGACGAATCAACATCTGTGCCAGTTTCAGCATCAGAAATTTCTTCATTTTCATCTAAAACAATTTCTTCATCTTCACGAAGCACCTTTGTTACAGCTGCAATAGAGTCACTTCCTTTAATGTTTATCAATTTAACACCTTGTGTTGCTCTTCCCATTACTCTCAAATCAGAAACCATCATTCTAATGGTTAAGCCCGATTTGTTAATAATCATTAAATCATCATCATCAGTTACATTATTGATTGCAATTAAAGCTCCTGTTTTTTCTGTAATGTTTAATGTTTTCACACCTTTTCCACCACGATTTGTAATTCGGTATACATCTACTCCGTCTTCTTCAACCAATTTGGTACGTTTTCCGTAACCATTTTCTGTAACAACTAAAATTTGCGTTTCATTTACATCTTCTTTGTTAACCGTTACAATGCCAATTACTTCATCTTTATCGTCGGCTAAAGTAATTCCTCTAACTCCAGAGGCAGTTCTACCCATTGGACGCGTTTTTTCTTCTTCAAAACGAACCATTTTACCTGATTTTCCGGCAATTAAAACTTGACTTGAACCGTTGGTTAATTTTGCTCCTAATAACTCGTCACCTTCTTTAATTGTAATTGCAGCTACACCATTTACACGAGGTTTAGAATATTTTTCTAAAGATGTTTTCTTAACCTGACCTTGTTTAGTTACCATAATTAAATTGTGGCTCTTAATGTAGTCTTGGTCTTTTAAGTCTTGTGTACAAATAAATGCTTTTACTTTATCATCACTTTCGATATTGATTAAGTTTTGGATAGCACGACCTTTACTTGCTTTAGTTCCTTCTGGAATTTCGTAAACGCGCATCCAGTAACACTTACCTTTTTGCGTGAAATACATTAAATATTGATGATTAGTTGCTACAAATAAATGCTCTAAGAAATCCTGATCTCTTGTACCTGCAGATTTTTGACCAACTCCTCCTCTATTTTGTGTTTTGTATTCTGATAATGAAGTACGTTTTATGTAGCCTGCATGTGAAATAGTAATTACAACACTTTCATCTGCAATCAAATCTTCGATACTTACATCGCCACCCGAATATTCAATTTTTGAACGACGCTCATCACCGTATTTTTCTCTAATTTCACCTAATTCGTCTTTAATCACTTGCATTCTCATTTCTTTACTTGCAAGTAATTCTTTTAAATACGTAATCAATTTCATGATTTCTTCGTACTCAGCACGCAATTTATCTTGTTCAAGACCTGTTAATTGTCTCAAACGCATTTCAACAATAGCACGCGCTTGAATTTCTGATAATTTGAAACGCTCAATTAATTTAGATCTTGCTTCGTCTCCATCTTTAGAACCTCTAATAATTTTGATTACTTCATCAATATTATCTGATGCAATAATTAAACCTTCTAAAATATGTGCTCTTTCTTCTGCTTTTCTTAAGTCAAATTGTGCTCTACGAACTACAACATCATGACGGTGTTCTACAAAATGGTAAATCAAATCTTTAAGATTTAACATTTGAGGACGCCCTTTTACCAATGCAATATTATTTACACTGAATGAAGATTGCAATTGCGTATACTTATAAAGTGTATTTAAAACTACGTTTGGAACCGCATCACGTTTTAATTCATAAACCACACGCATACCATTTCTATCCGATTCATCACGAATGTTTGATATGCCTTCAATTTTTCTGTCATTAACTAAGTCGGCAGTATGTTTAATCATATTTGCCTTATTCACTTGGTAAGGAATTTCAGTAACAATGATAGCTTCTCTACCATTCACTTCTTCAAAACCAACTTTTGCACGCATTACAATACGCCCTCTACCTGTTTTGAAAGCTTCTCTAACTCCTTCGTAACCATAAATAATTCCTCCAGTAGGAAAATCTGGAGCTTTAATATAATTGATTAATTCATCAATTTCAATATCGTTGTTGTCAATATATGCTAATGTTCCATCAATAACCTCTGTTAAGTTATGAGGTGCCATATTTGTAGCCATACCTACAGCAATTCCCGAAGCTCCGTTTATTAATAACGTTGGAACTTTTGTTGGCATTACTGTTGGTTCATGCAAAGTATCATCAAAGTTTAATTGAAAATCAACAGTTTCCTTATCGATATCGGCCAACATTTCTTCCGAAATCTTTTTCATTCTCGCTTCGGTGTAACGCATTGCTGCTGGACTATCACCATCTACCGAACCAAAGTTACCTTGACCATCTACCATTAAGTAACGTAAACTCCATTCTTGAGCCATACGTACCATTGCATCATATACTGAAGTATCACCATGTGGGTGATATTTACCTAAAACTTCTCCAACAATCCTTGCCGACTTTTTGTGGGCTCTGTTCGAAAGAACTCCTAATTCATACATTCCGTATAAAACTCTACGGTGTACAGGTTTTAAACCATCTCTAACATCAGGAAGTGCACGCGACACAATAACAGACATCGAATAATCGATGTAAGCTGATTTCATTTCTTCCTCTATGTTAATAGGAATTAACTTTTCTCCTTCTGACATAAGTATTTATATTAAAATTATGATTATTACTAAAACGTGCCAATATACGGCTTTTTGAACTTTTACAACAAATTTTTAGACACTAATTTAGAGATTTTATTAACAATTTTGTTTACAAATTGCTTATAAATCTAAGTCGTTTTTCTTTTATTTTACATTTATTTTTTGTCATTTAGCAACATAGTATGTTTATTAGGTATAGTTTTTGCTTTTACTTATACAATTTTGTACTTTTACTAATCTTATAAATGCAGTATGGACGATAATTTTTCACCAAGAGTTAAAGATGTAATTTCCTTTAGTAAAGAAGAAGCTTTACGTTTAGGTCACGATTTCATTGGCACCGAGCATCTAATGCTGGGGATTCTTCGCGATGGGAATGGTAAAGCAATAAATATTTTAAATAATTTGGCCGTAGATTTATCTCATTTGAGAAAAAAAGTAGAAATCTTAAGTCCCGCCAATCCTAACGGAATTCAAAATATTGAAAAGAAAAACTTACATCTAACTAGACAAGCTGAACGCGCTCTAAAAACTACATTTTTAGAAGCTAAATTATTCAATAATTCCGAAATTAGTACCGCTCATTTATTATTATGTATCTTACGTAATGAAAATGACCCTACAACCAAATTAATGAATAAAGTTAAAATTGATTATGAAACCGTTAAAGAACAATATACAGCCATGATGACAAACGAAGACGATTACTTAGAAAATTTGCCAAAAGCTGAATCTTTTAATGACGATTCAGGACAAGATGACAGCCTAAAAGATAGCGGTTTTAACAATCCCCCTTCTGGAAGTAAAACGAATAAAAAATCTAAAACGCCTGTTTTGGATAATTTTGGTCGTGATTTAACCGAAATGGCAGAAGAAGGAAAATTAGACCCAGTTGTTGGTCGTGAAAAAGAGATTGAGCGTGTTTCTCAAATTTTAAGCCGAAGAAAGAAAAACAATCCACTTTTAATTGGTGAACCAGGTGTTGGTAAATCCGCAATTGCTGAAGGCTTAGCATTGCGAATCATTAAGAAAAAAGTATCTCGAAATTTATTCAATAAACGTGTGGTTACACTTGATTTAGCAAGTTTAGTAGCTGGTACAAAATACCGTGGACAATTCGAAGAGCGAATGAAAGCCGTAATGAATGAATTAGAAAAAAATGATGACATTATCCTTTTCATAGACGAAATTCATACCATTGTTGGCGCTGGTGGTGCTACAGGCTCACTAGATGCATCAAACATGTTTAAACCAGCATTGGCACGTGGAGAAATTCAATGTGTAGGCGCAACAACATTAGATGAATACCGTCAATATATCGAAAAAGATGGTGCTCTTGAAAGACGTTTTCAAAAAGTAATTGTAGAACCAACCACAGTTGAGGAAACGATTACCATTTTAAACAACATCAAACCTAAATATGAAGATCATCACAATGTTTTGTACACACCTGAAGCAATTGAAGCATGTGTAAAATTGACAAATCGTTATATGACCGATCGTTTTCTTCCGGACAAAGCTATTGATGCTTTAGACGAAGCGGGTTCTCGTGTTCACATTATTAATATAGATGTTCCAAAACAAATTTTAGAATTAGAGCGTCAATTAGAAGAAGTGCGCGAACTTAAAAATACTGTCGTTAAAAAACAGAAATATGAAGAAGCAGCTAAACTTCGTGATGATGAAAAACGCATCGAAAAGGATTTAGCCATTGCACAAGAACAATGGGAAGAAGATTCTAAAAACAATAAAGTTACTGTTACCGAAGATAATGTTGCCGATGTAGTTTCTATGATGACAGGAATTCCTGTAAATCGTATTGCACAAACTGAAAGTAATAAATTAGCTCACTTACCCGAACTAATTAAAGGTAAGGTGATTGGGCAAGATGAAGCGGTATTAAAAATCGCAAAATCAATTCAAAGAAATCGTGCGGGTTTAAAAGACCCAAATAAACCAATTGGCTCATTTATTTTCTTAGGTCAAACAGGTGTTGGAAAAACACAATTAGCAAAAGTAATTGCAAAAGAATTGTTTGATTCTGAAGATGCTTTGGTTCGAATTGACATGAGTGAATACATGGAAAAATTTGCTATTTCTCGTTTAGTTGGAGCGCCTCCAGGATACGTTGGATACGAAGAAGGTGGACAATTAACTGAAAAAGTAAGAAGAAAACCATACTGTGTTGTACTTTTAGATGAAATTGAAAAAGCACACCCTGATGTATTTAATATGATGCTTCAAGTATTAGATGACGGACATTTGACTGATAGTTTAGGTCGTAAAATTGATTTTAGAAATACAATCATTATCATGACATCAAACGTTGGAGCACGTCAATTAAAAGATTTTGGCCAAGGCGTTGGTTTTGGAACAGCTTCTAAAACAGCTCAAGCAGAAGACAATTCTAAAGGAATTATCGAAAATGCTCTAAAGAAAGCCTTTGCACCTGAATTTTTAAACAGAATTGACGACGTAATAGTCTTCAATGCTTTAGAAAAACACGATATTGATAAAATTATCGATATTGAATTAGATAAATTATATTTAAGAGTAAAAGAATTAGGATATACCCTAAAACTTTCTGAAGAAGCTAAAGATTATATTGCCGAAAAAGGTTTTGACAAGCAATTTGGAGCGCGACCATTAAAAAGAGCGATTCAAAAATATGTTGAAGATGCCTTAGCTGAAGAAATTATTACTTCTAAAATTCATGATGGAGATCAAATTTTCATGGACTTAGATGCAGATAATCAGGAACTAACAATAGAGATTAAAAAATTAGAAGAACCAAGCACATAGCTTGGTTTTTTTATTTCGTAGAAATTGTTTTCGTATTAAAAAAAATACTACTTTAGAATCTTAATTCATACGTTTAAAAATGTTAGACAAAGTCATTGTTGGTAGCGAAGAATGGTGTTCCTTCCCTACTTTAGGAATTCCAACCATTAAAGCAAGAGTAGATTCTGGCGCTAAAACCTCTGCATTACATGCTATTAATATTGTAACATTTGAAAAAAATAGCGAAAGTTGGGTAAAATTTGATATCAATCCCATCCAAAATAATGCAAAAGCAGTAATTCATTGTGAAGCACCATTAGTTGATAAAAGAGTAGTAAAAAGCTCGAGTGGATATAGAGAACAACGTTATGTAATCAAAACCAAATTAGAAATTGGTACCAAAACTTGGGATATTGAAGTTACTCTAACCAATAGAGATTCAATGGGTTTCCGAATGCTTTTAGGTCGGGAAGCTATGTCGGGAAGAGTTTTAGTGGACCCAGAGCAAAAATATTTATTAGGTCAACCTACAACCGAAAAACTTAAAGAATATTATTATTCTTCAGAAGAACCAAAAAAAGGACTTCGAATTGGACTATTAGCAAGCAATCCTGAGCTTTATAGCAACAAACGAATCATGGAAGCAGGAGAATTAAGAGGACACGAAATGCATTTCTTAAATCTGAAATATTGCTACATGAAATTAGATGCAAATACACCCGAAATACATTATCGTGGTGGAAAAGTGCTGAATGATTTTGATGCAGTAATTCCTAGAATACGTCCTAGTATGACCTATTATGGTTGTGCTTTAACACGTCAATTTGAAGCACTAAAAGTTTTTGCACTTAATAATGCAGCTGCTATAACACAATCAAGAGATAAATTATTTTCGTTACAATTACTTTTAAATAATGGCGTTGAAATTCCTACTACTGGATTTGCAAATTCGCCTTTAGATACAGACGATTTAATTAAGATGGTAGGTGGTTCACCTTTAATTGTAAAATTATTAGAAGGGACACAAGGAAAAGGTGTCGTTTTGGCAGAAACAAAAAAAGCAGCAGAATCAGTTATTAACGCATTCAAGAGTTTAAATGCCAACATTTTAGTACAAGAATTTATCAAAGAAGCCAACGGAAAAGATTTGCGTTTGTTTGTTGTCGATGGAAAAGTAGTTGCCGCAATGCAACGCGAAGCTTTACCAGGGGAATTTAGAGCAAACATTCATTTAGGTGGAACGGCTTCAGTAGTAAAAGTGACTGCCGAAGAAAAGAAAATTGCTATAAAAGCAGCAAAAGCCATGAATTTAAAAGTGGCTGGTGTAGATATTATTCGTTCATCAAAAGGACCATTACTGTTAGAAGTAAATTCTTCTCCAGGCTTAGAAGGAATCGAAGGCGCAACACAAAAAGATATTGCCGGAGAAATGATTAAAGCGATTGAGAAGAATTTTAAATGGAAATAATTCAGTGTTCAGTGTTCAAAATTAGATAGATTATGAAAAAACAATATATAATTCCATTAATTTTATTCCTTTTAGGAATGGTGGTAACTATTATTGGCGCTTTATTTAAACTACAACATTGGCCTGGAGCAAGTATTATGCTAACAATAGGAATGCTTACCGAAGCTATTGCTATTATCATTTTAATTGTGATTTTACTTAAAAATACGAAATGAATAAAAACCGCTTAGAAGCCTTTAGTGATGGTGTTTTAGCCATTATTATAACTATCATGGTTTTGGAATTTAAAGTTCCAGAAGACACCACTTTTGAAGCGGTTGTTAAATTATCACATAAGTTTTTGAGTTATATTTTAAGCTTTATTTATGTCGGAATTTACTGGAACAATCACCATCATTTAATCCATTCATTAAAAAATGTAAATGGAAAAATTTTGTGGGCAAACTTACATTTATTGTTTTGGTTATCATTAATTCCTTTTACAACGGCTTGGATTGGTGAACATCATTTTGCTCCATTTCCTATGATGCTTTATGGGATTGTCTTATTAATGAACGCTTTTGCCTACTTTATTCTGCAGCGTTTAATTTTAAATGACCATGGAAAAGATTCGTCACTTTCAAAAGCTATTGGTAAAGATTATAAAGGAAAATTGTCGGTAGTTTTGTATTTAATTGCTGTATTAATAACCAAATATTCTGTAGAAATATCTGGCGCTATTTATATTTTAGTAGCTTTAATTTGGCTTATTCCCGACAAAAGAATTGAACGTACCTTTAACGAAAATAAATAATTATGTATGTAATTAGTAAAATACTTATTGCCATTATAGCGCTATTTCATCTGTATTTTTTATGGTTAGAAATGTTTGCATGGACGACAAAAGCAAAAAAAGTATTTAGAACTATTCCCGATGATTTATTCGAAAAAACAAAAGTTTTAGCAGCTAATCAAGGTTTATATAACGGTTTTTTAGCGGCTGGATTAATTTGGTCACTATTTATTTCAGATGAAAATTGGAGCAAAAATGTTGCTTTATTCTTTTTAAGTTGTGTAGCAATAGCTGGAATTTATGGCGCATATTCCGCTTCTAAAAAAATATTTTATGTACAAGCGCTACCCGCAATTATTACAATTTTAACACTTATACTTTAATCCAATGAAAAAAATAATCGCTTTTGTTATTTTTACTTTTCTATTTTTTATTCCCCAAGATGCATCAGCACAAAAATTAGATTGTAAAAAATTTAAAAATGGAACATTCAAATTAGTTGATAAATCTACAGGAACTACCTTTATTATTAAACGAAAAGGCGCCATTCAAACTGAAGAAATTGAAGGTGAAAGTCGTAGTTTAAGTTTTACTATAAAATGGATTGATGATTGTAAATACACCGTTTTACCAACACAAGAAACACTTGATTATGACAAAAGATATGCTGGTGTTTTAGTAATTGAAATTATTGAAGTAAAAGATAAATCTTATGTGATGAGAGCTACAATGCCTCAACATCCTGATTTTGTTTTGGAAAGTGAAATGTTTTTAATAGAATAAAAAAAAACGCTATTGTTATCCAATAGCGTTTTTTTTTATTTAATCTACCAAATCAATTTGAAAAGTGTTCAAAAAAGCAATAGATTTTTCTATGTCGTAATGTAAAATTCTATCTTCTGAAACAAACGAAACATCTTCTCTGTATGATTTTACAAAACTTTCGATAAAATCACTCGATTTTAATGGTCTTCTAAATGCTAACGCTTGTGAACCGTTCAATAATTCAATCGCTAAAATGCGTTCAATATTTTCAACTATTCTTAATGTTTTTGTTGCTGCATTGGCTCCCATACTCACGTGATCTTCTTGTCCATTTGATGAAACAATACTATCAATACTTGCTGGAGTTGCCAATTGTTTGTTCTGACTGGCAATACTTGCTGCTGTATATTGCGGAATCATAAATCCTGAATTCAATCCTGGATCGTTTACTAAAAACGCTGGTAAACCTCTTAATCCCGAAATTAATTGATACGTTCTTCTTTCAGAAATACTTCCTAATTCTGACAAAGCTATTCCTAAAAAATCTAATGCCAATGCCAATGGCTGTCCGTGGAAATTTCCTCCCGAAATAATTAAATCTTCACCAACAAAAATATTTGGATTATCCGTTACCGAATTAATTTCGGTACGAAATACTCTTTTTACATAATCAATTGTGTCTTTAGAAGCCCCATGGACTTGAGGAATACAACGAAACGAATAAGGATCTTGCACATGCACTTTAGGTTGCGCAATAATTTCACTATCTTCTAATAAATCTCTAAAATGTTCAGCCGTTTGAATTTGCCCTTTATGTGGACGAACTAAATGAATCAAATCGGTAAAAGGCTCTAATCTTCCGTCAAAACCTTCTAACGAAATAGCACCAATTACATCTGCCAAATAAGCTAATTTTTGCGATTTTATCAAACAAAATACCCCATAAGCGCTCATAAATTGGGTTCCGTTTAATAAAGCCAATCCTTCTTTTGATTGCAATACAATGGGTTGCCATCCAAATTTTTCTAACACTTTAGCCGAAGGTTGTCTAAAACCATCAACATATACTTCGCCTTCACCTAACAAGGGTAATGATAAATGTGCTAAAGGAGCTAAATCGCCAGAAGCTCCTAACGAACCTTGTGTGTAAATTACGGGTAAAATATCATTGTTATAAAAATCAATCAAACGTTGCACGGTTACTAACTGAACACCTGAATGTCCATAACTTAACGATTGAATTTTAAGCAACAACATGATTTTTACAATTTCATGAGGCACTTCTTCTCCCGTTCCGCAAGCGTGCGATTTCACAAGGTTTTCTTGCAATTTTGATAAATTTTCATTCGAAATTTTTACATTACATAGCGAACCAAAACCGGTATTAATTCCATAAATTGGATCTGAATTTGATTGCATTTTATCATCTAGATACTTTCGGCATTTTTCAATATTTACAACAGCTTCTTCAGAAAGAGCTAATGTTTTTCCTTGAAATACAACTTCGTTAATAGTTTCAATTGATAATAAATCTGAACTTATATAATGTATGGTTTCCATGTCAAAAATTTAAAGTCCAAAATTCCGCAAACAATTGTTAAAATGCAAGATTTATTATTAATATTAACAAAAAATAAATATTGCTTATTATTTATACCAATTCTAAAGCTATTTTTAAGATTTTTCAATAAATTAGCAGTCTTAAAATATTCAACACAAAATCATGAAAAATACAGCGTTAACGCACATTCACGAAAGTTTAGGAGCTAAAATGGTTCCGTTTGCAGGATACAATATGCCTGTTCAATATGAAGGAGTAAATGCAGAACACGAAATCGTTAGAAATGGCGTTGGTGTTTTTGACGTTTCTCACATGGGCGAGTTTTTCTTAAAAGGAGAAAATGCGTTAGCTCTAATTCAGAAAGTAACTTCAAATGATGCGTCTAAATTAGTAGATGGAAAAGCGCAATACTCTTGTTTGCCAAATAACGAAGGGGGAATCGTAGACGATTTAATCGTTTATAAAATCGCTGACAACCATTATATGTTGGTGGTAAATGCATCAAATATTGAAAAAGATTGGAATTGGATTGCTGCACACAATGATTTAGGAGTTGATATGCAAAATCTTTCAGAAGCATATTCGTTATTAGCCATTCAAGGACCAAAAGCGGCGGAAGCTATGCAATCATTAACTTCTATTGACTTAACCAATATGGGCTATTACACATTCCAAATTGGCGAATTTGCAGGAAAAAGTGATGTAATTGTTTCGGCAACAGGCTATACGGGTTCGGGCGGATTTGAAATTTACTTCAAAAACGAAGATGCTGAATACATTTGGAACAAAGTTTTTGAAGCTGGAGCCGCTTTCGGAATTAAACCAATAGGATTAGCTGCTCGCGATACGTTACGTTTAGAAATGGGATTCTGTTTATACGGAAACGACATCAACGATACGACTTCGCCATTAGAAGCTGGTTTAGGTTGGATTACCAAATTTGATAAAGAATTTACGAATTCTGAAAACCTTAAAAAACAAAAAGAAGCTGGGGTTTCTCGCAAATTAGTTGGTTTTGAAATGATTGAAAGAGGAATTCCTCGTCACGATTATGAAATTGCTGATGCAAACGGAACTATAATTGGTATCGTAACTTCTGGAACGCAATCACCTTCTATGGGAATTGCCATTGGAATGGGTTATGTTCCTACTTCATTAGCAACACCAGATTCAGAAATTTACATCCGAATTAGAAATAAAGACATTAAAGCAAAAGTGGTTAAAATGCCCTTTTATAAGAAATAATCACATTTGTTGATGAAAAAAATTTTATATTTCATGGTACTTTTTCAGTGTGGGCTTTATGCTCAAAACACTGAAAAAGTCTGTGATAAAATAAAAAAAATAAATACCTTTTTAAAAATCAATCATTATAAAATGAAACCTGTAGACGATAGTCTATCGGCTAATGTTTATGATGCTTTTTTTGAAATCTTAGACGAAGACAAAATCTATTTTACTAGTTCTGAAGCAGAAAAGTTAAGTGTTCATAAATTTAAAATAGATGATTATATTTCTACTAAAGATTGTGCTTTTTTAGACGAAATAGCGTTGGTTTATAAAAACGCTTTGTTACGAAAACTCGCAATTCTTGAAGCTTTAGAAAAGCAAAATATGGTTTTTAATACGAAAGACACTTTGTTTTTTACCAATAACAACAGAGAATATATTAAAAACGAAGAACGAATGAAAAATTTCATACGTAAAGGTATTACATATGATATTCTCATTGATGTTGCTGAACAAAGTAAAAATAAGGATTCGCTACAAAAGAATTTTACCAAATTAGCCGAAACTGCAAGATTAAAGGTATTTGAAAACCAAAAATGTGTTTTAAATAGCCTTATCAAAGATGATCTGTCATTTTATGATGCTTTTTATAACAACTTTTTAACGGCTTATACTAGTTATTTTGACCCACATACCTCCTATTTTAATTATTCTGAAAAAGAAAGTTTCATGTCGTCTGTTACAGCAAATAGTAGTTCTGTAGGAATTAATTTTGAATTGGATGACAATGATAATTTATTGGTTTCCGAGATTATTCCTGGAAGCCCGGCCTTTGAATATGGAAAAATTGACAATGGCGATCAACTGTTAAAAATAAAACATGGTAAAGATGATTTCACAATAAGTTGTGCAACAATCGATAAAGTTTCTGAGTTAATATCGTCCGACAATTATAACATTTTAGAATTTACATTCAGAAAAAAAACAGGCGATATTTTCAATGCCAAACTGCAAAAGAAAATAATGAAAACGGAAGAAAATTTAGCTTTTAGTTTCATTGTTGAAAATAAATCAAAAGTTGGATACATAAAAATTCCAAGTTTTTATAGTGATGAAGAAGGGAATAATAACCTTTCTAATGATGTAGCTCGAGAGATTATCAAACTTCAGGAGGATAATGTTGACGGAATTATCATAGATTTAGACGACAATGGCGGCGGCAGCATTACTGAAGCTATTAAGATGGTTGGAATGTTTATTGATGTCGGACCCGTTGCTTTAGTCCATGATAAATATAACAACATAGAAACTCTTAAAGATTTCAATCGTGGTGTGGTGTATAGCGGTCCAATTGTGGTTATTGTGAATGGATTTTCTGCTTCCGCAAGTGAATTTTTTGCGAATGCCATTCAGGATTACAATCGAGGTATAATCATTGGAAATGAAACGTATGGAAAGGCTACAACACAAAGTATAATTCCGTTTAACAGTTCAGGATACAATAAAGATTTTATAAAAATTACAGGCCAAAAATTTTACAGAATTACAGGGAAAAGCCATCAAAATACAGGATTAATTCCGGATATAAAACTGCCATTATTGTTTCAAAATTTTATGCCTAAAGAATCTCGATACAAGCACGTATTGGCCAATGATAGTATAACTCCAAAACTTAGCTTTAAAAAATACACCAATAACTTTGGACCAATTATCTTAAAAAGTCAAAATAGAATTGCTAAGAATATCTTTTTTAAGGAAATTAATAATTTAAACGATAAACTTGAAACGTATATTAAAACTGAAAAAAAACCTTTACTATTGAATTTTAATGCTGTTTTCGACGAAGTTCATCGTTCGGATGCGCTTTATCAAGAAACGGATGCAATTCAAGACAAAACGTTTGATTTTATTATTAAAAACACAACAGCTGAGACTGAAAAAATAAAATATGACTCTTATTCTCAGACCAGTAACGCTGAAAAAATAAAAGAATTGCAAAAAAACGCTCGCGTATTAGAAGCCATCACAATTATTTATGATTTAACACATTAAAAAAACACATGAAAAAAATTTTATTTGCCACAACACTTTTACTTATTACGAGTACATTAATGGCTCAAAACTTTAAAACTCCTGTTGAATATTTAGAATTTATTAATAAAGAAGAAAGTGCTATTTCTAAAAACATGTGGAAATACACTAAAACCATTGCTCACTCAAAAAGTGCAAGAAAAATTGATGCCACGCGAAAAAATTTGGTAAAAACCATTCAAACGGCTAAAAATAACATCAGCAAATTAAAAGATGGCTACAAAGGTGATATTGTGTACAGAGACCAAGTTGTCAAATATTTATCGGTTTCTGAAATTATAATCAATGAAGAATACAGTAAAATTGTTGACATGCAAGAAGTAGCAGAGCAGTCATATGATTTTATGGAAGCCTATATCATGACGCGTGATTTAGTGAACAAAAAAATGGATGACGAGCACGAACTTTTAGTTCAAGGACAAAAAGAATTCGCAAAAAAATACAACATTACACTTACCGAAGGAGAATCTGAATTAGGTAAAAAAATGAAAATTTCAAACGAAGTTTTTTCCTATCATACCGAGTTTTATTTGATTTTCTTTAAATGTAATATTACCGATTTAATGCTTTCTAAAGCAGTGGAACAAAAAGACATTGCGAGTATACAACAAAATGCAAGTTCACTTTTATTGTATGCCGAAGAAGGTTTGCAAAAATTAGTAGAAAAACAACCTTTTAAAAATGATAAAACGTTGTTAGAAAGCACTAAAAAAAGCATGGAATTGTACAAAAAAACGGCAACAGAATATGCTCCTGCCGTTATTGATTTCTTAATGTTCAATACCAAATTTGAAGAAGCAAAAACTTCTTTGGAACGAAAAAAAGACAACGAAAGAACAAAAGAAGAAATTGCTAGTTATAACCAAATGGTAAAAGACATCAACAAAAAAATCAATGATTACAATAAAATAAACACCAAATTTACGCAAGATAAAAACAACATGATTAACCAATGGAACACAACTGGAGACCAATTTATTTCTCGTCATGTTCCAAATGATTAATACTTGTTCAACTGATAAAAAAGTTTAATTTTGCAAAAAAATTAATTAAATAATTTCTTAACAAGAAACATACTATACAGCAATGGGAAGAGCGTTTGAATTTAGAAAAGCCCGCAAAATGAAACGTTGGTCAGCAATGGCAAAAACGTTTACTAGAATAGGAAAAGATATTGTAATGGCCGTTAAAGAAGGCGGACCAAATCCTGAAACCAACTCACGTTTAAGAGCGGTTATTCAGAATGCGAAGGCAGCAAACATGCCAAAAGATAACGTGGAACGCGCTATTAAAAAAGCATCCGATAAAGACACGGCTAACTTCAAAGAAGTATTATTTGAAGGTTACGCACCACACGGAATTGCGATTTTAATTGAAACCGCTACGGATAACAACAACAGAACCGTTGCCAACATTAGAAGTTACTTCAACAAATGCAACGGAACGTTTGGAACACAAGGTTCAGTAGAATTTATGTTTGATCATACGTGTAATTTTAGAATTCCAGCAGAAGGACAAGATGTGGAAGAATTAGAATTAGAAATGATTGATTTTGGTGTAGAAGAAATCTTTGCTGATGAAGACGGCATTTTAATGTACGCGCCTTTTGAAAGCTTTGGAACGATTCAAAAAGAATTAGAAACACGTGGCTTAGAAATCTTATCTTCAGGATTTGAAAGAATACCACAAATAACCAAAGAATTAACACCAGACCAAGTAGCTGATGTTGAAAAACTATTAGAAAAAATTGAAGAAGATGATGACGTAATGAACGTGTATCATACGATGCAAGAAAGCGCAGAGTAATTCTTTTTCTATCTTATATCCTAAATCCTCGCAAAGAACTTGTGAGGATTTTTTTATATATTAGCGGTATTGAAAGTATTAACTTTATGATGCTATTTACTAGTTGGTAGCAATTTTACCGCAGAAAATGGAAATATGACTCAAAAAGAAATTGAAAATAAAATTAGTTTAGTGGAAAATATTGGCGGAATGACTGTCAATGAAAGACTTTACGTTTGCGGTTTAGACAAAGAATTTGAAAAAGCTTTAAAAAATGACAAATTGAAAGCTGAAAGAATATTAGAACTTTTAAAAGTTGACAAATTATCGATTGAATTAATATTGAAAAATAATGGTAGAAAACATAACTAAACCGAATTTACTTAAAAGATTTATTGCAGGATTTATTGATTATTTATTTGTTTATGGTTTTTTCTTTGCTTTTGTTTACTCATTTGGAGAACCGAATGACAAAGATGGATATTCAGTTACAGGAATATTAGCATTGGTACCAATTATTTTTTGGTTTGCGATAATTGTACTTACTGAAGTGTTTTTTGGAGCAACTCTTGGAAATTCGATTGTTGGCTTGAAACCTAAATCTTTGACTAAAAATAATGGAGAATTGAATTTGAGCCAATCAATAAAAAGACACTTATTGGACCCAATTGATATGTTCCCTTTTGGATTAATTGGAATAATGACAATTAAAAACACTGACCGAAACCAACGTTTAGGAGATATTTGGGCGAAAACTATAGTAATGGAAGTTGGAAATAAATAAAAAAACTGCTACCAACAGGCGTTTGGCAAGATTGCGAATTTTGTAGTAAATACACGTTTATTTCTCGCAACAAATTTTATCTTTGATAGAAAATAATCAGTTCCGAAGTTCGCAACCTCGCCAAGCGCCGGAACGTTGTAACTAATTATATGATTCAAAATTTACTTGAAAAATTTAGAGAAATTCAAAATAAAACAAGTTGGGATGCTTATGAAGTTTCCTGTCACTTATTTAGGAATAATAATGAAATTCTCGAATCATGTGGAACTGGAATTTTTTTAAAAATTTTAGATGACTATTTTTTAATTACTGTTGCTCATGTGGCAGAAAGTTTAAATTTTGAATTTTATGTTGGATTAGAAAAACATACGATTTTTAAATTAGGTGGAAATTTGGTTACTAATAAAACTAATAATCGAGATAAAGATAAATTTGATATATGTGTTTTAAAATTATGCTCAGAAACTATTGAGAACATATCTAAAACTTACAACTTCTTAAATTTACAAGAAATCGATATTAATCATGACTATAAAAATTTACCACTTTATGAACTTGTTGGCTTTCCTGCCACAAAATCTAAATACAATAAGTATAAGAAAAAACTATATAGTAAAGCATATCGTTATATAACAACTCCTGTTCTTGAAAAGAATATTTATAAAAATTTAAAATGCTCAACTTCGTATAATGTTATTTTAAATTACGATCGAAAAAAAGTCTATAATTACAAAAAAAAATCTACGCAGATTGGACCAGAACTAGAAGGAATTAGTGGCTGTGGTTTATGGTACACTCCAGTTGAAGAAATAACATCTAAAGAAAAACCAAAAAAATATTTAGTTGCAATAATTACAGAATGGCCAATTAATGACAGAAAATATTTAATTGCTACAAAAATTGACTTATTTACCGAAGTAATTAGACAACATTTCAAAATTGATATCCCGAAGTCAAGTATTACATTTTCTATAACAAAATAACTATTTACAACAACCCGATAGCGCGGAATTGCATTCCGTGCCCACATAACAAAAAAGTAAAAAATGAATCTACTACTTGAACAATTAGAAAAATCTAAACAAAACAAAGAACTACTAAATTTCACAGTTTACAACGAAGATTCCAAATTTTGGTGTGGTTATGTTGTTGATTATTCAGAAGATTTTGTTGCCATTCAACATTTTACAAAATTTGGTAAAAAAGATGGAATAATAGTACATCCAATAGAACGTTTTGAAAGAATTGATTTTAATGACGATTACGTTAAAGCAATGGAATGCGTTATTGATTATAGTGATGAAATTTACAAACCAAACCCAATAAATTTTGTTTTTCTTCAAGAAGAAAGCTACTATGAAAGTGTATTGAAGCAACTTAAAGGAAATAAAAATGTAATTACAAGTTTTGAGATTTCAAATGATGAATATTACTCAGGTTATATTATTGAGGTTTCTGAAACGGATTTCATTATTAATTGCGTTGGTAAAAACGGAGAAGATTTAGGAATGTCTATTTTTAAAATCGAAGATATTACAAGTGTTCAATTAGACGATGTAGATAATAGAAGAAGAAACATTTTATTCAAATGGTTAAAAGCTAAATTGTAATATCCTCTATAACTCAAAATCTCCATCCGTACCCAAATAGTAAAAAAAATATCTGCTAGAATACACAAACTAAAGTATGAAAATCAAAAAAAGATATAGTATAATACTAGCAATGGGATTGCTATTCATTTTCAATTCCTATTATCCTTCTTGGTTAATTACGGGTTCTTACACCAGCAGCATAAGCAATACATTTGCTACTAATGGCATAGAAAATAACGAAAAATTAGAACTTTTTGAAGACGGAACTTTCAAAGGCGACTCTTGGGGTGAAGGCACATGGCAATTAGAACATGGATTAAAAGGAACTGAAATTAAATTTACGTTCGGCGCATTCAATGAGGAAGGTTTTTCCTCTTACTTTTATAGAAAGCTGTTATTTAGTAAACCCAGAATTGTGCTATTTAGAGATTTAAATTCTGAATTTATAAAGAATTAAAAATCAATAGTATCTTTTCAATTCCTGCAAAATTACCATTCTATTATATCTTTTCCTTGCTGATTTAAATAGTCATTTGTCATTTTAAAATGATTGTTTCCAAACCATTTTTTGTGTGAATGCGCAAAAGAAGGATGACCACTTTCTAAAACCAGGTGTTTATTTCGGTCAATACGTTTTCCTTTTTTCTGCGCAAAACTTCCCCAAAGTAAAAAAACGATATGTTCCGATTGTGCATTAATCAAATCAATTACCGCATCAGTAAAAACACTCCATTGCAAATGTTTGTGACTATTGGCTACGTCTTTTCGTACCGTTAAACCTGCATTTAACAACAAAATACCTTGCTTTGCCCAACGCTCTAAATTACCCGAAGTCGGAAAAAGAATTCGGTCATATTCCGTATTAATTTCGGTGTAAATATTTTTTAACGACGGTGGAATTTTAACACCATCATTCACCGAAAAACACAAACCATTTGCTTCACCTACTCCATGGTATGGATCTTGACCAATAATTACCACTTTTGTGTCTTGAAAATCAAATTGTTCAAAAGCAGAAAAAATGAGCTCTTTTGGTGGAAAACAAGTCGTTGTAGCGTATTCTTGTTCCACTTGTTGCATCAATGCTACAAAATAAGATTTCTGAAATTCAGGTGCTAATTGGGTTTGCCAAGACGTGTTTTTGATAAACATTTTATAATTTTTACCAAAAATATAAATTTCTATTGCAATATGCCTTTTTTACTTTGTAACTTTGACCTAACAGAAAAAGAAAAATGATTTCGATTACCCAAAAAACGCTACAAGATTTAGAATTCAATACCGTTTTAGAAACGATTGCTAGCCGCTGCAACACTGATATTGGTGAAACAAAAGCTTTGGCAATAACACCTTTTAAAAACAAAGAAGAGTTGCTTATTAATTTGAAGCAAACTTCTGAATATTTGTCTTCGTTTTCCAACAATAACGCCATACCTAATCACGGATTTGAAAATATCAACTACGAATTAAAATTCTTGGCTATTGAAGATAGTTTTCTGGAAGTAGGAAGTTTTAAAAAAATTGGAAACCTTTCAGAAACGGCTATTACCTTAATTCAATTTTTAAAGAAATTTGAAGACTATTATCCAAATTTATATCAAAAAGCATCCCAAATTGACATTGTAAAATTGATTTTGCAACGCATTGACGAAGTGGTCGATAAATTTGGCATCATCAAAGACAACGCTTCACCTGATTTGATTGAAATTCGTCGCAACATAAATGTGGTTCGAGGCAAAATCAACCAAAGTTTTGGCATGGCTTTGAGCCAGTATAATTCGCTAGGCTATTTAGATGATATTAAAGAAACAGTAGTAGAAAATCGTAGAGTTTTAGCGGTTTTAGCCATGTATCGTAGAAAAGTAAAAGGCTCTATTTTAGGAAGTTCTAAAACAGGAAGTATCGCTTATATCGAACCCGAAGCAGCACAACGTTACTCGCGCGAATTGAACAATTTAGAATTTGAAGAACGCGAAGAAATCATGCGAATTTTAAAACGTTTAACCAATGAAATTCGTCCATTTACCGAAACTATTGCTGCTTATCAAGACTTTTTAAGCGATGTTGATGTCATTGCTGCAAAAGCAAAATATGCCTATAAAATCAATGGAATACTTCCAAATATTATCGAAGAAAAGCGGTTATTTTTTAGAGAAGCCTTCCATCCTATTTTGTATTTAAACAATAAAGAAAAGAAAGCAATTACCTATCCACAAACTATTGAACTACATAACGAAAGTCGCATTATTGTGATTTCTGGACCTAATGCTGGTGGAAAAACAATTTCATTAAAGACTGTTGGATTACTGCAATTGATGTTGCAAAGTGGTATGCTAATTCCGGTTCACGAACGAAGTGAAACGTTTCTATTCGATCGAATTTTAACAGATATTGGCGACAATCAATCTATTGAAAATCATTTAAGTACTTATAGTTACCGATTAAAGAACATGAACTATTTTTTAAAGAAATGTAACGAAAAAACATTGTTTTTAATTGATGAGTTTGGAACAGGTTCAGATCCCGAATTGGGAGGTGCTTTAGCAGAAACCTTCTTGGAAGAGTTTTATGCACGTGAAGCTTTCGGAATTATAACCACACATTATTCAAATTTAAAAATTTTAGCAAACGAACTACCGTTTGCATCTAATGCGAACATGCTATTTGATGAGAAATCGTTAGAACCCATGTATAAATTGATTTTAGGTCAAGCCGGAAGTTCATTTACCTTTGAAGTAGCACAGAAAAATGGTATTCCGTTTGGATTGATTAATCGTGCGAAAAAGAAAATTGAAGGTGGAAAAGTACGATTTGATAAAACAATTGCAACACTTCAAAAAGAACGTTCAAAATTGGAAAAAACATCTTTAAATTTAAAAGAAGAAGAATCTAAAGCGCGTGAAGAAAGCAAGAAAATGGAAACTATCAATGCGAAAATTCAGGATAAATTAGAACGTTATCAAGAATTATATGATGCCAATCAGCGTTTGATTTACATTGGACAAAAAATTGATGATATTTCGGAAAGTTATTTCAATAATAAAGATAAAAAGACATTAATTGGTGATTTTTTGAAAATGGTTGAAATCGAAAATTCGAAACGAAAAAAACTGTCGGTAAAAGAAAAGAAAGTAAAAGAAGTCATTCAGAAAAAAGTTGAAGAAGAAGTTAAGGTTATTGTAGAAGAAATCCGAGTAGTAAAAAAAGAAAAGAAAATCAAAGCCAAAATTGAAGAAGAAAACAAACCAAAAATTACGTTAAAAGTGGGTGACAGAGTCAGAATGATAGACGGAAAAGCTATTGGAACCATTGATGTAATTGAAAAAACAAAAGCAACTGTTAATTACGGAATTTTTACTTCAAAAGTGAGCTTAGATCAATTGGAATACGTGCAACCTGCTTAGTTTAACACAGAGATTCACGGAGTTTTTTAAATTATGTTTATGTTGAAAAGAGCTACACAGAGACGTTTCACTTTTGAGTGCGATTTTAATAACTAAAATAATCTTTCATGAACTTCTAAAAACAAAGTAATTCAACTTTTACAAACTTACATGACTTATATGTTTAATTTTATAACATGAACGTAGTTTTAATAATTTCTAAAATTTTAAAAATCTGTGTTCCTAAATTTTGAAATTGACATTAAAATTAAAATTGATATATGGAAATACAAGATTTACCTCAAGATAAAAAAATCATATTGTTTGATGGCGTTTGCAACCTTTGCGATTCATCTGTTCAATATGTAATTAAACACGATAAAAAAGATGCTTTTAGATTTGTGTCGCTTCAATCTGATTTAGGTCAAAAGATTCTAAAACACATTGGAATCAATCCCATTCATACAGATAGTATTGTGCTATATGAGCCTGGGATTTCTTATTATTATAAATCTACTGCTGCTTTGCATATTGCAAAAGGATTGAGTGGTATTTTTACTTTAGCAACTGTTTTTACAATACTTCCAACAGGATTTCGAGATACTATTTATGATTATGTAGCCAAAAATAGATATAAATGGTATGGAAAAAAAGAAGCTTGTATGATTCCATCACCTGAATTGAAATCAAAGTTTTTAGAATAATTTTTTTATGACAAATATCAGGTAATAAACAATTGCTACCTTTTATCTTTGTATAAATTCTAACCTTTGTAATTATGGCAAATTTATTATTACCTCTTTATTCGCATAACAATGGTACATTCATTATGATTATAGTTTTTGCGTTAGTATGCCTTGGCTTAGTTGCTGCAGTAATACTTATGATGAATAGTGATAAAAAGAAAAAAAACGACCAGTAATTCACTGGTCGTTTTCATTAGGAATATATTTTGTTTTGCAAAAAGTAATCGGCTATAACTAGCGCTGCCATTGCTTCAACAATAGGAACTGCTCTTGGAACAACACAAGGATCATGACGTCCTTTGCCTTGTTGTTCAATAATTTCGCCTTTATTCGTTAATACTTCTTGTTTTTGAATTAATGTAGCCACTGGTTTAAAAGCAACTCTAAAATAAATATCCATTCCGTTTGAAATTCCGCCTTGAATTCCACCAGAAAGATTAGATTGAGTAGTTCCATCATTGTTATACAAATCATTATGGTCGCTACCTTTCATTTTAGCACCACAAAACCCGCTTCCAAACTCAAATCCTTTAACTGCATTTATCGATAGCATTGCTTTACCTAATTCGGCATGCAACTTATCAAAAACTGGCTCACCTAATCCTATTGGTACATTTTGAATTACACAAGTAATTGTACCGCCAACAGTGTCGCCTTGTTTTTTTATTTCTTTGATATAATTTTCCATTTTTTCGGCTGTAGCCAAATCTGGACAACGAACTGCATTACTCTCAATTTTTGAAAAATCTAAATCTTGATAGGGTTTATCGATAAAAATCTCTCCCACAGAAGAAACAAATGCATTAATTTTAATTTCAGGAATAATTTGTTTTGCAATAGCACCACCTACTACTCTACTTGCTGTTTCACGTGCCGAACTTCTGCCACCACCACGATAATCTCGAATACCATATTTTTGTTCATATACATAATCGGCATGACTTGGACGATACGAATTTTTTATATCTGAATAATCATCTGATTTTTGATTCGTGTTGGTTATACTAAAACCTATTGGTGTTCCTGTGGTTTTTCCTTCAAAAATTCCTGATAAAAATTGAACATCATCTTCTTCTTTTCGTTGTGTTACTATTGATGATTGTCCTGGTTTTCTTCGTTGCATTTCTGTCTGAATAAAATCAAAATCTATAGCAATTCCTGCTGGGCAACCGTCTATAATTCCGCCTAAAGCTTCACCATGAGATTCGCCAAAAGTAGTTAACTTGAATAATTTTCCGAACGTATTTCCTGCCATAGCTTTAATTTTTCAACAATTACAAATTTAGTATATTTCGTTAACTAATTTCTTTCAAATTGTAAAAAACTAAAAATCAATTAAAGAGTTTTTATATATTAGCGCAACTAAATCAATATAAAATGAAAAAAATATCTTATTTCTCCCTAGTTTGTTTAATTCCTATAGTATTTTCTTGTTCAAGCGATGATTCTTCTGGTTCCGAAACAAATTTTTCAACACCATTAACCACAGGAAGTTATTGGACTTATGATGTTGTTGGTGAAGCTGGTACAACAAGAGATTCATTATTTGTAGCAAATGATACAACTATTGGTTCAAATGTTTATAAAAAATTTAAAACTAAAAATAATATTGCGACTGGATTTTATTCTTCATCATTGAGAAATAATGGTGTTAGAGAATCAAATGGAAAATTATTATTATCTGGCGATTTAGCATTAGCAAGTGGACAGAATTTACCAATCAATTTAGACTTAACACTAACTGATTTTGTAATATTCAATAAAAATGCATCAAATAATCAAGCATTAAATTCATCTCCAAAAACAGGTACTATAAACGAGGATTTCAATGGTTATCCATTAACAATTAACTATTCTTTACAGTCATTTGCTGGTGAGACATTAGCAACTTATTCCTCTCCTGATGGAACAGTTTATAGCAATGTAAAAATTACTAAAATTAAATTAAACGCTTCAATAGCTACATTGATTTCTGGAATTTCAATACCTGTATTAGCGAATCAAGAAGTTTTAGTTTCAACTCAGTATATAGCTGATGGAATTGGTGTTGTTTATACCAATACTGTTACTTCATACAGTTTAAATGCTTTAGCGGCCTCAGAACTTGGTATTCCTGCTTCAAATAGTCAAACTTTGGAAGAGTTTTTAGATACACACGTAATAAATTAGCATTAACATTTAATTTTGGTACGTTATTTGTAGAAATTTTTCTACATTTGTAAAAACACATTTATATGAAAAAAGTAATTTTATCGGCTTTTATGCTATTAGGCTTAGCATTAAGCGCACAAGCTCAGGACATTTCTAAAAACGCATTAGGTTTGCGTTTAGGTGACAACGATGGCTTTGGAGGAGAAATTTCTTATCAAAGAGGTTTAGGTGGCAATAACCGTTTAGAATTAGATTTAGGGTGGAGAAACAGTAAAGATGTTGATGCTTTTAAATTAACCGGATTATACCAATGGGTTTGGAATATTGAAGGTGGTTTTAATTGGTATGCTGGAGTTGGTGGTGGAGTTGGTAGTTGGAGTTATGATAAAAATGGCTTTAGCGACGATGGAACTATCCTATTTGTAGCAGGTGATTTAGGTATTGAGTATAACTTTAACGAAGCGCCTATTCAACTTTCATTAGACATTCGTCCTGAATTGTATTTCAACTCTGATGATTACAGAGAAGATAGTTTTGGTCCAGATATCGCATTAGGTATCAGATACCGATTTTAATTTGATATATCAAAAAGGGCTCATAATTATGAGCCCTTTTTTATTAGTAAACTTTTATGCTTTTTGTTTTTGGAATAATGGTAATGCAATATGGGGAAGTCAATACCATTGTTACCATTTCATCTTTAGTTGGAAATGTTTCTAGCTTCTTGATCAAAAGTGTTTCATTTTCCCAATTAATTTGAGCAACATCTATAGCATATCCTCCAGATGTTTTTTGTCCTTGATTTAGGACAACAACATCATTTTCTTTAAAATTAATTGTGACCAATTTATTAAATTCTGATTCGTCAATTTTTAAAGTTTCTATAAATTTTATATAATCTTCATTATTGGTTATATGCAAATAACCTGTATTTTCAGCACCACCATTTGAATTTTTATATATCGTAGAAAATGATGTATTCAAAACTACTGGTTTTGGTGTTGTGCACGACAATAATAATATAACTACAAAAGGTACTATTTTATTCATTTTTAGAATGGATTGCTTGATAATAAACTTGTTCATACAAAGGCATAATTTGTTGAATATCAAATAATTTTGCCGTTTCTAATGCATTAATTTTAAATTGTTTAAGTTTTTGTGTGTCTTTTAATAGTGAAATTGCATCGTGACTCATTTTTTCAACATCGCCTACATTACTTAAATAACCCGAAAAACCATCTTTATTTACTTCGGGTAATCCTCCTGAATTACTAGAAATAACGGGAACTCCACAAGCCATAGCTTCTAAAGCAGCTAAACCAAAACTTTCGGTTTCTGAAGGCAACAAGAATAAATCTGAAAAACATAAAATTTTATCAATTTCATTACTATTACCAAAGAAAATTACTTTGTTTTGAATCCCTAATTGGTTGCATAAGTATTCTGCATTTTCTTTTTCAGGACCTTCGCCAACCATCATTAATTTTGCAGGAACTTCTTTTTGTATTTCGTAAAAAATCTTTACAATATCATCAATTCGTTTAACTTTTCTAAAATTAGAAATATGCGTCACTATCATTTCGTCTTCTGAGGCCATCAATGATCGATGACACGGTATATTTTCAACTTGTTTTTCTTTTGTTAATTCGATAAAATTTGGAATAACAACAATATCTTTTTTTATCTCAAACAAACGATGTGTATCATCTTTTAAGCTTTGTGAAACACTAGTAACAACATCTGATTTATTGATACTAAAACTTACTGCTGGCTTATAAAATGGATGGTTTCCAACTAAAGTAATATCTGTTCCGTGCAATGTAGTCACCATGGGAATATGAATACCTTCATCCGCTAACATTTGCTTTGCCATGTAACCCGCATACGCATGAGGAATTGCATAATGAACATGTAGAACATCAATTTTGTATAATTTTACCATATCAACCAACTTGCTCGAAAGCGCCAGTTCATAGGGTTGATAATGAAATAATGGATATTCTGGAACGTGAACTTCATGATAATGTACATTTGGACTCAACAAGGCTAAGCGCACTGGTTGACTGTATGTAATGAAATGGATTTCGTGACCTCTTTTGGCTAATTCTAAACCAAGTTCGGTAGCAACAACGCCACTTCCACCAAATGTAGGATAACAAACTATAGCAATTTTCATTTGTTTTAAATTTTCAATAAAATTACCATTTCTAAAATTGGCAATTATAAAACATTTGTTAATTTATTTATTGAAGGCTTTTTCGTAAAGAGCAATCCAATCGGCAACAGAAATTTTCTTTACCAACTCACCTATCAATTCAAACGGAATATTTTCAGGTTTTTTGATGCGCAAACAACTTTTACCTAAATCTAATTTTTGTTTAGAATGTTTTGGATATTCAGCCACAAACCATTCGTACAATGCTGGATTTGCATAAATTCCCATGTGATAAAAATTGATACTGTTTTTCTGACTTGCAAATCCCATAAAAGGCAACGGTTGTTTTGGATCACAATGATACCCTTTTGGATAAATCGAATGCGGTACAACAAAACCCGGCATACCATATCCCATGGCTTCTTGATATCCTTCTGGAAGATTTTCTAAGATCACATTTCTTAATTTTTGCAACGCTTCTCTTCTTTCTTCAGGAGCTTCGTTGATGTATTGGTCTACTGTTGTTGCTGTTGATGTCATAATTAGATGTATAGAACGTTAGATGTTTAGAAATTATTCTATAATACTCTCATAAATCACTTTTTGAATATTTTCTCTTATATTTTCTTTAGATAATTTATTGGAAGCATTTGAATCGGGAAATGTTCTGTTGGATAAAAAAACGTATACAATTTCCTTTTCTGGGTCAGCCCAAGTCATAGTTCCTGTAAATCCCGTATGTCCAAAACTTGTTAAAGATACACAACCACAAGTTGGTCCTTCATTTCCTAATTGCGGTTTATCAAAACCAACTCCTCTTCTATTGCCATCTTTACAAAAATAACAGGTATTGAACTTTTGTAACGTTTCTTCTGTAATAAATTGTTTACCACCATAATTTCCTTTTTGTAGGTACATTTGCATCACTTTGGCAATATCTAAAGCGTTTGAAAATAATCCAGCATGACCCGAAATTCCACCTTGCATTGCTGCTGCCATATCATGCACATATCCATGCACAGCTTGGTATCTGAAATAATTATCGTTTTCTGTTGGAATTATGACACTTTTATCAAATTTGTGCAATGGATTATAAGTCAAAGAAGTTGCTCCTAAATGCTTATAAAAGTTGTTTTCTGCTAAATATTCTAATGATTTTCCGTTTTCTCTTTCTAAATATTCTTTGAATAAAATAAATGAAAAATCACTGTATTTATATTGTTTTTTTGGCAAAAGCTCACTATCAGCTATTACTTTTAAAATGGTGTCATTATAATCTCTTCTCAAATACAAATCTTCGGCTACTTTTAACTGAAATTCAACTGTTGGACGCGTTCTATAATATTGTTCACTAGGCTTGTTTAAACTATCCAACGTTGCTTTATAAAACGGAATCCAAGGTTGAAAACGTGCTTGATGTGTTAACATGTCTAAAACTGATGCATCTTCTTTATTCGAACCTTTAAAAACGGGCAGCATTGCTTTTAATTTGGTTTCCAATGTTAAATTACCTTTGTCAAATTCTTGCATTACGTTTGGCAATGTCCCGATAATTTTTGTCAACGAAGCAATATCATATAAATCTGTATTTTGCACTTTTGGCGCGCCTTCATCATATGTATGATTTCCAAATGATTTTTGATACACCACTTTTCCTTTTCGAGCTACCACAATTTGCAATCCGGGTGTCATTTTTTTATCGATAGCTAATTTAGCAATAGCATCTATTTTGGTTAAAATTTTAGAATCCATTCCCACATTTTCAGGCATTTCAAAACCTAATCTTTGAATGGCAAGCGTTTCTATTCCTTCATTTACTTTGAAGTGTTCTTCAATGGAAACTGGTAATTTTCCTTTTGAACCAATTGCTCCAAAAATCACTTGAGGAACCACAGTTTGTGAAATAGCATTATTTTGATAACCAATAATTATCGTTTCAATTGATTCGAAATTTTTGATGGTCAACAATGAATACGGTTTCGTGAAAAATGTTAGAATTACATCATTTTGTTTTCCAATTTGATTAATCCAAAGCAATTCTCTAAATGTCAAATTATGATTTCTCCACGCCCCATCAGATTTATGATACCCAATAATTACTTTTGTATAACCCTCTAATTCCGTTAAAACATTGTCTAAATTTTTTGAAGTAATTTCAGTAACATTTGCATAGTTTTTTAATTGTGCTAAAAACACATCCGAAGTATCATTTCCTAATTTTACATAAGCAATTTTTTCTTTATCTAATTGCGCAATAGGAATTGATTTGGTGTCATTTTTAATTACTGTCACTGCATTTTCATACAACTGATAGTTCAATGCTTCAAATTCTACAGCATTCAAATCGTTATATAAATTTTCTAACACAATTGGCTGATAATTATGTAAATTTGCTTTGTATTTATAAGCTAAAATCTTCTTAACCGAATAGGCCAAACGCTCTTCCGTTAATCTACCTTCTTTTTTTGCTTCATTAAATTTTTTGATGGCAACAGGTACATTTTCGGCAAAAAGTAATACATCATTTCCTGCTAAAAATGCTTCCAAATCAATATCACCGGGTTTTTTAAAATTACTTGCACCTTTCATATTTAGTGCGTCGGTAAAAATCAAACCTTCAAATTGCAATTCGTTTTTTAAAATATTTGTTACAACATTATATGAAATTGAAGTTGGATAATTTTCTCTTGGCTCAATACTTGGCACATTCAAATGCGCTACCATTACACTAGCTAAGCCATTTTTAATTAATTCTTTATACGGATATAATTCAACAGCATCCAATCGATTTTTGTCAAATTTTACTATAGGCAATGTATGGTGTGAATCGGTTGAAGTATCGCCATGACCAGGGAAATGTTTTGCTGTTGCGTATACACCTTCGTCTTGTAAGCCTTTCATTAAAGCCAAAGCACGAAGTGTTACATTTTCTTTTGTTTCACCAAATGAACGGTTTCCAATAATTGGATTTTTTGGATTTGTATTTATATCTACAACCGGTGCAAAATTGAAATGAATTCCCATTCGTTTTGACTGTTTTGCCATCTGATTTCCGGCTTTTTCTATCAATTTCATGTCTTGCACTGCACCCAGTGTCATATTCCATGGATAACGATAGGTAGAATCTAATCGCATACTCAAACCCCATTCGGCGTCAATTCCAATAAACATTGGAACTTTTGATTTGGCTTGATAACGGTTTGTCAATTTTGCTTGGCGTACAGGTCCGCCTTGAAAAAAGATCAAACCACCAATTTTATTTTCTTCCACCAATTTATCGATTGACTTGTTGTGTGCTTCATCTTTGTTAGAATAAGCTGCGACCATAAACAGTTGTCCTACTTTTTCGTCAAATGAAAGTTGGTTATAAACGCTATCTACCCAAGCTTCTTGTGAAAGATTGGATTTTTTTTGTGCAAATGAAACAACTGAAAAAAGTATAAAAATGAGTAAATATCGCATGAAATCAGGGTTTTGTATAATAAAAAAATCATCATTAAAATTGGTTTAATGATGATTTTCAAATATAGTTTAAATATTCGTTTTAGAAAAATCTATTATGCCAACTTTCGTTAGCTGGAACTTCCCAAAAATCTTGCCATTCTCCTACGGTATTTACTAAATTATTAAAAACAATTGTATTACCCGAAACGGCTTTTTCTTTGGCTAATTTTTTAAATTCGATTAGTGTTTTAAATGCTACATGTTCACCCATTTTGAAGGTAACGTTCATTTTATCCAATAAATCAACACCATATTTTTGCTCTAAATTTTGAATAAACTGAACAGAAGCATCAATGGAACACCCTGTAGCTGCTTGCACTTCTTGATTCACAGCGATAATGATGAAACGATTGTATTTTGTTACAAAAGAAGCTTCTAATTGTTGTCCGTGAGCTGACCAATCTTCTAAAAAAGAAGTTAAATCTTTTTCAATTTCTTGAATTTCTTCATCAGAGAACTTTCTATTGGATTGGTATATCCAAATTTTTGCTTCTTCAGGTAATGTATCAAATGGTACGTACATTGTTATTTTTTTATAATATCAGTTACTACTTTATAAGTAACAAATTTTGCTAATTTAGCATCAAACACTTCTAATTCGTAGTAATACACTTCTATAGTATCATTTGTTTTTAATACTTTATCTGTTAATAAAAATGCATTATCAAAACTGCTCAATAAAAGAAATTGATTCATTTTACCCGATTGTTCTTTTATCGAAAATGTAAGAAATTGATCAAATTTAATTTCTGTTAAATTTCCAGAAACCATTTCATCTAAAACTTCTTCAACATACTCTTCATCATCACTTTCATCAAAATCATCCATCATAAATTTAAAAACAGAAGGACATTTTGCGCCCATTTTTAAACCAATATCGTATCCCAGTTCTTCCATCTTTTTATCGCTAGAAATAACATTTTTACCGTAATACTTTTCAACATCTTTTTCATGCTTATTTATTGCTTCTAAAAGACAAAGTCCTAAAGTTAACTCCATGTTTTCTTTAGTAATTTCTTGTTTATTAGCACATTCACAACCTATATCAGACATTTTATCTGTAAGTTCCTCTTTTGTAAGTTTTTGTGCAAAAATTGAAGAAGAAGTCAATAATGCAATGAGTATAAATTTTTTCATTTTTTTATAGTTTGGTTATATTTGTTATGATTTTATAGGTCATGAATTTATTTAGTTTAAAATCATATAATTCATTGATATAATAATAAACTTTAACTTTATCATTTGTTAATAATACTTTATCTGTTATTAAAAATGAATTGTCAAAATTGTTCAACAGGATAAAGGTGTTAATTCTACCAGAATCTTCTTTTACAACAATAGTAAGATAGCTTTCAATTTTTGATTCTATTAAAACACCGGAAACATTAAGGTCTTCATTGACGATTTCCTCTTCTACAACTTCGGTTGAAATAGTAGTATCTTTTTTTGAAAAATCGGAAATAATTTCATCCACAAATTTTTCGTCATTCATAATTAATTCAAGTACTTCAGGGCAAATTTCTAACATTTTTTCACCTGCAGCCTCTCCTACTTTTTCAATTAATTCTTTATTAATTTTATTTGTTTTATAAGCTTTCAGTAATTCTGTTTTATGAGAATTCATTGCTTCAATGAGACAAATTCCCAAACCTACTTTTACATTATCTTTTTTAATCTTTCCTTTAGAGGTACACTCACATAGAGATGTAGTTATTTTTGTAATCACTTCATCTTTTTTTGAATTTTGAGCAAAAGAAAATGAAATTGAAAATAAGAATAATACTACTATAATTTTATTCATGTTATAAATCTTGAGCATTTGCAATTAATTCGGCAACGTCAAGGACCTTAACAGAAGCTTCTTTTTCTTTAAATTTTATTCCGTCAGTTAACATTGTATTGCAAAAAGGACAACCGGCAGCAATGATTTCGGGCTGGGTTTCTAAAGCATCTTCTGTTCGTTCAATGTTGATGTCTTTGTTTCCTTTTTCTGGCTCTTTGAACATTTGAGCACCACCTGCACCACAACATAATCCATTGGCACGAGAACGTTTCATTTCTACTAATTCAGCGTCTAATTTTTGAATTAATTCACGTGGCGCTTCATAAACATTATTGGCTCTACCTAGATAACATGGATCATGAAAAGTAATTCGTTTTCCTTTAAATTGTCCGCCTTCAATAGTTAATTTACCTTCGTTTAATAATGATTTAATGAATTCTGTATGATGCAAAACTTCATATTTTCCACCTAATTCTGGATATTCATTTTTAATTGTATTGAAACAATGTGGACAAGCTGTTACTATTCGCTTCACTTCATAAGCATTCATGACTTCAATATTTGTCATAGCTTGCATTTGGAACAAGAATTCATTTCCTGCTCTTTTTGCTGGATCACCGGTACAACTTTCTTCTGTTCCTAAAACTGCGAAAGAAACATTTGCTCTGTTTAATATTTTAACAAAAGCTTTAGTGATTTTTTTGGCTCTATCATCAAAACTTCCTGCGCATCCTACCCAAAACAAAACATCTGGTTGTTTGCCTTGTGCCATCATTTCGGCCATTGTAGGAACTATTAAATTTTCTGACATAATTATAGTTTATAAGTTTTAAAGTTTATGAATTTAAAAGTTTTATCAAACTTATGATCACATACTTATTTATTATTCTTGATGTTCATCGTCAAATACTTGAATGGTAACTTCTTTGTCAATTAAATCGGTGAATTTTCCTTTGTAACGCGTTGCTTTTACTAAGTGATTATCAATCCAGTGGTAGTTTCCTCCTCTTGGTTTTCCCATTAACATACCATGATATTTGAATCCATGCAATTTCAACCATGCTTCAGTAACTTCTCTATGTGCTTCTGTTCTTGAAGTAAAAAAGAAAATAATGTGGCCTTCATCATACCATTTATTTAGTGTAACCAACGCATCTGGATATACAGCTGCTGTTGCCATTCTTTCAGGTTCTTCATTAGGAATGTCATCGCAAATTGTTCCGTCAATATCTATTAAATAGTTTTTTATTCCTTCTGGTAATATTGGGCTTAATTGCTCTCCATTTACAGAAATAGCCTGTAATTTACCTTCGATTTCTTCTTGTTTCATTATTCTAATAGTGTGTGTTATTCTTCGTTTGCCCAGTTTAAGCGATCCATCTGATTATATTGCCATGGTGCTCCATTATTTTCAATATTTGTCATTACATTATTTAATTCGGTTGGAGCAGCACTTTGTTCCATAACTAAATAACGACGCATATCTATAATAATTGAAAGTGGACTAATATTAATTGGACATTCTTCTACGCAAGCATTACAAGAAGTACAAGCCCATAATTCTTCGGTTGTGATGTAATCATTTAGTAATGATTTTCCATCTTCAACAAAAACGCCTTTGTTTAAATCTATATTTTTTCCAACTTCCTCTAGCCTATCTCTAGTATCCATCATTATCTTTCTTGGCGATAATTTTTTACCGGTTTGATTTGCAGGGCAAGATGAAGTACAACGTCCACATTCGGTACAACTGTATGCATTGAGTAGTTGTACCCAATTTAAATCTTGCACATCTGAAGCTCCAAATTTAGCTGGAACTGCATCTGGATTTGATGGCGCTGCAAAAGGATCTGCCGTTGGATCCATCATTAATTTAACTTCGTTGGTAACACTTTCTAAATTATCTAATTTTCCTTTTGCATTCAAATCGGCAAAATAAGTATTTGGAAATGCTAATAAAATATGTAAATGCTTTGAAAAATATAAATAATTTAAGAAAATTAATATTCCGACGATATGTAACCACCAAGCAGTTCTTTCAATGATAACAACAAGACCTTCGCTCATCCCATTAAAAATAGGTGCGATAAATTGAGAAATTGGAAAACTTCCTGCTTGATTGTAATGGCCAATTCCTAAATTTTGCAAATGTAAATCAGCTGCATTCATTAACAGAAATAAAGACATTAATACAATTTCAAAATATAAAATATAATTGGCGTCGTTCTTTGGTTTACCTTTCAAATCTGAGCTAGTAAAACGTGCAATGTTTGTAAAATTTCTTCTAATCCAAAATACAATTACAGCAACTAAGACTAAGAAGGCTAAAATTTCAAAAGAACCTATTAAAACATCATAAAATACACCCATGAAAGAAAGTACTCTATGTGTTCCAAAAAGACCATCAATAATAATTTCAATTACCTCAATATTGATAATGACAAAACCGACATACACAATAATGTGCAAAAAACCAGCAATTGGTCTTTTGACCATTTTGGATTGTCCAAGTGCAACCATAGCCATGTTTTTCCATCTTTCAGAGGAATTATCACTACGATTTACATCTCGGCCTAAATTGATATTTCGGATTAATTTTTTAACATTGATTGCAAAATAACCTATACCTACTGCTAAAAGCAATGCGAAGAAAATATTATCTAAAAAATTCATTGTATAAAATTTATTTTTTGATTGTATCGTTTATTGGAGCTACATATGGTTTGTTTTTCTTGCCAAACAAAGAAACATTTACATATCTTGTTGGGTTTAAACGTAAATCTTGTAATAATAATTCAAGTTCGTTTGATGCTTTAGAAAAATTAGTATACATGGTTTCGTCTTTCATTAATTTCCCCATTGTCCCTTTACCTTGTTCCATGTCAGCCATTAATTTGTCAACACTTGCTAGGGTTTTTTCCAAATTCTTAACAGTTTGACCCAAATTGGCTTTTGCGAGCGAATCAGACATAGTTGCAAAATTTGCAGCAGTTTTATCAAAATTAGTGATTACTGAGCTTAATTTTGTTTTATTGTCAGCAATTAAACCATTGATGTTTTTTGATGCTACACTAAATTCAGATAAGGTTTTATTTAATTCAGCAATGCTACTTTTAAGATTTTGACGCGTTTGTGCATCTAAAACATCATTTACATTCGTAAATAAAACATCCGCATTATCTAATAATTTCTGAATTTTATCTTGTAATGGTTCTAATTGCTGTGCTAAAGCATCTGTTAAACCTAACTTACTTGATGCTTTTAAATAATCTCCAGAAACTGCCAAGTTAGAATCACTATCATTTGGAATGATTACAATTTCTTTACCTCCAAGTGGAGAAGAACCTTGAAGTTCAGCTATACTTGTTTTAGAAATGGGATAATCTGATGTAATAGACATTTCTACTAACACTTTTTTGTTTTGTAAAAATGAATACGAATTTACTCTTCCTACAGGAACACCCTTAATCGTTATTGCTGATGAAGGAGCTAAACCCTCAACAGATTCAAAAATAACATATAATTTATTGCTAGTGTCGAATAAATTTTTTCCTTTTAGAAAATTGTATCCCCATATGAATAAAATAATGGATACGATAACTAAAATTGCCGTCTTAATTTCTTTTGTTAGTTTCAAAGCAAATATTTTTAACAAAAATAAACTTTTATTTTATTTAATAGCATCAGAAATGCTTATTTTTATTCCATCTTTATAAGCAACTACGAAGGCCGAAGTATAACCTTTTTGTTTTGCTTCATCAACTCTTTTTTTAGATTCTTCGTATGACTTTTCAGAACCGTAAAAATATTTATATAATTTACCAGATTGCTCTATCGAAATATTTTTTAATCCTTTGAAATTTGATGATGTTGTGGCTATTTTTTTTGAGCTTGCAGAAATTTGAACTTTAAAGATAATTCCATTGTCTTTTGCTATTTCTTCTTTTTTTGGTTGTTCTTTTTGAGTAACTTTTTCTTCAACTTTTGGCGTTTTATCTACTTCCTTTTCTTTAATCGCAGGTACTTTTGTAGGATTAAAAAACTCATTTTTATAATCCAATATAGAACCAGCTATTGCTTCGGCTAATTTTTCTTGCCCTTGTTCCGAATTTAAAAATGCTCCTTCTGCTTTATTGGAAACAAATCCCATTTCTATTAAAACTCTAGGCATTGTTATTTGTCTCAAAACTAAAAAACCAGCTTGTTTAACACCTCTATTTTTATTACTTGTTTTTTTTGTGAAAAATTGCTGAACTCTTCCTGCTAATTCAATACTCTGATCTAAATGTTCTTCTTGTAATATTGAAATTCCAATTACAGATTCAGGCGAATTTGGGTCAAATCCATCGTATTTTATTTTGTAGTCGGATTCTAAAGTAACTACTTCATTTTCCATTTTTGCAACTTCTAAGTTGGAAGTATTTCGGGTAATTCCCATTACGTATGTTTCGTTACCAGAAGCTGATTGATTTTTATTGGCATTGCAATGCATTGAAACAAAAATGCTCCCTTTCGATTTATTAGCAATATTTGCTCTTTGTTGCAATTCGATAAAAACATCTGATTTTCTAGTGTAAATCACATCAATTTGTGGATCTTTTTCTAAAATTGCACCTACTTTTAAAACCGTTTGAAGTGCAATATTTTTTTCAATATTTCCATGATAAACCGCGCCATAGTCTTTTCCTCCATGTCCAGCATCTAAAACTACTTTAAATTTTGTAGTTTGACCTTGCACTAGAGAAATATTGAGTAAAATTAATAGAATTAAAATCTTTTTTATCATTGTTATTTGTTTTCAAAAGTTACAATATAGGCGGATTTATACCCTTTCTTTTTTGCTTCTTCTAATAGTTTTTTACAGGATTCATAATCTGTTTCGTTACCATAAAAATATTTGTATATCTTATTTTCATGCGCTACAGAAATGTTTTGCAAACCCTTAAAATTTGCTGGTTTTGTATCAATTTTACTTGAGCCAGCTTCTAGTTGTACTTTGTAAATTTTACCTTTGTGTTCAGTCGTCTCAGGAACTTTAGAATTGTTTGATTCAGAGGAATCATCTTTTACAATAGCGGGTTCAAAATTATTCTCTAAAGTAGCAGAATAAAAATTATTTTTATACGTAATAATTGCATCCGAAATTGATTTAGACATTTCTTCTTTTCCTTCCTCAGAACTAATATACTTTCCTTCTTCTGCATGAGAAACAAAGCCAAGTTCAATTAATACACCTGGCATTACAGTAGCATCTAATACCCAAATAGGTTGTTGTTTTACACCTCTTGAAAATCGATTATTTTTTGAAATAAAATTATTTTCAATTTCAGATGCCAATTCAATACTTTGTTCTAAAAATTCTTCTTGTAAAATTTTTAAGCCTAATAATGTTTCAGGATTATTTGGATCAAAACCCTTATATTTTTCGTTGTAGTCTTCCTCTAAGAAGATTACGCCATTTTCTTTTTTAGCGATATCTAAGTTTGTATCTGTTCTGGACATTCCCATAACAAACGTTTCAGTTCCTTTGGCAGCAGTACTTTTTACGCCATTGCAATGCACCGAAATAAACAAATTAGCTTTAGCTTTATTAGCAATATTCGCTCTTTCACGTAATTCGATAAAAACATCCGTTTTGCGGGTGTAAACAACTGTAATATCTTTGTTTTGTTCTAAAATTTTTCCAATTTTTAGTACAACATCTAATACGATATCTTTCTCTTTTATGCTTCCACGCATGGTTCCTGGATCTTTTCCACCATGACCAGCGTCTAAAACTACTTTGAATTTCGGTGTGTTTTGTCCAAAATTAAGTGTTGAAACAAACAATAAAGCTAACAAAATTAAATATTTAGAGTGGTTTTTATATCGCATAAAGTTATTCCGAGAGATTATAAGTTATAATTTTATTAAAACGTTATTTTTGCAAAAAAATATATGTAAGTTTGACACTTCAAAAAGTGAGCCAAATTTTTACAAAAATACTATTAAAAGCATTGCATACAAAGTTATTTCATATCGTTTTTTCAGTAATTTTACTAACATTAGGAACAACGTCAGTTTTTTCTCAAGAAATTAAGTTTACCGATTCTATAAAACTTAATTCTATTGACCTTGTAAAAGTAAAAGATTCTACTGTCCAAGATTCATCTAAAAAAAAGAAACCCTTTTTAGATGGAATTGTGAATATGAAAGCAAAGGATTATGAAAAAATGGATCAGAAAAAAAAGCAACTCACTTTGTATAATGAAGCTTCAATTAAATACACGGATTTTGATATAAAAGCAGGAAAAATTGTATATGATTTTGATAAAAAACAAGTGTATGCTGGAAGAATTAAAGATTCAGCCGGAAACTTTATTCAACGTCCTGTTTTTACACAAGGAAGCAATGTAGTTGAACCTGATTCTATTGTTTACAATAATGTTACTGGAAAAGCTTTAATTTGGAATTCAAGAACCAAACAAGGTGAATTAAACATTAAAGCTGAAATTTCTAAACGTGAAAATGACTCTGTTTTTTTCATGAAAAATGCACGATTAACATCCTCTAAAAATATTGATGATCCAGAATACTATATTCTAATTCGAAAAGTAAAATTTGTCCCAAAGAAAAAAGTAGTTGCAGGCCTAAGTAATTTAGTAATTGCAGATGTACCCACTCCTATTGGACTCCCGTTTGCTTATTTTCCGATGACCGAAGAAAGCATTTCTGGATTTATTATGCCAACACCAGGACAAAATAACAGACAAGGTTATTTTTTACAAAACGGTGGCTATTATTTTGCTTTAAGTGATTATTATGATTTGGCCGTGCTTGGTGATTATTATACCAATGGTAGCTATGGATTAAGGGCCGAGAGTAGTTATGCCAAACGTTATAAATTCAACGGACGTGTAAATCTTCGTTTTGAAAACAATATTCAAAGTGAAAAAGGTTTTCCTGATTATATAAAATCTAAACAATATAATATTCAATGGTCGCACAGCCAAGATGCAAAAGCGGCTGCTAATTCTAGGTTTTCAGCTTCTGTTAACTTGGGAAGTAGTCAATATTTTAGACAATCTGTAAATTTAAATAATGTAGGAGCTGGATTAAATAACAATTTAAGTTCTTCCGTTTCGTATTCAAAAACTTTTCAAACTGTTCCACAAGTAAATATGTCGTTATCGGCTACACATTCTCAAAATACTAATTCGGAACAAATAGATATGACTTTACCTACATTTCAAGCAAGTGTAGATCGAATTTTCCCTTTTGCTCCAAAAGATGGAGTAAAAAAAGGTTTTTTTAAGAACATCAATTTACAATATAACATAAGAGGCGAAAATAGAATTAAAACTGCAGATTCATTATTTTTTAAATCACAAATGTTTAGAGATGCAAAAACAGGATTTCAGCACAGTATTCCAATCAACACCAACTTTAAAATTTTTAAGTATTTTAGTGTTTCGTTAGGAGCTGCTTACAATGAAGTTTGGGCATTTAACACCGTAAAAAAATACTTCAGTACAATTGAAAACGAAGTAATTACGGAAGATCAAAAAGGATTTGAAGCTTTTAGAACTTATAACTTTAGTGCAGGAATTGGAACTACAATTTATGGTACATTTAATTTCGGCGAAGACAAAAAAATCCAAGCCATTAGACATGTAATGCGTCCAAATATTTCCTATGGTTATACACCAAGTTTTGAACAATATTTCGACACTTATGCAATTGATGCAACTGGATTAACAACAGAAGAATATACTAAATTTGATGGTGGATTATTTGGTGCACCTGGAAAAAGTTATTCAAATAATCTAGGTTTTTCTTTAAGCAACACATTTGAAGCTAAAGTTAAGGATAACGAAAGTAAAAAAGGAGAACCTAAAAAAGTAATGTTAATTAATAACTTAAATTTAGCAACAAGTTACAATTTAGCAGCTGATTCATTGGCTTGGTCACCAATGCGTATTTCAGGAGGAACGCAATTGTTCAAACAAAAAATGAATATCAACTTTGCAACAACTCTTGACCCTTATGCAATAGACAACTCAGGAAAAAGAATTGAAAAATTCAATATTGACAATGGAGGAAGTCTTTTTAGAATGACTAGTGCAAACATGACAATTAATTATGCTTTTTCTAGTACCGATAAGGAAAAGAAAACCGATAAACAAAACCTACAAAACGGTGGAACAGGTGACGATTTATTTGGCACAAGCTCCGATTTAAGTGATTCTAGACAAAGTCTATTTAACAAAGATGAGGAAGAAACTGAAAAGGAAGGTAATTATGAATGGTATGCTACAAAACTACCTTGGGATTTACGTTTAGCCTACTCGGTAACCTATAGTAATTCAAATCGCGAAAATGACATTTCATCACAATCTTTAATGGCTTCAGGAAATGTTGAATTAGCACCTCGATGGAAAGTGGGATTTTCCTCAGGATATGATTTCAAACAAAAAGGGGTTACTTTTACACAATTGCGTTTTGAAAGAGATTTAGAAAGTTGGCGCATGAGTTTTAATTGGGTTCCATTTGGTACAAACACCTATTGGGGATTTTTCATAGGAATTTCTTCTTCTGTGTTGAGCGATATAAAATATGACAAACGTCAATTACCAGATAGAGTATTTTAATTAGATTTTTAAAAATTAAATTTCCATGAAAAAAATAATTTATACCGAAAATGCGCCTGCTCCTATTGGTCCATATAACCAAGCGGTTTTGGTGGGAAACACTCTGTATACATCAGGACAAATTGCCCTTAATCCACTAACTATGGAATTGGTTTTAGATGACATTGAAACTGAAACCAAACAAGTAATGGAAAACATGAAAGCAGTTTTAGCAGCAGCTGATATGACATTCGAAAATGTAATTAAAACTTCCATTTTTATTATGAATATGAACGATTTTACACGAATCAATTCTGTCTACGGGAGTTATTTTGATGAAGCAACTGCTCCAGCCCGAGAAACGGTTCAAGTAGCTTGTTTACCAAAAAATGTAAACATTGAAATTTCAATGATTGCCATAAAATAATAAAAAAGGTCAGATTAAACTCTGACCTTTTTTATTTAAATCCCTGCTATTTCTTTTAGTTCCTTAACAAATCTTTCGGCTAAAATATCAGCTTCTGATTGTGTGGGCGCTTCTGTATAAATTCTAATAATTGGTTCTGTATTTGATTTTCTTAAATGTACCCATTCAGTAGGGAAATCAATTTTTACTCCGTCAATAGTCGTAATGTTTTCCGATTTATATTTTTCGGTTAACGTAGCTAAAACATTATCTACATCAATTTGAGGCGTTAATTCAATTTTATTTTTACTCATGTAATATTGCGGATAAGAAGCTCTAATTTCGGCAACTGTTTTATCTTGATTTGCCAAATACGTCAAAAACAAAGCAACGCCAACCATGCTATCTCTTCCATAATGCGATGTTGGATAAATGATTCCACCATTACCTTCACCTCCAATAATCGCATTGGTTTTCTTCATTAATTCTACAACATTAACTTCTCCCACAGCACTTGCCTGATAGGTTCCACCATGTTTTTCTGTAATATCGCGTAAAGCACGAGAAGACGACATGTTTGAAACGGTATTTCCTGGAGTTTTTGATAAAACATAATCAGCTACAGCTACCAAAGTATATTCTTCGCCGAACATTTCACCATCATTTGAAATGAAAGCCAATCGATCCACATCTGGGTCAACTACGATTCCAAAATCGGCTTTTTCTGCTACAACCAATTTACAAATATCACCCAAATGTTCTTTCAAAGGCTCCGGATTGTGCGGAAAATGACCATTTGGTTCGCAGTATAATTTTACGACTTCCACCCCCATTTGTTCTAATAAATTAGGGATAATAATTCCACCAGACGAATTCACACCATCAACTACTACTTTGAATTTCTTCGTTTTTACCAAATCAGCATCAACCAAAGGCAATTCTAACACTTCATCTATGTGAATATCCATATAAGCATTGTTTTCAATAACTTCGCCCAAATTGTCTACATCCGAAAAATCAAAAGCTTCATTCTCAGCAATCTCTAAAATTAACTCACCTTCTTTTCCACTTAAAAATTCACCTTTTTCATTTAACAATTTAAGTGCATTCCATTGTTTGGGATTGTGTGAAGCTGTTAAAATAATTCCTCCATCAGCTTTTTCAAGCGGAACAGCAATTTCAACTGTTGGCGTAGTTGACAAACCCAAATCAATTACATCGATTCCTAATCCAACCAAGGTATTCATTACTAAATTATGAATCATTGGTCCCGAAATTCGTGCATCACGACCAATAACTACTTTCAATCGTTCGTTACCTTTTGAAGCGTGTCTTATTTTTAAAAAAGAACCATATGCAGAAGCAAATTTTACGGCATCAACTGGAGTTAAATTGTCACCAACTGCACCGCCAATTGTGCCTCGAATTCCTGATATTGATTTTATTAATGTCATTTAATCTTAGTTTAAAAAGTTAAAGGTCTAAAAGTTTAATAGTAAACCAAATTATACTACAAATATAAAAAGTTAGAAATTGGATTTAGATAAAACTTGGAAAGATTTTTATATATTTACGAGAGAAATTTCTGAAATTAAAACCTTTAAACTCCTAACCACTTAACCCTCTAAGCTTTTTCAATATGAACTATCTTGCACATATTTACTTATCAGGAACCAACGATTTGTTAAAAATCGGAAATTTCATGGCAGATAGTATCAAAGGAAACGATTATGAAAAGTATGCACCTGAAATCAAAAAAGGTATTTTATTACACCGCCACATTGATAGTTTTACTGATTCACACCCCATTTACAGACGAAGCAAACACCGTTTACATGAAAAATATGGTCATTATTCGGGTGTGATTATGGATATTTTGTATGATCATTTTTTGGCAAAAAACTGGAGCAAGTTTTCCAATGAAAAATTAGAAGATTATGCCAACGATTTCTATCAATTATTACAAGACAACTACGATATTTTAACGGAAAGAATCAAAGGAATGATGCCGTATATGATTGCCCGAAATTGGTTGGTTAGTTATGCAACAATAGAAGGTTTAGAAATGATACTGTTTCAAATGGATTACAAAACCAAGCACAGAGCCAATATGCAAGAAGCTGTTGTGGAATTACAAGATTTTTACTCCGAATTTGAATCGGAATTTTTTCTCTTCTTTGAAGAATTAACTGTTTCGTGTCAACAAAAAATAATTGATTTGGAATGATTTTTTATTTTTTAAATTAATTCAAGTACCTTCGTAAAATAGTTTAAAAAAAATGCCAAAAGATAGAGCCTTTCAGTTAAAAAGATTCCTAAACAGAAGTTTTAGAAAACTTGAACGATTGATTTTTATTTTGAAAGCATTACTCACGCCGAGACAATTCATCTATTTATCTTGTGTTTTAGTGGGTATTTCATCAGCCTTAGCCGTAATAATTCTAAAATCGTTTGCACACTGGGTTTTTAAATCATCCCAAAAATTAGATGACATCTTACACCTTCCGTTTAGTAATAGTACTTTGCCTATTATCGGAATTATCATCACGGTAATCATTATTAAAAAAGTATTAGAAGGTTCTATAGAAAAAGGAACTTCGCAAATTATGTATGCTGTAGCCAAAAAGCGAGGCATTATGCCCAGAAAACAAATGTTTGCCCAAATTATAACGAGTTCGTTTACTGTTGGTATGGGCGGAAGCGCAGGTTTAGAATCACCAATTACCATTACTGGAGCTGCTTTTGGAAGTAATTATGCACAAAATTACAGACTAAGTTATAAAGATAGAACGCTGTTATTAGCCTGTGGTGTTGCAGCCGGTATAGGTGCTGCCTTCAACGCTCCAATAGCAGGTGTTTTATTTGCTATTGAAGTAGTTTTAGCCGAAATTAGTATTACCGCATTTATTCCAATTATGATTAGTGCGGCAACAGGTGCTTTAATTTCTACAATAGTTTTGAACGATACCATTTTATTTTCCTTTAAAAAGGTACAATTTTTTGATTTTCATAATCTGCCTTATTACATTTTATTAGGTGTTTTAAGCGGATTTGTTTCAATAAATTATGCCAGAACATTCCGAAAAATAGAACATTATTTTGCTAAATTAAAATTTAATTACATCAACAAAGCTTTATTTGGTGCGGGAATTTTAGGTATTTTAATTTTCTTTTTTCCATCACTTTTTGGCGAAGGATATGAAAGCATCAAGTTATTAGCCGACAATCAGTCCGCAAAATTAGTGCAAAATACAGTTTTTGAACGCTTCCAAGATTCATCTTGGATTTTGCTAATTTTTGTTAGTTTAACGATGTTAATCAAAGTGTATGCAACCAGTTTAACGCTTGGTGCTGGTGGAAATGGAGGCAATTTTGCTCCTTCCCTATTTGTGGGTTCCTATTTAGGGTTTTCGGTGGCTACCTTTTTTAATTTAACAGGTTTTACAAAGCTTCCTATTGGAAATTTTACTTTAGTAGGAATGGCAGGAATTCTAAGCGGATTGTTTCATGCACCTTTAACCGCAATTTTCTTAATTGCAGAAATTACAGGTGGTTATAATTTGATGGTTCCTTTAATGATTGTTTCATCTGTGAGTTTTGCCATTTCTAAACGTTTTGAACCCTATTCATTTGACATTAAAAATTTAGCAGATAAAGGGGAAGTTTTCACCGATAATCGCGATACCAATATTTTAAATTCTATCGATGTTTCTAAACTTATTCAAACCGATTTTAAACCAATTTCGTTGAGCAATAGTTTAGAAGAATTGGTTCAGAAAATTCAAGAAACAGACGAACATATTTTTCCCGTTTTAGACGAAAAAAATAACTTGTTAGGACTTATTCATTTGGATGAAATTCGCCCTATTGTTTTCTCACAATTCAAAGTGAAATATACATCGGTTGAAGAAATCATGCAGCAACCAAAAGAACTAATTTTCTATGATGAAACACTTGAAACCATCATGGATAAATTTGATGCTTCAGAATGTAAAGTTTTACCGGTACTAAAAAATGGTGTCTTTCTTGGTTTTATGCACAAACAATTAATTTTGGAAAAATATAGACATCGCCTAAAATCGATGATTATTGAATAAATGTACCATATTTAACAAATTCTTATTCTTACTTCTACCTAAATTTTAGCACTAAAATCAGTATCTTTGCGTTTTGCCAAAAATTATGCAACACACTACAGAAGAAACTATTGAAATTATTGGTGCCAGAGCCCATAACCTTAAAAATATTGACGTATCTATTCCACGTGAAAAACTTGTGGTTATTACAGGTTTATCAGGTTCCGGAAAATCGTCATTGGCATTTGATACAATTTATGCCGAGGGTCAACGAAGATATATTGAAACGTTTTCTGCTTATGCACGTCAATTTCTTGGCGGATTAGAACGTCCAGATGTTGATAAAATCGACGGTCTTTCTCCTGTGATTGCCATTGAGCAAAAAACCACTAGTAAATCGCCTCGTTCAACCGTTGGAACTATTACAGAAATATATGATTTCTTACGTTTGTTGTATGCAAGAGGTGCCGATGCATTTAGCTACAACTCAGGCGAAAAAATGGTTTCGTATTCTGATGACCAAATAAAACAGTTGATTTTAGAAGATTTTAATGGAAAACGCATCAATATTTTAGCACCAGTTGTTCGTTCTCGTAAAGGACATTATCGCGAATTATTTGAACAAATTGCCAAGCAAGGTTTCTTAAAAGTTCGTGTGAATTGTCAAATTCGGGATTTAGAATTTGGCATGAAAGTCGATCGTTATAAAACGCATGATATTGAAATTGTTATTGATAGAATGGCAATTGATACCGAAGAAGATACCGACAAGCGTTTATCGGAAAGTATCAAAACCGCTATGTATCATGGTGATGACGTAATGATGGTGATTGAACAAGAAAGTCAAGAAGTGCGCTTTTACAGCCGTAATTTGATGTGTCCAACTTCTGGAATTTCGTATCCAAATCCTGAACCAAATAATTTTTCATTCAATTCTCCAAAAGGAGCTTGTCCGTGTTGTAACGGATTAGGAACTGTGAATGAAATCAATTTACAGAAAATTATTCCGAATCCGAAATCATCAATTAAAAATGGTGGTTTTGCACCTTTGGGAGAATATAAAAGTTCTTGGATTTTCAAGCAATTGGAAATAATTGCTCAAAAATATGATTTCAAAATAACCGATGCCATTGAAGATATTCCGCAGGAAGCAATGGATATGATTTTGTATGGAGGAAACGAAAAATTCTCAGTCGTATCAAAGGTTATGGGGATTACTAAAGATTATAAAATCGATTTTGAAGGGATTTCAAACTTCATTAAAAATCAATACGATAATTCCGATTCGGCAAGCATTAAACGCTGGGCAAAAGAATTTATGGACGAAAATAATTGTCCAGATTGTGAAGGCACACGTTTGAGAAAAGAATCATTATATTTCAAATTAAACGGAAAAAACATCGGCGAATTAGTTCAAATGGACATTGCCGAATTATCAGTATGGTTTGCAGATTTAGATAATCATTTATCTGAAAAACAAAAAGTTATTGCAGTTGAAGTTGTAAAAGAAATTACAGCGAGATTGCAATTTTTATTAGACGTTGGTTTGAATTATTTATCATTAAACAGAAGTTCCAAATCGCTTTCTGGTGGTGAAGCACAACGTATTCGATTGGCTACGCAAATTGGTTCGCAATTGGTTGGTGTTTTGTATATTTTAGATGAACCAAGTATTGGTTTGCACCAAAGAGACAACGAACGATTAATAAAATCGTTAGAAAGTTTACGTGACATTGGAAACTCAGTAATCGTAGTAGAACACGACAAAGACATGATCGAACGTGCCGATTATGTCATTGATATTGGTCCTAAAGCCGGTCGTTTTGGAGGACAAATCATCAGTAAAGGAACACCGAAAGAACTATTAAAAGAAGATACGATTACCGCACAATATTTAAACGGTAAAATGAAGATTGAAGTACCAAAAACACGTAGAGAAGGCAACGGAAAATCAATCAAACTATCAGGTGCAACGGGGAATAATTTAAAAAATGTTTCAATTGAAATTCCATTAGGAAAATTAGTTTGCGTTACGGGTGTTTCGGGAAGTGGAAAATCGACATTGATTAACGAAACCTTGTATCCGATATTAAACGCACATTTTTTTAATGCGGTAAAAAAACCACAACCTTATAAGAAGATAGAAGGTTTAGAACATATTGATAAAGTTATCGACATCGACCAAAGTCCGATTGGAAGAACACCACGTTCAAATCCAGCTACTTATACCGATGTTTTTTCAGAAATAAGAAGTTTATACACACAAACGCCAGAAGCCATGATTCGTGGTTATAAACCAGGAAGATTTAGTTTCAATGTAAAAGGCGGTCGTTGTGAAACTTGTGAAGGTTCTGGTGTTAGAACGATTGAAATGAGCTTTTTACCAGATGTATATGTGGAATGCGAAACCTGTATGGGAAAACGCTTCAATAGAGAAACTTTAGAAATTCGTTACAAAGGAAAATCGATTTCAGATGTGTTGAACATGACAGTAGATGAAGCAGTAGAATTCTTTGAAAATATTCCGAAAATCTATCGAAAAGTTAAAACGATTCAAGATGTTGGATTAGGTTATATTACATTAGGTCAACAAAGCACAACACTTTCAGGTGGTGAAGCCCAACGTATTAAATTGGCTACAGAACTTTCCAAAAAAGATACGGGTAACACGTTTTATATTTTAGATGAACCCACTACAGGATTACATTTTGAAGACATTCGAGTATTAATGGATGTAATTAATGTCTTGGTTGAAAAAGGAAATACAGTGTTAATTATTGAACATAATTTAGATGTTGTGAAATTGGCAGATTATGTAATTGATATTGGTTACGAAGGTGGAAAAGGTGGTGGAGAGGTTGTAGCAAAAGGAACTCCCGAAGAAATTGTCAAAAATAAAAAAAGTTATACAGCGCAGTTTTTGAAAAAAGAATTATCTTAGCAACATAATTACTACACACAACAACACTGCTAAAACTTTATTATTAACTTTAATATTTTGTTTTTCAACAAATAAATAAAATTATTATGGCAGCAGATCAATACGAAAACGACGATCACAGAATTCAAGAAAAATTCAAGCAAAAAACTTGGAACGAAATACGATCAAACGATTCTTGGGCAATTTTTAAAATTATGTCAGAGTTTGTAAATGGTTATGAATCTATGGGAAGAATAGGTCCTTGTGTATCTATTTTTGGTTCGGCAAGAACCAAACCTGAAGATAAAAACTATTTATTGGCCGAAAAAATTGCATTCAAAATCAGTAAAGCGGGTTATGGTGTAATTACGGGTGGTGGTCCTGGAATCATGGAAGCAGGAAACAAAGGAGCACATTATGGAGGCGGAATTTCTGTTGGTTTAAACATCGAATTGCCTTTCGAGCAACATTTTAATCCATATATCGATAAAGATAAAAATTTAAATTTTGATTATTTCTTCGTAAGAAAAGTAATGTTTGTAAAATACTCGCAAGGCTTCGTGGTGATGCCAGGTGGTTTTGGAACTTTAGACGAATTATTCGAAGCCGTAACATTGATTCAAACTAAAAAAATTGGAAAATTCCCTATTATTTTGGTAGGAACAGAATTTTGGTCCGGTTTATTAGATTGGATTAAAACCGTTATGATTGACAAAATGAAAAATGCCAATCCAGAAGACATGAACTTAATCAAAGTAGTAGATACGGAAGATGAAGTATTAGAAGCGTTAGATAACTTCTACAAAAAATACAATTTATCACCAAACTTCTAATAATTAAAAAGGTCAGATTAAATAATCTGACCTTTTTAATTTATTTATCGTTTCCTTTTCCTTTATTTCCTTTTCCACGATTATCATTTTCTTTATCTTTTCTTCCGTTATTAGTATCTTTAAATTTTGGTTTAGATTTATAATTTGGAGCATTTTTTTGTTTCTTTTTATATTTATATTTTATCTTATGATCACTATTAAAATATTGAGGATAACTTCCAAAATAATCCAATTGAATCTGAGTACTTTTTCCTAAATTAATTGTTCCAAAAATTGATGGTAAACGAATTCCAACTTGCCACTTTCCTCCATTAACATAGATATATACTTTCTTTTGTAAATCAAAATAAAAATTATGATCCGGAAAATAAATATGTCTTGTTTTGGCTCTATATCCGTGAGCAGGAGCCCAAGGTGGTGGACCTTGTGAAAAAACATCTGCAGGCATTACCAACATAAATACTAAAATCAATGCCCCAATAATAGTTACTGTTTTGTTCTTAATCATTTTCATAGTAGGTAATTTTAATCGTTATTCTAAAGGTTAAACAAGAATACTGCCAAAATTATTATTTTTAAAATTTTTACATGAATTTTAAAAATATCATCTCACAATAATTTTCTTTGTTGTAGATTGATTTCCGTTTGTGACTTTAACCAAATACATTCCTGCATTCAAATCTAAATTTATTTGAACATTGTTTTCAAAATCTTGAATTAGAACCAATTGACCAGTTATAGTGTAAATTTCTACTTTTGAAATTCCTTCTAAGCCAGAAACTATCAAATATTCCGTTGCTGGATTTGGATAGACCACTACTCTATTTTCAATAGGATTTTGTGTAGATAACGTTGAAGACCAAGGCTGTCCAAAATTAGCTCCAAAAATATAATCCGCTAAAAGAGGATAATCAATAAAAGGATTACGATTCATTTGCCAAGTATAAATGTAATTATTTCGGTTCATTTCAAAATCATCTCTAGGATCGGTATTATTCCAAGTTAATAGCGTAGCTAAATCACCCATTTGACCAACAATTGCATCCGAAGGATTACCATTAACTAACGTTAAACCGTTGTATCGAACAGCCATATAGAATAATGAACGAGCCACATCTCCATTCCAACTACCTTGATTTCCAGCTGGTCCATTATAGTCAGAACCATAATCACGATTACTTCTTGTCGAATTTTCTGCTCCGTCTTCAGCTCTTAAATGATGAGCATCGGCATGTCCAGCTAATATATCATCTGCATTTGTAGGCAACCAAACACCTATTCCGTCCGCAGTAGAGGAAGTTCCTCCAGAAAACCCTCCTCTTGATTGAGGAAAAATATGTTCTCTATTCCAAACTCCAATATTACTAGAACCAACTTGGTAATCTAAAATAGCCCTTGGAGACTCTACATACATTTGCCAAACTTGATTAGAATTCGATGGATTTTTATCTGCTTCTTTTAAAATGTATTCTATATCTCCATAACTATGAGCACGAACAACCGCAGGATTTGCAATAATATTTTGTAATTCTTGTTTCAAAGCATTACCAGATAAACCCTCTAAAGAATCATAATAACCGGCCGGGATTGTTGGTGCAACTACTCCATAGGTTGGCGATAAGGGTGAACCATAACTTTGAACTACAAAATCATTATCATAAATTCTTACTATAATATTATTGTTATTAGATACATAGCCAAATGGCAAATTTTGAACATTTATGAGCATTTCCTCATCACCTTCATCTGTTGTATCATCAAATAGAAAAACTGTGTTTTGTGTGGTTGTAGAACCTACGGGTATACTTACTGTTAAATTAGTTCCTGAATAATCATTAACCATAAAATTCCCATTTACAAGGGTAAAATTAAATATTAAATCAGAACCAGATACAGGTTGACTTGTTGTAAAAGTTATGGGAATATTTTCACCTTCAATGTAATTCGTTTGGGGTAATGATACACTAATGTAATTTAATACAACTCCACTTCCATCATTATTTACACCAGGCGTAGGAATTTTTACTTCATAGGTACCATCATTTTTTCTTTGAATAGAATGAGCAGTGCCCTGACTATTTGCATTTTCATTGGAACAAATCGTTATTCCTAAAATTGACATTAAATTTGTTGGAACTGAAGCTGTATTATTGTGTGCAACTGCATCAATCAAATTTGTCGCTGTTGCAAGTGTTCCTGGCTGAACAACATATTGAAAATCGGATGCATTACCAAGATACAAAGCCACAACATCAGGACCATTCTGAATCCTATTGTTTGAAATAATTCCAGCTGGTGCGGGTGTTACTTGAGAGTTTCCAAAATGAATTATCCCATTGATGTCGGTTATAAAACCATCTAAATCATAAGCATAATAACACGATGTATTGGTTTCATTAAAAAAAACCAAGACGTAACCGTCTAATGAAAAATTAGGCGAAACTGACTTCAATTCAACAAATTCTAACAAATCAGAACCAGGTGTATCGGCATCAATTTCGTTGATTACGACTTGGGCTGAGGAGAAAAAACTAAAAAATAAAAAAAACGCAAAAAATAAATGTGAGGGCATGATACTATTTTTATCAAATATACCTATTTTATTAGGAAAGTAAAACAATTTTAAGTTATTATTGCGTAAATATTAAGCATTTGATAAGTTATTTCTACTTTGTTTTGTATATTTTTATAAAAAAATTAGAATTTTCTTACGCAACCAATTAATCAATAAAATCATCTAAAGAAAAAATTCCAAGTTGAAATCTAACTATATATACATTTTTTTAATCATTTTTTCTGTTTCAGTTTCTGCGCAGCATTCTTCAAAAATGAATGTTAAAGTGGACACTGAAAAAAAATTATTGTATGTTAATCATCTTTTAACTTATAATAATACTTCAAATGACACTTTGTATAATTTGATTCTTAATGATTGGAACAATGCTTTTTCAAGTAAAAATTCAGCGTTAGCTAAAAGATTTTCAGATGAATTTTCAAGAGTTTTTCATCTAGCGAAAGAAGAAGATCGAGGAAATACTTCTATAAAGGCCATTGTTGATTCTACTGCTAAAAATATAAGTTGGGAACGCCCAAATAACCGTGTTGATGTAATAAAAATTGCTTTAAACACCCCTATTCTTCCTTGTTCAAAACAAACTATCACATTGCTTTATGTGGTAAAAATTCCAAATGAGAAATTTACAAAATATGGTTTTGACTCTGAAGGAAATATAACATTAAAACATTGGTTTTTAAATCCTTCTAGATATGAAAACAAACAATTTGTAATCCAAAGCAATGAAAATTTAGACGATATTCCTAATGCGTTTACAAATTTTGAAATTGAACTAGTTATCAATGAAAATTATACTGTTTCTAGTAATTTAAATGAGATAAACCAACAACTGAACAAGTCAAAAAAACATTATGTATTAAATGGAACAAACAAGAATGAAGTTACATTATCATTGGAACTTAAAAATTCTTTTGTTTCATATAAAAATGAAATCATTGAAGTGAGTTGTGGTTTGGACGACTCAAAAGTTAATGAAGTGGAAAAAGCAATTATCATAGATAAAATTACCCGATTTACAGCTTCAAAGTTAGGAAATTCACTTACTTCAAAAATTTTAGTTACTCAAGAAGATTATCAACGCCAACCTTTTTATGGATTAAATCAATTACCTGGATTTTTAAGTCCGTTTCCTAACGAATTTATGTTTGAATTAAAATTCCTGAAAACATATTTAAATAATTATTTAAAAGAAAATTTACAATTAAATCCAAGAAAAGAGTATTGGATTTATGATGGAATTCAGGTTTTTCTAATGATGAAATATATTGAAGAGAATTATCCTGATCTAAAAATGACTGGAAATTTAGCAAATATGAAAATTTTAAAATCATATCATTTTATTAATCTGCCATTTAACCAGCAATATAATTATTTGTATATGTTAATGGCTCGCAAAAACTTAGACCAGCCACTTAGCGAACCAAAAAACAAACTAATAAAATTTAATGAACAAATTGCTAGTAAATACAGAGCCGGATTAAGTTTAAATTATCTGGACGATTACCTTGGAAATGAAATTGTTCTTTCAAGCATCAAAGAGTTTATTCAAGAAAATCAATATGTAGAATCTAATTCGAGACAATTTGAGACAATTCTTGAAAAAAATGCCTCAAAAAAAATTGATTGGTTTTTTAGAACGATCATCGAAACTAGAGAATTAGTAGATTATAAATTTGGGAAAGTATCCAAAACAAATGACTCTATTTCTGTAAATATTATAAACAAAACCAATACTAATGTACCCATTTCTTTATATCAATTAAAAGATAATAAAGTAGTTAACAAAATGTGGTTAACCAATATTAAAACAGATTCAACTCTAGTAATTCCTAGAATGGGAGCTGATAAAATCACTTTAAATTACAATAACGAAGTACCCGAATATAATCTCAGAAATAACTGGAAATCATTAAAAGGCTTTTTTTTTAATAACCGCCCTTTAAAATTTAGTTTTTTCAAAGATTTAGAAGAGCCCTATTATAATCAAGTTTTTTATGTTCCAGAAGTGGAGTTCAACATTTATGATGGAATTGCTTTAGGAATGCGAATTAACAATAAGTCCATTCTAAATAAACCTTTTACTTTTAGTGCAACCCCAATGTATTCAAGTAATACAGGAACACTTGTAGGGAAATTTTCTGCTTTCGTTGATGATAATATTCGTGAAAAAGGCAAACTTTACAACATTCGATATTTAGTTACTGGAAGTCGTTTTCATTACACAAAAGATGCATTTTATACCGATTTTGTTCCTATCATCCAATTTAGATTTAGAGATGAAGATTTGAGAACAAATAAAAATGAATTTATTCAACTTAGACAAGTCTACGTTAATCGCGATAAATCTCAATTTACTACTGACACCAATACAGAAAACTACAATATTTTTAATGCAAAATATGGAAATTATCAGTCTGAAGGAACTAAACATTTTTCTATATTAAATGATTTACAAATTGCAAGTTCTTTTGGAAAAATAGCAACTGAAATTCACTACAGAAAATTATTTGAAAATAATCGCCAAATAAGTTTTCGCTTTTTTGCAGGAGCATTTATGTTTAATAGTACAAACTCTGACTTTTTTAGTTTTGGGTTAGACCGACCAAATGATTATATGTTTGATTATAATTTATTAGGAAGAAGTGAAACAACAGGAATTTACAGTCAACAATACATTTATGCAGAAGGGGGATTCAAATCTAAATTTAATACTCGCTTTGCTAATCAATGGATGACAACTATGAATGGCACATTTAATATTTGGAATTGGATACAAATTTATGGTGATGCTGGAATGCTAAAAAACAAATATGATAGTGCAAAATTTGTTTATGATTCAGGGTTTCACTTAAATTTAGTTCCTGATTATTTTGAACTCTTTTTACCCGTTTACTCTTCGAATGGGTTTGAATTGAATGCAAACAATTATGGCGAAAAAATTCGTTTTGTAGTTACGCTAAGTCCTAAAACATTAGTTTCTCTATTTACAAGAAAATGGTTTTAATAGTAAATCCGTAATTTTATTACGATATTCATAATTAAAAACCCCTTTATATTAAATTCATTAGTTTTTTTCAATTAAAAACGTTGATAAATTACTAATAATTAAAAAAAACTCAAGCAGTATATTGTTTTATAATTCCCTTTTAATTAAATTTGTTGAATTATCAATTTTGATTTGACTAGTTATGAATACATCAACAACTGCTGAAATAGTGTCTTTTGAAGATTTTAAAAAAGAAGTAATCAACGATTATAAAATAGCTACAATTAGTAGAGAGTGTAGTTTGCTTGGAAGACGCGAAGTACTTACTGGTAAAGCAAAATTTGGAATTTTTGGTGATGGTAAAGAAATACCCCAATTAGCATTAGCAAAAGCGTTTCAAAACGGAGATTTTCGCTCAGGATATTACCGCGATCAAACCTTTATGATGGCAATTGGAGCTATGAATATTGAACAATTCTTTGCGGGATTATATGGTCATACCGATATTAATTTTGATCCAATGAGTGCTGGTCGTCAAATGGGCGGTCACTTTGCAACACATTCGTTAGACGAAAAGGGTAATTGGAAAAACTTAACACAACAAAAAAATTCGAGTGCTGATATCTCTCCTACTGCTGGGCAAATGCCTCGTTTGTTAGGATTGGCTCAGGCTTCAAAAATATATAGAAATGTTTCAGGCATTAACCAAACCAACTTCTCTGAAAACGGAAACGAAGTAGCTTGGGGAACTATCGGAAATGCCTCTACTTCTGAAGGTTTATTTTTCGAAACCATAAATGCTGCTGGTGTTTTACAAGTACCAATGGTAATGAGTGTTTGGGACGACGAATACGGAATTTCAGTTCACGCACGTCATCAAACTACAAAAGAAAACATCTCGGAAATCTTAAAAGGTTTCCAACGTGACGAAGAAAACAACGGTTACGAAATCTTACGTGTTAAAGGTTGGGATTACCCTGCTTTAGTAGAAACGTATCAAAAAGCATCGCAAATTGCACGAGAAGAACATGTTCCAGTTTTGGTACACGTTCAAGAATTAACACAACCGCAAGGTCACTCTACTTCTGGAAGTCACGAACGCTACAAAAATGCAGAACGTTTGGCTTGGGAAGCAGAATTCGACTGTTTGACTAAAATGAAAACGTGGTTAATCGAAAACAATATCGCTACTTCAGAAGAATTAGAAGAAATTGATAATCAAGCTAAAAAAGACGTTTTAGAAGGTAAAAAAGCAGCTTGGAGTAACTTTACGGCTCCAATAAAAGCAGAACAACAAGAATTAGTTGGTTTGTTGAATAATATCGCTTCACAAAGTGAAAATAAAGTATTTATTGAAAAAATTGCTAATGATGTTGCATCAATAAAAGAACCAATTCGTAAAGATCTTTTAGTGGCTGCACGTAAAGTGTTGCGCATGATTATCAAAGAAAATTCTCGTGCAACTTTAGCTACATGGATAGAAAATTACACAGAAAAAATTCAGCCAAAGTTTAGTTCTCACCTATTTTCACAATCCGATAAAACCGTTTTAAAAACGAAAGAAGTTGCTCCAACTTATGATGCAACTGCTGAAGATGTTGATGCTCGTTTGGTTTTAAGAGACAACTTCGATGCTATCTTTTCAAAATATCCTGAAACATTAATTTTTGGTGAAGATTCAGGAAATATTGGTGATGTTAACCAAGGTTTGGAAGGCATGCAAGAAAAATACGGAGAATTACGCGTTGCCGATGTCGGAATTCGTGAAGCTACAATTCTTGGTCAAGGTATAGGAATGGCCATGCGAGGATTGCGTCCAATTGCTGAAATTCAATACTTAGATTATTTGTTGTATGCTATTCAAATTATGAGTGATGATTTAGCGACATTACAATACAGAACGGCTGGTCGTCAAAAAGCACCGTTAATCATCAGAACTCGTGGTCACCGTTTAGAAGGCGTTTGGCATTCAGGTTCACCTATGGGAATGATTATCAATGCAATCAGAGGAATTCACGTTTTGGTGCCAAGAAACATGACCAAAGCAGCTGGTTTTTATAATACTTTATTAGAAACAGACGAACCAGCATTGGTAGTAGAATGTTTGAATGGCTACCGTTTAAAGGAAAAAATGCCAACAAATCTAGGCGAATTCAAAACACCTATTGGAGTGGTAGAAACCATCAAAAATGGGACTGATATTACACTGGTTTCTTATGGCTCAACTTTACGTTTGGTAGAACAAGCCGCAAACGAATTAGAGTCGGTTGGAATTAGTGCCGAAATTATTGATATTCAATCATTATTGCCTTTCGATATCAATCATGACATTGTGAAATCGGTAGCAAAAACAAATCGTTTATTAGTCATTGACGAAGATGTTCCTGGTGGTGCAAGTGCTTATATTTTACAAGAAATTGTAGAAAACCAAAAAGCCTATCAACATTTAGATAGCGCACCGCAAACATTGGCTTCAAAAGCACATAGACCTGCTTATGGAACCGATGGTGATTACTTCTCAAAACCTTCAGCAGAAGACATTTTTGAGAAAGTATATGCGATTATGAATGAGGCAAATCCAACAAAATATCCAAGTTTATATTAAAAAATTTGTTTATTCGAAAATTAATTAGAAATATTTGCAACATACAATTAAGAAAATGATTTCAATTTTAAACAATACTTGGTGGTGGTCTAACTTACGTCGAACTTCGTGAGCGAAACCTGCTATAGTATCATTTAAAACCAAATACATAGAAAAGGCTTGTCAATCACGACAAGCCTTTTTTTATTGCCAAAAATTAACATCACATGCAAAAATATAAATTACATACCCATTACAAACAAATTCTTGCCGACACCATTACGCCAGTGAGTGTTTACTTAAAAATTCGTGATAAATTTTCGAATAGCATTCTGCTTGAAAGTTCTGATTATCATGCAAATGACAATAGTTTTTCTTATATCTGTTTTAATCCGATTGCTTCTTTTAAAGTGGAAAATCAAAAAATTGAAACGAATTTTCCAGATGGTTTTTCTGAAATCATTCCGATTGATTCCGATGTAAACGTGGCTAAAGAAATCGAAAATTTTTCAAAACAATTTCAAACTAAAAAATCTGATTTTAAATTCATTACACAAGGATTATTTGGTTACATAAGTTATGATACGATTCAATATTTTGAAAAAATTTCGATTGCTAATAAATCATTGGAAAACAAAATTCCAGAAATATATTATGCAGTTTATCAGAACATTATCGCCATCAATCATTTCAAGAACGAAGCCTATTTATTTTGTCATAGTATTGATGGAACTAATAACATTGCTGAAATCGAACAATTATTACAAGCAAAAAACTTTGCTTCCTTTTCGTTTCAAAAATCAGGAATCGCATCTTCTAACTTAACCGATGACGAATTCAAGAATTACGTTTCTTTAGCCAAAAAACATTGTTTACGCGGTGATGTCTTCCAATTGGTACTATCTAGAAGGTTCTCACAAGATTTTAAAGGGGATGAATTCAATGTGTATCGTGCTTTACGGAGTATTAATCCTTCACCCTATCTCTTTTATTTCGATTACGGAAATTTCAAAATTTTTGGCTCATCACCTGAAGCACAATTGATCATCAAAAATAATTTTGCCGAAATTCACCCAATTGCTGGAACGTTCAAACGCACAGGAAACGACGAAAATGATGCCGAATTAGCAAAAAAATTAGGCGAAGATCAAAAAGAGAACAGTGAACACGTTATGCTAGTAGATTTAGCAAGAAACGATTTAAGCCGAAATTGTCATGAAGTGAAAGTTGAAAAATACAAAGAAGTACAATTTTTCTCCCATGTGATTCATTTGGTTTCAAAAGTATCGGGAAAATTAAAAGAAAATCATACTTTTATGCAATTAGTTTCGAACACTTTCCCGGCAGGTACACTAACCGGTGCACCAAAAGTAAAAGCCATGCAATTGATCGAAAACATTGAAAAAACCAATCGAAGTTTCTACGGTGGTGCTATCGGAGTTTTAGATTTTGAAGGTAATTTCAATCACGCGATTATGATTCGTTCCTTTTTGAGTAAAAATCACACCTTACATTTTCAAGCTGGAGCAGGAATTGTAGAAAGTTCATCAGAAGAAAACGAAATGCAAGAAGTGTACAACAAGTTAGGTGCTTTACAAAAAGCTTTAGATTTAGCTGAGAAAATTTAATAATTTAAAAATTCAAAGATTAAAAAATTACAGGATAATAAATTTTCAATCTTTAAATCATTCAATCATAGAATAAACAAATGAAAATAGCAGTTATAGATAATTACGACAGTTTTACTTACAATTTAGTCCACTATTTAGAGGATTTGAATGCGAATGTAACCGTTTTTAGAAACGATGAATTTGAATTGAATGAATTAGAAAAATTCGATAAAATATTACTTTCGCCAGGACCAGGAATTCCAGATGAAGCGGGTTTGTTGAAAGAAGTTATTATAAAATACGCAAAATCAAAAAGTATTTTCGGAGTTTGTCTTGGCTTACAAGCTATTGGAGAAGTTTTTGGTGGAACTTTAACCAACTTAGAAAAAGTATATCACGGTGTCGCTACAAAAATTTCAAAAATAGAAGACGACTTTATTTTCAACGATTTACCAAATGAATTCGAAGTTGGGCGCTACCATTCTTGGGTCGTTTCCAACGAAAATCTTCCAGCCGATTTAATCGTAACTTCTACTGATGAAAACGGCCAAATTATGTCAATGAAACACGCTCATTTTGATATTCGAGGGGTGCAATATCATCCTGAAAGTGTTTTAACACCTTTCGGAAAAAAAATCTTAGAAAATTGGCTTAGCCATTAATTAGCAACTACATACACGCTTAATTTCTTACTTTACTAAAACAAAATCAGTGAAGTACAGCCCAACTTATGTCCAATTTTAAAACTCAAAACATATGAAAAATATATTAAATCGATTAATTCATCACGAAATATTATCCAAACAAGAAGCCAAAAACGTTTTGGTCAATATTTCTTCAGAAAGTTATAATCCAAGCCAAATTGCTGCTTTCATGACAGTTTACATGATGCGAAGTATTACTATTGAGGAATTAGCAGGTTTTCGTGAAGCTTTGTTAGAATTGTGTATTCCAATTGATTTTTCTGCTTACAACACTATTGATTTGTGCGGAACTGGAGGCGATGGAAAAGATACATTCAATATTTCCACTTTAGCTTCCTTCATAGTAGCTGGAGCTGGAATTAAAGTCGCAAAACATGGAAATTATGGCGTTTCCTCGATTTCGGGTTCGAGTAATGTAATGGAAAAAATGGGTGTAAAATTTACGAATGATTCCGATTTTTTGACCAAATCTATAGAAGAAACCAATATTGCTATTTTGCACGCACCACTCTTCCACCCTGCTATGAAAAATGTGGGTCCGATTCGAAAAGAACTAGGTGTGAAAACGTTTTTTAATATGTTGGGGCCAATGGTAAATCCTTCGTTTCCAAAAAACCAATTGGTGGGTGTTTTTAGTTTAGAATTGGCACGAATGTATGCTTATTTGTACCAAAATACTTCTACCAATTACTCTATTTTACATGGTTTAAGTGGTTTTGACGAAGTTTCATTAACCGATGAAGTAAAAATCATTTCCAACATATCCGAACAAATTTTAAAACCATCTGATTTCAAATTACCAGAATGCCAATTAGCAGCCATTAAAGGCGGAACAACTGTTGAAGAATCTGCTGAAATTTTCTACAATATCATTTCTGGAAAAGGGACAACAACGCAAAATAATGTAGTTTGTGTTAATGCAGCAATAGCGATTCAAACTGTTGAAAAATCAAGTTATGAATCAGCATTAGCCAAAGCACAAGAAAGTTTGGCCAGCGGAAAAGCATTTGAAAAATTAAAAAAATTAATCGCAATAAGTAATTAATCATGAACATCTTAGATAAAATCATTGCTGATAAAAAACGAGAAGTCGAATTAAAGAAAAGTATCATACCTATTTCTCAATTTGAAGCTTCAGTTTTATTCAATTCACGAACCTATTCATTAGTTAAACTTTTGAAAAATAGCCTTTCAGGAATTATTGCGGAACACAAACGTCGTTCGCCATCAAAAGAAGTAATTAATAACAATCATTCTGTTGAAGATGTTGTTTTAGGCTACCAAAATGCAGGTGTTTGCGGAATTTCTGTATTAACTGATACAACGTATTTCGGTGGAAGTTTAGAGGATTTGCTATTGGCAAAAGCTTCGGTAAATATTCCATTATTACGAAAAGAATTCATTATTGATGAATATCAAATTTTAGAAGCCAAAGCTCACGGAGCTGATGTTATCTTGCTAATTGCTGCGGTTTTAAGTCGAAAAGAAATCAAAAAACTGTCAGGTTTTGCACAAAGTTTGGGTTTAGAAGTATTGTTGGAGGTTCACAATATAGAAGAATTAGAAACTGCCATAATGCAGAGTTTAGACATGATTGGCGTAAACAATCGCAACTTAAAAACCTTCGAAGTGAACTTAGATTATAGCAAAGAATTAGCTTCTAAAATTCCAGATGAATTTGTGAAAATTTCAGAAAGTGGTATAAGTTCATTTGAAGCTGTAAAAGAATTACAACAATATGGTTTTCAAGGATTTTTAATGGGCGAACATTTCATGAAATCTGAAAATCCTGGATTAGAGGCTCAAAAATTCATTCAAAAAATGATACTATGAAAAACATAAAACTAAAAATTTGTGGCATGAAATATCATGAAAATATTGTGGAAATATCCGCTTTACAACCTGATTATCTGGGGTTTATTTTCTGGGAAAAATCAATTCGGAATATGGATATTGAATCGATTCCAAAAATCCAACCGAGTATTAAAAAAGTGGGAGTTTTTGTTGATGCTTCAATTGATGAAATTAGAGCAAAAGTAAATTTATTTCAACTCGATATTATCCAATTACATGGAAATGAAACGATTGCTTTTTGTAAAGAATTAAAAAAACTGAATATCGAAATCATCAAAGTTTTTTCTATCAATAACTTTTTTGATTTTAGTATTTTAAAAGATTTTATTCCTCAAATAGATTACTTTCTTTTCGACACAAAGGGAAAATTACCCGGTGGAAACGGCATCACATTCGATTGGAAAATTTTAGAAAACTATCCTTACGAAAAACCCTTTTTTTTAAGTGGTGGCATCGGAAAAACTGAAGTAGATGCTATTAAAGATTTTTTCCAAACAGAAGTAGCTAAAAAATGTATTGCCATAGATGTCAATAGTCGATTTGAAACAAAACCAGCATACAAAAGTGAAATCAAACTAAGAAAATTTAAAAAATTGCTTTGTGAAATTACCTATAAATAAAAATATGAAAACAAAATATAATGTAGACGAAAACGGATTTTATGGTCATTTTGGAGGTGCTTTTATTCCTGAAATGCTGTATCCAAATGTGGAAGAATTAAAGGGAAATTACCTGAAAATCATGGCTGAACCTTCATTCCAAGAAGAATTTAATACTTTATTGCAGCAATTTGTAGGACGACCAACACCATTGTATTTTGCAAAAAGACTATCTGAAAAATACAACACTAAAATCTATTTAAAACGCGAAGATTTGTGTCACACTGGAGCTCATAAAATTAACAATACTATCGGGCAAATTTTAGTAGCTAAGCAGTTAGGAAAAACCAGAATTATTGCTGAAACTGGTGCAGGTCAACACGGTGTTGCAACGGCTACCGTTTGCGCCCTAATGGGATTAAAATGTATTGTTTATATGGGCGAAGTCGACATCAAAAGACAAGCACCAAACGTAGCACGAATGAAAATGCTTGGGGCAGAAGTTCGTCCAGCTACTTCTGGATCAAAAACATTAAAAGATGCTACAAATGAGGCCATTCGTGATTGGATAAATAATCCTATAGATACGTTTTATATCATTGGTTCTGTGGTTGGGCCACATCCTTATCCCGACATGGTGGCACGATTTCAAAGTGTGATTTCTAAGGAGATTAAATCCCAACTATTAACACAAGAAGGAAAAGAAAATCCAGATTACGTAATTGCTTGTGTGGGCGGAGGAAGCAATGCTGCAGGAGCTTTTTATGAATTTTTAGACGACGATTCAGTAAAATTAATTGCGGTTGAAGCGGCTGGACACGGTGTAAATTCTGGAGAAAGTGCTGCCACCTCTGTATTGGGTAAAATCGGAATTATTCATGGAAGTAAAACCTTATTAATGCAAACCGAAGACGGACAAATCACAGAACCTTACTCTATTTCAGCAGGTTTAGATTATCCTGGAGTTGGTCCGCTTCATGCACATTTACACGATACAAAACGTGCAGAATTTATTGCCATAACTGATTCTGAAGCCATGCAATCAGGGTTAGAAGTATCAAAAACAGAAGGAATTATTCCAGCAATTGAAACAGCGCATGCATTTTCGGTTTTAGACAAAAAACAATTCCAACCAAATGATATTGTGGTCATCAACTTATCAGGAAGAGGTGATAAAGATTTGAATACGTATATCGATTATTTTAAATTTTAAACTCTAACCGCAAAGAACGCAAAGAGAATCGCAATGCTCGCAATGGTTTATCAATTCTTTGCGAACATTGCGTAAAACCTAGCGTCTTTGCGGTTAAATCAACAAAACCCTTAGTATCTTAAAAAATGAACAGAATCAACCAAAAATTACAAGAAGATAAGAAAGTATTATCCATCTATTTTACAGCGGGATTTCCAAAATTAAACGATACCGTTTCCATTATTCAAGAATTAGAAAAAAATGATGTAGATATGATTGAAATTGGATTACCTTTTTCAGATCCGCTAGCCGATGGTCCAATAATTCAAGAAAGTTCGACTATTGCCATTGAAAATGGTATGACGACTTCACTCCTATTCGAACAATTAAAAGAAATACGAAAAACCGTTCAAATTCCCTTAATTATTATGGGATATTTCAACCCAGTGCTGCAATTTGGAATGGAAAAATTTTGTCAAAAATGTGCTGAAGTGGGAATTGATGGATTGATTATTCCCGATTTACCTTTACAAATTTATGAAACTGAATACAAAACCATTTTTGAAAAATATAACTTGAAAAACATCTTTTTAATTACACCACAAACTTCATTGGAACGCATGCTACAAATTGATGCAATTTCAGATAGTTTCATTTATATGGTGAGTTCTGCAGCGGTAACAGGAAGTCAATCGGGTTTTGGTACAGAACAATTGGAATACTTCAAAAGGATAGCAAAAATGAAGTTAAAAAACCCACAAATCATTGGTTTTGGAATTAAAGATTTGACCACTTTAAATCAAGCAACGGAATTTCAAAAAGGAGCTATTATTGGTAGTGCTTTCATCAACTTTCTGAAAAAAAATCCTGTAACAAACATTTCAAATTTTATAAGACGTATTACATGCGGTTAATATTTTGTAATTCATAAAAAAAGCAACCAAAATATATGATATTCATATAAAATTTCATAAGATTTTTTATCATAAATTTTATTTATAACTTCATAAGAAATTAGCATTAAATTACTATGTTATCACTTCGATTTTGAGTAATTTTGCACTCAGAAAACAATAATAACTTTTTAAATAAAAAATCATGGCATTAGTAGGAAAAAAATTTCCAAACATTACAGTTGACGCAATCTCATTTATGGGAGACAACCTAAAAATCAACGTTTTAGAACAAGCGGTTAACAACAAGAAAAAAGTAATCTTATTTTGGTATCCAAAAGATTTTACTTTTGTATGCCCAACAGAATTACACGCTTTTCAAGCTGCTTTACAAGAATTTGAAAAAAGAAACACAATGGTTATTGGTGCTTCTTGTGACACAAATGAAGTACACTTTGCTTGGTTAAACACTGCGAAAGATAATGGTGGAATCGAAGGTGTAACTTACCCACTTTTAGCTGATACAACAAGAAACTTATCTGCTGCTTTAGATATCTTAGATGCAGAATGGGTTTATAATGAAGATTTAAATGATGAAATCTTAGAAGGTTCAAACGTAACTTTCAGAGCAACTTATTTAATTGATGAAGATGGAAAAATTTTCCACGAAAGTGTAAACGATATGCCATTAGGAAGAAACGTAAACGAGTATTTAAGATTAATTGATGCTTACACTCACGTTCAAACTAAAGGTGAAGTTTGTCCAGCTAACTGGGAAGAAGGAAAAGATGCAATGAGTGCTGATAGAAATAGTACTGCTGCTTATTTAGCTTCTCATTAATAATTTTGTTTCAAATTTCAGGTTTCAGGTTATTCAACTTGGAACTTGAAATTTGAAGCTTTAAACTAAAAAAAATGTTTACAGAAATAGAACAAGATAATTTAGCCGAAGTAATAGCAAACAACGAAACTGTTGTAGTTCAATACTCAGCTTCATGGTGTGGAAATTGTAGAATTATGAAACCAAAATTCAAAATGATGGCTTCACAAAACGAATCAATTCCTTTCTTAGTGGTTGATGCAGAAAAATTTCCAGAATCAAGAAAATTAGCAAAAGTGGACAATTTACCAACGTTTGCAACTTTCAAAAATGGTGTTTTAGTCAATCAAACACAAACTAACAAAGCAGAAGTTTTAGCCGAATTAGTAGCAGAAGTAGTTTAAAAGTTTAGGGTTTAAAAGGTTAAAAAGACATTGTGGCTATACTTTATCTCAATTCTATTTAACCTTATAATTTTAAATATATGTAAACCCTTTTAAACATTTAACCCTATAACCTTTTAAACAAAAAACAAATGAAATTACCTGTAATAAAACAGTTAACCCAATTTATTGAGGATAACGATCAAGATTATTTAGTTGAAACTATTGAAGTGTTAGAAAACCTTTGTGAAGTTTCTTCCTTAAAAGATGAAGAATTAGATGTAATTGCCGAATTAATTTCTAATATGTATGGTGCACTTGAAGTAAACCAAATGATAAAAGAAGGCAAAGACAAAAAAACAGCCTTAAACGATTTTATGAAACGCGTTTTAGGTTCAATTGACAAATAAAAAAAACTCTCAAGCAATTGAGAGTTTTTTTTATATTTACATTTCATTATTAATTAAATAGAAAACATGCAGTTATTAATGAGTTAGGTGATATTGCCCTAAAAAATTAAAAATTAAAAACTGTGAAAAAAAATATTCTTATATTTATTTTAATTGGATCTCAATTTGTATTTTCTCAAGAATTAAAAGAAGTAGAAAAGTTATCAAGTCTATGCAAAGTCTGGGGATTTCTAAAATATTATCATCCAAATGTTGCAAAAGGTAATTTTAATTGGGACGAACAATTATTAAATACTTTACCTAAAATAATACAATCAAAAACTAAAGAAGATATTTCAAAAGTTTATTTGGTTTGGATTGAAAGTTTAGGTGAGATTAAAAAATGCGGAAAATGTAGTGATATTAATGAAAAAGAATCTTTTAACAAGAACTTCAATCTTACTTGGATGCAAGACCAAACAATCTTTACAAGTACACTTTCAGAGAAATTAAAATATATTGAAAACAATAGATTCCAAGGAAAAAACAACTATGTTTCTACCTCAAACAATGGTAATATAATTATAAAAAATGAAGTACAATATAATAATTTTGAATTTCCTGACACAAACTATAGACTTTTAAGCTTATTTAAGTATTGGAACATTATAGAATATTTTTTTCCATATAAATATCTTACAGATCAAAAATGGGATGATGTACTTTTTGAAATGATTCCGAAATTTAAAAATGCAAAAAATGCAACAGAATATCAATTAGGATTACTTGAAACAGTTATTAAACTTGATGATACTCATGCAAACTTATATTCAAATAAAATTCATGACTACTTTGGAAGAAAATATATACCTGTAAAATTTAATTTAATTGAGAATAAAGCTGTTATAACAGGATTTTATAATGATTCTTTAGCCAAAGAAAATGATTTAAGATTAGGAGATATTCTTGAAAAAGAGAATGAAAATGATGTATTAAAAAAGATGATTGAAACAAGAAAATATGTTAATGGATCAAATAATAATACAAAAGCAAAAAATTATGATTTTGTAATTTTTAACGGTTCAACAGATTCTATTAAGATAACAATTAATCGTAATGGTACAAAATTACTTAAAACTGTAGGTCGTTATGATGAGAAAAAATTAAATTCTCAAAAAGAAATTATCCCAGAAAAATTTAGACTTTTAGGCAATAATATTGGTTATATAAACATGGGAGTACTAGAAATGGACGATGTTGAGAAAATGATGGATAGTTTTAAATCTACAAAAGCTATAATAATTGATTTCAGAAATTATCCAAAATTTGCACCTTATTTATTAGCCAGAAGATTTATAAAAACTGAAAAAGAATTTGCAAAGCTTACAGAACCTGACTTATCTTATCCAAGCAAATTCAAATGGAAAAAAACAAAAACAATAACCCCAATACACAACCAATTTTACAGCGGCAAAATTATTATTTTAGTTAATGAAGAAACCCAAAGTGCGGCTGAATATTCAACTATGATGTTACAAACAGGAGAAAATACAATTACAATTGGAAGTCAAACAGCGGGTGCTGATGGGAATATTTCGCTTGCAGAATTTATTGGTTTTAAATCATATGTAAGTGGACTTGGCGTTTATTATCCTGATGGAACAGAAACACAAAGAAAGGGAGTGAAAATTGATATTGAGGTTAGACCAACTATTAAAGGAATTTTAGAAGGAAAAGATGAAATATTGGAAAAAGCAATTGAATTAATAGAAAAAGAAAAATAAATACTTCTGTCAGCAGCGGTTATAAGAAATTGGGCTTTAGGACTTAATTTAAAGTTTGTTTTGTACTTTTGAATTTCAGTTTTAATCGAAAGTTAAGGGGTTTATAAATCCCAAACTTCTTAAAACCGCAAAACGCTGTTTGGAAGCTAAATTCTGAATAATAAAAATAACATAAAACTAATAATGAAATTAAATTATTTGAAAATACTTCTTAATTTGCTTATATTCTTATCTCTTGCTAGTTGTAACAAATTAAAACCAAATACATTTATTTTAAATGGAACTATAAAAGGAAACTATTCAGGGTTTATATATCTTCATTATGATTCTAAACAAGACAGTTGCTTAGTTACAAACAATAAATTTCGTTTTGATGGCACAATATTATCAACTACAGCTGCGCGATTAGGTACAAAAAGGCGAACATCCGCAATGGAAAAGGATTTCTTTCTTGAAGAATCCGAAATCACAATAAACATAGAAATTCAACAAAAAAAAATAGGCGAAACTGAACTAGATTGGATTATTATTAATTCAAGTAAAGGAAGTAAAATTGCTGATTTGCAAAACGAATTTGAAAGTTATAAAACAAAGTTTAAAGATAGTAAAGATTGGGAAAACAAAAAGTATTTGAAAATCGATGAAATTATAACAAAAAATCCAAAAAGTAAATACAGTGCAAATTTACTTGCAGAAGAATCCTGGAAGTCTAACTCTGATATTTCGAAGTTGAAGAAAATGTACGAAAAATTAGATTTAAAATTTCAAGATTCATCAACTATAGCTGTTTTAAAAAGTAATTTATTTCCAGAAAAGATTACATTAGTCGGTAAACCAATCTTTGACTTTGAACTCCCAAATGAAAATGGAAAAAAATTACAATCAAAAAATTATAGAGGTAAAATATTATTTATAGATTTTTGGGCTTCATGGTGTGAACCATGTAGAAAACAAATGCCTGAAATTAAGAGAATTTACAGTAAATTTAAAAAACATAAATTTAAAATACTTGCTGTTTCGCTCGATTCAAAAAAAGACAAACAAAAATGGCTAAACACGATCATTAAGGAAAATTCGACTTGGGATAACGTAATTGAAACTGGAGAATTTGATAGCAAAATTGCCAAAATGTACAATATACAATCAATTCCATCAAATTTTTTAATTGATGACAAAGGTATAATTATTGATCAAAATATTTCTCCCGAAGAATTGGAAGAACAATTGCATACATTGTTTAAAACGGTAAAATAATTAAAGTCCGAACACAATAGAGGTTTACTTCAATGGCTACCTCCAGGTTTTACGTTAGAAAATCCGTTGCTGAATGAAATGTTTAATTATATTCTTAAAGACTTAGTGCTGACTCAACACCACTTAAAGTAAGCCTCAAAACGTTTCTATGAAAACCACTTTTTTCGTAACCAAAACGCCACATTTACTAGTATAATTAAAGCGGGAACTTCTACTAAAGGTCCGATAACACCTGCAAAAGCTTGTCCGCTATTAATTCCGAAAACACCGATTGAAACAGCGATGGCTAATTCAAAATTATTTCCAGAAGCAGTAAACGATAATGCTACAGCATCGCGATAGTTGGCTCCGATTTTTTTGGCTACAAAAAACATCAAGAAAAACATAATCGTAAAGAAAATCACTAATGGAATAGCAATTCTAACAACATCCATTGGTAAATCAACAATCATTTCACCTTTCAAACTGAACATGACGACAATTGTAAAAAGCAAAGCAATCAACGTAATTGGCGAAACAAAAGGAATGAACTTTTGATTAAAAAATTTATCTCCCAAATACTTTTTAATCGCATAACGACTAATCACAGCCAAAGCAAAAGGAATTCCGAGATAAATTCCAACCGTTTGAGCAATTTCGGTGATTGTAATATTTAATTTTAAACCTTTTATTCCAAACAAAGGCAACATGATTTCCAAATAAAAATAAGCATACAAACTGAAGAAAAACACTTGTAACAAACTATTTATTCCGATTAAACCAGCAGCTAATTCTCTGTTTCCTTCAGCAAGTTCATTCCAAACAATTACCATAGCAATACAAGGCGCAATTCCGATGATAATCAATCCCGTCATATACTCAGGATAGTCTTTCAAAAAGAAAGTAGCCAATAAAAACATTAAAAAAGGGCCAAAAATCCATGTAATAAAAAACGAAGCCGATAATAACTTAGGTTTTTCAAACATTAGAGGCACTTTTGAAAAATCGATTTTAGTTAATGGTGGATACATCATTAAAATCAAGCCAATCGCCAACGGAACATTCGTAGTTCCTGATGAAAAGGAATTAATAAAATCAGCTGAATTTGGAATAAAATAACCTATTCCTACTCCAATTAGCATTGCTAAAAAAATCCAAAGCGTTAAAAATCGGTCTAAAAATCCTAATCGTTTTTTCATTTGTCTAAATTATTTTTAAATAAATATTGATATAATACAATCCTGTAATGATGAACGTTAGAGCCGCAATTATTCGCATTACTTTTTCAATTTTAGTTATGGTTTTGAAATAATTTCCTAATTTTTCCATACTAAAAGCAATCACAAAAGCGAAGAAAATTACGGGTAAACCTGTTCCAATAGAAAAAACTATTGGCAATAATAAACCTTCACTTGATGCTAAGGTCATTGGAATCAACATAGCAAAAAATAAAGCTCCACTATACGGACAAAATGCCATAGCAAACAAAGCACCTAATAAAAATGAGCCTAATAATCCTTTGGTTTTAAACGTTTCAGATAATTTTTCGGTAAAATTAAATCCTTTGATAAAATTCAACTTAATTACATCTAACATAATTAAACCTATAATTGTCAAAACATAACCTATATATTTTTCCCCATTTCCTTGAAACAACTTTGCTACTTGAAATTTGCTTGCTCCAAAATAAATCATCGCCCCAATTAAGGTGTACGAAAACATTCTTCCCAAAGTATAAAGCAATCCGCTCAACAATACTTTTTTCTTATTATTGATGGTTTTTGCAATAAAAGCGGTCGCCGTAATATTTGTCGCCAACGGACACGGAGCAATTGCAGTAAGTAATCCTAAAGCAAAAGCAGCAAGAACAGGAAACTCTTTATTTTCGGCAAAAGTTTGAATGAAATCCATAATTACTTGAATGCGGAAATTTCTTTTTGAAGTTCGGTTTTAAACTTATCGCCTTCATTTTTGGCATACATAAAAGCCATTTCGGTTAAATCTTTAGTAAATCTAGTTTTGGAATTATACAAGTATAAAGAAGTTCCAGTAGCTTCAAATTGTTCGGCTACTTTTGCGTTTTTTTCATCATCTACATTGTACAAAACAAACGAAATTGCTTCGTTTCCTTTAATGGTTTCTTTGCTTAATTTCTCAATGTTATTGCAGGTAATACAACGATGCTCGGTATGAAATTGAATCAATTGAATTTCCGTAGTTATTGAATTTTCTACTATTGGTTGTACTTCTTCTTTCACTTCGTTTTTACACGAAAAAAATGTTGTAAATACCGCTAATACTATGATAATTTTTGACTTCATTTTTATAAAATTAAATTAAATACATAACCTGAAATAATGATGCAAATTGCCACAACTCCAAAGAAAATGGCGATTAGCTTCCATGTCATTACTTTTTTAAGCATTGTAGCTTCTGGAATGGATAAACCCACCACTGCCATCATAAATGCAATGGCTGTTCCAATAGGAATTCCTTTTTGCACAAAAACTTGAATTATGGGTAATACTCCAGCGGCATTACTATACATTGGAATACCTAAAATTACAGCTATTGGCACAGCAAACGGATTATCTTTACTAATATAAGTTTCAAAAAATCCTGTTGGAATAAATCCGTGCATCATGGCTCCTATTCCAATTCCGATAATAATGTACCAAAAAACGCCTTTGATTATGGAAAGTGCTTCTTTAAAAATGGAAGGCAAACGTTGTGAAAAAGTTTGTTTTTCTTCTTCTAAATCACCTTCTTTTTCTGAATTAGCTAAAACACCTTGCACCCATGGCGATAAGTGTTTTTTCTAGTTTTAATTTGCCAAGAATTATTCCGCCAATCATACCTAATAGAATTCCACTTGAAACATAGATTAATGTTGCTTTTAAGCCAAACATACCAATAAATAATGCAATTGCAACTTCATTTACTAAAGGCGATGTTATTAAAAAAGCGAATGTTACTCCAAGTGGAATGCCTCCTTTTACAAAACCTATAAACAATGGAACCGAACTACATGAACAAAATGGTGTAATTGCTCCAAATGTTGAGGCAAACAGGTATTCTAAACCAAAAAGTTTGTTTCTAGAAAGGTAATTTCTGATTTTATCCACTGGAAAGTACGAATTAACAACACCCATAACCATTGTGATGAGAAACAATAAAATCAAAATCTTTATCGTGTCATACACAAAAAAGTTGAGTGCATCGCCCAATTTTGTGCCTTGAGCAATGTTAAAAATCGAATAAATCAGCCAATCAGAAAGGTTTTGTAGCCAATCAAACATCTTATGAAAGTGCTTCTAAAATTTCGGCTTCACTTGGAACTTTTCCTTTTATTTTTACGATTTCATCCACCACAACTGCAGGAGTTGATAAGATATTATATTCCATAATTTGCTGAATATCTTCTACTTTTTCTACCGTTGCATCAATGTTATTTTTGGCAATTGCATCTCTAACAGCTTGTTCAGTAGCTTTGCATTTGGCACAACCAGTTCCTAGTATTTTAATTGTTCTCATGATATTATTTTTTAATTTGTGAGAATACATAATGCATTTCACTTGCAATTTGCAAACTACGTTCTGTGTATTTTTCGTTCATCATATCCGTTCCATCAAAGGCTTTTGGGTCATCGTATTTGATTGGAAATCGGGCTTCGGCACCAAAAACCATTGGACAACCTTCGTCGGCGTTATTGCAAGTCATGATGGCTCCAAAGCTGTTTTTCGGATTAAAATCATCGAAATACGTTTTAGAAAAACAGATAATTGGATGTTGATTGTCATCAAATTTCACTGCATACACTGGATTTTGTTCTTGGCTTAATTGCTGAATTTGAAATCCTTGATTGACTAATGTTTCAGCCACTTTTGGAAACATTGCTGTTGCTTCCGTTCCGCCAGAATAACAAAAAACATTCTTTATTTCGAATTGAAAAGCCATCGTTTGTGCCCAAATTTGCGACAGATGACTTCTTCTGGAATTGTGCGTACAAATGAAGTTCAATCGAATTTCTTCGTTTGTATTGACTTTATTTTGAATGTAATCCGATAACGGTTTCAAAACCTCTTTTCGTGCTTCTGAAACTGAAATATCCTTTATAATTTGGATGGTTTTTGATAAATTTTCGAACATATTATGATTTTTTATAATGACAAAAAATGAAATTTTGAACCGTATCAAAAGGCGTTTCGTGATCTTCTGTAAAGCAATTTTCTAATTCGAAATCTGCACCGAAAACCGCTTCCATTTTTTCAACTGAATATTGCATAATAGGTAAACCACTACATTTTAAAGGACCATCTTCCGAGAAAGTTCCGATAATAAAATGTGCATTTTGATTGGTATTTGCAATTACATTAGCTTTATATTGCTCGATATCATTCTCTTCTGTAAAAAAATGAAAAGATGCTCTATCGTGCCAAACATCAAATTTTTCATTTGATTGAAAATGCAAACTATCGGAAACTATAAAAGTCACGTTCTTAGCTTGAGCTCCTAATCTAATTTTAGCACGTTCAATAGCTGCAGCTGAAATATCCAACAAGAATAAATTTGTGTAACCTAAATCAAGTAAACTATCAATCAAATAGCTATCACCACCACCAATATCAATAATTTTGGCATCTTTAGTAACTTTACAAGCTTGAATTAATTGAATTGAAGTTTTCGGTTCGCTCTGATACCAACTTACTTCATTTTCTGCTTTTGTAGTAAAAACAGTTTCCCAATGTTGTTTTTTAGTATTTTCCATATTAACAACAACCTGAATCTGGTGTACAACAAGACGTTTCTTTCGGTTTCCACTCACCTATTTTGACTTTCATTTTTTCTGGTGGAATACCGCAATTGTCTTTAGCTAAACAATCGGTTAATTTTGATTTCAATTGGAAGTTAGTTCCGTCGAAATCTAAACTGAATTTTCCGATAGTTTCCTTCATTTGATATTCGACTTCGATTTCTAAATCAGGAATTTGAAGTTTTTGCTCGGACAATTCAATAATATGAACCAATTTTTCAGGATGTAATCTATGATCATAATCATTGGCTTCCCAAAGTTGGAAGTTGACTACTTCTTCTGTACGAACAACTCCACCGCAATCGATAAAATGCTTTGTGATTTTACCTACTTCGGTTACATGAAAATGATTCGGTACTAAATCACCATTTGGCAATTGAAAAGCTATTGTTGTTAGCTTTTTTAATTCGGATTTGATTTCTGATAGTTTCATTTTAGATTATTTAGAAAGTTGGATTGTTAGATTAATTAGATTCTTAGATGTCTAAATTTCTAAGACAGTTAACCCATCTTTTTTAACAGCATTTATTCTTTAACTTATGACGAATCATCCCAAAATGATTTTCAATTTTATCAATCGTATCTGGATTAATACAGTAACAAATGGCCGTTCCTTCGATAGTTCCTTTAATAATATTAGCGTTTTTTAATTCTTTAAGATGTTGTGAAATCGTAGGTTGCGCTAAAGGCAATTCATTTACAATATCACCACAAATACAAGTATCAACAGTTAACAAATAGTCAACAATTGCAATACGTGCCGGATGCGACAAAGCTTTAAACAACGTTGCCATTTCGTTTTGTTCCACTGAAAAGGATTCTGATTTTGATGCTCCCATAATTTTTATAAATTATTATATTGCAATATTACGATAAACAAATATAATACGCAATAAAAAATCCCGAAATTTCTTTCGGGATTAATTTTATAGCTGCTGAACTGAATTCAGCAGGACAAAAAGTGAGATTATTTACCTCCTTTTTCCATTTTAGCTTTTAATTCAGCAAGAATATCGTTATTATCACCTAAAGTAGATGTTTGAGCTGAGCTATTTGATGTAGTTTCAACTGCAGTTTTAACGTTTTTCTCTTCTTCTTCTCTGAAGATAGCTGTATGAGAAGCTACTACTCTTTTGAATTCTTTATTGAATTCAATAACTTTAAAGTCAGCAGTATCTCCTTTTTTCAATTTTTTACCGTCTTCTTTTTCTAAGTGACGTGTAGGAATGAAAGCAACGATATCGTCACCAAATTCTACAGTAGCACCTTTGTCAACGATTTCAGAAATTGCTCCGTTGTGGATTGTTCCAACAGCGAATGCATCTTCATATTTATCCCATGGATTAGCAGTAGTTTGTTTGTGACCTAAAGATAATTTACGTCCTTCAACATCTAATTCTAATACAACAACGTCTAATTTTTCACCAACGTTTACAAATTCAGATGGGTGTTTGATTTTCTTAGTCCAAGATAAATCAGAGATATAAACTAAACCGTCGATACCTTCTTCTAACTCTACGAAAATTCCGAAGTTAGTAAAGTTTCTAACGATTCCAGTGTGTTTAGAACCTACTGGATATTTAGCCGTGATATCAGTCCATGGATCTTGCGTCATTTGTTTGATACCTAAAGACATTTTTCTTTCGTCTCTGTCTAAAGTTAAAACAACTGCTTCAACTACATCACCAATTTTCATGAAATCTTGAGCACTTCTTAAGTGAGTTGACCAAGACATTTCAGAAACGTGGATTAAACCTTCTACACCTTCAGCAACTTCGATGAAAGCACCGTAATCAGCTAAAACAACAACTTTTCCTTTAACTTTATCACCAACTTTTAATTCAGTTCCTAAAGCATCCCAAGGATGAGCATTTAATTGTTTTAAACCTAATTGGATTCTTGTTTTCTCATCATCGAAATCAAGGATTACAACGTTTAATTTTTGGTCTAATTCAAGAACTTCACTTGGGTGATTAATTCTTGACCAAGATAAGTCTGTAATATGGATTAATCCATCTACACCACCTAAATCAATAAACACACCATAAGAAGTAATGTTTTTAACAACACCCTCTAATACTTGTCCTTTTTCTAATTGACCAATGATTTCTTTTTTCTGTACTTCAATATCAGCTTCGATAAGCGCTTTGTGAGATACTACTACGTTTTTGAATTCGTGGTTGATTTTCACAACTTTAAATTCCATAGTTTTGTTCACATATTGATCGTAATCACGGATAGGTTTCACATCAATTTGTGAACCTGGTAAGAATGCTTCAATTCCGAAAACATCTACAATCATACCACCTTTAGTTCTACATTTAACGAAACCATTAACGATTTCTCCTGTTTCGTTAGCAGAAATAACTCTATCCCATGCTTTGATAGTTCTAGCTTTTCTGTGAGATAATACTAATTGACCTGTTTTGTCTTCACGAACGTCGATTAATACTTCTACTTTATCACCAACTTTTAAGTTAGGATTGTAACGGAATTCGTTTAAAGAAATAACACCTTCAGATTTAGCGTTGATGTCAACGATTGCGTCTCTTTCAGTAATTCTAACAACTACACCTTCTACTACTTCTTCTTGATCTGTAGCAATGAACGTTTTAGTTACTAATTCTTCAAATTCTTGCAAGTTTTTTTCATCAACTGGATCAATTCCTTCTTGGAAGTTATGCCAGTTAAAATTCGCTAAAAACTCTTCTTGTGTTTTGTTAATTTCAGACATGCTGATTAAAAATTTGTATGCTGTGTTTCTTGCGTTTCGAAATGCGATAGAAAACTACAACAGTGTTTTACATTTAAATACTTGATACCTAATAGAAACGCTCCTCGCTAAAAGGTGCGCAAAATTACAACTATATTTTTGATTGACAAAACTTTAATAACGAGATTTTACACAAATCCTAACATTTATTTATGTTTTGTAAATGAGGAATTTTAAATACATTTGCCAAAATTTAATTTATTAAAATGAAAAAAATAATATTGATTACTACTGCAGCATTATTTGCTATTGCTTGCAACCAATTAAAAGACAATGAATTTGTTATTAATGGAGATGCTACAGGTGTAGAAAACGGTAAAAAAGTTTTTGTAGAAATTCAAAGTGAAACAGGAAGTATTGTTAAAGATACTGGTGTTATAGAAAATGGAAAATTTGAATTAAAAGGCTTTACTGAAGGCATTGATTTAGGATTTGTAAGAATTGAAAACGAACAAATTAGTTTGCCTATTATATTAGAAAAAGGAGAAATTAGCATATCAATTAAAACAGATACCGTTCAAAACTCTATAATTGGTGGAACACCTAACAATGAGAAATTTCAATTATTCAACAATGAATCTAAAGTAATTGCTAGAAAATTAGGTAAATTTCAAAAAGCAAATGCAGAAAGAATAAAAGCTGCTAAAATTGCAAACGATACAGCAACAGTTAATCAAATCATGAGAGAATACAATAGCTTTCAAGAAGACATGAACAAAGTTTCTGTAAAATTCATTAAAGAAAATAAAGATGCTTATTTATCTGTTCTTTTATTAGAAAACTTTTTAATGAGACAATACTTAACACCAGAAGAAGTAAAGGGATACTATGAAAAATTAGACAAAGGGTTGCTAGAAACTAAAAGTGGTAAAAACATTAAAAAAGTATTAGATTCTGTGTCTGAAATTTCAATAGGTAAACCTGCTCCAAATTTTTCAGCTCCTTCACCTGATGGAAAAGTAATTTCATTAAAAGAATCATTAGGAAAAGTGACTATTATTGATTTTTGGGCATCATGGTGTGGTCCTTGCAGAGTTGAAAATCCAAATGTAGTTGCTATGTATAATGAATTACATGACAAAGGACTAAATATTATTGGTGTTTCTTTAGATAAAGATGCAACAAAATGGAAAGAAGCTATTGCAAAAGATAAATTAACATGGAATCAGGTTTCAAATCTTGAACAATGGAGTGAGCCTATTGCTAAACAATACAACGTACAATCAATACCTGCTACTTTTATTTTAGATGCAAAAGGGAATATTGTTGCAAGAGATCTTAGAGGTGATGCTTTAAAAGCAAAAGTAAAAGAACTTTTAGGGGTTAAATAATTCCAACATAAAATATATTTTAAAAAATCTTCTTCGGAAGATTTTTTTATGTTTTTCATTTACAGAAAGTTATAAAATAGTCTATAAAATAGTGGAAAATATCTTTGCAGGAACAAAAAACAATTCTATATTTGCAACCGCTTAGTCAAATAAGCAAGATGGCTTGGGGAGATACTCAAGCGGCCAACGAGGGCGGACTGTAAATCCGCTGATTACATCTTCGCAGGTTCGAATCCTGCTCTCCCCACTAAAGCACTTCATTTGAAGTGCTTTTTTTATTTACCAAACTCTTACTTTTAAATACCTATTCAATTTCCTATATTTGTATAAATTTTAAAATTCATGCAACACATTATTGACCGCTTTATTAGCTACGTAACTATTGATACAGAATCTGATCCAAATTCAGATACTACTCCAAGTACTAAAAAACAATTAGACCTTGCAAATCTTTTAGTTAAAGAACTAAAAGCAATGGGAATGACAGAAGTAACCATAGATAAAAATGGCTATGTAATGGCTACTTTAGAAAGTAATGTAAAACACAAAGTTCCAACAATTGGATTTGTTTCGCATTATGATACAACTCCAGATTTCACTGGCGCTAACGTAAAACCTCAAATTGTAAAAAATTATGATGGAGGTGATATTGTTTTAAATAAAAAACAAAACATCATTTTATCACCAAGTTATTTTAAAGATTTATTACAATATAAAGGCCAAACCCTAATCACAACAGACGGAACAACCCTTTTAGGAGCCGATGACAAAGCCGGAATTACCGAAATTATGTCGGCAATGGAATATTTAATTCAACATCCCGAAATCAAACACGGAAAAATTCGTGTAGGTTTTACTCCAGATGAAGAAATTGGTCGTGGTGCGCATAAATTTGATGTTGAAAAATTTGGTTGCGAATGGGCTTACACTATGGACGGAAGTCAAATTGGCGAACTAGAATATGAAAATTTTAATGCAGCTGGCGCAAAAATTGTTTTTAAAGGAAAAAGCGTTCATCCTGGTTATGCTAAAGGAAAAATGATAAATTCAATGCTCTTAGCCAATCAATTTATTTCCAAATTACCTAAGAATGAAATTCCAGAAAAAACAAAAGGTTATGAAGGATTTTTTCATGTAGTAGGAATTTCAGGAAGTATCGAAGAAACTGTAGTTGAACTAATTATCCGTGACCATAGTGCAAAAAAATTCAAAGAGAGAAAAGAATTTATCCACGAATTAGCAAATAAATTCAACAAAAAGTGGAAAAAACAATTTGGCGAAGAAATTGTAATTGCTGAAGTAAAAGATCAATATTACAACATGAAAGAAAAGGTAAAACCAGTTTTTCATATCGTTGAAATTGCAGAAAAAGCCATGAAAGAATTAGGTATAAAACCATTAATCAAACCCATTCGAGGTGGAACAGACGGCTGTCAATTATCCTATAAAGGCTTACCTTGTCCAAATATTTTTGCAGGCGGACATAATTTTCACGGAAAATATGAATATGTTCCTGTTGAAAGTATGGTTAAAGCTACAGAAGTAATTGTAAAAATTGCAGAAATCACTGCAACTACTAAATAATCTATTTCAGCATAGAAAACAATTATAAAAGACAGGTTTTTGATGACTTGTCTTTTTTGTATATTCGTAATTCATTTTTATTCATTATAAATAAAAACACCATTTATGTTTCAAACAATAAATTTTAATAAAAAGTTTTTACTCGTACTAATTACATCTTTTTCAGTACTTGCTCCAGCTCAAGAAAAACATTTAAAAAACATCAAACAACTCACTTTTGGTGGCGACAATGCCGAAGCCTACTTTAGTCCAAAAGGGGATCAATTAACACTTCAAGTTACCAACAAAGCATTTGGTGTTTCTTGTGACCAAATCTTCATGTTAGATTTAAAAGCACAAGAATTCAATGAAAAAAGCTTGCAATTGGTTTCAACTGGAAAAGGAAGAACCACTTGTTCTTATTATATGCCCGATGGAAAACACATTTTATATGCTTCCACACACGCATCAGACCATGCTTGTCCTGCTCCTCCAAAGCCAATTGAAGGAAAATATTTATGGGCGATTTATCCTGAATTTGATATTTATATTGCCGATTTAAAAGGAAACATCACAAAACAGCTAACAAATACGCCAGGTTATGATGCTGAAGCTGTTGTTTCTCCAGATGGTAAAAAAATTGCTTTTACTAGTATTAGAAGCGGCGATTTAGAAATTTACACCATGGATATCGATGGTAGTAATTTAAAACAAATTACTTTTGGATTAGGATATGATGGCGGTTGTTTCTTTTCGCACGATAGTAAAAAAATTGTTTTTCGTTCATCTCGACCTAAAACTGCTGAAGCTGTTAAAGAATATAAAGATTTATTAGCTCAGAATTTGGTTGCTCCATCTGAAATGGAAATCTATACTTGCAACATTGATGGTTCCGATTTAAAACAAATTACGAATTTAGGAAAAGCCAATTGGGCACCTTACTTCCATCCTACCGATAAAAAAATTATTTTTTCGTCTAATCATCACTCAACAAGAGGATATGATTTCCAGCTATTTATGATTGATATTGATGGCGAAAACTTACAACAAATTACATACGAAAGTGAATTTAATGCTTTTCCGATGTTTTCTCCTGATGGAAAAAAATTAGTTTTTTCGAGTAATAGAATGCAAAGTAAGCCTAGAGAAACCAACGTTTTTATTGCCGATTGGATTGAAGGTGACAAAACTGAAATTGCTCAACCAAAAACATTAAAAAAACATATTTCTTATTTATCATCTGATGAATTACAAGGTAGATTGACTGGTTCGGCTGGAGAAAAAAAAGCAGCAACATATATTGTAAAAGAATTTAAATCTTTGGGATTAAAGCCTTATGCAAACCAATCGTATTTACAAACTTTCAATTATAAGGTAAAAATTAATCCGCACAGCACAGATGCTTCAAGCGATAAAGCAAATAGTGGCACAAATGTGATTGCATTTTTAGACAATAAAGCTTCAAAAACAATTGTAATTGGAGCACATTACGACCATTTGGGATTAAACGAACACAATCATTCTTCGAAGCCTAATTCACATGGCGAAATTCATAATGGAGCAGACGATAATGCATCAGGTGTTGCCGCAGTACTTGAATTAGCACGTATGTTTTCACAAAATAAAACAAAAGAGAATGTCAATTATATTTTTGCTTTATTTTCGGGAGAAGAAGATGGTTTAATTGGTTCAAAACATATGGCAGAAACACTGAAAAGTTTATATCCAAATGTAGTGACCATGATAAATTTAGACATGATTGGTCGTTTAGATAAAGATAAAAGTTTAACTGTAGGTGGAATTGGAACTGCTCCAGAATTTTCAACTATTATAACCAAAAACAAACCCGCTGGTTTCAACGTTACTTTAGACAATGCAGGTCAAGGTCCTTCTGATCATACTTCATTTTATTTAAAAGATATTCCCGTTTTATTTTTCTTTACAGGAACACATGCAGATTATCACAAACCAAGTGATGACGAAGATAAAATCAATTATTATGGTGTAAGAAACATTGTTGATTATGTATTTAGAGTATCCAATGAAATTGCATCATTAGATAAAATCGAGTTTACTCAAACAGCAATGAATGCAGGAAAAACTGTTCCAAAATATAAAGTAACTTTAGGAATTATGCCTGATTATACTGACCATGGTGATGGTTTACACATTGATGGAGTTACAGAAAATCGTCCAGCACATGCGGCTGGTATATTAGAAGGCGATATTTTAATAAAAATTGGTGATTGCGAAATTAAAGAAGTCTATGGATACATGGATTGTTTAGCCAAATTAACAGTTGGTGATGAAAAAGACGTAACCGTAATGCGAAATGGAAAACCAATAACAATGAAAGTGAAATTCTAAGAATAAACTAAAGAGGACAATGTTCCTCTTTTTTTTATATTTGATAAACTAAAAATAGAATAACTTGGAAAAAGAAAACAAGTGGAACAAAACCAATCAATGGGAAAATGAAATTGAGCAATTGCATGCGATTATTCGTAAAACTTCTTTAGTTGAAACTACTAAATGGGGCGGTTCTGTTTATACACACAAGAATAAAAATGTGTTAGGAATTGGTAGTTTTAAATCTTATTTTGGAATTTGGTTTTATAATGGTGTTTTTCTGAAAGATGAAAAAAAACTACTCATTAATGCTAATGAAGAAAATACCAAGTCATTGCGACAAATGCGATTTACCTCGGTCAATGAAATAGATGAAAAACTAATTTTATATTATATTAATGAAGCGATTGAAATAGAAGAAAAAGGGTTGGTTATCCCAAAAGAAAAAAAAGAAACTATAATTCCAGAACTTCTTCAAAACGAATTGGATAAAAATCAGGAACTTTTAACCAAATTCAATGAATTTTCTCCTTATAAACAAAGAGAGTTTATCGAACACCTCACTTCAGCAAAACAAGAAAAAACACAATTAGCACGATTAGAAAAAATAATTCCGCAGATTATAGAGGGAAAAGGATTAAATGATAAATACAGATAAATACAGATAAATCCATTTTATCTTAACAAAAAAAAGTCAAACTAAATAAATAGTTTGACTTTTTTGTACAATTATTTTTGATTAGAAAACCTCGTTTTCTTTTAATTTTTCCATGTTGTTCACCATTTGAAGCTCATCAACAAACTTTTGAATTTTTCCATTCATTACACCATCCATATCAAAAACATCTAAACCAATTCGGTGATCAGTTACACGACCTTGCGAATAATTATAAGTTCTAATTTTTGCCGAACGGTCACCTGAACTCACTTGCGAAGAACGTTTTGTAGCATCTTCTGCTTGTTTGATTGCTAATTCCTTTTCATACAAACGAGAACGCAATACATCTAATGCTTTATCTTTATTTTTGTGTTGTGATTTTTGATCTTGACACTGCGCTACTAATCCAGTTGGAATGTGTGTTAAACGAACCGCTGACTTAGTTGTATTTACCGATTGCCCACCCGGTCCAGACGAACAGAAAAAGTCCACACGAACATCGTTCATATCAATTTGTACATCAAATTCTTCTGCTTCAGGCAATACCATTACTGTTGCTGCCGAAGTGTGTACTCGACCTTGTGTTTCCGTTTGTGGCACACGCTGTACACGGTGTACTCCTGCTTCAAATTTCAATGTTCCGTAAACATCTTCTCCAGTAACTTCAAAAATTACCTCTTTGAATCCACCAGAAGTTCCTTCACTAACATCCACTACAGAAGTTCTCCAACCACGTGCTTCACAATATTTAGTGTACATACGGAATAAATCACCAGCAAAAATCGAAGCTTCATCACCTCCTGTACCCGCACGAATTTCAACCATTACGTTTTTCGCATCTTCTGGATCTTTTGGAATCAACATAAATTTGATTTCTTCTTCTAATTGCGGTAAACGCTCTTTTGCCTCGTCTAATTGCATTTTGGCCATTTCTACCATTTCGGCATCAGACCCATCAGCAATAATTTCATTTGCTTCCTTAATATTTGCATCAATTGTGATGTACTCCTCACGCTTTTCTACTAAACCTTTAAGGTCTTTGTATTCTTTATTTAATTGTACATAGCGTTTTTGATCGGCAATTACATCAGGTTGAATAATCAAATCTGATATTTCATCGAAACGTTGCTTCACATATTGTAATCTATCTAACATAGCAGTCACTTATTTTGGAGTGCAAAGTTACAATTTTAGTTTAAAGTTTAAAAGTTTAAGCGTTTAAAAGTTTTAGAACTGAAAACCAAAACTTTATAAAATTTATTTTAAATAAGTCTAAATAAGTTTTGTAGATTCAATTTGGCTTTATATTTTTGCTGTGTTATTTTAATTAAATCTAAATAAGAATGAAAAAAATAGTTATTACTTCCTTATTAATATCTTCTGTCTTTGCTTTTAGTCAAGAAAAAAATGACTCGATCAAAGTTTTAAAAGAAGTTACCGTAGAAGGAATTCGAGAAAACAAATACAAAAAAGAAGCCAGTACAACCGTTTCTAAAATGCCTTTAAAGGATATTGAAAATCCGCAAGTGTACAATTCTATTCCAGCAAACCTGTTAAAAGAACAAGTAGTTACGAACTTTAACGATGCGTTAAAAAATGCAACGGGTGTAACTAGACTTTGGGAATCAACAGGTCGTAACGGCGATGGAGCTGAGTATTATTCTATGAGAGGTTTTGCAGTACAACCATCAATGGTGAATGGTTTACCGGCTTTAACCAACACAACAATTGACCCAATTAACATTGACAACATCGAAGTCATCAAAGGACCTTCGGGAACGCTGTTTGGAAGTAGCGTGATTTCATATGGTGGATTAATTAATATTGTAACTAAAAAACCACATCAAGTTTTTGGTGGTGAAATCAGCTACAACAACGGAACGTATGGCAGCAATCGTGTTACCGCAGATGTAAATCTTCCTCTGAATGAGAAAGCTGCGGTTCGTGTAAATTCAGCTTATACCACAGAAGAATCATTCCAAGATGCAGGATTTTCAAATGCTTTCTTTTTAGCGCCTTCATTAAAATATGAAGTTAGTGATAAATTGACTTTCTTAGTAAACACAGAATTTTACAAAAATACCTCAGCAAAAGCGAGTATGATTTTCTTAAGTCGCTACGCACCTCTTTCATTTGATAACATGAGTTTGTTTGACAAAAACTACAAAAGATCATTTACTTCAAATGACTTAACTATGAACAACAATTCGTTCAACATGCAAATGCAAGCCTTGTATAAACTATCAAACAATTGGAATTCACAAACGGTTTTATCTAAAAGTTCAACCAAAACAAATGGTTACTATCAATATTTATGGGATTCCGCAAATGGGGATGAATTCACAAGATTTATATCTAAAGCAGATGGAACGTTCTACACAACAGACATCCAACAAAATTTCATAGGCGATTTTAAAATTGGAAACATGAGAAACCGCTTAGTAACTGGATTGGATTATTACAATTCGAGATTGATTAATGGTGGTTCGGGTTGGGTTTCTAACGGAGTTGTTTCATTAGTTAACGGAACAGATAGTGGAGTTTTAACACAATCAGGAACTGATGCTCTTTTAACCGAAAGTTTTGCAGGAAACACAGAAGCCAACCAAGAAATTATGAGTGCTTATGTTTCAGATGTATTGAATATTACCAATAAATTATCAGTGATGGCAAGTTTACGTTTGGATTATTTTGACGGAAAAACTTCGCAATATGATGGCGTAGAAACAAAAGGACAAGTAGCTTTATCTCCAAAATTTGGTGCTGTCTATCAAATCGTAGAAAACAAAGTATCTGTTTTTGGTAATTACATGAATGGTTTCCAAAACGTAGCTCCAACAACGGTTGCAGATATCGACGGAAGCAATCCAAGAACCAAAGAATTTGATCCAGAACAAGCCAATCAAATTGAAGTGGGTTTAAAAACAAGTTTGTACAAAGACATTATTTCGGCATCGGTAAGTTATTATGACATTCGTGTGAAAGACCGCGTAATTACGGATCCAAACAACATCAACAACTCCATTCAAGGGGGTGAAGTAGAAAGCAAAGGTGTTGAAGTAAGCATTGTTGCCAATCCAATTAAAGGATTAAATGTTATTGCAGGTTTCAGTCATAATGATGCAGAAGTTACGAAAGAATCTCCTGGCGACGGTTATTTAGGCTTACGTCCAGAAGAAGCGGGACCAGAAACTTTAGTGAATTTTTGGGCAAATTATACCGTAACAAATGGACAATTGAAAGGTTTCGGAATTGGTTTTGGTGGCAACTACGCTAGCGAATACAAAACTTTGAACAGAGCCACTACAGGAACTTTCGCCTTACCTGATTACACGGTTTTAAATTCGGCATTATCGTATGACAACGACAAGTTTAACGTATCCTTAAAATTGAATAATATGTTGAACGAAAAATATTATTCAGGTTGGTCAACGGTTACACCTCAACGTTTACGTAGCATCACCGCTGGTGTTACATATAAATTTTAGTTTATTTTCTGTTTAGTTTAAAGCAAGCTCCTCATTTCGGTGGGGAGTTTTTATCGTAATCACATGCAAAAATCAAGTTTCAAAAAAGGCATTCGAAAACTACATCTTTGGTTAGGTTTATCAACCGGTTTAATCGTTTTTATCATTTCGATTACGGGTGCAATTTATGTGTTTCAGGAAGAAATAACCAATTCCCTTCGAAAAGATGCTATTTATCATCACGAATCGAATATCGCCAACAAACAACCGCTTTCGCTTAAAGTTTTAGAGCAAAAAGTAGATGCATTTACCAATGAAAAATATCCGATTCACTGGGTAACTGTTCCTATTGATAAAAGCCGAAGCTACATTTTCTATTACTACGAAAGAAATCCGGAAGGTTGGAACTTTTACGAAGAATATGTTGTTTACAAATCGGTTTATGTAAATCCGTTTACGGGCGAAGTTCGTGGCGTTTATGATGAAACGACAGATTTTTTCAATATCATCAAATCGATTCACTTCAGTTTTATGTTGAATACCGAATGGGGAACGTATGTGTGCGGGATTCCAACATTGATTTTTGTTTCCATGCTGATTTCGGGCATTATTTTGTGGTGGCCAAAAAACAAAAACGCCAGAAAACAACGCTTTGCTTTCAAATGGAAAAATGTAAAAAGTTGGAAACGCAAAAATTATGACTTACATAATGTTTTAGGGTTTTATGTTTCGTCATTAGCTTTTGTGGTTGCCTTTACGGGATTATTTTATGCGTTTTTCTTCATTCAAGCGATTTTATACTTCGTATTTTCGGGCGGAAGCACAACGTATCCTGATTTTTCCCACATTCAAACCAAAGCGCCTATCGAAATACGAAACGAACATACGTTGGATAAAATTGGCAAAAAAGTCGAAGAATTATATCCTGATGCGTTTCAATACAGTTTGGATTATGGATACGAACATTTAGACGACCACGAACATCCGAATTATGATGTGTTTGTGAAACAACTCTCCTACTCGTATCATGTGAATCACAGTTTGATTTTTGATGAAAACTCAGGCGAATTATTGCACCAACATTCGCACAATGATAAAAATTTAGGCGAAAAAGCAGTCGCTGCGAATTACGATATTCACATTGGTGCAATTTTTGGCATTTGGACAAAGATTTTAGCGTTGATTATTAGTTTAGTTTGTGCGTCATTACCGGTTACAGGATTCTTTATTTGGTGGGGAAAACGAAATAAAAAATAAAAGTATGTGTTGCAATTATTCCATTTTAAAACAAACCCCAAACGGCATGCTGATTTTCTTGAAAGGTTGTGGCAATTACCAATTAACCTTCAATAACCTCAACTTTAGCCTTTCTGAAGACGAATTAATTGCTTTTAAAAAGTATTTAAAACAAATTAATATTGAGTATTGGGAAAAGGAATACGAACGCTCCATTTACAAAAAGAAAATCCCTATTCCAACGTTGCAAAGCAATTTTATTATTCTAGTGAACCGCTTTGAATTGTATGAGTTGCTCTTACTCCTCAACATCGACAACACCAACGAAATGTTAAGTTACAACGATTTAAAAAATGGAATATTTTGGAATTGAAGCTCACTTTGGTGGGCTTTTTTGTTCTTTAAACGATTAAAATTTTAATGGATGATTTGTAAGAAAAAATCGTTATATTTGATTAAGTAAAAGCGATATAAAACTTCGCATATCTACCTAAAATGGATGTATATACGAAGTTTTATATCTTATATTTACTAATTATGCATAATGTTACCTTAATAACAACTATAAAATTATGAACATCGAAAAAGCGTTATTTAACATCCAAAGAATACAAATTCTCCAATGTAAAATTAATCCAGAAACTTCAAATTTGATTTCGAATGATTATGCATATGCTTGGGACGTATCTATGTTTCCTTTGTTGGAATTTTCTGAATTACATTTACAATATGAAGAACAATTCATAATCAAAAAAGAAACTGTAGATATTGTCACCGATTTTGCTGACAAAGAATGGTTAAATAAAAAATACTACTCATTTTATGAGTATGAAGATTTTTTTGTTAGAGGCGAAAAATTCTCAATAAAAACTGAACGATTTCATTTAATTGCTATTTTTAGATACATGTTTTTAAGAGGATCATTCGACCAAATGTTTTGGGATAAATTGGTAGAAAATGGCAACTGCCCAATTGAAGCTTTTAGTATTGTTAGAAATTTTGATATTAATGAACTAAGTCTAGTATAATATGAAATGGTATGAAATAATAGGCTTATTAGGTTCATTAGTATCTATCGGAGCGGCATTGTATACTTATAAATATTCTACAATCATAAAGAAGACAAAAGATGAAATATTTGGCTTATTTAAAGTCATGAAATTTTCTAATATTAATGAAAATACAACAACTACAATTGAACAAATTAAAAAAATTGCTCATAGACAAAAGATTGCAAGGGGAACAAATGTTGACGAAATAATAAATTCATTAAATATTTATTTTGAAAAAATTTTCAAATTAAAAAATGAAAAAGAGGTTGAAGCTTCCTCAAAATTAAATTTATTAATTGATAATTATAGACAAAAAGTAGTTGATATAACAAACTCAAGAAATGATGAAATTAAATTGATTCAATGCTTTAATGAAATTTATGAGTTAACTCTAAATATTGACCAAGAATTTGGAAAACTTACAAAAAAAATTGTTGAAAAATAAACACTATGCATAACAGCCGTTTGTAGCAATTGCTAGGCTTGGTGTGTGTTCGGAATTTTCTCCGAAAATTCTACGAGGAGTTTTGTACTTGCAATCTTTTGTTATAAATTTACGCAACTGCCACAAGCGGCAACACGTTAACTGCAATTTTAAATCAGCTATATGCCAAAAATTAAAACTTACACATTATTTAATTTCAAATTTCTATTTGCATCATTACTATTTTTGCTTTCGTGTTTTATCTGTACATTCTGCATTTTTGCAGGAATAAATTTTTTCCCTAGATTTTTTAGTTCTAATTACAAAACTATTTTTTTAGCAATATTTTTTTACTTCTTACTATTCTATTTATTTTATCGTTGTGGTCAATTAGCTTATATGTATTTGAAATATTTTTGGCACGAAAAATTCACAAGAATTATTATTGATTATCAAAATGAAACAATTACAACAATTAATAATTCTAGATACATTTTTAATTCGGAAAATTTGAAGCTTATAGAATTTCACTTATCTACTAAAGATCACAGAAATCCTTTGTATGATTTTGGATATACAAAACTATATTCTCACGATGGAAAAGAAATAATCATTACCAGTTTAATATTAAATTATTCAAATATTGAAAACATACTCGATGGTGTGAAAAAAATTAAAAAACTAGATGAAGTAATTTATCTGCCATAAAAAAACTGCAGTTAACAGCTACTACAACGGATTTGGGCAATTGGCTTAATGGAAAGTTGGTTTTGTGCTTTAAAGTTCAGTACTAAACCGAAAATTAAGGCGTACTTTATCCCAAACCCGCTGTAGTACCAAAACGTTAAAATTAAAAAACTGTTCCTGTCTACTCTGGATTTTGTTTTAATTTACAACACAATCCTACAACCACTTCGCAATCTCTTCAGGTTGAATGCTATGATGTGAAACACGATAAACGACTTCTTTATTTTTCAATACGATAATTTGTGGCGATTGGTGTATTACATGCAGTTCATCGGCAATAAAATTAAAACGCACTAACAATTTCTGTTAACTTCTCTTTTGTTATTGGTTTAATAATAAAATCTGTTACGTCACTAATACTTTTGGCACGTGTAATATCATATGGTGATATAGAAGACGAACAAATGTAGACCGTTATTTTACTTTTGTTTTTAATTTCTAATAAAGCGTACTCATCTAGAAACTGCCAACCATCCATAACAGGCATTGATAAATCTAGGAAAATAATATTAGGCAAATGTGTATCGTTATTTAAATTTTCTTTTAAATAGTTCAAAGCATATAATCCATTATCAAAAACCTTAACTTCTTTAAAATGGTTTGTTTTTTCTATAATTTTTTCTGTTATGAATACAAAAGCAGGGTCATCATCAATTAGGGCAATAATTTCAATTTTCTTCATATTGTGTTGGAGTTTAATCTAATATAAAAGGTACTTCCTACATCGGGTAGGCTATCAACCCATATTTCACCACCCATTGCATCTACTTGGGTTTTTGTTATAAATAATCCAAAACCACGAGAATCAGGATGCACATGAAATACTTTACGAATTTTAAACATACTATTTTTGTGTCTGTTTAAATCAATTCCTAAACCATTATCTGCAACAGATAAAACCAAACCTTTATCGTCGTAGTAGGTTTTCACATCCAAAGTAAGCAATCGGTTAGGTGATTTATATTTTAATGCATTACTTACTAAATTCGTTAAAATACTGTCGGCATATTTTTGAGAATATGTTACAATTGTTTCTTCTAAATCAATTTTTACATTGGCGCTATATTGATTAATTTGTGTCTCAAAAACCATTAAAATAGTATCAAGGGTTTTCTTCAAGTCAACAGGTGTTAAATCAATTTCCGAATCTTGTTTGATTTGTAATGATTCTACTAATTCGTCAAAAATAGTGTTCAAATGATTTACAACAGGTTTTAATTTACTTAGTATTTTAGTTCTTTCTTCTTCCTCATCACAGGTTTCCAAAAATTCAATTAACATAGAGATATTAATTAATGGCGATCTAAGATTATGAGAAACAATATTACAAAAGTCAACCAATTGTGTGTTTTGTTGTTCAATATCTAGTAATATTTTAGCAATTCTTTCTTCTCCTCTTTTTCGTTCAGAAATATCGGAACGAATGGCTACATATTGATAAGGCTTACCTCGTTCATTTAAAAAGGGAACTATGGTAGTATCAACCCAATAAGCAGACCCATCTTTTGCTTTGTTTTTAAGTTCACCTTTCCACACTTTGCCATTAGCAATAGTAGTCCACAAATCTTTAATAAACTCTTTAGGATGATGAGATGAATTAATAATACGATGATCTTTTCCTATTAATTCTTCGCGACTATACTTAGATATTTTGCAAAAATTATCATTTACGTGGGTTATAATTCCTTTTTGATTTGTAATAGCAACTATGGAAGATTCGTCTAAAGCATATTTGTAATCGGAAATTTCTTTAATCTTTTTAAGCAACTCTTCTTCGCCTCGTTTACGCTCCGTAATATCGGAACGAATGGCTACGTATTGATAAGGTTTTCCATCTTCATTTAAAAAAGGAACAATCGTAGTATCTACCCAATAGGCCGACCCATCTTTTGCTCTATTTTTAAGTTCTCCTTTCCAAATTTTACCACGTGCAATAGTTGTCCAAAGGCTTTTAATATATGATTTCGGATGATACCCAGAATTGATAATGCGATGATCTTTTCCTAAAAGTTCTTCACGTGAATACTTTGATATCCTGCAAAAGTTATCGTTTACATGATGAATTATTCCTTTCTGATCTGTAATTGCAAGTATTGATGATTCATCTAATGCATATTTGTAATCGGAAATTTCTTTAATCTTCTTAAGAAGCTCGTCTTCCTCAGTTTCTTTTTTAATCATACCTAAAAGATTTGTTGCATATAAATTTTCCTAAATAGAGAATTAATTTAGATTGAAACATTATCAAATTTAAGCATCTTTTTTTACAATTCACATTTTTAAATGTTAAATTATCAGTATTTGCTTAAATTTAATAATAATTCTTCAATTTTATGCAACAATTAATGCGAATTTTATTTTTATAAAAAATTTAAAAAATAATCAAATAGATATAAAAATTAATTATCATAAAAAATAGTATTTGTTATTACAAATACTTCGCAATATCTTCGGGTTGAATGCTATGATGTGAAACACGATAAACGACTTCTTTATTTTTCAATACGATAATTTGTGGCGATTGGTGAATTACGTTCAGTTCATCGGCAATAAAATTAGAAACACTTCGGTATGAAAGTAAGTCTAAATAATTAAAATCGGCTTTAGCTATCAATAGATCATTTCCGCTAACCAAACGCTCTTTTGCATAAGCACTGATGCCACAGGTAACGCTATCTTTAAAAATAATTTGCGGCTTTTCAACCGAATTTTCAATGATCGTTAAAACGTCTTGTGCTGTTGTAATTGGATTCCAATTTTTCATACTTTTTTTTAAACTACGAAGTTAGAACAAAGTACAGACTTTAAAAAATTAATTCCTTTTATGTTAAAAACAAATCAATCGTTGCTTTTAAATCTTTAAAAGTAAAGGGTTTTGTAATATAATCTTTTACCCCAAGCGCGATCCCTTTTTCTTTGTCTCTTGGCTCCACTTTAGCCGATAAAAACAAAACAGGTATGTGCTTATAATCAGACGATTGATGGTGTTCCATAAAACCATATCCGTCTAAAACTGGCATCATAATATCACAAATTATCAAATGGGGTTGCACACTTTTTACCTTTTCTAAGCCATCTAAACCATCGGTAGATAAGTAAATTTCATACCCTAAATAAGTCAGCATTTCTGCTATTGTTTCGCGTAGATTAATTTCGTCATCAATAATCAATATTTTTGGCATACTCTATTGTTGAAGGGTTACTAATGGGAATTTTAAAGTTACTTTGGTTCCTTTTCCTAATTGACTTTCTAATTTTACTTTTCCAGAATTTTTCTTGGTAAACATTTTAATAATGTATAAACCAAGTCCGGTACCCTGAATACCGTTTGAGTTACTCGCTCTGTAAAATGTATTGAAAAGTTTTGACTGGTCTTCTTGTGGAATTCCTATACCAAAATCTATAACTTCAATAACTACATTTTGTTCTTTAATAAAAAGGTGCAGTTTTACATTTTGTGAACCTTCTGAATATTTAAAGGCATTACTAAGTACATTAAATAAGGTATATTTTATCAAATTGACATCGGCAAATATAATTGCTTCATCTTCATAAGTTGCATCTACTCCTCTACTGTCTTTTAAATGTCCATAACTGGTTTCAATAACATCTAAACAAATTTCTTTTAAATTACAATAAACAGGACTGAAATTAGTTTTACCCGCATCATCTTTTGAAATTGTTAAAACAGCATCCATTAATTCAACGATTCGATCTATTTCTTCTGTAATTGTTTGAACCCTTTTTTCTACTTGAGGATTGAAGTTAAATTCGCTTCCTTCCAAATACATCGTAATCAACTCTGCACTGGTTCTAATCGTTGTCATAGGAGTTCTAAACTCGTGTGAAATTGTTGATACTAAGTTGGTTCTTAATTCGTTTAACTGACGTTCCTGCACCAAGGTATCTTCGATAATTTTTTCTGCTTTTTTACGTTGCGTAATATCCCTAGTACTGGATTGAAAACTAACAGGGATGCCATTTTCAAAAACTAAAGTTGCATTGGTTTCGAACCAGGAATATTCTCCCGATGCGTTTCTTAACCTTAATTGCTCTGAAAAACCACCCGTACGTGAAAGAATTTTTTTAGATTGTTTTTTGAACTTCTCTAAATCATCTGGATGTACTAATTGTTCTGGAAGTGTCCCAATTAATTCTTGAGGACTATATCCTAATAAAGTTTTTACAGAAGGTGAAACATATTGAAAAGTTGTATCTAAACTATGCAAACAAACCAAATCAATAATATTATCTGCCAATAATCGATACATGTTTTTAACCTCATTTAATTGTATGGCTTTGTTTCTATTATTTTCTTCTATCAATATTCGGTTTTCCTCTTCCATTTTCTTTCGTTCCGAGATATCGATAATTTGTGCAACATAATGCTGAATTTTACCCTGTGCATTTCGAACTAAAGAAACCGATAACAATACCCATATCAAAGATTTGTTTTTATGAACATATCTTTTTTCCATACTAAAACCGGGCTGTTCTCCTTTAACCAGTTTTGCTTTATTGTCTAAATCTTCCGCTAAATCTTCAAAATATGTTATTTCAGAAAAGGTAAGTTTTTTAAATTCTTCATTTGTATAGCCTAAAATTTGACACAATCTGTCATTTACTTCAATCCAATAGCCATCTAAATCAACAATAGCCATTCCAAGTGAAGAATGAAAGAAAGCACCTTTAAAGCGTTCTTCACTTTGTAATAATTTATCGTTTAATTTTTTCTCTTTGGTAATATTTTGCATAGCACCAATCATACGAACAGGATTGCCTTTATCATCTCTAATAATAATAGCTTTATCACTAACATAAGCATAATTACCATTCGCCTTTAAATAACGATATTCATGAGACCATTTTGTATTGCCTTCATCTAGTGCTTTATCAATAGATGCATCATAACGTTCTTTATCTAAAGGATGAACAAAGCTTTCACATATTTCTGCAGGAATGATATTATCTTTAAATTGATAGCCAAATAAATAGGAATAACTTTCCCCTACAAAAATTTCATTGTTGATAATATCCCAATCCCATAAGGCATCTGAAGTAGCCTCACTGGCATATGTAAATCTTTCGTTGCTAATTTTTAAAGCATCTTCGGCTTTTTTTCTGGCGGTAATATCATTAAAAGTACAAATAACATAAAGCAATTCTTTTGACTCCCCTAATACAGGAATGGCGTCTACAAGCAACCATACTAAATCATTCGTAATTGGTCTATGTACTCCCATTGTGATATTGTTAATAGGAATTTCTTTTTTAATTGCTTGAGGTACAGGATGTTCTTCGGGTTTAAATTCTGTTCCATCTAAATGAATAACCTTCCAATGTGGATCAAATGATGACTTCCCTAACATTTGGTCTTCTGTAAGGCCTAGCATTTCACAAGCGGCTCTGTTGTATTCTAAAAATTCAGATTGAGGACCTTGAACAATTATACCTACAGCGGCATTTTGAATGACACTATTAATTAATTGACGACTTCTTAAAATTTCTTCATTAATTCTTTTGCTTTCAGTCAAATCAATTCCGTAACCCGTCATCATATCAAAGCTACCATCATCATTGTAAATTGGAATAAATTTTCGAGTATGAAAAAACAGTTCTCCTTGCAAACCAATAATTTGATCTTCCCACTCTACAATTTCTCTGGTATCTAATGCCTTAACAAATCGCTCTCTACGCAATTTTGCAAAAGTATCGTCTCTTTTGGTATGCTTAGCATAATCAAAATCGTCTTTTCCAATAATAAACTTTCTTAGCTCATTATTTCGAATAGCCGCTTGATTTAAGTATAAATATTTATGATTTATGTCCCAAACACCCAAATCGATAGGCAAACGATCTAATATCTTTTCATAAAACTCTTTTTGATAAGAAATTTCTTCTTGAGCCTTAATAAAATTAGTAATATCCCTACAATTTCCAATGTAATAAAACTGATTATCGCGTTCAATCAACTTGACATCAGTTGAGTGCCAAACATAATATCCATTTTTGTGAAGTAGTCTATATACAACCGCTTCAGCACATTTTTGATTGACAATTAATTTGCTTAAAAACTCATAAACACTTTCTATATCATCTGGATGAATTAAGTTGGCCGTATTTTTTCCTATTATTTCATCGACTTCATGCCCAATATTTTCTGTCCAACTTTCTGAAACATAAAGTATTGTTCCATCCAATTGAAGTTCATAAAAAATCTCTTTAGAATTTTCTATAAATAAATCAAATCGTTCTTTACTTTTAGTAATGGCTTTTTCAAAATTAAAATTTTCAAGGTGTAATTTTAAGAAAGATTGTAGATTGTCAATAGAAAACTGTATAGTTTTCAAATCTTTATCTGAAAACTCTTTATTCGTTATATCTAAAAAACAAATAGTTCCTATTACTTCTTTTTCATGAATTGTAATAGGAAAACCTGAAAAAAACTGTATTTCTGTAGAGGAATGAACTAGGTTTAATTTTTCCTTTAAATTTGATTTTATACAGGACGTATTATTTGCAATAATTTGATTCGTAAATTCCGTAAAAGCTGATGGAAGAAATGAAGGCTCAAAATTGCCACTTATTTTATAAAAAGTTTCATCTTCTTGAGAAAGAAAAATATAAGCATAAGGCAATTCAAGATAATCAACTAAATAATTAATTGTATTATCTAATTGTTTACTAATAAAATCATCTAAAACAAAATCCCTAAATTCTTTGAAATTATTCTGTAGGGGTACAATGTCAATCATAAAAAAATTTATGTTACATTTATTTCAAAGTAGGGGGAATTTGTTACAAATAAACATTAATTTTTTTAATAAAAAAAATAAATATTAAATTATCTGTAATTTTTTTTAACTAAAAAACACATAAAGTGCTGTAAAAGAACAAATTAAGAACTACAAGACAACATAGAACATCCAACTTTATTGCGAGCCCACTCTGGTCGTTTTGCAAACCATTTTTCATGCTCTAACTGTTCATTGTATGGATTTTTAAGCAAAACATACAATTCATTAATAACAGAAAAATCCTCTTTTTCTGCAGCTTCAATAGCCATTTGTGCCATGTAATTTCGCAATACATATTTTGGATTAACTAAATTCATGTCTTGTTTTCTTTCTTCGTCTGAAAAATTTTCAGCTTTAATTTTCTCTAAATATGATTTCATCCAATTCACCCAACGTGCTTTTAAATCATTAATAATGTTCTCAGGTTGATAAAAAGCAACCTCAACTTTGGCTAAAGCTTCTTCTGATGAGTCATTTTTTAATATATTAGCTAAATTGCGATAAAAAATAGTCATATCGGTTTCAGAAATGGTTAATAAAGTTGTCAATTCATCCTGAAAATTTGCATCATAATTAGAAGTCAATCCTACTTTTTGTTGCATCATTTTAGGAAACTCCAAGTCAAATGTTTTACTATAACCATTTAAAACCTCTTCCATGGCATGAATATCTTCAATTAAAGGATACAAAGCATTTCCAAGCTGCACCAAATTCCATAAAGCAATATCGGGTTGATTTCTAAAACGATATCTTTTTCCTTCGGCATCAGTTGTATTGGGTGTCCAATCTGGGTCATAATCTTCTAACCAACCATATGGACCATAATCAATTGTTACTCCTAAAATAGACATATTATCGGTATTCATAACCCCATGTACAAATCCTACGCATTGCCAATGCAAAACCATTTTTAAAGTTCGTTGAATGATTTCTTGATAAAATTGCACGTATTTATCTTTCCCAGAAGTGGTGATTTCAGGATAAAAATAGTGAATGGTATAATCCGCCAAAAGCTGAAGGTTTTTAATGTCTTTACGAGCAGCAAACAACTGAAAATTTCCAAATCGAATAAAGGTCGGAGCAACTCTACATACAATAGCACCTTCTTCATAAGCTGCATTTCCATTGTATAAAACATCCCGTAAAACTTTGTCTCCACTCGTTACCAAAGCTAGCGAACGAGTAGTTGGTACTCCTAAATAATACATCGCTTCACTACACAAATGCTCCCGAATTGAGGAACGCAAAACCGCTAAGCCATCTGCTGTTCTGGAATAAGGTGTCTCTCCTGCCCCTTTTAATTGTAAGGACCAACGTTTATTATTATATAAAATTTCAAATAAATTAATTGCTCTTCCATCACCTAATTGCCCGGCCCAATTACCAAATTGATGTCCAGCATATGCCATTGCATAAGGTTTAGTATTGGGATAAATTGTAGCACCTGAAACTAAATTTAAAAAATCTGACGACTTGGTTACTGAATCGGTAATACCTAATAATTGAGCAACTTCATCAGCAACATGAATTAATTTTGGACAAGAAGGAATACGTGGTGACACAAATGAAAAAGCAGCATCAAACACTTGCCTTCTTGTATTTGATGTATTTAAATCGGCTGGTAATTTCTTATTAAATGTATCGTCTAAGTATAATTTCATTGTACAAAAGGGTTGTTTTATGCAAAGTTACTCAATGTAAATTTGTGTTAATCAGTATTAATCTTCAAATTTTGTTAAAATTAGCATTGAAAGTGTAATAAAAAAACTATTTCTGCTACTAACTAATTATATTTGTTTTACAATTAAAAACCAAAAAACCAATTTTTATGAAAAAAATATTGTTTTCAGGTGCTGTTTTGTCTTTGATTTTGATGAGTTGTTCATCAACAAAGCTTGCTACAAAAGCAGATCTTGGCACTTACATTAACACAATTACGGCTCCAGAGTTAAGCAAACATCTTTATGTGGTTGCTGGTGATGAAATGGAAGGTAGAAATACAGGTGAAACTGGACAAAAAAAAGCAGGAAATTATTTAATTGAAGAGTATAAAAAAATGGGCGTTTCTTTCCCAGAAGCGGCAACAGATTGGTATCAAAAAGTGCCTTCTGATTTTATGAAAAGAGGGTTTGCGCCTAAATTAAATGATTCAGAAAACATTTGGGCATTTATAAAAGGTTCAGAAAAACCAGAAGAAATTGTTGTTATTTCTGCACACTATGACCACGTAGGTATGAAAAATGGAGAAATTTATAATGGTGCAGATGACGATGGTTCTGGAACAGTTGCTTTATTAGAAATAGCACAAGCTTTTAATGAAGCCGTAAAAAAAGGTCATGGTCCTAAACGTTCCATTTTATTTTTGCATGTAACCGGCGAAGAACACGGATTACATGGTTCAAGATTTTATTCTGAAAACCCTTTGTTTCCTTTAAAAAATACTGTGGCAAATATTAACATTGATATGATTGGTAGACGCGATACTTTGCATCCAAATACCAATAATTATGTATATGTAATTGGTTCAGATCGATTGAGTAGTGAATTACATACAATCAATGAGGAAGTAAATTCAAAATACACAAAATTAGATTTTGATTATAAATACAACGATAGAAATGATCCTGAAAGAATTTACTACCGTTCGGATCATTATAATTTTGCAAAAAAAGGAATTCCAGCAATTTTCTTTTTTAATGGGATTCACGCAGATTATCACAAACCTACTGATACTCCTGATAAAATTGAATATGATGCACTAGCAAAAAGAGCTCAATTAGCCTTTGGTTTAGCATGGGAATTAGCAAATCGTCCTGAAAAAATTAAAGTTGATAGAGACGGAAAATAAATCTTTAAAACAATAAAAATATAGGTGAAATTATAGTTTATTTTAAAACGTAAACTTTAATTTTGCCTATATTTTTTTTATTCAATTTACATGAACATTAGGCTAATAGCTATAGGAAAAACAGATAATAAATCGTTACAAACGTTAATTGATGATTATATCAAACGATTGTCTTTTTACGTAAAATTTGATTTAGAAATAATTCCCGATATTAAAAACGTAAAGAATTTATCAGAAGCACAACAAAAAGAAAAAGAAGGCGAACTAATTTTATCAAAGATTAGTGCAACTGATCAGTTGATTTTATTGGATGAAAATGGAAAAACCTTTAGTAGTGTAGCCTTTTCTGATTATTTACAAAAGAAAATGAATGCTGGAATAAAAACATTGGTTTTTGTCATTGGAGGTCCGTATGGTTTTAGTGATTTAGTGTATCAAAAAGCACAAGGAAAAGTATCGCTATCAGAAATGACTTTTTCGCATCAAATGGTTCGTTTGTTTGTAATAGAACAAATTTATAGAGGTTTTACGATTTTAAGAAATGAACCTTATCATCATCAATAATCTATTTATCGACAAATCGTTTAATAACCTCAAAAAGCTTTGTGCTATCAAATGGTTTAACAATTACTTCATCAATTTCAGCATCTTTGATTTTTTCTTCAATATCTTGTTTGTCAAATGCAGTGACCGCTATAATTGGAATCGAAATTCCCTTTTGTCTAATGAGTTTAGAGGTGTCAAATCCATTAATTAATGGCATATTAATATCCATTAAAATAGCATCAAATTTTTTATTTTCTAAAATTTCTAAAGCAGCATAACCGTCACTAACAATTACACATCTAAAATGATTGTTTTCTAACAATTTTTTAGTCACCACTTGATTAATTTTATTGTCTTCTACTACTAAAATATTGTAATCTTTTTTAGCCGATAAGTCTACTTCTAAATTGTTAATTATTTGATTTATTTTATTGCTATCAGCATCTAAATTAATTATAAAAGTAACGATTGTACCAATATTTTCCTCACTTTCTAACTCAATAGTTCCTTGGAATAATTCGACCATTTTCTTCACAATAGTAAGCCCTAAACCAGTTCCTTGATAATCATCTTCTTTGCGATAGACTTGTACAAATTTTTCAAAAACCTTTTCTTGATCTTTCTTAGCTATTCCAATTCCATTATCAATTACTTGAAATTTAACTTGACAATTATTGTCTTTTAGTGCCAACAAATCAGCTTTAATAGTCACATATCCATTGTGTGTAAATTTCAACGAATTACTTATCAGATTGATAAAAATTTGTGATAATCTAATTTTATCTCCAATCAAATGAACAGGAATTTGACTATCAATTTCTAAATGAATTTGGTTGTTATTTTTAATTGCTAAAAAATGTAACGAATCTTTAATAACCACTAATTCATCATGAAGGTTAAATACACTATCTTGAAGTACTACTTGGTTTTCTTCAATTTTATAAACCTTCAAAATATCGTTTACCAATGACAATAAATATTTAGCAGAAAATTTTAAAGACTTCAAATGTGGACTATTTTTTAATTCTTTGTGCTCGTCTAAAATAATATCTGTAATTCCTACAACACCATACAACGGTGTTCTCAATTCATGACTTATGGTTGAAATAAACTGTGTTTTTAATTGTGAGGCTTCCTCTGCTTTTTCCTTGGCGATTAATAATTCCGTATTTGCAAGCTTAAGTTCAGAATTAATTTTTGACTTTAGTTTGTTATTTCTAATGAATGAAAGTAAAAGAAGGATTAATATTATAACGATTATGGCTGAAAAAATTATAAATTGCTTGTTATTTTTTAGTTTTTCATCCTGAATTTTTTTCTCAGATTCAATTTGGCTGATTTTTCTATTGATTTCATCATGTTCAATTTCTAAACCTGCAATTTTAACTTCATTTACTCTATTTTCATTGTAAATTTCATCTTGAAGTTTGTCGTGTTTTGCCAAATAAAAATGGGCTTTTTCAAAGTTTTTGATTTTAAAATAGAAATTAGAAATATCTTCATATACTACTGAAGCATTTGATTTAATTAATTCAATGTCATTTTTTTCACAAAAAGCAACGGATTTTAAATAGTATTCTTCCGCCTTTTTATCCATATTTAATGCATTGTAATATAATCCATAATTTGAATAAAGAGATATTTTAGCTTCAATTTCGCCTTCTTTTTCTATATAATCTTTAATTTGGTTTAAATAAACAATTCCTGAATTAAAATCTTCGTTGGCAAAATAAGCACTAACTATGTTTAATTTTGAAAACGTTATTTCATAAATATCATTTAATCGTTCTGAATATTGGATTCCTTTTTTATAATAATGGATTCCTTTTTTAAAATCAATTTTTCGATAACAATAAACATTTCCTAAATTATTATTTAACCACGCTTTAACTGTATCGTTAGAAGTTTTGTTTGCTAAAACCAACCCTTTATTGTAATATTCAATTGCTTTTTTATAATCAGAAAACTCATCAAAATTTAGCCCGATTAAATTATAAGCTTTTGCTGCCAACAGATAATCATCATTTTTTAAAGAAATTTCTAATGATGATTTAGCAAAATCGAGTGATTTTTTACATTCTAAATTTAAAAAACTTTGACCCGCCTTTTTTAATAATTCTTTTGCTGACTTTATATCGCTTGAATTATGTTGCGAATAACTAGGCTGTACAACCCAAAACAAAACAAATATGACTGTAAAATGCTTTAAAAACATCATTTTTTAGGGATATATAGTAAAAGTCTAAAATAAAAAAAAATCCTGACTAAATCAGGATTTTTTAACAAATGTTTATCGAATTAATTTTTTGTATTTAATACGTGTTGGAACTACATCCTTTCCTAGACGTTTGCGTTTATTTTCTTCATATTCAGAAAAACTACCTTCAAAACAATACACTTGCGAATCGCCTTCAAAAGCTAAGATGTGTGTACAAACTCTATCTAAAAACCATCTGTCATGCGAAATAATAACCGCACAACCCGCAAAATTTTCTAAACCTTCTTCTAAAGCTCGTAAAGTATTGATATCTAAATCATTTGTAGGCTCATCTAAAAGTAAAACATTTCCTTCTTCTTTTAATGTCATGGCTAAATGCAATCGGTTTCGTTCACCTCCAGAAAGGGCAGCAACTTTTTTGTTTTGATCACTTCCGCCAAAATTAAAACGAGACAAATAGGCTCTCGAGTTTACTTGTCTTCCACCCATTAAAATAAGTTCTTGACCATCACAAAAGTTTTCCCATATCGATTTATTCACATCAATATTGGAATGCGATTGATCTACATAGGCAATTTTTACAGTCTCACCAATTGAGAATGTTCCTGCATCAGGTTTTTCTTCACCCATAATCATTCTGAAAATAGTAGATTTTCCAGCACCATTTGGCCCAATAATACCTACAATTCCAGCTTGAGGAAGTACAAAGTTCAAATCATCATATAATAATTTATCACCAAATGCTTTAGCAACACCTTTAGCTTCAATTACATTAGTTCCTAATCGAGGTCCATTAGGAATATAGATTTCTAATTTTTCGTCTAATTCTTTTTGGTCTTCGTTTAATAATTTATCGTAATTCTGCAAACGAGCTTTTTGTTTGGTTTGACGACCTTTTGCTCCTTGACGAACCCAATCTAACTCACGTTCTAGTGTTTTTCTGCGTTTCGAAGCCACTTTTTCTTCTTGCTCCATACGTTTTGATTTTTGATCTAACCAAGAAGAATAATTTCCTTTCCATGGAATACCTTCTCCCCTGTCTAATTCTAAAATCCAACCTGCAACATTATCTAAGAAATATCTATCATGCGTTACTGCAATAACAGTTCCTGCATATTGTTGTAAATGTTGCTCTAGCCACAGTACCGATTCAGCATCCAAGTGATTCGTAGGCTCATCAAGTAAAAGTACATCAGGTTGTTGTAATAATAAACGGCATAAAGCTACACGGCGCTTTTCTCCTCCTGATAATACACTTATTGGTGTATCTGCTTCTGGTGTGCGAAGAGCATCCATTGCAATTTCTAATTTGGTATCAATTTCCCAAGCACCACAAGCATCAATTCTGTCTTGTAATTCTGCCTGACGATCCATTAGTTTTTGCATTTTATCGGCATCTTCATATACTTCAGGCAAACCAAAATCATCATTAATTTTATTGAATTCTTCCAGTAATGTAAAAATTTCGGCTGCACCTTCACGAACCACTTCAATTACGGTTTTTGTTTCGTCTAATTGTGGTTCTTGCTCTAAATAACCAACAGAATAACCTGGCTGAAACACCACATCTCCTTGATAATTTTTATCAACTCCAGCAATAATCTTTAACAAAGATGATTTTCCAGATCCATTTAGACCTAAAATACCAATTTTTGCTCCGTAAAAGAAACTTAAGTAAATATTTTTTAATACTTGTTTATCACTTCCTTGGTAACTTTTACTCAATTTTTGCATTGAGAAAATTACTTTCTTATCGTCTGACATTTTTTAGATTAATTTGATTGTTAGATTATTAGAATTTTAGATTAATTGGATTTATAATAGTCATAATTCTTAATTCTTAATTTAATTACACTCTTCCTTTTAAGGCATTAAAAACCCAAGCAATGGCAAAAAATCCAACACCTACAGCAGAAAATCCCCAACCAGCAACATCTGCATAGCGATAAATTCCTAGACCAATTAAAAGCAACCCCATTAAAATCATTATGAAAGTTGCCCAAGCTAATATTGTATTTTTATTCATTCCCATAATACCTGTTTTTTGCTAAATTTTAGGACTGCGAAGTTACAAATTTTAAAACTTTTATTTCGTTCAATTAATTGAAAATTTTAATCAATAATTCCTTTAATAAATCGTGTTGTGACATAGAAGAAGCGCCAACACCTTTGCTTTTTACATCAATATCACGCAAAGCAGCAACAATAGCACTAACTTTTTTCATTGGATAATTTCTAAATGCCACTTCATAATCTTTTACAAAATAAGGACTCACTTTTAATACTTTAGCTGCATTGAATTGCGATTTATCTTTTAAACCATGATATTGTAACAATTGCGAAAAGAAACCAAAGACCAATCCCGTAGTAACCACCATTGGATTATCTTTTGGATTTTGAGCAAAATAATCTATAATTTTATATGCTTTTAATTGATTTTTTTCGCCAATAGCTTTTCTAAGTTCAAAGTTGTTATAATCCTTACTAAAGCCTATATTCTCTTCAATATCTTTTGCTGTAAACGTATGTCCTTTTGGTAAAATAATCTTTAATTTATTCAATTCATTACTGATTTTTGACAAATCGGTTCCTAAGAATTCTACTAAAATAGCGGCTGCTTTGGGTTCAATAGCATACCCTTGTCCTGATAAAACACGTTTAATCCAATCGCCAACTTGATTTTCATATAACTTTTTACTTTCGTAAACTACTCCAACTTTGTCTAGAAGTTTGGTGATTTTTTTACGCTTGTCTAATGTTTTATATTTATAAGCAAAAACCAAAACCGTTGTAGGTTGCGGGTTTTCGGCATACGCCTCTAATTTTTCAATATGACGCGATAATTCTTGAGCTTCTCTAACCACTACAACTTGCCGGTCAGCCATCATTGGAAATCGTTTAGCACTGCCAATTACGTCTTCCATAGTAACATCGCGACCATATAATACAGATTGATTAAAATCGCGCTCGTGTTCTTGTAACACATTTTGCTCAATAAAATCGGTTAATTTATCAATATAATAGGGTTCTTCACCCATAAAAAAATAAATAGGTTTGATGTTTCCGGCTTTTATATCTTTTGTAATTTGAATTACTTCATCCATTGTTTTAAGTATTCAGTGTTCAGTAGCAGTTGGCAGTTAGTTTAAAATAACTATTTTTGCTTCATGCAAAAGTTGAACTTTCCAGTTTATTCCTTTCGGTTCAAAAATAGTGAAAATAAAGTGTCTATTTTTGATGAAATTAGAAAAAAATTTATTCTTCTTACACCAGAAGAATGGGTGCGTCAACATGTAATTCAGTTTTTGTTACAAGAAAAAAAGTATCCAAAATCACTTATCAATGTTGAAAAATTAATCAAGATTAACGATTTAAATAAACGATATGATGGTGTCGTATTTCAACCCAACGGTGAAATATTCCTTTTAATTGAATGCAAAGCACCTGAAGTTCCAATATCGCAACATACTTTTGACCAAATTGCGCGTTATAATTTAGTATTGAAAGCTAAATATTTAATGGTAACTAATGGATTGAATCATTATTTTTGTCAAATGGATTTTGAAAACGAAAAATATGTTTTCTTGAAAGAACTTCCTGAATATTCGAATTAACCATGGAAAAACGTGATTTTATACAAGCAGAAATTGAAAAATTAGGTTTTTTTCTACAAAGGCTGTTAGCAAATTTTTTAAATAGCAATTCTGCAGCAAATTCAATCGAAGCAATAAATTCAGTTACAAATGAGCTTAAGTGTGAATTAGATTTCGATTTACCTCTCTTTGTTTCACTTTCAAAAGATGAAATGAAAAAGTATCTTTCAAATTTTAAATTTAATGAACAACATCTAGAAAAATTAGCCGATTTAATGACAGAATTGAGTTCTTCAAAAGCAAATAATGAATCTAAGGCCTATTTAACAAAAACAATAGAAATACTTGATTTAGTAGACGAACTTTCTAACTCTTATTCATTCGAACGAAATCTCAAAAAATCACAAATTCAAAAATTAATAAACAATTGAAAAAAATAGCTGTAGTCATTTTAAATTGGAATGGAGCAAAATTACTTGAACAGTTTTTGCCCTCAATACTTGCTTTTTCTGATGAAGCTACGATTTATGTGGCCGATAACGCTTCTACTGATGACTCAATTGAAGTACTTAAAAACCAATTTTCTTCAGTGAAAATTATTCAAAACTCGGGTAATTTTGGTTTTGCAAAAGGCTACAACGAAGCCCTGAAATTTGTTGAAGAAGAATATTATGCCTTGGTGAATTCTGATATTGAAGTAACGAAAAATTGGCTTACTCCTATTTTAGAGCTATTCGAAACGCAACCAGAAACTGCAATTATTCAGCCTAAACTTTTAGATTTTAAAAGAAAAACACATTTTGAATACGCTGGTGGCGCTGGTGGTTTTATTGACAAATTTGGCTATCCGTTTTGCCGAGGTCGAATTTTTGATACTGTGGAAGAAGACAAACATCAATACGATGATGATATCGAAATTTTTTGGGCAACAGGCGCTTGCTTTTTCATACGAAAAGAAGTCTACCGAAAACTAAATGGTTTTGATGATGAGTTTTTTGCTCACCAAGAAGAGATTGATTTGTGTTGGAGAGCTTTTAATCAAGGTTATAAAGCAAAATATACTTCAAAATCAATTGTTTATCACGTTGGTGGCGCTACTTTAAACGAAGGAAATCCGAGAAAAACTTTTTTGAATTTTAGAAACTCATTATTGATGTTGACTAAAAATCTTCCAAAAAACCAATTGTTTACAATTATATTATCACGCTTGTTTCTAGATGGTTTAGCTGGAATACAATTTATTTTCAAAGGAAAGTTTAAACATTTTTGGGCAATTATTAAAGCCCATTTTGCTTTCTATTACCTTGTAAATCAATTTTGTAGAAAACGAACTACAACTCAAAAAAATCATTATTATAAAATCAAAAGTATTGTTTTTAGTTATTTCATCAAGAATGGCAAGGTGTTTGTTGATTTGTTTTAACAATAGTTTAGGTTTAAAAAAGCTATTTTTTAACAATTTCCAGTTAATTTTGTAAAAAATAAAAAAACATTATGAAAAGAGTAATCTTAATCATGACATTAGCAACTATGTCACTTACATCGTGTGTTTCTAAAAAGAAATTCACCGAATTAGAAGCTAAAAACAAAGAAATCCAAGATTTATTAAACACTGCAACTGTTAAATTAAACACATGTTTGACAGAAAAAGAAGCGTTTGCTAATCAAATTGATTTTTTGAAAAAGAACAATTCAGACTTGATTAACAATATGGGGAATTTAACCACTTTGACAACAAAAGGAGCTGAAAATCTTGAAAAATCATTAGAAAGTTTAAAAGAAAAAGATTTAAAAATCAATCGTTTACAAGATGCCTTAACTAAAAAAGACAGTGTAACTTTAGCTTTGGTAACAAGCTTAAAACGCGAAGTAGGAATTGACGACCCAGACATTAACATCAATGTTGAAAAAGGAGTTGTGATGATTTCAATTGCCGATAATTTGTTATTCAAATCAGGAAGTTATGAAGTTAGTGATAAAGCAAAAGGTGTTTTAGCTAAAGTAGCTAAAGTGATCAATAGCAAACCTGATTTTGAATGTATGGTTGAAGGTCATACTGATAATGTGCCAATTAAAAACTCAGTTTTATTAGACAACTGGGATTTATCTGTAAAAAGAGCTACTTCAATTGTAAGAGTTTTACATAAAGAATTAGGTGTTAGTCCAAAACAATTGATTCCAGCCGGTAGAAGTTCATATATTCCTTTAGTAGAAAACGATTCACCTGCAAATAGAGCAAAAAACAGAAGAACTCGTATTATCATCATGCCTAAAATTGACCAATTTTATGAAATGATTGAAAAAGAAATGAAAACATTAGCAAAAGAATAGTTTTTACAGCAAACTTCATATTAAAAAAGCCATCTCTATATTTTAGAGATGGCTTTTTTAATTTATGTCTATTATTTCTTTAAAGTAAATGTTAGAAAACAAACATTGCTCTTTCACTCATTAAATCATTTACTTCTTCGGCTACTTGTTCTAAAACAGCTTCATCAGAATAATTCATTAATACTTTATCGATTAAAGCTACTACAGTTTCCATATCTTCCTCCACTAAACCACGAGTAGTAATTGCAGGAGTTCCTACACGAATACCAGAAGTAACAAATGGCGATTTATCATCAAATGGAACCATATTTTTATTCACTGTAATTTCAGCTTTTACCAAAGCATTTTCAGCATCTTTACCCGAGATTCCTTTGTTTCTTAAATCAATCAACATCATATGATTATCAGTTCCACCAGAGATTAATTTGTAACCTCTTTTATTAAAAGCCTCTGCCATCGCTTGTGCATTTTTCTTAACTTGCATAGCATAACGGAAAAACTCATCTGTTAGACACTCACCAAAAGCAACAGCTTTAGCAGCAATAATATGCATTAAAGGTCCCCCTTGATTACCAGGGAAAACAGACATATCTAACACATGGCTCATCATTCTAATTTCTCCTTTTGGAGTAGTTAATCCCCATGGATTTTCAAAATCTTTACCCATCATAATCATTCCACCTCTTGGACCTCTTAATGTCTTATGAGTTGTAGTAGTTATAATATGACAATGAGGAACTGGATCATTTAATAGTCCTTTTGCAATTAAACCTGCTGGATGTGAAATATCGGCTAATAATAAAGCCCCAACACTATCTGCGATTTCGCGAAAACGTTTAAAATCCATATCGCGAGAATAAGCTGAAGCTCCAGCAATAATCATTTTTGGTTTGTTTGCAGTTGCAATTTCTTGAATTTTATCATAATTTAAAACACCTGTCTCCTCTTCTACACCATAAAAAACAGGATTATATAATTTTCCTGAAAAATTTACTGGAGAACCATGTGTTAAATGTCCACCATGAGATAAATCAAACCCTAATATAGTATCACCTGGCTTCAAACAAGCCGCAAATACAGCTGTATTAGCCTGAGAACCCGAATGAGGTTGAACATTTACATATTCAGCACCAAATAAAGCTTTTGCTCTGTCAATGGCAATTTGCTCAACTATATCTACTACTTCACAGCCACCGTAATATCTTTTACCGGGATATCCTTCAGCATATTTGTTTGTTAAACATGAACCTGCAGCTTCCATTACTTGGTCACTTACAAAGTTTTCAGAAGCTATTAATTCAATTCCATGAATTTGTCTATCTTGTTCGTCAAGAATTAAGTCAAAAATTTGTTCGTCGCGTTGCATTGCAATAAATATTCGTTAAAATTAGGTCAAATTTACAAAAAAGGTTTGTTACATTGCTAGATAATTTTATATTTGATTCATAATTTTTCAACAACAAACTAACAATATACATATGCCAAATATTGCAAACGACCCCCAAAGAAAATCTTGGATAAATGTTCCTGAAAATAGTGACTTTCCAATCCAAAATATTCCATTTGGTGTATTCATCACAAAAGAAGATGTTATTACTATTGGAACCCGAATTGGAAATTGCGCTATCGATATGGGTGCTCTTCAACAATTAGGATATTTTGAAGGAATTGAACTTACAGATGATATGTTCATGCAAGACACGCTTAATGATTTTATTTCTGACGGAAAGAAAACTTGGCGTTTAGTAAGAAATCGTTTAGCCGAGCTTTTTGATGAAACTAACGCAACTTTAAGAGACAACAAAGAGCACAGAGAAGTTGTCATCTTCAGTGTAGATGATATCGAAATGCTTTTACCTGTTCAGATTGGAGATTACACTGATTTTTACAGTTCAAAAGAACACGCTACAAACGTTGGAAAAATGTTTCGTGATCCAGAAAATGCACTGTTACCAAATTGGTTACATATTCCTGTAGGTTATCATGGAAGAAGTTCTACGATTGTTCCGTCAGGAATTCCGGTACATAGACCTTACGGTCAAACATTACCAAACGGAGAAACTACTCCTGTTTTTGGCCCTTCAAGATTAGTGGATTTTGAATTAGAAACTGCTTTTATTACAACTGATGCTAATTTAATGGGAGAACCAATTCCTGTAGAAGAAGCCGAAGAACATATCTTCGGAATGGTTTTATTTAATGATTGGAGTGCACGCGATATTCAAAAATGGGAATATGTACCACTTGGACCTTTCTTAGCGAAAAACTTTGCTTCGTCAATTTCTCCTTGGATTGTAACGATGGATGCTTTAGAGCCTTTCCGAGTAAAAGGTCCTGAGCAATCACCAGAACCAATGCCTTATTTACAACAAAAAGGAGCTAAAGCTTTTGATATTAATTTAGAAGTAGCAATTAAGCCGGAGAATGCTCAAGAAACTGTTGTTTCACGATCAAACTTTAAATACATGTATTGGTCAATGGCACAACAATTAGCACATCATACCATTAATGGTTGTAGAGTAAATTCGGGCGATATGATGGGAAGTGGAACCATATCTGGTCCAACAGAAGACTCTTATGGTTCAATGTTAGAATTGAGTTGGGGCGGGCAAAAACCATTGCAACTGAATGATGGATCTGAACGTAAATTTATTAATGACAACGACACAGTAATTATTAGAGGGTATTGTCAAAAAGAAAACCTTAGAATTGGTTTTGGTGAGGTTTCAAGTAAACTTTTACCTGCAATCGATTTGAAATTTTAAATTATATATTCAAGTTAAATTAAAAACTCCGAAATCATCTTTCGGAGTTTTTTTATATACAACCCTATCCTATAAAATTTAAATAGACAAATTGATTAAATGTACTTATTTTGAACGATTTACACTAATAACGGATAATTAAATCTATATTTGCTTTTAATGTAAAAAAACAAATATATTATGAAAAAAAAATACTCTTTATTAGTTATTATTTTTTGTTTCTATTTTTCTGGACAATCACAAACAATATTTTTTGAAGATTTTGAAGGAACAGGAGGAACATTCCCTACAGGATGGACACTTTTCAATGTAGACGGATTAACTCCTAATGCTAGCGTTTCCTATATGACAAACGCATGGATTGTTAGAGCTGACCCAAATAATGCAGCAAATATTATGGCTACAAGTACATCTTGGTACACTCCTGCTGGAGTGTCAAATGACTGGATGATGTCACCTCCTATAACTTTGACAAACAACAATGTTTTATCATGGGATGCTTACTCACCTGATGCTGCTTTTCCAGATGGATATGAAGTAAGAATATCGACCACTACTGCAGATATAGCTGCTTCTAGTGTCGTTTTATTTTCTACAACTGCAGAGAGCTCAACAATAACAAATCGTTCAGTTGATTTATCAGCATATTCAGGACAAACTGTATATATTTCTTGGAGAAACAATAGTAATGACAAATTTTTACTTTTAGTAGATAACATAGAAGTAATTTCTACTTTAAGTTATGATTCGAATATAAGTGCAACCTCTTCTAACGAGTATTCAAGAATACCTTTTTCTCAAGCTGGAAATTTAAATTCAAATATAACAGTTTCTAATTTAGGCGTCAATGCAATGACTAATCTAGTAGTTACATTAAATGTATATGATTTAGCATCAACACTTGTATATACTGAAAACAGTACCCCTATTGCAAGTTTAGCATCAGGAGCAAATCAAACTGTAAATTTGGTAGGATATACTCCAACAACTTCTGGTAGCTATACATTTACTCATGTACTTACAAGCACAGAAACAGATTCAGATTTATTAAACAATACGATAAGCTATAGTAAAGAAATTGAAAATACTTATGCAAGAGACAATAATATTATAACTGGATCTTTAGGGATTGGAGCAGGAACAAGTGGACAACTAGGACAAGAGTTTGAAATTGTAAATCCAACAAATATTGTGTCAGTAAGTTTTATTCTAAATAATTCAGATGGTACTTTAACAGGAACAACAACATATGCAACTATTTGGGACATGGTAGCTGGTGTACCTAATGCAATTATTGCACAAACTGTTCCAGTAACAATTGTTAGTACTGTAAATAATTTATACACAGCCAATATTGTTAGTGGAAATTTCACACTTACTCCAGGAACATATTTAATTGCTATTGAAGAAGGTACCTTAAATATCCAAGTTGCAAATACAGATGCAATTTTTACTCCTGGTACTGTTTGGGTAAATTGGCCAACAATTCCATCAGGTTCATGGGCTAATGTTGAAACATTTGGAGCTAATTTTGCCAAAAGTTTTGTAATTAGACCAAATTTCATGGATATATTAAGTACAAATAATAATCAATTAGATACTGATTCAATAACTTTATATCCAAATCCAGCTAAAAACAATATCAGAATATTAAACAATAGTGAACTAAATTTAATCAATGCAACTATTTATGACATTAGCGGTCGCATTGTATCTTTCTATAATTTAAATAATAATTCAGTAAACAATTTAGATATATCAAAATTAAGCACTGGAAATTATACAATTAATATCCAGTCTGAATCTGGTGCAATTACAAAGAAGATGATTATTAATTAACATCAAAATTATTTTTTCAATACTAAAACTCCGAAATCATCTTTCGGAGTTTTTTTGTTAAAATAAAATAAAAACACAACATTTATTTATTTTTAAATTTTAATAAAAAAACAGGTTTTTGTCAAAAAAATGACATTTTGACATCAAATTTCATCATTTTTTATTATAAAATGTCATTTTGACCGATTATTTTACATTGGAATACATATTGAATAATCCATATCAAACAACTAACTAAAAAGACAATTTAAAAAATGAACATCAATAAATTCACAATCAAATCGCAAGAAGCTTTGCAACAAGCACAGCAAATTGCACAAAGTTTTGGGCAACAACAACTCGAAAACGAACACTTATTTAAAGGAATTCTCGAAGTCGATGAAAATGTAACGCCTTTCATTTTGAAAAAACTCAACGTTAATGTGGAGCTTTTCAAAAAAGTATTGGATAGCACCATTCAAAGTTTTCCGAAAGTTTCTGGTGGCGACATTATGTTCTCTCGTGATGCTGCAACTACTGTAAACGAAGCCGAAATCATTGCTAAAAAAATGAACGATGAATTTGTTTCTATCGAACATTTAATCTTAGCTATTTTCAAATCGAAAAGCAAAGTCGCACAGATTTTGAAAGATCAAGGTGTTACTGAAAAAGGATTGCATGCCGCTATAGACGAAATGCGTAAAGGTGAACGAGTAACTTCTGCATCTGCGGAAGAAACTTACAATTCCTTAAATAAATACGCTAAAAACCTCAACGAACTAGCCAAAAGTGGTAAACTCGATCCTGTGATTGGTCGTGACGAAGAAATTCGAAGAGTTTTACAAATTCTAACTCGTAGAACTAAAAACAATCCGATGTTGGTTGGTGAGCCTGGAGTTGGTAAAACAGCCATTGCCGAAGGTTTAGCACACCGAATTGTAGATGGCGATGTTCCTGAAAATCTAAAAGATAAAATCGTTTATTCTTTAGATATGGGCGCATTGATTGCAGGTGCAAAATACAAAGGTGAGTTTGAAGAAAGACTAAAAGCAGTCGTAAAAGAAGTTACATCTGCAGAAGGTGATATCGTACTTTTCATTGACGAAATCCATACGTTGGTTGGAGCTGGCGGTGGCGAAGGTGCCATGGATGCAGCCAACATTCTTAAACCTGCTTTGGCTCGTGGCGAATTGCGCGCGATTGGTGCAACAACTTTAGACGAATACCAAAAGTATTTTGAAAAAGACAAAGCACTCGAAAGACGTTTCCAAAAAGTAATGGTCGATGAACCTGATACAGAAAGTGCGATTTCGATTTTACGTGGTATCAAGGAAAAATATGAAACCCACCATAAAGTGCGAATCAAAGACGATGCTATTATTGCGGCTGTCGAATTATCGCAACGTTATATTACCAATCGTTTTCTTCCAGATAAAGCAATTGACTTGATGGACGAGGCGGCTTCTAAATTGCGTATGGAAATCAATTCAAAACCCGAAGAATTGGATGTTTTGGATAGAAAAATCATGCAATTAGAAATCGAAATTGAGGCTATTAAACGTGAGAATGATGAAACCAAGTTAAAAGTTCTTGGTTTGGATTTGGCAAACTTAAAAGAAGACCGAAACGAAATTTTCACCAAATGGAAATCTGAGAAAGATGTTGTTGACAATATTCAAAACGTCAAACAAGAAATTGAAGATTTCAAAATGGAGGCCGAACAAGCCGAACGCAATGGTGATTACGGAAAAGTAGCCGAAATTCGTTATGGAAAAATTAAAGAAGCGCAAGAGCGATTGGATGCTTTGCAAATTCAATTAGCAGAAAATCAAGCAGGAACTTCCTTAATTAAAGAAGAAGTAACTCGCGAAGATATTGCCGAAGTCGTAGCCAAATGGACTGGAATTCCAGTAATGAAAATGTTGCAAGGTGAAAGAGAAAAACTCTTGAAACTAGAAGACGAATTACACTATCGAGTGGTTGGTCAAGAAGAAGCAATTGAAGCGGTGAGCGATGCTGTGCGAAGAAGTCGTGCCGGATTGCAAGACATGAAAAAACCAATCGGTTCGTTCTTATTCTTAGGAACAACAGGTGTTGGAAAAACCGAATTAGCCAAAGCGTTAGCCGAATATCTATTTGACGATGAAAACGCGATGACTCGAATTGATATGAGTGAATATCAAGAGCGTCATTCGGTAAGTAGATTAGTTGGTGCGCCTCCAGGATACGTAGGTTATGACGAAGGCGGACAATTGACTGAAGCGGTGCGAAGAAAACCGTATTCTGTAATTCTTTTGGACGAAATTGAAAAAGCGCATCCTGATACGTTCAATATCTTATTACAAGTTTTGGACGAAGGACGATTGACTGATAACAAAGGTCGTGTGGCGGATTTCAAAAATACCATTATCATCATGACTTCTAATATGGGAAGCGCGATAATTCAGGACAAATTTGATAACCTAAAAGGAAATATCGAAGCCGTAACCGAAGCTGCCAAAGTAGAAGTTTTAGGTTTATTAAAACAAACAGTACGACCTGAGTTTATCAATAGAATTGACGAAATTGTAATGTTTACGCCATTAACGAGTGCCAACATCAAGCAAATTGTTGGTTTGCAACTGAAAAGCGTAACCAAAATGTTAGCACACCAAAACATAACAATGGATGCAACTCCAGAAGCGATTGATTATTTAGCCGAAAAAGGTTACGATCCACAATATGGAGCACGACCAGTGAAAAGAGTCATTCAAAGAGAGGTTCTTAATCAGTTGAGTAAAGAGATTTTGGCTGGAAAAGTAACTACTGATAGTATTATTTTGCTAGACGCTTTTGACGGGCAATTGGTTTTTAGAAACGAAAGTGAATTAGTAAAATAAATTAGTTTTTATAGATTTGATTAGTTGAACACTTAGCATCTTAATTGATGTTAAGTGTTTTTTTATTACATTTGAGTAACTAACCAAAAAACAAACAACCATGAACAAGATTATTTTAAAAAACGGATTATTTGGAAGCATTATTGTCTCGGCATTGTTAGTATTTGTTACCATGTATATGAGAGCAAATCCAGAAAAAGAAGTAAGTATGCTTATTGGATTTACCGTTATGACTCTTGCCTTTTTCTTTCTATTTTGGGGAATTAAACAACAACGAGAAGCAAATAATGGGTTAATTTCATTTGGTAAAGCTTTCATGACAGGCTTCTGGATTTCGCTAATTATTTCAACAATTTATGTTTTAGTTTGGCTTATAATATTATATAATTTTTTTCCAAATTTTGCAGAACATTATACTGACATGGCTATTCAAAAAGCAAGTCCGGATGAAGTGGCAAAAGTAACCGAAGAAATGAATTCTTTTAAAGAAATGTATAAAAATCCAATTATGGTTATTTTATTCACTTACATGGAAATTTTACCTTTAGGAATTGTAATTTCTTTCATAAGTGCTTTAATTTTGAAAAAAAAATAAATTCATCAATGAAGCTCCCATACATTTTTATTTCGCTATTTTTTATCGGGCTAATCCTCTCAGGAATCAATCCAAAGGAATATTTTACTTGGTTTTTAGAAGTTTCTCCAGCAATTATTGGTTTACTTATTTTAATTTTTACTCATAAAAAATTTCAATTTACTAATTTTACCTATTTATTTATTCTGATACATTGTTATATATTGTTCTTAGGCGGACATTACACCTATGCAGAAGTACCGCTTTTTGATTGGATTAAAGAAACGTTTGACCAAAGCAGAAATAATTACGACAAAGTAGGTCATTTTGCGCAAGGTTTTGTTCCAGCTATGATTACACGTGAATTATTTATTCGTAAAAATGTAATCTCAAACTCTAGTTTCTTTAACTTCATTATAGTTGCAGTATGTTTAGCGATTAGTGCAGCTTACGAATGGTTAGAATGGGGAGTTTCGCTTTGTACTGGTGATGGTGGCGATGCTTTTTTAGGAACACAAGGCTATGTTTGGGATACACAATCTGATATGCTATATGCAACCATTGGTGCCATTTGTATGCTGATTTTCTTCAGTAAAAAACACGATAAAGCGATTCAAGAGCTAATCCATTAACAAAATAATACTATAAAATGTTACAACTTAACTTCTCTCCTTTTCCAATACTAGAATCTGAACGTTTGCGTTTTAGAAAATTAACTAATGAAGATGCACCCGAAATTTTAGCACTTCGCGGCAATCCCGAAATCATGAAATTTATTCCAAGGCCATTGACTACAAATATTGACGAAGCACTTGCTCATATTAAAATAATTAATGATAAAATAGATGAAAATCTTGATATCAATTGGGCGGTAACCGAAAAAGGAAGTGATAAATGCATTGGAATTATGGGATTTTACAGAACACAACCAGAACATTTTAGAACCGAATTAGGCTATATGATTTCACCCGAACACAACGGAAAAGGTTATGTTACTGAAGCAGTTAAAACACTATTAAATTATGCTTTTAACACCTTAAACTTTCACTCAATTGAAGCAGTAATTGATTCCAGACACGTTGCATCTGAGCGTGTTCTCCAAAAAAATGGATTTATAAAAGAAGCCCATTTTAAAGAAAATTTTTATTACAACAATGAATTTACAGATACCGTAATCTATGGATTGCTAAAACGAAATTTCAATCAATGTTAATTACACTATCAAATACTAAAATTTCGGCATCGATTAATACAATTGGCGCCGAATTATCTCGATTAGAAAAAAACAACAAAAATTACATTTGGACTATTGATGAAGATTTTTGGAATAGAACTTCCCCTATTTTATTTCCAATAGTTGGAAGATTAAAAAATGACACATATCGTTTCAAAAACAAAACTTATCCTTTACAAAGACATGGTTTTGCTCGAAATTTTGATTTTAAAATTGAAAATAAAACCGAAAATTCAGCGCTTTTTTCTTTGGTAAGTACAACAGAAACTTTGCTACAATTTCCGTTTGAATTTGAATTAAAAATGGAATATCGTTTAACCGAAAATGGTTTAGAAATTACCTATTTTGTGTGCAACAAATCCGATGAGGTAATGCCCTTTTCAATTGGAGCGCATCCAGCTTTTGCAATTGATCATACATTTGATAATTATAGTTTGGTTTTTAATCAATCTGAAAAAATGATTTCGCATCAATTAGAAAATGAACAATTTGATGGCTCTATTAGAGAAATTGAAGCAAAAAACGGAAAAATCAATCTAGATTATTCGCTTTTTGAACAAGATGCTTTAGTTTTTAAAGAAATGAAGTCAAACGAAATTTCGCTTCATTATAATGATGAATTTATTTTAAAAATGAGTTTTGAAGGTTTTCCTTATTTGGGAATTTGGACAAAACCAAACGCTCCATTTTTGTGCATTGAACCTTGGTGTGGCTTAGCAGATAACCTCAATCATAATGGTAGTATTGAAGAAAAAGAAGGAATTAACTTTTTACAACCACAAGCAATTTTTACCCGAACTATAAAAATAGAACTATAAAAAAATCCCGATTTCTCGGGATTTTTAATTTAATCAATGTATGTTTTATTACCATTTTTATTGATGTAATATTTTCCACCTCTTGGTCCAGTATATACTTTTTTTCCTTTATACACTCCTGTAGCTTTATCAGTAACCTTTTTTTCAGCAGCTTTTGAAGCGGCAGTTTCTTTTAAATTATCTTTTTCAGCAACTGCAGTTTTTTGGGTCTTTGGTTTTGTTGTAGTAACTTTTGTTTCTTTTTTCGATTTTACCGCATCTTTTTTGGCGTCGACTTTAGCTTTTGTTTCCGTTTTTTTTGTATCTACTTTCTTTTTTACAGCTGTAGAAGTCGTTTTTCCTTTTTCTGATGCTGTGGCTGTTTTAGATTTAGATTCTTTTGTTTTAGCGGATGCTTTTTCTTTAGTCGTTTTTGCTTTTGCACTTGTCTCCTTTTCTGTGCTTTTAGCCTTAGCTGTACTCGCTTTTTTTTCAGTCTTAACTTCTTTTTTTGTTGTTTTTGTTTTATTATCCTGAGCTATTACGCCAAGAGAAAACAAAAACGATAATCCAAGTAGGGTGATTTTTTTCATTTGTTTTTTGTTTTTTATAGTTATACAATTTTGTGAATTCTATTTACAGGTATCACAACGCCCTGTTTAAGAATTACCCTGCTATCGGTAACACCCCAAATGGTAGTTTCAACCGCTTTTTTTGAAGAATTATCTTCAAAGAATATTTTTATCTTAACGTGCTCTAAATTTCCTAATGATAATGCTCTATCCAAATCATTTTTTCTTTGAATAATAGCGTCTTTCTCTTCTAAAACTTCTTTTTTTGGAAAAACTAACGAGGATATAGTTTCTTTGTCTATTAATTGAAATTCACTTGTCATAGTTTAATGGGTTGGTTAGTTGTATAAAATTACTAAAAAAATAAAAACAAAATCATTTTTAGGATATAAAATAAACCTTACACAATTAACAATTCAAAGAATCGTAATGACACAAAAAAAAAGAGACTGTTTTTACACAATCTCTTTTAAGATAAAACTAACCAATACCCCAATTAAAACTTCATACCAACACCTACTCCAAACAACCAAGGATCAATGTCTACTTTAGCCGGAATACTTAAACCTGGAGCTAAATTTGAAGCGTCAACTGTAACATCTGTGCTTAAAAATAAACGTTTAGCATCTACGTTTATAAAAAATTTATCATCTAACATTAAGTCAAAACCTAATTGCGCTGCATATCCTAATGCATTATCATATTCTACATCTGCAACACCACCTGATTTTACATTGTAGAAAAAAGTATAATTTAAACCCGCTCCAATATAAGGCTTGAATATTTTTTTATCAGAAGTATAAAAATGGTATTGTGCTGTTAATGTTGGCGGCAATAACCAAACACTTCCTAAATCAACATTTCCAGCAGCAGTATTAACAGCTTTTACTTCGTGTTTTGCTGTACCTAAAATTAATTCCGCAGCAAAATGTTCAGTAAAAAAGTAAGTGAAATCTAATTCTGGAATAAAAGCATTAGAAATTTCAACGTCTCCACCAATAATACCAATTTTAGCACTTTCATTAGGAGTAACTACACCAACTCCTCTTAAACGAACTTGCCATCTTTTAAATTCAGTCGATTTTTCTTCCTTATCTTGTGCATTAACAAAATTTACTGTCATTAAAGACAAAGCCATGATTGCAAAAACTATTTTTCTCATTTTTTAATTAGTTTAAAATTATAGTACAAATGTAAAAGTCACATTTATTTTAAAACCTGATATAAATCATAGATTAAAAATTATTAAAATATAGATTTAGCTTTAAAATCCTATATTTTTAATTTACATTTGCCAAATGCTTAAAACAGTTAACATACTCAATAAAAGAGCCAAATTCGATTATGAAATACTCGATAAATATTCGGCTGGAATTGTTTTAACTGGAACCGAAATCAAGTCTATTCGATTAGGAAAAGCATCAATTACCGAAAGCTTTTGTGAGTTTCATGATGGTGAACTGTTTGTAATTAATTCAAATATAGAAGAGTATTTGTATGGAACGCATTACAATCACAAAACTAAAAGTGAACGAAAACTTCTCTTAAATAAGAAAGAATTAAAAAAATTATTTAAAGATTCAGACAACAAAGGATTAACTATTGTGCCGCTTCGTTTGTTTACCAATGAAAAAGGATTAGCCAAACTAGAAATTGCACTTTGTAGAGGTAAAAAGAACTACGACAAACGCGAATCGTTAAAAAAACAAGATACCAAAAGAGATTTAAATCGAATAAAAAAGGCTTTTTAGCTTTTTTTTATTAAAAATTATGACTAATTTTGTCATGACAATTAAATAATTTTGAATCATGAAAACACTATTAAAAAATGCAAGAGAGCAAAAAAACATCAAAACCAGAGAGTTGGCACAACTTTTAGGTATTGATCAGGCATTAATTAGTAAGTTTGAAAATGGTTCAAGAAAACCAACACGTGAACAAATTTCAAAGTTAGCAACTGCGCTAGACATTAATTTTGAAGAGTTAATGATTGCTTGGCTAAAAGAAAAAATTCTTTATGAAATTGGAAAAGATGATTTAGCGTTAAAAGCAATGCAACTTGCAGAAGAAGAAATCAAATACAACATAAGCTTTGTTAGAAAATCATTATCTAAAAACTTGCAAATTTTATTAAATGAAATTGATGAACTAAAATCAAGATTAGATAATTTTCGTCAGTTTGATAGTTTTAGAATCAAACAAGCATTAGAATTAGAATATACTTTTGAAAGCAATCGCATCGAAGGAAATACACTAACTTTAAGAGAAACTGATTTGGTTATCAACGAAGGTTTAACCATTTCTGGAAAAAGTATGCGCGAGCATTTGGAAGCTATTAATCATAAAGAAGCCATTGATTACATTAAACAATTGATGGATAAAAGCACTTTGTTAATTGAAAGAGAAGTATTGGGAATTCATAATTTAATTCTTCGCGGAATTCACTCTGAAGATGCCGGCAGATATCGCAAAGTGCAAGTAATGATAAAAGGAAGTTCACACATGCCACCACAGCCTTTTTTGGTTGCTAAAGAAATGGAAGATTATTTTATTTGGTATGAAGAAAACAAATCAAAAATGCATCCTGTGGTTTTAGCTGCCGAAATGCATGAACGTTTAGTTACCATTCATCCATTTATTGATGGCAACGGTAGAACTTCTCGCTTGGTTATGAATTTGATTTTATTACAACACGGATATGTAATTGCAAATATAAAAGGTGATTATGATTCTCGAATGAAATATTATCAAGCATTAGAAACGGCTCAAACTTCCAATAATAAAGAAGATTTTTTAGTATTTATTGCTCAAATTGAAAAAGAAAGTTTAGAACGTTATCTAAGTATCATTCAACCTGTATAAAAAAAGTCCTGCAATTCCCAGGACTTTAATTTTTGTTTTCTAAAAGAGGTACAAATTTAAAATCACCAAATTCGTGTTTTTCAAATTGGGTTTCATTTTTACGAATCAACAAAGTCATAATTTGGTCTTTTTCACCTACTGGAATTACTAACCTTCCTCCTACTTTTAACTGTGCCATCAAAGGTTGCGGTATAAATGGTGCACCAGCAGTTACAATTATACTATCAAAAGGTGCATAATTTGGCAACCCTTTGTAACCATCTCCAAATGATAAATGTTTAGGTCTAATACTTAATTTTGGTAATAAAATCGAAGTAGTTTTAAACAATTCATTTTGTCTTTCAATTGAATACACTTTGGCTCCCATTAAACACAAAACTGCTGTTTGATAACCGCTTCCTGTGCCTATTTCTAAAATTTTATGGTCTTTTTGGACTTCTAATAATTGCGATTGAAAAGCAACTGTGTAAGGTTGCGAAATAGTTTGTCCGGCACCAATAGGAAACGCCTTATCTTGGTATGCAAAATCTTCAAAACTTGAATTTAAAAACAAATGGCGAGGAATTTTACTAATAGCAGCCAACACATTTTTATCAGTAATTCCTTTTTCTTCCAACTGTTTTACCAACTGATTTCTAAGTCCTTGATGTTTATTAGTATCTTTCAATTTGGGTAATTATTTATTTCGTAAAAATAGCTTGAAAAATCTAAATATCAAATGTAAATTTTCTGAAACTTTTAAACTTCTAAACTTTTAAACTTTAAACTAAAATTGTACTTTTGATAAAATTTAATTTTATGCTAAAAGTTGGCGTTTTAGGTGCTGGACACCTTGGAAAAATACATTTACGATTATTAAACCAATCCGAAAAATACGAATTAGTAGGCTTTTACGATGCTTTAGATGAAAACGCAAACAAGGTAGCGGCAGAATTTGGTTACAAAAAATTTGATACCATTGCCGAATTAATTGCTGCGGTTGATGTAGTGGATATTGTAACTCCAACCCTACAACATTTTGATTGTGCGAAACAAGTTATCGAAGCGGGTAAACATATTTTCATTGAAAAACCAATCTCAAATACGGTTGAAGAAGCAGAAGAAATTATTGCTTTAGCCAAAAAACACAATGTAAAAGGTCAGGTTGGACATGTAGAACGTTTCAATCCTGCATTTACTGCTGTGAAAGACAAAATTAAGAATCCAATGTTTATCGAAACCCATCGCTTGGCTGAATTTAATCCACGCGGTACTGATGTTCCTGTGGTTTTAGATTTGATGATTCACGATATAGATGCTATTTTAAGTGTTGTAAAATCGAAAGTAAAATCTATTAACGCCAGTAGTGTTGCAGTGATTTCAGATTCACCAGATATTACCAATGCACGAATTGAATTTGAAAACGGTTGTGTAGCCAATATTACTTCGAGCCGAATTTCAATGAAAAACATGCGTAAATCGCGTTTCTTCCAAAAGGATGCATATATTTCAGTAGATTATTTAGACAAAGTGTGTGAAATTGTTCGCATGCAAGACGCTCCTGAAGTACCCGGCGATTTTGATATGATTTTACAAAATGCTGAAGGTGTAAAAAAACAAATCTATTTTGACAATCCAAATGTACAAGCTAATAATGCAATTTTGGACGAATTAGAAACATTTGCAGACGCTATCAATAATAACACAACACCAATCGTAACATTAGAAGATGGAACCGAAGCACTTCGTGTGGCGTATCAGATTATTGATTGTATGAAAAGATAAAAATATTAGATGACTAGGAAAGAATTTATTGCAACACTCATTGAGAAAAAACTAAAACCTTTACTATATTTAATAGTTTTAGCTTATTTCGTTATCTATCTTTTAAACGTCTTTAATAACGATACAAATAACAATATTAATAGTATTTTCAATCTATTATTAGTAATCTCTATATTTTTTTTGATTTTAGGAGTTATAAAATATATCATTGACTTAATAAATTATAATTTACCTAATTCAACCAAAAATATTTTAGTAAGCTTATCAAAATTTTTAAATATGGTAAGTTATTTCGGCTTGTTTTTCATCGCTTATTTTTCGTATTCAGAAGGAAAATTTATCCAAACAATTTTAATAACATCAGTTATAATTTATTTAACACATTTAAAATTTAAAATAACAAAATGAACACAATCGCAGTTATAGGAGCAGGAACTATGGGCAACGGAATTGCACATACTTTTGCACAAAGCGGATTTACCGTAAAATTAATCGATATTTCAGATAAATCATTAGAAAAAGGAATGGCAACTATTGCTGCTAACCTAGACAGAATGGTTTCAAAAGGAACAATCACTGAAGAAGACAAATTCAAAACCATTGGAAATATTATTACGTACACTGACATCAAAGATGGTGTTGTAGGTTGTGATTTAGTAGTTGAAGCAGCTACCGAAAATGTTACTTTAAAAATGAATATCTTCAAACAATTGAGCGATGTTTGTGACCATAACGTAATTTTAGCTTCAAACACTTCATCTATTTCTATTACGCAAATTGCAGCACAAGTAGTACATCCTGAAAGAGTTATCGGAATGCACTTTATGAATCCGGTGCCAATTATGAAATTAGTTGAAATTATCCGTGGGTATTCTACTTCTGATGAAGTGACTAAAATTATCATGGATTTATCAGTTAAATTAGGAAAAACTCCAACAGAAGTAAACGATTATCCTGGTTTCGTAGCCAACAGAATCTTAATGCCAATGATTAACGAATCAATTGAAACGTTATACAATGGTGTTGCAGGTGTACAAGAAATTGATACGGTGATGAAATTAGGTATGGCACATCCAATGGGACCATTACAATTAGCCGATTTTATTGGATTAGACGTTTGCTTGTCGATCTTAAATGTAATGTACGACGGATTCAAAAACCCAAAATATGCTCCATGTCCGTTATTAGTAAACATGGTAATGGCTGGAAAATTAGGGGTGAAATCAGGTGAAGGTTTCTACGATTATTCGGAAAGCAAAAAAGCAGAGAAAGTTTCGAAACAATTTTTAAAGTAAACAGTCACAGTTTTCAGTCGCAGTTAAATCTGAAGACTGAGACTGATAACTAAATAAAAATGGCTAAAATAAAACCTTTCAAAGCAGTTCGTCCCGCTTCTGATAAAGTAGCGTTGGTTTCGTGTAGAACGTATGACGATTATAGTTCGGCTGAGCTTGCTGCATGGTTGAATTTTAATCCGTATTCGTTTTTACATGTAATTCATCCTGCGTATGCGAATGCACAAAAAATTACGATGGACAAACGTTTTAAAGGGGTGGCTCATAAATATCAAGATTTTAAACAAGAACAAATTTTAATTGCAGAAGAGCATCCCGTTTTTTATCTGTACGAAATTCAGTCAAAAGGACAAGTTTTTACTGGAATAATTGCTGGAACTTCTGTTGATGATTACCAAAATAATGTCATCAAAAAACACGAAGACACCTTACAATATCGTGTGGAATTATTCAAAGATTATTTGCATCAAACGAATTTTAACACTGAACCCGTTTTAATTACATATCCCGATAGTGTTGAAATCAATACGTTTATTTCGTTACGAAAAAATAGCAAGCCTGTTTACGAATTTTCGACAACCAATAAAGAAAAACACACACTTTGGAAAATTGATACCCAAAGTGAAATCGATTGGCTACAAGAACATTTCGAAAAAATACCAAATTTATACATTGCTGATGGACATCATCGTTCGGCATCCGCCGAGTTATTGTATGAACAAGACAAACATTTAGGCAACGAAAACCTGAATTATTTCATGAGTTTTTTAATTGCCGAAAGTAATGTCAAAATCTACGAATTCAATAGATTGATTCGCGATTTGAATGGTTTGAGTAAAGATGATTTTGTTAAAAAATTATCAGAACATTTTATTATTAAATCCAAAGATCAAGAATTGTGGAAACCACAAAATAAGTTTGAATTTGGCATGTATTTAGATGGAAGTTTTTATGCATTGTTCTATAAACATGAAAACCACAACGAAACTTCGATTTTAGATAGTTTAGATGCCCAAATTTTATATGATAAAGTACTTTTTCCATTGTTAGGAATTGAAGATTTGCGCAACGACGAACGCATTGATTACATTCCAGGAAAACAATCCATTTCTGTTATAAAAGATTTAATTGACGAAGGCGAATTTGAAGTAGGCTTCATGCTCTACCCTTCTGATATCAACGAAATAAAAGATTTGGCTGATAACAATTTAATCATGCCTCCAAAATCAACGTATATCGAACCAAAGTTTAGAAGTGGTTTGGTGGTGTATGAATTGTAGTTTTTAGAAAAAAAAGCAAGAGAAAAGAAAAAAGACACAATTTTGTAATTGTGACCAAGTCGAGCGATAGCGAACAGATGAAATAAATTACATAAAAATGAAAAAAATATTATTCTTTTTATTGTTTGCCAACTTTTGTTTTTCGCAAGAGAAAGTATTAACTATTCATGAAATTGACAGTATTGTTAAAACTTCAAAAAATAAAATTCAAACGAGTGGAATTATTAAAAAAAATAAAAAAACAATAGGTGGATTTAATTTGACAGAGATTATTTTTAACAATAAACTTATTTATTCAAGTTACGGAGAAAACACAGCTAATAAAGAGACTATTTTTAATCATTTTTATGAATTCTATTTTATTGATGAAAATCCGATTTTAGCTAATATTCAAATCAGTAAAACTAATAATAAAAATAATACTGAAGAAATCTTTGAAACTATTCTAAATGAAAATCACCTTCATTCATTCAAAGAAATAGCAAATCCATTTTCATTAAAACTTAGAATAAAAATAAATTCAATACTAATTGATATTGTTAATAATAAAAAACCCGAATAATGTCAATCCAACAAAACCTCAATACCATAAAATCTCAACTTCCAGCACACGTTACATTGGTTGCAGTTTCTAAAACCAAACCTGTAGCCGATTTAATGGAAGCCTACAATGCTGGGCAACGTATTTTTGGAGAAAATAAAATCCAAGAAATGACCGACAAATGGGAAATCATGCCAAAAGACATTGAATGGCACATGATTGGTCACGTGCAAACCAACAAAGTCAAATACATGGCTCCTTATGTGAGTTTGATTCACGGTGTGGATAGTTTAAAATTATTGCAAGAAATCAACAAACAGGCGGCTAAAAATAACCGTGTGATTGATTGTTTATTACAAGTCTATATTGCCGAAGAAGAAAGTAAGTTTGGATTAGACGAACAAGAACTGGAAGAGCTACTGAAACAAGTTCAGCATGACAAAGAGAATTTTAAAAACATTAGAATCGTTGGTTTAATGGGAATGGCAACGTTTACCGAAAATAAACACCAAATCGAAAAAGAATTCAAACATTTGAAAACGATTTTTGATAAGATTGCTGCTAGTAAAGACGGTATTAGTAAAGACACGATTAATCGCGTCTCTATCCTATCAATGGGTATGTCGGGCGATTATCAACTCGCAATTTCATGTGGAAGTACGATGGTTCGAATTGGAAGTAGTATCTTTGGCTCTAGATAAAAAGTAAAGACACGATTCATCGCGTCTCTATGAAACATATAACCTTTAAACATTTAAACTATTTACTGTATACTCGACATAGAAACCACTGGAGGCCAATTCAACGAAGAAGGAATTACCGAAATCGCCATATATAAATTTGATGGCCATGAGGTGGTAGATCAATTTATCAGTTTGGTAAATCCTGAAAAACCAATTCAACCTTTTGTGGTAAAATTGACTGGAATTAACAATGCCATGTTGCGAAGTGCACCTAAGTTTTATGAAATAGCCAAAAGGGTTATCGAGATTACAGAAGGTTGTATCGTTGTTGCACACAATGCTTCATTTGATTATCGTATTTTAAAAACTGAATTTAGACGTTTGGGGTATGATTTCAAAAAACAAACACTTTGCACCGTTGAATTAGCTAAAAAATTAATTCCAGAACAAGAATCGTATAGTTTAGGAAAATTAGTTCGTGCTTTAGGAATTCCTATGGCAGATCGTCATAGAGCTAGTGGTGATGCGATGGCAACAGTAAAGTTGTTTAAAATGTTAATGGTAAAAGACGTTGAAAAAGAAATCGTAAAAAGTTTCATTAAAACGGAAATCAAATCAGGAATTTCACCAAAACTATTAGATATTGTTGAAAGTTTACCATCAAAAACCGGAATTTATTATATTCATAATGAAAAAGGTGATTTAATATACATTGGAAAAAGTAAAAACATCAAAAAACGTGTTAACCAACATTTTACAGGAACTTCTAGTAAAAGTAAAAAAATTCAACGCGATGTGTATGCTGTTACATTTGAAGAAACGGGCAGCGAATTGATTTCGCTTTTAAAAGAGAGCGAAGAAATCAAAATAAACAAACCTATTTACAACCGAGCACAACGCAAAAGTATTTTCCAATATGCCTTATATATAAATAAAAACGCAGAAGGTTATTTGGCTTTAAGTGTTGAAAAAGCAGATGGTCGTAAAAAAGAAATCACTTCTTTTACAACTCTACAAGAAGGAAAAAACGCTTTGTTTAAAATTACCGAAAAATATAATCTGTGTCAAAAAATTAATGGTTTATATGAAACTAAAAACGGCTGTTTTCAATACAAAATTAAAGAATGTAATGGTGCTTGTATTGGAGAAGAAGAGCCCGAAATTTATAACGAAAGAGTCAAGGAATTTATAGACGAATGTTCTTTTGAAAACAACAACATGGTCATTGTAGATCGTGGTAGAACTTTTGATGAAAGAAGCGCCGTTTTAATTGAAAATGGAATATATAAAGGCTATTGTTTTTATGAATTAAATTATCAAATTAACAATATTGATATTTTAAAAAATATCATCATTCCAATGCAAAACAATCGTGATGTAAAAACAATTATTCAAAGCTACTTACGCAAAAACAAAGTATATAAAGTAATTCATTTTTAATTGCTTAATTTTGTTGTATGAGTGAAATTAAATCAAAATACGAGATTTTTAAACAGAAAGTTCATATAATTATTTATGGTACAAATACTGTTGCTGGACGACTTTTCGATTTAATTTTATTGGGTTTAATTGTTTTAAGTGTGCTTTTAGTTATGCTTGAAACCGTAAAAGGTTTTGATACAAAATATCACACTTATCTAGTGTTTTTTGAATGGGTTATCACAATATTCTTTACTATAGAATACATTTTACGAATTATCACCATCAAAAAACCAATCAACTACATTTTAAGTTTCTACGGAATAATCGATTTGATTGCGATTTTACCTATGTATTTATCCTTTTTTATTGCAGGAACTAGTGTGTTTGCTGTTATTAGAGCGTTACGATTGTTGCGTTTATTTAAAATTTTAAATCATCCCCAATTCAATAATCAATCTTCGCATTTGCGAGAATCTTTAGTGGCTAGTAGAGGAAAAATATTGATTTTTATGTACTTTATGCTAATCAGCACCATCATTATTGGTTCTGTAATGTATGTAATTGAAGGCGAAGCAAGTGGTTTTACAAGTATTCCAACCGGAATATATTGGGCAATTGTAACTTTAACTACCGTTGGCTATGGCGATATTTCACCAGTTACGCCGATCGGTCAGTTTATAGCGTCGTTTGTTATGATAATGGGTTACGGAATTATAGCGGTTCCAACTGGGATTGTCTCTGCCGAATTTGCAAAAAATAAACCAACTGTAAAAGAAAGTGAAACCAAAGTGTGTCAAAATTGTGGAAGTCACAAACATTATGTAAACGCGAAATTTTGTCAAGATTGCGGACACGAATTATAAAATGAATTACCTAATTACTATTATCGGGCCAACAGCCATTGGGAAAACAGCGCTAAGTATTTCTTTGGCGCAACATTTTGGTTGTGCTATTATTTCGTGCGATAGTCGTCAGTTTTTTAAGGAAATGAAAATTGGTACTGCTGTTCCTAATGATGATGAATTAGTTGCTGCAACACATCATTTTATCCAAAATAAGTCGATTTTTGAATCCTATTCTGTAGGTGATTTTGAGCAAGAAGCTTTAGCTAAATTGGACGAATTATTTCAGAAAAATAACATTCAAATTATGGTTGGCGGTTCAGGATTATATGTCGATGCGGTTTTAAAAGGATTTGATGATTTTCCAGATATTGATGATTCAGTTAGAGAAACTATTAATTCGAAATTTGATAGTTTAGGAATCGAATATTTACAACAACAATTGCAAGAATTAGATTCGGAATATTACACAAAACTTTCAGTTGAAAATCCACAAACACTACAAAATCCACAACGAATGAAACGGTTTGTTGAAGTTTGTTTGGGAACAGGAAAACCCTATTCAAGTTTTATAGGAAAGCGCAAAAATGTTAGAAACTTCACTCCTATTGTCATAGGTTTAGACGCAGATAGAGACGTAATGTATGACAGAATCAATCAACGTGTTGATATCATGCTAAATGAAGGACTTTTAGCCGAAGCGCAATCACTTTATCCAAACAAAAATTTAAATGCCTTACAAACCGTTGGTTATAGAGAATTGTTTGATTATTTTGATGGAAAAATCACTTTAGAATTCGCTATTGAACAAATCAAAATGAACACCAGACGATTTGCAAAACGCCAAATTACTTGGTTTAAGCGAACTGAAAATGTGAGTTGGTTTGATTATTTAACCGATAGAGAAGAGATTATCAGCGCTATAAAATCAAAAATTCATAATTCATAATTCATAATTCATAATTCATAACTCTTTTTTATGCCCATTTCACCCAATTTTACTTCAATTTTAGAACAAGAATACGAAATCAACTTTCTGCAATGCTATCCAAATGGTTTGTTGAAATATACCGATTTGTGCAATATTTTTCAAATCACAGCTGGAATTCATGCTGATTTAGGTGGAATTAGTTTTAGCGACATGCAAGAACATCATCAGGCTTGGGTAATGAGTAAAATGCGTTTAGAAATCATAAATTTACCCAAATGGAAAGAGAAAGTTACTGTAAAAACATGGATAAAATCGTTAGAAAATTCGCGTTCGACTCGTTGTTTAGAGTTGTATCATGGTAATGAAAAATTAGCAGGTTGTGAAACCTATTGGGTTGCTATGAATACACAAACTCGAAGACCGGAAAATTTGGCTTTGCAACACGAACATTTTACAAAATTTCCAGAACATAATGCTACCGAGAAAGAAGTTCAAAAAATTAATTTGAATATTGATTTTAAAGCTATGAATAATTACAAAGTGCAATTATCAGATATTGATATTGTGAACCATGCCAATAATGTAAAATATTTGGAATGGTGTTTAAATACGATAGATCCAAAAATGATTTTGAGACAAAAAATAAAAGGTTTTGAAATGAATTTTTTGAAAGAATTAAATTTGAATGATGATGTTGTAATTTCTAATTGCGAAACGACTTATACCATTGCTAAAGAAGACAAAATTTGTTTTGCTTTAGATTTGATTCTATAAAAAACGCTGTCAAAATTTATTTTTTGACAGCGTTTTTCTTCAATTATATTTGATTCCGAAACAAAATCGGAATTAAAAATATATACTTATTGTTTGATAAGTAATCTAAAACCTTCACCGTGAACGTTTAAGATTTCTACGTTTTCATCTAATTTTAAGAATTTTCTCAATTTAGCGATGTACACGTCCATACTTCTTGATGTAAAGTAGTTATCGTCTCTCCAAATTTTTGTCAAGGCTAATTCTCTTGGCATTAAATCGTTTTCAAAAAGTGCTAACATTTTTAATAATTCACACTCTTTTGGTGACAATTTAATTGGTTCTTGACCTGGAAAAGTTAAGAAACGTAGTTTTGAATTCAAATGAAACTTACCAATTGTAAACTCAAACTGATTGGTATCAGGTTTTACTTCTGAAGCTTTACGTTGAATAATTGCTTTGATTTTGACTAACAACACTTCTGAATCAAAAGGTTTGTTTAAATAATCATCTGCTCCAACTTTATAGCCTTTTAAAACATCTTCTTTTAATGTTTTTGCAGTTAAAAAGATGATTGGCACTTCTTGATTTTTCTCACGAATTTCTCTAGCTAATGTGTAGCCATCTTTGTAAGGCATCATTACATCTAAGATGCACAAATCATAAGTGTCTTTTTTAAATTTTTCAAATCCTTCCATTCCGTTTTTTGCTAACGTAACGTCGAAATCATTGATCATTAAATAATCTTTTAAAACGGCTCCAAAATTTGGATCATCTTCTACTAGTAATATTTTTTTTCCTTCCATAGTAATTGTATGTATCTTTTAATTTATTAATGGCATTTTTATAATAAAGGTACTACCCTTTCCTTTTTCGCTTTCTACATAAATTTGTCCGTTGTGGTCTTCTACAATTTGTTTTACATAGGCTAAACCAAGTCCGTGACCTTTTACATTATGTAAATCACCTGTGTGTTCTCTATAAAATTTTTCGAACACTCTTTTTTGAGCTACTTTGCTCATTCCTGCACCTTGATCTTGAATTTTTATCAAGATAAAATCTTTAATATTTTCAGTAAACACATCAATAACGGGTGCATTTGGCGAATATTTTATAGCATTATCCAGTACATTAACTAACACATTTGTGAAATGTACTTCATTTAATAAAATTGTATTTCGTTGTGCATTAAAATGTGGGTGAATAACACCTTCTCTATCTTCCACAATTAAGCTAACATGATCAATTGCATCTTCGATAATTTCTGAAACATCTCTTGGCTCTTTAGAAATATCTAATTCATTTTTTTCTAATTTTGAAATTCTAAGAACATTTTCAACCTGAGCATGCATTCGTTTGTTTTCCTCCTTAATCATTTGAAGATAACGTTGTACTTTTTCTTTATCATCAATAATTTTAGGGTTTCTTATTGCATCTAAAGCTAAATTAATTGTTGCAATAGGTGTTTTAAACTCATGTGTCATGTTATTGATAAAGTCGGTCTTAATTTCAGAAATTTGCTTTTGCTTAATCAACTGATTTAATGCGCTTGAATAAGTTAATACAATAACCAATGTAAACAACAGTGACAAACTTGTGATTCCAATTAATGACGAAAAAACGAATTTGCTTTTTTGTGGAAATCCTACTAATAACTGATATTTTGACAATCCTTCGTTATCTTGAAAAATTGGAATTCCGTAAGTTATTTTTTTGTCGTATTTAAATTTATCGGAACGAATTTTTGTCGCTAAACCATTGCTATAAATTCCGAATTCAAAAGGCGTTTTAACACCATATTTATTTAACTCTGCTTTTAATAATTTCTCAAGTTCTTCGTTAGAAATTCTTTGTTGTAAGGCTTTTTGAGCAACAATATCTTTAAAAGCAACTTCAAAATTAGCTCTATCCAAGCTTGACAAACTTCCCGATTTTTTAATCGTAATATTAGGCTGTGAATTCATTTGAAAACTTCCGTCGTTAATTGAGTTTCCATTGTATATTTCTGTTTTTCTTTTAGAAATAACTTTATCAAAATTGACTGAATTTGCATTTTTATCAAAGAACGAACCTGTAATTCCGTAATTTTCGGCAACAAGTGTATTAGAATAGATTATCGTTTCATTGGTTTTTGTATCACGTTCATAGAAGTAAATTTCTTTTAAATCTTCTTCTTTTGGTACGGTTCCAATACTATCTTTAATTTTATTATATTGTTTATAAAAAGAGACTAATTCTTTATCTTTTATTGCATTTGACACATTACCAAGTACTTGCTGCACATGATATTTGAATTCTTCTTCATTTTTATTCAAAGAAGTTGTTATCCAATACAATTGAACTACAATAATTCCAATTAATGACAAACTCATTAAAAAGACCAATAATCTAAACCTTGATTTATTCATCGAGACAAATTTAACATTTTAACATATCTTGTTAAAATACATTAACCAAAGATTAACATAAAAACCTTTTTTTATGGTTTTGATAAAATTTTAAGAATTTGGTCTACTTCTTTAAACGTATTTTGTAGTTCAATATTATATACTACAAAATCACTTTTTTGGATTTTTTCTTCTTCGGGTAATTGATTTTGAATGCGTTTCAAAATGCTTTCTCTATCCACATTGTCTCGTTTCATTGCTCTTTCAATACGAATTTCTTGTGGAGCTGTTATTAAAATAACCTTGTCACATGCTGTATTGCCACCTGTTTCAAATAAAATTGCTACCTCTTTGATAACAAAAGGAGCATTTTTATGCTTTTTAAGCCATTTTGCAAAGTGATTCTTGACTTCAGGGTGAACAATTGTGTTTAGTTCTGATAGTTTTTCTGGAGAATTGAAAACTATTGCTGCTATTTTTTTTCGATCTAAGTTTCCATTCTCGTCAAGAATATTTTCTAAAAAAATAGCTTGAATTTTTGTAGAAACTCTTTTAGAATTCATTAGTTTCTTGGCTTCCTCATCAGCAATATAAACTGGAATTCCTTTTGAAGCAATATAAGTTGCTACAGTCGATTTTCCGCTGCCAATTCCGCCAGTTAAACCAATAATTCTTGTCATTATTTAATTTTTAAAAAATAATTCTGGAAATGCCTTTTGTGGTTCTTGTTTTAAAACAAAAATTTTATAAAATGAAAGTAAAAATCCTTTTCCATAGCCATAAAATTGAATGATTGCCGCATACATTGAATACGTAGCAATTTTAAAACTTTTGTTCATAAACAAAGATGAACAAAATAAGAGTGCAAAATAAAACACATACAATCCCAAGAAATAAGGAAATTTTACAAAGGTCAACAAAACTGAAACAATGAATCCTAATAAAAATAAGCTTGGAAACCAAAACGTAATTTTTGAATATTCTGGATACCACGAATTCAGAATTGGTCTTGCTTTTCCGAATTTATTAACTTGTATTTGGAATTTTTTCCAGCTAATTCTTCTTTTATGATATACGAAAGCTTCTTTTATTAATTTGGTTCGGAAGCCTAAATTCCATAATCTAATTGATAAATCTGGATCTTCACCGGGATGAATATTTCCGAATCCATTTGATGCTTCAAATGCTTTTTTAGACAATCCCATGTTAAAACTTCTTGGTTGAAATTTATCAACTTTTTCACTTCCTCCTCTAATTCCGCCAGTAGTTAAAAAAGACGTCATAGTAAAATTTATAGCTTTTTGAACATCCGAAAAAGAATCTAATGCAGCATCCGGCCCACCAAAACAGTCGACATAATCTCTTTGTAAACTTGTGGTTATATGTTGTAAATAATCCTCTGGAATAATACAATCAGAATCTAAAATAATGAAGTAATCACCTTTTGCAACTCTCATTCCATAATTACGAGAATCTCCTGGCCCTGAATTCGCTTTAAAATAATATGATATTGAAAGCTTTGAATTGTATTTTTCAATTATGTGTTCACAAGGAATAGTTGAACCATCTTCAACCACAACTACTTCAAAAATAAATTCAGTCTTTAATTTTGACAAACTTTCTAATAGTTCGTCAATTTCGTCAGGTCGATTATATACAGGAATGATAAAAGAAAAATACATGTTCTAATTTTTACAAATATAGCAAAAAACAAAAGTCCCGCCAAAGCGGGACTTTTTAATATATTAGATTTTTATCTCTAATTATTGCTTAACAACTTTAATTGTTTTGATTGTATCTCCAACGGTTACATTAACAATATAAGCACCCGAACTTAATTGAGACATGTCAATTTGAGTTGAAGTTGCGTTTACCGCAGTTGAGATAACTTCTTGTCCTAATAAATTCATTACTCTTACAGAAGAAATTTCAGAAGAATAAGACACATTGAAAATATCTTTTACTGGGTTTGGATAAGCAACAAAGCTATTCTTATCAAAATTATCAGAACTTAATACTTGTTGTACTTCAATTCCAAAATCTCCGTTTGTAGCAGTTCCCCATCGGTCAACCTGAATATAGTAAGTGTTTCCAGGTGTTAAACCAGCTTGATTGATAACAGAGTTAAAATTAATTGTTGTTCCGCCATCTTGGTCACAAGCAAGTGCTGTACCTAAAGTAGTTAAATCTGAACAAGTAACACCCGTTGCAGCATAAAGAGCAATTTCAGTATCAATTAATGTAGCTCCTGCGATATCGGTAGTTATAATAACTTGACCAGAAGCTGGTGCTACAAAACTAAACCAAACTGAACCGTTGATTCCTGTGTTAAAACATGCAGGAACCGGCTCATTAGTTTCACCAGTAGCTGCTAAATTAGTAAAAGCTGTACCAGTTGAAACCGCATCAACTATTAATGGAATTGCATTACATAAGTTATCATTTGCTGGTGGCACAGGTAAAGTGGTAAATGAAACAGTTGTCCACTCACTGTATAAACTAGCACCACAATCTGTTCTAACATGGAAATAATATTGCGTGTTAGGAGTTAATGGGGTTGCATTAAATGTTTGTGCACTAATTACCGTTCCATTTCCAACAGGGTCAGCTGAATTGTTATCTAAAACATATTCATAATTTCCTGTAGTAGTTGTCCAAGATAAATCAGCTGAGTTCACAGTAATGTTAGCTACTGAAGCATTAGGTGTAATACATAATGGAGCTTCAATAACAGAAATATCATCTAAACTAATATCTCCATAAAAATCAGTTCCTCTAGTTGCTTTAAATCTGAATGTCAATAAATCAGCAACTGCATATGCAGATGCATCAATACCTACACTAACCCAAGGATCGGTTGTTGCTGTTTGTTGTTGTCCAGAAATTGACCAAATACTTGTCCAAGTTGTACCATCAAAAACTTCAACTTCTAAAGATCCCATAGTTGCTCCATACATGTGGTAATAAAATTCTAAATATGGTGTAGTTAAAGCGGTTACATCTACAGTACCTGGTGTTAAATATGCAATAGCACCTGTAGTCCCAGAACTAGCTTCTGTATAAAAATATTTAACTCCACTATTTGCTCCAGAAGGACCTGTATTTGTAGAAGGTGTTGAACCTGCACCATCCACATCCCATCTATAAGCAGCTGTAGTTGCAGTTGGATTAGAAGTCCAGCAATCACCAATTGTTGAATTGGTAGTTAAAGCAGCTGTTTCAACATCATATGTCCAAGGCGCAATGAAATTAGAACAAGAAGTTGTAAAAGATAATGGACCAACCCATACACTAGTACCTAAACCTCCACAATCTACTTGTACATAAAATTCATAAGTTGTGTTTGAAGTTAATCCTCCTAAAGTGTACGGATTTGTAGTAACTCCTAATTGTTGCATACCTGTTCCTAATGTAAAACCAGGTGCACCATATTCGATATTCCAAAGTGTAGCAGTTCCATTTTCAACCCATGATAAATTAGCTGAAGAAGAAGTAATGTTTGCAACAGCTAGAGTTGTAACTTCTGGACAAGCTGGCGTTGGTCTAATTTCAAAATTATCAACATAAAAATTAAGATCCGTAGTCCCATTTACTGCCCCTTCTAATGCTCTGAAAGCAAAACGAACATTTTGTCCTGCATAAGCATCTAAATCAATAATATTTGGTGTACCAGTTGTTGACGGTACATTTGTATTGTTATAAGTATATAATACAGTCCAGTTGGTAGTTCCATTTGAAACTAAAACTTCCACTACATCATCAGCTTCCCATGGATTTGTAGATGGAGCAGTTGTATTCCACTGAGTAACAGCTGCATCAAATTTCAATTCAAATCCTGTTGCAGGAATTGCATATAAAGGCGATATAATCCAATCGTTTAAAGTAGCTGTCCATATTTCAATTCTAGCAGAACCAGACGTTCCAACATTACCAAAACCATCAGCAATCCATGAACTAGCACCAAATGTAGCTGGTCCAGCAATTAAATCACCATTATCAGCTTCTTCCCAACAGTTAGGAACATAAGTAGTAAATTGTTCTAAAGAAGGTACTGTAAATACTGAACATGTTGTTGTGAAATTTATTGGCCCTACCCAAGCACTAAACAATCCACCACCACAATCAGATCTTACATAAGCCTCATAAGCTGTTACTGATGTCAATGAATTATCTATAACTGTAATGTCTGCAACTTGTATCCCTGCACTTGTTGGTGTTCCAGTTCCTTGAGGCTGAATTACATATTCAAAATCAAATTGTCCATCTGCTGACATATCACTCCAATCCAATTGAACCGATGTATCTGTAACATTACTAGCTACAATATTTGATGGTGGTAAACAAGCGGGTGCTTCAACAAAAGCGATATTATCTAATGAAATATCACAATTTCCTCCAGCACCTCTAATTGCTCTGAATCTAACTTGAATAGTTCCTGAATAAGTAGCTAAACTAACTACTTTTAAAACCCATGGATCACTTCCTGCAGTTTGTTGTTGACCAACGATAACATCAACGCTATTTGTCCAAGTTGTTCCATCAAAAATATCAACATGTAGTTCACCAATATTACTACCAAACATATGATAATAATATTGAAGTGATGGAGTTGCTAAGGCGTTAATATTAACTAATGGTGTATATAATTCTGCTTCAGCTCCTGTGGTTCCACTTGTCCCCTCGGTGTAAAAATATTTAACTCCAGAAAAAGCTCCAGAAGGTCCTGTAGTTGCAGTAGAAGGAGTTCCACCGTTGTCATCAACATTCCATCTAAATGCAGCTGTAGTTCCTGTTGGATTCGAATCCCAACAATCATCAATAGTAGAATTCGTTGTAGCTGCTGCTGTTTCAACATCATATGTCCAAGGTGCAACAACTGGTGCGCACAATGTAGTAAAAGATAATGGACCAACCCATACACTAGTACCTAAACCTCCACAATCTACTTGAACATAAAAATCATATGTAGTAATAGGAGCTAAACCACCTAATGAATAAGGATTAGTATTTACTCCTAAAACTTGAGTTCCTGTTCCCAAGGTAAAACCAGTCACTCCGTATTCAATATTCCAAAGTGTAGCGGTTCCATTTTCTAACCATGATAAATCAGCTGAAGCTGAAGTAATATTATTCACTGCTAAAGAAGAAACTTCTAAACAAGCAGGAGTCAATCTAATCTCAAAATTATCAACAAAAAATTCAATTGCAGCTGCACCATCATTTGGTCCTTCTACTGCTCTAAATGCAAATCTAACAGTTTGTCCTGCATAAGCATCTAAATTAATAAAATTTACATCCCCCATATTTGAAGGAACATTAGTATCATTATATGTATCCAACACTGTCCAATTTGTAGAACCTGTTGTTGAAACCAAAACCTCAACAAAATCATCTGATTCCCAAGGCGATGTTGGTGCTGTTGTTGCTCCCGATTGCGTAGCCGCTGCATCAAATTTTAATTGATAACCTGTTGTAGGAATAACATATTGTGGTGATACTACCCAATCATTATCTGCTGCTACAGACAAAAGTACTTTAATCGCACCTGTAGTGCCGTTATTCGCAAAACCATCTACAGCCCAAACTCCAGCACCAAAAGTTGCTGGACCAGCAACTAAATCTCCGTTATCTGCTTCATCCCAACAGTTTGGTAAAAAAGTATCAAACGGCTCTAAAGAAGGAACCGTTAAAGGTGCACATAAAGTAGTGAAATTTATTGGTCCTACCCAAACACTTTGGTCTGTAACATTACAATATGACCTAACATAAACTTCATAACTTGTTGCAGGTGATAAAGTTGAATTTGTAAAAGAATTTGAAGTGGTTGATGTTCCAGAACCAGTAGGTAAACCAGTACCTTGAGGCTGAATTACATATTGCCATTCTGTTTCAGATGCTCCTGTAGTCCATGATAAATCAACTGAAGACGAAGTTACATTTGTTGCAGTTAAATTTGTTGGTGCTGGACATAATACTGTAAAGTCAAATGCTATCCAAGGTCTTCTATAATTTGAAGTAGCAAGAGATGTTCCAAGAGTCCCAGTTGTATTATTAACATACTTGGTAGTATTATTATTTCCTGTATTAATACATGGAGCGCTATACTCATATTCCCAACCAATAGTGGTGGCATTTCCTGTATTTACATATTCCATGTATACAGCTAAATTATTTGTTCCGCTGTAAGTAAAGTTAGTACTAAATGCAAAATTTTTCCAACCAGCAGTTGTTCCAGCACTTGCAGCTGGATCAGCATCATAGACCAATGTAGCAGTCGCAATTTCTGTAGCCCAATCTATAGCTCCAGCACCGAAATCTGTTGCAGTTGTTTCTTTTAAATACACTTTGAAGTTAGGCGTTCCTCCTATTGCTCCAGCAGCTGTAAGTCTTTTAAAATAGACATCTGTAAGCTCTTGACCAGCAATTCCCACTAATTGAGAAGCAGGATAAATAACCGCCGTTCGGTTTGTTGCACTAGCATTTGTAGTACTATTCATGGGGCCATAAACATTACTAGCTATGGTTCCATTACATGTAGCAACTTGAAAGAGCTGAGCATTGACCTGCCAACTCAAAAAGAAAACAAATAATAGATACGTAATTTTTTTCATGATATTGTTCTTTAATAAATAATTTTGTGAAATTAATAATATTTACACACATAAAAACAATATAAATCAATATATAACATATTTAATTTACAATGTTATAATAAAACAAAAAAGTCCCGATAAATCGGGACTTTTAATTATAAAAGATTTAAAAATCTAATTATTGCTTAACAACTTTAATTGTTTTAATAGTATCTCCTACTGTTACATTAACAATGTAAGCACCAGAACTTAATTGAGACATATCAATTTGTGTTGAAGTTGCATTTACTTCAGTTGAGATAACTTCTTGTCCTAATAAATTAATTATTCTAACAGAAGAAATTTCAGATGAGTAAGATATATTGAAAATATCTTTCACTGGGTTTGGATACGCAACAAAGTTATTAGCATCAAAATTATCAGAACTTAAAACTTCTGTAACTTGTAAACCAAAAGAACCTTGACTTGTTCCAAAACCATAATCATCAACTTGAATGTAATAAGTATTACCAGCTGTTAAACCAGGTAAATTTAATACTGAATTATAATTAATTGTAGTTCCACTATCTTGGTCACAACCTAATGCAGCTCCAAGTGTAGTCATATCTGAACATGTTACCCCAGTTGCAGCATAAACAGCAATTTCAGTATCTGTTGCAGTAGCACCGGCGATATCAGTTGTAATAATAACTTCACCAGAAGCAGGAGCAACAAAACTAAACCATACTGAACCATTAATCCCTTGACTAAAACAAGCAGCTGAAGGCTCACTAGTTTGTCCTGTAGCACCAACATTATTATATTGTGTTCCTGTAGAAGTAGCATTAACTGTTATAGGAAGCGCATTACATAAATCATCATTTACAGCTGGACAAGTATATGTGAAAGACCCTAAAGGTAAATTACATGTAACATCTGAACCGTGTAACACTGTTAAAGATACTGAAGATCCATCAGCAAATGGACCAACATTTACAACACCAACTGCAGCTATAGGCCAAGTTGTTGTTCCATCTGTGATAGATGGTGTACCACTACCTAAAGCAGTTACATCAATAGCAACAGAGAATTGCGCATTTGCACAATCTGGAGTTACTGTAGATGAAGCAATTGCAGCAGGAGCACAAGAAGCAGCAACTATATTAATAGTAAAATCTGCTGTTTCACCGTAAGATGCAGAATAACATGGGTTTGAAGGTGTTTGTAAACCATCAGTAGCTACAATTCTCATTCTGTGTTGACCTAACGGTGCAGTACCAGGCATAACAAAAGAGGCATTTAAAGTATTTGGACTAGTTGCACTAGATAAACCAGTGTATACTATTTCAGATGGTGCAAAGTTAAAATCATCATTAAAATCAATCCAAATCACAGTGTTATAATCAAAAACTGATGTGTTAAAAGCAATCTGAACATTATTACTAATTCCTTGTGACATAGCTACAACTGTTGCAGTATGATCGTTATATACAGGAGCAGTTGCTACAGTATTTGGGAAATCAGTTGCAACAATTTGAACATTTGTAATACCCGTTCCATCAACAGATGTTGGTGCAGAAACACAGTAACAACCGTTTGAATTGGTAACAAAACTCATTTCTGTACAACTTGTTGCAGGTCCTACCCCATTATAAGGTAATAACGTATAGTAATAAGTAGTACCAATTGTTCCTACGAAAGAATAATTCAATACATTACCTAAGTCAGCATTATTTAAAACGTCTGAAGCACCAGTTGATGTACCTATTGTTAAATAATATCCATCAGCACCAACTGTAGCGTCCCAAGTAATTGAGTTTGCAAAATTCCCACAAGCAGCATCAGGAGTAGCGACTACGTTAGATGCACATGAAGGAGGTAAAGAAGGTGTTAATCTTACTTCAAAATTATCAACAAAAAACTGTAAGTCAGCACCACCATCAGTAGCACCTTCAACAGCTCTATAAGCAAAACGAACATCCTGACCAGCAAAAGCATCTAAGTCAATAATGTTAGTTGTTCCTGTTGGAGCTGGTACATTTGTATTATTATATGTATATAAAACAGTCCAGTTTGTATAACCAGCTGTAGATACTAATACTTCAACAAAATCATCAGCCTCCCACGCAGTAGTTGGAGCGTTAGTTCCACCATATTGTGTAGCAGCTGCATCAAATTTTAATTCATAACCTGAAGCTGGTATATTAATAGTAGGTGAAATAACCCAATCATTAGCTTGTGCTAACCAAATATTATAGTTAATAGCACCTGTAAATCCAACATTTCCAAAACCATCAGCAAACCAACCAGATGCTCCAAATGTAGCAGGACCAGCAACTAAATTACCGTTATCTGCTGCTTGCCAACAAGCTGGTAAAAATGTATTAAACAATTCTAAATATGGTGCTGCATATGTTGCACATTCAGTTGTAAAGTTAACTGGACCAACCCAATCACTATATAAACCACCACCACAATCTGCTCTTACATAAACTTCGTAAGGAGAATTTGGTGCTAATGGAGTAGCAGTAATATCATTAGTATCAACCACAGTAATATCTGCAACAGCAACACCTGCTCCAGTTGGAGTTCCTGTTCCTTGAACTTGGATAGCATATTCAAAATCAAACTGACCTACAGCTGACATATCCGACCAGTCAACTTGAACTGAACCAGAAGTAATGTTAGAAAGTGTCAAATTATTAACTGGTAAACAAGCAGGAGCTTCATCAAAAGTAATATCATCAATTGACATATCACTCTCGAAACCAGCGCCTCTAATTCCTCTGAAACGAACTTGAATTGTTCCAGTGTAAGCAGATAAATCAACCACTTTTTGTAACCATGGATCAGTAGCAGCAGCCTGTTGTTGACCAATAATCACATCAACATCATTAACCCATGCAGTACCATTGTAAACATCAACGTGAAGCTCACCCATATTTATACCACGCATATGGTAGTAAAATTGTAATGTAGGCTCTGTTAAAGCACTAATATTTACTAAAGGAGTATATAATTCTGCAACAGCTCCTGTTGCTCCACTTGAAGCTTCTGTGTAAAAATATTTCACACCTGAGTAAGCACCAGCTGGTCCTGTAGAAAAATTTGAAGGTGTTCCACCTGCAGCATCTACATCCCATCTAAATGCACCATTATTAGCAGTAGGAATTGATGACCAACAATCAGAAATAGAAGAATTCGTTGTTGCTGCAGCAGATTCTACATCATAAGTCCAAGGAGCTACAACTGCATTACATAATGTTTTAAAAGTAATTGGTCCAGACCAAGTACTAAAATCTCCACCTCCGCAATCAGCTCTCACATAAACCTCATAAGTTGTGTTTGCAGCAAGAGGAGCAGCATTAATATCTAAAGTTGCACCAGTAACCGAAGTACCCGTTACAGCTGTACCTGCTCCTGTAGGAATACCTGTACCTGGAGCTTGAATTACATATTCGAAATTTGTTTGAGATCCTGTAATATCAACCCAAGACAAATTAACAGAAGAAGAAGTAATATTCGACGCCGCTAATGTTGTTGGGTTTAAACAAGTAGGTGATAAAGCAATAGAAATATCATCTAGAGAAATATACCAAGGAGTACCATTCATAAATCCTTTAATCCCCACATAATAAGTACCTGAAGTAGCTGGAATAAAATCTCCAACAATTTCTTGATAATTACCATTAATTATTCCTGTAGCAGCAACAATTGAATTAGTCATAGCAGCTGCATTGTTTGCAACACCATAACTAATTGCCATATTTGAATTTGCTGCTGTTGCACCATCTTGACGAGCATAAAGAGAGACTCTGTAGCTAGTTCCTGCTACTAAATCTATAGGAATAAATAACCAATCTTCATTACCGTATCTTAAAAAAGCATTATAAGATCCAGTTCTTGGTGTTCTATTGTAATCTGTAAAAGTACTATTTGCTGTCCAAACTTGAGTACCTGTTACTGTAGCTTGAGTTAAACATCCACCAACTGTTGCGTTGTGAACATATCCAGATTCAAAACCTTCAAAATAAGGAACTGAGTATGGATTACATGGTGTTTGAAAAGTAAATGGTCCTGACCATGCACTAAAAGTTCCTCCACCACAATCTGAACGTAACCAAACATAATATGGTGTATTAACACTTAAACTAGTAAGGTTATCCGTTAATGCAGCAATTGGTGTTCCAGCTCCTGTTGGTGCTGTATTTACACTAGAATAGTAATATTCATATCCAGTTGAAGGAACTGGAACCGCAGCATTCCAAGAAATTGTTGCTGATGTAGGTGTTATTGCAGAAGCAACAAATCCTCCTGGCGCAGCACAACTTGGTGGTGTCCATGTAAAAGTTAAACCAGAAGCTGGAATAACTGTTGCTGTTAAAGCACAATTTGCAGCGTTTGTTCCACCAGCTGTAGTCGCTGACCAATCAGCAGTTGTAGTTCTATTATTAAAATCTGCATTAGAAGCGCCTCTCAAACCAACTTGTCTAGTTCTATCTGTTGCATTTTGAGCAAAAGTTCCATAAACTACTTCAATTAAATTAGTAGTTTCATGCAGTTTAATTTGGAAATTATAGTTATCTCCAGTTGCATTGTAATGTCTATAACTTTTCCATTGAACAGTTAAAACTTGATTTGGAGCAGTTCCTGATAATTGGTAACTTAATTCTCCAGTAGTTGCATTACCTTGCAAATCGCCATTTAATGCAGCTACAACATTATTTGAAGTTCCATCTGTTAATGCAGTGTATGAACTTGCAACAGTAGCTCCAAGTGCTAAAAAACCATTAGAATTCACACTAAATTGAGTGTAATTTGCACCATTGTAATAAAAACTAAATCCGATTGGATTCGCAGGAAACGAAGTGTCATCATTAGTTGCAATTCCAAGAACTGTACCGCCAGTAATTTCATTATAGGTTCCGGTCGATTGACTAAAACCATATGAACTTACTTGGGCATTTATTTGCCAACACGTAAAGAGGGCAAACAACCATAAAGTAATTTTTTTCATAAATAATAATTAATTAATTGTTAAGCAAATGCTAATATATTAATTAATATTATATCAAAAATTAATATTTATTTCACTATCGTTAAAATGCAAAAAAAAACGATGAAAAACAAAAAAATCCTGAACTAGTCAGGATTTCATAACAAATTTATTAAAATTGTGATTATTTTATACTTGGCACTTTTACCATTTCATTTGTATCTGCAAGGTAATCAACACCTTCAAAACCAAAGCCAAATAAATTTAAGAAATCTTGCTTATATCCTGCTAAATCTCCTAATTCTACTAAAGATTCTGTTGTTGATTCTAACCAAAGTTTTGCTATTTTTTCTTGTACATCTGCACGCATTTCCCAATCATCAATACGAATTCTTCCTTTTTCATCTGTTGGCACTTCATTACCAGTATATAATCGATCTGCATATAATCTTTGAATTTGCTCGATACAACCCTCATGAATTCCTTCAGCCTTCATAATTTTATACAATAAAGATATATATAAAGGAATTACTGGAATTGCTGAACTTGCTTGTGTTACTAATGCTTTATTAACAGAAACATAACCTTTTCCATTGATATCCTTTAATTTATCTGTGATTTCAAAAGCCGTCGCTTCTAAATGATCTTTTGCTCTTCCAATAGTTCCTTTTCTGTAAACAGCTTCAGTTACTTCTGGCCCAATATATGAATAGGCAATAGTGGTTAATCCATCGGCTAAAACACCAGCTTCTTTTAATGCATCAATCCACATTGACCAATCTTCACCTCCCATAACAACTACTGTGTTATCAATGTCTTCTTGATTAGCTGGCTCGATAGAAACTTGTGTTACATTTCCGGTATGAAAATCAACTGTTTTATTGGTAAAAGTTGAACCAATAGGCTTTAAAGTTGAACGATGTAAAACACCTGTAACAGGATGTTGACGTACCGGAGAAGCTAAACTATAAATAATTAAATCAATCTGACCTAAATCAGCCTTAATCATATCAATTGTTTGTTGCTTTACTTCGTTTGAAAATGCGTCTCCATTAATGCTTTTTGCATACAAACCCGCCTTTTGAGCTTCCATTTCAAATGCTGCAGAATTGTACCAGCCTGGAGAAGCTGTTTTTCCTTCTGATGGTTCTTTTTCAAAAAATACACCTATTGTTGATGCATCAGAACCAAAAGCAGATGTAATTCTTGAAGCTAAACCAAAACCTGTTGAAGCTCCAATTACAAGAACTCTTTTTGGTCCATTAATTTTTCCTTTTGATTGTACATAAGCAATTTGATTTTTTACATTTTGTTCGCAACCTTTTGGGTGAGCTGTCAAACAAATAAATCCTCTCATTCTTGGTTCTATAATCATCTTGTAAATTTTATATTGGTTTGTAATTATTCTATTTGAATAACAAAAGTAGGCTAAAATTTTAATTCAGCAAAGCTTTTGCATGTTGTAAGGCAGATTCAGAAATGTCTTTTCCAGAAAGCATTTCTGCAATTTGTTGAATTCTGTCTTCAGGCGATAACAGTAGTAATTCTGAAATTGTAGTTTCACCTTGACTTCTTTTTACCACTTTATAATGCGAATTTCCTTTAGCTGCAATTTGTGGTAAATGTGTAATTGCAAATACTTGCATGGTTTTACTCATTTCTTTCATGATTTCACCCATTTTTATAGCAATTTCTCCAGAAACACCTGTGTCAATTTCGTCAAAAATAATGGTTGGCAGCTTTGAATAATTAGCCAAAATAGCTTTAATTGCTAACATAATTCGCGACATTTCTCCTCCAGAAGCTACTTTTTTAAGCAATCCGAAACTAGTTCCTTTATTTGCCGAAAAAAGCAAACTCACTTCATCTTTTCCATTTGAAAGATAAGAGGCTGTAGTTGTAATTTCAAACTGAAAATTAGCTTCTGCCATACCTAATTGAGAAAGAATATATTTGATTTTTTCTACTAAATTTGGAATTGCATTTTTTCTGTTTTTAGAAATTATTGTTGCAATAGAATCTATTTCATTGGTAATTTCTTGAAGCTCTTTTTGTGTTTTTAAAATAGCAATTTCCAAATCATCTACTTTCATTACTTTGCTATCTAATTCATTTTGAATCACCAACAATTTTTCTATCGAATCTACTTGATGCTTTTTCTGTAGATTATATATGGTTTGCAATTTTGTATTGACCAATTCTAATCGTTCAGGATCGGCAATTATTTTTTCGTTATTTAGCTCGCATTCGTTAAAAACATCTTCTAATTCTAACAAACTACTTACCAAACGCTCATGAAGATTTGTATAACTTGGAGAAAAAACAGAAAGCTTTTGAAGCGCTAATTTAATTTCTTTAAGATTTACCAATGCGCCCACTTGTTCCTCATTTGCAATAACTAAAATGCGTTCAAAATTTTCTTTAATCAATTCCACATTGCTTAATTGCTCTAATTCTTGCTCTAATGATTCTTGTTCACCATCGGTTAAATTAGCGGCTAAAAGTTCGTTCAATAAAAAAGAATGATATTCGTGCTCTTTCTCTAAAGTTTCTTTTTCGGCAATCATTTGCTTTACTTCTTTTTGTTTTGCTTTTAAAGAAGTAAGTATTTTTTGGTAATTAGAAATAGTCTCCTGATTATTTGCCACCGCATCCAAAATTTCCAATTGGTAGGCTTCTTCGGTCAATTCACGAGTTTGTTGTTGAGAATGTATATCCAACAAAAAAGAACTTAATGCTTGAAGTTCTTGGAGATTTACTGGGCTATCATTAATAAAGGCTCTCGATTTTCCAGAAGGCAAAATTTCTCTTCTAATGATAGTTTTAGCCTCATAATCCAAGTCATTTTCTTCAAAAAAGGGTTTTAAGTTGTAGTTAGAAATCAAAAAAACAGCTTCAATAATACATTTTTGTTCTTTATCTTTTAAAGAAGTTAAATCGGCTCTATTTCCTAAAACTAACCCTAAAGCACCTAAAAGTATTGATTTTCCAGCTCCTGTTTCTCCAGTAATAACAGAAAACTGATTGGAAAAATCAGTTTCAAGCGATTCAATTAACGCATAATTTTTTATTGAAAGTGAAAGTAGCATATTTTTTTTTTGAATAAAACGTTATCTTATTTTATTCCATTTTTGAGAATTTAAAGGCGAAATCTTATTTAATGTTTCTACAAGTTGTGATACATTCATTTTTGGTCCGCCAGAAAAAATAGAAACAATTTCATCTGATTTAATATCAAAAAATGTTCTTGTAATCAATGAATTTGGTCTTATTTTTTGAATTTCGGAAAGTAGTTCTAATGATTTAGCAACCCCTTCTTTTCCTTTTAAAACATTTTCCGACATTTTATCCATACCTTCTCTGTGGTACACATACATTGCTGTTCTAAAGGGTTCAAATGTATTAGAAAGCATATCTGAAATTAAAAAATTTCTATTATTATTTCCACTTTCTGCTTGACTCCAACCTTTAAAACCACTAGATTGAGCAACATTTACAATATTAGCCGCTACTTCTAAATAATCTGTTCCTCCGAGTTTTGAAAATGAATCCATTTCAATACCGATAATTAAATTAGAATAAAAAGCCAAAACCGATACTAAATTTGAGGTAAAATTATTAGCATCATAAATCATATTTTCAAATTCAATAAATCGAAAAACAAAATTTTTGTCATTTATATTTAAAATTGGACTTGACATGGTTGAATTAAAAACAGGTCTAGATGCTTGCACTTGCAATGTAGCTTCAAAATTATTTGAACCATAAGAAGTAACATTTATAAAAAAATTGCAATCTATTTTTTCTATATCTTTTACTTCGTTTTCTGTCCATTTAGTATTATTCAAAAATTCGGTAACTTGTTTTTCTAAATTTTTGAATAACTGCGGATTTCCGTTATTTACTTGATTGTAATTTACTGATACCGTTGCACGTAACTCTTGAGAAAGAGCAACATTAGTATATAAAAAGACTAAAAGTAAAAATAGATTACGCATCATAATGTTGGATGATTTTATTAATAATATCTAAAGCAACTGCTTCTTTTGATTTTAAATCCATTGGTTCAATTTGAAAATTTTTATCAATAAAAGTAACTTTGTTGGTCGATTTTCCAAAACCAGCACCTTCATCATTTAATGAATTTAAAACTATCAAATCTAAGTTTTTTTTCTGAATTTTAAGCTTTGCATGTTCAATTTCATTTTCTGTTTCCAATGCAAATCCAATTAAAAACTGATTTTTCTTGATTGTTCCTAGCGAGGCTAAGATGTCTTTTGTTTTTGCTAACTCTATAGTAAACGTTGCATCATTCTTTTTTATTTTCTGATGGGCAACATTTTTAGGTTTATAATCGGCAACTGCTGCAGCTGCTATTGCAACATCAACTTTATCATAATACGTATGGCATGCATCATACATTTCCTGTGCAGAAGTAACTCTTACAAGGTTAATTAGGGGATTGTCTATTTTAAAGTGAGTTGGTCCAGAAATTAGGATTACTTCTGCCCCTTTATTAGCTGCTTGATTAGCTATATCAAATCCCATTTTACCAGAAGAATGATTCCCAATAAATCGCACAGGATCAATTGCTTCATAAGTAGGACCTGCGGTGACTAATATTTTTTTCCCTTTTAAAGGTAATTTTTCTAAAACATCATTTTCTAAAAAGGCAATAATGTTTTCTGGTTCCGCCATTCTACCTTCTCCAGATAAACCACTTGCTAACTCACCAGTTTCGGCAGGAATAATAATGTTTCCAAATGATTTAAGCTTGTGAAAACTATCTAAAGTTGAAGGATGTTTGTACATATCCAAATCCATTGCTGGCGCAAAATAAACAGGACATTTGGCGGATAAATAGGTAGCAATAAGTAAATTATCACAATTGCCATTTGCCATTTTAGATAATGTATTAGCAGTTGCAGGTGCTATTAGCATTAAATCTGCCCAAAGCCCTAATTCTACGTGATTATTCCATTCCCCAGTACTTTCTTCTTCATTATAAAAAGTAGAATACACCGGCTTTTTAGAAAGTGTTGCTAAAGTTAGTGGTGTAACAAAATGCAAAGAAGCAGGCGACATTACAACTTGTACTTGTGCACCTGCTTTTATAAAAAGTCTAACCAAATTGGCTGTTTTGTAAGCAGCTATACCACCAGATATACCTAGCAAGATTTTTTTACCGCTTAAAACAGACATATTGAATTATTTAGAGTCTCTGTAGTAGATTTTACCTTCTTCCCACTCTTGTACTGCTAAAGCGTGAGGTTTTGGTAATTTTTCATAGAATTTTGAAACTTCAATTTGCTCTTTGTTTTCAAAAACTTCTTCTAAACTATCGTTGTATGTAGCAAATTCTTCTAATTTCTCAATTAATTCCTTTTTAATTTCGGTATTAATTTGATTAGCGCGTTTAGCCATGATAGTTATCGCTTCATAAATGTTTCCAGTAGGCTCTTCTAATTTACTTTTATTGTAAGTAACAGTGTTTACAGGAGCATTTGTTTTCTTTAAATCCATGATTTAGTTTTATTTAGAAAATTGTTGTAATTCTTTTTCGATTTCAGCTAACATTTCATCAGCTTTTTCTTTGTACTCTGTTGCACTGTTGAATTTCATCAAACTGCTGTGAGTAGATTTAGCATAAGCTAAACGTTCTTGTTTCTTAGACTCAATACTATTGATTGCTAATTTGTATGCCGAATCTAATCTATAATATAATGCTTGTTCTTTAAAAGGCGTTCCTGGGTAATCCGCAATAAAATTATCAAAAGCTTTCAACGCGCCTTTAAAATCAGAAATTGTATTGTATTGCTTTGCAATTTCAAACGCTTTCTTTTCTTGTTTTTCTCTTAACTCTTTAACATAAACATTTGCTTTTTCTAAGTATTGAGAATTTGGATATATATCAATAAAACGTTGTAATTTATCCAACGCTTTTTGAGTATCAACTTGGTCTAAACTATAAATTGGTGACAATCTGTAAAAACATTCTGCCGCTAAAAACGCTGCTTCTTCTCTTTTTTCACTTTTTGGATAAGTCGCTACAAAATTTTCAAATTGATACCCCGCTAAATAGTATTGTTCAGATTTATATAACGAATTAGAATACAAGAAAAACATACGCTCTGCACTTGGCTTACCTTTGTATGCCGGAGCTATTTGCTCATACAAACGTATTGCTTTTATGTATTTTCCTGTTTCATACATTTGATTTGCGGCTTCACTTTTTACAGCTACATCATCAGACTTTAAAGCTTTTTGATATTGACTGCAAGATGCCAACAAAATTGAAACAAGAAGGAAACTAAAAATTTTATTCATTTTTTCTACTTTTAACTTTTTAAATACCCAATAAACCGATACCTAAAAAGCAACTGCAAATTTAGATATAATTTACTTACTATAAAAATCTTTTTTTTAACTTAATTTTTTGGTGAAATTATGCAATCTTAAAGCTAAATCTTCATTTACATTTACTAAAGGTAATCGCATTGTATTTTCTGATAAGCCTAATGATTTAAACACTTCTTTAATTCCTCCTGGATTTCCTTGTTCGAAAATCATATCAATACTGTCTGCTAAAAGATAGTGCAATTTATAAGCTTCGTCAACCTTTCGCTGTAAACCTAAACGCACCATTTCTGAAAATTCTTTTGGAAAACCTTCGCCAATTACAGAAATTACTCCTGCTCCACCCGCTAAAACCATTGGTAAAGTAATCATATCATCCCCAGAAATTACTAAAAACCCTTCTGGTTTATTTTGAATTAATTTCATTGCTTGAACAATATCGCCAGCAGCTTCTTTAATTCCGATGATGTTTTTAAAATCATTTGCTAATCTAATTACGGTTGATGGCAACATATTGCTTGCCGTTCTTCCGGGAACATTATACACAATTACGGGAATTGGAGATGCTTCGGCAACCGCTTTAAAATGCTGATAAATACCCTCTTGTGTAGGTTTATTATAGTAAGGAGAAACCGATAAAATTGCAGAAAAATTAGAAAAATTTCTAGTTTTTAATTCTTCAACAACTTTCATGGTGTTATTTCCACCAACACCTAAAACCAAAGGCAATCTTCCTTCATTAGCTTTAACAATTGTATCAATTACTAATTCCTTTTCATCTTGAGAAAGTGTTGCCGTTTCTGCAGTGGTTCCTAAAACCACAAGATATTCAACTCCTCCATCAATTACATGATTTACAATTCTTGTTAAGGCCTCAACATCAACCGAAAAATCTTTTTTAAATGGCGTAACAAGTGCAACACCAGTTCCTATAAATGATTGCATTTTTATATTTTGTTTAAAATTTTTAAATATTTGAATAATTCCGATGTAAATTCTTTGTAGTTATCAACTAATTCTTTGATAATAAAATGATTTACTCTTTTATCCACGGTATCAAATCCTACCTTAAAATTTGCCTTAGATTTAATAGATAAAAGTAAAATTCCATATTTATTTACGTCATAATAGTTGATCAACAAGTCAAATGGTTTTTCTAAAAAGTCGACCACTTCTGCCTTGTTAATTTCTCCAGAAAGCGAAATGTTTTTTAACGACAAGAAAGGTTCGCTAATCACTTCTTTTGATTTGATTTTATCTTTATAAACTAAAATTGTAATTTGCTCTTTTCTAAAACCTTGACTTAAAATAGCTTCTACCAAGCTCGCTGTCTTTGAAAAATAAGTTTCATCAACTAGCAATCCAATTGTTTCTATTTTTTGCTGTTCTAAAATGGGCTGCTGATTTTGTAACCTTTTAGTAACGTTTTTTTTTAGAAAAAAATTCTTTAAAATCTTATAAAACATAGTATTTTTACATCTCGGACAAAATTATAAATTAAGTCTTTTATTATGATGGTAAATGTAAAAAAGAATACGATATCTTTTCGTTATTTTGTTATATTATTAACATTTAGTTGCTTCTTTTCGTGTAAAACTAATGAATATTATAATTATAAAGTTGAAGGTAAGAAAATTGGAGTAACTGCCGAAAAAGGAGAAAACACTCAAATCGAAAGCTATATTGCTCCCTATCGGGAACACATCAAGAAAGATTTAGATAATGTTTTAGCATATTCTCCTGAAACGTTAGATAAAAGTAAAGGTAAATGGCAAACCACTATTGGTAATTTATTAGCGCAAGTTGTTTTTGATTTTGGCAATCCAATTTTTCAAAAAAGAGAAAATAAATCCATCGATATATGCCTTTTAAATCATGGTGGTATTCGCTCCATTATTCCACAAGGAAATGTAACTACTCGGACTGCTTTTGAAGTGATGCCTTTTGAAAATAGCCTGATTGTTGTAGGATTAAAAGGTAGTAAGGTCAAAGAAATGGCTACTTATTTAATGACCGAAAAAAAGCCACACCCTCTTTATGGAATCAAAATTTTTGTAAATAAAGATAATTTGAATGTTAACCGAATTGAAATCAACGGAAAACCTGTTGAAGACGATAAAATATATTATGTTGCAACATCTGATTATCTTTCAAATGGCGGTGATAATATGACTTTTTTCAAGGAAAGTGACCTGAAATTTGATATGGATTACAAGTTGCGAAATATGCTGATTGACTATTTCAAAAAAGCAGATACATTACCTGTAATTACTGATGAAAAAATTATTTTAGAATAACTTAATCCTAAAAACATGAAAAGAAGAGATTTTATCCAAAAAACCGCTGCAAGCTCTGTAGTATTAGGGTTAAGTAATATAGGAATTAGTACTATTATTTCACCAGAAACCAAAAAAATTACAATTCTTCACACAAATGATGTACATAGTCATATAGATCCTTTTCCAGCAGATCATCCCCGAAATGCCAATATGGGTGGCGCTGCCCGAAGAGCGGCTTTAATTGAAAGTATTAGAAAAGAGGAAGAAAATGTATTGTTGTTAGATGCTGGCGATATTTTTCAAGGAACACCTTACTTTAATTACTATGGTGGTGAATTGGAATTCAAATTGATGAGCATGATGCAATATGATTTAGCCACTATGGGAAACCATGATTTTGATAACGGAATTGATGGCTTTTATGCGCAATTACCCCATGCAAAATTTGAATTTGTATCTGCTAATTACGATTTTAAAAACACGATTTTAAACGATATTGTAAAACCTTACAAGATTTTCAATAAAGACGGAATCAAGATTGGAATTTTTGGCTTAGGTGTTGAACTGGATGGCTTAGTTGATAAAAAACTATACAAAGAAACCGTTTACAACCACCCTATTGAAGTGGCACAAGATATGACAAGAATTCTAAAAGAAGAACAAAAATGTGATTTGGTTATTTGTCTTTCTCACTTAGGATTTTCCTATAAAAACGAACCTTACAAAGTTTCCGATTTGGAATTAGCTAAAAAAACAAAAAATATTGATTTAATTATCGGTGGCCACACACATACTTTTTTAGACAAACCTGTGGTTGAAAAAAACAGCGAAGGCAAAGATGTTTTAATCAATCAAGTGGGATGTTATGGTATTAATTTAGGTAAAATTGATTTTTATTTTTCTAAGGATAAAGCGGTGAAAAATAGTGGTAAAAATATTATGGTGTAATCTCAGATTCGATTCTTAAAAAATTATTTTTTTCATAAATTTTAAATCGGGTTCTATAAATAAAATAGCCAACAAATAAACAATAAGACAATTGTTGCGAAATAACGTTTATTAATTTTAACGCAATTACGTCTTTCATTTTAGTTGAAAAAATAAAAAACAAATCTGAAACAATAAAACTTGACACCATTAAAACCATATATAAAATGGTTCTATTATTGAAATTAAACTGGATTAGAAAAGTCAAAATTCCCATCACAAACAATAAAATTCCATAAATTATATAAATACTAAATTCCAATTGAGAAGACTCATTAATAAACGATAACACATTGTATAATAAGTAGAATAAGAGTAATATTATGATGTAAAATGAAATACTGTTTATCTCATATTTTTTTTTATTCAAATAGTACAAAAAGTCTTGACACAAAAAATAAGTAACAATAAAATAAGGTATTCCAAAACAAATTAATCCCTGAATTAAAAAATCAGAAGCGCTAATTAAATACAGAATTTCGCCAATAAAAAAAGATAAAATTGAAATTGAAAACAATAAATTAATTCTGCCTTTAACAGAAATAAAGTAAAAATAATAGATCGAAGGAATAATAATTGGTCTTGAGAATAACTCTAAATTTGGGCTATCAAAAAAAATTGAAAGCACGTACAAAATAAGTGCTCCAAAGTAAAATACTAATGCCGAATTTAGATTAGCCATCTATCATATTTTTAAAATCTATTTCTGATATTATTGTAATTTTTAATTGATTCGCTTTCTCTAGTTTTGATGGTCCCATATTATCTCCAGCAATCACAAAATCTGTTTTTGATGAAATAGAACTTCCTACTTTTCCACCGTTATCTTCTATTGCTTTTTTGAGTTCGTCTCTTGAATAAATTTCAAAAACACCAGAAACCACAAAGGTTTTTCCTTTTAACTTATCAGAGAGTAAAACATCGTCTGCTCCCGATTCTAATTGAACACCATATTGCTTTAATCGGTCAATGATAGTTATATTTTCTTGATTTTCAAAAAATTGAACCACACTTTGTGCAATTTTATCTCCAATTTCATCTACCAAAATCAAATCCATTATGCTGGCTTGTGCAATCGAATCTATTGATTTGTAATGTTTGGCTAGTTTTTTGGCAACAGTTTCACCCACATAACGAATCCCTAACGCATACAAAACACGTTCAAAAGGAATCGTTTTTGATTTTTCAATTCCGTTGATTAAATTTTCGGCAGATTTCTCAGCCATTCGTTCTAAAGGAATGATTTGCTCTTTTTTCAGTTCATACAAATCCGCATAATTGGTAATCAAACCAGCATTAAACAATAAAGCAACCGTTTCACCACCCAAACCATCAATATCCATGGCTTTTCGGGTAATAAAATGCTGAATTCTTCCTATAATCTGAGGTGGACAACCGTAAAAATTAGGACAAAAATGATTGGCTTCTCCTTCAGTTCTAACTAATTCTGTTTCACATTCAGGACAATGCGTAATGTATCTTGTGGGCTCAATTTGATTTCCTCTTTTGGCAACTGCGATAATCTTTGGAATAATTTCTCCACCTTTTTCAACAAAAACTTCATCACCAATTCTAATATCTAACTTTTCAATTTGGTCGGCATTGTGTAATGACGCACGTTTTACAATTGTACCCGCCAATTGTACGGGTTCTAAATTCGCAACTGGAGTAATAGCACCTGTTCGCCCAACTTGATATGAAATCGAGTTTAATTTCGTAGTTACTTGTTCGGCTTTAAACTTATATGCCATCGCCCAACGTGGCGATTTTGCAGTAAAACCTAATTCATCTTGATGTTGCAAGTTATTGACTTTAATTACTACTCCATCTGTTTCATAAGGCAAATCATGACGGTGTTTGTCCCAATAATTAATGTATTCAAAAACTTCATTAAGATTTTTTGCTAATTTAGATTGTGTTGGTACTTTAAATCCCCAATCTCTTGCTTTTTGTAAGCCTTCAAATTGCGTTTTAAATGGTAAATTATTCCCAATCACAAAGTATAATAAACAATCTAAAGGACGTTTTGCCACTTCAGCACTGTCCTGTAACTTTAAACTTCCTGAAGCGGTATTTCTTGGGTTTGAATAAGGTGTTTCACCAATTTCAATTAATTCTTGATTCATTTTTTCAAATCCGGCAAACGGAAGAATAATTTCGCCACGAATGTCAAATTTATCAGGAAAATCACCTTTTAAATGAATAGGAACAGCCTTAATGGTTTTGATGTTATTGGTTACATCATCGCCTTGAAAACCATCGCCACGCGTTACAGCACGCACTAAACGACCATTTTCATATGAGATACTAATCGAAGCACCATCGTATTTTAACTCGCAAGTATATTCCATTGGAACATCGCCTAAAACCTTTTGAATTCGGGTTTCCCAATCTTGCAAATCTTCGATTGAATAGGAATTATCCAACGAATACATGCGATATTCGTGTTTTATGGTTTCAAAATTTTTGGTCACCATTCCTCCTACTCGTTGAGTTGGTGAATTTTCATCAAAAAAATCAGGATGTTGCGCTTCTAAATCTTGTAATTGTTTTAGCTTTTGATCAAATTCAAAATCAGAAATTGTGGGTTTATCCAATACATAATAGCTGTAATTATGCTGATTTAATTCGTCTCTTAAATTTTTAATAGTATCTAAAACGTTCATATTTACTGATTGATTAGGCTGTCTAATTTGGTAAACAATTCTCCTTTGCTAATAATTCCACCTTGCTTTATGATTTCAAACAACGATTCATTTCTGTTTTCTGACAAGTCTTTTTTACCTCTTGTAATTTCTACATCATCGGAAAACAAATTTTCAGATAACCAATGAATTCCATCGGCAGAAACAAAATCAATTTGTGGATTATTGGTTTTAATTACGAAAGAAAAAACCGCATTTTGCATACATTTAAAAAGAAAAATGTAGTTTTTAGAAAAATGATCAATGTGCGTGACATTCGTCAGTGCTTTTTCCCAAATCATATCAGAAAAAACATCAATCTCTTGTTCGGCAATGTGTGGTTTATTTTGTTTGATTTCATCCCATTCCTTTTTATCTATCGATTGTGTGGCTAAAAAAGTAATAAATTCGGGATGCAATTCTTCTAATTGCTCTTTGGTTAATCTTGCGTACTTCATTTAGTAATTTTATAAAGTAAAGATAAAAAAAAAGCCCCGAAAAATTCGGAGCTAATTTATATTTTTAGAAAAATTATGCTTTTTCGCCTACGATTTCGTAAGGTAATTCAACGATAACATCTCTGTGTAATCTTACGTTTGCAGTATATTTACCTACACGTTTTACTACTCCACTTGTGATGAATTTTCTATCAATTGAGTGACCGTTAGCTTCTAATGCTTCAACAATGTTAGCGTTAGTAACTGAACCAAACAATTTATCACCACCTGCTTTAGCAGTAATTTTGATATCTAAAGCTTTTAAAGCCTCAGCTAATTTCTTAGCGTCGTCTACAATTTTAGCTTCTTTGTGTGCTTTTTGCTTAAGGTTTTCAGCTAAAACTTTTTTAGCAGAAGGAGTAGCTAAAATAGCAGCACCTTGAGGAATTAAGAAGTTACGTCCGTATCCGTTTTTCACAGTTACTACATCATCTTTAAATCCTAAATTTTGAACGTCTTGTTTTAAGATAAGTTCCATGTTGTTGTCCTTTTAATTAGAAGTTAGCCCGCCAATGGCGAAGCAACAACTATTTGTTAAATATTATTTTAATAAATCGGCCACGTATGGCATTAAAGCTAAGTGACGAGCTCTTTTAACAGCTACAGAAACTTTTCTTTGGTATTTTAATGAAGTACCTGTTAAACGTCTTGGTAAAATTTTACCTTGCTCGTTAACAAATTTCAATAAAAAGTCTGCGTCTTTATAATCGATATATTTGATACCTGATTTTTTGAAACGACAGTATTTTTTAGTTTTGTTTGTATCAATATTTAAAGGCGTAAGATATCTAATATCTCCGTCTTTTTTACCTTTTGCAGATTGCTCTAATGTAGACATGATTAGTTTGTTTTAGATTTTAATTTTGCTCTTCTTCTCTCTGCCCAAGAAATTGCATGTTTGTCTAAAGACACTGTTAAGAAACGCATAACACGCTCATCACGACGGAATTCAGTTTCAAATGCAATAATAATTTCAGCTGGTGCTTTGAATTCGAATAAGTGGTAAAATCCACTTTTCTTGTGTTGAATTTCGTAAGCTAATTTTTTTAAGCCCCAATCTTCTTTCGATACCATCTCAGACCCTTTAGAAGTAAGAAAATCTTCAAACTTGCTTACTGTTTCCTTTACCTGTTGCTCAGATAAAACGGGATTCAAGATGAAAACAGTTTCATAATGATTCATAATCTTTATATTTATTGTTATAAAATTGGGTGCAAAAATAGTAATTTTATTCAAATAATCAAGCATTAATCAAATAAAAATTTTACTATATAAAAACTTGTTTTGTTACATTATTTGTTATACTTTTAACTTTATTAAATTTATATGCCCATGAAGTTGAATTGTATTGTTGTTGATGATAGTGCTATACAAAGAATAACTATCACAAAATTAGTAAACGAATCAACATTATTGAACTTAATTGGTGATTTCGCTAATGCCCTAGAAGCTAAAAATTGTATTAATAACAATACGATAGATTTGATATTTCTGGATATTGAAATGCCGCTTATTAATGGTTTTGACTTATTAGATGGTCTAAAGACCAAACCTCAAATTATATTTATTACATCAAAAGCAGATTATGCTGTAAAAGCTTTTGATTATGAAGCTACGGATTTTTTACAAAAACCAATCTCTAAAGAGCGTTTTAACAAAGCAGTAAAAAAGGCAACTGAAATGCATGCACTTCGTTATGAAAATCATGAAGACCAAGGAGAAAGCATTGTAATTAAAAGTAATTTAAAGAAATTAAAAGTTTATTTATCAAGAATTAAGTGGATTGAAGCTTACGGTGATTATATCAAAGTTGTTACAGATGATGAAAGTCACTTGGTGTTATCAACCATGAAAGGTTTTGAAAAAGAACTTCCCTCAGGAAAATTTATTCGTGTACACAAATCTTACATTATAAATTTAGATCGAGTGGAAAAATTCAATAGTAAGTTTGCAGAAATTGGAACTACTAAAATTCCGTTGAGCAGAAATAAGAAAGAAGAAATTGTAAAAGCAATTGAAAATTCTTAATATACATCTACATTTACAGTAACCTTAATAGAACGATATTGCGGAATAGCTTCAAAACTGTTTCGCATTTTGTTTATAATCGTTTTAGTTTGTCCCAAATTTGAATTTACAGGAATTTTTACCATAATCGTTCTTATGTATTCATTACGAATTCGATTAATTGCTGGTTCTTCAGGACCTAAAACAGGAATAGGTAAACTTTGCACCAATACGTTATAAAACCAAAGTGAACCTTCTTTCAACTTATCAAAATCACGGTGTTTTAAAGTCAGTTTTATCAAACGAAAGAAAGGAGGATATTTAAAATTCTGACGTTCATAAATTTGCTCCTTGTACATTGACATATAATCATTACTCAAAACCTGCTGAATGGTGTTATGATACGGATTAAAAGTCTGAATCAATACTTTTCCTTTTTTTTCAGAACGTCCTGCCCTACCCGAAACCTGTGTCATCATTTGAAACGCTCTTTCATAAGCTCTAAAATTTGGTTGATTCAATAAATTATCAGCATTTAAAATCCCTACTAAGGTAACATTATCAAAATCCAAACCTTTGGCAAGCATCTGAGTTCCCACCAAAACATCTATTTCTCTATTTTTGAACGAATCAATTATTTTTTCAAAACCAAATTTGCCTCTAGTAGTGTCTTGATCCATTCTTCCGATGTTTTTCTCAGGAAAAAGCGTTTTCAATTCCATTTCGATTTGTTCAGTTCCAAAACCCTTCGTAGTTAAATCCACCGATTGACAACTATGACAATGCGTAGGCTTTGCAATTGAATAGCCGCAATAATGACAACGCAATTGATTTTTGAACTTGTAATAGGTCAAACTCACATCGCAACTAGGACAATGTGGCACATGACCACACGTCATACATTCCACATAAGGCGAAAATCCTCTGCGGTTTTGAAATAAAATAACTTGCTCACCATTAGACAAAGTTTCTGTAATTGCTTCCAGAAGTTCATCTGAAAAATGTCCGGTCATTCTTTTTCTAAAATACTTGTCTTTTATATCTATAAGCAAGATTTCAGGTAAAACCACATTTCCATAACGTACTTTCAATTCAGTTAAATCGTATTTCTTTGATTGCACATTATGAAAAGATTCTAAACTTGGCGTAGCACTTCCTAAAAGCACTTTTGCATTATGTTGCTTTGCTAAAACTATGGCCGCATCTCTTGCATGATATCTTGGTGCTGGGTCATGTTGTTTATAGGTTTGCTCGTGTTCTTCGTCAACTATAATACATCCTAAATTTGAAAATGGTAAAAATAAAGCACTTCGAACACCAATTACCACTTTCGCTTTTGGCGAATTTTCTAACACTTGATTCCAAACTTCAATACGTTCGTTATTAGAATATTTCGAATGAAAAACAGCAACTTCATTTCCAAAATAAGCCGTTAATCGTTGAACTAATTGCGTGGTTAAAGCAATTTCGGGCAATAAAAACAAAACTTGTTTATCTTGTTGTACATATTGTTCTAAAAGCTTGATGTAAATTTCTGTTTTTCCAGAAGCTGTAACACCTTGCAATAAATTCACATCAAAATTTTCAAAATTAGCTTGAATGCTATCAAAAGCTATTTGCTGTGGTTCACTTAACTTGAAATGGCTATTTTCTTCTTGTGTAAAAGCGACTCTATCTTGTGCGATATAATATTCCTCAAATATAGTTTTATCTACCAACGATTTAACAATGGCTGAAGAACTTCCTGATGTTTCAATTAATTTTTTTACAGCAATTGGATTTTTATCCTGAGCCTGCAATTGAAAATAATGCAAAACCAACTCCCGTTGTTTCTTTGCTTTGGACAACACTTCTAATAATTCGGCTAGTTTATCTTGTTGCAAAAATTCGTCATGCAATTTAATATAGCGCACTAACTTCGGTTTGTACTGTTCCGAAATTTCTTCTTGTAACACCAGAGCACCTTTTGCTAATAGTCTGTTAATAATTGGAAAAACCGTTTTCTTTCCTAAAATTTTAATCACATCTTGAACTGTAATTGACGATTGGCTTTTTAAGGCTTCTAAAATCAAATATTCATCATCTTTTAAGTCACTTGCGTCAATTTCAAGGTTTTCTTTAGCCGAAATAATCGTTTCGCTTTCCAATATATAACCCGAAGGCAATGCACTTCGAAATACTTCTCCTAGCGAACACATATAATAGGAGGCAATCCATTTCCAATGTTCTATTTGGAACGAATTGACAACTGGTTTTTCGTCTAAAATTTGATGAATTTCTTTGGCTTCATATAATTGAGGTGGGGTATTGTTTTTATCTAAAACTAATGCGGTATAAATTTTAGTTTTACCAAACGGAACAGCCACTCGCATTCCAATTTGAATGTAGTTAAATTCAGCTTCAGAAACCTGATAAGTAAAGGTTTTTGAAACTGCTAACGGCAAAACAACTTCGATAAAATACAACATACAACAAATATAGTTTGAAAAAGAGAATAGAGAAAAGAAAATAGAAAAAAGATATATAATGATGGGTGATCTTATTCATAAAAAAAGCGCCCTCAATAGAGAACGCTTTTGTGTGTATTTTTAGGAATAAAATTATTTACCTAACATTCCGTCTTTTAGATCAGCATCAGCTGGTTTATCACACAACCAAATTCCGAATAAAGCTTTTTTGAAGTCATGCCCTTCAATAGTTCCTTTTTTAACCCCGTTTTTAAATACTACTACACCTTCGTTTGGAACGTTCATAATAATAAATACGTCACCTTTTTTAATTTCTTCTTTAAAGAAACCTTTGAATTTATCAATTTTTGCTTTTAAAGGTGCTGTTTTTTTACCCGTTGAGTTTTCAAAACCTTCGTTTATAGCAGAAATCATTTTATCAGAAGTAATCATTCCTGAAATGATATTTAATTTTATCGCTCCAGCTTCTTTACTATCCATGATTTCTTTTGCATTCGAACTCTTTTTTGGTAAATATAAAGAACCTACATACAAATCTATCCACATTTTTTCTCTAGTTCCAGCTCCGTTTAAAACTAAACTTTGTCCTTCTAAAGACAATTTAGCATCAACTTTAACACCAGAAACCGTTTGTTGTGCATTTACAGTTAATGTTGTTGCAATAACCATTAACAGGGTAATAATCTTTGATTTCATAATAATTTGTTTTAATTTTTGTTAAATATATAAATTTTTTCTTTTCAATTTTGAAATAGTTGCATTTAGTTCGAAACCCAAAAGTAAAACCATGCAATTGATCCAGATGTAAAACATTAATACAAGAAGCGTACCAATTGAGCCATAGAGTTCATTATAGCGCGCAAATTTTTCTACATAAACCCCAAATATATAGGAAGATAGAATAATTAAAATTGTCGTAAAAACGGCTCCATAACTGATAAAAGAAATTTTTGAAGTTTCTTTTGCACCAAATTTATAGAGTACAGATGTAGTAACTAAAATCATCAAAATAATAAATCCATATCGGCTCCATTCAATAACTGAAACATCTGCTACATAACCATGTATATTGATTTTCTGAATCATTACCTCTGCAATTACAATAGCAGCCACTGTGACAATTAAAATCAAAGACAATATCAATGAAATCGCTAGTGAAATAAAATACTGTCTAAAAAAACCTCGTGTTATTGTAATATGTTCAGACATTTCAAATCCGCCCAAAATAGCATTTATTCCGTTCGTCATCAATAAAATCGACAAAATAAACCCTGATGATAGCAATCCTTGGTGACTGGTTCCCATAATATCTTTTAGAATCATTTCGATGGCATCATACGTATTTGGCGGAACACCATTTTCGACAAACTCTAAAAAATCGGCTTGAAAATTTTCTAATGGAATGAAAGGAATTAAATTCAAAATAAATAAGGCAAATGGAAATAATGCCATAAAAAAACTAAATGCGATAGCACTTGCTCTGTATGAAAAAGCACCTTTAAAGATTCCTAAAACATACATTTCCAAAATATCATACAGCGATAAGCCTTCTAAAGTTTTTAATTTTATTGCTTTAGTAAACACTACCAATTGTTTGATAACTGGAATTTTATTGAGTTTATTTTCTATTTCTTCCGACATTAATTATAGTGCTTTTAAACTTAAATCCATGTTATAAACCGAATGTGTTAATGCTCCTGAAGAAATATAATTTACACCACATTCAGCATAATAGCGAATGGTTTTTTCATTGATATTTCCTGATGATTCTGTTAAACATTGTGTTCCAATCATTTGAACTGCTTTCTTAGTCGTTTCATAATCGAAATTATCCAATAGAATTCGGTAAACACCTCCACTACTCAATATTTGTTGTACTTCGTTTAAATTCCTTGCTTCAACAATGATTTTCAAATCTTTATTATTATCTATCAAATATTGTTTTGTTTTTGCAATTGCTTGCGGAATTCCTCCGGCAAAATCGTTGTGATTGTCTTTCAACATTATCATGTCATACAAAGCAAAACGGTGATTTTCACCACCACCAATTTTTACTGCCCATTTTTCGATGGCACGAATTCCTGGAGTGGTTTTCCGCGTATCTAATATTTTGGTTTGCGTTCCTTCTAATAAATCAACAAACATTTTGGTTTTAGTTGCGATGGCGCTCATTCGTTGCATCGAATTCAACACCAAACGTTCTGCTTTCAAAATGGATTGTGAGCTACCCGAAACATGAAAAACAATGTCGCCATATTTTACTCTTTCACCATCGTTAATAAAAGTTTCCACTTTCATTTCTTTATCCACATAGTTGAAAATCATTTTGGCAAATTCTACTCCAGCAATAATTCCCTCATCTTTAACTAATAACTTTGCTTTTCCTTGTGCTGAAGCAGGAATACAGGCCAACGAACTATGGTCGCCATCTCCAACATCTTCACGAATGGCATTCGTAATAATCAAATCTAATTCTTTTTGAAATTGCACTTCTGAAATCATGATCATTTAATTGAATTGCTAATGTAAGAAATCCTTTGTTGTTTTAAAAATTTAGAGTCGTAAAAACAAAAAACTCCCAGATAAAATCTGAGAGTTTCGTTATGATTGAATTTTAAATTCGATTAAGACAAAGCTGCTTTTACTTGATCAGCTGCTTCTTGGAATTGAACTGCAGATAAAATTGGCATACCTGAATTATCGATTAATTCTTTAGCAATTTCTGCATTTGTTCCTTGTAAACGAACGATGATTGGCACTTTAATAGCGTCACCCATATTTTTGTATGCATCAACAACACCTTGTGCCACACGGTCACAACGAACGATACCTCCAAAAATATTAATCAAAATAGCTTTTACGTTAGGATCTTTTAAGATGATACGGAAAGCTGTTTCAACACGTTTTGCGTCAGCAGTTCCACCTACGTCTAAGAAGTTAGCTGGTTCAAAACCTGCATATTTAATTAAATCCATAGTAGCCATTGCTAAACCAGCACCGTTTACCATACAACCTACAGTTCCATCTAAATCTACGTAGTTTAATCCTACTTCTTTAGCTTCAACTTCGATTGGATTTTCTTCTCTAACGTCGCGCATTTCAGCATATTTTGTTTGTCTGTATAATGCGTTATCGTCGATATTTACTTTAGCATCAACTGCTAATATTTTGTTATCTGAAGTTTTAAGAACTGGGTTAATTTCAAACATTGAAGCATCTGAACCAATGTAAGCATTGTATAGTGCATCAATAAATTTAACCATTTCTTTGAAAGCATTTCCAGAAAGACCTAAATTAAAAGCAATTCTTCTTGCTTGAAATCCTTGTAAACCTACAGCAGGATCAATTTCTTCTGTAAAAATTAAGTGTGGAGTATGTTCAGCCACTTCTTCGATATCCATTCCACCTTCAGTAGAATACATAATCATATTGCGACCAGTAGCTCTATTTAATAAAACAGAAACATAAAATTCTGATGTTTCACTTTCTCCAGGATAATAAACGTCTTCAGCAATTAAAACTTTATGTACTGTTTTTCCTTCTGGTGGCGTTTGTGGTGTAATCAACTGCATTCCGATGATTTGCTCAGAAATTTCAGTAACTTGGTCTAAGTTTTTAGCTAACTTAACTCCTCCACCTTTTCCTCTACCACCTGCGTGAATTTGTGCCTTTACTACGTACCAACTTGTACCTGTTTCAGCAGTTAATTGTTTAGCAGCAGCAACCGCTTCAACTGGATTGTTAGCTACAATTCCACGTTGTATGCGTACACCATAACTTGCTAAGATTTCTTTACCTTGATATTCGTGTATGTTCATAATTATTATGCGTTTATCTTGTTTTAAAAAGTGCCACAAAAATAACAAAGTAATTTTTAACTGACTAACTTTTTTCGGTTTAATTTGGGAATTTGGTATACATATATTACAAAAAATAGATGAGAATAAAACCATACAATGTTACAAATTAAACATTTTGTTATATTTTGTTATTTAATGTTGTAAAAATTGTAAGAAATAAATATTGAATTACTTTTGCAGCAAATAAAAAAATAATGAAACCAGAAGTATTACAACAATTAGCAACAGAATTTGGAAGTCCACTTTATGTTTATGATGCAGAAAAAATTGCCTCACAATATCAACGTTTGACAAGCGCTTTTAGTAAAGTTGAACGTTTTAAGGTGCATTATGCTGTTAAGGCATTGTCAAACATTTCGGTTTTAAAATACTTGAAAAGTTTGGGTTCGGCTTTAGATACAGTATCTATTCAAGAAGTACAATTGGGATTACATGCAGGTTTTGAACCAAACCAAATTATTTATACACCAAACGGTGTTTCAATGGAAGAAATTGAAACTGTAGCGGCTTTAGGTGTACAAATTAACATCGATAATTTATCAATTTTAGAACAATTTGGCACAAAACACCCAACAATTCCTGTTTGTATTCGAATTAATCCGCATGTAATGGCAGGTGGAAATGCAAATATTTCAGTAGGTCATATTGATAGTAAATTTGGAATTTCGATTCATCAATTGCCACATATTTTGAGAATTATTGAAAACACCAAAATGCACATCAACGGCATTCACATGCATACGGGTTCTGATATTTTAGACGTAGAGGTGTTTTTATATGCTGCGGAAATCTTATTTCAAACGGCAAAACATTTTCCTAAATTAGATTTTATCGATTTTGGAAGCGGTTTTAAAGTGCCTTACAAAAAAGGTGATATTGAAACAAATGTAGAAGAATTTGGAAGGAAATTAACAAAGCGCTTTTTAGCTTTCGAAAAAGAATATGGTCGTCCATTAACTTTAGCTTTTGAACCAGGAAAATTCTTGGTAAGCGAAGCGGGTTATTTCTTAGCAAAAGTAAATGTGGTAAAACAAACTACGTCAACTGTTTTTGCTGGAATTGATTCGGGATTCAATCATTTAATTCGTCCGATGTTATATGGAGCACAGCATCATATTGAAAATATTTCTAATCCAAAAGGAAAAGAGCGTTACTACTCGGTTGTAGGTTACATTTGCGAAACAGATACTTTTGCCAGTAACATCAGACTAACTGAAATTCATGAGAATGATGTTTTATGTTTTAAAAATGCCGGTGCCTATTGCTTTTCAATGGCTTCTAACTACAACTCACGACTAAAACCTGCAGAAGTGTTATGGAAAGACGGAAAAGGACATTTAATCAGAGAACGCGAGACGTTTGATGATATTTTGAAAAATCAAGTGATGATTGAAGTGTAAGTTTTGTCACCGATTTCACAACTTTACGTAGATAAAAAAGCATCAAATTTTAGTTTGATGCTTTTTTTTTATTTTTCTATATTTTTTTTTAGCTTCAACTAATGTTCTACTTATAAATTTTTCACCAAACTCATTTTCAATTTCATTTTCCATAGTACTTGCATAACATTCTTCCTTAAAATTTGGATTACAGTTTGCTTCAACACTAATATTATATTTATTCAACATATAATCTTTGTAAAACATCTGAAATTCATCTGCTACTACTAATCCTATAATTATGTATATTTTTTTTCCATTTTTATAATCTTCCTTTGCTCTATTAATCTCTCCTTGACAATAAGTTTCACTAAAAAATGGTTCACTAGGAATACTTTTTTTAGTATTGCAACTCCAAAAAAATATAAACAAAAAAATAAATCTCATTTTCTCACTGTAATCAAATTTATTTATCCAAAACTTCCAACAAAACCTTACCATCTGAACTATTTGGCATAGTGATTTTTAGCATTTGAGTGATAGTTGGTGCTATTTGTGTGATTTCTTTTCTATCATGGGTTGCTCCTTTTTGAATGTTCCAACCAAAGAAAATTAATGGAACATGGGTATCATAAGAATAAGGCGAACCGTGGGTTGTTCCGGTTGAAGAATATTCAACATAACCTGGTTTGAAAATCAATACTAATTCTCCGTTTTGTGTTGGGTCATACCCTTTGGAAACGAAGTTTAAATAATAATCACTTACGTTAGCATTGGCAACTTCTTCTTCGGTGTAAACACGCTTGATGTAGTCTTGTTTTTGCAAATAATCTTTAAAATTTTGTTTTACGTCTTGTAAGTTTAAGCCTTTTGATTTGACTTTATTTTTATCGATAAACACATTATAATTTGAGTAATCTAATACTAGATTTTCTCCAAAAGTAGTTTCAGAAAATTCCTTTAACTCTTTTTGAATGTTTTTATAATTGATGTTATCCACTTTGTACTTGTTGTCTTTTAAATACGTTACATTTTCAGCTCCAGCATGATCTGCCGTTAAGAAAACCAAGTAATTTCCTTTTCCAACGGTTTTATCTAAGTAAGCTAAGAAATCAGCAATAGTTTCGTCCAAACGTAAATACGTATCTTGCAATTCAATTGAACGTGGTCCTAAAACGTGTCCAATGTAATCTGTGGAAGAGAAACTTACGGCTAAGAAATCGGTGATATTGTCTTTTCCTAAATTCTCACTTTCAATGGCTTTTTTAGCAAAATCGGCTAATAAATTATTTCCGAAAGGTGTTGAACGCAGTACTCCAGCGTCATTTGCATCATACATGTCTTGCAAATTGTAAGGCATAAACGGTGCTTTTTTATACAATTTTCCTTCGTAAGGATTATTATCGGTTAAACTTTCATTGTAGGCTTCTTTTGGTTTTAGCAAATCCCAACCTTTGTTTACGTATTTCAAATAATTTTTCTCAGCATTAAATTGCGTTGCCCAATCTGGAAGTTTTTCTCCGTAATAGGTACTTGATATAAAAGCTCCGGTTTTGCTGTACCAAAATGCCCAATCGGCAAAATGTCCTGCAGGAAGAATTGCACCTCTATCTTTAATACTCATTCCAATCACTTTTCCTTTGAAATTGGTTGAAAGCTTTAATTCGTCAGTAATAGTAGAACTTTGCAAGTTTCTTGGTGACATTTTTCCTTCTTTATCCGAATCGTCTCCAATAGTTGAAACCGTTTCGTCATCGGTACAATACATTTCTTTTCCAGTAGCTTTATTGAACCATTCGTTACCTACAATTCCATGAACCGCTGGCGTAGTTCCGGTGTAAACTGAAGCGTGTCCTGGCGCCGTGTATGTTGGCATGTAATTGTAATGCGTGTTATGAAACGTGTAGCCTTGATTCATTAATCGTTTAAAACCATTTTCTGAAAAGTCGTTTGAGAAACGGTATAAGTATTCCATTTTCATTTGGTCAACAACAATTCCAACAACTAATTTTGGTTTATCTTGTGCAAAGTTTGCTGTTGCAATTAACGACACAATTATAAGTAAGGCTTTTTTCATTTTTTGAATAAATTTATACAAAAGTACATTTTTGATAGAATAACTATGTTAAGAAAACAAAAAGACTCTGAATTGCGAATACAACTGAGAGTCATTCTTATGGTATAACTGAATTTTTATTTTGTTACTTCCTCTACAATATCATAACAGAATACAAAATCTTTAAAATAGACATACAATTGTGGTTTATTTCCTTGATCGATTCTTGTCATAAACGAAATTTTCACAGGTGTTCCCAATTGATTTTTACATAAATACGAATTGATTTCATCTGTTTTTGTAACTTCTTTATCAAAATACTCAACAATTGTATAGTGCTGAATTTCTCTTGAGTAAATTACAATTTTATCTTTATCATAGTCTAAAGTAACAAACATTTCTGTTTTTTCAGGAGTTGACCATTTTCCCCAATTGTTTTTGTTGTCTTTTTCTAAAACCGTCATTTGAGTCGTTTTAAAACGAAACTGCTGAGCAAAACTCGAATATGAAGTTAAAAAAAGAAAAAATAATACGTATTTAAAAAAATTCATTTGATTAATATTTTAAAATTCAAAGGTAGTCACCTCATTTTTAGCAACGATAAATTCGGTCATTATATTATCAACAATAGTTTCAACAGGCAAAATATCGTGAATTAAACCTGCAATTTGACCTATTTCTAATTCGCCTTCGATTAAATCCCCTTCAAACATACCTCGTTTTGCTCTTCTTTTTCCTAATAATTCAACCAAATCTTCTTTTGATGGGCATTTTGCATAAAGTTCCTGAACATCGTTGTAAAATTTATTTTTAATCAATCGAACAGGAGCTAACTCTTTCAAAGTCAATTGTGTATCACCTTCACCCGTTTCAACGATTGTTCTTTTAAATTCATCATGCGCAGAACTTTCAGTTGAAGCAGCAAAACGACTTCCCATTTGAACGCCATCTGCACCTAATGTCATGGCTGCAAGCATTCCTCTGCCCGTTGCAATTCCACCAGCTGCTATTAACGGAATTGAAATTTGCTCACGTACCATAGGAATTAGTGTCAATGTAGTAGTTTCTTCTCTTCCATTGTGTCCTCCCGCTTCAAAACCTTCAGCAACAACAGCATCAACACCCGCTTCTTGTGCTTTTAAGGCAAACTTTGAACTGCTTACTACATGTACAACAGTTATGCCATTTTCTTTTAAAAAAGGGGTCCAAGTTTTTGGATTTCCTGCCGAAGTAAAAACAATTTTTACGCCTTCTTCTTTCAGAATTTGCATGATTTCTTCAATGTTTGGATACAACATTGGTACATTAACTCCGAAAGGTTTATCAGTAGCTTTTTTACATTTTTGAATGTGTTCTCTTAAGACTTCTGGATACATTGATCCTGCTCCTATTAAACCTAAACCGCCAGCATTACTTACTGCACTTGCTAATTTATATCCACTATTCCAAATCATTCCACCTTGAATAATTGGGTATTTTATGTTGAAAAGTTGCGTGATTTTATTCATTTATAATTTCAATAATTTTCCTTGAAGCGTTTTATTTTGAGTTGAAAGTTCATAGAAATACATTCCAGAAGCTAAATTTTCAACATTTATTTTTTGAATTGTTCCTGTAATTTTAAATTCTTGAACTTTTTGTCCTAAATTATTATATAAATGTAAAACTGAATTCACAGCTTGATCAGGTACCTTGACAAAAATTGAGTTATTTACTGGATTTGGATAAATTAAAAACACTTCGTTTTCAAATGATTCTGAACTTAATGCGTTCGTTAAAGCCAATTGAAAATCAGGAATTCCATAACCATATTGATTTGTAGGCAATGTAAATCTATCTGAAGATTCTTTTACAAATTGCACAACATCAGCTGCTGTTAAATTAGGAACTGCTGACCAAAAACTTGTAATCATTCCAGCCATAATTGGACCAGAAAATGATGTCCCATTTGCAGTAACAATTGTTCCGCTTGTGTTTGATACAACTGACGCTTGCCCTTGAGCCATGACATCAGGTTTTACTCGTCCATCAAAAGAAGGTCCTATAGAACTAAATGTTGCGTAAACTTCATCATTTCTAACAGCTCCAATCGCTAATACATTTGTAGCTTCTGCTGGAACACCAACGTATGGATCTGCTGTTGCTCCAGAGTTTCCTGCGCTTGCAATTACAACAATTCCTTTAGAAAATGCAATATTTGCACCTCTTGAAGCAAAAGCTTGGTTTCCTGTCATTTGACTATAAGTGTGACTATAATTTGGATTATCGTAACCAAAATACCCTAAAGAGGAAGTAATTACATCTACTCCTAACCTATCTGCTTCTTCGGCTGCTTCTACCCAATAGCTTTCTTCAACTGGATTTTCAGCTGCAACATCTTCTGTAACAAATAAATAATATTGAGCATCAGGAGCTGTTCCTACTAATTGTCCATCTACATAACCTCCCATACAAGAAAGCACCATAGTTCCGTGATTGTGTAAAGCATAAACGTTTGTGCTTTGATTCACGTAATTGTATCCGCCTAAAATCAAATTGTTGGTAAATAATCGTTGAAAAGGTGCGGCAACATTTACATTTTGAAAACCAGAATCTAAAACGGCTATGATTTTCCCAGCTCCTGTAAAATCTTGTTGGTGCAACAAATGTCCGTTTAACATTTGAATCTGATTTGCTGAAGTTCCGTAATTGAAAGTAACTTCAACATTCATATTTTTATTTATTGCAGAAAAATCTGAAGCTTTGGGTTGTCCAATTTTAGTATTTAATGCCTGATTTGCAAATTCAATTGAACTCACGAAAGACAAATTTGTTAATGCTTGTATGTCTGTTTGTGTTCCTCTTACGTGAAGCGCATTCAGCCATTTTGATTTTGCCATAACTGTAATTCCTGTTGAAGCAGTTACTTGATCAATATAGATTTGAGCAATTGGCACATCGGTATTGTTTAAAGCAATTCCTTGTGCAGTTCTTCTGTCCAAAGAACGTTGCGTTAACATGGTCAATGGATTGGCTAAAAAAGTAGCCGCATCAGGTTTGTCGGTAAAATAAACCCAAGCATCTTCTTGAGAAAACCCAAGATTAAAAGCAAGCAATAGTAAAAGTAACGTTTTCTTCATAGCTTAAGAATTTTATCAAAAATAATCATTTTTAATGAAGATATTACAACTTTTTTAAGCAATAACTCCACTTCCTAAAATTTCATCGTTATGATGCCATGCCACAAATTGTCCTTCTGTAATGGCAGATTGCGGTTTTTCAAACACAACATACATTCCGTCTTCAAACTGGTGTAAAGTTGCTTTTTGTAAGGGTTGACGATAGCGAATTCTAGCCATGACATCCATTTTTTCACCCACTTTTAAGGCTAAATCTTTACGAATCCAGTGAATCTCTTCGTTTGCAATGAACAATGCTTTTTTGAATAATCCTGGATGATTATTACCTTGGCCGGTATAAATAATATTTTTATCTACATCAGTTTCAATAATAAATAATGGCTCTTTTGTGCCACCAACATTTAACCCTTTTCGTTGTCCTTTTGTAAAATAGTGAGCTCCTTGGTGCTTTCCAACCACTTTTCCTGGCACTTTTAAATAATCAATTCGTTTGGCTTCAAAAGCAAAAGCTTCTTCTTCTGAATCGAATTGTGGCTTTTCTTGAGTAAATATTGTTGCTTCTGAAGGAATTTCAACAATAATTCCTTCTTTTGGTTGCAATTTTTGTTGTAAGAATTCAGGTAAACGCACTTTTCCGATGAAACAAAGTCCTTGAGAATCTTTTTTTTCGGCTGTGATTAAATCTAATTTTATAGCAATTTCACGAACTTCAGGTTTTGTTAATTCGCCAATTGGAAATAAAGCTTTTGCCAATTGTTCTTGTGATAATTGACATAAAAAATACGATTGATCTTTGTTATCGTCTTTTCCTGCTAATAATTGAAAAAATTCTTTTCCGTCTTTTTCAATGGTTCCTTTACGACAATAGTGTCCAGTTGCTACATAATCTGCACCTAGCGAAAGCGCAATTTTCATAAAAACATCAAACTTGATTTCTCTGTTACACAATACGTCGGGATTTGGTGTTCTTCCCTTTTCGTATTCGTTGAACATATAATCGACAATTTTTTCTTTGTATTGTTCTGATAAATCTACTGTTTGAAAAGGAATACCTAATTTTTCAGCAACTAAAAGCGCATCATTACTATCTTCTAACCAAGGACATTCGTTTGAAATGGTAACTGAATCATCGTGCCAATTTTTCATAAAAAGACCAATTACTTCGTAGCCTTGTTCTTTTAATAAATAAGCTGCAACACTAGAGTCTACCCCACCTGAAAGCCCAACAACAACTCTCTTCATAATTATTTTCCTTTCTCTTGTTCTTTTTTTACTTGCTCAAATGTTTTCGAAACTTTTTCAGTATAGCGTTGTTCGTATTTGATTAGTTCTTTACTGAATTTAATAGCTTTAACTTCTTTAATAACTTTGTTATTTTCAAAAAATTTCCAATTTCCAACGCGTTTTCCATTATCATAATTTCCTTCATACATTTTATTTCCGTTGCCATCATAATAAGAAGCTAATCCATTATATTGTCCATTTTTATAAATATGCTCATCAATTAATTTTCCTTTATCAGAATAGGTTTTAGCAATTCCTTCTTTAATACCAGCTTTGTAATTAGTGTCTTCAGCTACTGTTCCATCTTTATAAAAAACTTTTCTATTTCCTTCTAATTTTCCCTCTTTATAAAATTCAATAGTCATTAATTGTGTTGATTGGAAATGATAGTATTTCCAGGTTCCATCCGAAATTTTATCAACCAACTTTCCTTCACTTACTTTATTTCCTTTTTGATCATAAAAAATAACATAACAAGAACCATCACCTTTTGAAAAATCTCGGGTAGCAATTACAGTTCCAGCTTTAGTATCGTCAAAATATTTAAAAACACCCGTTTCTTTGCCGTGATTAAAAGTACCTTCATATCTTGGGCGGTTTGATTCTTTGTGCATTCCTTTCCACAATCCATGGCGATTTCCTTGTTCATCTAACTGATTGATTTTGTCTTGACAAAAACCCAAAAAGAATTTAAAATCAAAAAAAGGACAACAATTTGTTTCATTTTATATATTGTTTAATTTTTATTATTCACTAATTATCAAATACTTAACAAAATCAATAGTTTGTTTTTTTTAAATATTAAACAAAAAATAAATATGCGTTAAATATACTGCAAAACACGTTCTAACATTTTTTTATTTGTTTAATCTTTTTTAATTTTGGTTAAACAAAAAAAACAAATTCCCTATGAAAAACTTTGCAAAATTAATCAAATTAAGTTTAATAGTAGTAACTTCTACTATTATGTTTTCATGTTCTGATGATGACGGAACAACTAACGAAAATAATTCAATTGCTGCAATTGCTTCAAGAACACCCGATTTATCAATTCTTGTAGATGCGCTTGAAAGAACCGATTTAGTTGAAACGCTCGATCAGAGTGGTCCTTACACTGTATTTGCTCCTACAAATGCTGCTTTTACCGCATTTTTATCCGCAAATGGTTTTGCTAATCTTGATGCCGTACCAACTGCTGCTTTAAAAGAAATCCTATTGAATCATGTTGTTAATGGAACTAATTTATCAACAGGTCTTTCTACAGGGTATATCAAAACGCTTGCCAAAGGAAGTGCTTCATCAACAAATACATTGAGCATGTTTGTAAATACAGCTTCTGGTGTTCGCTTAAATGGTGTTTCAAGTGTTAGTACAGCTGATGTTGTTGCATCTAATGGAGTGGTTCATATTGTTAATGCTGTTATTGGACTACCAACTGTAGTTACACACGCAACAGCTAATCCAAATTTCTCAAGTTTAGTAGGCGCTTTAACTAGCGCTGGTCAACCTGATTTTGTAGGTATATTATCTGGTAGTGCTGGTTCTCCTTTTACCGTTTTTGCCCCATCAAATACAGCTTTTACAACATTTGAAACCGAAAACCCAGGAACTTTAGCAAGTTTAACATCAGCGCAATTAACTGCAGTTTTAAGTTACCATGTTGTTGCTGGAGCTAACGTGTTGTCGAATGCTATTCCAACAGGTCCTATAACAACTTATGAAACTGGAACATTTACCGTATCTGGTACTGTAATTACTGATGAAGCTATGAGACAAACAAATATTGTTGCTGTTGACGTTCAAGCTTCAAATGGTGTAATTCATGTTTTAGATAATATTATATTACCAAATTTAAATTAAGGTTTGTTTATATAAAATTGCTATGATAAAAACGCCTACATAATAGTAGGCGTTTTTTATTTTCCTAATTCAAAAGCTCTTTTATTTGCAGATTCGATAGCTTTAACCACAATTTCTGTCATTTCAAAAGATTTAAAAATTGATAATGCCGCTTCCGTTGTTCCTCCTTTTGAAGCAACGCGCTGGATCCAATCTTCATTAGATAACTTACTTCTATTTTGCAATTGAACAGCACCTGAAAATGTTTGGCTAACCAAAAACTCAGCTTCTGATGGTGAAAAACCTAATTGAATTGCGCTTTGAATCATTGCTTTCATGAAATAAAACACATAAGCTGGTCCGCTTCCTGAAACCGCTGTTGCAGCATTAAGCATTACTTCTTTTTCAATATAAATCGATTTTCCAGTGGTATTGATTAAATTTTGAACAATAAAAAGTTCTTTTCTGTCAACTGAATTTGATGCACAAAAAACAGTCATTCCCTCACCTATTTGTGTTGGTATGTTTGGCATTGAACGCACAATTTTAGTGACGTTTAATGCTTTTTGCATCATTTCAATTGAAATTCCAGCCATGACTGACAACACCACATGCTCTGGATTTAAAAACGCTTTTATTTCAGAAGCTAATTGTTTGAAATCTTGTGGTTTTACAGCCAAAATCAAAATGTCAGATTCAAAAATTAGAGGATTTGGTTCGGTATAAAAATTCGCAATATCAATTCCAAAACTATTCTTTTCTTCAATTTTGGTTTTATTCAAAATTAAAATATCTGAAACTCCTACAAATCCCGAACTCATAAAACTATTGGCATAGGTTTGTCCCATATTACCAAATCCGATAATCGCTATTTTCATTACTATTATAAAAAAAGAAACCCTGTCGGTGCAGACAGGGTTTGTATTAAGATAAAATTTATTTTTTCTTTTGTGCGGCTTTTTGAGCTTCTGCTTGCTCCATCATTTCGCGCATTTTTCTTTGGAATTTACTTTCCTTTTTCTCTTTAGTTTTATTCTCTTGAATTTGAGCGTGAATCTTATCTTCTTTCACAATGTAATTTTTAATCACCAACATAATTCCAATGGTAATTAAGTTAGAAATGAAGTAATACAAACTCAATCCTGACGCATAATTGTTAAAGAAAAATAACATCATTACAGGCGAAATATAAATCATAATTTTCATGATTTTACCCATATCTGGCATACCTTCTTGTGGTGGCGTGCTCATCGCTTGGTCACCCGTTGTCATTTTCATGTAAAAGAAAATTGCTACAGAAGCCAATATTGGGAATAAACTCACGTGATTTCCATAAAAAGGAATACTAAAACCATTTGGAAAATAATAAATCGCGTCAAATGAAGATAAATCATCTGCCCAAAGGAAAGATTTTTGTCTTAAATCAAACATCGACGGGAAGAACTGAAACAACGCATAGAAAATTGGCATTTGCATCAATGCTGGTAAGCATCCTGCCATAGGATTTACGCCAGCTTTAGAATACAACTTCATAGTTTCTTGTTGCTTCTTCATCGGATTGTCCTTGAATTTTTCATTCAATTCTGTGATTTCAGGACGTAACACTTTCATTTTTGCTTGTGACAAGTATGATTTATAAGTTACTGGCGACATTACTATACGCACTAAAATCGTAAATAAAACAATTGCAATTCCGTAACCAACACCTAACGCTGAAATAAATCCGAAAACTGGGATAAAAATATAACGGTTAATCCATCCAAAAATTCCCCAACCTAATGGCATAATTTCGTCAAGATTTTTGTTATAATCATTTAAGATAGTATAATCTGAAGGACCATAATACCAATTCATGTTATAATTCAAAGCACCATTTTTAAATTCTAAAGGAACTTGTGCTGTGAAATTTTTTGTAAAAACAGTATCAATTTCTTCATCATCTACTAAATTATCTGATTTGAATTTTGCTGTTTTAAACTTCGTATCGGTTAATAAAATAGAGGTAAATAAATGTTGTTTGAAAGCAATATAAGAAACATCATTTGCATCATCTTCAGAATCTTTTGCTGCGTTTAAATAATCATCTTTACCGTCTTCATATTCGAAAACCAACTCCGTATAACGATTTTCATACGAAATACTTTTCTCGTTTCTGTATGATTTTAATTGCCATTCTAAATCTAATGGTTTAGCCGTATTCACAACTTTTTCTAAACCTTGCGAACGGATAGCAAAATCTAACATATATTCGTTAGGTTTTAACACATAACGATATTCTAAAAACTGATCTGGACCCGCTTTTAACTGTAGGGTTAAGACTTGATTTTTACCTTCAGTAGTTAACTTAGGTTCAAAATACATGTCTTTTGTGTGCAACGTTCTGTTATCTGTTGTATTTAATGCGATGTCTAAAGAAGCATTTTTATCTTTGATAATTTGAACCGCTTTTTTAGAATTTTTCTCAAATTGATCAAATCCTAAAACAGTAGCTTCAGTGATATAACCTCCTTTATTAGAAATTTTAAGTGCTAAAACTTCATTTTTGATTTCGGTAACTGCATCTGTAGCTGACGGAAGAGTTGCAGAATATCCAAACGAACCTAATTGTGCTTGTGCTGCGGCATTATTAGTAGAATCTGCTACTGGAGTTGCCGCAACCGTTGAAGTTACATTTTTAACTTCTTTGGCTTGTTTTTCAACTTGCTCTTTTTTCTCTTTTTCCTTTAATTCTTCTGGTGTTGGAGCATTTGACCAAAGCATCCAAATCAAAATTCCAGAAATTAATACAAATCCGATAATCGAATTAAGGTCTAATTTTTTTTCTTCCATCTATTTATTAGTGTTCAGTGTTCCGTTTTAAGTGAACCAATTATTTAGTTTTATGTTGTACAGCTGCTGCTACAAAACTCACAAAAAGTGGGTGCGGATTAGCGACAGTACTTTTATATTCAGGATGGTATTGAACGCCGATAAAGAAAGGATGTGTAGGAATTTCAACAATTTCTACCAACTTCGTATCTGGATTTACTCCAGAAGCTACTAATCCTGTTTTTTCTAATTCGTTTAAATACGCACCATTGAATTCGTAACGGTGACGATGACGCTCCATAATCTCAGTTTTACCATAGATTTTTTGTGCCAACGTATTTTCTTTTATGCTACATTTCCATGCACCTAAACGCATAGTTCCTCCTTTGTTTTCAATATTTTTTTGCTCTTCCATTAAATTAATAACGGGATGCGTTGTATTTTCATTCATTTCGGTTGAATTGGCATCAGCATAACCTAAAACATTGCGCGAATATTCAATTACAGCCATTTGCATTCCCAAACAAATTCCAAAAAACGGAATATTATTTTCTCTGGCATAACGAACAGTGTCGATTTTACCTTCAATTCCGCGACCGCCAAAACCTGGTGCAACAAGTATACCATCTAAATCTTTCAACTGACTATCTGCCGAATTGGCATCTAAATATTCAGAATGAATAGAAATAACATTCACTTTGGTCTCATTTGCCGCTCCTGCATGAATAAACGCTTCTAAAATCGACTTGTAAGAATCTTGCAATTCCACATATTTCCCTACTAAACCGATATTTACTTCGTGCTTCGGATTTTTCAATCTAAATAAGAACTCGTTCCAGTTGTTTAAATCTGGTGTATTTTTTTCAGGTAAATCTAATTTTTTCAAGGCTACTTTATCCAATCCTTCTTCCAACATTAAATTAGGAACTTCATAAATAGTAGACGCATCGATAGATTGAATTACCGCTTCTTTTTTCACATTACAAAATAACGCTAATTTCTGACGTAAATCTTGCGAAATTTCATGTTCAGTTCTGCACACTAAAATATCCGCTTTGATACCGCTTTCCATTAAGGTTTTCACCGAATGTTGTGTTGGTTTCGTTTTTAATTCTCCGGCAGCAGCCAAATAAGGCACCAACGTTAAATGAATTACGATTCCGTTATTTTCACCTAATTCCCAAATCAATTGACGCACTGACTCGATATAAGGTAATGATTCAATATCACCAACTGTTCCACCAATCTCTGTAATTACAATATCAAAATCACCCGATTTTCCAAGCAACTGCATGCGTTCCTTGATTTCATTTGTGATATGAGGCACCACTTGAACCGTTTTTCCTAAAAATTCTCCTCTGCGCTCTTTTTCAATAACAGAAAGATAGACTCTTCCTGTAGTTACATTATTCGCTTGCGAAGTAGGAACGTTTAAAAAACGCTCGTAGTGACCTAAATCTAAATCCGTTTCTGCTCCATCGTCTGTTACATAACATTCTCCATGTTCGTAAGGATTTAATGTTCCTGGATCCACATTGATGTAGGGATCAAACTTTTGAATGGTCGTTCGGTATCCTCTGGCTTGCAATAATTTGGCTAACGAAGCTGCGATGATTCCTTTTCCTAAAGAAGAAGTCACACCTCCGGTAACAAAAATGTACTTAGTTTGGTTCATTGTATTGTTGTTGTGTTGTTGTTGCGATAAAAATCTTTTATCTATAATAAAATCGTGCAAAGATAACACTAATTAGTCAATGTGCCAATTAGTCGATGTATCAATTTTGTAATTAAATTGTAAACAATTTATTTTTGTTTTGGAAAGTTTCTACGGATGTTTCGTACTAATTCTTCTAAGCCGTTTAACTTGAGTTCGTGAACCAACTTCAATTGTTCACCTAATTGCCCTTTTGGAAAACCTTTATTGGCATACCAAACCACATAATACTCTGGAAGGTCGATTAAGTAATAGCCTTCGTATTTGCCAAATGGCATTTTAGTGTGTGCGAGTTTTACAAGGAGTTCTTGGTTGGTCATTTTTTTTAGAGGATAGAAGAAAAGGGAATCATTTTGTTTTTTAACCCGCTAAATGTAAAAATTTAACATCAGAAATTTTATTGTTTTCAAATTTAAAAGAAAACAAATAAGATGATTCTGGACACCAATCCAAATCTTCTTCAAAGAATTCTTCATAAATATTCAACTCAAATCTTTGATTTTCTTTATTGTAGGAAATTGATAATTTATCTTTACAATTACATTTAATATCTTCAAACAGAAATTCTTTTTCTATTGACTTTCCGTTTTTCAAATCTGAAATATCAACTTTATATAGAAATTCAACTAATATTTTTTCTGATAATTCACTTTCGAACTCACTATTTTTCTTTAATTCTTTGAATAAATTCTCAATACTAGCTTTTTCAAAATTAGAATTAATTTCACAACTTATTAAAAAAGTAAAAATAAAACTTACTAAAATTATTTTTTTCATAAATTGAAGTACTTACTTCCAATTAAAAACAATCTCTTTCTTAATATCTGGATGCAAACTATAGAAAACAGGGCAAGTCATTGCGGTTCTTTCTAAAATTGTTTTTGTTTTTTCGTCTGGATTGATAGAGAAATGGAAGGTTACTTGAATTTCTGTAATTCTTCTTGGTTCGGTTCCCATGATTTTGGTTACTTCTGCGGTAGAACCTGAAAAATCTACGTCTAAATCACGCGCTTTGATTCCCATAACGGTAAACATGCAACTTGCCAATCCGTTAGCAACAGTGTCGGTTGGAGAAAATGCAGCCCCTTTTCCGTTATTGTCTAAAGGTGCATCAGAAATAATTTCTGAACCCGATTGTAAATGTATAGAAGAGGTGCGTAAATCACCTAAATAAGTCACTTTTGAAGTTGCCATTATTGTGCTTTTTTAATTGTTAAATCGTTGTCATAATATAATAAATAACAACCATTATTATTATTTGCGCCGTTTTCATTCGAATAGTCAAAACTATTTCCAACATATTCCGTTTTGTATTTTGAAACCGAATTTACAAATCCTTCTTCTTGACAAATGCGTAAAATGGTATCAAAAGTAATGTCAAAACCTTTTACAGCTGCTGCGTTGGGAGCAATGTTATTGTCTTTTTTAAATGCTGCCGCAAAAATGAATTCTTCAGGTGTTTCAATAACTTTACTTACCGATGGATACATCATTTTTAAAGCGGTTAAATTCTTAATCGGAATTTCCTCAAAATTAAGCGCATCATACACTTCAAAAACCACCAATTGAATGTCATATTCCTTTTGCAAGTTCTTTAAAGTATTGGTAATACTCAGAATTGTTCCAGATTTTTCTATTTCTAAAATCACAAAATTTGGTTTACCTTTAACCAATTGCGCTTTAAAATGAACCATATCCAAAGCGCCTTTATCGTTAAAAATAGCATGCTTAGCTTCTGGATAATTTGCCGTTAAATAATCTCTCGATGTATTTTTCTTTGTACTAATAATTGCCACTACATTTCCTTCTTTTTGTTTGAAATAAGCAAATAAATTAGCTTTTAATTTTTCTTCTGAAGGAATCGCATAATATAAATTAGGCAAAGCCAAACCTTTTTCTTTTGAAAGTGGCGAAATTACTGGAATATTATATTTTGATAGTAATTGTGCAGCACTTTCAACATGAGAACTTTGGAACGGACCAATAACCGCATCTACATTAGAAAAATCATTTTTTGCAATAATTGAAGCGATGTTTGAGGTATATTTTGAACTTTCAACATCATAAATTTTAACATTTACTGGCAATCCTAATACTTTAGCAGAATCAACTGCTTTTAAAGCTCCAGCATAAAAATCTAACGTTAAGTTTAAAAATTTATTTGTTTTTAGATGTTCTGTTTTTGATTTTAATGAATCATTTTCAATTTTATCCATACTAAACGGAAGGAATAAAACCAATTCTTTTTGTTCGTTTTTATCAATCGTTTGCAATAAATCAACTTTTGGTTTTGCAGAAAAAACAGTATCTCTTGCCATTTTTCTAGAAGGCACATTTAAAACCATTCCTTCTTTTAAACCATTTTTCAATTCAGGATTCAAATCCAATAAATCTTCTTGAGAAATATTGAGTTTTTTGGATAAACTAAATAGTGTTTCTTTGGGTTGCACTTCGTATTGTCCTTTTCCTACAATGGTGACTTTCTTTTCTTGTGTAGTTTTAATTTTTAAGATTTCGCCCACTTTTAATCCTTCTGCAATTTGCGGGTTTAATTTTTCTAATTCCTCAACTGAAAGTCCGTATTTTGTAGCAATTCCATATTTGGTTTCTTGTGCAACAACCGTGTGTGAAAAAGTTGAAATTGTAGTTTTTACTTTTTCTTCTTTAACAACATCTAAAGTTTTAACTTCAGGTTTGATTTCCTTTTGAATGTTGGGTTTGCTTGAAACAGAAGGCTTTGAAACATAAATTTCTTGACCTATTTTCAATCCTTCTTGCAAGGTATCTTTATTCCATTTTTCAATATCAGAAACAGACACATTGTATTTTTTTGCAATACCAAAAAGTGTTTCTTTTGGCGCAACTTTATGGGTAATCCCTGAGGTGTTTGAACCTGCTTTTGGAATTAACAAAGTCGTATTTTCTTGTACTCCATTTTTTGCATCCGGATTTAACCGGTAAATATCAAAAGGCGTTACTTGATATTTTTTAGCAATTTGATATACAGTTTCTCCTTTTGCAACGTTGTGCTTAATTTGAGCTTCAACGGCAAATGTGAACAAAAAAATGTAAATAAAAAATACGTTCTTCATGGTATAAAATATAAAAAATGGCAATTTCAAAATCCAATTCAAATGTACTAAAAATCTAAATTGAAACTTGTAATTGCCATTATATTGTTATTAACTTAACTATTCCCACTCAATAGTAGCAGGTGGTTTTGAGCTGATATCATACACCACTCTATTTACACCTCTAACATTGTTTATGATTTCGTTAGAAATTTTCATTAAAAACTCATATGGCAAATGTACCCAATCTGCGGTCATTCCATCGGTTGATTCTACAGCGCGCAATGCCACTACTTTTTCATACGTGCGCTCGTCTCCCATTACTCCTACACTATTTACAGGCAATAAAATTGCTCCTGCTTGCCAAACCTTATCGTATAATCCGTGTTCTTTTAATCCGTTGATGAAAACGGCGTCTACTTCTTGCAAAATAGCTACTTTTTCTGGCGTAATATCCCCTAAAATACGAATCGCCAATCCCGGTCCTGGAAACGGATGACGACCTAATAATTCATCATCAATTCCTAATGACCTACCCACTCTACGCACTTCGTCTTTGAATAACATTCGTAAAGGTTCAACCACTTGTAATTTCATGAAATCTGGTAATCCACCTACATTATGATGCGATTTAATTGTTGCTGATGGTCCACCTGTTGCTGAAACAGATTCAATAACATCTGGATAAATCGTACCTTGACCTAACCATTTAACATCGGTTAACTGGTGTGCTTCATCATCAAAAACTTCAATAAACGCTTTTCCAATAGCTTTACGTTTTGCTTCTGGATCATCTAACCCCGCTAAGGCATCCAAAAAGCGTGCCGAAGCATCTACTCCTTTTACATTTAAGCCCATTCCTTGGTACTGATTTAGCACATTTTGGAATTCGTTTTTACGTAATAATCCATTATTTACGAAAATACAATATAGGTTTTCTCCAATTGCTTTGTTCAATAAAACCGCTGCTACAGTTGAATCTACACCACCAGAAAGTCCTAAAACTACTTTATCGTTTCCGATTTTAGCTTTCATTTCTGCAACTACTTCCTCTACGAAAGCATTTGGCGTAAAAGTTTGAGGCACTTGTGCAATTTTTACTAAAAAGTTTTCCAACATTTGTTTTCCATCTGTTGAATGATATACTTCTGGATGAAATTGAATAGCATAAGTCGTTTCGCCTTCAATTTTATAAGCTGCGTTTTCTACGTCTTTTGTACTCGCAATTTTAACTCCGTTTGTTGGCAATTGCTTGATTGAATCCGAATGACTCATCCAAACCTGACTATTTTCAGAAACACCTTCTAAAAACACTTCATTTTCTTTGATGTACGAAAGATTGGCTCTTCCGTATTCTCTTGTGTTAGAAGCCGCCACTTCTCCACCTGAAAAATGGGCTAAATATTGCGCTCCGTAACAAACTGCTAAAACTGGTAATTTTCCTCTAATTTGAGATAAATCAGGGTGAAGTGCCTCTTCTGAACGAACTGAACAAGGGCTTCCGCCTAAAATAACGGCTTTATATGTTGATAAATCTGCTGGAATTTTATCGAATGGAAAAATCTCGCAGAAAATGTTTAATTCTCTTACTCTTCGGGCAATTAATTGGGTGTATTGCGAACCGAAATCTAAAATTAATACGTTGTGTTGCATTTTATTGTTGTTGTGTTGTAAATTTTAATTTCATTAAAAACAGAAAGACAAGTCATGACTTGTCTCTACAGATTAATATTCAAATGTTCCGTATTCGGATGTAATTGTTAATTTCTTATTATTTGATTTCTCGACTCTACCAACGATTTGTGCATCGATGTGGAATGATTTTGAAATTTCGATGATGTCTTGTGCTACTGCTGCAGGAACATATATTTCCATGCGGTGACCACAGTTGAATACTTGGTACATTTCTTTCCAATCGGTTTTTGATTGTTCTTGAATTAATTGGAACAATGGTGGTACTGGAAATAAATTATCTTTAATCACGTGAACGTTTTCTACAAAGTGAAGCACTTTTGTTTGTGCTCCTCCGCTACAGTGCACCATTCCGTGAATTTGATTTGAATTGTATTTTGATAAAATCTTTTTGATAACTGGCGCATACGTTCTCGTTGGAGAAAGTACTAATTTTCCAGCGTTTATTGGACTATTGTCAACTGCATCAGTTAATTTGGTTTGACCTGAATAGACTAATTCATTTGGAACCGAAGCATCAAAACTTTCTGGATATTTTTCAGCCAAATATTTTGAAAAAACATCATGACGTGCCGAAGTTAAGCCATTGCTTCCCATTCCTCCATTATATTCCTTTTCGTAAGTTGCTTGCCCAAAAGAAGCCAATCCTACAATAACATCACCCGCTTGGATATTGGCGTTATCAATTACATCAGCGCGTTTCATACGAGCCGTTACGGTTGAATCAACAATAATTGTTCGCACTAAATCGCCTACATCAGCGGTTTCTCCACCAGTTGAATGTATGGTAACTCCGTGATTTTTTAAATCCGAAATTAATTCTTCTGTTCCGTTGATAATCGCAGAAATTACTTCGCCTGGAATTAAATTTTTATTTCTTCCGATAGTGGATGAAAGTAGAATGTTATCGGTTGCTCCGACACATAATAAATCATCAATATTCATGATTAATGCATCTTGAGCAATTCCTTTCCAAACTGAAATATCGCCTGTTTCTTTCCAATACATATAGGCTAAGGAAGATTTTGTTCCTGCGCCATCAGCATGCATAATAATGCAATATTGGTCGTCGTTGGTTAAATAATCAGGAATGATTTTACAAAATGCTTGTGGAAATAAGCCTTTGTCGATGTTTTTGATAGCTTGGTGCACATCTTCTTTGGAAGCCGAAACTCCTCTTAAATTGTAGCGTTTGCTCGTATCAGAACTCATGAATGTTGTGTGTTGTAGTTGTGGCGCAAAGATAGTTTTAAAATTTAGAATTTAGAAGTTTGAATTTAGAAATTGTTAAATTTTTACAACATAAATTGCATTCACTACTTCAGAAGGATTATTTGGCGCTTGCACATTTTCTATTGTATAGGTGGTGTAACATTCCTCTTTGTTCTCAGCAACATCGTGCGTAATGGTAATTTCTTCAATTGTAGAAGTAGTTTCGTTATTTAGCGTTATGATAAAGGTGTTACCAATCGGATTTTCAGTATTTGGAAACAACTGTATTAAATTCGTATTGGAAATAAAATTAAAAGGAATTGGCTCATCATCTAAATCTTTAACTGAAATATTAGCTGCTGTAAAGGTTGCATTTGCAAAAACATTTTCTAACGTTGTTTCATCAATAACCTCTATAAAAATTGAGGCTGGAGTAGCATTATCTCCTTCATTACATTTGTCGCAACTTGAAATTAATAGCGTAAGGGTTAACAGTAAAAACGGAATATATTTTTTCATTGGTATTGAATTTATTTACTTAAAATTTGAATCTCAACTCTTCTATTCGCTGCAGCTTGTTCTTCACTAGCTTCTGGAATTGGATAAATAGGTTGCGAAACACCAAAGCCTTTAGTTTGAATGCGATGCTGAGGAATGCCACTATACACTAAAAAACGTTTAATTTGTTTTGCTCTATCGGTAGATAGATTTCGATAATCTTTAGCTATGCAACAAATATGACCTTGAATTTCGATTTTTAAATTGGGATTATTTTGCATCACATATAACAAATCATACATGGCCCCTTGTGATTCTGGAACGGTTGCAAACGTATTTTGGTAAAAATTAATATTCTTCAAAACAATTTTCGCGCCTACTTTAGACAACTTTACTTTTTCTTCTAACGATGCATTTTCTGGAATTATTACTTCGACTGCTTCTTTTATCCCTAAAATTTCATCTTCTTTCTCTAAATCTTTTTCAAGTAAATAGTGAATTATCGCTTTTCGATTTTCTGCTTTATTTATTGAAGTTGCTCCTTTTTCACCCAAAGAAATACTTTTAAAATCGGGTCTGATGTTGATTTTACCATTCACGTGATTAAAAATATAACTCACCCGTTTTTGTGACAAAGTATCGTTGTACCCTGAAGTTCCAACTTCGTCTGTAGAACCTGTGATGGATAAAATTTTTGAGGTTTTATTTTCAGCAATCCACTGTTGCAATTTTGCCAATTCGGTTTTGTTGAGTTCAAATTTATCAGTATCAAAATAGAACGTAACTTGTTCTTGCGAAAAGGCAAAATAGCCGAACCAGAAAAATACTATTGAAAATACAAATTTCATTTTTTTACTTTTTACGAAGTAACAACAAATATACTACATACAAAAGTATGCCAAAATTAATTTTCAATAATTTGAATTTCTACTCTGCGGTTTTCATTGCGTTCTTCTTCTGTTTTTTCTGGAATTTTATGAATTGGTTTTGTACTTCCAAAACTTTTAAAACTCAATCTATTTACTGCAATTCCTTTGTTGATGAGATAATTATAAACCGTTAACGCTCTCACTTTTGCGGTATTTTCAACATCAGTTCCTAATTGACAGCAAATATGTCCTTGAATTTCGATTTTTAGTTTTGGATTGGCGTGCATTATCGCTAATAATTCTTCCATAACGGGTTTAGATTCTGGTCTAAGAATTCCGGAACGATCATAAAAATAAAGGTTTTTTAAAATGAGTTTATCACCCACTTTAGCATTTGAAACCTGATTTAATAAATCATTTGACGCTACTTCCTCTACAACTTTTACAGGAATTTCTTCGTAATAAATTTCAACTTTACGGTTTAAAGCTAAATCGGAATTTTGTTCGAAATTTTCACCTTTACTTTCGATTTCGATTTGCTTTTGATTGGTAACTTTTTCGATAATATTTGAAACGAAATTTGCTCTGTTCAATGCCAAAGTATCATTGTATTCATTAGACGCACGATAATCGCAATACCCTATGAGTTTAGTAAATTTAACCTTTTTATTTCTAAAAAAATCATCAAAACGAGTCAATTCATTTAATTTTAATTGGTCAGCATCCGTATCAAAATATACCGTAAACTTGTTTTGCCCAAAAGAAATGGAACTCATAAATAAAAACAGAAAAAGTATTTTTTTCATTAGGTAGGTTTTAGATAACCGAAAATAGTGATTTTTAGTAGATAGTTATAGTTGTTGTAAACTTTTTTTATATTTTTGAAATACGCTACTTTTTAGCGCATATAAACAAGTTAGTAGCAAGTTTCGAATCCACCCCGATAAACATAAAATTTCAAAATGAAGTATATTTTTATAATTACATTGTCAATTGTTACAGTTTTAAGTTGTTATGCTCAAAATGACATTTCTAAAAAAAACTTAAAAAAATTATTAAAAATAGAACACGGATATGATTCTAAAGTTTGGACTATTTGTAATTCCAACTCAACAGATTCAATTAAGCTTTATAGTAACATGAATTACTTTTATCAATCAAAAAGCTGTTGTGAATTCATTCAATGGAATTTTTATAAAAAAAATAAAATAAGAGAAGAAGAAATTCAAGTTTGCAAAGAGCCAGGAAGTGGAAAAGTAACAACTGAGAAAGATTATTATTCAATAAAAATTGAGAAAGAAGATGATAATTTATACTTAGATAAGTATCATAATAAAAAACTTGTAAGTCGATATAGAGTTATAAGTATTACTGAAAAAAAACTTCCGAAACAGCCAGAAATAAAATATCAAATTATTGAATTAGTAAAAGGCCAATAAACCCGATAGCGCGGATTTCCAATCCGTGCCTACAATCATAAAAAATTAACCTCAAGCTTATACCCTTTTCCACGAATAACTACAATATTAATATTGGGGTCAAGCTCCAGTTTTTTTCTGAGTTTTGATATGAACATGTCTAAACTGCGTCCTACAATAACGCCTTCGTCTTCCCAAATCTCTTTTTGAAGTCGGCTTCTTTCTATTGTTTCATTAGGCGATGTGGCAAAAATGAGCAATAAACGCGTTTCGGTTGCTGTTAAATCAATTGTTTTTTTATTAATTTCTAATTGACGCTTTTGTACATCAAACAAAACTGAACCAAAAGTGAATTGTTTGTTAGACAAATCTTTTGGTAATTCTTTCTTATGTTTCGATTTCCAAAAAACAAATCCAACTAACATTAAAAACAATAAACCTCCTATAAAATATTTATAATTTGCTGTAAATATTCCAATTGGTTTAAATTTAATAGTAATCACATAACAGGCAATGGGTTGCTTTCTTCCAATACATGCTACAATATCATCTTTTTTGTTTTTGGAAATAGCATATCCATAAGCTACACTAGAATTGTCACAATTAATCACATTAACTACATAATCATTTACAAGATAATCTTTAGCTAGCAAACGTTGGGTAATATTCACCAGAGAATCGGTTTGAAAAGTAAATTCTTTCTCAAAACTAATTTGGTATTCATTATCAGCTATCTTCTTTATTGGAAGAACTCTCGATGTGCTATCACCAGATTGTAAAAGTATTTCATGTCCTATTCTACGCAGTAAAACTTCTCTTTTGGAAAGATCAAAATCGCTATTCGTATTTACAAAGAAAACCAATGAAATTAACACTAGTAATAACAATGCAATTACATATTTAGTTTTCCCAGAAAGGAGATTTTGCCTACTATTCATAGTGTCAATTAATTATTTACAAAGTTTACAATTTTATTTACAATCCCAATCGCTCTAACAAAAAATTATGAATGTAAATTCGTGTAATCAATTTAAAAAAATGAAACTTTATGAAAAAAACAATTTATGTTCTAATCTTATCGCTGGTTGTGATAAGTGGACTTGTATTTAGCTTTTCAACTTTTGCAAACAACTCGAAAGCAAAGACTGAAATTAAAAAAGAAAAGAAACTTGTTAAAAAAACTTTATCTAGTGCTGAAAAGAAATCTATGTTGGATCAACGAAAAAAATGGGAAGCTTCACCAGATGGAATAAAATTTAATGATTGGAAAAAATCGCCCGAAGGCAAAAAAGTACAAGCTAGCTATGAGAAAATAAAAAACGAAATAAATGCTTTTGCTGAAATGGAAGCCATTGTAACATCAGTTACTTTTCAATTTCCAACCACAAACCCATCAAGTCCAAAATGGTTAGTTGTTAAGATTAATGGCGAAGATTACATGATGCAATTTATTCCAAATGATTTTGAGAAATTTAAAAACTTGAAAGTTAACGACAAAATAATCGTAAGAAGCCGAAGCGCTGGTTTTTCAAATAATCATCCTTATTTAATTATATCGAGCGACTATATTGAACATAATAGTAAAGTGCTTTTTAAACGCGAATTTAACAAGAATGATGGTTGTTAAAGAGGAATACTCAATAAAAAAATCCCAATCTTTCGATTGGGATTTCTATTTATAATTACTTCGTAAATAACAATTCTCTGTATTTTGTTAATGTCCAAAGCTCGTCGTCTACTAACAATTCTAATTTGTCAGCGTGGTAACGAATTTCTTCGAAGTATGGTTTTACTTTATCACAGTATGCATCGGCCATTTTTTCTGTACTGGTTAAAGCGTTTGCTTTTTTACGTTCTTCGGTCATTTTTTCCACTTTCGTGTTGATGCCTTCGATGTGTTCTGAAATTTCTTTGATTAACGAAATTTGCTCTTTTGCAATTTTCTCAAAATCTTTACCAAAGATTTCTTTTAAACCTTTTACGTTTTCAATCAACACATTTTGATAACGAATAGCCGTTGGAACCACATGATTGCGTGCAATATCACCTAAAACACGACCTTCAATTTGGATTTTTTTCACGTATTCTTCCAATTCAATTTCGTAACGTGATTCAACCTCAACATGATTCATTACGCCCATTTCGCCAAACAACGCAATTGCTTTTTTAGAAACTTTTGCTTTTAACGCTTGTGGTGTAGTTTTGTGATTGCTTAAACCACGTTTTTTAGCTTCTTTTTCCCAAGCTTCGCTATAACCGTCGCCTTCAAATAAAATCGCTTTTGTACCTTTAATATATTCTCTCAATACATTAAAAATGGCTTCGTCTTTCTTTAAATCTTTTTTCTCAATTAAAGCATCTACTTCAATTTTGAAATCTTTTAATTGTTTGGCAACAATCGTATTTAAAGTCGTCATAGAAACCGCACAGTTTGCAGAAGAACCAACTGCTCTGAACTCAAATTTATTTCCTGTGAAAGCAAATGGAGATGTTCTGTTTCTATCTGTATTGTCTAATAAAACGTCTGGTAGTTTTCCTACTACGTTTAATTTTAAATCTGTTTTTTCTTCTGGCGATAATTTACCTTGAGAAACGCCTTCTAATTCAGCTAACACTTTAGTCAATTGTTGTCCGATGAAAACCGAAATAATTGCTGGTGGCGCTTCATTCGCTCCTAAACGGTGATCGTTACTTGCCGAAGCAATTGACGCTCTCAATAGTTCTTCGTTATCATGAACCGCTTTAATTGTATTGATAAAGAAAGTCAAGAACTGTAAGTTGCTCATTGGCGTTTTTCCTGGGCTTAATAAGTTGATTCCAGTATCTGTTGCTAATGACCAGTTATTGTGTTTTCCTGAACCATTTACTCCTTTGAATGGTTTTTCGTGGAATAATACTTTAAAATCGTGACGCTCTCCTACTTTTTGCATCACATCCATTAATAATGAATTGTGATCCACCGCTAAATTCGTTTCTTCGAAGATTGGTGCTAACTCAAACTGATTTGGTGCAACCTCGTTATGACGCGTTTTAACTGGAATTCCTAATAACATACATTCGTTTTCTAAATCACGCATATAGGTTAAAACTCGGGTAGGAATCGAACCAAAATAATGGTCGTCTAGTTGTTGCCCTTTTGCAGCAGTGTGACCTAACAACGTTCTTCCAGTTGCTAATAAGTCTGGTCTTGAGTTGGCTAAAGCGGTGTCAACTAAGAAATATTCTTGCTCCCAACCTAAAGTTGGTGTTACACGTTTTACATTTTTGTCGAAATATTTTGCTACATCAATCGCAGCGGCATCAATTGCATTTAAAGCTCTTAATAAAGGTGTTTTATTATCTAAAGCTTCGCCTGTGTAGGATACAAAAACTGTTGGAATACATAATGTAGTTCCGAAGATAAAAGCTGGCGATGTTGGATCCCAAGCAGTATAACCTCTTGCTTCAAAAGTATTTCTGATTCCTCCATTTGGAAAAGAAGATGCATCTGGTTCTTGTTGTACCAATTGACTTCCTCCAAATTTTTCAACTGGATCACTTCCGTCAGGAAAAGTTTCGAAGAAAGCATCGTGCTTTTCCGCAGTGGTTCCTGTTAATGGTTGGAACCAGTGCGTATAATGAGTTACTCCTTTTGATAATGCCCACTCTTTCATTCCCAATGCAATATAATCGGCAATTTTTCTATCGATTTTTACGCCATCTGCTGCTGCTTTAACCGCTTTGTAAGCTTCAGGTGTTAAAAATTGTCGCATAGCTTTGTCTCCGAAGACATTACTACCAAAAATAACTGATTTTCTGTCCAATTCTTCTACGTGAACTGGTTTTCTGTCTGTTGCTTTTCTTAAAGCTTGAAAGCGAAATGTTGACATAAGTTGTGTGTGTTAAAAGTTATACCCTTGAAAAGTTATGCAAATATATGACTTTTTTAAATATTCACACACATACCCCTATTTTTTTAGGGGTAAAATATTTTTTATTACATTTACGCTATGAAAACAACAAATTTATACATGATAATGTTAGGATGTACTCCAAAAGGACGATTTACTGAACAACATGATATTTTTTTTGGTATTGGAATGAGTTTAAAAGAATTGGTTCCAGACATGAATGCGTTTTGGCCCGAAGCAAAAGGAAGAATCCATATTGATGCGTGGCAAAAAGTGACTTTTGTGGATGGGTTTGCTATTGAAGTGGTTTCAAATAATGAAAAACTGGAACAAGAAGAACAATTATTCTTTCTGAACTTAGGCGGTTACAAAGAAGGAGAATTTGAAGAATACCATTATAAAGTATTAGTGGTTGCCAAAACGAAAGCCGAAGCAATCAAGAAAGCCAAACAAACTACTTTCTATAAACATTGCGGTTTCAAAGGTGCAACATCACACATTGATGATAAATATGGTATTGATGTTGATGATATTCACAACATTGAAGATATCCTTTCGAATAAATTCAAATCGCAATTTCGGTTGAAAATAACAAAAACCAATGCAATTTCAGAAGATGAAAAACACATAGGTTATTTAAAGATAGATAAAATATCCGTATAAAAAAGAGCTATCGGAATGGATAGCTCTTTTAGTTATTATTACATTTCTACCTTAGTTACTTTAGCCGCATCTAATTTGTAATGTTCTTTTACTGCATTATAGTCTTTAAAATCTAATTTACCAGCAGCTGATTTATTTGCAAAATAAGCAGGAATAACTACAACTCTAAATACTTGATCTAATTTATTTGCATTACTCAATCCTGGTAAATCAAATCCAAATAAACTTACTTGAGCATCATATTGTGTAAAATTACTGTCGTAACCAAAATCTAAAGTTCCATCATCAAAATAGTAGGTTTCTGGCAATAATTTCCAAACATCTCCAGCACTTCCACCACCAACTAATCGATATACTAAAACCATATCAGATGAATAAATAATATGAGGGAAATCTAAAATTTGATTGTATCCGTTTCCAGAAGTTAAATCGACATTTGAGTATTCAAAAACTTCACTAATAGTATCGTTATCATTTTCATCTCTTACCTCGTTTACTGTACAACTTTGTAGTGTTATCATCCCGATAAAAACCAACAATAAAGTAATTTTTTTCATAATCTTTAAGTTTTAAATTATTTACTTACTTATGCAATAACCAATTGTTGTGCCAAAAATTATCCAATTATATTTTTGTATCTTTGAAACTTCAAAAAAGCTTGTAAAATGGGAAGAAATAATCCAAAAAATATTAAAGCACACAACGATAAATTGCACAAAGAGCAAGCAAAAGAAAAAGCGAAAAAGAATGCTCGTGCCGAAAAATTAAAAGAAATTCAACGAAAATTCAACGAATCTAAATCGTAATTTATGTCGGGTTGCTACTGTGGAAATTCACTTTCTTTTCAAGATTGTTGTGAACCTTATATTAAAGGAATCAAAAAAGCACCAACTGCCGAAGCGTTAATGCGTTCGAGATATAGCGCTTATGCAACTGCAGCTGCTGATTATTTGATAGCAACTACTCACCTTTCAACTCGAAAATTATATAAAAAAGCCGATATTTTAGCTTGGTCGAAAAATAATAAATGGTTAAAATTAGAAGTTTTAACTTCAACTGAAACGACCGTTACTTTTAAAGCGTATTTTTTAGACGAAAATTTAAAGGCTCAAGTTCATTATGAACATTCTACTTTTAAATTTGAAAATGGAAATTGGTTTTATGTAGATGGTGAATATAACTAAAAAAGCGAAAAATAATTTTCGCTTTTTTTTTATTCTTCTGTAAACGTTTGTGCTTTTGAATACACACGCCATTTTTCGATACATTCCTGTAAATCTTGCGGAATTAGCGTATCAAAACGTAAAAATTCTTTTGTAATGGGATGTTCAAAACCCAATGTTTTCGCATGAAGCGCTTGTCTTGGCAACGTTTTGAAACAATTATCAATAAACTGTTTGTATTTTGTAAAAGTAGTTCCTTTCAAAATGGAATTACCTCCATAACGCTCGTCATTGAAAAGGGTGTGACCAATGTGTTTCATGTGCACACGAATTTGATGTGTTCTTCCTGTTTCTAATTGACAAGAAACTAAGGTTACATACCCAAATCGCTCTAAAACTTTATAATGCGTTACTGCTGGTTTTCCTTTTTCATCACTTTCATGAACTGCCATTCGCATTCGGTTGGTATCGTGTCGTCCAATGTTACCTTCAACAGTTCCTTCGTCTTCTTCGATATTTCCCCAAACTAAAGCAACATATTCTCGTTCCGAAGTTTTCTCAGCAAATTGTTTCGACAAATAAGCCATTGCATGTTCTGTCTTTGCAACTACAAGTAATCCTGTGGTGTCTTTATCAATTCTATGAACCAAACCTGGTCGTTCCGAACTATTTAATGGTAAATTCTCAAAATGATACGCTAATGCGTTTACTAAAGTTCCTGAATAATTTCCATGACCTGGATGCACAACCATTCCTGCTGGTTTATTAATCACCAACAATTGATCGTCTTCATATACAATATCCAATGGAATATTTTCAGGTGTTAGCAATTGCTCGTATGTAGGATGTGCCAATACTAAACGTACAACATCACCCGCTTTTACTTTATAATTGGATTTTACCGCAACATCATTTACTAAAATAGAACCATTTTCAGCTGCTTGTTGTATTTTATTTCGAGTAGTATTTTCAATCATGTTCATCAAAAATTTATCCACACGCAAAGCCGATTGTCCTTTACTTGCTTCAAAACGATGATGTTCGTATAACTCGTCTTCGAGTTCGTTTTCAACCTTATATTCCGTCATTTTCTTCTTTAAATTCTTCTGGTTGCACCTCTTCTACTGGAGGCAATGTATCTGCTGGTTCTTCTGAGCTAAATGTTTCTTCATCAAACACTTCTTTTCCATCACCTAAAACAAAATCTAAAGTAGAATTCTTTTTCACTTTATCTCCTGCTCTTAATCTTCTACCGTCTTGATAGATTTGTAACACCACATCTTTTGCAATATGCGGTTTATAAGTAATCTTTCCTTCTTTTAAGGTTAATGATTTTATTGTTGATGAAATTTGTCGGAATGTTTTGTCTTTGAATTCTGGAATGGTAATATCCGTAAATTCACCTGCATTTAATTTTACATAGATTTTTCGTCCGTCTTTTACCAAACTTCCTGCTTTTGGATCTTGTTCTAAAATGGTAAAAGGAGGAAAATCGGCATTAAATTCTACCGTATCCAATAAAAAAACTTCTAAATCCAGTTCGTTTAGTTTCTCTTCTGCGATTTCCAATTTCATTTTAGATAAATCAGGTACTTTAATTTCCTGACCATGATTGGTTCTAAAATCTAAAAACTGGATTACTAAAAAAGTAAAAACCACCACAATAGCTACTGCTAAAAAAGCTTGAATAAAAAAAGTTCGGCTTGTTAAAAACTTAAATAAACTCATACAAAATGATATTTTGACAAAGATATAAAATTCAAAAAGAAATAACGATGCAATTCATTTTGATTTCTTCACACATTTAAAACGGCATTTTTATAAAAATATTTCTTTGGTAAACGAATAAAAGAACGTAAAATCTCAATAAATAATGTAATTTTGTGTAGAACAATTTGAAATTTACAATGAAAAACGTAGCCATTATCATGGGAGGTTACTCTAGCGAGTACAAAATTTCGTTAACTAGCGGAAATGTAGTGTTTAACAACATTAATCGTTCAAAATTTAATCCGTATCGTATTCATATTTTCAAGGAAAAGTGGGTGTACGTAGATGAAAATGATGCCGAATTCCCAATTGATAAAAACGATTTTTCAGTAACAGTTAATGGAACAAAAATCAATTTTGATGTGGTTTTTAATGCGATTCACGGAACACCAGGCGAAGACGGTTTGATGCAAGCCTATTTTGAACTATTGAATATACCTCAAACTTCGTGTGATTATTATCAAGCAGCGTTAACGTTCAATAAACGCGATATGTTATCGGTTTTAAAACCTTACGGAATCAAAACGGCGGAATCGTACTATTTGAATTTAGGCGACGAAATTAACGTAGACACTATTTTAGCGAAAGTGAGCTTACCTTGTTTTGTAAAACCAAATAAATCAGGTTCAAGTTTCGGAATTTCAAAAGTAAAAACGGCGGCAGAATTTCTTCCAGCTATTGAAAATGCTTACAAAGAAGACGACGAAATCATCATTGAAAGTTTCTTGGACGGAACAGAAGTTTCGGTGGGTGTGATTAATTATAAAGGAACGGTTACCGTTTTACCTATTACCGAAATCGTATCTGAAAACGACTTTTTTGATTACGAGGCGAAATATTTAGGAAAATCAAAAGAGATTACACCAGCCAGAATTTCAGATGAACTGAAAGTAAAAATTGAAATGGTTGCCAAAAGAGCCTACGAAGTATTGAAAATGAAAGGTTTTTCGAGAAGTGAATTCATTATTGTTAACAATGAACCTCACATGTTAGAAATGAATACGATTCCTGGTTTAACTACTGAAAGTATTTTACCTCAACAAGCTCGTGAAGCTGGAATTTCGTTACCCGAATTATTTGAAAACGCTATTGAATTGGCTTTAAAGTAATAAAACATGAAAAAAGCAATATTTCCAGGTTCATTTGATCCAATCACAAACGGTCATTACGATATTATCAAAAGAGGCGTTTCATTATTTGATGAAGTCATTGTAGCCATTGGTGTGAATGCCGAAAAAAAATATATGTTTTCGTTAGAAGAACGCAAACGCTTTATTGAAGAAGCTTTCAAAGACGAACCAAAAGTTAGAGTGATTACTTACTCAGGTTTAACCATTGATTTGTGCAAAAAAGAAAATGCTGAATTCATTTTGAGAGGCTTAAGAAATCCGGCCGATTTTGAATTTGAAAAAGCCATTGCACACACCAATCGTATGATGTCAAAAATTGAAACGGTTTTCTTATTAACAGCAGCTCGAACATCTTTTATATCCTCAAGTATTGTGCGTGATGTGTTGCGGAATGGAGGTGATATTACGCAATTGGTTCCAAAATCGGTTATAGACAAGAAGTAAAATCTTTCGCTTTATTTATTAATGTTTACTTTTGCACTTTAAATTACCAAAGCCAAAATTTATATGCAGAAAGTATTCAATCTATTCAATTTTAAACAAAAGGTAGACTACAAAATTGAAATCTTAGCAGGCTTAACGGTTGCTATGACCATGATTCCTGAATCCTTATCCTTTGCGATTTTAGCTGGCTTTCCTCCTCTTGTTGGATTATATGGTGCTTTTATCATGGGATTAATCACGGCTGTTTTTGGCGGTCGTCCTGGATTAGTTTCTGGAGGCGCTGGTGCAACGGTAATTGTTTTAATCGCCTTGATGCAATCGCACGGATTAGAATACGTGTTTGGTGCTATAGCTTTGGCTGGTGTAATTCAAATTATTGTAGGATTATTCAAGTTAGGCAAATTCATTCGATTGGTACCACATCCTGTAATGTTTGGATTCGTAAATGGATTAGCGGTTATTATTTTCATGTCGCAATTTGAACAATTCAAACAAGTTACCAATGGAACTTCAGAATGGCTTTCGGGTTCGCCTTTGCTTACAATGAGTGCTTTAGTGGCATTAACCATTGCTATTATTCTTATTTTTCCAAAAATTACCAAAACGGTTCCAGCTTCATTAGTTGCTATTATTGTGGTATTTGCAGTTGTGGTAGGCTTTAATATCGATACCAAACAAGTAGTTGATATTGCTTCTGTTAGCGGTTCCTTACCTCCTTTTCATATTCCAGAAATTCCATTTACTTGGGAAACTTTCATGATTATTTTGCCTTATGGAGCTATTATGGCAGCTGTTGGTTTAACCGAAGGCTTGTTAACGCTGAATTTAGTAGATGAAATTACAGCTACCAAAGGAAACAGTAACCGTGAATGTTTAGCACAAGGTGGCGCCAATATTGCCAATGGTTTTTTCTACGGAATGGGTGGTTGTCCAATGATTGCGCAAACGTTAGTGAATTTATCCGCAGGTTCGCGCGCTCGTTTATCTGGAATTGTAGCGGCTTTAACCATTTTACTTATAATTTTAGTCGGAGCACCAATTATCGAATTGGTTCCAATGGCGGCTTTAACGGGCGTGATGATTATGGTTGCGATAGGAACTTTTGAATGGGCAAGTTTTAAAGCGTTTACCAAAATGCCAAAGTCGGATATTTTAGTGATGGTAATTGTTACTTTGATTACGATTTTCTTACATAATTTAGCCTTAGCTGTTTTGGTTGGCGTAATTATTTCGGCTTTGATTTTTGCTTGGGAAAGTGCAAAACGCATTCGTGCTAGAAAATTCATCGATAAAAATGGCGTAAAACATTATGAATTATTTGGCCCTCTTTTCTTTGGTTCAACCACAGCATTTGCTGAAAAATTTGATATAAACAACGATCCAAACGAAATTATAATCGATTTTGCCGAAAGTAGAATTTCAGATATGAGTGCCATTGATGCCGTAAATAAAATCACCGAACGCTATGCAAAAGTGGGTAAAAAAGTACATCTAAAACACTTAAGCCCTGATTGTATTGATTTACTAAAAAATGCCGAAGCAATAATTGATGTCAATATTTTAGAAGACCCAACGTATACAGTTGCAGTTGAGAAAGTGTAACATATTTTATCTTCCCTTGTCATCCTGAACTTGTTTCAGGATCTAAAACATTGAGAAGCTGAAACGAGTTCAGCTTGACAAAAACGCTAATTCTCAAACACAATCAACTTTTCTTTGATAATTAATTTCGAAAAGTGAAATTCGTTTTTTATCCATTCTAAAGTTTTGGGTTGGTAAATGAAAACATGGGTAAAATCATCTTTGTAATACCAATTTTCAAAAGGCTTTTGGTTGCTATAAACCTCAGTTTTGCAATATAATTTACCTTTCGGAAGTAATAAGCTTTTCAGTAGTTCAAATTCTTGATAGGGATGATGAAAATGCTCCATTACTTCGCAACAGGAAACATAATCGTATTTTTGGTTCAAAAGTGATGGTTCATCCGCGAAAAACAAATCGTAATTCTGTACTTGAAAGCCTTTATCTGTCAACATTTTAGCAATCACCGGACCCGTTCCGGAACCAAAATCCAGACCTTTAGCTTCTGGTGAAAAATCGTGTAAAACAGCATTAACAATAGGAAAAACAAACGCTTGATAGCGTTCATCAAAAATATCATTATTGTGTTTTTCATAATGCTCTTTCTCAGCTTCAGCGGTTAAAAAAGTATGTTTGGGTCTAAAGATGCCTTCGCAATTATTGCATTTATAGAACAAATGCCTTGGTTTTTCGCAAAAAAGCGTTGCAGGAGAATTACATAATGGGCAATTTAGATTCATTTTATCCTGAATTTACATCAATACATTGTCATTTCGACGCAAGGAGAAATCTCATAATTCAATCTACGTTATGTGATTCCTCCTTGCATCGGAATGACAAAAAACTAATTCATAACTTTTTTAATTAAAATAAAGCACTATTTTCTATTATTCTCTTTACGTGACGTAAATTTTGGATGGTTTTCTTCCTCCTCCTCCTCTTTCTTAATCACCTTTCTCGCCACTTCAATTTTATATTTCTTCCCTTTCATTTTTTCATCTTTGATGTTTTGCAATAACAATTTTACTTTGGGATATTTCACCGCTACAAAAGAAATAAAATCTTTGACTTCAATTAATCCAATATCATCTTTTTCCAATTTTCCTTTTTGCGAAAAGAAACCTACAATGTCAATTTTATTCAACTTATTTTTCTTTCCTCCGCTGATGTAAAGCGTTTGAAACAAAGGTGCCTTTGGTAATGATTTAGCTGCTGAAACATCTAATCTACGTTTGCCATAATCAAAATAATCGGCTTTCTTTTCGGTTTCGTGAATTAGCACATAAGCGGTTCCAGTTGCCAACATACGTGCGGTTCTTCCGTTTCTATGGGTGAATTCATCTTCTTTTGCGGGTAAATGGTAATGAATTACGTGTTTCATTTCTGGAATATCCAAACCTCTCGCCCCTAAATCGGTCGTAATTAAATACGAAACACTTCCATTTCTAAATTGAATCAAAGCACGTTCACGCTCGTCTTGATCTAATCCGCCGTGATAATACGTGGAAATAATGCCTTTTTGGGTTAACATTTCATGAATGCGTTCCACAGCTTCTCTATGGTTGCAAAATATCAATGCTGCTTCTGAATTTAAAGAACAAATCAACTGAAACAACGAATCAATTTTATCCTTCGATTTCGAAAAAACGATGCGAACATCTAAATTATCGTTCTGTTTTTGGTTCGGAATAAAATCAATTACTTTCGGATCAATTACTTTGGTATATTTTGGAATTTCTACACCTGAAGTCGCAGAAACTAAAATACGTTTATTGGCTCTGGTAATTTTTCCAATGATATAGGACATTTCCTCATGAAAACCCAATTGCAACGATTTATCAAATTCATCTAAAACATAGGTTTTGATGTTATCCGTAGCAAAACTTCCTCGGTCTAAATGATCGGCAATTCTTCCGGGTGTTCCAATTAACAACGCTGGAGGATTACTTAAATTATTGATTTCAATATCAATCGAATGGCCACCATAACACGTATTGACTTTGTAATGCGTACCCATTTTTTTCCAAACTTGTTCTATTTGCAAACCTAATTCGCGCGAAGGCACTAAAATTAAGCACTGCACACCTTTTACATCTTCTTCTAATAATTGAAAAATGGGTAATAAAAACGCTAATGTTTTCCCTGAACCTGTTGGAGAAAGTAATAACACGTTATCTTCATTCAAAATAGCACGCTGTGCTGCTTCTTGCATTTTGTTTAAACTTTGAATACCAAGATTCAATAGTACATTGTTGGAATATGGATTTTGACTCATGCGGCAAAGATAAAGCCAATTATTTAAAAATTACGAATTATAAAATTCTACCTCAAAAAGATTCTTTATTTTTGAAAATCAAATACAATTCTGCTATGCGTTTTTTAAATATAAGTTTGCTTTTTTTCTCTTTTTCAATATTCGCTCAAAACGATTTCACCACACCATTTGAACGTGGCAATGGCAATCAATCTACAACCTATGAAGAATGTATTGCGTTTTATGAAAAATTAGACGAAAGTTTTACGAACATTCAAATGATTCACAAAGGCACATCCGATAGCGGAAAACCTTTGCATTTAGTGCTTTTTTCAAGCGATGGAAAGTTTGATTTTGACGAATATTTTACTAAAAATAAAGCTGTAATTTTAATCAACAATGGAATTCATCCAGGCGAACCTGACGGAATTGATGCAACGATGATGTTGATGCGCGATTTAGCCATGGGAAAAATAAAAACAGCTAAAAACACATTTATTGCAGCTATTCCAGTGTATAATGTAGGCGGAATGTTGAATCGAAATTCGCATTCAAGAGCCAATCAAAACGGTCCAGAGGAATACGGTTTTAGAGGAAATGCTCGAAATTATGATTTGAATCGCGATTTCATTAAATCAGATACTAAAAATTCGAGAAGTTTTCAAAAGTTATTTACCGAGTTAAATCCCGATATTTTCTTAGACAATCACGTTTCTAATGGCGCGGATTATCAATATACGTTTACTTGTATTGCGACCCAACATGAACGTTTGGGAAACAAATTAGGGAATTATTTCATCAATGAATTATATCCTTCGGTGGTGAAAGACATGAACAAAAAGAAAATCGATGTGGTTCCGTATGTAAATGTGCACAGCACCACACCTGATAAAGGTTTTGAGCAATTTACCGATACACCAAGATATGCCACAGGTTACACGACATTGTTCCACACGTTAGGGTTTGTTCCTGAAACGCACATGTTGAAAATTTATAAAGAACGTGTGAAAGTTACCTATGAATTTATGGTTAGCACGATACTTTTTGCAGATACAAATTGGCAAAAAATCAAGCAAATGCGAAAAGACGCATTGAACGAATATCAAGTTGGAATGCAATACCCGTTGGATTGGGCAATTGACTCTACAAAAGTGTCATACATAGATTTTAAAGGCTATCAAGGCGATTATAAACCAAGTGCTATTTCAGGAAAAGACCGATTGTTTTACGATAAAAGCAAACCGTTTACCAAAAAAATTCCGTTTTATGGCAATTATAAGCCTACGAAATTCGTGAGTATCCCCAAAGCGTATATCATTCCACAATCGCAATGGCAAGTGTTGGATATTTTAAAATTGAACAATATCAATGCGCATCGTCTTCAAAACGACACTATTATTGAAGTAGAATCCTATAAAATTGAAAGTTATCAAACCTCAAAATCACCATACGAAGGACATTACGGACATTACAATACGAAAGTGTCCAAATCGACTCAAAAAGTGAAATTTTTTATGGGCGATTATGTGTTTTACACGAATCAACCTGGTGTGAAATATTTAGTAGAAACTTTAGAACCAGAAGCAGTGGACAGTTATTTCAATTGGAACTTCTTTGATCCTATTTTACAACAAAAAGAATATTTTTCGAGTTATGTTTTTGAAGATTTAGCCAAAGAATTCTTAGACAAAAACCCAAAAATCAAAGCCGAATTAGAACAAAAGAAACAAAACGACAAAGCTTTCGCTGAAAACGGTGCAGCACAATTGGATTGGGTGTATCGACAATCACCTTATTATGAAAAGGCACATTTGCAGTATCCGGTTTATAGAGTGAATTAAATACATGAAATCATGAAATCAAAAATTACATTTTTTACATTATTTTTTTCAATCACATTTTTTGCCCAAGAAAAAGAAGAAAAAAGCATAGAATCATATCAATTAGAATATATTAATTCAGGTAATAAGTTTCTTTCAAAATCTAAAGGATTAAATGCCCTTTATTCCTTTTATTTTGCAACAAGCTTTAACTTTGATAATGAACCAATGACTGAATATGAAAAATATGCAAGAACAAAAGTAGATTCTTTGTTACCAATCTATCAAGCAATTGAAAAAGAAAAATGGAAAGGAAAATGGAAACTAAAACAATTAAAATTCAATGACTATAATTATGAATATATAGAAATCACAGATAGTACCGTTATTTTTTACAATAAAGATAGTATTAATACTCCTTGCAGAATTGAAAAAATAAAATTTGCAAACTACGATAAATTAAATATGTTTAATTTTTATAAATGCTTAGAATTCGAGAACAATGAAATATGGGAATTTACTTTTGAAAAAGTAAAAGGAGAAAAAAGACTTATCATTTTCATAGTTAGAAATACGAGTGGAACAGGTTATTTTTTAGTAGATGACAGATCATTAATTAAAGATAGAAAAAAAAGAAAAGAAGCAATAAAACAGGAAATTAAAACATATTATGTTTTAGAAGAATAATAAAAAACTTAATTAATTTTTCAAACAACCTTCTCCGCCTCAAACAACAACTTAATATTCTCGTACGAGTTCTCTAATAAAAACTTAATATCCTTTGGATTCACCCATTCTACACGTTCAATTCCTTCATCGGCTTGGCCTTGTGGTGTGCCTTCAAATTTGGTACGCATTTCAAACCATTGCGTAATTTTTAGTTTGTAGCGACCATTGCGTTTGAAAATATGGTAGGTTCTTTGCAGTTTCTCGGTGATGGCTAATCCGGTTACGCCAGTTTCCTCTTCTACTTCTCGCATAGCGGTTTCTTCAATGGTTTCGTTTTTTTCGGTGCCGCCTTTTGGTAAATCCCATTTGCCATTTCTAAAAATAAAAAGCACATCGCCATTAGCATTAAAAACCAATCCGCCACCTGCTTTTTCAACTGGTAATTTGGCACGAAGTGTTTTCATGATTAACTTTTCATCGGGATGATATAGAAACGCTTTCTGAATTTTATGCTGAAAAATTTTAACAATCAACTTCTTGATGTCAACACTTTCCAATAAAAAAAGTTTGAAATCAGTTTCTTTTTGCACTTCATTTGTCAAAAAAAGTGGCTTATCGTTCACAAAAACTTTATACATTTGCAATATGATTTTTAATAACAACACAGCACAACAAACAGCCGAATTGCTTTTACAAATAAACGCAATTAAATTAAATTCTAAAAATCCTTTTACGTGGGCTTCAGGCTGGAAGTCACCAATTTATTGTGATAACCGCATAATCCTTTCATTTCCAGCGGTTAGAAACTATATTCGCGATGAATTTGCCAAACATATTGAAGAAAAATTTGGCAAACCCGATGTAATTGCAGGCGTTGCAACTGGCGCAATTGGCATTGGTATACTTGTTGCTGAAGCAATGGGACTGCCTTTTGTATACGTTAGACCAGAACCAAAAAAACACGGAAGACAAAATCAAGTGGAAGGTTTCTTGCAAAAAGGACAAAACGTGGTAGTCGTAGAAGATTTAATTTCAACTGGAGGAAGCAGTTTATTAGCAGTTGAAGCTTTACGAAACGAAGGAGCAAACATCAAAGGAATGGCAGCGATTTTTACGTATGGTTTTCCCGTTTCTAAAGAACGATTTGAAGCAGCCAATTTGGATGTTTTCACACTAAGTAATTACGAAAATTTATTACAAAAAGCGGTTGACAAACAATATGTTTCAGAAAATGAATTAGAAACATTAAGTGCTTGGAACGCAAATCCAGCAGAGTGGAACGTGGAAGTTTAGTTGGGAAATGGAAGTTGGGAGTTGGAAGTAAAAACTAACTTTTAAACTTGTTATTGTAACCTTTTAAACTCTTAACCTTATAAACTTTTAAACAAAAAAATATGAACTTAGAAAGTCCAAAAGTAAACGTACCAAAGTCAGCTGAATATTTATTCAATGCTTTGAACGACGTAAAAAATTTCGAGAAATTAATGCCTGAAAATATCGCTAAATTTGAAGTAATTGACGAAAATTGCTTTGAATTCGGATTAAAAGGTATGCCAGAAATTAAATTGGTGAAAAAAGGCGGCACTCCAAATTCACAAATCGTTTTAGGAGCGGCTTCAAGTAAGTTGCCTTTTACCTTAACTGGAAACTTAAACGCAATCGATGCGGATAACACAGAAGTACAATTAGATTTTGAAGGTGATTTCAACCCAATGATGGCAATGATGATCAAAGGACCAATTTCAAAATTCATTGAAACATTGGCTCAAAATATGGGAAAATTGTAATTTCCTGAATAATTTATTGAACACGAATTGCATGAATTAGCAGAAATGTTAATTAGGTAATTCGTGTTTTTTTATATTGATTCTTGTCATCCTGAACTTGTTTCAGGATCTTTTCTTATATTTTTGAGATGCTGAAACGAGTTCAGCATGACAGAAGTTTTATTTATGCAGTTTTTAACGCTTCAACCAACAAATCAATGTCTTCTTTGGTATTAAAATGACTGAATGAGATGCGTAAACTTGGTTTTTTAGCTTCTTCTGGTGATAAAAATTCGGCTAAAACGTGCGATGGTTTAATGCTTCCGCTTTGGCAAGCACTTCCGCGAGAAACGGCAATTCCTTTCATATCTAGGGTAAATAACAACATTGATGTCTTTTCTTCCGATAAAGGCAATTGGACATTCAAAAGGTTATAAAACGTATTTTCTCCGTTAATTTTCACCTCAGGAAATACTTTTTTTAATTCCGAAAAGCAATAATTTTTTAAATCGGAAATGTAATTGGTGTCTTTTTCTAAATGTTCATAAGCTAATTCTAACGCTTTTGCCATTCCTACGACTTGATGTACAGCTTCGGTCCCAGCACGCATGCCCTTTTCTTGCTCTCCTCCAAAAATCATCGGTTGTAGCATGGAATTCTTTTTCAAATACGCAAACCCGATTCCTTTTGGACCATGAAATTTATGCGCAGAAGCCACTAAAAAGTCAATTCCTAACTCTTGTACATCTAAATTTATTTTTCCGACAGATTGCACCGTATCACAATGAAAAAGCGCTTTCGCATACTTGCATAAGTCTGAAACGCGTTTGATGTCTAAAATCGTTCCTATTTCGTTATTTACATGTATAAGCGAAACCATTGTTGGTACATCTGACAATAATTTCGAAGCCAAATCTTGGTAATCGATGTTTCCGTTTGGTAAAATAGCAATGTATTCCACTTGAATTCCGAATTCCTTTGCTAAATGTACGAGGGTGTGCAACGTAGCATGATGTTCGATTTTAGTGGTGATAATGCGTTTTATTCCCAAATCTTTAACAGCACTGGTCAAAATCCAATTGCTAGCTTCGGTGGCACTTGATGTGAAAATAATTTCGGAAGCTTGTGCATTTAATAATTTAGCAATCGATTTTCGTGAAGATTCTAACAAAGTCTTGGCACTTCTCCCAAAACTATGCGTTGAAGATGGATTCCCGAAATCATTTTGAAGTACACTCAACATCGCAGTAATAACTTCTGGATGAATAGGCGTGGTTGCGGCGTTATCTAAATACACTTTTCTCATAAGGCAAAGATACAAATCATTTTATTTTGGAAGTCTTAAATTCAATTCGGTTTTAAATTAACAAACTTTAGCATTAAAATAAATTAAAACCTTTATTTTTGTTACCACAAAACCAATTAATACATGAAAAAAATCATCGTTTTATTAGCTTCGGTATTCATCTTTCAATCTTGTGACGATGGAGACTTAACGTTGGAAACATTTAATTTTAATAACGAAACCGTTCAGGAATGTAATGATTTGCTATATGTTGTAAATGATAAAGAAATTATTATTTTGGATATTCCAGCTTCAAATTTTATAAATGAAGCTACAACAGTTGGAACACCTAGAATGTATACTTTAACCTCAAGTGAACAATTGGTTTACAGATTGTATGATGGAAGTGTGAGTAGCACAACTATTTGCTCAACAATTCCTCCTGCAACACCAAGCACAGTTGAAGAATATAAAGCTCAAGCAGGTGGGCAAATTCAAATTATAACAACTGCCATACCTTCTGTTAACGAAACCACTAAAGCAACAAGTATTACTTATACACATCAAATTAAATTGATTAATGTTCAGTTTTCAAATGGTGATAAAATAATTAATTACGAAGAATTTTTATTTGGCAATTACACTTCACAAGTCAATACATTATCATTTAATTTTTCTGCAAACAATGGGACACAGTGTAATGCCAATAATCTTTATAAAAACAATAACACTCAACTGATAACTTTTGATTTTCCCGATTATTTATTACCTACCACGCCGGGCACATCATCAATTAGCCTAGATAATAACAATACAGTAACCTATAAAATGTTTAGTGGTGCAACATTAACAAATGCCGAAATTTGTTCTCCAACATCACCTAATAGTCCATTCATTATTGAAGAGGAATGGATAGCTACTGAAGGAACAATTGAAATTGTAACAACAGCTGTAACGGGATCAAATAATTTACCCGCATTGCTTTATGAAATTACTTTTACGAATATAATTTACAGAAAAGGAAACTTATCATTTACACATGACAGTTTTGATTTTGGAGAATATCTGACAAATTAATAATTGTTATACAACAAATAAAAAAACGTCATTTAAAGAATTAAATGACGTTTTTTTGTTATTTCACATTTTGCTTAATGTATACTTCAGTTGCTCCCAAACCATACTTTTGATAGTTTGCATCTTGGAACGAAATGTTGTCATAACGACCCAATAAAAAATCTAAATCGGCTTTCAAAACACCTTCACCAACACCATGAATAAACACCACTTTTGGCATTCGATTTTTGATAGCAAAATCGAGTTGTCTTTTTGCTGTTTCTATTTGTAAAGTTAAAATATCGTAATTGCTCATGCCACGTTTTGAAGAAACTAATTTTTCAATATGCAAATCAACTTCTAATACAAAATCCTCCTTGCGAGATTTCTTTTCTTTAACAAAACTGCGCTTTTTTGGAGCTTCTTTATCTTTTAAAACCGAACTTAAACTTTGAGTTGAAAAAAAACCGCTTAAAGTACTGGAATTGTTTATCTTAACTAATTCGTTGACAAAAAATGTCATCGTAAATTTATCGGTAGTTTCAATAGAAATTTCGTTATTTTTAACCGCAACTACGATGCCCGAAATGGCTTCGTCTAAAACTTCAACCTTGTCTCCTATTTCAAATTTCTGTGTCATTTTCTTCTTCGTTTTTAGATGGTATTTTCTTCATTAATCGAAATAATCCGAACATAAAAACTGCCATTGCTCCTATCATAATAAATCGATTTGGAGCTGGTTTTGACTGCTCAATCATAGCTAAAATTCCGACCGAAGCAAACAATAAAATATATAAAAATTGTTTCATGATTTTATCTTTATTTAGAGTTTCCAAAAGTAGTCTTTTTAACTTTAGTATTTGTTTCTTAACTTTTTTTTGTAAACTTGTAAATCAAATTTAACCACAAAAAGTTTATGGAAGAACGTATGTTGCCATGTATGAATAAACAACTTTTTGGAATCGAATGTCCAGGTTGTGGTACACAAAGAGCAATTGCTTTTTTACTGGAAGGTGAATTTTATGAAGCCTTCAAAATCTTCCCTGCAATTTACACATTAGTCTTTTTTTTTGCGATTCTATTGTTACATTTTATAGATCGCAAAAGAAATTATTCAAAATGGATTGCAACATTAGCAGTTATTAATGGTTTAATAATGATTATATCTTATCTAATAAAAATGCTTTAACCAATTAATTAAAACAATTATGAACAAACAAAAACTACCTAGCGAACAAGCTGTAATGATTTTAGGATTAATCTCATACATAGGTTGTTGCTGTACAAATGGATTTTTAGGATTATTTCTTTCTGGAATCGGAATTTATTTAGCTAACAAGTCTGAGAAACTATTGATAACAAATCCTGACGATTTTTTACCTGGAAATATGAAAACATGGAAAATTGTAAACATAGTAAGTTTTGCAATCAGTGCTATCTTTGTACTTATATTTATTTATTTGAAAGCAACAGGAAAAGATGTAGAATTTCAAGAACAATACATGGAAATGTTAGAAGAAATGCAAAAAGGACGATAACAAAAATCGCGATTTAAAAAACTAATGCTCAGTAATTTACTGAGCATTTTTTATTTAATAACAACTCATTAACAAATCATTCACAGCACTTTTTTTGAGTTTGGCACAGCAATTGAAAATACCTATTCAAGCAACAAGTTTTAGAAACGAGTTTTGAAATGAAGTTGCCGAACTTTTAAATTGTTGTATCATGAAAAAAATTACACTTTTAGTAGTAGCCAGTATCCTTCTGGTAGGGAACATGGCTTTAGCGTCAGAAAATCCTGTTTTTTCTGACAACACAGATAGAAGAGGTTATTACATCGATTATCGAGATGCTGAACCTATCATTTTTAAAGAACGCGGTATTGAATTTATGTTGTTTCCAAATGGAGAATTCGACTTCAACACAAGACCAGCGGTTAGACCAAGAGTCAATGGAACAAGTGGCGCTCCAAGAGGCGTTTACTATGGAACTTCAGAAAGAGGTGTTAGAGTAGAACACGACAACTATGGCAGAGTAAGACGCATAGGAAATGTATACATCAACTACGATGCATATGGTAGAGTAAAGCGTATAGGGACAATTTATATGAGTTATAACAGTTTTGCTGTAACTAAAGTGGGCAATATGCGAATTGTTTATGACAGAAGAGGTCGAATTGTAGATGTATATGGTTTTATCAATCATGCTAATAGTGGCTACTTCTACAACCCAAAAGGGGCTTATTACTCAGATGGAAACGGTGGTTATGATCATGACAATGATTATGGAGATAACGACAATGATGATGAGTATTACTATTACAAAAAAGATGGTTCTAAAGCTAAAATGTCTGATGAAGACGTAAAAGAAATCAAAAGAGAAACTTTAGAAACAAAAAAAGATAAATAATTGGTTGGTTAGTTTGTTTTTAAATCCTGTGGATTCTGGGAAGATGAAGCAGGATTTTTTATTTCAAAAATTTCTTAAAAACAGAAGCAATCACAAAATTAATATCCGAAGAAATCTTTAAATAATAACTCAATCCAACATAAAACAGGGTCACTAAAACGGATTTTAGTAGAATATTTACAAAAGGATGAAAATTGAAATCCCAATAATAAAACACCACAAAACTTAAAATTGTGATTATCAAAGCAACAACAGTATTTTTTGTAAACGGAAATAACTTCATTTTAAGCACCACAAATAGAAGCTTTGCTAAACTATATAACGTAATTGAAATTAACGTCGCTATTGCAGCGCCATTCAAGCCATAGAGCGGAATGAATATCATATTTAGAGAAACCGTCAGAAAAACAAGAAACAAGCCTAAAAATAATACCGCTTGATAATATTTTGAGTTAAAAATTATCGCATTATTATTTCCTAAAACCAAATCAAAATATTTTGAAATTCCAATCAAAAAAACCACAGCAATTCCTTCACTATATCCAGCTGGTAAAACACTATATAATTCATTGATATTAACCAGAATACCAACTAAAATTAAACCCCCAATAACTTGTAACGTAATCGAAGATTTTTTGTACAACTCATTCAGCTCGTCGTGTTTGTTATCGCTCATTAATTTAGCCGTAATTGGATAGGTAATTTGATGCATGGCACGACTTGGAACCGCAATCACAGTCGCAATAAAAATAGCAACCGAATAAAAAGCAATATTATCGATATTGATATAAAAGTTTAGCATAAATTTATCCACATCAAGTAGTAAAGTTGCCACACTTCCCGATAAAATAATGAAGAAACAATACGTTAAAACCGCTTTCGCATTGTCAGGAAAAACCAAATGGAATCGTGGCGTTTTGACTTTCATCGCATATAAAAACATAGCTAAGAGCGATAAAAAGTAAATCCCCATCAACGCAAAAACGAATTGTTGAGGCGAAATCACATCAAAATAAACTGCAAATAAGAAAATCGAAATTAGAATTCGAAGTAAAACTTCTTTCACAAAACTGCCATAAACCGATTGCAAATGTACTTTTACCCAGGCATAAAAAATTTCAAAATAGCCCATACAAAGTCCTATTACTGGAATTTGCCATACATAATTGTATACAATTGGATTTTTTTGGGACAATAATTCGGCAATTTCATGATATCCGAAATAACCAATCAAACTTACAGGAAGAATTATCAACAAAGGTAAAACCAAAACAAACGTTAGAAATTGCGATTTTTTCTCTTCCGTTTCATATTCATTGTAGAATTTCACCAACGTATTGTGCACGCCAAACGCCATCAAAGGCATCATAATATTGGCCGCCGATAAAATAAATCCGACCAAACCATAAAAGGTATCACCCAAGAATTGTCCATACATAAACAAGGTATTAATCGCACCAATTCCAAAACCAATATAGGTAATGATGGTGTTTTTAATCGATTGTTTGATGACAATTCCCATGTTTGAAGGATGAAATTAGAATTTAGAATTCAGAAGTTTGGCTAACTTTTCAGTTAACGATTTTCTGCTGTATTGTTGTAAACCAACAGGATATACTTTTAAATTATTTTGTTGAAATTGTTCAAAACAGATTAGAATTTGTGTTTTTAACGCTTCTAATTCGTCATATTTGAAGAAAGTTCCCGTATTGGTTTCTTTTATGATTTGAGCAAAATCAGCATTTTCAGGTCCGATAGCGATAATTGGTCGCTCCGAAACCATATATTCGAATAATTTCCCTGGAATAATGCATTTCGTTTCTTCTGAATCAATTTCGATAAGTAACAAAACTTGCGAACTTCGTTGTTCTATAATCGCTTCATTGTGTGGTAGATAACCTAAATGATTTACATATTTATGCAACTTAAACTCTTGTATTGCCTGAAGTACTTCGGCACTCACCGCTCCTATTAATTTTAATTGGAAATGTTTTTTGAATTCTGGATTTTCTTTGATTAGTTCTTTCAGTGCTTTCCATAAAATTCTTGGATTTCTGGCTGATAAAAACGAACCAATGTGTGCCAAAGTGAATTTTTCATCCAATGTTTTTTTATTCACTTTCTCCGTGTCATAACCATTCGTAATCACTTCAATTGGCTTTGAAGTAATGGATTCAAATTCGGTTTTTGTGGTTGGTGAAGTTACTAAAAGTTGATCACAAGTCGTCATGACTTCTTTCTCCAAATCTTTATGTTTCTTGGCTGACCACGAACTTAATTTTAATTGTTTGTGATATCCAATTGTAGTCCAAGGATCACGAAAATCGGCCAACCAAGTGATATTTAGTTCTTTTTTTAACTGTAAACCAATCAAATGTAAACTGTGCGGTGGACCAGTCGTAATTATCGTATCGATTTGGTGTTCTTGGAGGTATTCTTTCAAAAACTTAACCGAAGGTTTCACCCAAAAAACGCGTGCATCAGGAATAAAAACGTTGCCACGAATCCAAAGCATTGCTTTTTCTACAAACGATTGCTTTTTTTGATTCGGAATAATTCCAGAACTGATTTTTTTGGTTTTATTCTTTGAAAAAATTGAAGCCAATCCGTAAGGTTCAAAAATCGGTTGTCTTATAATTGTTGCTTTATCTGAAACTTCACTTAATAGTTTTTCGTCAATTAAAGGATACGTTGGGTTTTTAGGAATATAAACATGCGGTTCAATATTAAAATCAGGTAAATATTTGACAAATTTCAACCAACGTTGTACACCTGGACCTCCTGCTGGTGGCCAGTAATATGATATGATGAGTATTTTTTTGGTTGGTTGCAATGTCAAGTTCTAAAATGATATTTTGTCAAGCTGAACTCGTTTCAGCTTCTAAATTTGCTTGGAGATGCTGAAATGAATTCAGCATGAAAAGATTCTATACTTTTTTCTTTCTCTCAAAATAAACTCCAGCTCCTATTAATAAAAGCATTCCAATTGAACTGATTAATGCGATTGTACTTCCTGTTTTTACTACTTGAGGCTCAAACTTGAATTCGATAGTATGTTTTCCTGCTGGAACTTTTATACCTCGTAAAACATAATTCGTTCTAAAAATTGGCGTTTCTTTTCCATCAATTGTTGCTTTCCAACCATTTTTGTAATAATTTTCAGAAAATACTGCAAAACCTTCGTTTGAATTCTTTGAAATATATTTTAAATGATTTGGTTGATACGATTTTAATTGAATTGTTGCCGTTGAATCCTTTTTAAAATCCATATTCTTAATTGGTAAATTTTTCAAACCTATTGCTAATTTAAAATTTTCATCAATTACTGCTTCTCTCTTCGTATCTAATTTGTCTAAAGCCTTTATTTCTTCATCAGCTGATTTTACAAGTTTAACCTTTTCAACAAACCACGAATTACCATTGGCAAACGGATTGGTAACAGGAACATCTCCTTCACCTGTTGGCACAATCACGTATTTTACATTTAGCATATCTAAAACCGGATTGCTTTTTGTAAAACTTAACGTTTGAAAATCTATCGAATTCCCTAATGTATTGATGTTTTTTTCTACATTATATTCAAATAATTGATCCACTCTTCTTGGTCGAACTGCGCTATAACCCCCAACTGCTTTATGGAAATAAGAGGTTCTTCCTTGCAATCTTCCTTGAATTTCGTATACTCTGTAATTTGAAGTGTCTTTTAAAATGTGTTTATCCACATCGGTTGCCTCAAAAGGCATATCCACTTCGCGAGCACTTTTAAATTGGTTTGGATTGTTGTTTACATAGCGTTTATCGACCATAAATAAATCGGAAACCATGAAAAATCCAACCAAAATAACCGCTGTAGTTTGTGCTAATTTGTTTTGAATATACAACCACAAAACAATTGCTACTGCCAACATTAATAAACCCGAACGCATTAAATCGCTAGTATAGAAATTCATTCTATCTTCTTTTAAAGCGTTTATAAAACTGATTCCAAATGATTTATCCTGACTCTCGCTAAACATTTGCATCAATTGTTGATCAACTGGTGCTGAAAAACTAAATAATCCTTTTGCCAAAAACAATACAACCACTAATCCCAAACTCGTTGCTGCTGCTTTCCACAAACTCGTCCATTGCATTTCTTTTTCAGTAGTAAAAAACGATTGAAGTCCCATAATTGCTAACACTGGAAAACATAATTCTAAGACTACTTGAATAGATGAAACCGCACGGAATTTATCGTACAAAGGCACAAAATCAATAAAAAATCGAGTTAATACGTCGAAGTTTTTTCCCCAAGAAAGTAGTAAAGAAAGTATGGCTCCTGCTAAGAATAAATATTTTACTTTTCGTTTGTCGTGAAACAATGCTAAAACAGCTAAGAAAAACACAATTGCACCAATATAGGCTGGCGCTTCTACAATTGGTTGTTCGCCCCAATACGTTTTTCCGTAATATTGAATAGTTTGTAACGCTTCCATAGGCGAAGCGCCATAGCTTAACATAAATTCATATAACGCTGATTTTTCATCCAGTTCTTCTCCGTTTCCACCACCAAAAAGTCGTGGCGCGATTAAATTAAAACTTTCAGAAACGCCATAACTATATTCGGTAATGTATTCATACTTCATCGATGAATTCTCAGTATTTTTTGAGCCATCAGAATTAAAAGTTAATTCACTTTTACCACGAATACTATGATTTGCATATTCGGAAGTTGCCATTAAATTTGTGGCATTTGCACCAATGGCTAAAATCCCAGCAATGGCAAAAACGCCAAATATTTTTCCTAAATCTTTGAATTCTTTATTTTTAACTGCAATTACAATATAATAAACGGCAATTATTGCCAACAATAGTAACAAGTAATAGGTCATTTGGAAGTGATTTGCATTGATTTCTAATGCAGCAGCAACCATTGTAAGCAAACCTCCAACGATATATTTTCGTTGGAAAACTAATAAAACTCCCGCAACAACCATTGGCATGTAAGCAATGGCGTGCGCTTTAGCATTGTGTCCAACTCCTAAAATGATGATCAAATAAGTTGACAATCCAAAAGCTAAGGCACCGAAAAAAGCTTTCAATGGATCTACTTTTAACACCATTAATAAGACATAAAAACCAAAGAAATAAAGGAATAAGTAATCCGCTGGACGTGGAAGAAATCGCAAAGCATCGTCAAGCATTCCTATCACATCGTTTGGATATTTTGCGCCCAATTGATACGTTGGCATACCTCCAAAAGCACTATTAGTCCAAAAAGGCTCTTCACCCGTTTCTTTTCTGAAATCATTTTGCTCTTTTGCCATTCCTGTATATTGAACAATATCGGATTGGAAAATTTTATTTCCTTGCAAAACAGGATAAAAATAAATAAGCGAAACCAGAATAAATCCAATTAAAACTAATAAATGAGGATATAATGCTTTAACGTTTTTCATATGTAGTGTTCTAATAAATATAAGGTGCTAAAGTAACTAAAAAAAGGATATTGTTAAAATATCCTTTTGGGTAATGTTTGAAATACTAATTACTTGATTTCTTCATAATCTATGTATTCTCCAACTTTATTTTTCTCTTTAGGCATACTTTGACGCGACTGTGAAGTTCTATCTTGTTGTTGTTCTTGTTGTTGTCTGTATTGTTCTTGCATTTTTTGTTGCATCTTACTTACGGCTTTCTGCATTAAGATAGGTGCAAAAATTCGCATCAAAAACTTGAACAAATAATAACATAAAATTATAATTAATAAGGTTCTTAAAAAACCTGGGAAAGAAGCCAATTCCATTTGAAACAATTTTAAAATTCAAAAATACAGATATTGGTTGGTAAAACTTCAAATTTGTTTCTTAAAATTATGATAAAATAACTATTTTTGGACATAAATCATTTTCTATGAAATCACTAGTGCCCTTTTTTGTATTGATTTTAATCAGTACTTGTCAAATTTCATTTGCACAATTTACAGATGATATTAATTCCAATCGTCCAGGTCGATCAATGATGGCATTTTCTGTTGGGAAATCTGTTTTTCAAACCGAAAGCGGGTTGCATTATGTAAGCGAAGATCATAATACATTAGATTACAAAGCCAATGGATTTATGGCAGAATTTGATATTCGATGGGGATTATTTTTTGAGCAATTAGAACTTATCGCAGAATTTCAGTATCAAAATGACAGTTATACATCAGATTTAATTGATAAAAACAGAAGCGCTTTGAAAAAAACGCTTTTTGGTGCAAAATATTTAGTGTATGATCCTTTTAAAAATTATGAAGAAAAACCAAATATATACAGTTGGAAAGCCAATCATCGATTTAAATGGAGACAATTAATTCCAGCTGTAGCCGTATATGGTGGTGTAAATTTGAATTTTTCTGAAAATCCATTTAATTTTGCCCCAGTAGATATAGAAGAACCAAAAATAAGTCCAAAAGTAATGCTGATTGCTCAAAATCACTTTGGAACTCGTTGGGTTTTAGTAACAAACGTTGCGTATAACAAGATTGGATCTGACTTTTCGAGTATAGATTATATTTTAACTTTAACCCGAGGATTTAATTCAAAATGGTCTGGTTTTGTTGAAAATCAAGGATATATGGGTGATTATTATTCTGATGGGTTATTTAGAATGGGAGCTGCATATTTGTTCAATAAAGATATGCAAATTGATGCTTCTATTGGAAAAAACATTAAGAACACACCTAGTCTATTTACAGGAGGAATTGGGTTTTCATGGCGATTTACCAAAAACTACAAAGAAATCAAAATTGAAAAAGACAATGGTAGTAAAATGGATAAAAAAATGAAGAAAAAAGGTGAAAAAGAAGCTAAAAAACGCAAAGACGCAGTAGAAGAATAAGATGATAACAATTAAAGAAGCGCTTACAAAGAAAGAAATGAAAGATTACGTTATGTTTTCTTTCGAGTTGTACAAAAATAATCCTTATTGGATTCCGCCGATAATTGCAGAGGAGTTAGAAACTTTTGATAAAACTAAAAATCCAGCGCTACAAACAGCAGAAGCACATTTTTATTTGGCCTACAAAAACAATAAAATTGTAGGAAAAGTGGCTGCAATTATTAATTGGGAAGAAGTAAAATTATTGGAAAAAAGAAAAGTTCGTTTTGGATGGTTTGATGTAATTGATGACATTGAAGTAACTAAAGCGTTGTTAAATAAAGTGGAAGAATTAGGTAAAAAACATCATATGGATCATATGGAAGGTCCAATTGGTTTTTCTAATTTAGATAAAGTTGGTGTTTTAAGTGAAGGTTTTGATCAAGTGGGAAACATGATTACTTGGTACAGCTTACCTTATTACATCACACATTTTGAACAACTTGGACTAACCAAGGAAAAAGAATATTTAGAAAGTAATTTTTCATTTAGTAATATTAACCCAGAACCGTTTCAAAAGGCAAGCGCATTAATAAAAAAACGTTATGAATTGCGCAGTTTAAACTTCACGAAAACAAAAGACATTATGCCATATGTGGATAAAATGTTTGATTTGTTCAATGAAACCTATTCAAAATTGCAATCTTTTGTTCCAATAAACGATGTTCAAAAAGAGTATTTTAAAAAGAAATACATTGGTTTTATCAATCCTGAATTCATCAAATTCATATTGGATAAAGATGATAATATGATTGCTTTTGCGATTGTAATGCCTGGTTTTGCTCAAGCTCTCAAAAAAGCGAATGGCAAACTATTCCCTTTTGGATTTTATCATTTATTACAAGCACGTAAACACTCAAAAGAAGTGGTGTTTTATTTAATTGGTGTTACACCAGAATACCAAAGTAAAGGAGTAACAGCAATAGTTTTTGACGAATATTACAAAGTATGTCAAGCAAAAGGAATTGAAACTTGCATTAGGACTCCCGAATTAGAAGAAAATCATGCGATTCATAATTTGTGGAAGAATTTTAATTCAAAAATTACGAAAAGAAGAAGAACGTATCGAAAAGAATTATAAAAAAAGGGATTCAAATTGAATCCCTTTTTTTATTCTTTAAAAATGTTTTATTCTACATTTTGAACACTTGCTTCAGCAATTTTAGCATATGTTCCGCTTACTAATTTTTCACGGATAGCTTCAAAAGCAGTTAAGGTTTCATTAATATCTTCAATTGTGTGTGATGCCGTAGGAATCATTCTTAATAAGATAATACCTTTTGGAATTACTGGATATACTACAATTGAAAGGAAAATTCCATAGTTTTCACGTAAATCGTTCACCATTATCATTGCCTCAGGAATAGAACCTTCTAAATAAACTGGTGTAATACATGTATTTGTATCGCCAATATTAAATCCTTTTTCTTTTAATCCGCTTTGTAATGCGTTTACATTTTCCCATAATTTATCTTTAATTTCAGATGAATTACGCAATAACTCTAAACGTTTTAATGAACCAATAGTTTGAATCATAGGCAATGCTTTGGCAAACATTTGCGAACGTAAGTTGTATTTTAAATAGTCGATAATATCTTTATCTGCAGCAACGAAAGCTCCAATATTTGCCATTGATTTTGCAAAAGTTGAAAAATAAACATCAATTCCGTCTTGACAACCTTGCTCTTCTCCTGCTCCAGCACCAGTTTTTCCTAATGTACCAAAACCATGTGCATCATCAACTAGAAGACGGAAATTGTATTTCTTTTTCATCTCAACAACTTCTTTCAGTTTTCCTTGTTGACCACGCATACCGAAAACTCCTTCGGTAATGAATAATATTCCTCCACCTGTTTCAGTTGCTAATTTTGTAGCACGTTGCAAGTTTTTCTCCATGCTCTCGATGTCGTTGTGCTTATATGTGAAACGTTTTCCACTATGTAAACGTACACCGTCAATAATACAAGCGTGAGCATCTACATCATAAACAATCACGTCATTTCTTGTTACCAAAGCGTCAATAGTTGACATAATTCCTTGATAACCAAAGTTTAACAAATAAGCTGACTCTTTCATTACGAAAGCTGCCAATTCTTGTTCTAATTGTTCGTGATATTTTGTGTGACCACTCATCATACGAGCTCCCATTGGGTAAGCTGCTCCATATTGCATTGCTGCTTCGGTATCTGCTTTACGTACTTCTGGATGATTTGCTAATCCTAAATAATCATTCAAACTCCAGTTTAAAATATTTTTTCCTTGAAATTGCATTCTTGGACCTAATTCTCCTTCTAATTTAGGGAACACAAAATATCCTTCTGCTTGTGAAGCCCATTTTCCTAATGGACCTTTATTGTTTTGAATTCTTTCGAATAAATCTTTTACCATAATATAATAGGTGTTTAAAACTCGACAAAAGTAAAAAGAAAAATACTTTTATTATAATTTATTTTGATTAGAAAAAAAATTACTTAAAAATAGTTCATAATCGAATTATTGGTCTTACATTTGCACCGAACGACACAGAAATGTGGTTACACGTTCACCGTAAAAGTCGATCGCTCCAGATCGGCTTTTATACTTTATAGCCACTTTAAATAGATTAATCTATTCCATACTGCTCATTTAATGAAAGTAAATATTTTTTAGCATTATCATATTTTACTTTTCGTTCTTCATCATTCAAAAAACTATAATTATCAAAACCCTTTTTAAAATTTTCAAATAATTGATTTTGTAGAGTTTTGCCTTTTTCAAATGAGTTTATTTTATAGTAACTTTCTATTATTGAAGCAGCATCAAAACTAAAATATGCCATCTCATTTGGATAAATGGTAAGACATTCGTCTAGGATTGACTCTGCTTTTTTAAAATCATCTTGTGCAATATAATAATTTGCTAATCGATTATAAATCAGTCTAAAATCCATTATTAGTTGACGTTCTTCTATTGGTAAATTCATCTTGTTTTTAAAATTATACATCTTTGACATATTTTCTTCTAACTTAGATGGATTAACAAAACCTATTTGATCATCAGACATTTTTCCTTCATTAGAAACTAATTTATAAACCAACCCTTCAAATTGCAAAAAATTTGACAATCCTATGTAATTATCATAAGTGTTATTTATAGTAAAATATATAGGTCTTTTCCATTTATTTGTTGCGATTATATCTAATAACATTAAATGATTTCTATAGATTGCCTGCCCATCTATACTCCAATTTAATACAGAAGTATTGTTGTTAAATTTGAAATTGTTTGAAGAAATAGTTTTATATAAAACCGAATAACCTTCAATACTATTTGATTCATTTGATACAATTTCATCTAAGTCTTCTATAGAAATAAAATCATCTGTACTAATGTTGAAAAGCAAAAATTCACTTAATTTATCTTTTATAAATTCATCGTGTATTGATAATTTAATTCCCTCAGAATCTAAAACACGATCTTTCATCATAATTATATATCGACTATCTTGCAATAAGCTTGTATTTACAATTAAGACATCTTTACGATAATTATTTTGCACTTGATACATTAACAAAGGAAACGTATCATTGTCACCAACCGTAAATAATATGGCATTTTTTTCACATGAATCCAACATATCTTTGGCATACATTTTATAATTTTCAGTATATAAATCTATGCCTTGAATTTGTTTCATCGCAATTTGTTCATTTTGATAAATACGAAGATTCAGAAAACAACTTGCGATTTCATTATGATATTTTATTCCAATTTCGCCTGGAATAGTTTCAAATTTTGGGTTTCTTTTATACAATTCCTTGTAACTATTTATAGCTTTATTTTGGAATAACAAATAAGTCTGCAATTGCGCATTTGTCATTGCATTTTTGGATATTGGCAAATTCATATTAATTTTAGAATCTGAGAACTCAAAATTATCATTTAAAAAACCACTTGCATGATGTGAGTATGCATATCCAAGAGAATACAACTCTACATCTGTCAATTGTTTTTTATTTTCATAGGAATTTATTATATCTACATCCCATCCTACATATCCATAATATTTCAAATTATTGAATCTTGAAGACGTTGTTCTGGCTATAAAATTTTCAACAACATCTTCATCAACAATTTTGCTTGGATTAGGAGGAAAACTAATAGTATTGTATTGCTTTTTACTACTATCCCACAAAACTTCACTAATTGTATCTTTTGACTGAAAATCAATTGTTGTAAGCTTCCAACCTATTTCTCTTTTTTCTAAAAGAATTATTTTTATTTCATCAATTGCATCTACTTTATAATTCGTATACAAATAACCAACAACTTCATTATAAGTGGGAAATGAATTTTGAGAAAAACTTGAAAGTGTTATACTAAAAAGAAATATTTGTGCTATTAGTTTCATTTTATTTATCTGTATCAAAATCTACAATGTATCAATTAAAGAAGGATGTTCTTTATCAAATGTATAAATAAAAAATTAGTTTTAAAACACAACTTATTAATCATGTAATAGATCTTAAATAAAAATATATTTTCAAACAGCTCAAAAATAAAACGCATCAATACATTTCAATAAAAAAAAAGAGCTAACAAATGTTAACTCTTTTTTTACCTATTACATTGCTGTAATAATAAATTCACTTCTTCTATTCGCTTGATGTTCATCTTCAGAACATTTCGACTCGTTAGCAGGCTCGCAACCACAATCATTTACTAATTGCGATTCACCATAACCTTTACCTGATAATCTATCGGCGGTAATTCCATTTTTAACTAACCAAGCAATGGTTGATTTAGCTCTTCTATCTGATAACGCTTGATTGTATTTTGCGGTTTGACGACAATCGGTGTGTGAACGAACATCTACTTTCATAGTAGGATATTGTTTCATTACTTGAAGAATTTTTTCTAATTGTAATGCTGCATCAGGTCTAATGTTTGATTTATCTAAATCGAAATAAATAATTTTGATATCAAATGCTTTTGCTAAGTCTGAACCAATACCAACTTGTTTTACTCGTTTAGTGATAGGTAATTTTGCAGTAGTTTCTCCAGGGGTACTTCCTGTTACTACTGAAGTTTCAACTGTTTCGTAATCTTTGCTTTCGGCTCTTACAAAATATGTTTTTTCGCATTCTAATTCTTCAAATTTGTATTCTCCTTTTTCATTAGCAATCATATCACTAATTACATTCATGTCTTCATCAAATAAAGTTACTTTAGCATTGGCTAAAACTTCCTTTGTTTCCTCATCTGTAATTACTCCCGAAACGACTTGTTTACAAGTGTATGGTAACGGAATTTGCTCTACGAATTTGTAAATATCATCGTTTCCTTTTCCGCCTTCTCTGTTTGATGAGAAAAACCCGAATTTAGTTTTTGAATCGATCAAATAAGCAAAATCATCTTGCGAACTATTTACTGGTGAACCAACGTTGAATACTTTTGAAATGGTTCCGTCTTCGTAAACTTTTACAGAAAAAACGTCTAAACCACCTAAACCTAATTGTCCGTCAGAAGCAAAGAAAATTTCGTTTTCATCAGTTACAAATGGGAATGTTTCACGTGCTTCGGTATTAATTCCACCACCTAAGCTTTCTGGTGTTCCAAAAGAACCATCAGCATTAATTGCAACTTTAAAAATATCGGATTGACCAACAGTACCGGGCATATTTGATGCAAAATATAATATTTTATCATCTGGACTCAATGCTGGATGTGCACAACTGTAATCATTACTATTAAACGGTAATTCTTCAACATTTGCCCATTTGCCTTCGTCATCTTTTGTTGCTTTGTATAATTTTAACAAAGTCATTTTTGAAGCATCTGTTTTTTGTTTCCCGTTGGTGTAATTATTACGGGTAAAATACATCGTATTGCCATCTTTTGTAAACACTGCAGAAGACTCATTAAACTTAGAATTTACTTTTTTAGATAATGGTGCTGCATCTACTAAATAACCCTCAGAACTAACAGTAGCACTGTATAAATTATAGAAAGAAGCATTAGTCCATTTGTGTTTGGTGTTTGAAACCCCGCCAGTATCTCTTGCTGAAGTGAATACAAAGTTTTCTTTGTAAAAAGAGCCTCCGAAGTCAGAATATTCTGTATTGATTCCTGCATCTTCGATTTTTTGTCTTCCTGAATTTTTCTTGATTTCTGACAAATAATCTTTATTTTCTTCAAAGATTTTTGCACGATTATCTGAAGCTGTTTTTTGAGAAAATTTAGCTAAATATTCATTTGCTTTTGTATAATCTCCAATAGACTTCAATGTTTGAGCATATCTAAAATAGTATTCTGGTTCAACTTCTTGACCTAGCGCGAATAATTCACTATACCATCTATTTGCTTCTAACAAATTTGCGTTAAAATAATATGAGTTTCCTAATTTTTGAAATAAATCAACCGATTTATGTCCTTTCTCAGCAACTTTTTTATAGATTTCAATAGCATCTATATAGGCTAGTTCATCGTATTTTTTATCAGCAGAAGCTAATTTACCTTTTTGAGCAAAACCATTGGATAAACTCAAAACACATAATAATATAATTATTTTTAATTTCATAATGTATTTTTTTAGAAGAATCTTGGAGAAACTACTTTGTCATAATTTTTAAACAATTCATAGCGCAAGAAAAATTCATGTGAGCCCGAATTGTAATTCGCTAATTTTGTAACTTCCATATCATATCCATAACCAATAAACCAAGAATCTGAAACTTGAAATCCGGCTAATAAACTTGCTGCAGCATCCCAACGGTAAGCAGCTCCAAGAGTGAATTTATCGTTGAATAAGAAATTAGCAGATAAATCAACCTGTAAAGGGGCACCCTGAACCATTTTAGTTAGAAATGCTGGTTTTAATTTTACATTTTCAGACAAATCAAAAACATGGCCTCCAATTAAATAAAAATGCATTCTTTCTGAAGCAACTGAATTGGCTGTAAAAGCAGATTCACCTTTGTCAAAATGACTTGTTTCTAAGAAATTAGGAACCGATAAGCCTACATATGTTTTGTTGGAATGAAAGTAAACTCCGGCTCCAACATTTGGTGAAAACTTATTGTCTACATTATATTGTGCTAAAACATCACCTGGATTGTAAATATTCAATTTTGTAAAATCTACATTTAAAAGGTTAGCCGTAGCTTTAATACCAAACGATAATTTAAATGTTTCAGATGTCTTAACTGAATAAGAAACATCAGCAGAAATTGAATTATCATCTGAAGGGCCAATTCTGTCATTTACAATAGAAAAACCAATTCCGAAATTAGAATTATTGATTGGAGTATTTAAAGAGAACGTATTTGTTACAGGCGCTCCATCTAATCCAACCCATTGATTTCTATGCAATCCGAAAATACTTAAAACACCACGAGAACCAGCATAAGCAGGGTTGATATTAATAGTGTTGTACATATAATTTGTGAATTGCGAATCTTGTTGTGCATAAGATGATGCCGCTACAAGTGTTACAATAAATATTAAAAATCTTTTTTTCATTTTTTTTCACTTTTTATAATAGCTCAAGGGGAATTGCTTCCCCTTGAAGCTTTTATTATCTATTAATATATAAATATCCTGAACGTTCTTTGCTGTTTCCGGCACTGTTTCTGTATTTTACTACATAGAAGTAAGTTCCTACTGGTAATTCAGATGATTGGCTAATGGTTACTCTTCCTTCAGAAAGACCAACAAATGCTCTTCCTTCACTTGGATTATAACTTGAAACTTCATAAACTAAGATACCCCATCTGTTATAAATTTGAACAGTATTATCTGGATACAATTCAATGTTTCTGATTACAAACACATCATTATCTCCATCTCCGTTAGGAGTAACCAAATTGAAGATCTCTAAATCATCTGAAGAAGGTTGATGATTATTAAATTCTAAATAATCTGGAATACCATCGCCGTCTGAATCAAATGCATCATCTGGGTTACCATCACCATTTTCATCACCATTTTCAGTTTCTGTATCTAAACCATCACCATCGTCATCAATATCTCTATAATCAACATCTTCTGTACCATCAGTATCTTGAAGATCATCGCTAGGTGTTACAAATATTCCGTTTGGATCATCATAACCTGGTGTAGTATCAACATTGTCATCTAAACCATCATTGTCTGTATCCGTACCAGCCAAATCAACTCCTGTTTCATATTGATCATGAACTCCATCATTGTCTGAGTCTAAATCAAACATATCATTAGTCCCATCACCATCAGTATCAATAGGAGTTAATCCTGTATCATAAGCATCGTCAATTCCATTGTTATTTGTATCAACTCCAGAAGGAACAATATATCCAGCTGTTGTTTGAGCCTCAACGTTATCAGGAATTCCGTCTCCATCAGCATCTTGATCTAAATAGTTTGGTAAACCATCACCATCTGTATCAATATTTCCACCTTCATTGTATGCTATAATACCATCATTATCGTCATCAGCATCTAAATAATCTGGAATACCATCGCCATCTGTATCTTGTGCGTCTGATGGATCGCCATCACCGTTAGGATCTGGGTTTTCATCTGCTGTTGGAATACCATCTCCATCGTCGTCTAGATCTAAGTAGTCTGGTGTACCGTCTCCGTCTGTGTCTTGAGCATCAGATGGGTTTCCGTCTCCATTTGGATCTGGATTCTCAAATTCTGTATCTACTAAGTCTCCATCGTCGTCTACATCTAAGTAATCTGGCGTACCGTCTCCGTCTGTATCTTGAGCATCAGATGGGTTTCCGTCTCCATTTGGATCTGGATTCTCAAATTCTGTATCTACTGAATCACCGTCATCATCTACATCTAAGTAGTCTGGTGTACCGTCGCCGTCTGTATCTTGAGCATCAGATGGGTTTCCGTCTCCGTTTGGATCTGGATTCTCAAATTCTGTATCTACTAAGTCTCCATCGTCGTCTACATCTAAGTAGTCTGGTGTACCGTCGCCATCTGTGTCTTGAGCATCAGATGGGTTTCCGTCTCCGTTTGGATCTGGATTCTCAAATTCTGTGTTTACTAAGTCACCGTCATCATCTACATCTAAGTAGTCTGGTGTACCGTCTCCGTCTGTGTCTTGAGCATCAGATGGGTTTCCGTCTCCATTTGGATCTGGATTCTCAAATTCTGTATCTACTAAGTCTCCATCGTCGTCTTCATCTAAGTAGTCTGGCGTACCGTCGCCATCTGTGTCTTGAGCATCAGATGGGTTTCCGTCTCCGTTTGGATCTGGATTCTCAAATTCTGTATCTACTAAGTCTCCATCGTCGTCTACATCTAAGTAGTCTGGTGTACCGTCGCCATCTGTGTCTTGAGCATCAGATGGGTTTCCGTCTCCGTTTGGATCTGGATTCTCAAATTCTGTATCTACTAAGTCACCGTCATCATCTACATCTAAGTAGTCTGGTGTACCGTCTCCGTCTGTGTCTTGTGTAGTTCCAGTGTTAGGGTTACCATCACCATCTGCATTTGGATTCTCGAATTCTGTGTTTACACCATCGTTATCGTCATCGATGTCTAAGTAATCGTCTATTCCGTCGCCATCTGTGTCTTGTGTAGTTCCTGTGTTAGGGTTTCCATCACCATCTGCATTTGGATTCTCGAATTCTGTGTTTACGCCGTCGTTATCGTCATCGATATCTAAGTAATCGTCTATTCCGTCGCCGTCTGTGTCTTGTGTAGTTCCAGTGTTAGGGTTACCATCACCATCTGCATTTGGATTCTCGAATTCTGTGTTTACACCATCGTTATCGTCATCGATATCTAAGTAATCATCAATTCCGTCGCCATCTGTATCTTGTGTAGTTCCTGTGTTAGGGTTACCATCACCATCTGCATTTGGATTCTCGAATTCTGTGTTTACACCATCGTTATCGTCATCGATGTCTAAGTAATCGTCTATTCCGTCGCCATCTGTGTCTTGTGTAGTTCCTGTGTTAGGGTTACCATCACCATCTGCATTTGGATTCTCGAATTCTGTGTTTACACCATCGTTATCGTCATCGATGTCTAAGTAATCGTCTATTCCGTCGCCATCTGTGTCTTGTGTAGTTCCAGTGTTAGGGTTACCATCACCATCTGCATTTGGATTCTCGAATTCTGTGTTTACGCCGTCGTTATCGTCATCGATGTCTAAGTAATCGTCTATTCCGTCGCCGTCTGTGTCTTGTGTAGTTCCAGTGTTAGGGTTTCCATCACCATCTGCATTTGGATTCTCGAATTCTGTGTTTACACCATCGTTATCGTCATCGATATCTAAGTAATCGTCTATTCCGTCGCCATCTGTATCTTGTGTAGTTCCTGTGTTAGGGTTACCATCACCATCTGCATTTGGATTCTCGAATTCTGTGTTTACGCCGTCGTTATCGTCATCGATATCTAAGTAATCGTCTATTCCGTCGCCATCTGTATCTTGTGTAGTTCCTGTGTTAGGGTTACCATCACCATCTGCATTTGGATTCTCGAATTCTGTGTTTACGCCGTCGTTATCGTCATCGATATCTAAGTAATCGTCTATTCCGTCGACATCTGTATCTTGTGTAGTTCCTGTGTTAGGGTTACCATCACCATCTGCATTTGGATTCTCGAATTCTGTGTTTACGCCGTCGTTATCGTCATCGATATCTTGGAAATCATGAACTCCGTCGGCATCAGAATCTTGAGGAGTATAATCTGGACCTGCTCCATCAACACCACCTTCTACAGCATCTGGCATACCATTAACTCCAACTGGACCATCAACTATACCATCATTATTTACATCAGATTCTCCATGACCAGCTTCAAAAACATCATTTACGCCATCTCCATCTGCATCTAAATCAAAACTATCAATTACTCCATCTCCGTCTGTATCTAGAATAGGATTTCCATTTTGTTCTTCAATATCTGTAATACCATCATTATCATCATCAATATCAACTATATCATCAATTCCATCACCATCATTATCAGGTAGAACTACTACTGTTATGAAAGCATTATCACAATTCGTTGGGTTTAAGTTTTCACAAATTTGGTATTCTACGGTATAAGTGCCCGCTGGTGTACCCGCTGGAACACTTAAATCACCATTCGCAGCAATAGTTACTCCTGTTAATCCACCATCAGCTAATATTGTGATGGTGATTTCCGTATCTATTACTGCTACACCGTTTAACGTGTCATTTGTCGTTACATCGCCTGCAACACCACCAAGAGTTTCATTTATAGAAACTGAACTAAAATCATCGTTATTGGCAACAATTGGAGCTGCATCTACAACTACTGTTGCAAAAGCTGTATCACAATTCGTTGGGTTTAAGTTTTCGCAGATTTGGTATTCTACAGTGTAGCTCCCTGCTGGGGTGCCCGCTGGAACACTTATGTTTCCATTGGTTGCAATTGCTACGCCTGTTAAGCCTCCATCAGCTAATACTGTGATGGTGATTTCGGTATCTATTACTGCTACGCTGTTTAACGTGTCATTTGTTGTTAGATCACCCGCAACTCCTCCAGTATATCCATTTACAGTAGATAAATCGGCTGGGGTAGCATCGTTATTGGCAACAATTGGAGCTGCATCTACAACTACTGTTGCAAAAGCTGTATCACAATTCGTTGGGTTTAAGTTTTCGCAAATTTGGTATTCTACAGTGTAGCTCCCTGCTGGGGTGCCCGCTGGAACACTTATGTTTCCATTGGTGGCAATTGCTACGCCTGTTAAGCCTCCATCAGCTAATACTGTGATGGTGATTTCGGTATCAACTACTGCTACGCCGTTTAACGTGTCATTCGTTGTTAGGTCACCTGCAACTCCTCCAGTATATCCATTTACAGTAGATAAATCGGCTGGGGTAGCATCGTTATTGGCAACAATTGGAGCTGCATCTACAACGACTGTTGCAAAAGCTGTATCACAATTCGTTGGGTTTAAGTTTTCGCAAATTTGGTATTCTACAGTGTAGCTCCCTGCTGGGGTGCCCGCTGGAACACTTATGTTTCCATTGGTTGCAATTGCTACACCTGTTAAGCCTCCATCAGCTAATATTGTGATGGTGATTTCCGTATCTATTACTGCTACGCTGTTTAACGTGTCATTCGTTGTTACATCCCCTGCAACTCCTCCAGTATATCCATTTACAGTAGATAAATCGGCTGGGGTAGCATCGTTATTGGCAACAATTGGAGCTGCATCTACAACTACTGTTGCAAAAGCTGTATCACAATTCGTTGGGTTTAAGTTTTCGCAGATTTGGTATTCTACAGTGTAGCTCCCTGCTGGGGTGCCCGCTGGAACACTTATGTTTCCATTGGTGGCAATTGCTACGCCTGTTAAGCCTCCATCAGCTAGTACTGTGATGGTGATTTCCGTATCTATTACTGCTACGCCGTTTAACGTATCATTTGTTGTTACATCGCCTGCAACTCCTCCAGTATATCCATTTACAGTAGATAAATCGGCTGGGGTAGCATCGTCATTGGCAACAATTGGAGCTGCATCTACAACTACTGTTGCAAAAGCTGTATCACAATTCGTTGGGTTTAAGTTTTCACAAATTTGGTATTCTACGGTATAATTGCCCGCTGGTGTACCCGCTGGAACACTTATGTTTCCATTGGTTGCAATTGCTACGCCTGTTAAGCCTCCATTGTTTACTACTGTGATGGTGATTTCCGTATCTATTACTGCTACGCCGTTTAACGTGTCATTTGTTGTTAGGTCACCTGCAACTCCTCCAGTATATCCATTTACAGTAGATAAATCGGCTGGGGTAGCATCGTTATTGGCAACAATTGGAGCTGCATCTACAACTACTGTTGCAAAAGCTGTATCACAATTCGTTGGGTTTAAGTTTTCGCAGATTTGGTATTCTACAGTGTAGCTCCCTGCTGGGGTGCCTGCTGGAACACTTATGTTTCCATTGGTTGCAATTGCTACACCTGTTAAGCCTCCATTGTTTACTACTGTGATGGTGATTTCCGTATCTATTACTGCTACGCCGTTTAACGTGTCATTTGTTGTTAGATCACCTGCAACTCCTCCAGTATATCCATTTACAGTAGATAAATCGGCTGGGGTAGCATCGTTATTGGCTACAATTGGAGCTGCATCTACAACTACTGTTGCAAAAGCTGTATCACAATTCGTTGGGTTTAAGTTTTCACAAATTTGGTATTCTACAGTATAGCTCCCTGCTGGGGTACCCGCTGGAACACTTATGTTTCCATTGGTTGCAATTGCTACGCCTGTTAAGCCTCCATTGTTTACTACTGTGATGGTGATTTCCGTATCTATTACTGCTACGCCGTTTAACGTGTCATTTGTTGTTAGGTCACCTGCAACTCCTCCAGTATATCCATTTACAGTAGATAAATCGGCTGGGGTAGCATCGTTATTGGCAACAATTGGAGCTGCATCTACAACTACTGTTGCAAAAGCTGTATCACAATTCGTTGGGTTTAAGTTTTCACAAATTTGGTATTCTACAGTGTAGCTCCCTGCTGGGGTGCCTGCTGGAACACTTATGTTTCCATTGGTTGCAATTGCTACGCCTGTTAAGCCTCCATTGTTTACTACTGTGATGGTGATTTCCGTATCTATTACTGCTACGCCGTTTAACGTATCATTTGTTGTTAGGTCACCTGCAACTCCTCCAGTATATCCATTTACAGTAGATAAATCGGCTGGGGTAGCATCGTTATTGGCAACAATTGGAGCTGCATCTACAACTACTGTTGCAAAAGCTGTATCACAATTCGTTGGGTTTAAGTTTTCACAAATTTGGTATTCTACAGTGTAGCTCCCTGCTGGGGTGCCTGCTGGAACACTTATGTTTCCATTGGTTGCAATTGCTACGCCTGTTAAGCCTCCATTGTTTACTACTGTGATGGTGATTTCCGTATCTATTACTGCTACGCCGTTTAACGTATCATTTGTTGTTAGATCACCTGCAACTCCTCCAGTATATCCATTTACAGTAGATAAATCGGCTGGGGTAGCATCGTTATTGGCAACAATTGGAGCTGCATCTACAACTACTGTTGCAAAAGCTGTATCACAATTCGTTGGGTTTAAGTTTTCACAAATTTGGTATTCTACAGTGTAGCTCCCTGCTGGGGTGCCTGCTGGAACACTTATGTTTCCATTGGTTGCAATTGCTACGCCTGTTAAGCCTCCATCAGCTAGTACTGTGATGGTGATTTCCGTATCTATTACTGCTACGCCGTTTAACGTGTCATTTGTTGTTAGGTCACCTGCAACTCCTCCAGTATATCCATTTACAGTAGATAAATCGGCTGGGGTAGCATCGTTATTGGCAACAATTGGAGCTGCATCTACAACTACTGTTGCAAAAGCTGTATCACAATTCGTTGGGTTTAAATTTTCGCAAATTTGGTATTCTACAGTATAGCTCCCTGCTGGGGTGCCCGCTGGAACACTTATGTTTCCATTGGTTGCAATTGCTACGCCTGTTAAGCCTCCATCAGCTAGTACTGTGATGGTGATTTCCGTATCTATTACTGCTACGCCGTTTAACGTGTCATTTGTTGTTAGATCACCCGCAACTCCTCCAGTATATCCATTTACAGTAGATAAATCGGCTGGGGTAGCATCGTTATTGGCAACAATTGGAGCTGCATCTACAACTACTGTTGCAAAAGCTGTATCACAATTCGTTGGGTTTAAGTTTTCACAAATTTGGTATTCTAGAGTGTAGCTCCCTGCTGGGGTGCCTGCTGGAACACTTATGTTTCCATTGGTTGCAATTGCTACGCCTGTTAAGCCTCCATCAGCTAGTACTGTGATGGTGATTTCCGTATCTATTACTGCTACGCCGTTTAACGTATCATTTGTTGTTAGGTCACCTGCAACTCCTCCAGTATATCCATTTACAGTAGATAAATCGGCTGGGGTAGCATCGTTATTGGCAACAATTGGAGCTGCATCTACAACTACTGTTGCAAAAGCTGTATCACAATTCGTTGGGTTTAAGTTTTCGCAGATTTGGTATTCTACAGTGTAGCTCCCTGCTGGGGTGCCTGCTGGAACACTTATGTTTCCATTGGTTGCAATTGCTACGCCTGTTAAGCCTCCATCAGCTAATACTGTGATGGTGATTTCCGTATCTATTACTGCTACGCCGTTTAACGTGTCATTCGTTGTTACATCCCCTGCAACTCCTCCAGTATATCCATTTACAGTAGATAAATCGGCTGGGGTAGCATCGTTATTAGCAACAATTGGAGCTGCATCTACAACTACTGTTGCAAAAGCTGTATCACAATTCGTTGGGTTTAAATTTTCGCAGATTTGGTATTCTACAGTGTAGCTCCCTGCTGGGGTGCCTGCTGGAACACTTATGTTTCCATTGGTTGCAATTGCTACGCCTGTTAAGCCTCCATTGTTTACTACTGTGATGGTGATTTCCGTATCTATTACTGCTACGCCGTTTAACGTGTCATTTGTTGTTAGATCACCTGCAACTCCTCCAGTATATCCATTTACAGTAGATAAATCGGCTGGGGTAGCATCGTCATTGGCAACAATTGGAGCTGCATCTACAACTACTGTTGCAAAAGCTGTATCACAATTCGTTGGGTTTAAGTTTTCACAAATTTGGTATTCTACAGTGTAGCTCCCTGCTGGGGTGCCTGCTGGAACACTTATGTTTCCATTGGTTGCAATTGCTACGCCTGTTAAGCCTCCATTGTTTACTACTGTGATGGTGATTTCCGTATCTATTACTGCTACGCCGTTTAACGTGTCATTTGTTGTTAGGTCACCTGCAACTCCTCCAGTATATCCATTTACAGTAGATAAATCGGCTGGGGTAGCATCGTTATTGGCAACAATAACATTAGTAACAGTTAAATTTGCTGATAAAGATTGAACATTTGCACAAATATAATTTGTTTCAGAAATAATAACCCTGTAATCATAACCATTCATAGATGCTAATACGCCTGTTAGATTTAAGGTATTAGTGGTTGCCCCTCCATAAATCCCTCCATTAATTACATTATTCCAAGTTGAACCATTATTAGTGCTTTCTTGCCACTGATAGTTAGTAATACCTGAACCACCTGAATTCACAATACTAAAAGTTGCATTTAAACCATGTATTGTTATTTGATTTGTAGGTTGAGTATTAATTGTACTTACTGAACCTGATGAAACAACATTTGCAAATGAACCTATGTAAGAAGCTGCAACAACAGTTCCGTTTGGATTTACAGCTGGAACACCAATACCATAAACTCCACCATCACCACCGTCAGCAGTTAAAGAAGCATAATATTCATTTGAATCTGAACAACCATCATCATCAGAATCTAAATCTAAGTGATTTGGAATTGAATCTCCATCTAAACTTGATTCATATACATCAGGAACACCATCACTATCTGCATCAGTGTAATTTGTTACAGAACCATCTGCATTAGCTATATAAGTAGGATGTGCACCAGAATTATCAGTTACATCTAAAAAATTTGGTAATCCATCTCCATCATGATCTCCATTAGGATCATTTCCTCCCGCTTCAACCGAATCTAATATTCCATCATTATCATCATCTAAATCTAAATCATCTGTTACGCCATCACCATCTGAGTCGTTTAAACAAACAGCATATAAAGGTGTAGCAATGGTAAAGTTGTTATAATTAATATCAAATTCTTTTATGAAGCCATTATTAGCATAACAGTCAAATTCAATTTGATTCAAATCATTAAACTCATACATAACCCTACTAGTAGTTCCTCCTGTTTCATTAACTGTTCCAGTAGCATTTAAATCTGGTGGGGTATTATCAACTACCAAATTTGTAGGAATTGCCGTTGCAGTAAAACGTATTCCAGAACCACAATTAGTAGCCAAAGACTCATTATTTGCACCATCAATATCATTTATTACGAACCTGTAATCGTTTACAGGTATAGTTGTAACACCATCGGCTAACAAAAATGATATTCTAAATCTAGTCAAATTGTTTGGAATTCCAGCAGTAAAGCCTGAATTATGCTCATAGGTAAAATTATCACCTGTTCTGTAAATCCTTACATTACCACCGCCGCTTATTTGCTGAACTCGAACTCTTGCTAAAGTGGGAAGAGTTGGTGATGTTGCTGAAAACAAACAATTATTTGTATTGTTTCCTGATATTACTCCTGTAATAGCAACATTTTCATAATTTTGAGAAAAAACATTTACAGTTGAAAAAAAAACAAATAACACCAATAAAAATCTTGTGTGCTTTCTACAACTGTTTTTTACACTAAAAAAATCAATAGGGAATGATTCCATTATAGTTTAAATTTTAATTATTTTACAATAAATATTTTATTACCATTTGTTATAAATTAGTAACAGTCGGCAAAACTATTAAGTTTTTTTTAAGATATTTGTTGTGAAGTTCTGTATTTTTTGTAGAATAAAGACTACAAATGGATTACAACGGATAAATATGTATTTTATCGATTTTTATTTATGAAAAAACTTATTTTTTTCTTTTTTTTACAATTTGCATTCTCACAAGAAGACTATGATAGTAAATGGTTTTCTGCAGATACAGAACACTTACCTCAAAATTCTGTAAAAAGTATTACACCAGATAAATATGGTTTTATTTGGATGACAACCGAAAATGGCTTAGTAAGGTTTGATGGGATTAATTTTAAAGTTTTTAACAGTAACAACTTTAATTTTAAGGCAAACAGGATGTACTTTATTAAAGGAAATATAAAAAAAGACTCCTTATTTACAGAAACTGAAAACGGCACCGATATTATTCTTATAAACAAAAGAAAACCTTCAATATCCAAATCAAAATATTCTAATAAATATAACTACCTGAACTATCATCAAAATGATTTTATTGCAGAAGAAAATCTTGAAAATAAGTTAATAGTAAACAATAATGACTTTTATCTTATCAAAAAAGACACTATCACTTTTATATCAGACAAAAAAACAGAAAAAAGAAGTCTATTTTATAATTTTAAAAATAATGAAAGTGCCTATTTATTAAATGATGCGTTGTTTATAATAGATCAAAATGGAAATTACAGTTGTTTTAATTTTAAAAAATTAAGTTTTCAAAAAATTAAGTTACCCACAAACTCTACACTACATTATAATTCTCTTACGCAACAATTATTTGCCATAAACAATACTGAAATAGTACAAATTATTAATCACAATAATAAACTATTAACTATCAGTATTTTGAAATTTAAGGCACAATTAGATTACAAAATAACTGCAATGTATTATGATAGTAAAAATCAATTTTTATACATAGGAACTCCTAATAGAGGGCTAAAAATTATAACTTTACATAAATTCAAAAGCATTTCAAACCCTGATTATATTGAAAAAAATTACTATGCCAATATAAAATTAGACCAAAAACATTTTCTTACTTCAAATGGAGAAATTTTCAGTGCTAATAATTTTATAAAAAACATTCAAGCATTAAAAGCTAAAACGACAAGTATATTATTTCAATTGATAAAAATAATAACATATGGATTAAAAACGGGAGGTCTTTATATGTGTATTTTAAAAATAAAAACTACACAAACTGTAAGGAATTCTATTTTGACAACGAAATAGGATCTGTTTTTTGCGACTCTAATAATAGAATTTGGATTGGTTTTAAAGAAACTTATTCTAAAAATCCAAAAATATTAGTAATTGATGGAAATACCTTAACCAACATTAGTTCAAGGTTTAACTTACCGATTACAAGTGTTGTTTTTTTTACAGAAGATAAAAATAAAAATATTTTAATGGCCTCAAAAAAGGGACTAGCTATTTATAATTCTAAAACAAATAAATTTCAATTTTACCTAAAAGATAATGACTTTAGAAGTATATTTATTTGTTCAGATAACAAAATTTGGTTGTGTTCCTACAGCAATGGAATTTCACTATTTGAAGCTGGAAAATTTACAATACTACCTGTAGATAAACGAAAATACCTAAGAACCGCACACTGTATTATTGAGGATAAAAACAAACATTTTTGGATCAGTTCAAATAAAGGACTTTTCGAAGTTTCAAAAAACAATTTAATTGAACATACGAAAAACCCGTCAGTTCCTGTATATTATCATCATTATACTATGGAAAATGGTTTCAAAACAAATGAATTCAATGGAGGTTGTCAACCATGTGCAACAAAACTAAATGATAAAAGATTTATTTTTCCTAGTATAAATGGTATTATTTCATTCAATCCAAATAAATCGAAAGCTATTATTCCACACATTAACTTTTTTATTGAAGAAGCAAAATTAGAAGATAAATCCATTTTTTTTAAAGACACCATATATTTAGAAAGAGAAAACACATTAACCGAAATATTTATTGACATTCCTTTTTTTGGGAACAATAATAATCTAATATTAGAACAACGAATTTCTAAAACCGGTAAAGAAAATTGGCTACCCATTTCAGAAAAAAGAAATATTATTTTAACTGCGCTTTCTCCAGGAATTCATACATTAGAAATTAGAAAACTGAATGGCTTTGACACTAAATTTTCTACAAAAAAAATCACACTAATTGTTGATTATTATTTCTATGAAACCGTTTGGTTTAAAACTTTAATACTAGTATTACTTCTATCCTCGATATACTTATTCATTTGGATTCGATATAGAATTTTGAGATTACAAAACGAAACTTTAGAAAAAACAATCAACATTAGAACTAAAGAATTAAAAGAAAATATTAAAAACTTAAAAGCTGCAGAATTAAATCTAAAAAATAAAATAAATCAACAGAAAAAGTTAATTGGCACAATAAGCCATGATATCAAATCACCTTTGAAATTTCTTAATATTGGAATCAATAATTTAGAAAAAAAATCGAAAGATTTAGAAAATACCGAAATTCAAAAAATAAGTACAACATTAAATAATTCATCTAAGGCGCTTCTAAATTTTATTGACAACTTAATTGAATATTCAAAAATTGTTTTGGATAACTCTATAAACAAAGATAATTTTATAGATTCTGACAAAATATCTAATGATATAATTAACCTATATAAGAACATTGCTTCCTCTAAAAACACAACAATAAGTTACAAAAATCTAAGCTCAAAAAAAATATTAATCAACGAGAAAACATCCAAAATAATAATTAGTAATCTGTTAGATAACGCCATTAAAAACACAGAGAATGGATCTATTGAAGTAAATATTGATTTAAAATCCAATAAGATTTTTTTGAAAATAATAGATACTGGTAAAGGGTTTTCTGATGAGCAAATAGACTATTATACTTCACTTTTTAATAATTATGAAAACTCTAAATTCAATTTTCAAAATAATGGTTTAGGCTTGTATCTAGTAATTGAATTGGTTAATCTATTAAATGGAGATTTTAAAATCATAAAAAACAAACCAAAAGGAACAATTATAGAAATTGTAGTTGATTCAAAAATAATTAATTATTAAAAATTGCAACTAACTCAATTACATTAGAAATATTGAGTTTTTCAAAAATTCTATTTTTGTAAGTACTCACTGTAGACATTTTTAAACTTAATTCATTAGATATTTCTAAATTACCATAACCCTGTATCATAAGGTTTGCGACTTCGTTTTCTCTTGAAGAAAGTTTGTCTTTTATTTCAATAAAAGACATATCATTTGCTCTTGAAAGTAAATCATTTGAAATACAATTTCCACTATTTAACACTTCAATTACTGCGTCAATAAATTTTTGCTCGTCTTCTAGCTTAGATACAAATCCGTTAACTCCAGCTTTGATGTATTTAATTTTAACTTCGTCTTCTTCGTGCGCAGAAAAAATCAAAATCTTTTGATCCGGATTGATGGTTCTTATTTTTGTAATCATCATCGTTTTCAAACCATCTGGAAGATTTATGTCTAAAATAACCAAATCTATTGCATAATTACTTACAAAGTACAAACATTTTTCAAAACAATCCGTTTCATAAAAAAATGGATTATCTACTTTATCTGATAGCAATATTTCAATTCCTGCTCTAACTATAGAATGATCATCTACTATTAAAATATTTTGTGTCATACAAATAATTTTGTGCTAATCTAACAAATTTGAAAATATATTTGCAATATATTTGAAATAAAAAATTTAATCTAGAATGAAACTCGTATTCGCATCCAACAACAAAAATAAAATTCAGGAAATCCAAGCTTTAGTTCCAAATACTATTCAAATTGTAAGTTTGGATGACATTGGATGTACAGAAGATATTCCAGAAACTGCTAACACAATTGAAGGAAATGCCATTTTAAAAGCTAATTACGTTACCGAGAAGTATGGATACGATTGTTTTGCTGACGATACTGGTTTAGAAGTTAATGCTTTGAATGGTGCTCCAGGAGTTTATTCAGCGCGATATGCAGGCGAACAAAAAGATGCGAATGACAATATGGATAAACTTTTAACACAATTACAAAATAAATCGAATCGAAAAGCCAATTTTAAAACGGTGATGGCATTGAATCTCAATGGCAAACAAAATTTATTTACCGGAATTATCAACGGAAAAATCATCGAAGAAAAAATCGGAACAAACGGTTTTGGTTACGACCCTATTTTTGTCGCTGACGGATATGACAAAACTTTTGCCGAATTAAGCCTGAAAGAAAAGTCAACCATAAGTCACAGAGGAATTGCGGTAAAAGAACTTATTCTTTTTTTACAAAAACTGTCCCAATAGGTAAACTCCAGTTATATTTAAACGCTATTAATCTAATTGTTATGATAAAAATAGCCACAATTAATGATATAACATTATCCTGAACGTTTAATTCTTGCAAAAGAAAAAACAGAATTCCTCCCGCAATACAAAGTGTGGCATAAATTTCTTTTCGAAATAAAACTGGAATTTCATTACATAAAATATCGCGAATCACACCTCCAAAAGTAGCCGTTATGGTTCCTAAAATTATACAAATCACTGGGCTTAAACCATATTCTAACCCTTTTTCCAAACCAATTAACGTAAAAACACCTAGTCCAATTGTATCAAATAAAAACATAGAAATTCGCAAACGCTCTAAATAACGATTGAAAATTATAGAAAGTAAAAAACCAACTGTAATAATATAAACATAATTTATATCTAACATCCACCCCACTGGCGTTCTTCCAATCAAGATGTCACGAACGGTTCCACCTCCCAATGCCGTTACAAAAGCAATACAATACACCCCAAACAAGTCTAATTTCTTGTAAATAGCAGTTAATGCTCCTGAAATAGCAAATACTAATGTTCCTATAATGTCTAGCAGCTCAAACATATTTCTTATTTTGATACAAAAATACCTTACTTTCTAATTTTTTCATTGCAATTTTAACAATAAAACATTTTTTATAAAATAATCAAAAAACCATAAAATCATAACAAATTGAAAATCAACAACTAACAAATTAGTTTATGTGATTTATAAAGCGTACCTTTGCACCCAATTTAAAATATTTTATGAATAAATTTGAACAATTAGGATTGAATGAGTCGCTACTGCTGGCGATCAAAGATCTAGGATTTGAGAATCCGTCAGAAGTACAAGAAAAAGCGATTCCAGTACTATTGGAACAAAACACAGATTTAGTTGCCCTAGCGCAAACAGGTACAGGGAAAACCGCAGCTTTTGGTTTCCCGCTAATTCAAAAAATTGATGCTGAGAATAGAAATACACAAGCATTAATTTTATCGCCAACACGTGAGTTATGCTTACAAATCACCAACGAGATTAAATTATACTCAAAGTACATAAAGGGGTTACATACAGTGGCTGTTTATGGTGGTGCAAGCATTACAGAACAAGCTAGAGAAGTTAAACGTGGTGCACAAATTATTGTGGCTACACCAGGTAGAATGCAAGACATGATTAACAGAGGTCTTGTGAACATTAAAAACATCGATTTTTGTATCTTAGATGAGGCAGATGAGATGTTAAATATGGGATTCTACGAAGACATTTGTTCCATTTTATCGGACACACCAGACGAGAAAAACACATGGTTATTCTCTGCAACTATGCCTGCTGAAGTAGCGCGTATTGCAAAACAATTCATGTCAACTCCAGTAGAAATTACTGTAGGAAGCAAAAACTCTGGTTCGGCAACTGTATCACACGAATACTATTGTGTGAATGCACGTGACCGTTACGAAGCTTTAAAACGTTTAGCAGATGCAAACCCAGATATTTTCTCGGTTGTATTTTGTAGAACGAAAAGAGACACACAAGCTGTTGCTGAAAAACTAATTGAAGATGGTTACAACGCAGCGGCATTACACGGAGATTTATCGCAAGCACAACGTGATGGCGTAATGAAATCGTTTAGAGGGCGTCAAATTCAAATGCTAGTTGCAACAGATGTTGCTGCTCGTGGAATTGATGTTGATAATATTACACACGTTGTAAATTATCAATTACCAGACGAAATTGAAACTTATAATCACCGTTCAGGAAGAACGGGTAGAGCTGGAAAATTAGGAACTTCTATCGTAATCATTACAAAAAGTGAATTGCGTAAAATTTCTTCAATTGAAAGAATCATCCAACAAAAATTCCAAGAAAAAACAATTCCATCTGGAATTGAAATCTGCGAAATTCAGTTATTACACTTAGCCACTAAAATTAAAGATACAGAAGTTGATCACGAAATTGACAACTACTTACCTGCAATCAATGAAGTGTTAGATGGATTATCTAAAGAAGAATTAATCAAAAAAATGGTTTCTGTTGAGTTTAATAGATTTATTAACTATTACAAAACCAAACGTGATTTATCTGGCGAAAGAGGAAATGATAGAGAAAGAAGTGCTGAACCAAGAGAAATTAGAGCGGGTGATCCTGTTCGTTATTTCATCAACATAGGCGCAAGAGATGATTTCGATTGGATGCAATTGAAAGACTTTATCAAAGAAACTTTAGATTTAGGCAGAGATGACGTATTTAAAGTAGATGTAAAAGAAGGTTTCTCTTTCTTTAATACAGACGGTGAACACACTGAAAAAGTAATGGAAGTGTTAAACGGTTATGATATGAATGGCAGAAGAATCAACGTTGAAATTTCTAAAAATGATGGTGGCGGTAGACGTGACCATAATGGAAGAAGTTCTGGCGGAGGTTTTGGTGGTGGAAGACGCGAAGGTGGCTTTAACCGCGAAAGAAGTGGTTCTGCTCCAAGAAGAGAAGGTGGTAGTAGAGAAGGCGGATTCCGTAGCGATAGAAACAGTTCAGCTCCAAAAAGAGAAGGCGGTTTTAGAGGCGAAAGAAGTAGTTCTGCTCCAAGAAGAGAAGGTGGATTTTCAGACAGAGCTCCTAGACGCTCAGAAAGCACCGGAGACACTGCAAGACCAAGAAGACCAAGAAGAACTTAACATTTTTCGTTAATTTTCTTATAAAATTATAGAAAACTACAAAATATCAGCTTTAGATTCGTATTTTTGAATCAATAAATAAAGAATGAGATATTTTGTAGTTTTTCTTTTTTTACTAGTATCAAACTTTGCTAATTCGCAAAATGATACACTTGTAAAATTAATTAAAGGAACCGTGATTCATAACGAAACGCGATTACCTATGGGAAATGTACATGTAATTAATGCAACAAGAGTTTTAGGAACCGTAACCACTCCTAGCGGTTTATTTGAAATTGCAGCACAAGTCAATGACACTCTTTTATTTAGTTTTTTAGGATTTGAAACTGTAAAAGTTAAAGTAACTAATGACTGGATTAAAGAAAATCCAACCAAAATCTACCTAAGTGAAAAATCTTATGTTTTAGATGAAGTAACAGTTTACAAATACAACTTAACGGGATATGTCCAAGTAGACACCGAATTAATTCCAGTAGCTTCAGATAATTACCGCTATAATATTACAGGTTTACAAGCCGGTTATGAAGTAGGAGACAAATCTCCGGGAGCGGTCTCTAAAGTCTTAGGCTCAATATTTAATCCTGCCGATTTTCTCTATAACGTTTTTGGCAAACGTCCAAAAGAAATGAAAAAAATAAAAGAAATGAAAAAAGACGACACCGTTAGAAATCTTTTAGCAACAAAATTTGACAGAGAAACATTAGCTGCTTTATTAGAAATCAATAAAGACGATATTCCGTTAATCTTGGAAAATTGTAATTACTCTGAATACTTCATAAAAACTGCAAACGACTTACAAATCATGGACGCAATAAGTTCCTGCTATGAGGAGTATAAAGTTTTGAAAAAAAGCAAATAAAATAAAGGTTTCTTATCCTTTTTAAACTATTTGATAATCGGATTGATTTTTTAGTCAATTCAAAAAAAAATAGAATGAAAGCAACACAATTATATAAAGATTTTTTCGAAAGTGAAAAATCAGGCGGTTTAGTTCTTATTGCATTTACCTTAATTTCATTAGCAATTGCTAACTCAGCTTTTGGTAGTTCATATTTACATTTCTGGGAAAATTCGTTTGCTGGACATAGCATTGAACATTGGATAAACGATGGATTGATGACTATTTTCTTTTTATTGATTGGTTTAGAACTTGAAAGAGAAATCTACCAAGGCGAATTATCCAATATAAAAGATGCGCTACTTCCAATTTTTGGTGCTATCGGCGGAATGATTATCCCTGCCACAATTTTTTTACTCTTTAACTTTGGAACCGAAACACAATCTGGAGCCGGAATTCCGATGGCAACAGATATTGCTTTTGCATTGGGAATTTTATCATTATTAGGAAATAGAGTACCAACGTCATTAAAAATTTTCTTAACAGCATTAGCCGTAATTGACGATTTAGGCGCTATAATGATTATTGCAATTTTCTATACAAAAGCATTATTTTGGTCAAACCTTATAATTGCATTAGCTATTTTTGCTTTTTTATTAGTTCTTAATCGTTTGAAAATTAGAAACTTAATTCCTTATTTAATTGGAGGTGTTCTTATGTGGTATTTTATGCTTCATTCTGGAGTTCACGCTACGATTACTGGTGTTTTATTGGCTTTTGCAATCCCTTTTGGAAATGGAGGAGAAAAATCTACTTCCTATATACTACAACATTTTTTACACAAACCAGTTGCTTTTATTATTTTACCAATCTTTGCATTAGCAAACACAGCCATTGTAATTGGATCTGATTTTACTACAATTATTACACAAAATTATAGCATAGGAATTGCGCTTGGACTTATTATTGGTAAGCCTTTGGGAATTATTACCATCTTATTTATAGCAATTAAACTTGGCTGGTGTAAACTTCCAAATGAATTAAATTGGAAGTCAATTCTTGGTGTGGGATTTTTAGCAGGAATTGGTTTTACAATGTCGATTTTCATAACGCTTTTGGCTTTTGAGAAGGAAACAATTATTAATAATGCAAAATTCATTATTCTGTTAACCTCATTAATTGCTGGTTTAATTGGATTTATCAGTTTAAAACTTACATTATCAAGAGAAATTATTGATGAAGAAAATTAATAATTTTCAGTATTTTCATAAAATTTATTTTCAATAAATTCGATATCTTTAATAGACTTTCTTGTCCAATCTAAACGTTTCTCAATTACCTCATCATCCGTTAATTTCCAATTTATATCCGATTGACGCAAACGATTCGTTACATCTTGAATGATAATCGCTGCAGAAACCGAAATATTCAAACTTTCTGTATAACCCACCATCGGTATTTTTAAAAAGCCATCGGCTTGTTGCATTACTTCTTCCGATAAACCATCACGTTCAGTTCCAAAAAACAATGCAGAAGGCTTGGAAATATCAAACTCATGCAACAAACAAGAGTCGTTGTGTGGTGTCGTAGCAATAATTTGATAGCCTTTACTTTTTAAATTTGAAATACATTCAGAAATCGTATTAAAACGATGAATATCAACCCATTTTTCGGCTCCCATTGCTATTTCTTTATCGATACTTTTTCCGAATTTTTGTTCAATTACGTTTAACTCCTGAATTCCAAAAACTTCACAACTACGCATTACCGCACTAGTGTTATGCAATTGAAAAACATCTTCAATTGCTACAGTAAAATGTTTGGTTCTGTTTTTTAGTACTCTCAAAAAACCTGCTTTTCTATTTTCTGAGATAAATCCTTCCAAATATGCTAATAAGTCTTTTACATTATTTTCCATGAAACAAAAATAATACTACTTTTTTTATTATTTTAGTAAAAAATTAAATTGCATGACACAAGAAGAATTAATCCCCTTATTATTAAAAAAAGACGATAGGTCTTTTACCCTGCTCTATGACAATTATTCCAAAAGCTTGTATGGCGTAATTTTTACCCTAATTAAAGATCGTGAAGAAGCAGAAGATGTTCTTCAGGAAGTTTTTATTAAAATATGGAAAAACATAGACTCTTACAACGATTCTAAAGGACGTTTGTACACATGGATGTTAAACATAGCACGCAATACTTCAATAGATAAATTGCGTTCTAAAGGTTTTAACAACAATCTAAAAAACTTATCTGCTGATAATTTCGTACATATACTTGACGATAACTCAAAAACCATCAATCAAATAGATGCGATAGGCATAAAGGAGTTTATAAAGAAATTAAAACCAAAGTGTATTCAAATTATCGATTTGTTGTTTTTTAAAGGGTATACACAGCAAGAAACATCAGACGAGTTAGAAATTCCTTTAGGTACAGTAAAAACTCAGAACAGAAATTGTATGAACGAATTAAGACTATTAATCAATGAATAGTAGAGAATATATAGAATCAGGTATATTAGAGTTATACGTATTTGGAAAACTTTCCGATGAAGAAATTGCGGAAGTCAACCAAATGGCAAATCAATATCCTGAAGTAAAAGAAGAAATTACAGCTATCGAAAAAGCCGTAATTAACCTATCGTATGGTATTGCACCACATTTATCAGCCACTAATTTTGAAAAAATCAGAAATCAGCTGTTAGAAAAACAAAAGGTTATTCAAATGAAACCTAAAAATGCTGTAACACAATACATGGGTTGGATTGCCGCTGCTGTATTTGTTTTAGGAATGGGAATTCAGTTTTATAAACTAAATGAATCAAATAGCTCAATTGATGCTTTATCTTTAGAAAAAAGCAATCTTCAAGAATCTGTTGTTGATTTAGAATTAAAAAAGAAAGAATCTGAAGCTGTTTTAGCCGTTTTAAGAGATACAAGTAATGTTGCCGTAGCTTTGGCAGGACAGCAAGTAGCTCCAAACGCATATGCAAAAGCATATTACAACAAAAACACAAAAGAAGTCTATATCGATGCTTCTGGTCTACCAACTCCTCCTGAAGGCATGGTATATCAAGTATGGGCATTAAAGTTAGAACCTGTTTTAACGCCTACAAGTATTGGATTGCTTGATTCGTATGCTACAAGTACTACAAAAGTAATTAAAGTAGAAAATGCAAATGAAGCACAAGCCTTCGGAATTACATTGGAACCAGCTGGCGGAAGTGCCGGCCCTACAATGGAACAGCTGTATACTTTAGGAAAAGTATAATACTCAAATGCGTCTTTTTTAAGACGCATTTGTTTTTTAAAATTGCAAAAGAAAAGAAAAATGAAAAAAATTGTAGTACTAACAGGAGCTGGAATTAGTGCAGAAAGCGGAATCAAAACATTCCGTGATGCTGATGGATTATGGGAAGGCCATGATATTATGGAAGTTGCTTCACCCATTGGTTGGAAAAAAAATGCCGAATTAGTACTGGATTTTTACAACAAAAGAAGAGCCCAACTCTTAACTGTACGTCCAAATAAAGCGCACGAAATATTGGCTGAATTAGAAGAACATTTTGACATTCATATTATTACCCAAAACGTTGACGATTTACACGAAAGAGCCGGAAGTAACAAAGTGATTCATCTGCATGGCGAATTATTAAAAGTAAGAAGTATTACAAATGAAAACTTTATTTTAGATTGGAAACACGATTTAAATTTAGGTGATTTTGATTTGGAAGGCAATCAGCTACGTCCGCATATCGTTTGGTTTGGCGAAGATGTTCCTATGATTGAAAACGCCATCGATATTGTAGAAACAGCTGATGTTTTTATTATTATCGGGACTTCATTACAAGTATATCCTGCAGCTGGATTAATGAATTATGTAGATGAAAAAGTTCTGGTATATTACATCGACCCAAAACCAGCTACCATTTACGATTTGCCAAACGAATTAAAAATTTTACCTTTAACAGCCGTTGAAGGAATGAAAATTGTAAAAGAGGAATTGGTAAATTCTATCCAAAAAACTTCTGACTTCTAACTTCTAACTTCTAACTTCTTATTATATTTGCATTTCTTTAAACAACACACAACAAAATGCAATTAACAGAATTAAACGCTATTTCGCCAATTGATGGTCGTTATAGAAGCAAAACTATTTCTTTATCTCCTTATTTTTCTGAAGAAGCCTTAATCAGATACCGAGTTTTGGTAGAGGTTGAATATTTTATTGCTTTGCGCGAAGCTGATTTACCTCAATTAGCCAAAATTGACAAATCGATTTACGATTCTTTGAGAGCCATTTACAAGAATTTTTCAACCGAAGATGCACTTTGGATTAAAGAAACTGAGAAAACAACGAATCACGATGTAAAAGCGGTGGAATATTTCATCAAATCGAAATTTGATGGTTTAGGATTACAAGAATATAAAGAGTTTATCCATTTCGGGTTGACTTCCCAAGATATTAACAATACAGCAATTCCACTTTCCACCAAAGAAGCCTTTGAAAATGTATATTTACCAGGTTTAGTAAGCGTAATTGCAAAATTAAAAGAATTAGCTATGGAATGGAAGGACATTCCAATGTTAGCTAGAACCCACGGACAACCAGCCTCTCCTACGCGCTTAGGAAAAGAAATTTTAGTTTTTGTAGAACGTTTAGAAGAGCAAATGCGTTTGTTATTCAACGTACCTTTTGCAGCTAAATTTGGTGGTGCAACTGGAAATTATAACGCACACAAAGTCGCCTATCCAAACACCGATTGGAGAAAATTTGGAAGTGATTTCGTAGAAAACAGTTTGGGATTACACCATTCATTTCCAACGACACAAATTGAACATTATGACCATTTTGCAGCATTTTTTGATGCTTTAAAACGTATCAATACCATTTTAATCGACTTGGACAGAGATATTTGGACGTATGTTTCTATGGATTATTTCAAACAAAAAATCAAAGCAGGAGAAATTGGTTCTTCGGCAATGCCACATAAAGTAAATCCAATTGATTTTGAAAATTCGGAAGGAAATTTAGGAATTGCAAATGCAATTTTCGAACATTTATCAGCAAAATTACCACTTTCAAGATTACAACGCGATTTAACAGACAGTACGGTTTTGCGCAATATTGGTGTACCAATGGGACACACTTTAATCGCTTTTGAAGCTACTTTGAAAGGCTTAAATAAATTATTATTGAACGAAGAAAAATTCGCAGAAGATTTAGAGAAAAATTGGGCGGTTGTTGCAGAGGCAATTCAAACAATTTTACGTCGTGAAGGCTATCCAAATCCATATGAAGCTCTAAAAGACTTAACCAGAACAAATACTGTAATTAACAAAGAAGCCATTCATAATTTCATTGGAACTTTAAAAGTTTCTGAAGAAGTGAGAACGGAATTAATGCAAATTACACCAAGTAATTATTTGGGGATTTAATTCCTTTTAAATATGCCAAAACCTATCAGTATAAAATTAATCTCCATTAGTTTACTGATAGGTTTTTTCTTTTATTCTTGTTCATCTTCCAAAATCACCACTACAAATTCAAAAGCAGGTGTCGTCATTACCTTTGACGATTACTTTGTAAACGAATGGAAAGAAGCAGATGCTCAACTCGCAAAATACAATTGGAAAGCCACATTTTGCGTAAGTAATTTTGAAAAAATCTCTATTTCAGATATCGCAAATTTAAAAGAACTTCAAACCAAAGGTCACGAAATTGCTGGTCACGGATTTCGTCATCTCAATGCAAAAGAATTCGCTAAGAAAAACAACAAACAGCAATACTTAATAGTCGAAATTTTTCCATTGATCGAAGCATTTAAAAAAGAAGGCATCGAAATTAAATCGTTTGCTTATCCTTTTGGAGCCAAAACACAAACGTTAGACTACGAATTACAAAAACATTTCGATATCATAAGAGGTACAGCAAAAGGTGGCAAAAAAGTAGCCGATAACGCTAATTTCTACAACGGAACTCGACTTGCAAACGGAATTGGAATTGATAGCAATTACGAGCATTTTAGTTTAAACTACTTAACTAAAGTTTTAAATTACGCTAAAAAGCACAATAAAATAGTTGTTTTCTACGGACACAAACCAGTTGATAAAGCTACAAATGAGTATGAAGTAAATCTGAAAACATTAGAAATGATTTGTCAATTTGTGGTTTCAAACCAAATGAAATTTTACACACTTCAAGAACTAAATTCGTTAAAAAAACAATAAAATTAAGCACACATAGAATTGAAATTTTGAAAACTGAACGCTTTTCACTATTTTAGTAAAAATTCAAATGTATGCCAATATTTCTAACTGCTTCTACAGTTCATTTACCCAATTTAATTAGCGATTTAGGACTAATTTTAGTCACTGCGGCCATTGCAGTACTTATTTTTAGACTATTAAAACAACCATTAGTTTTAGGCTATTTGGTCGCTGGTTTTTTAGCTGGAAGCGAGTTTGATTTTTTTCCAACCGTCAAAGACATGAATAGTGTCACCGTTTGGGCAGAAATTGGTGTAATATTCCTTTTATTTAGTTTAGGTCTTGAGTTTAGTTTCAAAAAACTAATGAAAGTCGGCGGAACGGCTTCCATAACAGCGTTGACCCAAATTATCACTATGGTAGCTTTGGGGTATTTCGTAGGACAATTAATGGATTGGGGCAAAATGAATAGTTTATTTTTAGGCGTAATTTTATCCATTTCTTCCACTACAATTATCCTAAAAACCTTTGACGAATTAGGTGTAAAAACGCAAAAATTCGCAGGAAATGTAATTGGTGCGTTAATTGTACAAGACATTTTAGCCATTTTAATGATGGTTTTATTGTCTACCGTTGCGGTAAGTCAGCAATTTTCTGGAAGTGAATTGTTTCAATCCGTTTTAAAATTAATTTTCTTTTTAACCATATGGTTTGTAGCCGGAATTTTCTTTATTCCAACATTGCTTAAAAAAGCCAAACACCTTTTAACCGATGAAATGTTGCTTATTGTTTCATTGGCATTGTGCTTATTAATGGTGCTTTTTGCAGCAAATGTGGGCTTCTCTCCTGCTCTTGGGGCGTTTATTATGGGTTCAATTATTGCCGAAACTACACAAGCCGAACACATTGAACATTTGGTGAAACCCGTAAAAGATTTATTTGGCGCGGTTTTCTTCGTATCAGTCGGCATGTTGATTGATCCTGAAATGTTGATGAAATACGCGTTTCCAGTTGGAATTCTAACTTTAGTGGTTCTTCTTGGGCAATCGCTTTCTTCAACAATCGGTGCTTTACTTTCGGGACAACCGCTGAAACAATCGATACAAACCGGAATGAGTTTGTCGCAAATTGGAGAGTTTTCCTTTATCATTGCAACTTTAGGCATGACCTTAAATGTAACGAGCGATTTCTTATATCCAATTGTCGTAGCCGTTTCAGCGATTACTACTTTTACAACGCCTTTCATGGTCAAATTTTCAACGCCTTTATCTATTTATTTAGAAAAAAAACTACCCAGACGCTGGGTCAAAAAAATAGAACGTTACAGCGCCAATACAGAGGCTATTAAGTCAGTAAGTTCATGGCAAATCTTATTAAAAGCGTATTTAACTCAGGTAATTATTCATTCTATAATTATTGTGGCAATTATTTTACTTTCGTCAAAATATATCTTGCCTTTGGTTGAAGATTCACGTTTTGGAAATGCCATTGCGGCTTTAATTACGGTGGTTATTTTATCCCCTTTTTTATGGGCATTGTCGTTGCGAAGAGTTGCAGTAGAACAAGTCCAAGAACTAATGCAAGTGAGAAAATACCAAGGGCCAATTATTGTTTTAGTATTCTCTAGAATTGCCTTAACCTTATTCTATTTCGGATTTGTATTGAATGAATTTTTCTCTCCAATAATTGCATTGATAGCCTTGGTAATTGGAATTGCATTATATATTTTATTTCCAAAACGATTGCATGCATTTTATAATAAAATTGAAAGTCATTTTATAACAAATTTTAACGATAGAGAAATTACAAAGCAAAGTAAACGTCAGAATGTACTATCACCTTGGGATGGTCACATGGCAGAATTTACGATTGCACCTGCATCTAATTTAGCTGGTAAATCATTAAAATCATTAAAAATTAGAGAGCAATTTGGTATTAACATTGCCTCTATTAAACGTGGAGATATCACAATTAATATTCCCATTAGAACCGAACGCTTATTTCCGGGTGACGAAATCAATGTAATTGGCACTGATGAACAAGTAAAACTATTCAAAAACTATTTGAACAAAAACGAAATCGACGAACCAGAAAATGTAGCAAAAGAAGATATTATCCTGCAACAATTAGAGCTAAAAAACCGAGTATGCATCGGAAAAAGCATCCGAGATTCGCAAATTAGAGAAAAAACGCACGGCATCATCGTAGGTATCGAACGCAACGGAAAACGTATTCTAAACCCAGAATCGCATTTGATTTTAGAATCCGATGATATTTTGTGGATTGCAGGTGACAGGAAAAAGATTAATGAGTTTTTGAAGGGGTAATTCTTTAGTGTTCAGTTAGCAGTCACAGTGTTCAGTTATCCACAATTTTGTCTTTCCGAAGGAATCTCTTGATGTTTTTTTTGGCATGAAAATTGGCTTTAATTAAGATATCAAAACAAAATCTATGAGTAAATTTTTTCTTTTTGTATCATTTTTGTTTTCTATTTCAATTTTTTCTCAACAAGAAGTTGGAATCGACTTTGAAAAGTTAAATTCAAAAGTTACCGTTTTAATTAATAACCACAGAAAATCGCTAAAACTAAAAGAACTTACTAAAGATACTTTTCTTCAGAAAGCAGCTAAAGACCATAGTATTTACTTACAAAAAGTAGGTCTTTTATCTCATGAACAAAAAGATTTAAAAAAGAAAAATCCTAGTGACCGGGTAAAATTTTATGGTGGAACTAAATTCAGTGGAATTGGAGAAAACATCTTATTTACAGCTATTAAAGAAGAAAAATATACCGATAAAGAGTTGTATAAATTAGCACAATCCATTTTCAATCAATGGAAAAATTCCCCACCACACTACAAAAACATAATTAATAAAGATTTTGATGCAGCTGATTTAGGATTTTTTATTGATGTAAAAAGAAATAGGATTTATGCCACTCATGTATTTGGAATAAAAGGAGTTGAAATACCAAATCAACTGTCTGTAAATGCATTTGGATTAGAAGAAAAGAATAAAAAATGTAAAACAATTGGATTTGGAACAAAATTACATATTGGAAATAGTATTGAAATAGAAGGCGAAAATGTAAATCTTTATTATCATGACAAACAGAAATTTGAATTGATATTTTCTGAACCAAAAGATGGAATTGCAATTGATTTTGTAGAAAAAGAACAAATGAATTGCAACAAACCAAACAATTTTGATGTTTCCCCAATTTACGATGGCGTTATGTCAAAACCTATTTACAGAGAAGAATTATTAAAAAATAATACAGCTCAAAATGAATACAAGCTAATCACTAAAGTTGGAAAAGTTCCAAGTCATCTTATCGGTAAGGACATTGTTGCTAATGTAATTTTGATTTTTGATAATTGTGCTTGCGAATATGTTGTTCCTTTACAAATAAAATCAAAAAACATTGATTTATTTCCTATAGAACCAATCATTGAAGAGACAAATGATACAAATTTGAGTAATAAAGGCATTATATTCACTGATGAAATTTTATTTGAATTTGATAAAAACAAAATCAAATCAAAAAATGAATTCTACTTTAAAACTTTTAATAAAATCCATTCTACGCAAATTTATAGTTATAGTTCTGTAGAAGGAAATGAAATTTCTAATAAAAAATTACATAACGATAGAGCAATTGCAATTGAAAAATTTGCTAGAGATTCATTAAATATAAAAACGAAACCTTCATTAGTTATTGCAGAAGAGAATTGGGGAAAATGCTACATACAATTAGCCATGGAAAACATGGAATATTTAGCAAGTAAACCAAAAAATGAAATTAGAAATTACATCAATTTAAAAAATGAAAAATTTGAATCGTATTTGAATGACCAAAGAGTATCAAAATTAGTTGTGAATTATTATGGAGAAATTAATAAAGATTCGTTGTCAAATGAAGACTATTTAAACTCTTTATATGACTTAAATCTAAGAACTTCAATTTTTGACAAGGATTATAAAAAGGCAAATTTAGCACTTTCTAAACTTTACACTTTGGAATACAGTTCATGTATTTTTGATGAGATGGTTTTTAATGAAATTAAAACAAATCCAAAATTAGTTCAAAATGCAACCGCTGTAATCTGTAAAAATTTTGAAAATAACTACTTTAAAACCACACAATTTCTTAAAATTTGGTTGAATAAATTTGATTCTTTACCAAAAAACGCTCAGTTAAATTTACTAATTCTTTATTGTCGAATCAATAGTGAATTATTTGAAAAATGGGATGTAAACATTTCTAAACTTACAAATGTGAGTAAGCCAATAGCATTAGAAAGTAAGTTCATTACATTTAAAGAAAATAAAAAACTTCAATCAAATTTTGATTACATTTTACTTTATTACAGCAGTCATATTAATGATTATAAAAATATAGATCATTATTTTGATAGAGTTTATACGAGTTTTAAGGCAAATATTAAAACAAAAGAAGACAGAATTAATTTAGCCTTATTTGTAAATCATTGGAGTGCTTTTAGCTATAGTATTTCTTTGCTTAAATCAGAAATGAATAAACCAACATTTTCAAAAGAAGAAGCGTTATTATTAGCGCAAACTGTAACACTACTCTTTGAAGAAAACGATTTAAAAACCAATCAACAAATTTTAAATAAAGTTTATCAACTAAACAAAAAAGAGTGGTGTAAATGGCAAAAAGACAACTTCAATCTTTTGAGAAATGACCAAATTAAATCAGATTTCTGTAAAAAATGCAATAATCTGTAACTAAATAAAGTTATTATGAACTAATCTCCAACTACATGAAAACCCAAATCACTTTACTTCTACTCCTACTTTCCTCTTTAAGCTTCAGTCAAAATCAAAACAAAATTGATGTTGAAAAACTGAAAAAAAAAGTATATCAATTGGTAAACGAAGAACGTTCTAATAACGACAGAAAAGTACTTGGTTTGGATGCTCATTTAAGAGAAGCGGCAGATGATCATGCCAAGTACATTGCAAAAACGCAAACGTTATCTCACGAACAAACCGATGCAAAAAAGAAAAACCCTAAAGATCGTGTCTATTTTTATCGTGGAAATTCATTTGTTTTAGTGGGTGAAAATCTATTATTCACAGGAATTAAAAATCAAACTTATTCCGAGGAAGATTTAGATATTTTAGCCTTAAAAATGTTTAATATGTGGAAAAAATCTCCAAATCATTACAAAAATATTTCTGAGACAAAATATAATTTTACAGCAATCGGTTTCAGTATCGATTGGGAAAATAAGAAAATTTATGCAGTACAATTGTTTGGTGCAAAGTAGTATATGCTGTCACTCTGAACTTGTTTCAGAATCTTTTTCTTCAAAATAGTAGTACAAGAGAAACTGAAACAAGTTCAGTTTAACAAGATAACATTATGAAAACTAAAAACCTGATAGCTTTTCAACTATCAGGTTTCTATTTTTACTGATTACTGAGACTGATTACTGAGAACTCAAAAAACTATCTCGAATAATTCGGAGCTTCTTTTGTAATCGTTACATTGTGTGGGTGACTTTCGCCAATACCACTTGCTGTAATTCTAATGAAACGGCCGTTTTCTTGTAAGGTTGGAATATCTTTTGCACCACAATACCCCATTCCGGCTCTTAAGCCACCGATGAATTGTTGCATACTTTCGTTTAATTCTCCTTTATAAGGTACACGACCTACAATTCCTTCTGGAACTAATTTCTTAACATCGTCTTCTACATCTTGGAAATAACGGTCTTTAGAACCTTCTTGCATCGCTTCAACAGAACCCATTCCACGGTATGATTTGAATTTTCTTCCTTCAAAAATAATCGTTTCGCCTGGCGATTCTTTTGTTCCTGCTAAAAGTGAACCTAACATCACACAATCAGCTCCCGCAGCAATCGCTTTTGGAATATCTCCTGTATAACGAATTCCACCATCTGCAATAACTGGAACTCCTGTTCCTTTTAAAGCCGCAGCAACTTCTAAAACTGCTGAAAATTGTGGAAAGCCAACACCTGCAACAACTCTAGTTGTACAAATAGAACCTGGACCAATTCCTACTTTCACCGCATCAGCTCCGTTTTGAGCCAAATATAATGCTGCTTCTGGAGTAGCTATGTTTCCAACTACAACATCTAAATCTGGAAATTTTGCTTTCACAGCTTTTAACACATCTACCACACCTTTTGTATGTCCGTGAGCGGTATCAATAATTACAGCATCAACACCAGCAGTCACTAAAGCCGTTGCTCTATCTACTGCATCAGCTGTTACACCTAAAGCGGCAGCCACACGTAAACGACCAAACCTATCTTTATTAGCAATTGGTTTTTGTGTTAATTTGGTAATATCTCTAAAGGTAATTAAACCTACTAATTTATTGTTGTTATCAACTACAGGCAATTTTTCAATTTTATTTTCTTGAAGAATTCCTTCAGCCTCTTGCAAAGTAGTGCCTTGAGCTGCCGTCACTAAATTTTCGGAAGTCATCACTTCTAAAATAGAACGAGTATTTATTTTTTCGAAACGTAAATCTCTATTGGTAACTATTCCTTTTAAAATTCCGTTTTCATCTACTACTGGAATTCCGCCAATACTAAATTCTTTCATTGCCATCTTCGCATCACCCACAGTTGCCGTTAATGGTAATGTAACTGGATCGATAATCATACCGCTTTCCGCACGTTTTACTTTCTTTACTTTCGCCGCTTGTTGCTCAATCGTCATGTTTTTGTGCAACACGCCAATTCCACCTTCTTGAGCCATAGCAATTGCCATAGAACTTTCGGTAACCGTATCCATTGCAGCGGAAACGATAGGAACATTCAAAGTAATATTTCTCGAAAACTTCGATTGAATACTAACTTCGCGTGGTAAAATTTCTGAATAATTTGGAATAAGCAAAACATCGTCGTAAGTAAGACCTTCGCCAACGATTTTAGTTGTGTGTGCTTTCATGGTGCAATTTGTAGTTGTTGTTAAATTGCGTGCAAATATAGTAAATCTTAAGCAAATAATCTATTTCTTTTAAGAATAAATTATGTAACTTGCATAAATAATAATCCATCTACAATGAGCGATTCTAAAAAAACAAGTGCTGGTTTAACCGATTTAGAAGTTTTAGAATCCGCAAAAATTCACGGCAAAAACTCCGTTGAACACGCTAAAAAAAACCATTTCTTGATTTCGTTAGTAGACATTATTAAAGAACCCATGTTTATTTTATTGTTTACCGCAACGAGTATTTATTTCATAACTGGTGATTATGGTGATGGCATTTTTATGGCCATTGCGATTGTTTTTGTAATTGCAATTTCTGTTTTTCAAGAATCCAGAAGTCGGAATGCAATTGAAGCTTTAAAAAAATTATCGCAACCCAAATGCAAAGTCATTCGAAACAGTACAATCATCGAAATTCCAACAGAAGAAATCGTAATTGGCGATTGTGTTCAGCTGGAAGAAGGCGCATTTATTCCCGCAGACGGAATTATTCTTTCATCCAACGATTTTTCAGTGAACGAATCCATTTTAACTGGCGAATCTTTATCTATTTTTAAATCAAATGAATCCGAAAACAAACAAGTATTTCAAGGTACGATTGTAGCTTCGGGTTTAGCAATTTGCGAAATAACTGCAATTGGAAATAAAACACAATTAGGAAAAATTGGGGCCAGTTTGAATGCAATCGAAGAAGAAAAAACGCCTTTGCAGATTCAAATCAACAATTTCGTAACCAAAATGTCCATAATTGGTTTGGTGATTTTCGGAATCGTTTGGGGTATTAATTATTACAACTCTAGAGAATTATTAGATAGTTTATTGAAAGCATTAACCTTAGCAATGAGCGTTATTCCTGAGGAAATTCCAGTAGCATTTACCACTTTTATGGCTTTAGGTGCTTGGCGTTTGATGAAAATGGGCATCATTACCAAACAAACCAAAACCGTTGAAACCTTAGGAAGTGCGACCGTAATTTGCACTGATAAAACTGGAACCATTACCGAAAACAAAATGAGTTTGGCCGAGTTGTATCTTTTTGATTCTGATACGATTATTGATACGAAAGAAAAATTAACAACAGAAGCCGAAGAAGTCTTGAATTACGCTATGTGGTCAAGCGAACCCATTCCGTTTGATGCGATGGAAATTGCGATTCACGAAGCGTATTCCAAGTTTGAAAGCGAAGACGAAAGACCTCTTTTTAAAATGGTTCACGAATACCCGTTAAGCGGAAAACCTCCTATGATGACGCATATTTTCGAAAACAAATCGGGTAAAAAAATCATCGCTGCAAAAGGAGCGCCTGAAGCGTTAATCGAAGTAAGCCATTTGAGTGAAGTTGAAAAAAATCAGATTTTGATTGCTATGAAGACAATGACTAGCAAAGGTTTCAGGGTTTTAGGTGTTGGAGTTTCTGACTTTTCAGGAACGGATTATCCTGAAAGCCAACAAGAATTAAAATTCAACTTTAAAGGTTTGGTTGCTTTTTATGATCCACCAAAACACAATATTCAAGCAGTTTTTGAAACGTTTTACAAAGCGGGAATTCAAGTGAAAATCGTAACAGGAGATAATGCTGAAACTACTTCAACCATCGCAAAACAAGTCGGATTTAAAAACGCTGATAAAGTCTTAAACGGCGACGAATTAATGGCAATGGATGAAGCGACTTTGAAAGAAAAAGTAATGGAAACGGCTATTTTTACCAGAATGTTTCCAGAAGCGAAGCTTAAAATCATTCAAGCTTTAAAATCAAATAACCAAATCGTAGCCATGACAGGTGATGGTGTAAATGACGGACCTGCTTTAAAATCGGCACATATAGGCATTGCAATGGGTAAAAAAGGAACTGAAATCGCCAAACAAGCCGCTAATTTAATTCTCGTAGACGACAATTTTGAAAAAATGACGGATGCCATCGCTATGGGAAGAAAAATCTACATCAACCTCAAAAAAGCAATTCAATATATTATTTCGATTCATATTCCGATTATTTTAATTGTATTTATTCCATTGGCTTTAGGTTGGATCTATCCGAATATTTTTACGCCAGTTCATATTATTTTCTTGGAAATTATTATGGGTCCAACATGTTCTATCATTTACGAAAATGAACCTATGGAAGACAATCTGATGCTACAAAAACCAAGACCGCTAACTACTACTTTTTTCAACTTAAAAGAAGTGCTTATTAGCATCATTCAAGGCTTAGTAATTACATTAGGATTGCTATTTATTTATCAATATGCAATTGGAGAACACCTATCCGAAAACGGAACTAGAACTTTGATTTTCTTAACATTAATCACTTCTAATATAGTATTAACGTTGACGAATCGTTCGTTTTATTATTCGATTTTTAAAACGATTCAATACAAAAATAATTTAGTAGGATTGATTATTGGAATTACCATTTTAATGACTGGATTGCTATTGTTCATTCCTGCATTTTCAAAATTCTTCTTGTTTGAAATGGTAAGTGGTTCCCAAATAGGAATATGTGTTTTAGTGGGAAGTATTTCAGTGCTTTGGGTAGAAATTTATAAATTTTTTAAGCGAAGAACATCCAATTAATGAAACTCGCCAAATAATTTAGTTGCTTCGTTATACGCACTTTCAAAACTCATTGGACTAGTATTCGTATTTTCTCTTTTAGTAGTGAAATATGACAATAATTTTTCTGTAGGCATATTTCCAGTTAAATCATCTTTTGCCATTGGACAGCCACCAAAACCTTGAATGGCACCATCATAACGACGACAACCTGCATTGTAAGCCGCATCAATTTTTTCAAACCATTTGTCTGGTGTGGTATGTAAATGTGCTCCAAATTCAATGTTTGGGTATTTCGGAATCAAATTAGAAAACAAATAATCAATAACTTCTGGAGTCGAACTTCCAACGGTATCGGAAAGCGATAGAATTTTCACACCCATATTCGCCAATTTTTCAGTCCATTCGCCAACAATTTCAACATTCCATGCGTCGCCATACGGATTTCCAAAACCCATTGAAATGTAGGTAACCACTTCTTTATTCGATTTATCCGCAATTTCTAAAATCTCATGTAATGTCACCAGACTTTCAGCAATAGTTTTATGCGTATTTCGCATTTGAAAGTTTTCTGAAATCGAAAATGGAAATCCTAAATATTGAATTTCATTATGAATTGAAGCATTCAAAGCACCTTGTGTATTGGCAATAATCGCTAATAATTTGCTATTTGTTGCCGATAAATCCAATTGTGCCAGCACCTCAACGGTATCTTGCATTTGCGGAATAGCTTTTGGCGAAACAAAACTTCCAAAATCAAGAGTATCAAAACCTACACGCAATAACGATTGAATGTATTTTACCTTTTTTTCTGTAGGAATAAAAGGTTTAATGCCTTGCATAGCATCGCGTGGACACTCGATAATTTTGATTGGATTCATAGCTTCAAAGATAATAAAGTATTCTATTTTACGAAATCGTTTTTTTACATTCTTAACAATTGAAGTATTACACTTTTTGGTAATAATACGAAATATTACACTTTTAGGTAATAATTTAAAATATTACACTTTTAGGTAATAATTTTGCTTTTATAAAAATATTTGAGTACATTTGAGTTATGATTGTGATACTTACAGCAGATATAATCAACTCAAGAAAGCTTTCTTCCAAGAAATGGATAGATGATTTAAAAGCTTTATTACTCACTTTTGGGAAATCTCCAAATGATTGGGAAATTTATCGTGGTGATGAATTTCAGATGGAAATTAAAAATCCAGAAGATGCGTTATTCATAGCGTTTCAAATTAAAGCTTTTTTCAAATCCATTAATTTAGATGTACGAATGAGTTTAGGATTTGGAGACAAAACATATAAAACGAGAAAAATAACAGAAAGCAACGGAACAGCCTTTATTCGCTCAGGTGAAACATTTGAAACCTTAAAAAAGCAGAAACTAAATTTAGTATTAAATACAGGCAATACAGCATTTGATGAAGAGTTGAATTTAATGCTTAAATTAAGCTTGTCATTCATGGACAATTGGTTGCAGCAGTCGGCAGAATTTGTTTTAATTGCCATTCAAAACCCTACGCTTTCACAAGAAGAAATAGGTGTAAAACTAGGCATTAATCAAGCAGCAGTGAGCAGACGACAAAAACGTTCTAATTTTGAATTGATGATGCAAGTGGAACACTATTTTAGAAAAAAAGTTAAAACTCTTGAAGTATGATTGTACTCGTAAAATTACTTTTAGCACATTTAATTGGCGATTTTTTGTTGCAACCAACCGATTGGGTTTTAGATAAAGAAGCTAAAAGCATAAAAGTATTTACTTGTATTTTCATGTGCTTCTTCACGGTATTTTAGCTTTTGCTCTCGTATTTGAAAAAAGTTTCCTTTGGTTTGCACTACTTTTAGCAGTTCTTCATGGTGTAATAGATTATATGAAATTGCAATTTCAAACTAAAAAAACCAAACGATTTTGGTTTCTTTTGGATCAATTTTTACACGCAATAACCATTGTGGGAATCGCATTTTTTTACACAAATACTACAATAAATTTTAGCTTTTTTGGAAATAATTTCTGGATAGTCTTAACTGGAATTGTTTTATTAACAAAACCTACTTCAATAATCATTCGAAATATCATTTCCATTTGGACACCAGAAAAAAAAGCAAAAGACAATTCGCTTGAAAATGCTGGAAATTATATTGGAATTTTAGAACGCTTATTCATTTTCTGCTTCATTTTGACCCATCATTTTGAAGCTATTGGATTTTTATTGGCTGCAAAGTCAATTTTTAGATTTGGTGATTTAAAAGCCGCAAAAGACCGAAAACTAACCGAATATGTACTTATTGGAACCCTGTTAAGTTTCGGAATTGCGTTACTAATAGGATTACTCGTTCAATTAGCTATTTTCTAAAATCTTTTCATTAATCGCTTTTACTAAAGCTGGTCCTTCATAAATAAATCCTGTATAAAGTTGCACTAAACTTGCACCAGCATTCAACTTTTCAATCGCATCTTCAGCGGTATGAATTCCTCCTACTCCAATAATTGGGAACGACTTATTACTTTTTTCCGAAAGAAAACGAATTACTTCTGTAGAACGTTTGGTTAATGGTTTTCCAGATAAACCGCCCATTTCTGATTTGTTTTCCGATTGTAAACCTTCGCGAGAAATCGTAGTATTCGTAGCAATTACGCCAGCAATTTTAGTTTCGTTTACAATATCAATGATATCTAAAAGTTGTTCATCTGTTAAATCGGGAGCGATTTTTAGTAAAATTGGCTTTTGTTTTGGTTTTGCATTGTTCTTATCTTGAAGTGTTTGCAATAATTCTGTCAAAGGCTTTTTATCTTGCAATTCACGAAGATTTGGTGTGTTTGGCGAACTCACATTGACCACAAAATAATCTACATACGGAAACAAAGCTTCAAAACAGATTTCGTAATCTTTCACTGCTTCTTCGTTTGGCGTAACTTTATTTTTTCCGATGTTTCCACCAATTAAAACGCCTTTATTATTTTTCAAACGTTCTACCGCATCTTTAACACCGCCATTATTGAAGCCCATTCGGTTGATAATCGCATTATCTTCTTTTAAGCGGAACAAACGTTTCTTTGGATTTCCTTCTTGTCCAACAGGCGTTAAAGTACCAATTTCAATAAATCCGAAACCGAAATTTGACAACTCTTGATATAACTTTGCATCTTTATCAAACCCAGCTGCTAAACCAACCGGATTTTTGAATTTAATTCCGAAAACTTCTCGCTCTAAACGGGCATCTTTTACTTCGTAAAGCGATTGAAATAAGCTTGAAAAACCTGGAATTTTATTCAGAAAACGAATGAATGAAAAGGTAAAATAATGCACTTTTTCTGGATCGAAACAGAAAAGTAACGGACGAATAAATAGTTTGTACATAATGTGTTGTGTTGTGATGCAAAAGTAAGAAAATGGAATCCCAAAAAAAAGTATTGTGCTATTTTGTAACAATAAAAGATTTGGTGCGTATAATTAGTGAAGTTAAAAGTAAAAAGTAGAAAGATTAAAAACTCTAAATTCTAAATTAATAATGGCTCAAACTCCTTCTAACATGTTACCACTGGGCACAATTGCTCCTGATTTTAATTTGAAAGATACTAATTCAAATGAATTTAAAACTTTTGAAGCGTGCAAAGGTGAAAAAGGAACGGTTGTCCTATTCATTTGCAATCATTGTCCGTTTGTACTTCATGTAATGGAAGAAGTGCTAAAAGTGGTGAACGATTATCGTGTGCAAGGCATTGGTTTTGTAGCAATTTCAAGCAACGATGTAATAAAATATCCTCAAGATGCACCAGAATTAATGACAGAATTTGCCTTTGAAAACGGATTTGAATTCCCATATTTATATGACGAAACACAAGAAGTAGCCAAAGCCTACGATGCCGCTTGTACTCCCGATTTTTATCTTTTCGACAATCAAAATAAATTGGTTTATAGAGGCCAATTAGATGATAGCCGACCAGCAAATGGTATTCCATTAAGTGGTTCCGATTTAAGAAGCGCTATTGATGGTGTGGTTACAAATCGACTAATTAATCCTGAGCAGAAACCGAGTATTGGGTGTAATATTAAGTGGAAATAATTTATTAATCCAAAAGCTTTGATTACCTTTGTCAAACTATAATTTTTAGTCTTGAAAAATACATTTTTACATACATTTTCAATAGATAATACATTCTACAATAAGGTATTATTCTTTTCACACAGCAAGGCCTTCATCAATTAGGCCTCCGTCTTTCTATGCATATTCTTCAGGCGGAGGATTTTCTTTTACAAAACTACATTCAATAACATTTCAGAAATAACTTCTGGAATCATTTTTTTATCTAAAACCTAAAAAACATGTCACAAAAAAAACTTTTTGGGAAGCTAAACGCGCGCCATATTATTTGGTTAATCACACTTTCTTTTTTTATAGGAACCCTTTTCTTGGTCTTTTATTATAAAGTACATTCCGTCTTTTTAAGTGCGCCATTTATCGCATTGTTTCTCGTATTAATTGATAGTACACAAACAAAACATTCTGTTCGAAAAAATTACCCATTAGTAGGTAGATTACGTTATTTATTTGAATCGGTTCGACCTGAATTTCGTCAATACTTTTTTGAAGGTGAATTAGATGGAAAACCATTTAATAGAAGACAACGCTCTATTGTGTATCAAAGAGCGAAAAACGAAAAGCAAACCATTTCCTTTGGAATGCAAGACGACCCAAACCGCATTGGATATGAATGGGCGGCACATTCAGTATATCCGAAAAAAGCGGATGAGAAAAAATTTAGAACACTAATTGGTGGCTCAAAATGTTTACAACCCTACAATGCTAGTATTTATAATATCAGCGCTATGAGTTATGGTGCCTTGAGTAAAACTGCTATTACTTCTTTAAATGAAGGAGCTAAACTTGGAAATTTTGCACATAATACAGGTGAAGGCGGAATTAGTGATTACCACTTAATGGGAGGCGATTTGATTTGGCAAATTGGAACAGGATATTTTGGATGTAGAGATGAAAAGGGAAATTTTTCGAGTGAATTATTTGCTCAAAAAGCCAATTATGAAGAAGTAAAGATGATTGAATTAAAATTATCTCAAGGTGCAAAACCGGGTCATGGCGGATTACTTCCAGCAGAAAAAAACACGCCTGAAATAGCAAAAATCAGAAATATCAAACCTTTTACAACCGTTCATTCTCCATCTGGACATACTGCTTTTTCAAATGCTACCGAATTATTGTATTTTATTGGACGATTACGTGAACTTTCCAACTTTAAACCTGTTGGTTTTAAAATTTGTATTGGTCGAAAAGATGAATTTATTGCTATTGTAAAAGCGATGTTACATACTAAAATTTATCCCGATTTCATCACTATAGATGGTGCTGAAGGCGGAACAGGTGCTGCACCTCTTGAATTTATCGATTATATGGGAATGGCGCTATCAGATGCGATTGTATTTGTAAACCAAACCTTAAAAGAATATGGTCTGCGTGACGAAATTAAAATTTTAGCTTCTGGAAAAATCATTTCGGCTTTTGATATTGCAAAAACACTGGCTTTAGGAGCTGATGCTTGTTACAGTGCGCGTGGAATGATGTTTGCTCTTGGATGCATTCAAGCCTTACAATGCGATAGCGGAAAATGTCCCGTAGGAATTGCGACGCAGGATAAATCGTTATACAAAGGATTAAATGTAACCGATAAAAGAGTCAGAGTAGCTAATTTTCATAAAAACACCTTAAAAGCCTTTGGTGAATTTATTGGAGCATGCGGATTTGAAGATCCAAAAGAAATAACACCTGACTTCTTATATAAAAGAGTTGAACACAATTCAAATCAAAATTTTACGGAGATATATTATCCCGAGAAGGAAAACAATAATATGCAATACATAAATTTAAACTGAACAATATGAAACCAATACCAACATTCACATTGAGTGATTATAAACTGTTGAAAAAAATCACAAAAGCGAATCTTTCAGCTACAAGTGCCAGAGAAATAAAATTACTAAATGAAGAATTAGACCGTGGAACTGTAATTGAAGATTCAGTAATTGAAAATAGTTTTATTCGAATTAATTCTGAAGTAATAATTGAAGATATGGGCACAAAAAAACAAATGAAATTTCAAATTGTTTTACCGTCTCAGGTCAATATAAAAGAAAGTAAATATTCAGTTCTTGTTCCTTTAAGCGTTGCTATCATTGGTTTTAAAGCCAACGATCAAGTAGATTGGGAATTACCCGCTGGAAACAAAACATTAAAAGTTATTGCTGTAAACAACTGCAACTAATCCATAAACACCTTCTATTGAGGTGTTTTTTTTTATTTTCGTTCAACAATCACTTCAATCGGATTATTACTTCTTGGACCGAAGCTTCTGGCTTGGCGTTCGTTTTCACTCGAACACAAAATGTACATATTAAAAGCTTGTAATTGCACCAATTGTTCTTTGTATTTTCCTTTTGTATCTTCAATTTTAATGTAAAATTCTTCCGCGGGAAAGGTATTTGTTACTGAAAGTAAATAAGTATCACCAGCATACGGGAAAAACCATTTCTCAGCTTCGTTTGGCTTGCTGATAAGATGATTTTTAGTAAAAACCAAAGGTTTATTGCCGTATTTCCAACTGTATTTATTGTTTTCGTTGATGATTTCTGCTCCTTTTTCGTTGACTAACGTAATTTTTAAATCGGCAATGTTATCTGATTTTCCTTCTTCATGTGCTTTTACGACTAAATAAGAGGTAAAATCAAAGCCACAATGCGGCACTTGACCAAAGGAGAGCAAAGAGAATAGTAAAAAGAAAAAAGATAATTTAGATTTCATAGCTATTAATTGGTTGTAAAAATACAAAAACAATACCAAAAAAATATCCGCCAAATGACGGATACTTTTACTATTTTGTTAGATAAGCATAAATTTTTTCTCTTTCTTCATCTGAAATTTCAGCTTTTTTCTGCATACTTAACATAATTGGCTTCCATTGCTCTGCATTAAAATCTTTAGGACTATATAAATCGTGACACTTAGAACAATTGTTTAAAAATAATGTTTTTCCCTCAACTAATTCAGGACTCATAGGTATTTCTGGTGGTGGAAGTTTATCTTCAGATGGAAGTTGAATTTTTGGCGAACAAGCTAAAGTTAAAATAAAAACGGAAGCAATCGCAATTAATTTAGTTTTCATGTTAGTTAGTTTAATCTTGTAAATATAAAAAAATCCTGCAATGTGCAGGATTTTAAACTTTATTTCTACTTTTCAAATTCTTTCAAAGTACTAATAATTATAGAAACACAATCTCTCAATTGCTCTTCTGTCATTACTAGAGGTGGTGCAAAACGAATGATGTTTCCGTGTGTTGGTTTTGCTAATAATCCGTTTGCTGCTAAACGAACACAAATATTCCAAGCCGTATCGCTTTCTTCAGTATCGTTAATTACAACGGCATTCAATAATCCTTTTCCTCTAACTAATGTTGCGATGTTAGAAGTTTCAATAAATTTACCTAATTCATCTCGGAAAATTTTCCCTAATTTTCTTGCGTTTTGAGATAAACTTTCCTCAGAAACTACTTCCAAAGCAGCCATGGCAACAGCAGCAGCAACTGGATTTCCTCCAAAAGTTGAACCATGTTGTCCTGGCTTTATCACATTCATAATACTATTATTTGCTAAAACCGCCGAAACTGGATAAGCACCTCCAGATAACGCTTTTCCTAAAATTAAAATATCAGGTTGCGTATAAGTTGCTTGTTTTTCACATTTTGATTCGCATGTACAATTACCACAAACCGCTAATAATGAACCTGTTCTTGCAATTCCTGTTTGCACTTCATCAGCAATAAACAAAACATTATTAGCTGCACAAATTGCTTTTGCTTTTTTAAGATAATCTGTTGTAGGTTTATAAACGCCCGCTTCACCTTGAATTGGTTCTACCAGGAATCCTGCAATATTTTTTGATGAGTTAACGGCTCTTTCTAACGCTTCAATGTCATCATAAGGTATACTTATAAATCCTGCGGTATAAGGACCAAAATTTTTACGCGCATTTTCATCATTTGAGAATGAGATAATCGTTGTAGTTCTTCCGTGGAAATTGCCATCACAAACGATAATTTGTGCTTCATTTTCATGTATCCCTTTTTTCTCGTATGCCCATTTTCTACACAATTTTAATGCTGTTTCTACTGCTTCAGCACCTGTGTTCATTGGTAATACTTTATCAAATCCAAAATAGTCGGTTACAAACTGTTCATAAACGCCTAATTTATCATTATAAAATGCTCTTGATGTTAAAGTTAGTGTTTGAGCTTGTGCTACCATTGCTCCTACAATTTTAGGATGGCAATGCCCTTGATTTACTGCAGAATATGCCGAAAGAAAATCATAATATTTTTTCCCTTCTACATCCCAAACATAAACTCCTTCTCCTCTACTCAAAACTACTGGTAGTGGATGATAATTGTGTGCACCGTATTTGTCTTCTAATGCAATTGCTTCAGCCGAATTCATTTTTTCTAAAACTGACATAAATGTTTTTTTTATTGATTGTTACATCGCAATTCCTACTTGTTGGTGAGAAATCAACCTTAACATTACAAAAATATAAATAAAGTCCATCAATTGTACTAATAATTTAAAAAAAAATATTTATAATTTATTATAAATTAAGAAATGTGATTTCATACCTTTGCAAAAAATTTAAAAAATGAAAAAATACTCTCTAACTATTTTATTTACTTTTATTTACTATTTTTCATTGGCTCAAGTGGGAATAGGAACAACTTCACCGAGTGCACAACTTGATGTTACTTCTACCACTCAAGGTATTTTAATTCCAAGAGTTGATTTAACTTCACTAACCATCCAAGCGCCAGTAATAAACCCAAAAGGAGGTGCATTAGCCGTAAGTACAATGGTATTTCATAATGGTACAAATGGAATAACTGCCGGTTATTATTATTGGGATGGTGCAAAATGGCAAGGAATTGGAAAAGCAGATGAAAATAGAGGGCTTCAATTTTACGCTTTTTCAGGAAATGGAGCTTCTCCTAATATTGACAAATCAAACTTTAATTTAACCATTGTTAATTCAGGACTTTGGACAGGCTTACTTAATGATGCTTGTAGAAGTTCTATTCGTACAGGAGACAATTACACCATTCTATTTACGGGTACGCTTGTAGTTGAAACTGCAGGAAATTTTCAACTTCAATCAACCTCAGATGATGGTTCAAGAGTGGTAATCGATGGGATACCTGTTTTGAATAGATGGATTGATCAAGGGCCTGCTTCTTTTAATGGCAGTACAATTTATTTAGCAAAAGGAAGACACAAAATAGAATTTTGGTATTATGAAAATAGTGGTTCAGAAACAATGCAATTCAATTGGTTGCAAAATGCAAATGGAACTACTGGTATCGTTAATGCAAGCTCTTTCGTAATTGAATAATTACTTCAATTCTTGAAACATATTTAATAAAGTGGTTACTGTATTCCAATTTCTTACAGTAGCCACTACATTTAATTTTTTCTCAATATATTTTTGATCCAATCTAGTTTTTCCAGCGCCAACAGCATATTTGATGTAAATTCTGCTTTTATCTATTGCAGCTTCATCTGGTTTAAACTGACTTATTTTTAAATCATTAATAGCGCTTCCTTGCATTTCTTTAGAAAGAAAAGCTACATACAATTTCTTAGTATCACAGTCTTTTTCTTTTAAAAACTGATTATTTTTTAAACAGGCTTCTAAATCCTCTTTAGCTATTACTACAACAGGAACTTCGTGTCCAAACTCTTTGAAAATTTCTTGCTTGATTTTAAACCCTACACTTGCACTATTTTCTTCGTCAGCATCAATAAAAACATTCCCCGATTGAATGTAAGTTTGCACATTCTGAAATCCAGCATTTTCTAAAACGGTTTTCAAAGCGTCCATTTTTATCATGTTGTGACCAGAAACATTAATTCCGCGTAATAAGGCTAAGTGGGTTTTCATTTTTTTTAAATTTGCTATAAAAGTAAAATATATTATCAAATCCACCCAACAATTCTTATTTTTGCTCCATGGGAAAAAAGAAAACAGACAAAATCGTATTCGAAAACGTAAAAATCCTTGATGCAGGTGCAAAAGGTGTATCGGTAGCAAAAGCTCCTGATGGCAAAGTAATATTTCTTCCAAATGTAGTGCCCGGAGATGTGGTAGACGTACAAACAATGAAGAAAAGAAAAGCCTACTACGAAGGTAAAGCTATAAAAATCCACGAATTTTCAGAACATAGAATTGACCCTGTTTGTGACCATTTTGGTGCTTGTGGCGGTTGTAAATGGCAAAACATGAAATACAGCCAACAATTGTTCTATAAAAATCAGGAAGTATATAACAATTTAAAGCGTATTGGCAAAATTGAATTGCCTGATTTTGAACCAATTTTAGGTTCGGAAAAACAATTTTTCTACAGAAATAAGATGGAATTTGGTTTCTCGAATGCCCGTTGGATGACTGATGCTGAAATTCAATCCGGAACAGAATTTGAGAACAAAAATGCATTAGGATTTCATATTCCAAGAATGTGGGATAAGATTTTAGATATCGAAAAATGTCATCTACAAGAAGACCCATCTAACGAAATCCGTAACGAAATCAAACGATTTGCAAACGAAAACAACCTAACATTCTTCAATGCAAGAGTTGTTGAAGGTTTGTTGCGAACGTTGATGATTCGTACAGCTTCAACGGGAGAACTTATGGTGTTAATTCAGTTTTTTGAAAATGATAAAAACGGAATCGAATTAATGATGAATTTCTTGGCAGAACGTTTTCCTCAAATTACGTCGTTACAATATGTTATCAACCAAAAACTGAATGATACATTGTATGACCAAGAGATTATTTTATTTAAAGGGCGTGATTATATCTTGGAAGAAATGGAAGGTTTGCATTTTAGTATTAATGCAAAATCATTCTATCAAACCAATTCGGATCAAGCGTATGAATTATACAAAATCACTAGAGAATTTGCAGGTTTAACTGGAAATGAAACTGTTTACGATTTATATACTGGTACAGGAACTATTGCGCAATTTGTATCCAAAAAAGCAAAGAAAGTAATTGGTGTTGAAGCTGTTCCAGAAGCGATTATTGATGCAAAAGCAAATGCAACACGCAATAACATTACCAATTGTGAGTTTTATGTGGGTGATATGAAGAATGTTTTCAACGATGAATTCATCAATCAACACGGACAACCAGATGTTATTATTACCGATCCACCGAGAGATGGAATGCATAAAGATGTAGTAGAAATGTTATTGAAAACGGGTGTACCAAAAATTGTATACGTAAGTTGTAATTCGGCTACACAAGCACGAGATTTAGCCTTAATGGACGAAAAATACAGAGTAGTTCGAGTGCGCCCTGTAGATATGTTTCCACAAACGCATCATGTCGAAAACGTTGTGCTTTTGGAATTAAAATAAAAAATTATGAATTATAAATTATTCCTATTTATTCTTTTAACTTTATCGTTTTCAAGTTGCGAAAAAGATGACATTTGCGTTGATGGAAATTCAGATACACCATTCATGGTGATTGAGTTCTATGATGCGGATAATCCTAACGTTTTGAAAAATGTAACCAATTTAGGCGTTGGAGAACCTACTTTTGATGCTCGTTTTTCGTTTACAGCAGTGAGTAAAATTGAAGTGCCTTTACGAACAAACGCTACAACAACCACTTTAAATTTTATTGAGAATGGTGGTGATTTAATCGACTTTACAGATGATAATCCTGATGCTATTACATTTAATTATGCCACTAGCGAAATCTATATTTCAAGAGCTTGTGGATACAAAGCCATATTTCAATTAAATGCAACAGATCCAGTTGTTTTTATTCCTGACACGGATAGTTGGATTCAAAATATTGTAGTTACTCAACCTAATATCGAAAACGAAAATGAAGTACATGTTAAGATTTATTTTTAGTATCGCTTTACTGTGTTTTTCGATAACTGGAAACGCACAAAAAAAAGACACCACAAAAGTGGTTTATCCAGAACGGTATGGTTTACGTGTTGGAGTTGATTTGCACCGATTAACAAAATCGCTTTATGATGACAATTACAAAGGATTAGAAGTTGTTGCAGACTATCGACTGACTCGAAAATTTTACCTTGCAGGAGAATTGGGTAATGAAGAAAAAACGGTTGACGACGATCGATTAAACTTTACGACAAAAGGAACCTATTTTAAAGTTGGTTTCGACTACAATTCTTTTGAAAACTGGTTGGACATGGAAAACATGATTTATGTAGGAATGCGTTATGGAGTAAGTAGTTTTAGTCAAACTTTAAATTCGTACAAAATTTATGATCCTACTAATTATTATGGTGAATCTATAATAACTTCTGGTGAAAAATTCAGTGGATTAAATGCCAGTTGGGTTGAAGTTATCGGTGGTGTAAAAGCTGAATTATTTGATAATTTATATTTAGGTTTTTCGTTGCGACTGAACTATTTGGTTTCGAATAAAAAACCTGAAAACTTTGATAATTTATATATTCCAGGCTTTAACCGCACCTACGACGGAAAATTTGGTGCTGGTTTGAATTATACGATAAGTTATTTTATTCCAATTTATAAAAAGAATAAAGAAGTTAAAAAATAAATAAAAAGGTTCGCATTAGCGAACCTTTTTATTTATCTCCTACTTTTGAAAAAATCTTCTAAATTTTCACAACCCGATAATTCTTTTGCATATTGAGGGTAAACTTTATCAACTCGTTTTGAAGAAGAATAGGTTTGGTGTTCAGCATAATCCATCATTCTTAGACAAAGCGCTTTAAACTTGTTTGTTTTAGCATTTTGATAAGCTAAATCATAATATTGTAGTGCCTTTTTATTGGCACGATATTCATATTCATCAATGTAAGATTCGTTCATGTATTCATTTGTTCCATAACCCCAATATGTATAACTTTGAAATCGTCTGAGCATCCATGAATGACCGTATTGCGACATATTATGATAGCAATTCGCAATTATAAAATAATAGTAATCTTTATTTTTGGTTTGTGGATTATTGGCGATTTTTAAATATTTTATTAAATGTTCGGTAATCGTTAACTTGTTTACATTAAACTTTTCTCTTGGTTTAATAAATTCTCCTGTATTTTTAAAGGTAAAAAATGGATTTTGGTCAAAAGCATAATATTCGTTATAATTACCGCGCTCCCATGGATTGTAATTATCTTCCCAATATTTTTTATCCATCGATTTAAAAATTGCTAAAGCATTTCCTAATTTATCTTCTCGTATGTACTTTGTTCCTAACAAATCTAATATTTGCAACTGATCTCTAAGTAAGACACTATAAATTTCTCGTTCAAAATCACTCTTCATTGGTTTTTTAAGACGATTTGCGATTTTTTGTAAATCATTTGCCGAATACACAAAATCTAAATAATCAAAATACGTGTAAAACTCATTCAAATTTCCTGAAGTAACCGAACGATTACCTTGCCATTCAACTTCATTTGAAATTTGGTCTAAAGAAGCCATCAAAGCCATTCCGTCTTGAATATTTCCTTTAAACTCTAATTCTCTTCCCAAAGCAAATAAAAATCTACTATCACTTTTGTTTTTTAGAATAATTGAGTGAATTTCGGGTTGGATAATTGCTTTTCCAAACTCTTGATTTGCCGTAATTACCAATGCTTTTATCAACTGAACTTGCCCGAAAACAGCTTCTTCTTTAGAAAATTGCTTTTCAAATTGACGAATAGATTGTAAACAAGAAGCAAAATCACGAGACATAAATTCAACCTGAATTTTAGCCGCTTTCCATAACATTGGATTTTCTGTTTTATTCAAATCAATTGATTGTAGAAACTGCAACACTTCTTTGGCATACAAACGATCATTTTCGGAACGCATTCGTAAAGTTTGTGTTGTCGTATTTTCTTTCCAAAAATTAGTTGACGGATTATAATTGGTATAATATGGCGTATAAATCCAATCTTCTAACTTATTAATTTCTCGCAATAACAGAAAACTTAAGATTTTTGAATTGGGTTGATTTTTGTGAATTTTTTTTAAATAATCTAAATTTCTATCCAATCGTTGTACCGATGCATACGCATACAAATTAGCAATTTCTGTTTTAGTTTTAGCAAAGGACAAAGCTTCTTCAAGCTTAAAATTATCATGATGAAAATAATAACTCGCATAAAATTTTTCAGGACAATTAGCCATCAAATTAGCAGCATCCATCATAAACGATTTGTCGTCTTTTGCAAAAGAATAAAAAAACAAACTCCAATAGTATAAATAATCTTTTTGGCTATCAGTGTAATTTGTAGTGAATATCTTTTTAATCAATTCAACATCATTTGCATAAAATGCCAAACGTATGGTCAAAAAGGCATATTTTCTTTTAAAATACTCATTTTTTTGCTCGTTTGTTATACGTACTAACTTGTTTAAAAAAGTCTTTCTATTTGTATTAATACTTAACTGATTTCTTTCCCAAGGATCTTCAACATTTAAACTATTTACAACCTCACATTCTTTCGCCATTTTTAAATAAGCAATAGCATCTGTTTTTTTATTCGCATACAAATAACGAATAAATTCATTTGTACTGTTAGAATGAATATCAGTTACTTTTAATTTGTAATTGAACTCTTGAATCGCATAAATTGGTACTTTCTTATTCGTATAGTTGTGCCAATCTAAAATATTTGCTTCTATACTTTCGGTGCTATATTCGAAATTAAAACCCCACAAACTTGCATTGTAATTAAACGGACTATAACTTGTATAGTTAAATAAATGTGGTTGCAACAAACAATATCGAACATCTTCACCATAAGGCGAATAACCACAAGCGCTAACCTTACTAAAACTACTTAGTAAAAGAACTATAAAAACCAGAAATTTCGGCATGGCTGTAGCGATTAAAAGTTTTGTTATCTAAACTAAAAAATACAATTGTAGTTGTGTCATCTAAAGCAACATTTTGCTTGATAACAGCAATGGTTTCCTCTATTGTTTGTTTGGTAATTTCTTCACACTTAATTTGGTCACCTACTCTTAAATAGATTCTTTCATCAGAATAGATTACCGTATCTTTTGTTACTTCAAACCACAAAGGCTTCGTTTGTTTGGCAAAACCTAAAACTTCTTTGGAATTTAAATCAACCAAACCACTAAACTGATTGTTTTGATAAATATGCGACCAATTAAAAATAGGCAATGCAATATCTAAATGCACTGGATAATCTCGGTGTTTGTCTAAATATTTTTCTAATTCGGAAACCTCTAAAATCGAATTCTTATCTTTTTCAGACAATGGTTTTATCAAATTATAACACATTAAAGTTGCTTTATCTACAGGCGGAACACCCATAATATCAGGATATTTATACGGATACAAACGTAAGGTGCAACTGATTTCTTTTTGAGACAATTGTTTTATTTTTTTTAGTAAATAAAAATACTTGTCTTTAGTGCTTTTTGTCCAATCGCAATCAATTTGAATTTCTTTAAAATTTCCATTATCAATATTGCTAAAACGTTCTTTACTATATTTATCTATTAAAAAAACAATATTATCTGCTAATTTATCTAAAGTTGCATTGGTGTTGTATTGAAAAATTTCGTTCTTAATAAAAATTGTTGGAACGACTAAAATACTATCTTCGGCATGAAAATCATACGGGCCAAAATTGGTTTTATCAAAAGGAAAATTCCCCATAGCTTCACTGTAATCTACTTCAAAATATTTCACATAGAGCTTCCTTACTTTAACGTTTTTCAAACTAGATTTAATGTCTTCATTAAAATAACCATTACTGCTCCATGTATAAAAAGCACGATCCACGTTTTTGACTTTGTTGTCTCGTGTACAAGAAATTAGGAAAAGCGATGACACGATTCCTAAAAGAAGTAGTTTCATAAAATAAAAAGGATTAAGTGAATTTGTATGTGTAAATGTAATCAAAAAGCATGCCTGGTTTTATGAAAATTTTAATAAGACTAAATTATTTATTGAAAACAAAATAAACCCTTTTTTCTTTAAAAAAAATTAAAATTCAGCACCATTGTTTTATATAACTATTTCAAAAAATAATATAAGACATCGTGCGTTTTATAAGTATAAATTTGCTAAAAAGTAACCTATGAAAAACGCCTTAAAAATAGTGATTTTGGTAATTAGTCTTCTTTCAATTTCTTGTAAAGAAGAAAAGAAAGAGCGGACAACCATTACCAAACCCGAAATAAAAAGAAACGCACCTAAAGAAATAGCCTACACGTTTCAGAAAAGCGAAGAATGGTTAAAAAGTGAAGGCACAAATACAAAAGCACTCGACTTGGTTTTAGCGATAAATCGTGTGGATGCCGTGAATTTAAAAAAATTAGATTCGATTTTAGTGCCAACGGATTTTTCGGGTGATTTAGAGTATTATATGCCTTTTCCGCTAGAAGTTGCCGTTTTAAACGATGTGAATAAGATAATTTTATTTTCTTATGCTACACAAGCATTTGCGACATACGAATATGGTATTTTAACACACTCTGGTCCATCAAGTATGGGAAGAGCAAAAGACAAAACACCCACAGGCTTGTTTTTTACCAATTGGAAAGCCGAAGAAACCATAAGTACGTTTAACGATGAATGGAAACTAAAATGGAATTTTAACATTGAAAACAAACTGGGAATTGGCTTTCACGAATATGAATTACCGGGCTATCCAGCTTCACATTCTTGTTTGCGATTGTTAGAAAAAGATGCTAAAATGTTATACGAATTTGCCGATCAATGGGAATTAGAAAATGCCGAAAAAGTAAGACTAAAAGGAACTCCAGTAATTGTTTTTGGAAGTTATGATTTTAAAAACCCGAAAATTTGGAATACGTTACCACAAGATGCTAAAGCTTTATCCATCTCTGAAGTTGAATTAGAAACTACACTTTCTCCTTTTTTGCCCTCCATTTTAAAAGAACAAACAAAAAGAGAGAAGAAGTAATTTTTGAATACATAAAGTTTAATTAGGTTCACGAAAGTGAGCCTTTTTTATTGAAAAGCAATATTGATTTTATAAAGGTTTTTACTACTTTTGAAAAGAAAAATAATATTTTACTACAAATTAAATTTATGAAATTAAAGATTCTTTTATTAATCTTTTTATCAATATCAATCACCTCCTGCTTATTAAAACCAATACAGTCTGAATTTAGTTTACAAAGAACATTTTCTGACCCTGTTATTATTGGAGAATTTGATAATGGAAAAATTTTAGTTTATAATGGTGCTGGATTTAATAATAAGATAGACAATTCATCAAATTTAAATGTGTGGATAAACAATAAACCTTTAGGACAACTTATGTCAAATGAATTTGCAGTAATTTATTTATTACCTGGAAAATATGAATTCAAGTTAATTCACAAAGACCTGAAAAACTTCACATCTACTCATACAGTTGAAATAGATAAAGATACCAAAGTAATTTGCGTAAAACCTACAATAACCTCAAACAAATTAGAAATAACAAATGTTATACCTAATAACTTTCACTTGTTTAGAAATATAATTAGACAAAAATAATTACATTGACATTCACAAAAGTGAGCTTTTTTGTTGAAAGCAATATTAATTTTGTAAAGGTTTTTACTATTTTAAAAGAAAAATAATATTTAACTGCAACTAAAAGAGATTAGTTTAACACATACCTCACACTCTACAATACAAACAATAAAACCAACAATAATGAGATATTTAAGAATTACAGGAGTTAGAATTCTGTTGAGCTTTTTTTTAGGCAATATGGCAATTGCCTTGTTGTTTGAAAACCCGCGTTATAACTTTCCCAAAATTCTATTACATTTATTGTTTATGGGATTAGCCTACTATGGATTAACACTTTATGTGAATAACAAGAAAAAAAAATCATAAAAAAATCCCGAGTTAACCCGGGATTTTTTTGTTTATGGTAATAAAATATTATTTCAAACCAGCTAAACTTTGCTCAATCATGGCGATTTTTGCTAAAGCGTCGGCTTCTTTTTTACGTTCGTTTGCAATTACTTGCTCAGGTGCGCCAGCCACGAATTTTTCATTCGAAAGTTTGCCTTGCACCGAGCGTAAAAACCCTTTCGTATAATTTAACTCTTCGGTTAATTTAGCTACTTCGGCTTCTACATCAATATTTCCTGTAATTGGAATAAAATATTCGTTTGATTTTACACGATATGATAATGCGCCGTCCACTTTATCAGCAACATAAACCAAATCCACAACATTACCTAATTTCAGGATTACTGAATCGAAATGGGTTGATGCTTTTTCGTTATTCATCACACGCAACTCAATAACATCTCTAAACGGAATGTTTTTATCTTTACGAATGGTTCGAATTCCTGAAATTACTTCGGTAGCAAAATCAAAATCAGCAATTAATTTTTCATCAAATGCTTTTGCTGTTGGCCACTCACCTACTATCAACGCTTGCTCTGGAGTTCTTTCAGCAATATGGTGCCAAATTTCCTCCGTTAAAAACGGCATAAACGGGTGTAACAATTTCAAGTTATTTTCTAACATTTCAATTGCTTTGTCAAACGTAGCGCGGTCAATTGGTTGTTGGTAGCCTGGTTTAATCATTTCTAAGAACCACGAACAAAAATCGTCCCAAACCAATTTATAAATCGCCATTAACGCATCTGATAATCTGTATTTATCAAAATTATCTTCAATTTCGGCTAACGTTTGTTGCAATTTCGCTTCATACCATTCAATGGCTACTTTTGAGGATTCAGGTTGTGCAATATCAGCCACTTCCCAACCTTTGATTAGTTTGAAAGCATTCCAAATTTTGTTAGAGAAACCTTTTCCTTGATTGCATAATTCTTCGTCGAATAAAATGTCATTTCCAGCCGAAGCACTCAATAATAATCCCACACGAACACCATCAGCTCCAAATTTTTCAATTAGTCCAAGTGGCTCAGGCGAATTTCCTAATGATTTTGACATCTTACGACCTTGTTTATCGCGCACTAATCCGGTTAAATATACATTTGAAAATGGTTTTTCGCCTGCATATTCATACCCTGCAATAATCATACGCGCCACCCAGAAAAATAGAATATCTGGACCCGTAACTAAATCATTTGTTGGATAATAGTATTTAAAATCTTCGCTTTCTGGATTTAAAACACCACCAAAAACAGCCATTGGCCATAACCATGAAGAAAACCAAGTATCTAATGCGTCAGCGTCCTGACGTAAGTCAGCAGTGGTCAGTGTTGAGTTGGCAGTTTTTTCTTTCGCAAGCTCAAGCGCTTTTTCTATGTTTTCAGCTACTACGAAATCTTCTTTTCCATCACCAAAATAGTACGCTGGAATTTGTTGTCCCCACCACAATTGACGTGAAATATTCCAATCGCGAATATTGTTTAACCAATGTGCGTATGTATTGTTAAAACGGCTTGGATATAATTTAATTTCGTCTGATTCTAAAACCGCTTTGATAGCAGGTTTTACTAATTCTTCCATGCTTAAGAACCATTGATCTGATAATCTTGGTTCGATTACTGCTTTGGTTCTTTCAGAAGTTCCCACTTTATTTAAATGGGTTTCTGTTTTTGCTAAAGCGCCGATAGTTTCAAGCTCTTTCGCAATTTCTTCACGAACTACAAATCTGTCTTTTCCTTGATAATGCAATCCAAAAGAATTCAAAGAAGCGTCTTCGTTGAAAATATCGATGATTTCTAAATTGTGCTTATCGCCTAAAGTTTTATCGTTTGTATCGTGAGCAGGCGTTACTTTTAAACAACCTGTACCAAATTCTACATCAACATATTCGTCTTCAATAATTGGAATAACTCTACCACAAATTGGAATGATTGCTTTTTTGCCTTTTAAATGCGTAAAACGTTCGTCATTTGGATTGATGCAAATAGCAGTGTCACCAAAAATAGTTTCTGGACGCGTAGTTGCCACAGTTAAGAAATCTGCTGAACCTTCAATTTTATAATTGATGAAATATAATTTTCCTTGACGTTCTTCAAAGATTACTTCTTCGTCAGATAACGTAGTTTTTGCTTCTGGATCCCAGTTTACCATTCGGTAACCACGATAAATCAAACCTTTGTTGTATAAATCTACAAACGAATGAATTACTGAAGCCGACATATCATCATCCATCGTGAATTTTGTACGACTCCAATCGCAAGAACAACCTAATTGTTTTAATTGCTCTAAGATGGTTCCACCGTATTTATCAGTCCATTCCCAAGCATGTTTTAGGAATTCTTCACGCGTTAAATCGTTTTTATTGATGCCTTCTTCTTTTAATTTAGCCACTACTTTAGCTTCGGTAGCAATTGAGGCATGGTCAGTTCCTGGCACCCAGCAAGCGTTGAAACCTTTTAAACGCGCACGACGAATTAATACATCTTGAATCGTATTATTCAACATGTGCCCCATGTGTAAAACTCCAGTAACGTTTGGAGGCGGAATTACAATGGTATACGGCGTTCTGTGGTCGGGCTTGGATGTAAAATAATCATTTTTCATCCAATAGTCGTACCACTTTTGTTCTACTTCTTTAGCGTTGAATTGTGCAGGAATCATTATATTTTTTTCTTGTTTAATTGTTGAATCGTTGAACAGTTTGACTGTTCGTTTTAACATTCCCAAACTTACTTTGGTATGTTTTTTGTAATACTAATTGCAAAAGTAACTATATCACGAAAATAAAAAAAATGTTAGGAGTAGTTTGTTGGTTGCTTTTATTTAATTAATTTTACAACAACCTATTAATTTATAAGATGATGAAAAAATTACTTGTTTATTTAACTGTTTTAGTTGGAATGGTATCATTTGCTCAAACTGGCCCAAAGATTGAGTTTAAAGAAGAAACCATTAACTATGGAGAAGTGGAAAAAGGAAAAGATAATGGAATTCGAATATTTGAATTTACCAATACTGGAGATGAACCACTTTTAATTAAAAATGCAAAATCGAGTTGTGGTTGTACCGTTCCTGAATGGCCAAAAGAAGCAATTGCTCCTGGAGGAAAAGGACAAATAAAAGTCCAATACAATATGAATCCAGGTCCGATTAGTAAAACAATCACCATAGAAACAAATGCTGTAAATAAAACGAATGGTATGATTCCGTTGCGCATCAAAGGTACTGTTGTGGTCAAAGAAGAGATGAGTCCTCTAGTAAAGAAAAAAACATTCCCAAATTCATAAACAAAAAGTCCCAATGCATGTTGGGACTTTTTTTATAGTACTTTTTCAAGGTTGAATTCATAATCAATTTTTGCTCCGTTACGTTCAACCGTTAATTTTATTTGTTTACCATTTTCAGATTGAAAAAGATTTGTAATATTTTGTATCGTCAAATACTGCGAGGCTCTATTATTAATTTTTACAATTTTGTCACCTTTTTGAATGCCAGCTTTTGCTGCGGGAGAGTTTTCTCTCACCATATAAATTTCAAAAATGGGCTTAAGTTCATATTTATAGTTAAATCTTAAATTTGAATTTTCAAAAATAAATTCATTTGCATTTATTGAAGCGTTTGGTGGATTATCTCTAATTTCTTCTTTTACCCATTGAGAACCTGCATGTTGCACTTCAATACCTGACATATTATATTCAAAAGGCAAATCGAAGAGCGTATTTTTCTTAAAATAAAAAGTTTGATTTTCATAATCTAAGAACCAGTTAAACCTTTTTGTAATTTCACCTCCCAAAGATCCATTCCTTGTTTTGTGCATTTTCATGTCTTCAAAAAAACTAATCTCAGGATAAGAAACCAAAACATTTTGCAAGACTAAATTTTCTAAAAACACCTCATCAACACGCGATCTTTTTCCTGATATATCGCCTGTTAAACCTCTTCCTAAAAAATCAATAAAATAGTTTGAGTTACATTGTATCGTATCATTTTCAAAAAGCCATAAACCATCTCCAAGCCCAGTATCAAAAAGTAAATTAAGTGAGTGGTTATAATTGTTGATTTTTGTTTTCAACAAAATATAAGGACGGTTTTTGTTAATTTCAACTTTTGCGCTATTGTACTTCCGTTTAATTTTTTTTAATGTACTATCAGTCGTTCTATGAATAATTATTTTTTTTGTTTGGTAGTTAATTTCTACTAAATTGTCTCTAAAAAAAGAACTTCCTAATATACCGTTAATGGTAATACCTAATTTATTTACAATACTAATATCTTGATTTGTAGCAAAAACAACTTCAAAATCATTTGTTTTGTATTCTTTAATAGTTAGCGTGTTTTTTTTTGAAAGATAGCCTTCAATTGACTCACTATTTCCAGCACCGGCAATCCTAATTTTATTTACATTATTCATAACCAACGAATCATTATCGGAAACGCTAAAAATAATGTTATTGGATGCACCAGTATCTAAAATCATTTTTAAAGGTGTTCCATTAAAGTTTACATCAATTATTATTAAATTGTGTGTTAACTCAAATGGTATTTTGATTTTATTTTTACTTTTTATCCAATTATTTTGTGAATGGACAAGCCCACAAGAAAATATTATAATTATAAAAAAGAAGTGTTTTATCATAAGAAAATATATTCTTAAAAGTAAGATATTTTTTAATTCGAAATTCGTTTTTAACATTTTTTAATTGTTGAAATTGATATTATCACAAAAAAAAATCGCAATTTTGCAATTCTTTAAAAAAAACATTATGCCAAAAGTTTCCGTGAAAGGGCAACAAATGCCAGAATCTCCAATTAGAAAATTGGTTCCATATGCAGAAATTGCTAAGAAAAAAGGACATAAAGTATATCATTTAAATATTGGACAACCTGATATCAAAACTCCTGAAGTTGCCTTACAAGCTGTAAAAAATGCAAATATTACTGTTTTAGAGTACAGTCATTCTGCAGGTTTTGAGAGCTATAGAAATAAACTTTCTCAATATTACAAAAATCAAGGTTTACCAATAGAAACCCAAGATATTATCATAACAACAGGTGGTTCAGAAGCTTTACTTTTTGCAATGGGAAGCACAATGGATACCGATGATGAAATTATTATTCCTGAACCATTTTATGCCAATTATAACGGATTTTCAACGGCTTCTGGTGTAAAGGTGGTTCCTGTTATATCAGGAATTGAAACAGGATTTGCATTGCCTCCTATTGAAGCTTTTGAAAAATTAATTACTCCAAAAACAAAAGCTATTTTGATATGTAATCCTGGTAATCCAACAGGTTATTTGTATTCAAAAGACGAAATTTTAAAATTAGCAGAAATCGTAAAAAAACACGATTTGTTCTTAATAGCTGACGAAGTTTATAGAGAATTTATATATGATGGTGATGAACATTTTTCTGTGATGAATGTTCTTGGATTAGAAGAGCATGCAATCATGATTGATTCTGTTTCTAAGCGCTATAGTATGTGTGGAGCACGAATTGGATGCATTGTATCAAAAAACAAAGAAGTAATGGCAACAGCTATGAAATTTGCACAAGCCCGTTTGAGTCCACCAACTTATGCACAAATTGCCAGTGAAGCTGCTTTAGAAACCCCTCAAAGTTATTTTGATGATGTAATTTCTGAATATAAAGAACGTAGAGATACATTAATTACTGAATTACAAAAATTGAAGGTATTACTGTAGCTACTCCAAAAGGTGCTTTTTATTGCATTGCAAAATTACCTATTGATAATGCCGATACATTTGCACAATGGCTTTTAGAATCTTATGATTTTAATGGAGAAACTGTAATGGTAGCTCCAGCTGCAGGTTTTTATTCAACGCCAAATGTTGGCTTAGATGAAGTTCGTATTGCCTATGTTTTAAAGAAAGACGATTTGATTAAATCTGTTCAAATTTTAAAAGAAGCAATTGCAGTTTACAATGCAAAATAAAATAATATAGCTTATAAAAAATTAAAAATCCCTAAATTACTTTAGGGATTTTTTTTGTGAGAAATTTAAATTTGATAGCTATTCATTTAGAAAAATATCAAAATCTTCATCTTGACGAATCCCATTTGAAGCTATAGTAGTAAAAAATGCATATTCTCTAAAAATCATAGACTGAAACAAAATATAAAAAATTGTATTGAAAATCCAAATATCAATATATGGATCTTCGATGAGCACCAATTCAAGATTTCCGTACAAGAAAATTGAAATGCTGCATAACAAATACAAAACTAATCCAATTGAAAAATTATAATAAAAATGCACTTTATCTAACTCTTTATAAATAAAATACAACGCATAAAATACCAAAATTAATGAGGTAGCAATTATTTCATAGTGATTAAATTTCCAAAACAAACTTGTATCGTTAGCATACATGTAGGCCAAAATAAAAATCTGAGAAATATAAACAACAACAATTGCCTTCTTAAAAAATTTACTTTCAAAAAGAGTATAATATAAATAACTTAAAAAAGTAAATTGAAAAATAAAATAAAAATGAGATATAAAAAAGTTTGAATTTGGCTTTAAAATTCCAATAACATGACAAGCCGTTTCAATCAAACAAAGTGATGCTAAATAAATCAAGAAAACTTTTGAAACATACTTGCGGATTTCTTTCTTTCGTAAAAACAAAAAAGTATTAAAAAATAAAAATAATAACCCCAAGAGGCTTATTCCGAAAAAAAGTAAATGTTTGCTCTCCATACCATTATGTTTTTAACTTTTTCTTTCTTGCTGCTGGAAATAAAACGTTATTTAAAATCAAACGATACCCTGGCGAATTTGGATGCAAATCTAAAACAGTTGGAGCATCACCTACTCTATGTTGATAATCTTCTGGATCGTGACCTCCATAAAAAGTAAACATTCCTTTTCCTTTAGTTCCATGAATGTAGCGGGCTTCTCCATTGATTTTACATTCGCCCATCACTAAAATATTTGACTTTACTTTTTCTGCTGCAAAAGCAGTTGTTTGCCCCATAAACCCTTTTACTAATTGTGTGTGATTTTGACATAACATTGTAGGAATTGGATCCCATTTTGCAGAATATTCCATTAATGTAAAATAATCTTTATCCATTGAAAACAAACCTTTTCCGTGTTCTTCTGTGGTATCAATATCAGAAAATTCATATACCATAGGTTGACGTTCCAATTTATAATCTTTGAACGCAAAAGTGCTAGAATAATCTATTTGCGCTTGATAATTTGCATCAGAATCATCACCATCAAACATTGGCTCACAAATATCTACACCTTCTGCAGAAAGTGCAATATCAAAGCTATCTGTTGCAGAGCACATGGCAAACATGAATCCTCCACCAATAACAAAATCTCTTATTTTTTTGGCTACGGCTAATTTCTCTTCAGAAACTTTATTGTAACCTAATTTCTTTGCTAATGCTTCAGCATCTGCCTTTTGTTGGATGTACCAAGGTGTATTTCTGTAATTTCCAAAGAACTTCCCATATTGACCGGTAAAATCTTCGTGATGTAAGTGCAACCAATCATATAATAATAGTTGATCAGATAATACTTCCTCATCATAAATTTCGGTATATGGAATTTCGGCATAGGTTAAAACCATCGTTACAGCATCATCCCAAGGTTGTTTTCCTTTTGGTGTATACACTGCAATTTTAGGCGCTTTTTCTAAAACTACCGTTTCCATATTTTGTGATGGGGCGCTTATTTCTTCTAAAATTGAATTTGTTGAAGCATCCGAAAGCAATTCAAAAGTTACGCCACGAACTTGACATTCTTTTCTAATTTCGGGTGCGTCGGGAAGCAAAAAGGAACCACCTCTATAATTTAGCAACCAACTTACTTTATAACTTTTGTCTAAAGCCCAATATGTAATTCCATATGCTTTCAAATGATTTTGCTGTCCTTCAGCTTCCATTGGAATTAACACAAAAGCAGCCTTACTTGAGAAAGATATCAGTAAAATAAGGGCTAAACAACAATATTTAAGTTTTGCTTTCATTGAATTGGATTAAAATTTGGTCTAATTTAAAACATTTCTTCTGAAATCTATTTTTTGAAATGTTAAAATGGTACCCCCGTAAAAATACCTGGTTGACCCCGTAAAAATACCTGATTTTAAAATCAGGTATTTTTACGCTTACACAGCATTATTTTTTGAGGTAGTTTTGTCATGTATCAATAAATCTAAAAAAAATGAATACAACTAAAAGCAATTCTTCGTTATTAAATTCAAGAGAAATGAAATTACTAAAAAAAATTGGCTACGTAGTTCTTGTGGTAACTATACTTGTGTATTTTGTTTTAGTATTTCAATTTTGTAGAAGCTACTAAATCAAGAAGTTTTTATGAATTATTATATTCGTCGAGTTTTACAATTTTATTTTGAATAGCGAATATTACTAATCCTGCAACATTTTTTGATTGCGTTTTTAATAGTAGATTATTTCTGTGCCCATCAACAGTTCTGGTACTAAGACACATCATGTCTGCAATCTCTGTGGAGCTGTATTGCTTACAAATTAGTTCTAGGATTTCTTTTTCTCGAAGCGTTAGAAAATCTTCATCTAATACTGTTCTAGAGCTTCCACTTGACAAAACATCTTGATGAATAACTTCCATCACACTATCACTATAGTAAAATCCTTTCTTTGCCACTTCATTAATAGTTTTTAACATATCGTATGGAGTTGAACTTTTAACTAAATAAGAAGCTGCGCCAACATTAATCATATTGGCTATAAAAGACTTTGTATTGTAGCTTGTTAAAGCTATAATTCTGATTTGAGGAAAATTTTTATGGATAATTTTTGTTGCTTCAACCCCATTAGTTAATGGCATTTTTAAATCCATCATAATAATATCGGGTAAATTTTCATGAGTAGATTCGTTGAGTTTATCAATTAATTCTTTTCCATTTGAAGCTTCAAAAAGAATTTCGATGTTTTCTTCTCTATTCAATAAAAAAAAGATTCCTTTTCGGAATAACTCTTCATCGTCCGCTAGAAAGATTTTTATTTTTTCGCTCATTTATTTAAAATTAAATATAATTTTAACACCTCCATTAGGCTTTGAATCAATAGAATATTTTCCTCCAATAAAGCTAATTCTACTTTCTATATTTCTCATTCCCAAACCTTTTTGATTATCGGTGTTATTTAAATCAAAACCTAATCCGTTGTCTGTATAAATACAAACTTTTTGGTCTTCTAATTTAATAAATTGGATTGAAATATCAGTTGCATTTCCGTGTTTAATCGAATTATTTAGTAACTCTTGTAAAATTCTAAAAACATGTAAATGTTTATCAATATTTGAACTATCAAAATTAATAGTATTTTCAAAAACAACTTTAACTTTTTTTGTACTATTATATTCCTCTACAAGTTCTTCGATACCAGCATTTAAACCAAATTTTTCCAAAACAGGAGGCAATAAATTATGCGCAATTCTTCTAGAACTTTCTAAAGCATTTTGTGTAAAGGTGATAATATTATTGGTGATTTCTTCAATTTCATCATTCGTCAAATTTGGTGTTTTGAGCAAATGGCTATTTATTGAAACTACATTCAGCTTAGAGCTAATATCATCGTGCAAGTCTTGAGCAATGCGTTGTCGTTCTTCTTCTTGGGTTACAATTACAGACTTTAGTAATTGCTTTTGGTGTTCAATTTCTAACTTTTTTTTATCAACTTCTATTTGCACAATTTTTTTTCTAGAGAAGTAAAAAAACAAAACCAAAATCAAAAACATAGAAATAAAAGCCAATAGTATAAAAAAGACGGCTTTGATTAATTCTGTATTTTCTAAGCTAATTGAGTTCATATTTCTTAAAATAAATGACTTTCCATTGTATAAAGAAAAAGCTAAATTTTATAAATTGTAGAACAATGTTAATATCTATTATAAAATCATTAAACGATCGGATTTGAAACGTATTATTCAATTCATATAATAAAAAAATGAATGTACTACAAAACAAGTATAATAAAATACCAATATTGGCATACTGAAAGGCTTTTGTCTCATTTAAATTATTATATAAATGCATAACACCATAGATTATGATAGGAATTGTTGTAAGATAGGTTTCTAATAAACTATATTCAAAAAACATCCTTGGAATAAATAAATATCTTGACAAAAGAAATATAGGCAATACTATTAAGAGCGAATATAAAAGATATAATTGTTGCTTCGTTTTTAAAAGCGTTGCATAAAAATAACTTAACATTACGAATTGAAATAATTCATAAAAATGAGAAGTAAAAATATTATATATACCAAACCATTTCCATAATTTTGAGGAAATAAAATCTATTAAAAGTACCCCAAACAAATAAATAGTAAAAATTTTATAGGCTTTTCCATTTCTGAAAAAACCTATAAAATACAACAAGCATAATAATGCTGATGTTAAATATAAATATTTAGAATCAAGCAAAATTATGGATTATATAATGGACTACTAGTATCACAACAAGAAGGACAAGGTTGTGTAAAATCATAAATTAAATGTTCTTCATCAATTAAATCTTTCCCTGATGAATCAACACCTACTAACATTAATTTTTGAGTACCCGTTTCATCCACACCCATATATGCTCTAACATCAACAACACCTTCTGCTGCTAATAGTTCTGTTAGGGCTTCACCTGGAATTAAATGACCTTTTGCTAAATCTTTTGGGGGGTTGTTTCTCCAAGACAATGCCCATGTTTGAGCTTCTTCAAGTGAAATTGTAAAATCTGGCATAATTTGTTATTTTTTTAAATTGTTTAATTAAAAGTAAGAAAAATATTGTTTAAACAAAAAAAAACAGACCAAATGGTCTGTTTTGTCGTTGAACGTTAAAATGGAACATCGGAATCGTCGTCTTCCATAGAATTCATATTACTTCCAAAGGCTTCATTAGGCGTTGGTAGGTTTGGCGTAATGAATGGATTACTATCATCTAAATTCATTTTTGAAGGTAATGAATCAAAAGGCGAACTAAAATCATCTAAGTTTTCAAATTTTCCTAAATTACCAACGAATTTTAAACGAATTTCATCTAAACCTCCATTTCTGTGTTTTGCCACTATAAATTCGGCCTGACCTTGTGTTGGTGTACGTTCTTCATCATCCCATTCATCAATTTTATAATATTCTGGTCGGTATATAAACGATACGATATCGGCATCTTGCTCAATCGCCCCCGATTCACGAAGATCGGAAAGCAAAGGTCTTTTGCTTGAACCACGTGTTTCTACAGCACGTGATAACTGAGAAAGTGCAATTACCGGAACATTTAATTCTTTTGCTAATGCTTTTAAGTTACGGGAAATGGTTGAAATTTCTTGCTCACGGTTTCCACCACCTTTTCCATTTCCACCAGCTGTCATTAATTGTAAATAATCAACAACAATCATTTTAATACCATATTGTGATGAAAGTCTACGGGCTTTTGCACGTAAATCAAAAATGGATAATGATGGTGTGTCATCAATATATAAAGGTGCTTTTTCCAGATTTTTTACTTTTATCGAAAGTTGCTCCCACTCGTGTTTTTCTAATTTTCCTGTACGAAGTTTTTCAGAGGACAAACCCGTTTCAGATGAAATCAAACGTGTAATTAGCTGAACTGAGGACATCTCTAAAGAGAACAAAGCTACGGGATGACCATAATCTACAGCCATATTTCGCGCCATAGAAAGCACAAAAGCAGTTTTACCCATACCTGGACGAGCTGCAATAATAATTAAATCTGAAGGCTGCCAACCTGAAGTCAATTTGTCTAAGTTATGGAAGCCAGTTGCAATTCCACTCAGACCTTCTTTTCCTGCAATTTCTTCAATACGCTTTTTAGCCTGAATAACTAAACTTTGTGCGGTTTCAGAACTACGTTTGATGTTTCCTTGTGTTACTTCGTATAATTTTGATTCGGCTTTGTCTAATAAATCAAATACATCCGTGGATTCATCATAGGATTCTTCGATAATTTCACTTGAAATCTTAATTAAACTTCGTTGAATAAATTTTTGAAGAATGATACGTGAGTGAAACTCAATATGAGCCGAAGATGATATCTTTTGGGTTAACTGAATCAAGTAAAAATCACCACCTGAAAGTTCTAATTTTCCACTTTTCTTTAATTGAGCAGAAACGGTTAATAAGTCAATGGGTTGTGTTTCGTTAAACAATTGTACAATTGCCTCAAAAATATGCTTGTGTGCCTCTTTATAAAAGGCATCTGGCTGCAAAATATCAATCACCTCATCTACCCCTTTTTTATCAATCATCATGGCGCCAAGTACAGCTTCTTCAAGGTCTAACGCTTGAGGAGGTAGTTTTCCTTTTTCCAAATTGATAATGGTAGTTTTATCTACTTTTATCGGGTTCATATTTCTGATATTTTCCATAGTGCTAAGGTAACCTTTTTTTATAAAATTCTAATTTGAGTTCTCAATACTCGACTGTTAATAACTATATTTTATTGTTAATAAGCCAAAAAAAATCCGAAACTTTGAGGCTTCGGATTTTTTACTATTTTGAAAACAAACGCTATTCTTTAAATTCGCCCATTTTACTATATTTATCCATTCGCTGTAATACTAAATCTTTTGTTGATAAATCTTTTAATTCATTATAAGCTTTAGTAATATATTGTTCTACTGTTTTAAAAGTAGTTTCTTTATCATAATGTGCTCCCCCAAGAGGTTCTGGAATAATATCATCGATTAACTTTTGCTTTTTCATGTCATAAGACGTTAATTTTAAAGCTTCAGCTGCTTGTTCTTTGTATTCCCAGCTTCTCCATAAAATAGAAGAACATGATTCTGGTGAAATTACAGAATACCAAGTATTTTCTAACATATATACTCTATCACCAACACCAATTCCTAATGCTCCACCCGATGCACCTTCACCAATAATTACCGAAATAATAGGTGTTTTTAAACGTGCCATTTCGAAAATATTTCTTGCAATTGCTTCTCCTTGACCTCTTTCTTCCGCTTCTAATCCAGGATAAGCTCCAGGCGTATCAATCAAAGTTAGCACAGGAATATTGAATTTTTCTGCCATTTTCATTAAACGCAATGCTTTTCGATATCCTTCAGGATTTGCCATACCAAAATTTCTGTATTGGCGCATTTTTGTATTCACTCCTTTTTGCTGTCCAATAATCATGAACGATTGTCCATCTATTTGACCTAGACCACCAATCATGGCCTTATCATCTTTGAAATTTCTGTCGCCAAAAAGTTCTAAAAAAGTTCCTTTAGTTAAATTTGTAATATGTTCTAAAGTGTATGGACGGTTTGGGTGTCTTGAAAGTTGAACACGTTGCCAAGCAGAAAGGTTTTTGTATATTTTTTTCTTGGTTTCTTCTAATTTTTTTTCAATTTGCTTGCAGGTGTTTGACACATCTACATCGGACTCTTGACCTATAATTTGGCATTTATCTAATTGGTCTTCAAGCTCTTTAATTGGTAATTCAAAATCTAAATATTCCATAATCGGTTTATTTGGGTTTGTGTTTGTTGTTACAAAGATAAAATTTTCATTGAACTTTATAAACTTATCTTTAATTTGTTGGTAACTTTTTACGACTTTTTACAATTCCATTTGCAATAACAGTCGCTAAAATTATGATTGCACCTATATAAAACATAGGCGACATTTTTTCGTTTTCTGGAAAAATTAGAAGCACTAAAATGATACCATAAATAGGTTCTAAATTGATGGTTAACATAACTGTAAATGGGCTCAAAAACTTCATTACTTTGACGGAGGCCGAAAAAGCATAAGCCGTGCAAATTGAAGACAATAAAAACAACCACAACAAATCATTTGACGAAAGTGCAAAGAATGCAGGAGTGAAACTATCCGCAAAAAACAAGTAAATGCTTAAGAATAAAAAGCCACTGGACAATTCATATACAGAAATCACATTTGGACTATATTCTTTAGCGTATTTTCCATTGATTACCGAAAAAAGTGCCGATAAGAACGCTGAAGTTACAGCCAAATATATTCCGGTGGTATATTGAGTTTCTACTTTAAAAATAATACCTAATCCAAAAATAACAATTAAACCGAAAAGTACTTCGTACCAAATGATTTTGCGTTTGTAAAAAATAGGTTCTAAAATGGATGCAAAAAAGGCTCCAGTTGACAAACACGCTAGTGTTATAGATACATTTGAAACTTTAATAGCTTGATAAAATGTGAGCCAATGCAACGCAATAATAATTCCGGAAACAATAAAACCCACTAAAACATTGAAAGGCACTTTAATTCTTTCTTTGTTAATCAGTACAACAAAGGTCATAATTACCGATGCAAACAGCATACGATACCAAACCAAATCCAAGGCTTCAAGCGAAATTAGTTTGCCTAAGACCGCCGTAAATCCCCAAATAAATACAATTACATGAAGATGTAAATAGCTTTTTAAATTATCGTTTTGCATTGCGAAGTAAGTAATAAGCTAATATTCCGAATACAAAATTAGGCAACCACACCGCAATAAAAGGCGGAATACTAGATTTTTCAGCCAAAGTTCCAAATACTTTATCAAAAAAGATGAATACAAATGCGATTACAATTCCAATGGCTAAGTTAATCCCCATTCCTCCTCTTCTTTTCATGGAAGAAACTGCAACAGCAATAATTGTTAAGATAAAAGCAGAAATAGGTAAACTAAATTTTTTATAGAAAACCACTAAATAGGTATTGATATTTCCGTTTCCTCTGGCTCTTTCTTTATTAATAAAGGTATTTAATTGACCAATTGTCATTGTTTCTGCTACATAAATTACAGGTGTTAAATCATCAGGCTCAAAATTATAAGCAACATCGATTTTATCTTTGGACAGAATTTGGTCATTCATGGGTCCAACTATTCTTTTGTTATAATTATATAAGGTATATTTTTTTGTTTTTTCATCATAACGAATTCGGTTTGCATTCACTTTTTCGATCAAAAGATTATCCTTAAAGCGTTCGTAAGTGAAATTAAAACCCGTTTGAGACAAATAATTATAATTACTCACATAAATGTTTTCTTCTACCTTACCTTCTTTTTTGATTTGTCTAAAAACATCACTTGTTTCTCTAGTTTTAGAATTATTTTTTAAATTTTCATATCTAAAATCATTAAAGCCTTTACTTGCTTTTGGCACTAAAAAAAATCCCATTAATAAAGCAAAAATCGAAACAATTACTGCACCATAAATAAACGGTCTAAGAAATCTAGTAAACGAAATTCCAGAACTCAAAATGGCAATAATTTCGGTATTATTGGCTAATTTTGAAGTGAACCAAATAATAGATAAAAACAGAAAAATAGGAAATAATAGATTGGCAAAATACACGGTAAAATCCCCATAATACACCAAGATATCGGCTAACGGAATTTTCTTTTCGATCATTTTGTTTACTTTTTCCGAAACGTCAATCGTAATTCCAATAGGAATAAACATGATCAACATCACCGAAAAGGTAACTAAGTAGCGTTTTAATATGTATTTATCTATTATTTTCATCCTAAAATTTAGAATTTAAAATTTAGAATTTAGAAAAATGAATGTTTTTACAATCGATTACTTTCTAAATTCTAAATTCTGATTTCTGACTTTATAATCGTTGACTCATTTGAACCACCATTTTATCTTTCCATGCTCTAAATGTTCCGGCAATAATTTGTCTTCTTGCTTCGCGCACTAACCACATGTAAAAACCTAAGTTATGAATGGTTGCAATTTGTTTTCCTAAAAATTCATCTGCAGCAAATAAGTGTCTAAGATACGCTTTCGAATATTCGGTATCTACCCAAGTGTGCCCCATTTCGTCAATTGGCGAAAAATCGGCTTCCCACTTTTTGTTTTTCATATTCATGGTGCCGTGAGCAGTGAACAACATTCCATTTCTGGCGTTACGCGTTGGCATCACACAATCAAACATATCAATTCCTAAGGCAATGTTTTCTAAAATATTGATTGGCGTTCCCACACCCATTAAATACCTTGGTTTGTCTTCTGGAAGAATTGCAGTAACAATTTCGGTCATTGCGTACATTTCTTCAGCTGGTTCTCCTACTGAAAGTCCGCCAATAGCATTACCTTGAGCGCCTGCATTTGCAATATATTCAGCCGATTGTTCTCTCAAATCTTTATAAGTACTTCCTTGAACAATTGGAAAAAACGTTTGTTCGTAACCGTATTTAAATGGTAATTTTTCTAAATGATTGATACATCTATCCAACCAACGGTGTGTCATATGCATTGAACGTTTTGCATAACGATAATCACAAGGATAAGGCGTACATTCGTCAAAAGCCATGATAATATCAGCACCAATAGTACGTTGAATTTCCATTACATTTTCTGGTGAAAAGAAATGATACGAACCGTCAATGTGCGATTTGAATTTAACCCCTTCTTCTTTAATTTTTCTATTTGAAGAAAGTGAATACACTTGATAGCCACCAGAATCGGTTAAGATATTTCTGTCCCAATTCATAAATTTATGCAAACCTCCAGCGGCTTCTAAAATTTTAGTTTGAGGTCTTAAATATAAATGATAGGTGTTTCCTAAAATAATATCGGGATTAATATCTTCTCTAAGCTCTCGTTGGTGTACTCCTTTTACAGAAGCAACCGTTCCTACGGGCATAAAAATTGGGGTTTCAATAACACCATGATCGGTTGTTATTTTTCCAGCTCTGGCTTTACTATTTGGGTCTTTGGTAATTAAATCAAACTTCATATTGTGCTTTTACGAACGGCAAAGATAAATTAATTTAGAATTCAGAATTTAGAATTTAGAATTATTTGTGAAAAACAAATGGAAAATTCCAATTCTGAAATTCCAAATTCCAACTTACTGCTCCTCACTTCCTTCTCCCTGCTTCCAGCTTCCATCACAAATCACAAATCAATTCTTAATAACTTCTAATAAAATGATTTGTACCACCAAAAAAATAAAATTACTTTTGCATCAATTAACACATATACTTTTATAATGTCTAACACGCAACAACTACAAGATTTTACAACACAAGTTCGAAGAGATATTCTTCGTATGGTTCATGCCGTAAATTCAGGTCACCCAGGAGGTTCTTTGGGATGTGCTGAGTTTTTGGTTACCCTGTACCAAGATGTCATGAAACGTAATGAAGGTTTTGATATGAACGGAATTGGCGAAGATTTATTCTTCTTGTCTAACGGACATATTTCTCCTGTTTTTTATAGTGTTCTAGCTAGAAGCGGCTATTTTCCAGTAGCTGAATTGGCAACCTTTAGAAAATTAAATTCAAGATTACAAGGGCATCCAACTACGCACGAAGGATTACCAGGAATCCGAATGGCCTCAGGTTCATTAGGACAAGGAATGTCGGTTGCAATTGGTGCAGCGCAAGCTAAAAAACTAAACAACGACAACCATTTGGTTTTTGCGCTTTTAGGTGATGGTGAATTACAAGAAGGTCAAAACTGGGAAGCCATTATGTATGCTTCGGCAAAAAAAGTAGATAATTTAATTGCAACTATTGATTTAAACGGAAAACAAATTGACGGAACTACTGATGAAGTTTTGGCAATGGGAAGCATTAAAGCGAAGTTTGAAGCATTTGATTGGATCGTATTAGAAATTGAAGCAGGTAATAACATTGATGCTATCAAAGCTGGTTTAGCTGAAGCAAAATCAAAATCAGGTAACGGAAAACCCGTTTGTATTTTATTACATACCGAAATGGGTAATGGAGTAGATTTTATGATGCACACACACGCTTGGCACGGAAAAGCGCCAAATGATGAGCAATTAGGAAACGCATTAGCACAAAATGTTGAAACTTTAGGAGATTATTAATCATATGAACCTTTTTAAAGTAACATTTATTATATTCTCTTTCTTCTTTGGACAAAATCTATTTTCACAAAAATATTCATTTAAAATTCAAGGACAATATTCCCATTACGAAAATGAAAATTCAGAAAAAGCGGATAGTAAAATAGTTTTTTTATGTAATAATGAGGATGATACAACAATGAAGTTTTTTGTTGTTAATGATACTGTTAAAAACATTTCTATTTTCGATAAAAAATCAAGTAAAGTGTTTTTTTCTGAAGGTGGATTTATTTTAGACAATAAAACGAATCTCAATTACAAATTATCAAATTGTAAATTTGATGCAAGAGAATTATTTTATGAAGAGAAAACGAATAAAAATGTAACGGTTTCTACAGATGCAATTGGTGAAGAAAACATCATAAACATTAGAGAAACCAAAAAGAGGAAAACCATATACGATTTATATATAAAAACAGTTAAAAACTCAAAATACATAAACACTCAAAATTTCACTATTGGGATGATTACACATCATAGAATATGGGACATATATAAAATTAATAGTGAAGTTATTTTAGAAAGTTACTATCTAAAGGACAATATCAAAACTGATATTTATAAATTAGATAATATTGAAGACGTTAATTTTGAGATTACATTAAAATAATCTCTACTAAAGAAAATAATATTATGAAAAAATATACCAACACAGGCAGTAAAGATACCCGTTCGGGCTTTGGAGCTGGAATGACCGAATTAGGTCAGAAAAACGAAAACGTTGTGGCACTTTGTGCGGATTTAATTGGTTCATTAAAATTTGATGATTTCAAGAAAAACCACCCAGAGCGTTTCTTCCAAATTGGAATTGCAGAAGCGAATATGATTGGAATTGCAGCTGGATTAACCATTGGTGGAAAAATTCCTTTTACAGGAACTTTCGCTAACTTTTCTACAGGAAGAGTGTATGACCAAATCCGTCAATCAGTAGCGTATTCCGATAAAAATGTAAAAATTTGTGCTTCACACGCCGGATTAACTTTAGGAGAAGATGGTGCAACACACCAAATTTTAGAGGACATCGGGTTGATGAAAATGTTACCTGGAATGACAGTAATCAATACTTGCGATTACAACCAAACCAAAGCGGCTACTTTAGCGTTAGCTGATCATCACGGACCTGCTTATTTGCGTTTTGGACGCCCAGTGGTGCCTAACTTCATGCCAGCTGACGAACCATTCGTAATTGGAAAAGCCATTGTGTTAAATGAAGGAACAGATGTTACGATTATTGCCACTGGACATTTAGTATGGGAAGCATTAATAGCAGCGGAAGCGTTAGAAGCAAAAGGTATTTCTGCAGAAGTAATCAACATTCACACAATTAAACCATTAGACGAAGAAGCAATTCTAAAATCGGTAAAGAAAACAGGTTGTGTAGTTACAGCTGAAGAGCATAACATTATTGGTGGTTTAGGCGAAAGTGTTTCTAGAACCTTAGTGCAAAATAATTTAGTACCACAAGAATTTGTAGCCGTTAACGACAGCTTCGGAGAGAGTGGAACACCAGACCAATTAATGGAAAAATACGGTTTAAACAGCGCAGCCATTATTGAAAAAGCAGCGAAAGTAATTTCAAGAAAGTAATCGTTTTACTTATATAACACAGAACCTGATGCTTGTTTTTAGCATCAGGTTTTTTTTTATCGCAATCTTTTGTACTTTAAGTTTTGTTTGAGCTCCATTTTAATTGCTATTGCCTTCTATTTTTTTATTGAACCTGATAAATATAATCGTTTCTTCAGATACTTTTTTCAATTGCTGTACAGCAATTTGATAATTTCCCTAGGGGAATAAATCATTTTCCCTAGAGAAACCACTTCATTTCCCTAGGGAAATGATTTTACTTTCCTTAGCAACTAAAAATTAAGTTATAGATGAAGAATAAAAAACACTATTTTACCAGAAGTTTAGAGGGAGTATTAAATTAGCTTCAATTAACAAACCTGTTACGCTACCTTAACTTCGTCACAGTTATGCAACTTACTTGTTAAAAAGTAGAGCGGATTTATGATACATTCAAAAATTATTAGGGCATTCGAGTATAAAAACCGCGACAATTTATACGCATTTAACCAAAACTACTGTAGACAAAATTCAGAGTCCATTGGATTGTATGGTTGATATAACTAGTACGACAAAACTGGAAGATTAATTTCAAAAATTAAAAAAGTTGTATATATTTGATGATATTTACTAGTTAACTGCAATTCTAAAAAACGCCTGGGAATCATGAGAAAATCAACATTAATATTACTAATGATTTTATTTCAACTGAAAGCCAATTCTCAAGAAATTGATAGTTTAAATGTTTATTCTAATGCGTTAAAAATTCATATTTCACATAAAATAGAATTCTACAAGAATAATCCTAAGTTAAAATTTTCTGATGAACTATATTTAGAAGAAAATGAATTTACAACAAATAAAATACCGAAAGTTATTTTGGGCAAAAAAATAACTATTGTTAATAAAGAGGATATTTATAATTTAACAAAATCAAATAAACTTGTATCAATTATTTCAATTAGACCAGCAACATGGAAAAATGGAAGTCTTAGAATTATGGTAATTGATCTTTTTGCAATTAAAAGTAGAAAAAAAGTCGCCTACACTAAAGTTGGAGGAAGTGAGTTTGAAATTAAAGATTTTACTTTAAATGAACTAAATAGAATACATGGAAATTATGATTAAGAACTGCAGTTAACACGTGTTTCACGCTATTGCTGGGCTTGCGCTTGCTATTTAGTCTTCGTGGAAAATAATCTGGTGGCTACAATTCTATCTTTCAAATTAATTTTGTAGGTTTGTTTGGTTCGTGCTTGCAGCAGCAACAGACGCAAAGCACGGGAACGTTAGCGGTCAGGCTAAACAGACATCCTACAAAAATTAAAATTACTTTGACAGACATATGAGTTTTCTAAAAAATATCTTCGGAAAGAAAGACGAACCAATCAAAAGCTATTTTGACTTTTGGACTTGGTTCCAAAAAAATGAAAAAGACTTTTATAATGTTGTTAAGAGCAGACAAAACATTGAGAAAGGATTTTTTGACAAATTATCACCTAAACTCGGAGAACTAAAAGACGGCTATTTCTATTTAACGGGAATGTTTGACGACAACACAGTTGAATTAGTTTTGACGGCAGACGGAAATACAAAGAACATTGTATTTATTGAAGAACTTGTTGCTTCTGCCCCAAATATTAATGGTTGGAAGTTTACTGCATTAAAGCCAGCATTGAATATTGAAGATGTTTCTATTGAAATGGCAGGATTAAAGTTCAACTCGGAGAATTTATATTTTTATTCTAACGACCTGCCAAATTATCCAGACGAAATTGATGTTTGTATTACTCACAATGATATGAATGACGATAATAGACAGCAAATAATAAATGGGACTTACATTTTTTTAGATAATTACTTAGGAGAACTTGATTTTGTAAATAACATTGACAATTTACAAGTAATAGCAAAAAGCGAAGCCAAAAAAGAACTTGTGCCTATTGCTAAACTTAAAGATTTTTTAACTTGGCGACAAAAGGAATTTGTAGAAAAATATGACGGTGTGAGATATGACACTGAAAATGACGAATATTCAATAATGGAAGCCAAGTTAGAAAGTGGCAATATGTTGCTTGCTGTTATCAATACAAACTTATTGGAATGGGACAGACAAGCATCACACCCTTGGCTTGCAGTTATGACATTAAAATATGATGGAAGCAAAAACAATGGAATGCCCAATAACGCTGATTACGAACTTTTGGGAACTATTGAAGATGAAATTATGCTTTCCTTAAAAGACAAAGATGGAAATTTAAATATTGGCAGACAGACAGCCAATAATGAAAGAGATATTTATTTTGCTTGCAACGATTTTAGAAAAGTATCAAAAACGTTTAATGAAACACAAAAAAAATATGGTGACAAATTTGAAATAGAATATGATATTTACAAAGACAAATATTGGCAGACATTTGAAAGATTTAAGCAACACTAAAGAAGCCCAGCCACCAACATCGGTTTGGCAATATGGCGGCTGAAGTGCTTCTTTGAAACACTTGTGCAATATTCAACATTAGGAATTCTATTGAACTTTTTTGCTTATAATCCGTCACATCGCCAAGCCGAAAAACTTTATGCCCAATTTTAAAAAATATGAATTCAAAATACAAACTTAGTTCTATTCTCCTTATTCTAATAGTTAACTTTCTTTCTGGAATTTTATTTTGGCTATTATTTACAAAAGCTGATGCTAGTCCCCTTACAAAGGAATTTTGGAATGGAGAAAGTTCTAAAATAGCAGGAATTACAATATTGTTAATAGAGACTGTAGCGTTATATCTACTTTTACAAGTAAAACAAATAATAGTTGAAAAAGATAAAATTATATTTAAAAGTCTAATATTTCCATTTATAAAAAAAGAAAAATTATTTTCATATTATGATTATTCAAAAATTGTTCAACAGCAAACGAATAATGGAAGATACGAAGCGTTATGGCTAATTAGAAATGAAAAGTTAGAGGACGAAATATCGAGTTTTCATTATTCAAATTATACAAAATTAAAATCAGAAATTAAAGTCAAGCATACTGGAAAATTGGAAATCAATGACTTTAAGCAATTATTTTGCAAAATGGGAATGAGAATATAAAAACTACCGCTAACAGCCTTTTCCTTCTTCGTCAACAATCCAAATTTCCCTACGCAAAAATCCTCTACTGAATGCAATGTTTTGTTATATTTGTGATGGCTTGGTATTCGCTCAACACCAATGAAAACAAACCTTATAACGCTAATAGAAACTTTAAAACAAACACAGTAAAACAAATACTATGAAAAAAACATTCACTGTTTCCTTAATTATTTTAAATACATTTTTATCATTTGGACAAGATGTAAAAACAAAAAAAAAGAGAGAAAACACACAAGAAGGAACAGCCATTTTTTATGTTTTAGCCGGTAACGATTCAATCAAACATGGTGATTATCAAATCAAAGCTTACACCGGAAGTCGAGTATTATTAAAAGGCACTTATAATAATAATAAAAAAGTGGGATTGTGGACAGAACAATATTACGGGAAACACTTTAAAGGTCCTAAAGCGACTGGATATTATGACAATGACATAAAAAAAGGAGACTGGACATACTATAATTATGATGGTGACACAGTTCTTATTTATAACTGGACAGAGAATAAGGTTGTTTTTTCAAAACTGTGTGGGTCAGATTTAAAAGAACATTCAGTTTTTGAAGATGGTAAAGAGAGTAAAACAAAGCTTGACTGTTTGCCAACTTGTACAACAGGTGGTGAATATTTTGTATATGAATTTAGTAGAGAGATTGCAGAACATGCCGAACTTTTCAAGAAAGATAGTAATGGTATATATCAATTAAAAACTAAAATTAGCATTACCATTGACAAAAACTCATCAGTTTCAGACATATCGTATTCAACAGAGGAAAATATTGAACTTAAAGAAATTATTAAGAAGTTTATTAATTCATATAAATGGATACCTGGCAATAAAGATGGACATAACGTAACATCAAAATTTGAATTTTCAATTAACTTATCAAGTCATTTTTAATAATAAAGAAAAGCAACCGTTAACCGCAGTTCGGTAATATAGCGAGGTTTGTGTTTAAGCTTATTTTTTGATGTTCAATGATAAAACAATATTGAAAATCAAACCATTTTAGAAGCCGTTAAAAGTTATCTTAAAAAACGCTCATTTCATAACTCATAAAAAAATCCCGATTTCAATTGAAATCGGGATTTTCTATTTTATATCGTATGTTTTTTAATGACATGTCGCATCCAAATGCTTTCTTATTCTAGCAGGAGTGGTATAATCATTCAAACAGTTAGGAATTCCTCTTGTATCATCATACGGCGTTAAAGGATCATCTACTGCTGCTCCATTAAACGGATAATAATAGTATGTAGTTACATCGTTAGGAGGTGTTCCTGTTGTAATAGAATGTCTAATTTCAAACTTGGTTAAAAAACCATCGCCATCGTCATCAATATCTAAATAATCTGGAATACCATCCGCATCAGTATCTAGCGCTTCTTCATTAAAATCTGGACCATATTCATATTTGGACAAAATTTTATCTAAATCATGATCTCGGTAGCGTTGATTGTACAATTTAAAATTAAAAATCAATGGAGAATAAGCTGAAATATTTCCAGTTGCCGTATTAAAATATCCTAAACCTGAAGGTAAAAACATAACCCCTGCTCCATAATTATCAAAAGCAACAGTTCCATCTGGATTTGAAGTATACGTACCTGTTTTAAACTCTGGAATAATCTCTCCCCAACCTCTAATTACATCTTCTAAAGCAAACCAAACAGGTGTGTCTGATTGATCAAATACACTCTGAGTATAAGTATCTACTCCATCTGTAGTGGTTTTAGCAAATGTATTTCCTTTATACGAAACAAAAGAAGAGTCAACACGGGTAGGACTTTCTCCCACACCTTCTCTTAATTTTAAATAGTAAATTTTGTATGAAATATCATGAATTGTACGTTCTACAAAATTTAATTCTGGCATATCCGCAATAGGTTGCTGTGTTCCTCCAGCTGGAATTTGAGTAAATGTTGTATTATAGTCTGCGTCAACTGTTACATAATGTGTATCTAAAAACGCTTCAATTTTTGCTAAATCTTCTGGATAAACTTCTGCATAGGGTCTTGCTGGTGGTGCTGTAACATCATCCGTCTGTTGACATGAAAAAATGCTTGTTACAACAACAATACTCAAAACTATTTTAAAAAGGCTTTTCATTATTATAAAATTTATAGGGCGCAAGATACAATTTTCATTTATTTTTGTAGAAATATTAACACGGATTTTTGATAAATTATGAGGATTGATAAATTTTTATGGTGCATTCGTTATTACAAAACCCGAAGTATCGCTACAGAAGCTGCAAAAAAAGGACATATTACGGTTAACGGACAAGTTGCTAAACCTTCGAGAGAGGTATTTCCTTCGGATAAAATTACACTTCGAAAAGACCAAATAAACTATAAACTAACGGTTTTGGATATTCCTCTAAATCGATTGGGAGCCAAATTAGTGGATATGTATCGCAAAGATGAAACACCAAAAGAAGCTTTTGAACATTTAGAATTACTAAAACTTTCTAAAGAACATTATAGAGCCAACGGAACCGGAAGGCCTACCAAAAAAGAACGCCGAGAAATTGACGATTACATTTGGGATAACGATGAACCTGAAACAACGGAAGAATGAATTACTGGGAAGAACGCTATCAAAAAGGAGAAACAGGTTGGGATGTTGGCACAATTTCAACCCCTTTAAAAGAATATATTGACCAATTAACCGATAAAAACATCAAAATTTTAATTCCTGGTGCTGGAAATGGCTACGAATTTGATTATTTGATTACCAATGGATTTAAAAATGTTTTTGTGGTTGATATTGCAGCTTCACCTTTAAAAAATATTGCCGAAAGAAATCCAGAATTTGCCTCAAATCTAATTCATAGCGACTTTTTTGCACTGAACGATAAATTTGATTTGGTTTTAGAGCAAACCTTTTTTTGTGCCATTCCACCAACAATGAGAAGTGATTATGCAACAAAAATGCATGAAATTTTACATCCGAAAGGAAAAATTGCGGGTCTATTATTTGATTTTCCACTTACAGCAGAAGGTCCGCCATTTGGAGGTTCAACCGATGAATACTTGGCGTTATTTTCAAATAATTTCACCATTAAAGCATTAGAAAAAGCACATAATTCTATAAAACCAAGAGAAAATAAAGAACTCTTTTTTATCTTTGAAGTCAAATAACAACACTCATGCAAAACATCATCTTAACGCACAAAGAAATTGCGCACAAAACCAAAAGAATTGCTTATCAAATTTACGAAACATTTAGTAATGAAGAAGAAGTGATTTTGGCAGGAATTGCATCAAACGGCTACATATTTGCTCAAAAAATAGCGGCTGAATTGGCTCAAATTTCCGATTTAAAAGTAACACTTTGTGAAGTTAAAATAAACAAACAAAATCCAAAAGACGGTATCACAACTTCAATTCCAAAAGAAGCATACGAGAACAAAGGTTTGGTATTGATTGATGATGTTTTAAACTCGGGAACCACTTTAATTTATGGCGTAAAACACTTTTTAGAAGTTTCGTTAAGCAAATTTAAAACCGCCGTTTTAGTGGATCGAAATCACAAAAAATATCCTGTAAAAGCTGATTTTAAAGGAATTTCATTGTCCACTTCCTTACAAGAACACATCCAAGTGGTTTTTGAAGAAAATGATTCGTATGCTTATTTAAGCTAATTTTTCGATAATCTCATCCGAAATTTTGGCAATCGATTTGTCGTCAACGTGAATTACATGCTGGACTTGGTGGTAATAAAACGAACGATCGAAGAGGTGCTTATTGATAAAATCGGTTAATTCAGCAGCATTAAAACCGGATAAAATTGGACGTTTTGCAGTTTCACTTGACAATCTTGCGACTAAATTTGCAACCGATGCCTTCAAATAAAAAGAAGTTACATCGTCTTGTTGCAACAATTCGTGGTTGTTATAATAACAAGGAGTTCCTCCACCTAAACTGAGAACAAATGTTTCTTTTTGGTCTAAAATAGTTTTCAACACTTCGTTTTCTTTTTTTCTAAAGTAAATTTCTCCTTTGGTTTGAAACAATTCAGAAATAGAATTTTGCGTTAATTTTTCAATTTCATGATCCAAATCATAGAACGGAACTTGCAACTTTTCTGCTAAAAAAGCACCTATTACCGACTTACCACATCCCATGTAACCTAACAGCACTACTTTCATATCTAAATAATCCTCTATAAATTAAAGGGTTAAGAAATTAATTATAAAAAAAGACAAATTTATAATAAATTCCCATTGGAAAATAAATAAATGTTTATATATTTGCACCCGCATTCAAGAAAAGAAAATGACTTGGTAGCTCAGTTGGTAGAGCACATCACTTTTAATGATGGGGTCCTGGGTTCGAGCCCCAGCCAGGTCACTAAAAAAGACTATTTTCTTGAATGCAACGACTTGGTAGCTCAGTTGGTAGAGCACATCACTTTTAATGATGGGGTCCTGGGTTCGAGCCCCAGCCAGGTCACTTTCAAAGACGTTGCAGTGCAACGTCTTTATTATTTTAAGGCCATGTGGAGAAACGGTAGACTCGCCATCTTGAGGGGGTGGTGCTCGCAAGGGCGTGAGGGTTCAAATCCCTCCATGGTCACTATAAAGTATTTATCTTCTTTTTAAAACTAACCAATCTTTTAAAAACGTTTAACCAAAAATAACAACTGTTAAACATTTTTTAACCAAAAAAACATTTTGTTTATTTTTTTTATTACTTTTGTTGAACAAAAAAGCAAAAAAAGATGAACAATGTAAAAAATGTTTTTAGCATCAAAGACCTAGAAAATCTTTCAGGAATAAAAGCACACACCATTCGTATCTGGGAAAAAAGATATGATGTTTTAGAACCAATGCGTTCTGAAACCAACATTCGTTCTTACGATATTAAAAATTTACAAAAACTTTTAAATATTGTTTTGTTGCATAATTATGGTTATAAGATTTCTAAAATCTCCAAATTATCACAACCCGAAATTAATAAATTAGTTAACGATATTATTTCTGAAAAAAGCGCCAAAAATCACGCCATAAGTACATTTAAAATGGCAATGATGAATTTTGATCAAGCGCTGTTTTTTAATACCTACACTAATTTATTGAGCGAAAAATCTTTTAAAGAAGTATTCTATTCGGTGTTTATTCCGCTAATGCAAGAAATTGGTTTCTTATGGCAAACCGAAACCATTTCTCCAGCCCACGAACATTTTATTACATATTTAATCAAACAAAAACTATTAATAAATACCGAAAAAGTCCAAATTCTTGAACCTACAAAAAACGACAAGGTTTTTGTTTTGTTCTTACCTTCAAATGAAATCCACGAATTGGGCTTGATGTATCTGAATTATGAAATTTTATTAAACGGCTATCAAAGTATTTATTTAGGCGAAAGTATTCCTATTGAAAGTTTGATTGATTTAAAAAATTACTTTGAAAAAATCACTTTTGTGAGCTACTTTACGGTAGAACCAAAACAAGAAGAAATCAATGAGTACATTAAAGAATTTACTTCAAAAATATTAAAAGACACCCCTCATGAAGCACTCTTGATTGGAAGAATGACCGAATTTATCGACTCGAAAGACTTAAGTCCAAATGTTAAAGTATTCCATAATATAGAAGAATTAACAAATAGCCTTTAAATAAGTTTTGTTTTGTTTAATATTTTTACTATTTTTGTTAAACAAAATTAATACACCGTGTCAAAAAAAATTGTAGTTATTGGTTCCGGATTTTCTTCATTAGCAGCAGCATGTTACTTAGCAAAAGCTGGAAATGAGGTAATTGTTTATGAAAAAAATCAAACCATAGGCGGAAGAGCGCGTCAACTTAAAAAAGAAGGATTTGTTTTTGATATAGGCCCAACATGGTATTGGATGCCTGATGTTTTTGAACGTTTTTTTGCTGACTTCAATAAAAAACCTTCTGATTATTATGAGTTAATTAAGTTATCTCCAGCGTATCAAGTATATTTTGGTCCTTTAGATTTTGTTACCATTGCTGATAATTTACCCGAAATTGTTACCACTTTCGAATCTATCGAGAAAGGAAGTGGCAAGCAATTAGAACAATTTATGGCTGAAGCCAAAAGCAATTATGACATTGCCATTAAAGATTTGGTTTATCGCCCAGGAGAATCGCCACTAGAATTAATTACCTTAGAAACGGCAAAAAAAGTAAATCAGTTTTTTAGTAACATCTCTAAAGATGTTAGAAAACGATTCAAAAACACCAAGTTAGTACAAATATTAGAATTTCCTGTTTTGTTTTTAGGAGCAAAACCAAGTGATACGCCTTCTTTTTATAGTTTCATGAATTTTGCTGATTTTGGATTGGGCACATGGCATCCAAAAAACGGGATGTATTCTGTAATATTAGCCATTGAAGCTTTGGCTAAAGAATTAGGCGTTAAAATAGAGACCAATGCTAATGTTGAAAAAATTGATGTTACAAATGGAAAAACTACCGGAATATTAGTCAATAACCAATTTATAACTGCTGATATTGTTTTAAGCGGCGCAGATTATCATCATTCAGAAACATTACTTGATGTAAATTATCGTCAATATTCAGAAAAATATTGGGAAAACAAAACGTTTGCACCTTCCTCGCTCCTATTTTATGTAGGTTTTGATAAGAAAATAGAAAATGTGGAACACCATTCGTTATTTTTTGATGTAGATTTTGATGTACACGCACAAGCGATTTATGATACGCCAAAATGGCCTGAAGAACCACTTTTTTATGCAAGTTTCCCATCAAAAACAGATGAAAATTCTGCTCCAGAAGGCAAGGAAGCAGGCATATTTTTAATACCAATAGCTCCAGGGTTAGAAGACACAAAAGAGTTACGAGAAGATTATTTTGAAAAGATTATTTCACGTTTTGAAACGTTAACTAATCAAAAAGTAAAAAATAATATTATCTTTAAAGAATCATTTTGTGTAAATGATTTTGTAAAAGAATACAACTCTTATAAAGGTAATGCATACGGAATGGCAAATACCTTATTGCAAACAGCCTTTTTGAGACCAAAATTAAAAAGCAAAAAAGTTAAAAACTTATATTTTACAGGACAATTAACTGTTCCAGGACCAGGTGTTCCTCCTGCATTAATTTCAGGGAAATTAGTTTCAGATTTAATAGAAAAGTATCAATAATAATAGTATGAAATCGATTTTTGACAACGTATCGTTTGATTGTAGCATGAAAGTTACAAAAGCTTACAGCACTTCTTTTTCGTCTGCTGTTAAAATGCTTGCACCAACTATTCGACAAGACATTTACAACATTTATGGTTTTGTTCGTTTTGCAGATGAAATTGTGGATACTTTTCATGATTATGACAAAGAAGTTTTATTTGCTCAGTTTGAAAATGATTTGGCTTTGGCGTTATCACAAAAAATTAGTTTAAACCCAATTTTAAACTCATTTCAACACACCGTACACAATTATAATATTCCAATCGATTTGATAGATGCTTTTATGAAAAGTATGAAATTAGATTTGTTTAAAACTAAATATACAACGGTTGAAGAATATAACGAATACATTTATGGTTCTGCCGATGTTGTTGGATTAATGTGTTTGAAAGTTTTTGTCAATGGAAACGATGAAAAGTATGAAGAATTAAAACACAGTGCGATGCGACTGGGTTCTGCTTTTCAGAAAGTGAATTTTTTAAGAGATTTAAAAGCCGATTTTGAAGATTTAAGCAGAACTTATTTTCCAAATACTGATTTATCAAAATTGGATGAAGTTTCAAAACAACAAATTATAGCAGAAATTCAGGCTGATTTTGATGCGGGTTTTGCTGGAATTCAAAAACTTCCGTTAGAAGCAAAATTTGGGGTTTACACGGCTTATATTTATTACAAAAAATTGTTGACTAAATTAAAGAAAACACCATCATTGGAAATCAAAAACACCCGAATAAGAGTTCCTGACTATCAAAAAGTAGGTTTGTTAGCCAAGTGCTATGTCAATTATAGATTGAATATTTTGTAGTTTTTTGTCATGCTGAATGCGTTTCAGCATTTATAAATCGAATTTAATTATTGAAATTTAAAATATTATGTGGATACATATCTTAGTCTTTTTTACAACGTTTTTCTTCATGGAATTTATGGCTTGGTTTAGTCACAAATACATTATGCATGGCTTTTTATGGAGTTTGCACGCCGATCACCATAAAAAAGACCACGATTCTTGGTTTGAACGCAATGATGCTTTCTTTATATTTTATGCAATTGTAAGTATTGGTTGTTTCTTGCTTTGGAAATATGATATTTTCGAATTAGGTTTAGCAATTGGCTTAGGAATTCTTGCCTATGGATTAGCTTATTTCTTGGTGCATGATATATTTATTCACCAACGCTTTAAGTTGTTTAGAAACGCTAATAACCGATATGCAAAAGCGGTTAGAAGAGCGCACAAAATGCACCATAAACATATTGGTAAAGAGCATGGAGAATGCTTTGGAATGTTAATTGTTCCTTTAAAATATTACAAAAACTAAAAAATCCCGCTGAAGCGGGATTTTTATTATTTTATTAATTGTTGTAAAGGTTTTAATTGATCCAAATCAACATCTGATTTTTGAAGTAAACTTAGCATATTGATTATATGTGTGGGATTCATATCGTTTCCTAAAACACGAACTACTGCAAAACCATTTTCTTTTTTTCCTGCTAAGACAACAAACTCTTCAATATGTTCATCATCGTCGCCAACAAAATAAATTGCCGCACCATCATTACCCGAACCTGCTTTCATTAATTGCTGATAACTTTCATCTTTTAAAATGGCTTTTACTTCTTTGATTTCTTGTTCATAACCGGTACTATTTGTTGAATCGGTTTTAAACGCTAAAATGTTCATTTTTTCAAATGATGCTAAAGCTGCTCTTTCGGTTTCAGACAAGGACATTTTATCTGTTTTAATAATACTCGGAGCCAAATCAACTGCAATAAACTTTGATGATTCTGTGTTTTCAACAAAATACTTTTGAAGAGACGGCTTTTCTTCGCAACTCCAAATTAAAATTACGGTTGAAACAAATAAAAGTAGCTTTTTCATGTGTTATTTTTTTGAAGCTTTTTTCAAATCATCACCGCCTGGTAAACTCATTTTTTCGGTTAACATCGAAATTTCATCTAAACTAAAGTTTCCTGTTAACGACAATACAATTGTATTTGCATCTTTCATATTTGCACCTTCAATAAACATCAAAAGTTCTTTTACAATGTTTTCATTTGCTCCAGATTTTACATAAATTTTCACGTTTTTACCTTCGCTATTTACACGCATCAATTCTTCCAGCGGATTAGATTTCAAATAACTGTTTACAGTAGATTTCATCTCTGCTCCTACTTTTGCATTACTTGTTGTAAACACTTTTAAGTTGTCTAATTTTTTAAGTAAATTTAAATAGAGCTGCGTTTCTTTGTCCTTAGCATCTACTTTTACTTTACTCATCATTTCAAACATCTTTTTATTTACGATAACAGATGCAACTCCTTCTTTATCTTCATATTTATCAAAAGCTCCTTGAGCAAATGAAGTTATTGAAGACATTAAAAATACTAAAGCTATTACTATATTTTTCATGGTTATAAATTTTATTGTTTTTATTTAAAAATTGTTTTTTTTGTTTTTTCGTATTCTTTTAAATGAGATACACTTTTCATGCCAAAATTCACTTGTTCAGAAACCATAAGCAGCGCTTTCTGAGTTTCAACATAAGCTTCTTCAGGGTTATCAAATGTTCCTAAATCTTGATCTTTAGGTCCAGAAGGATAAAAATAAAAAGTTGCCAAGCCAAAAAGGATTACAAAACTTGCTGCGATACCCATCCATTTTACATTATTTTGTTTTCTAGGTTGTAATGGAAGTTTTTGTGCAAATTGCGTTTCTTTTTGTGTTTCAAAGTAACCAAATAACGGTTGATATTTTACCAAATGTGGTGCTACATCGTTTGAAGAAAAATAGGCCTTTAATTGTTTTTCTTCCGCTATAGTGGTTGCTCCTTGAAAGTATTTTTCTATTAATTGTTCAACTAACTTGAGTTCCATAATTGTGCATTTTTTCTATTTGTTCTCTTAAGGTTTTTCGTGCTCTTGATAAAGCTACTCGAACCGCCGTTTCATTCATTTCTAGTACTTGAGCTATTTCTGAAAATTCGTATTCTTCAATTTCTCTAAGTTGCAATATTAATCGTTGTTGTTCGGGTAAATCGTTCATTAACTTTTCGGCCCATTGCAACGTATTTTGATGTTCTATTTGGGTTTCAACACTAGCTTGCTTATCTTGATAATTATTATGTACAATTTGCAAATTAGTGGCTCTTTTACTTTTTAACTGATCCAAACAATAATTCTTTGTCATCGTCATTGCTAATGCTTCTACACTATTATAGTGCTCTAAAGAATCATTTTTATTCCATAAACGCACCAAAACTTCTTGAGTTGCATCTTCTGCTTCCTCTGTACTAACAAGCATTCGTTTTGCTAAACGAAATAATTTGTCTTTAAAAGGAGTTATAATATGAATAAACTCGTTTTGGTTCATTGTATTAGGTTGGTTTATAATGAAGACGAATGTAATCTATTTTTGTTACAAAAAGAAAAAAGGTTTTGATAGAAAACTACCAAAACCTTTCAAAATCAAACAATTAAACATTTTTAAAACAGAAAATTTAAACCTAATTTAAAGTTCCTTCCTCTTGTGTTGTATCCTATTACTTCTTGAAAATCTTCATTTAAAATATTAGTTACTGCTCCAAAAACTTGTAAACGATTTGGCATTAATTCATAAGAAATAGTTGAATTTACAATTTGATAAGCTGGTAAAGTAATGGATTGAGTAGCCCAAATATTTGAATCATAATACGCATCATTTCGTTGGTCTACATATTGATAATTGATGCCAAATGTACCTCGTTTGAATTTGTAACTTAAATCAACATTCGCTTTGTGCTTTGGAATTAGTCGGTTTAACTGCTCTTCTACTTGAGTAAATGTATAATTTCCGCCAATATTAAATTTTGGTGATATTGCATAGCGAACACTTGTTTCTATCCCTTTTGCATTGTATGTTCCGATTACATTGTTGTAATAAGATTCAAATGTTGTTGGATTATAATAAAAGCCGAAAGTATTTTCTTCCTCACGATAAAAACCTACCGCGTTAATCGTTAATTTTTTATTCAATATTTGTGATTCGAAACCAAATTCTGCCGTTGCATTTTCTTCTGGTGTTAAGGCTAAATTCCCATAAGGCCCATATAATTGGTATAAACTTGGCGTAATAAAAGCGGTACTATATGAAGCTAAAATTTTTAGAGGCAATTTTTCAAAAGAAAAACTTGGATTAAAGTTATACACTACTTGATTTCCATATTCGCTATGCGTATTAAAACGTGCACCTGCATTGATATTTAACCCAAAATCCGAATTAAAAACTACGGTTGCATAAGGATCCACTAAATTGAACTTTGCGGTTTCTCTTGTCACATCAGTGAAAGCATCTTTTTGTGCCATGTCCAAGTATTGAAATTGCGTACCTACTACTACAAATAATTGTTTACTAAACTTATATTTATTAAAAGCATCAATCGAAATGGTTCTTCCCGTATAATTATATCTATCAATTGTTCCTGACCATGAGTTAGAAATATCTACCATTCTATCAATAACTGAAGCGCCTGCATTTATTGCAAACTCGCCTTTATTATAGTTGTATTTTGGTAAGAATCCAACCCTAAATTGCTCAGAAAAACTTTTATTATTCAAATCATCAGAATTAGCAATTAAACCATCAAACGAATTATCGAATGTGTTTTTTATCCGATCATAACTCCCAAAAAAATCAAAACTCAATTTATCAGAAGCTCTGAAACCTATTTTTTGTAACACATTTACTCTCGAAAACACATCTTCTTCGAAATTTTTTCCTGAAGCTTCAGACATTCCTTTGGTTTCAGTACTATTTAAAGTAGTCAAATAGGAAACTTTATGAATCGTTCCATTTACAGAGACACCTTGATTGAAATCTTGCGCATTGGTTTTAGACGTTTCCGAAGTATTTTGTGTTCCCGCATTGATGTAAGCATTACCCGAAATTCCTTTTTTAGCTGATTTTTTTAAAGTAATATTGATCACTCCTGTTGCAGCTCCTGTACCATACAAAGTACTCGAAGCGCCTTTCATTACTTCAATTTTTTCAATTTGTTCTACTGGAATTAATCGCAAATCATATTCTAAATTAATACCCGAAGCATCCGTTACTGGAACACCATCAATATAAATAGCAACTTGACGATTGCGACCACCACGAATGTAATAGCCTAAATTTTTTCCACTAAACGATTGATTTCCGTTGATTTCAACTCCTGCAACTTGACTTAAAACATTCGCCAAATTTTGACCTTTTTTAGCTTCCAAGTCTTGAGCCGTAATAACTTCAATAATTTTACCCGATTTTTCTTTGCTTTGCGCAAATTTTGTATCAGAAACGACCACTTCTTTTAGTGTGGTTACTTTTAGCGTATCAGATTCTTGAGCATACGCAAAAGTTGTTATAAGTGAATATACACTCAAACAAATAAACTTTTTGTTCATTTTAGGGTTAATAAAAATTTTAATAAAATTGGGGAGAAAAGCACAGAATTTACCCATACTCAAACTTTTTTTCCCGAAAGTTTGTTACTCAACGAATGTGGCAGGTCTCCTGGCTTGCGTCTTGTTATCAACCTTCCCATCGAAAGTTAGAAGTTAGAAGTTAGAAGTTAGAAATCAAATTTCTAAATTCAGCATTCTTAATTCTAAATTACCAACAGTGGTATTGTAGATAATAACAAGCTTTATAGCTTACAGTTGCGGGTACAGCTTAGGTATTACACCTAATTCCCTTTTAATGTTGTTTTGAAAAAATCAGAAACAACAACCAAAATTCGAGTGCAAATGTAAGTATTTTTTGAAAGTTTACAATGTTAATTTTATATCTTTGATTTTCAAACTTTCAAATATATTCAAAATGAAGATTTTAGTTTTATGTATATTCATCAGTAGTTTTACATTTTTACAAGCTCAAAAAATTGAAGTGCGAGAAATAAAAGTTTCTGATCAGGAAAATGTTAATGTAAAAGAAGTTGGAGATTCGGCAGTTGGAGATTTAGAATTTGAAGATATGGCAATTCCATTAGCAGTAGTGGAACAAGTTCCGCTTTTTAGTTCATGTGAAAAAACTGAAAAAACCTTGCAAAGAGAATGTTTTCATGAAGAAATGAAAAAACATGTAGAAAAACACATGAATTATCCGCAAGAAGCTAGAGAAAATAAAGTCTATTGTAAAGTTTTTGTAGAATTTGAAATTGAAAAAGACGGAAAAGTATCAATTGAACGAGTAAAATCGAACTTAAAAGATAAATATGGGATACTTTTTGAAACCGAAGCAAAACGAATAATCAACGAATTGCCTAATTTTATTCCTGCTATGCAAAGAGGTAAAGTTGTTAAAGTACGATATGTTCATAAAATTGAATTTAACCTTTAACTTACTTCTTCTTATTCAACTTACGCCATAACCAAATAAAACCAATTACAAAGTGCGCAATTACAATTGTAGCTACAGCATAAATAAACTCGTTCGAATCTGTTCTCATGTTTTTTTAGTACAAATTTAATGGTTTTGTTGGATTCACTTTGCATCATTTGTTACATTATTTTGAAAATCAGATAACATAATATTTTAACCTTTTAATGTGCTTTGTGTAAAATCTTTGTGCGCTTTGTGGTTAATGAACTACTTTTGCAAAAAAAAATTCATGCGCCACTATATCTTTTTAATAATTCTGTTGTTAGGATTTATTCAATGTAAAGAATCTAAGAATCAAACAGGTTTAAATACTTCTGAACAAAATAGTATTCGACATGCGGAAGGATTTTCTATTGAAAAATACGATGGCTTTTCTATTGTAAAAGTATCTAATGCTTATCCCGAAGCAAAAAACAATTACACTTATATCCTTCACAAAAAAAACGTTCAAATTCCGGATAGTTTGCAACAATTTATTTCGATTGAAGTACCAATTAAGAAAGTGATCGTTACATCTACAACCCACATTCCTGCATTAGAATCATTAGGTGTAGAACAAACTTTAATTGGATTTCCAACTACAAATTATATTTCATCTGAAAAAACAAGAGCCTTAATAGATGCAGGAAAAGTCAGGGATTTAGGTTCAAATCAAGGATTAAATACCGAAGTCATTTTAGACATTCAACCTGATGTGATTATTGGTTTTAGTGTAGATGGTGATTTAAAAACGTATAAAAACTTAGAAAAAAACGGTCAGAAAATCATCTTCAATGGAGACTGGACCGAAAAAACACCTCTTGGTAAAGCAGAATGGATTAAGTTTTTTGGTGCTTTATATGATTTAGACGATAAAGCGACAGAAATTTTCAATTCGATTGAAAAAGAATACAATTCCGTATTAGCTTTAGCAAAAAATGCAAAAACGCAGCCTACCATTTTTGCTGGTGCCATTTATGAAGACCAATGGTTTTTACCACAAGGCGATAGTTGGGCAGCCTACTTTTTAAAAGAAGCAAATGGTAATTACTTATGGAAAGAATCCAAAGGAACTGGAAGTTTAGCATTATCCTTCGAAAGTGTTTTAGACAAAGCCAAAGGTGCTGATTTTTGGATTGGACCAGGGCAATTTACTTCGATTCAGGAAATTTTAGACAATAATCCAAATTACATTCATTTTAAAGCTGTAAAAAACAAAAATGTGTATTCATTTAGCACAAAAAAAGGTAAAACTGGTGGTGCAATTTATTATGAATTAGCACAAAACCGACCTGACTTGGTTTTAAAAGATATGGTAAAAATCTTACATCCTGAAATACTACCGAATTACGAATTATACTTTTTCGAGCGATTAAAATAAATCAACTTCAAATTTAAAGTAGTTCATTCTGATGAAGAATTGTAACAATTTTTCATTCAATGCTACTTATTGTATATGAAAACAGAATCGGAAGCACTTTTTGTAAAACAACTTAAAGAAAATCAGAATATAATTCACAAAATTTGTAGATTATATACTACTGATGCTGACGCGCATAAAGATTTGTTTCAGGAAATTACGATACAATTATGGAAGGCTTTTCCCAACTTTAGAGGCGATTCTAAATTTACAACTTGGGCATACCGAGTGGGCTTAAACACTGCAATTACACTTTATCGAAAAAAGAAACGAACCATTGATACCATTGAGTTTGATAGTACTTTTCATAAGGTAACACAAGACGATTACAACTTTGAAGAAGAAGAAAAATTAAAACTATTATACAGCGCCATAAGTGAATTAAATGATATTGAAAAAGCGCTCGTTTTCTTGTATTTAGAAGACAAAGATTACACCGAAATATCTGAAACCTTAGGTATTAGTGAAGTAAATGCACGGGTAAAAATGAACCGTGTAAAAGGAAAATTAAAAAAAATATTAAATCCGTAATCATGGATGAATTAGAAATATTAAAAAAAGATTGGAAGAAAAACGAAAATACTTTCGACCAAGTTACAGAAAAAGAAATTTATGGAATGCTACACAAAAGATCTTCTTCTATTGTGAAGTGGATTATGATTATTAGTATTTTGGAACTTTTACTTTGGAGCGGAATTACTTTTTTAACTGCCGATGAAGAATACTTTAAAACACTAGAAATGTATCATTTAGATACAATTATGCCCATAATCTCAGTAATTAATTATGGTGTAATATTGTTTTTTATCTATTTATTTTTTAAAAACTATAAAACAATTAATACGACAGATACCGTAAAACAGTTGATGCAAAGCATTTTAAAAACTCGAAAAACGGTTAAATATTATGTTTGGTACAATTTAGGAATGACTGCATTTTCATTCATTTTGGTATTCATTTTTCAATTTATGTATGACCCAAATATTCAAAAATTGATTGAAAAAATGTCGAAAACTGTATCTGTAAATACATTTTATTGTATTATGATTCTAGTATATATTGCCGTTATAATTTTATTTATTGGTTTAATCTGGCTATTTTATAGAATTTTATATGGAATATTAATGAGAAGGCTCCAAAAGAATTATAACGAACTTCAAAAAATAGACTTTTAATGAAACATTTATTTTTAATTGCTGGACTTTTAACTTCGCTAGTAGGAAATTCACAAGAATTAGAAAAAAGTTTACTTTGGCGAATTTCGAGCAATGAATTGCAAGAACCATCGTATTTATATGGAACCATTCATGCTACTTGCGATGCAAAACTAGATGAAAATACACTAAAAGCATTGGATGACACACAGCAATTGTTTTTAGAATTGGATATGGACGACAAATCGATGCAAATGCAAATGCTAAAGCACATGAAAATGAATGATGGCACAAAACTATCAACATTATTAACTGCTGAGGAATTTAAAATTGTTGACGATTTTTTGAAAAAGAACATGAACATGTCGGCCAAAACCTTTGACACTTTCAAACCTTTTATAGTGAGTACGATGCTTTTACCAAAGCTGTTAGACTGCGAATTTCAATCCGTTGAATCAGAATTAATGAAAGTTACTAAAATACAAGAAGAAGAAATTTTAGGTCTTGAAAAAATGGAAGATCAAATGAAAGTTTTTGATGCCATTCCATACAAAACTCAAGCTGAAGAACTGCTAAAAACAGCCAAAGGCGATCTATCAAACGAAAAGGATGAATTCAAAAAAATGATTTTATTATACGAACAAAAAGATATTGAAGGTTTACTAATAATGATGAACGATTCTGACAATAAAATTACTTCAGAAAACCAGGATATTTTATTGAACAGTAGAAATAAAAACTGGATTCCAATTATTATTGAAACTATAAAAGAAAAACCCACCTTTTTTGGCGTTGGCGCAGCACATTTAGCAGGAGAAGAAGGTGTAATAAATCTATTAAGAGTTCAAGGTTATACTGTTGAAGCTGTAAAATAAAAAAAGAAACAATCGTGTCTTTTTTATTAATACTTCCACATTCTTTCCTTGTCTAATCTTGCTTTTTCGTCTAATTCTTCGGCTGGAATTACTTTTAAAAGCGATGGATGTTGTTCAATTGCAAATTCAATCATCTCAACCACTTCATCTACTGTTGCATTTTCATAATCAATTTTCAATGGTTCTTTAATTACGAATGATTGCAAAATACCTTTCTTTTTAATTCGCAAACCTCTTCTATCAAACGAACGTCGAAAACCATCAATTACAATAGGAACAACAATGGGTTTGTGTTGCAAAATAATATGGGCTGTACCTTTTCTAACAGGCTTAAAAGATCGGGTAGTTCCCTGCGGAAAAGTTATTACCCAGCCATCTTGTAAAGCAATTTTTATGTTTTCAGTATCGTTTGGATTAACCTCTTTTTTTTCGGTAACATCTTTTCCTTTTGCTCTCCAAGTTCGCTCTACAGTAATTGCTCCAGCATAAGCCAAAATTCTAGGTAATAAACCTTCTTGCATAGTTTCTTTAGCCGCAACATAATACAAGTTTAGCTTTGGATTCCACAAATACATAACATTTTTTATGTTATTCTCCCTTCCTTTTAAACTAGCATTAAAAACATGAAACATTGCTACAACATCTGCAAAATAGGTTTGATGATTAGAAATGAACAACACATTTGTATCTGGTAAATTTCTTATAATTTCTGAACCTTCAATATGCAACTCGTTAAAACTTCTGTAACGTTGATGCGTAATAATACCAGCGATACGAATTAACCACGTTTTTAAAAATAATATATGTCCAAAAGGATTTCTCTTAAATAATCCCATAATACTTAACTTTATTAACAAAACAAGAAAGCAAATGTAGTAAAATCAGTTATTTTAAAAAGGAAAAAAGGATAAAATCACAAATTGAAATTGTAATTTTAAATGACTTTAAAGTAGCTTATCGCAAAACACTTTTAATAGTTTCTTTTAACTCACTCAACATCATAGCGGTAGCACCCCAAACTATATATTTATCAACCATAAAAGCAGGAACTTCAATGTCTGTAGCATAAGAAGTTGACATTTTTACTTTAGTGATACTTTTTTCATCTAAAAAATCAACAATTGAGAATTCTAAAACACGTTTAACTTCATCTAAATCAGGAACAAAAATTAATTCTTCATGCGAAATTCCCATAAATGGAGCTACTAAAAAATTACTAGGCGGAATATAAATTTCGCTAAATGTTTTGATGATTCTTATTTTATCAGGATGTACACCTACTTCTTCATGTGTTTCTCTCAGTGCCGTTTCTTCCAAATTAAAATCAGTTTCTTCAACTTTTCCACCAGGAAATCCTATCTGCGAAGAATGAACACCAGGATAAGAATTTCGGACGATTAAAGCCAAATGTGCAATTTCATTTTTGGGATAAATTAGCATCAAAACAGCTGCTTTCTTTGGATTTTTATCCTTATAATTTTCTTCCTTCAAATAGGAAATACGCTCAAGTGGTGCCATTTTTATGTGGGCATCAGTAGAAAGCAGTTTTTCTTTTTCTATCTTTGGAATAAATTTAATAAAATCGGTAAAAAGCATAATCAAAATTGTTTTTGCAAACTTAAAGATAATTAAATTTTGAGGGAAAAATAACATTTTTTAAAAATAGTATGTTTAGTAAAGAAGAAGCTCTTCAAATAAAAAAGGATTTTTGGATCGCATTTGCTGCCGAATATCCTCGTAAATGGTTGTTATACAACACAAAAATCAAAGATGTTACTTTTAAGTTTTATGTTGACAATAAAAAAGCACAAGTTTTATTAGATATAGAACCAAAAGACGAAAATAAACGTATAATATATTATGAAAAGGTAGAATCTTTAAAGAATATTCTTTTAGAAGATTATCTAGAGGATGCCATTTTTGAACGCCATTTTTATTTAGAAAACGGAAAAGAAATAAGTCGCATTTGGGTTGAAAAAACAGGAATTAGTATCAATAATAAAAATACTTGGAATACAGTTTTTGACTTTTTTAATGAAAAAATGGATGCTTTTGAACGTTTTTTTTATGAAAACGAAGATTATATTAAAGATTTAGAAATTAATACATAATTCAAATACTTTGTAACATTGTTAACATTTTATTTGCATTATAAGACTTAAATTTGAAAAAATGTTAGCTATGAAGAATTTGATTTTAGTACTATTCGTATTTACGTTTCAATCCTGTCAATCACAAAACAAATCCGAAACTTCGGAAAAAACAAGCACTATGAGTACAACTGTTAAAAAAACTGATGCCGAATGGAAAGCCCAACTTTCTGAAGTGGAATATGAAGTATTGAGAAACAAAGGCACAGAACGCGCTTTTACTGGAGAATATTATGACCATTTTGAAAAAGGAAAATATGTTTGTGCCGCTTGTGAAAACGATTTGTTTGTTTCAGACACAAAATTTGACTCACACTGCGGTTGGCCGTCATTTGATCAAGCAATAAAAGGTGCTGTAATTTATAAAAAAGATTTAAGTTTTGGAATGGTTAGAACAGAAGTAATGTGTGCTAAATGTGAAGGACACTTAGGTCATGTTTTTGATGATGGTCCAAAAGAGACTACTGGTCAACGTTTTTGTACCAATTCAGTATCTATAAAGTTTGTTCCAGAAAACAAATAAGTCTATGCTGATAAATTTTTTAAAAACTAATATAAAAGAAAACATTGAAGTACTTCGTCAACTTTCGAATGAAGAATTCTGCAAAAAAAATCCTGAATTAAGTCAAGCAACAATTGGCGAACACATGCGTCATATTATCGAATTGATGGGTTGTTTATTGGATAATTATGAAGAAGGAATCATAAATTACGACAATCGAAATCGTACTATTCAAATTCAATCAGATGTAAATTATGCGATTTCTATTTTGGAAAAACAGCTTGCAATTATTGATAAACAAAACAAACAAATGTCACTAATTCATAATTGTTTTAGTACCGAAGAAGTATTGCCAACTAATTATTTTCGCGAATTATTATACAATTTAGAGCACAGTATTCATCATCAAGCCTTGATAAAAGTAGCATTGTATAATTTTCCTCACATCATCATCTCAGATTCATTTGGAGTAGCTCCATCAACACTTGAATACAGAAAACAATGTGCACAGTAACGTTTATTCCAACGAAAGAAGGTTGTATTATTACATCAAATCGTGATGAAAAAATAGCGCGTGAAAAGGCAATTCCACCACAATCTTACGAAATAAATACAAAAAAAATAATTTTTCCAAAAGATCAAAAAGCAGGTGGCACTTGGATAGCACATACCGAAAATAAAATCGTTGTTTTACTAAATGGTGCACAAGAAAAACACGTTGTAAAACCATCTTACCGAAAAAGTAGAGGTTTAATCGTTGTAGAAATTGCAAGTGCAAACAACAGTTTAGCATTTTGGAAAACCATTGATTTAACTGAAGTTGAACCCTTTACAATTGTACTTTTTGAGAACAGTAAATTGTTTCAATTACAATGGAATGAAATTAAAAAAAGTCAACAAGAACTAGCTGTTTCAGAAAATCATATTTGGTCATCGTCTACATTATACTCAAAAGAAATTCGAACCGAAAGAGCAAAATGGTTTACCAATTTTATGCTTAAAAATGCAAATCCAACTGCAAAAGATATTTTAAATTTTCATCAATTTACAGAATCCGATAATACTGAATTTGGCTTACAAATCAACCGAAACAATCTTTTAAAAACCATCAGCATTACACAATGTTTCGTTTCTAAAAACAAAATACAAATGTCTTATCTAGACTTAATGGAAAACTATGAGCAAGTTTAAACTCTTTTTTCACAAACTTACCCATTGGGAATATTGGCCTTATCAAGTACTCTATTTTCCAGTTTATTTTCAATATTTGTATTATGTAATTCGCACACAATCGTTCTTCTTTTTTAATGCTTCAAATCCTACAATAAAAAATGGCGGATTTTTTATGGAATCTAAAAAAGAAATTTACGATCTAATTCCACAAGAATATTATCCAAAAACAATATTGGTAGCTCCTGATGAAAGTTTAGAGAACATTTTACAAAAACTAACTTTCGAAAATATTAATTTCCCTTTAATAGCAAAGCCTGACATTGGTTTGAGAGGAACAGCTGTAAAAAAAATAAATACAACAGAAGAATTAGCAACGTATCATAAAAAAGCTAAATTCAATATTTTATTACAAGACTTAATACCTTATGAAAATGAAATCGGACTTTTCTATGTAAAATTACCTAATCAACCAGGAAAAATAACAGGAATAGTATCAAAAGAATTCATGATTCTAACCGGAAACGGAAAAAATACCATTCGTGAACTCTTACAACAGGATATTCGCTATATATTCCAAATTGAAACACTAGAAAAAGAATATAACGACAAACTAAACGCAGTTTTAAATGAAGGAGAGACCATAAATTTGGTTCCTTATGGAAATCATTGCCGTGGTACTAAATTCGTAGATGCAAGCTATGAAATCACACCCGAAATGGAAGAAAATTTCAATACGATTTGCAGTCAAATTGATGGCTTTCATTTTGGCCGAATGGATATAATGTATAAATCGTATGAAGATTTAGCAAATGGAAAAAACTTCCAAATTGTAGAAATAAATGGTGCTATCAGTGAACCGACACATATGTACGACCCAAAACATTCCCTTTTATTTGGTTGGAAGGAACTTACACGTCATTTTCACTATATGTATTTAATTAGTAAAAACAACCACGAAAATGGTGCAAAATACCTAACTTTTAAAGAGGGAGTTCAAGAGTTCAAAAATCACCACAAACATTACGATACTATATTAGAATTTTAGGGCGTTACCACAAGGGTCGGGCTATCCGCACTCGCTTTACTTAAAAAGCTTAGGCATTTTAAGTAAGAGCTCAAACAAATGCTCCTATCCCTAACGCGGAATTGGTTTTTATTTGAAATATACTGGAAAATTGTTAGCTTTATTAAACATTAAAGAATGTTTTATATACATTTAGTGCAAGAAAATTAATAAAGCAAAAATATATGAACTTGAAAATCACAATTTTCATTCTAATTTTATTATCTTTTAAAACTTCTTGTAATAATCAAAAGATATTACAACTAGGAACAAAAGTTAATGAAAACTCAAATGGCAAAACAAAAATATTCATACCAAATGGATCTATAAAAGATTTAAAAGAAATTAAACATAAAGGTATTTTATATAAATTAGGTATCTCAAAAACTAGAGAAATTCAGTACATCTCAACATGCGACACTAAACTTAAAATAAAAGGATTAAAAATAAACGATGAAATTTCAAAGATTTTTGATGAAACAAAAATAAACCATATTCGTGGTTGGGGATATTATATAAAAATAAATTCAGAATGGTATGCTGGATTTAACTTTAGGATAAAACCAACAAAATCCTCTAGAATAGAATGGTTTTTTAAATATGATTTCCCTGATAGCAAAATGATTACAAAAGAGTTACTATAAAATTCATTAAAAGATAACAATTAAAATATTTCGTTATCATCTTTTATAACCCACCGCTACTATGAGCCGTCACTCTCATGTCACAAGATAAAACAAGTTCACGAACGAAACGCTTGCTTTAGCTTTCAAATCTAAAACAATAAAACGACCTCAAGAGGGTGGTTTTATGTTGCTTAGTCCCATCGGGACGATATATTGGTAACAAAAAAGCCTGTCTATATTTAGACAGGCTTTTCAAAAGAAAGGCGGCGACATACTCTCCCACATTACTGCAGTACCATCTGCGCAATCGGGCTTAACTTCTCTGTTCGGAATGGGAAGAGGTGAGCCCCGACGCAATAACCACCTTAAGAGGTTATGTTGCTTTGGACAACATTTACAATTCGTAATTCATAATTTTAAATTCGTAATTGCAATAATATCTTAACATACTGAGATAAATAAATTTAAAGAAAGTTTCTTCCTCCGCCGAAGCGGAGGAATTGTACATAAGCTTACGGGTTATTAGTACTACTCGACTATGACATTACTGCCTTTACATCTATAGCCTATCGACCTAGTCATCTTCTAGGACCCTTAAAAGAAATCTCATCTTGTGGTGGGTTTCGCGCTTATATGCTTTCAGCGCTTATCCCTTCCCAACGTAGCTACTCTGCAGTGCTCCTGGCGGAACAACAGATACACCAGCGGTTAGTCCAATTCGGTCCTCTCGTACTAGAATCAGATCCACTCAAATTTCTAACGCCCACAGTAGATAGAGACCGAACTGTCTCACGACGTTCTGAACCCAGCTCGCGTGCCACTTTAATGGGCGAACAGCCCAACCCTTGGGACCTTCTCCAGCCCCAGGATGTGACGAGCCGACATCGAGGTGCCAAACCCCCCGTCGATATGAGCTCTTGGGGGAGATCAGCCTGTTATCCCCGGCGTACCTTTTATCCTTTGAGCGATGGCCCTTCCATGCGGAACCACCGGATCACTATGCTCTACTTTCGTACCTGATCGACCTGTATGTCTCTCAGTCAAGCTCCCTTATGCCATTGCACTCTACGCACGGTTACCAAGCGTGCTGAGGGAACCTTTAGAAGCCTCCGTTACTCTTTTGGAGGCGACCACCCCAGTCAAACTACCCACCAAACAATGTCCCCCGCATAGCGGGGTTAGGCCTCAGACAAGCAAAGGGTGGTATTTCAACAATGACTCCACAACGCCTAGCGACGCCACTTCACAGTCTCCCACCTATCCTACACATCACGTGTCCAAGGTCAATATTAAGCTATAGTAAAGGTGCACAGGGTCTTTTCGTCCCACTGCGGGTAAGCGGCATCTTCACCGCTACTACAATTTCACCGAGCTCATGGCTGAGACAGTATCCAGATCGTTACACCATTCGTGCAGGTCGGAACTTACCCGACAAGGAATTTCGCTACCTTAGGACCGTTATAGTTACGGCCGCCGTTTACTGGGGCTTCAATTCAATGCTTCTCCGAAGATAACATCTCCTCTTAACCTTCCAGCACCGGGCAGGTGTCAGGCCCTATACTTCATCTTACGATTTTGCAGAGCCCTGTGTTTTTGATAAACAGTCGCCTGGATCTTTTCACTGCGGCCACGCCTGAGCGTGGCGACCTTTCTCCCGAAGTTACAGGTCTATTTTGCCTAATTCCTTAGCCATGAATCTCTCGAGCACCTTAGGATTCTCTCCTCAACTACCTGTGTCGGTTTACGGTACGGGTACTTATAATCTAAGTTTAGAAGATTTTCTTGGCAGCCTTTAGGTACACTATCACTTTGTCCGAAGACTCCGTGTACTATCGCATTTCACCAGTCCCAGCGGATTTGCCTACCGGGCCTATAGCTAAGTGCTTTAACGAACTATTCCGTCAGTTCGCGGTACTTTCACCACTGCGTCTCTCCATCACAATTATAAGTAGTACGGGAATATTAACCCGTTGGCCATCGACTGTCCCTTTCGGGTTCGCCTTAGGACCCGACTAACCCGCAGCTGATTAGCATAGCTGCGGAAACCTTAGTTTTTCGGTGTGCGGGTTTCTCGCCCGCATTATCGTTACTTATGCCTACATTTTCTTTTCTAAACAGTCCAGCATGACTCACATCACACCTTCGACCCAGTTTAGAATGCTCCCCTACCACTTACGTAAAACGTAAATCCATAGCTTCGGTAATATGCTTATGCCCGATTATTATCCATGCTCGTCCGCTCGACTAGTGAGCTGTTACGCACTCTTTAAATGAATGGCTGCTTCCAAGCCAACATCCTAGCTGTCTGGGCAGACAAACCTCGTTATTTCAACTTAGCATATATTTGGGGACCTTAGCTGATGGTCTGGGTTCTTTCCCTCTCGGACATGGACCTTAGCACCCATGCCCTCACTGCTGGTAAACATTATATAGCATTCGGAGTTTGTCAGGAATTGGTAGGCGGTGAAGCCCCCGCATCCAATCAGTAGCTCTACCTCTATATAACTTATACCCAGCGCTGCACCTAAATGCATTTCGGGGAGTACGAGCTATTTCCGAGTTTGATTGGCCTTTCACCCCTACCCACAGGTCATCCGAAGACTTTTCAACGTCAACCGGTTCGGACCTCCACTATGTGTTACCACAGCTTCATCCTGCCCATGGGTAGATCACACGGTTTCGCGTCTACCATTACTGACTAAAGCGCCCTATTCAGACTCGCTTTCGCTACGGATCCATACCATAAGTACTTATCCTTGCCAGCAACGGTAACTCGTAGGCTCATTATGCAAAAGGCACGCCGTCACCCCACGAAAGGGCTCCGACCGCTTGTAAGCGTATGGTTTCAGGATCTATTTCACTCCGTTATTCACGGTTCTTTTCACCTTTCCCTCACGGTACTGGTTCACTATCGGTCTCTCAGGAGTATTTAGCCTTAGCGGATGGTCCCGCCAAATTCACACAGGGTTTCACGTGCCCCGCGCTACTCAGGATACCACTATCTATATCTTCTCTTACCCATACAGGACTATCACCCTCTTTGGTTTACCTTTCCAGGTAATTCCGGTTCAATCCGCATAGAATGTCGTGGTCCTACAACCCCAACATTGCCGTAACAACATTGGTTTGGGCTAATCCGCGTTCGCTCGCCACTACTTACGGAATCACTTTTGTTTTCTTCTCCTCCGCCTACTTAGATGTTTCAGTTCAGCGGGTTTGCTCTCCTATCGGAGTGACATGTCTTCAACATGCCGGGTTGCCCCATTCAGGTATCTACGGATCAATTCGTGTGTGCCAATCCCCGCAGCTTTTCGCAGCTTATCACGCCTTTCATCGCCTCTGAGAGCCTAGGCATCCCCCATACGCCCTTATTTTGCTTATGTGCCGCCTAATTCTATATAATAAAACTAGGACTTTTTTTAATAAATACGCGATAAATCGCATATCTACTGTACTTTCTACTTTTTAAATATTTTTATCTCAATATGTCAATGAACTTTTTCCGCTTAGCGGATTGTGGAGAATATCGGAGTCGAACCGATGACCTCCTGCGTGCAAGGCAGGCGCTCTAGCCAGCTGAGCTAATCCCCCAATTTTTAATTAAAAATTATGAATTATGAATTACGAATTTTATAATTCCTAATCTCTCAACTTCTAAAATTTCCTCTAATAAATAAAACTTTACTACTTTTTAATTCGTAATTCTTAATTCGTAATTAAAAGTAGTAGTCCCGCCCAGACTCGAACTGGGGACCCCTACATTATCAGTGTAGTACTCTAACCAGCTGAGCTACGAGACTCTGTTTTTACTTATTTGTATTATTTGAATTAACAGCGAGAGTAATATTTTGCGTATCGTTAAGTTAGCGCCTCGTCTCTTCTCTAGAAAGGAGGTGTTCCAGCCGCACCTTCCGGTACGGCTACCTTGTTACGACTTAGCCCTAGTTACCAGTTTTACCCTAGGCAGCTCCTTGCGGTCACCGACTTCAGGCACCCCCAGCTTCCATGGCTTGACGGGCGGTGTGTACAAGGCCCGGGAACGTATTCACCGGATCATGGCTGATATCCGATTACTAGCGATTCCAGCTTCACGGAGTCGAGTTGCAGACTCCGATCCGAACTGAGAACGGTTTTGTAGATTCGCTCCTGGTCACCCAGTGGCTGCTCTCTGTACCGTCCATTGTAGCACGTGTGTGGCCCAAGGCGTAAGGGCCGTGATGATTTGACGTCATCCCCACCTTCCTCACAGTTTACACTGGCAGTCTTGTTAGAGTTCCCGACATGACTCGCTGGCAACTAACAACAGGGGTTGCGCTCGTTATAGGACTTAACCTGACACCTCACGGCACGAGCTGACGACAACCATGCAGCACCTTGTAAATTGTCCGAAGAAAAAACTGTTTCCAGTCCTGTCAATCTACATTTAAGCCTTGGTAAGGTTCCTCGCGTATCATCGAATTAAACCACATGCTCCACCGCTTGTGCGGGCCCCCGTCAATTCCTTTGAGTTTCACACTTGCGTGCGTACTCCCCAGGTGGGATACTTATCACTTTCGCTTAGCCACTCAGATTGCTCCGAACAGCTAGTATCCATCGTTTACGGCGTGGACTACCAGGGTATCTAATCCTGTTCGCTCCCCACGCTTTCGTCCATCAGCGTCAATCGTTTGTTAGTAACCTGCCTTCGCAATTGGTATTCCATGTAATATCTAAGCATTTCACCGCTACACTACATATTCTAGTTACTTCACAAAAATTCAAGCCCTACAGTATCAATGGCAGTTTCCTAGTTGAGCTAGGAGATTTCACCACTGACTTATAAGGCCGCCTACGGACCCTTTAAACCCAATGATTCCGGATAACGCTTGGATCCTCCGTATTACCGCGGCTGCTGGCACGGAGTTAGCCGATCCTTATTCCTACAGTACCGTCAAGTCCCTACACGTAGGGAGGTTTCTTCCTGTATAAAAGCAGTTTACAATCCATAGGACCGTCTTCCTGCACGCGGCATGGCTGGTTCAGGCTTGCGCCCATTGACCAATATTCCTCACTGCTGCCTCCCGTAGGAGTCTGGTCCGTGTCTCAGTACCAGTGTGGGGGATCTCCCTCTCAGGACCCCTACCCATCATTGTCTTGGTAAGCCGTTACCTTACCAACTAACTAATGGGACGCATGCTCATCTTATACCGTTGGAACTTTAGTTATAAAACCATGCGATTCTATAACACTATGGGGCATTAATCCAAATTTCTCTGGGCTATTCCCCTGTATAAGGTAGATTGCATACGCGTTACGCACCCGTGCGCCGGTCTCAAGTTCCGAAGAACTCTACCCCTCGACTTGCATGTGTTAGGCCTGCCGCTAGCGTTCATCCTGAGCCAGGATCAAACTCTTCATCGTATATTGTTTGTTAGAGTAAACTCTAACTTATGTTTCGATTCAAGTCGCTAGTCTTTTCAATAATAATCGAAAAATCTTACTCTCTCTTTTTTTTCAAATCTGTATTGCTACAAATTTGTGCTGTCAATTCAATATGTCTATGAACGTGTCATTCTCTTTTTAACTTCGCTTGTGTTTCAAAGCGGGTGCAAAAGTACAACTCTTTTTTAATCTGGCAAGCTTTTTTGAAAAAATTTTTTGATTATTTTTTCCTGACCACTTACCCACTATTTTTAAGAACTTGTACTCCCCAATTCTTTCGTTTCGGGTCGGCAAAGATACTACCTTTACTTTTTATTATCCAAATCTTTTTTCAACTTTTTTAAAAGTTTTTTTGATTTGTTTAATCCTCAGTTTGTGTGTGAACTTCTTCCTTAATGCGGGTGCAAAAGTAGAAATCTTTTTTGTTCTCACAAGGCTTTTAAACTCTTTTTTTTCTCTTTTTTTGAAGATTTTTCTTAACTCTCTGATAACAAGGATTTAATAATCGAAAGTTTTTTTGGGCTTAACCACTAAGGCAACGAGGAAGACACTAAGTACCACTATGGCCATTTTTAAACATATAAGGCATAGTAGTGTTTTGTTGCTTATATATAGTGTAGGCAAAGTTCATAAAAGTGGTTCGAAGAGGTGTGGCTTAACTGCGTTAAGCATTAGCCTGCTGCGCAGGAGATTCCTATTCTGCGGAATGACAACTCGCTATGCGAGGAATTAGTGCTCGCTTTGCGAGCCAGTGAAATAGTTATATGGAATGCAAAACGTCTTGACTAACCCCGATGGGAGTGGCATCCCACGCCTTAGCGTGGATATAGCAGCGGACAGCGGGACCAATAGTTTTTATGGAATACTAAACGGCTGCTGCAAATCTTTTTTAACATTATACCTTATATATATTGTATGGATTTTATTAAAGGTTTATATTTGCAACTTATAAATTTTAAAAAATGATAAAAGTTACTTTACCCGATGGGTCGGTTAAGGAGATGGCTCAAGGAGTTACTCCAATGGATGTTGCGAAAAGCATTAGTGAAGGTTTGGCTAGAAATGTAATTTCTGCTTCCTATAATGGTACCACTATTGAAACGGCGACGACCTTAACCACGGACGGTACACTTATATTATATACTTGGAATGACAAAGAAGGTAAAAAAGCTTTTTGGCATTCGACTTCGCACGTTATGGCGCAAGCTTTAGAAGAAATTTTTCCTGGGATTAAGTTAACACTTGGACCTGCGATTGATAATGGCTTCTATTATGATGTTGATTTTGGTGATAAAAAAATTACGGATGCCGATTTCAAAAAGATTGAAGACCGTATTTTAGAAATTTCAAGAGAAAAACATGAATTTAAAATGCGTGCCGTTTCTAAAGCGGAAGCATTAGAAGTTTATAAAAACAACGAGTATAAAATAGAATTGATTTCAAACTTAGAAGACGGAACGATTACATTTTGTGATCATGCCAACTTCTTTGATTTGTGTCGTGGTGGTCACATTCCGAATACAGGAATTATCAAAGCGATGAAAATTTTATCGGTTGCAGGTGCTTACTGGAGAGGTGATGAAAAAAATAAGCAATTAACTCGTGTTTACGGAATTTCGTTTCCGAAACAAAAAGATTTAACCGATTACCTTGAATTATTAGAAGAAGCTAAACGCCGTGATCACAGAAAATTAGGAAAAGAGTTGGATTTATTCCATTTTTCTCCAAAAGTGGGTCAAGGTTTACCTTTATGGTTACCAAAAGGTGCTGCTTTGCGTGATAGATTAGAACAATTTTTGAAAAAAGCACAGAAAAAAGCAGGCTACGAACAAGTAGTAACACCTCATATTGGGATGAAAGACTTGTATGTAACTTCTGGACACTATGCTAAATATGGTGCCGATAGTTTTCAACCAATCCATACACCTGCTGAGGGAGAAGAGTTCTTGTTAAAACCAATGAACTGCCCACACCACTGTGAAATTTATAACGCAAGACCATGGTCGTATAAAGATTTACCAAAACGTTATGCGGAATTTGGAACGGTTTATCGTTATGAGCAATCGGGTGAATTGCATGGGTTGACTCGTGTTAGAGGATTTACTCAGGATGATGCGCATATTTTCTGTACGCCTGATCAATTGGATGCTGAATTTAAAAATGTAATCGATTTAGTATTGTATGTATTTGGTTCGTTAGGATTTGAAAACTTTACGGCTCAGGTTTCGGTTCGTGATTTAGATAATCCAGATAAATATATAGGAAGCATTGAAAACTGGGAAAAAGCTGAAAATGCGATTATCAGTGCAGCGAAAGACAAAGGATTAAATTATGTGATTGAATCTGGTGAAGCTGCTTTTTATGGTCCGAAATTGGATTTCATGGTAAAAGATGCTTTAGGCAGAAGTTGGCAATTGGGAACGATTCAGGTAGATTACAATTTACCAGAACGTTTTGAATTGTCTTATAAAGGTGCGGATGACAAGTTACATCGACCAGTTATGATTCACCGAGCGCCTTTTGGTTCGATGGAACGTTTTATCGCTATTTTACTGGAACATACAGCCGGAAATTTCCCAATTTGGTTGATGCCAGAGCAAGCTATAATTCTGTCTTTGAGTGAGAAATATGAAAATTATGCGAAAAAAGTTTTAGATTTGCTAGAAAATCACGAAATTCGCGCCCTGATAGATAACCGAAATGAAACAATCGGTAAGAAAATTAGAGAAGCGGAGCTGAACAAATATCCGTTTATGCTGATTGTTGGCGAGGAAGAAGAGAAAAACGGCACAATTTCTGTTAGACAACGTGGACAAGAAGGAAAAGGAAATATATCGGTAACTATTGAGCAATTTGCCGCAATAATTAACGAAGAAATCAATAAAACATTAAAACAATTTTAAGTTTAACTAAAATAATAAAGCCATAGCAATTAGAAACAACAGAGGTTTTCAACCTCGCGAAGAGAAAAAAGCAGCACACCGTATCAACAATTTAATACGTGTTGCTGAAGTACGTTTAGTAGGTGAAAATATTGAACCAGGAGTTTACAAAATTGCCGATGCACTTCGTTTAGCTGAAGAGCAAGAAGTTGATTTGGTAGAAATTTCTCCAAACGCTGAACCGCCAGTTTGTAAATTGATGGATTATGGTAAATTTTTATACCAACAAAAAAAGAGAGATAAAGAATTAAAAGCAAAATCTACTCAAATTGTAATCAAAGAAATCCGTTTTGGACCTCAAACAGATGAGCACGATTATGAATTTAAGAAAAAGAATGCCTTGAAATTTTTACAAGACGGTGCTAAGCTAAAAGCATTTGTTTTCTTTAAAGGTCGTTCAATTATCTATAAAGAGCAAGGACAAATTTTATTATTACGTTTGGCTCAAGAATTGGAAGAGTTTGGAAAAGTAGAAGCGATGCCAGTTTTAGAAGGAAAACGTATGATTATGTATATTGCTCCTAAGAAAAAAGCAAAATAAGAGTTTACATTAAAACTCTTTTGAAAAATAATAAGTAAGATAGATTATAAATACAGGAAGAAAATGCCTAAAATGAAAACAAAATCTAGTGCTAAGAAACGATTCAAAGTTACTGGTTCTGGAAAGATCAAAAGAAAACACGCTTTTAAAAGTCACATTTTGACTAAAAAATCTAAAAAGCGTAAATTAGCTTTAACACATTCTGGTTTGGTTCACAAAACAGATGAGAGAAGCATTAAACAACAATTAAATATTATTTAATTAGTTTGTTTGGTTAAAACAATTTAGTAACCCTGGAGTGGGCTGAACGAAGTACCAAGTATAAAATACAAAGTACGAAGTTTAAAAGTGTTGAAAAACCGCCTTACTACAAAAAACATTTAAAATTATGCCAAGAGCAACAAATTCAGTAGCATCAAAAGCTAGAAAAAAAAGAGTATTAAAACAAGCCAAAGGTTTCTTTGGAAGACGTAAAAACGTTTGGACTGTAGCTAAAAACGCGGTAGAAAAAGCAATGTGCTATGCTTACCGTGATAGAAAACAAAATAAGAGAAACTTCCGTGCTTTATGGATTATGCGTATCAACGCTGGTGCAAGATTACATGGAATGAGTTACTCTCAATTTATGGGAAAAATCAAAGCTAACAACATCGAATTGAACCGTAAAGTTCTTGCCGATTTAGCTATGAATCACTCAGAAGCTTTCACAGCTATCGTTAACAAAATTAAATAATTTACGTCTAACTCAGTTTATCTTACTTATATATTAAACCACGCTTAGGCGTGGTTTTTTATTGCTTATAATTCAATACCTTTACACAATAAAAATATCACATTGAACACAACCAAAACCATAACGGGCTTTCATCCGAAAAACAAACACCACGGCAAATACGATTTCAAAACTTTACTACAATCCAATCCAGATTTAGCGCCTTTTGTTGCTGTAAATGAATATGGAACTGAAACGATTGACTTTGCGAATCCTGATGCGGTGAAAATGTTGAACAAAGCGTTGTTGTTGCATTATTATGGGTTGAAAAATTGGGATATTCCAAAAGGATTTCTTTGTCCGCCTATTCCTGGACGAGCAGAATATATCCATCAAGTTGCCGATGTTTTAGAAGACACGTACGGAACTATTCAAACGAAGCATAAAATTCGCATTTTAGATGTCGGAATTGGAGCAAATTGTATTTATCCGATTATTGGTGTGTCGGAATACGATTGGCGCTTTGTAGGAAGTGAAATTGACAAACAAGCTTATGAAGCTGCTCAGGAAAATATTAATTCGAATCAGAAATTAAAAGAAAACGTTACGTTGCGATTGCAAACTTCAAAACGTAATATCTTTAAAAATATCATTCTTCCAGAAGATAAATTTGACATGACGATTTGTAATCCACCTTTTCACAGTTCTAAAGAAGAAGCAAATAAAGGTACGATTCGGAAGAATAAGAATTTAGGTATTGAAGATTCGAAAAAACCAACCTTAAACTTTGGCGGTGTAAATAACGAATTATGGTGCGAAGGTGGCGAATTGACGTTCATTAGTAATATGATTTATGAAAGCGTGCATTTTAAATTGCAGTGCAAATGGTTCTCATCGTTAGTTTCTAAAAAAGACAATTTAAAACCTTTGCTTTCGCATCTTAGAAAAGTAAAAGCAACCTACCAAATTACAGAAATGAAACATGGCAACAAAGTGAGTAGAATTTTGTTTTGGACGTTTAAGGAGGAAAAGAAAGAGTAAAGAAATAGAAAACCCGAAAGTACTACTTTCGGGTTTTGTTTTTTTAAAAATCATTTCTAATTAATAAATTCTCTGAACTTAAAATCTTTAATATTCAATCTGATATTAGAAATTTTATACTTATCACTTGAAAGTCCAATTGAAAATTGATTGTCATTACCAATTGAAAATATAACTAAAGATCAAATATGAAAATCTGATTTCATATCTAAATTATAATTTTCATTGAATTTTATCATATCTAATCTACCCATCAAATGAGGTTTGATACTTTCTAAAATTTCTTCATATCTTTTTTCAAATTCAAAAAAAAGAATCTTTTGATTTGGATTTATACCATTTACATCAGAATCAAAAAAAATATCCAATGGTGCGTTTGTATGGCTAAACATTATTTGGCATTGAAAATGACTTTCACTATTTTCATCTTTATTATTAAACCACATTAATCCAAAAAAGGAATCATTCATTTTCTTCTTAAACAACCATGGTTTATTTGGAAAAAAAACTCTTAAAATATTCATATTTATTAAAACTGTTTAATTTCTATTCAAAAACTTCCTGATTTTCACCATCAAAACTGGCAAAAACCATACTTGGATGTGAATCTTGATGAAAGATGTTGCCTTGTTTGTCGATTCCAATTGCCCCTGCAAAACCATCATATGGTTTTAATTCGGCAAAGGTTTTTTCGAAGGCTTTTTCTATTGAAAATCCGTCAGTGACACGGGTTACAATTTTTGCAGCTGTGGCGTTACTGACAATGTCCTCGCCTACTCCAGTCAAACTTACTCCACAAAATTCGTTAGCATAATTTCCAGCTACGGTTGCCGAATCTGAAATTCTTCCTGGAATTTCAAATCCTTTTCCACCTGTTGAAGTGGCTACTGCTATTTTTCCGTTTTTGTCTAAAGCTACACAACCTACGGTTCCTGTTCCTAATGAGGCTAATTTTACTTCATATTCGGCTCTTCGTTGTGGAATTTCAGTTGAAAAAGACTCAAATCCGTGTTTTCTTGCAAAATTTGTGGCACCGCTTCCGCCTAAAATTCGGTCATCGACTTGCATTAAAACTTGTGCTACTTGGATTGGATTTTTTACTTCCTCAATATTGATAACACCACTCATTTTTTGCGATTCGCCATCCATTAAAGAAGCACTCATTCTGATTTTTCCATCGGATTGAATTTGCGAACCAATTCCGGCATTAAATAATTCATCATCTTCCAATTGAGAAACCGCATAGACTACCGTTTCTAATGCCGAATGATTTTGCAAATATGCATACGAATCTTTTACAATGCGCAAAAGGGCTTGCTGTTTGGCAATTTTAGTAGCTAAACTGGTTGATGATTCTGAGAAAAATCCGCCGTGGATGATTATTTTAGACATTTTAGAAAAATTAGATTTTTAGAAAGGTTAGACTTTAAAAAATTGGATTTTTAGACCGAGTATTTTCATATTATGAAATCTAAAAGGTCTAAAAATCTAATAATCTAACAAATCAATTAAACATATTGTGACGAATGTATCGTCATTTTAAACGTATCTAAATCGAATTTATCAAATTGACTCATTACGTGTGTAACCAGATGATTTATTGAGATGGGTTGTCCTAATTCAACCTGAGTCAAATTGGTGTCTTTTACTTCCCTTCCATCAACTAAAATTACTAATCCAGAACCAATGGCTTCCATTTGGCGACCATTCGTAATTAACAATCCCGTATCTTCTCCTAAACCTATTCCCAACACTTTGGGATTTCCAACTACCGCTTGAAACAAACGACCGATTCTTCCTCTTTGTACAAAATGTGTATCTATAACTACATCGTCAATTAATCCTAGACCCGAGGTGATTTTTACTTCCCCTTTAAGCAACGCTTCTGAACTACTTCCTTGATAAATCATATTGTTTGAAGCTGCCGCTGCTCCAGCCGAAGTTCCAGCATAAATAAATTCTTCGTTTTTGTATTTCGAAATCAGCATATCATCAAAAGGAGTTCCGCCTAAAATGGAAGTCAAACGCAATTGATCACCACCAGTAAACATTACGGCATCTGCTGCTTTCAATCGTTCTAAAACTTCTTGATCGTTGGCTTGTTCTCTTTTCTCAATATATAAAACATCAACATTGTGAGCTCCTAAATAGCTAAATGCTTTTACGTATTCTGGACCAATTTCTCTTGGAATTTTTGAAGCTGTTGTTATTACTTCAATACGTGATGCTTCTTTATGTTTTGATTCCTTAATGATTCTTTTTAAAATTCCTGTCTCGAAAAAATTCAAATTCTTTGAAGCATCTTTATCCAAATTGGTTTCTGTAAAACTCCCTTTATCTACAGCGCCACCAATGATTATTAATTTCCCTTGTATTTCCATGCCGTAAAAATAAGTATTTCTTAATACTACACAAATCAAAATGGAATAAAGAAATAAAACTTCTTACCGATTTTTCAAGAAAACAGGCAGATTACCCATTAATTCATACCAAATCAAAAAGAAGATATAACAAAAGCTAAAATTTGATAATTTTAATCAAAAAGCATCGCACTGTGATAATATTTTTCTATTTTTAACAAAATCATTATCCATTTTAAAAACAACTTTCAATTTTTATGAAAATATTAAAAATACAAGCCCTTAGAGGTCCCAACATTTGGAGTGTTCAAAGAAAAAAATTAATTCAAATGCGATTAGATTTGGAGGAAATGGAACAATTTCCAACCAATAAAATCGAAGGATTTAGAGAGCGAATTGAAGCAATGTTTCCAACTATGATAGAACATCGTTGTTCAGAAGGTTGCAGAGGCGGTTTCTTTTCACGTGTTGAAAGAGGCACTTGGATGGGACATGTAATTGAACATATTGCTTTAGAAATTCAAACATTAGCCGGAATGGAAACAGGTTTTGGTCGCACTAGAGAGACGAAAACGCCAGGTGTTTACAATGTTGTTTTTAGTTATACCGAAGAAAATGTAGGTCTTTTTGCGGCAGAAAGTGCTGTAGCTATTGCCGAATCTTTAATCGCTGCAACTGAATATGATGTTGAAGCTGATATTCAAAAAATGCGTGAAATTCGTGAGCGAGTTCGTCTTGGTCCTTCAACTGGAAGCATCGTTGAAGAGGCCGTTGCAAGAGATATTCCTTGGATTCGTTTGGGAACCAATTCACTTGTGCAATTAGGTTATGGTGTAAATCAAATGCGTTTTCAGGCTACCATAACTTGTAAAACAAGCAACATTGCTGTAGATATTGCTTGCAATAAAGAAGAAACTAAACGTATGTTAGAGTTGGCGTCAATTCCTGTGGCAAGCGGTGGCATTTGTGTTGATGAAAACGATTTAGAAACTGTAATTAAAAAAATTGGTTACCCAATTGTAATCAAACCATTAGATGGAAATCATGGAAAAGGAGCATCTATAAATGTAAAAAAATGGGAAGATGCTGTGGCTGGATTAGCTTACGCAAAAAATTACAGTCGAAGAGTTATTGTTGAAAAATTTATTACAGGTTATGATTTCCGTGTATTGATTATTGACAATAAATTAGTAGCTGCTGCTAAACGAGAACCAGCACACGTTAAAGGTGATGGAAAACATACTATTCAACAATTAATTGAAGAAACGAATAAAGATCCGCGTCGTGGTTATGGACATGAAAATGTACTTACCCAGATTGATGTTGACAGAGATACAACAGATTTATTAGAAAAGCTTGGGTATACCTTAGAAACAGTTCCAAGAAAAGACGAAGTCGTCTATTTAAAATCAACTGCAAATCTAAGCACTGGTGGAACTTCTGTAGATGTAACAGACATGATGCACCCTGAAAACATTTTTCTTTGTGAACGAATTTCTCGAGTAATAGGACTAGATGTTTGTGGTGTAGACATTATGGCTGAAAACTTAACGGAGCCATTAAAATTAAATGGAGGTTGTATTTTAGAAGTAAATGCAGCACCTGGGTTTAGAATGCATTTAGCGCCATCTGAAGGATTACCAAGAAACGTGGCTGCACCTGTAATTGATATGTTGTACCCACCAGGAAAACCTAGTCGTATTCCAATTATTGCCGTAACAGGAACAAATGGGAAAACTACCACTACCCGATTAATAGCCCATATTGTTAAAAATAACGGTTTTAAAGTTGGTTTTACTACTTCTGACGGAATTTATGTGCAAAATCACATGATGGAAAAAGGCGATACAACTGGGCCAATTTCTGCAGAATATATTTTGAAAGATCCTACTGTAGAATTTGCTGTTTTAGAAACGGCTCGTGGTGGGATTTTGAGAGCAGGACTTGGTTTTAGTCGTTGTGACATTGGAATTGTAACTAATATACAAGAAGATCATTTAGGATTAAATGATATAGAAACTTTAGATGATTTAGCTAGAGTAAAAGCTACAGTTGTTAGAAGTGTGAAGAAAGAAGGTTGGGCCATATTAAATGCGGAAGACGAATATTGCATGAAACTTGTTAAAGATTTAAGTTGCAATATTGCTTATTTTAGTATGGATGAAAATACGCCTGTGGTAAAACAATTAGCAAAAGAAGGTAAAATTGTAGCAGTTTATGAAAATGGATTTATCACTATTAAAAAAGGAGAGTGGAAAATTAGAGTAGAAAGAGCGACTCATGTTCCTTTGACTTTAGGTGGAAAAGCAAAATTCATGATAGCAAATGTTTTAGCCGCTACTTTAGCAGCATATTTACAAGGATTTAAGACCGAAGACATTAGTTTATCGTTACAAACTTTTATTCCAAGTGCGGCTCAAACTCCAGGAAGAATGAATATTTTCGAATTCAAAAAATTTAAAGTATTAATTGATTTTGCGCACAATCCATCAGGATATAAAGGTGTTGAAGAATATTTGTCTTCTGTAGAAGCTACGAAGAAAATCGGAATTATTGCAGGAGTTGGTGACCGAAGAGACGAAGATATTAGAGAATGTGCCATGATTGCCGCTCGAATGTTTGATCATATCATCATTCGTCAGGAAAAACACTTACGCGGTAGAACCGAAGAAGAAATAATTGGTTTAATAATGGAAGGAATTACAGCTTCTGGAAGAACTGTAACACATGAAATAATTACAAAAGAAGTGGAAGCTATTAAACATGCTATTAATAGCGCTGAAGAAGCTAGTTTTATTACTGCTTTGAGTGATGTAGTTACTAATGCTATAGAAATTGTTCAAGAATATTTAGATAAAGAAAACGAAGAAGTTAATTAAAACAAATCATTAAATATAAATCCCAAATTCTGAAAATGTCTTTGGGATTTTTTATATTTTCAACTTTTAAAATTCAATATGCAAAATTTAGAATATTTAATTAGTCAATTAGAATCAAAAATAACACAATTTGAAATTAGTAACAGTAATGTTTCAGAAGGAAACGTTGGTTGGCACATTGAACACAGTTTAAAAACTATCGACCAAATTGTTACCGCTTGCAAGAATTCAAATCCTTCAAATTATCATTGGAAATTTAATTTTAAACGCTTTTTAATACTAACCATTGCTAAAAAAATTCCAAGAGGAAAAGCAAAAGCACCTAAAATTGTTAGACCAGAAGGTGAAATCAATCATGAAACATTAGCCATAAGCTTGTTAAAAGTTAGAAAAAATCTAAGTGATTGGAAAGATCTAAATAAGTATACTAACTTTCCTCATCCTTTTTTTGGGGTTTTAAATAAAAAAGAAACAGAAAAATTTTTAATTCTTCACACCAATCATCATTTGATGATTATTAATGATATTCTTAACTAATTATTGATAAAAAAAGAGCGCTATAAGTATAGCGCTCTTTTTTTTATTAATGATAAATTATCTTTTCATTGAAAAATGTGCTTTAAATTGTTTTGCAGCACCATTTTCAGTGTAGTCTAGTGTAAACCAGTAATCTGTAGATGGTAATTGTTGTCCGTTATAGGTTCCATCCCATCCGTTACTTGTGTCCGTTGCACTTAATTGTTTGATTAACTTTCCGTATCTATCAAAAATATACAACTTCGCATCTGCTTGATTCATTCCTACTATATTCCATGTGTCGTTGTGACCATCGCCATTTGGTGTAAAGTATTTTGGGTAATCAATCACTGTTACGTTTTGTGTTATAAATGTACACCCTTCACTATCTATTACTGTAACTGTGTGCTCTCCTGCGCTTACTCCTGTAAAAACATTTGATGATTGGAAAGAACCCTCATCTAATTGATACAACAAAGTACCTGAACCACCTGAAACGGTTACTGTGATTGTTGCATTGTCTGAAAACGCATCGGTTACCAATGTGGTAAACGAATCTGCTGGTGTAGTAGCAGTAACTGCTGCAAACTCTTCTTCTGAAACACAATTCGTAACCGAATTGGTTGCTATAACACTATAAACACCCACAACTGAGGCTGTAAATGTGGCTGCATCTGAATTTGCTTGAGCAACTCCATCAATATACCAAACAAAATCATACATACTCGCATCTAAACCTGTGTCTAATAAATACGTCTGGAAGGTAACTCCTGCTGCATCAACACATATTGTTCCATCTGCTAAAACAGGCTGTGGTAAAGGATTTACATAAACTCGAACCGTAACTGAAGTGCCTGAACATCCATTTAATGTTGGCGTAATTACATAATCAACATAACCTTGTGTGTTACCTGTTGTTTCTAATACTTGCTCTATTAATAATGTAGATCCTGTACTTGTATCAGCGGTTGCCCCTGTTACTCCTACTTGATTTACTGTCCATGTAAATATGGTATTGGCATTAAAGGTAGAGAAATTGATAAACGTGCTACCCACACCACTACATAATTCTGGATGGTTTGGACTTCCAAATAACTCCGGAATTGGATTAACATATACTGTAATTGTCGCAGATGCACCCACACAACCATTTAAACTTGGTGTTACTTGATACACAACAACGCCTTGAGATAATCCTGTTGTTTCCAATACTTGTGCAATTGAACTTCCTGATCCATTTGATGCGCCTGAAACTCCTGTGCTGCTTTGAACAACCCATGTGAAAACGGTATTGTTTACGGTGCCCTCAAAAGAAATATTTGTCGTCTCGCCAGAACAAATCGTTTGGCCATCACCGGTTACCGTAACATCGGGTATAGGGTTTACTGAAATCGTAACGAAAACTGTTTCCCCAACACATCCATTGGCCTCTGCAACTATTCCATAAACAACCTCTCCTGTTCCTGTAATTCCTGAATTTAAAACCAAAGTCTGGTTGATAAACGTATCGGTAGAACCAACTACTGATGATGAATGACCTGTAACTGTTGCACTACTAGAGGTCCATGAAAAAATAGCCCCAGGAACATTACTGCTCAATTGAATATCTACAACATCTCCTGAACAAAGAACACCTGTACTCGGTAAAACAGTAGCTGTTACCACCGGGCGTGGATATATTTGAACGGTCATTTGTGTATTCAATGCACATTGTCCTGCATCGGGTGTAAACTCATATGTTGCATCGGTTGATGTAGAACTTATAAGTTGCCATTCACCTGTAATACCATTGTTTGACGTGGTTGGTAAATTTATTGTTACTCCTTCACAAACCGCGTTTGCTTGCGTGAAAATTGGTGCAATTCCGTTTGTAAGAGTAATACTGCCCGATAAACTCGGTGTACCACAAATACTTCCTGTAGCCGTAATTGTATAATTAAAAGTCGCAGCTGTTGCTGATGTTGGCGTACCACTTATAGTAACTACATTTCCAGAAGTCGAAGCTGTTACACCTGCTGGTAAACCTACCACATTAACTCCTGTTGCACTTCCTCCAAAAGTATAAGTAATATTACCTATTGCTGTATTAACACAAATGGTTTGATTTGTAGATGCAACACTTGAAGTAAGTGTAATTTGTGGAACAGCAATAATTGTAAGCGTTGTACTTACCGTACTACTTGCACATCCTGCACTCGCGGGAATAGTGTATGTTACCGTATAGGCTCCTGCTGTACTTCCAGTTGGAGTAATCGCTCCTGTTGAAGCATTTATTAGTAAACCTGCTGGAGAAGCACTAAAACTTCCGCCTGTATACGCATTCGTTCCTGTTAAAGTAACTGCTTGTGCCGTAGCAATATCATCACAATAAGGTGTTGCCGCATAACTGATAGCTGCTGTTGGCGCTGCTGTGATGGTAACTGTAGTAGTTACATCACTACTCGCACATCCTGCACTCGCTGGAATAGTGTACGTTACAGTATATGTTCCTGCTGTACTTCCAGTTGGAGTAATAGCTCCTGTTGAAGCATCTAAAAGTAAACCTGCTGGTGTAGCACTGAAACTTCCGCCTGTATATGCATTCGTTCCTGTCAAGGTAATTGCTTGTGCCGTAGCTAAGTTATCACAATAAGGTGTTCCCGCATAGCTGATAGCTGCTGTTGGTAAACCTGTTATGGTAATTGTTGTTGTTACATCACTACTTGCACATCCTGCACTCGCTGGAATAGTGTACGTTACCGTATATGTTCCTGCTGTACTTCCAGTTGGAGTAATCGCTCCTGTTGAAGCATCTATTAGTAAACCTGCTGGAGAAGCACTAAAACTTCCGCCTGTATACGCATTCGTTCCTGTTAAAGTAACTGCTTGCCCTGTAGCAATATCATCACAATAAGGTGTTGCTGCATAACTGATAGCTGCTGTTGGCGCTGCTGTGATGGTAACTGTAGTAGTTATATCACTACTCGCACATCCTGCACTCGCTGGAATAGTGTACGTTACCGTATATGTTCCTGCTGTACTTCCAGTTGGAGTAATCGCTCCTGTTATTGCATCTAAAAGTAAACCTGCTGGTGTAGCACTGAAACTTCCGCCTGTATATGCATTCGTTCCTGTTAAGGTAATTGCTTGTGCCGTAGCTAAGTTATCACAATAAGGTGTTCCCGCATAGCTGATAGCTGCTGTTGGCGCTGCTGTGATGGTAACTGTTGTTGTTACATCACTACTTGCACATCCTGCACTCGCTGGAATAGTGTACGTTACAGTATATGTTCCTGCTGTACTTCCAGTTGGAGTAATCGCTCCTGTTGAAGCATCTATTAGTAAACCTGCTGGAGAAGCACTAAAACTTCCGCCTGTATACGCATTCGTTCCTGTTAAAGTAACTGCTTGTGCCGTAGCAATATCATCACAATAAGGTGTTGCTGCATAACTGATAGCTGCTGTTGGCGCTGCTGTGATGGTAACTGTAGTAGTTACATCACTACTCGCACATCCTGCACTCGCTGGAATAGTGTACGTTACCGTATATGTTCCTGCTGTACTTCCTGTTGGAGTAATCGCTCCTGTTATTGCATCTAAAAGTAAACCTGCTGGTGTAGCACTGAAACTTCCGCCTGTATATGCATTCGTTCCTGTCAAGGTAATTGCTTGTGCCGTAGCTAAGTTATCACAATAAGGTGTTCCTGCATAGCTGATAGCTGCTGTTGGTAAACCTGTTATGGTTACTGTTGTTGTTACATCACTACTTGCACATCCTGCACTCGCTGGAATAGTGTACGTTACCGTATATGTTCCTGCTGTACTTCCGTTTGGAGTAATCGCTCCTGTTGAAGTATCTATTAGTAAACCTGCTGGAGAAGCACTAAAACTTCCGCCTGTATATGCATTCGTTCCTGTTAAGGTAATTGCTTGTGCTGTAGCAATATCATCACAATAAGGTGTTGCCGCATAGCTGATAGCTGCTGTTGGAGCTGCTGTGATGGTAACTGTAGTAGTTACATCACTACTCGCACATCCTGCACTCGCTGGAATAGTGTACGTTACAGTATATGTTCCTGCTGTACTTCCAGTTGGAGTAATAGCTCCTGTTGAAGCATCTAAAAGTAAACCTGCTGGTGTAGCACTGAAACTTCCGCCTGTATATGCATTCGTTCCTGTCAAGGTAATTGCTTGTGCCGTAGCTAAGTTATCACAATAAGGTGTTCCTGCATAGCTGATAGCTGCTGTTGGTAAACCTGTTATGGTTACTGTTGTTGTTACATCACTACTTGCACATCCTGCACTCGCTGGAATAGTGTACGTTACCGTATATGTTCCTGCTGTACTTCCTGTTGGAGTAATCGCCCCTGTTGAAGCATCTATTAGTAAACCTGCTGGAGAAGCACTAAAACTTCCGCCTGTATACGCATTCGTTCCTGTTAAAGTAACTGCTTGTGCCGTAGCAATATCATCACAATAAGGTGTTGCTGCATAACTGATAGCTGCTGTTGGAGCTGCTGTGATGGTAACTGTTGTTGGAGTTCCAACTATAACACAAGCACCTACTGATGCTGGCGTATAATTTATTGTATAAGTTCCCGCTGTACTTGCACTTGGGTTAATTACTCCTGTAATTAAATCTATTGATAATCCTGCTGGAGTAGCAGTATAATTTGTTGCTGAACCTGCTCCTGTTAAAGTTGGCGCATACGTAGCTGTGTCATTTGTACACAATGGTGTCGTATAACTAACGCTAGCAGACCCTGGTGAAGAAACGGTTACTGTTGTTGTGAAATTTGCAACTCCACATCCGCCACAAGCTGGATAAGTAAGCGTAATGGTATATGTACCTACTACACTTGTACTTGGCGTAATAACTCCTGTTGTTGCATCTATGGTTAAACCTGCTGGTGTTGCTGTATAAACTGGTGTAGTTGAAGCACATGTGCCTGTACCCGCTCCAGAAATTACAACCGTAGGCGCATATGTACCAAAATCAATTGTACAAAAATCTGATGGCGTGTAGCTTAAACTTCCTGCTACTTGCTGTGAAACTGTAATCACAACACTACCTGTTGGAGTAGCTGTACAAACTGGTGTCGTATTAGAAGCAACACTTACCAAACTATAGGTCGTTGTAGTAGTTGGTGAAACACTCACTGTTGATGTTCCTCCTGTTAATGTGGTGGTAAAATTACTTGTACCATCTGTATAGGTAACAATCGCATCTGCTGTTCCTGTGAAGGTTAAATCTGTAGCACTTCCTGAACAAATAGCTGTTGTACCAGAAATAGTAGCTGTTGGTAAAGCAATAACGGTAACCGTAGCCGTAACACCTGTTAATGGTGTAGTTATCGTTCCGTCAGAAACTTCTACCAAAGTGTAAACCGAATCTGCTGTTAAAACTGGTGTAGTCAATACAAATTGACCCGTAGCGTCTAAAGTTATCGTCTGATTTGGTGAACCGTCAACTGTATAGGTAACTACAGCATTTGGAGTACCCGTAAAAGTAACAGTACCTGTTGTTCCTGAACATATCGTATTGGCACTAACTGAAGCTGTTACACTTGAACAATTGTATGTTAATGAAACAAATTGATCGGTATCATTACATGAAGGGTTTCCAGCATTCTCAACTCTAATATAAACAGTGATTGATGCGCCTGGCGCATAAGCTGTTGGATTGGGAATAAAATTTGAATTTCCATCCCAACAATCCGCTTGATCTTCATAAAAATAAACCACAAAATCTGATGGTAGATCTGGTGCAACCATAGCTGGAATTAACGAAGTTAAGTCATATGGATTACAATTAATATTTATAGGCGAAGGTGGTGGTGTAAGTGAAGGTGGTGAATCGAAGGTGATAAGCACCGTATCGGTTGCTAAATCTGAACAACCCGGACGAACAACTTCAACTGACCAGTTACCGCTTTGATTAATTAATAAAGTATTTACTGTAGTAGTAGTTTGTAAAACACCTTCTAAAAACCATGAGTAAGTTGGAGTACCCGCTGATGAAGGAGCTTGATTGAAAGTCGCCGTTAATAGATGATTTGTAATATTTGTAGAACAATATAATTGATCTGGACCTAAATTAACACCACAAACTATTTCACAACTAAGGGCACCTGTACCTCCAGTTTGATTTAAGGTATAAGTACCTGCTTGACCTGAAAAGTTTGTAACTAAAAGCATATAAAATTGCCCTGCAATAGCATTTGGAATATTTACATTCTCTGTTGCAGAACCTGAATAACTACAATCAATTACATTATTAGGACCTGTATAACCAGCAGAATAGCCAAATAAACTATTACAATTAATGGCTGAACTGAAAGGTCCCCATAAAATAAAATCAACATCAATAGGGTTACCTCCGTTAGAAGTTTGAAATAATGTAAAGTCAATATTACCAGATTGTCCAACTTGCAAATAAAACCAAGCAGGATTTGGTGTTGAGCCCAAACACCCAAGTGGTCCAAAACTTGGAGTTCCAGTTGTATTCACAAAGGGCCCTTGATTTCCAGAACACATTGCAGCTGCGTTAGCACAAGTGGTTGATTGTCCAAAAGAAATACTAAAACTTAGAAACAATATAAAGGTTAAAATTTTTTTCATTACTTATTCTTTTAAATAGATAAAATAAAACCACTCTGAAAATTTCTCACTACCATTCTCTTTTAATCTAAGTCTCCACTTAAAACATTTTGTTCCAGTTTCATCGTGATTAACTTGAGCACTACCCGTTACCATAAATTTTTCTTTAGAAAGGATAAAATATTGAGATTTGATATCACTTCCATTAGCACCATTGAAACAATCAAAAAAAGTAGCTACTTCAATGGCTGCATCAACGTTTTTAGTATCAAGGGCTGAAAAATCCCAAGAAATTTTTGCATCATTAATAAAGCTCAGACTAGCATGATCTGTCTTTTCTAATGTAATTGCTTTCAAATAGGGATTATTTTCAGCTAATTTTTCTTGTGAAAAACTAAAGCTAGAAATTAAAATAACAAGGTAGAGTAATAATTTTTTCATTTTGTAATTTATATAGTTTGTAAAGCAAATTTAACAAAAATTTAAACTTGGCAATTATTTTTCTAATAATTAACATATTGAAATTATTTTTAAAGTTTATTATTTATCTTTGCCAGCATAAAAAATTGCTATAAAACTAATTTACAACAATGATACAAAACGAGGATTTTCCGGACGAAATTGGAAATAATCACATTGCAACAAGTGCGCAAACACCTTTACGCGAAGATGCATTTGCTATTTCTGACGATGAAAAAATTGAATTGATAAAAAAAGATGTAGAACATATTTTAAATACACTTGGATTAGACTTAACAGACGATAGTTTAAAAGGCACTCCAAATCGTGTGGCAAAAATGTTTGTAAAAGAAATTTTTGGAGGATTAAATCCTGTAAAAAAACCAAGCTCTTCTACATTTGATAATAAATACAAGTATAATGAGATGCTTGTAGAAAAAAACATTGTGGTTTATTCTACCTGTGAGCATCATTTGTTACCTATTGTAGGTCGCGCTCACGTCGCTTACATTTCAAATGGAACAGTTGTAGGTTTATCGAAAATGAATCGCATTGTGGATTATTTTGCGAAAAGACCTCAGGTTCAAGAACGTTTAACTATACAAATTGTTCAAGAATTACAGAAAGTTTTAGGTACAAATGACGTAGCGTGTGTAATTGATGCCAAACACCTGTGTGTGAATTCAAGAGGAATTCGCGATATTGAAAGCAGCACGGTAACAGCTGAATTTGGTGGAAAATTCAAAGAAGATAAAGTCAGAAGAGAATTTTTAGATTACATCAAATTAGATACACAGTTTTAAGCTGGGTGATGAAGTTAGGTCTTGAGATGCTATACAAGTTTAGCATAACAATAAAAAACCAACAACAGAAAACCGATAACCAAAAATGGAATTATACAAAAATCAATCGTTAAAAATATACAATACACTTTCTGGTGAAAAATCAATCTTCACTCCTATTCATGAAGGAAATATTGGTATGTATGTTTGTGGTCCAACGGTGTATAGTAATGTACACCTAGGGAATGTTCGTACTTTTATGAGTTTTGATGTGATTTTTAGATATTTATTACATTTGGATTACAAAGTAAGATATGTTAGAAACATAACCGATGCCGGACATTTAACCGATGATGGAGATGTTGATAACGATCGTTTTGTAAAACAATCCCGTTTAGAAAAATTAGAACCTATGGAAATTGTACAGAAATATTCTGTTGATTTTCATAAAGTATTAGATACTTTTAATTTTCTTCCGCCTACAATTGAACCTACAGCAACCGGACACATTTTAGAGCAAATTGAATTGACACAGAAGCTAATTGACACTGGTTTTGCTTATGTAAGCAATGGTTCAGTTTATTTTGATGTGTTTGCTTACAATAAGAAAGGCTTGAATTATGGCGAATTGAGTAATAGAAATATTGACGAATTATTTGCCAATACAAGAGATTTAGACGGACAAAGCGAAAAGAAAAACCCACAAGATTTTGCGCTTTGGAAAAACGCCTCACCTGCTCACATTATGCGATGGAATTCACCTTGGGGTGAAGGTTTTCCTGGCTGGCATTTAGAATGTACCGCAATGAGTACGAAATACTTAGGAGAAACGTTTGATATTCATGGTGGTGGAATGGATTTAAAATTTCCACATCATGAATGTGAAGTCGCACAAGGAAAAGCATGCAACGGTCATTCGCCAGTAAATTATTGGATGCATACAAACATGCTTACTATGAATGGCTTACGTATGAGTAAATCGACTGGTAATTATATCCTCCCAATGGAATTAGTTACAGGTGATAACAACTTTTTTGAAAAACCATTTGGACCAAATATTGTTCGCTTTTGCTTTTTACAAGCCCATTATCGTAGTGTTTTAGATATTTCTAACGATGCGATGGTAGCCAGTGAAAAAGGATATAATCGTTTGATGGAATCATACAAACTGCTTCCAACGTTGAAAGCAAGTAACTCCTCTTCTTTAGATGTTGTGTCTTGGAAACAAAGTTGTTATGACGCCATGAACGACGATTTTAATACTCCTATTTTGATTGCGCAATTGTTTGAAGGTGCTCGTTTTATTAATTTAGTTAATGATGGAACAGCAACTTTAACTGCAGACGACATTCAATTAGTCACGACTACGTTATCTAACTTCTTATTTGATGTTTTAGGGATTAACAATACAACATCAGGAGCAGCTTCAAATACTTCTGAAAAATTGAAAGGAGTTGTGGAGTTATTGATTGAAATGCGAAAACAAGCGAGAATTAATAGAGACTTCGCGCTTTCAGATCAAATAAGAGACCAATTATTAGCATTAGACATCCAATTAAAAGACGGAAAAGACGGAACTACTTTTACCTTTTAACATACTCAAAAGAATCTCGTATTGAGATTCTTTTTTTTTAAAAAAATAATTTATGTGTAGTCAACACCAATTAAAATACCCAAAAACACTAAAACAATGGCTTACTTACCCATTTGTATTGTTGGTTCGATTTTATCAAGTTGGCATTTCCCCCTTTACACCAGCAACCTGCCGTTTTGAACCAACTTGTTCCACATACACTATTCAAGCTTTACAAAAACATGGCTTACTTAAAGGAGGTTGGCTTGCTCTAAAAAGAATTTTTAGTTGTCATCCTTGGGGAAAAAGTGGTTATGATCCTGTTCCTTGAAAATTTAGAAGTTAGAAAATAGAATTTTGAACTTGATTTGTGAGCTTGATTTTTGCCATTGAAAATATCTTATTAGAATTTTAACACGAAACACAATATTATTATTTATTTTTACGCTTTAATCAGAATAAACACTTATGATTTACGCACTAAATATGGTTTGGAATCCTGCTGAAGGAATTGATTTGGGATTTTTCATCTTACGTTTTTATAGCCTTTCTTGGGTCTTAGCTTTTGGATTAGGCTGGTATGTGATGAAACCTATTTTTATTAGAGAAAATGAATCAGTGGATTCGTTAGATAAACTTTTTGTTTACACACTTGTAGCTACAATGCTTGGGGCAAGATTGGGTCACGTTTTGTTTTATCAATCCGATTTGTTTTATAAAGATCCTTTAAGTATTTTATTGCCAATTAGTACAAATCCAACTTTACATTTTACAGGGTTTGCAGGATTAGCAAGTCATGGTGCCGCAATTGGAATCATAATAACAATGTTTTATATACAGAGACGTGTAATCAAGCGGTCTTTTTTATGGATTTTAGACCGAATCGTTATTCCAGTTTCGCTTGGAGCGATTTTTATTCGCCTGGGAAATTTTATGAATTCTGAAATTATTGGAAAACCAACTTCTGCCGATAGCTTTATGGCGATGAAATTCATCAAGGGAGAAGATTACCTAGGACCACTTGGTGAACCTGCAATAATGGCTCAAACTAATATTCAAGATGCACAGCAAGCTTTTACTGCAATTGCAACAGATCCTCAATATAAAACAATTTTAGACGCATTTCCTTATAGATATCCTGCGCAATTATATGAAGCAATTTGTTATGTTTTTGTTTTTGCCATTTTGATGTTTTTATATTGGAAAACGGAAGCAAGAAACAAAGCAGGTTATTTGTTTGGATTGTTTTTAATATTGCTATGGTCTGTAAGATTTGTGGTTGAATATGTAAAAGAAAGTCAGGAAGGTTTTGAAAAATATGAACTATTTAATGCATTATCAACTGGACAATGGTTGAGTATTCCATTTATAATCATTGGTTTCTACTTTGTACTTAAAGCAAAGAAAGTTAAAGAATAAATGAAAAGCGGTTAGAATTCTAACCGCTTTTTTTATAAACTTTATTTCATTTTTTCAAAAATCACACCCACACCCAGTACGTTTGGCAAATAAGGTCCCGTAAATTTGCTTTTAACAGTAACTTTATATTTTCCCTTTTCAAGTGTTTCAAACGTTTTTATAGTTTGAAAGACATCACAAATATCTCCTGTGCAATCACCAATATCTTTTCCTGATTCATCAATTAACTTAACATTTATTGACAACACTTCTAATTCTCCATTGGGAGTTGTTATTTCAACTTCTAAAGGCACTACTTTAAATTGAAACCCGCTAATATGACCAAAATGCAGCTTTAAGTCACAAACCTCTTCTGGTTGCATGTTTTCAAACTCAAATACTCTAATGTCATTTTCTTCCCAACGATTCTTCTCAAAATTGGAATCAAAATCATCATATATTTTACTGTTATTGCATGAAGAAAAAACAAAAATAAAAGACAACAAAAAAAATTTAATAGGCATAATCATTAATTTTAGAAATATAAATATAAAAAAAGTCCTGATATAAAATCAGGACTTTTAAATAATATATAAATAAGAATATTTAGTCTTCTTTTTTAAATTCAGCCATTTTACGACCTTCTTTTTCACCAATTGCATCAGACATAGCTGGAGTAGCAATAAACAATGAAGAATATGTTCCAACTAAAATACCTACTAAGATAGCAAATACGAATCCTCTGATTGTTTCTCCACCTAAAATAAAGATAGCAACTAATACTACTAAAGTTGTTGCAGAGGTATTAATCGTTCTACTTAAAGTAGTATTTAATGCTTTGTTTACTAATCCTTTGAAATCTGGTGATGAGTTATAATCTAAATATTCACGTACTCTGTCGAATACAATTACCGTATCATTTAACGAATAACCAATAACCGTCAAGATAGCCGCAATGAATGCTTGGTCAATTTCCATGTTAAAAGGTAAAATTGTATAGAAGAAAGAGAAAATACCTAATACAATGATTACGTCATGCGCAACAGCAGCAACCGCTCCAAATCCAAATTGCCATCTACGGAAACTAATCATCAAATAGACAAAAACAATAAACAATGAACCTAATACTGCCCAAATTGAGTTTGTTTTAATATCTTTTGAAACTGTTCCTGTTACTTTAGCAGATGATAATATTCCGATTGTTTTACCTTCATACAAATTAGCAAATTTTTCATAAGTCATGTCTGCTGGAAAGTTTTTCTTTAAACCTTCAAATAACTTATTATTTACTTCTTGATCAACTCCTTCACCTTCATCATCAACTTTATATTTTGTTGTGATCTTTAACTGATTGTTTGTTCCGTAGATTTTAACTTCAGCTCCAGCTTCACCAAATACAACACTTAAATCTTTAGCTACTTCATCAGCTACTACTGGCTTGTCAAAACGAACTTGGTATGTTCTACCTCCAACGAAATCAATACCTTGATTTAATCCTTTAGTAAATAAAGAAATCAAACTTAATACAACTAATACAGTTGAAATAGCATAAGCGATTTTCTTTTTACCTAAGAAATCAATATTTAAGTTTTTAAACCAATTTTTAGTCAATGAAGTAGAAAAAGTTAATCTTTCATTACGAACTAAACTCCAATCTAAAATCATTCTGGTTACAAATACTGCTGTAAATACAGAAGTTATAATACCAATTAATAAAGTAGTTGCAAAACCTTTGATTGGTCCTGTTCCAAATACTAATAAAATGATAGCAGTTAAAGCTGTAGTTACGTTAGCATCTACAATTGAGGATAATGCACCTTTCCATGTAAACGCGTAATCTGTAGCTTCTTGAACCGTTTTACCATTATCTAATTCTTCTTTAGCTCTTTCAAAGATAATTACGTTAGCGTCAACCGCCATACCAATTGTTAATACAATACCTGCAATACCAGGCAATGTTAATACAGCTCCAAAACTAGCTAAAGCACCAAAGATGAATAAAATATTTACTAACAAGGCTAAGTTTGCATAGAATCCAGCTTTACCATAATATACTACCATCCATAATAATACTAATGCGAACCCTAAAATAAAAGAAATTAATCCATTATTGATAGCTTCTTCTCCTAATGATGGACCTACTACTTCTGATTGAACAATTTCTGCAGTTGCTGGTAATTTACCTGCACCTAAAATTTTAGTTAATTCTTGTGCATCTTCAATTGTAAAGTTTCCAGAAATTCTCGAACTTCCACCTGCAATTGCTTCATTAACTTGTGGAGCAGAATAAACAGTGTTATCCATTACAATAGCAATAAAGCCTTGCTCTTTTGCTACTCTACTTGTTAATTTTTCCCATTCACGAGTTCCATAAGAATTCATGTTCATCGTTACACCTTGCTTTCCAAATTCATCTGCTTCTGCTCTTGTAGTTGTAATCATGTCTCCTGCTAAAGCTGGCTTACCTGAAGCATCTCCTTTTAAGAAATACAATTGTGTAAATTCTGGATTTTTTGGGTCTGATTTTTCCCAAGCCATTCTAGCATATGTTAAATTAGCTGGTAATAATGCTTTGATATCAGCTCTTTTAAAATATGAATTGATAACAGCTGTATCTTTTACTTTTGCAATACCTAATACTGGTTGTCCCATAGGTTGTTGCCCTAATAATTGTAGTTTATCAAAAAGTGGATTTACTACCGAAGTAGAATCTGCTTTATCTGTTAATAAAGAATCAATCCCAGTGTTTTTAACTGGAGTTGATTTTTTAGCTACTTCTGTTTTCTTTAAAGCTTCGTTTACTTGAATTAAATAGCCAAAAGCATCAACATCTGAATGTGCAACCCAAAACTCTAACTGAGCCGAAGTTTGTAAAATTCTTTTGATTTTATCTACATCTTTTGCCCCAGGTAATTCAACTAAGATTCTACCTGAGTTTCCTAATAATTGAATGTTAGGTTGTGTAACACCAAATTGGTCAATACGTTCTCTTAATACTTTGAACGCACTTTCTACAGACTCATTAACTTTTTGTTTGATAATAGGCTGAACTTGTTTGTTTGTCATTCCTATTTCAATAATTCCATCAAGGTTTTTATTTCTAAAAACATCAGCATCAGCCAATCTTAAATTAGCTCTATCAGCTTCTTCAAAAAATGCATCGATGTAATCTTGATTTCCTTGTTGATTGATTTTCGCATCAGCAAGTGCTTTGTTGAAAGCTGGATTTTTTGTTTCGTTTGCTAATCCTTTTAAGATGTCTTTAACCGAAATTTGAAGAATTACGTTTAATCCTCCTTCAAGGTCAAGACCTTTGTTGATTTGATTATCTGTTACTTCTTTGTAGGTTTTTCCAAGAAATACTTCTTCTTTTTTCAAAGAATCTAAATAACGTAGTTCTTTTTTTGAATCTCCTTTAGCAAAAGCTTTAGCATCGTTAGCTATGCCGTTTGCAACAAAAGTGAAAGAAAGTTGGTATACACATACCAAAGCAAAGATAATTGCGAAAAATTTAATTAGTCCTCTATTCTGCATTACTCTATAATTTATTATTCTATTTTATAAAAACGGACAAATATATAATTTACAATAGGATTAACCAATTTTATTTTGATTAAAATGCTATTATACCCCAGATTAAAATAAAAAGCCTTTTATTAGTCAAAAATTGTTAGCTTTTACAACATAAAACAACAACAAAAGGAAGCTGATTTTTTCTTGCAAAAGCTAACAATTTTGCGATAAAAGCTTGCAATGGAAAGCTGGATTAGGTTCAAAAAAAAACTGCCAATTGCTTGACAGTTTTGCTATTTTCTTGTTGAAATTATAGTACTGATTTCAAATCTGCATTCATTGCTCTAACTGCATCAGCTGATTTTGCAAAGGCAGCTTTTTCGACATCATTCAACTGAATATCAACTATTTGCTCCACTCCATTTTTTCCGATAATACATGGAACTCCCATACAAATATCTTCTTGTCCGTATTCTCCTTCTAAGAAAACTGAACATGGAATCATACGTTTTTGATTGTTTAAAATACTATCTACTAAATACGCTACAGATGCTCCCGGCGCATACCAAGCTGAAGTACCTAATAATCCCGTCAAAGTTGCTCCTCCTACCATTGTATCAGCAGCTACTTTGTCTAATGCTTCTTGTGATAAGAAATTTGAAACTGGCGCTCCGTTGTAAGATGCTAAACGTGTTAATGGAATCATTGTTGTATCTCCATGACCACCTATTACCATTCCTTGAACATCATTAGCTGGTTTATCTAAAGCTTTTGATAAGAAATATTTGAAACGTGAACTATCTAAAGCCCCCCCCATTCCAATTACTCTGTTCTTTGGAAGTCCAGTAGCTTTTAATGTTAAATAGGTCATTGTATCCATTGGATTTGATACAACTACAATAATTGCGTTTGGCGAATGTGTTAATACGTTATCTGCAACCGATTTTACGATTCCTGCATTGATTCCGATTAATTCTTCACGAGTCATTCCTGGTTTTCTTGGAATTCCAGATGTAATTACTACCACATCACTTCCAGCTGTTTTTGAATAATCGCCTGTTGTTCCGCTCAATTGTGTGTTAAAAACAGTTGTTGTAGCACATTGCATAATATCCATAGCCTTACCTTCAGCAAAACCTTCTTTAATGTCAACTAATACTACTTCGCTTGCGATTCCTCTATACGAAATAACATCTGCACATGTTGCACCTACGTTACCCGCACCTACTATTGTTACTTTCATTTTGTTGTATATATTAAATATTTATAAAATTAAAACTGATATTGTACACCAATATTTCCGTTTACAAATTTACCAAAAGCAATTGAACTTTGCACATAAAATTTGCTTATTTGGTATCTACCAGAAACTTCTCCTAAAATATTGGTTTTATCTTTTGAAATTCGAGTTAACAGGTCATTAATTACATCTTGAACAGGTAAAACTTCTTCTATCGCACCTTTTTTTCCATCTACAATATATTCGAATGAGCTCCTGTTTATTATCAAATTAGTAATTAATTCAAACTTTTTAAACTCTTTAGAAGCACTCATTTGAAAATGATACGTATCAACTAGAGCATTAAAAACATCGATTCCCAAATTTCCATAAACGGTATTGATATCTAGAAATTCAAAACTCAAATCTTCTTTTGAATAAATAGCAGCAGCAGAAAAATAGATGTTTTTAGCTTCTATTTTTGGAAAATATTGACTCAAATTATGCTTTAAACCAAACCCATAAACTTGATAATTACCTCTCTTAAGCTTTGTTTTTACAGAATATCGAGCTAGAAATTCAAATCCATAAGGCAATTCTATTCCTCCTTGTAAATAGGGATAAACAACCGTTTCCTGATCAATACCCTCCGGTGTTTCTAAGCGCACTTCTTCTCCACCTAAATCTCCAACTAAATAAATTTGATCATCATTACCCAATGCTGTTGGAACAGTTGCAGTTGTAGCTCCTTCAATTTCAAAAAACTGAAAATCATCATTTTGAATGCTAAATTTTCTATCTCTTTTGGGCACAAAAAAAACATTGGTATGCACTCCTAAAGTAACTTTCCATTTTTCTTTCTTTTTGGGAGAATTTACCCATGCAGAGGAAGCTTGATAAACCGCAGCATCAGTAGCTGGAATTATATATTGTTCTGAATACAAAAGGGCATCTGAAAGCAGATACCCTATTTGTTCTAATTCTGTTGACGACTGACCCTTTACTTTTTGTGTAAAAAAGAAAGCAGCAAACATTCCTATTATTATACTTGATTTACGCATCAATTTTGGCGTAAGAAGCATTTTTCTCAATAAATTCTCTACGAGGTGGCACCTCATCACCCATTAACATTGAAAAAACTCTATCCGCTTCTGCTAAACTATCAATGGTTACTTGTCTAAATGTTCTGTTTTCTGGATTCAAAGTGGTTTCCCATAATTGCTCCGCATTCATTTCCCCAAGACCTTTATAACGCTGAATTGTAGCACTTCCACCCATTCTCTCATTAGCAATATCACGTTGGTCATCGTTCCAAGCATACTCTTTTTTGTTTCCTTTTTTAACTAAATATAAAGGTGGAGCCGCTATGTAAACGTGTCCTTTTTCAATAAGCTCTTTCATGTAACGGAAAAAGAATGTTAAAATTAAGGTAGAAATGTGAGAACCATCGACATCGGCATCACACATAATCACTACTTTATGGTAACGTAATTTTTCTAAATTCAATGCTTTTGAATCTTCTGCAGTACCTATGGTAACCCCTAATGCTGTGAAAATATTTCGAATTTCTTCGTTTTCAAATACTTTGTGTTGCATTGCCTTTTCCACATTCAAAATTTTACCACGTAAAGGCAAAATTGCTTGAAAAAAACGATCACGTCCTTGTTTAGCTGTTCCACCTGCCGAATCTCCCTCGACAAGGAAAATTTCACATTTTGCTGGATCTTGTTCTGAACAATCTGACAATTTTCCTGGTAATCCTCCACCACCCATTACGGTTTTACGTTGCACCATTTCACGTGCTTTTTTAGCAGCATGACGGGCTTGAGCAGCCAAAATTACTTTTTGAACAATGATTTTTGCATCATTTGGATTTTCTTCCAAATAATTTTCTAACATTTCTGAAACCGCTTGAGAAACTGGAGAAACTACTTCTCTATTCCCTAATTTGGTTTTGGTTTGACCTTCGAACTGTGGTTCTTGCACCTTTACCGAAATAATAGCTGTTAAACCTTCACGGAAGTCATCTCCAGAAATTTCGAATTTTAATTTATCTAACAATCCAGAAGCATCTGCATATTTTTTTAACGTACGCGTTAACCCCATACGGAAACCTTGTAAATGCGTTCCTCCTTCGTGTGTATTGATATTATTTACATAAGAAAAAATATTCTCTGTATAACTTGTGTTGTAAATTAAAGCAACCTCAACAGGAATTTCGCTTTTTTCATGCTCCATGCTAATTACATGAGAAATGATTGGTTCGCGATTTCCATCTAAAAACTTAACAAATTCTTTTAATCCTTCTTGTGAATGAAACGTTTCAACTGGTTGACTTCCGTCATCAGCTAAATGTCTTTTATCTGTTAAAGTAATTGTAATTCCTTTATTTAAGAAAGAAAGTTCACGTAAACGAGAAGCTAAAGTATCGTAAGAATATTCTAAAGTTTGTGTAAAAATGGTCGCATCTGGTTTAAATGTAACCATTGTACCTCTTTTATCTGTAGTTCCAATTTGTTTAACTGGATACATTGCTTTCCCTTTTTCGTATTCTTGCTCGTAGATTTTACCTTCACGATAAACCGTTGCACGTAAATGATCAGATAGTGCATTTACACACGAAACACCAACACCGTGTAAACCTCCAGAAACTTTGTACGAATCTTTATCAAATTTACCTCCAGCACCAATTTTAGTCATTACCACCTCAAGTGCAGAAACGCCTTCTTTTTTGTGTAAATCAACTGGAATACCACGACCGTTATCTTCTACTGTAATGGAATTATCTTCGTTTATAGCTACATAAATTGTATCACAATGACCGGCTAAAGCTTCATCGATAGAGTTATCTACTACTTCATACACCAAATGGTGCAAACCTCTTACTCCAGTATCGCCAATATACATGGAAGGACGCATTCTTACGTGCTCCATTCCTTCTAATGCCTGAATACTGTCTGCCGAATAATTGTTTTTCTTAACTTCTTCGCTCATATAATTTTACTCTTAAAATATTCGATTTTTTATTAACAGACAAATATAACCATTCCGATAAAAAATAGACTATAAATAAGCATAAAAAGCCATTAAGTTATTAACATTTGTTGAAAACAAAAACGTCAGCTATTTCTAACTGACGCTTCCTAACAACAAACCATATTTATGAAATACTACACTAATGCTGCGCTTGAAGCAATAGCTACATCTGCCTTTACGTGAGCGGCATTTGCTCTACCACTTGGATCTTGATTTTCTTGCCATTTTGGAATCCATTTTCGCACGGTTTGTGCCGCACTATCTTGTGAAAAATGTTTTTGAAAAATACGACGATAGAAAAAGGCTTCTTTTGTAACCGGTGTATTATATGGAAACAACTCTTTTGCTCTTGAAAACTCAATATCAGTTACTTGACTTGAACAATATTCAATTAAAGTATCAATCCAGTTATACCCTACTCCATCTGAAAACTGTTCTTTTTGACGCCATAAAATTTCTTCTGGCAAGTATGGCTTCTCAGGTGTGTCGAATGCTTTTCTTAAAATATATTTTTCAATTCCGTCATACGTTTTTGGCATTTTTTCTTCTGGCTGAATTTTGATTGCTAAATCCAAAAACGCTTTATCTAAAAATGGAACTCTTGCTTCTAATCCATGTGCCATGGTTGATTTATCGGCACGAAGCAAATCGGCTGTAAATAACTTCTGCACGCGTTCAATGGTTTCTTTTTGAAAATCCAATACTGAAGGCGCATTTCTAAAGTACAAATAACCTCCAAAAATCTCATCGGCTCCTTCGCCTGACAATACCATTTTAATCCCTTTTTCTGTAATCGCTTTTGACAAGAAATACATTGGCGTGCTTGCCCGAATTGACGTTACATCGTAGGTTTCTAAATGCCAAATTAACTTATCTAAAATATCGATTCCTTGTTCGACTGTGAAATGAATTTCATGATGTGTAGTTCCAATAAAATCCGCTACTTTTTTTGCTGCTACTAAATCGGGTGCCGAAGCATCTAATCCAATAGAAAACGAATGTAATTCTTGTCCAGTTCCTTCTAACAATCTTGAAGTAATTGAAGCAATTAAGGATGAATCTAATCCACCTGAAAGCAATACTCCAAAAGGCACATCGCACATTAAACGTTTTTCAACAGCTTGAGTTAAACTTGCATTTAAAGCTTCTAAATCTAATTTTTCAACTGCAGTTTCATGCGCTTCCCATTCTGGTTTGTAATATTTCACAAAACCTGTTTTTTCGGTGTAATAATGTCCTGGCGGAAATGTAGAAAACGTTTTGCATTGGTCGGTTATGGCTTTCATTTCGGAAGCAAAATACAAGCGTCCTCTTTCATCCATTCCATAATACAAAGGTTTTACTCCCAGTGGATCACGAGCTACAATATAATCATCTCCATCGATAACTACTAAAGCGAAAATTCCGTCTAACATATCGCAGAAATCATATCCAAATTCTTCGTACAAATGCACGATAACTTCTGAATCTGATGTGGTTCTAAATGTGTGATGTTTTAAAGTTGTTTCTCTTAATTTTTTGTGATTGTATATTTCGCCATTATGCACCATCCAAGCCGAATCGGTTCCTTGAATAGGTTGTTTTCCTGTATGTAAATCGACAATTGACAAACGCTCGTGTGCCAAAATGTGTCCTTTCTCAGTTACATGGATATCACTTTCATCTGGACCACGGTGGCTCATTCTTTTAGACAATTGTTGTACCAATGCTTCTTCTTTTCCTTTTCCTATAATGGCTAATATTCCGCACATAATCTTTAAGTTTAATCGTTGAAATGTTTAATTGTGTAAGTGAGATGATACATTCACTTAATTTGATGAAGCAAAATTGATTAATTAAGTTTAAATAATAAACAACAATTTTGTTATTAATTATAATTTATAACTAAAATTTGATTTTTTAATGAAATTATAAACTTAAAAAGTTATTTTGAGTTAGTTTTGGTTACAAATCATAAAAAAACCACTCGAGTGAGTGGTTTACATTTTATTCAATTGTTTTTATTTCGAAACGATTCGAGTTGATTAACACCTCATCTCCTGGTCTTTTTCCTAATAATTGACTTCCCAAAGGAGATTCTGGTGAAACGGCAATAATGGTTTTATTATCGATTGTTATTTTTGGCAAAGCGCCACTGATATAAAACAGCATTTCGTTGGTTTGAACCATACTTCCAAGTGCAACTTTGGCGTGAATTGCATCTGCATCAATTTTATCAACGCTATTCTTTTGACCGATGATTTCCGCTAACTTTTGATTTAGTTTTTCTTGCTCTAAATGCATCATCGACAAAGCGGTTTCGTGCTTATCACCAGCCGAACCTTTCGCATCGTTTTGCGCATCTTGAGCCAAATCGGAAATCATAAAACGCAATTCGTTTATTTTTTCAGATAATAGGTTTTGATAATGGGATTTTATTTTTTGTTTGAATGTCATGGTTTAATCAAAAAGTTCGCAAAGAAAGCGCTAAGGAAGTAAAGGATTATTGTTTTTGTTTTAAAATTTCATACAATATACCATACTCCCCACAACTTCCAAAATAACTTACATCATTAGAAGAACCCAAAATATAGCTTTGTCCACATTCAAAACAAATTTTTGCTATTCCAATAATCTTATCTTGTTTATAAAAAACAAGAATATCTCTGTAAACTGGAGCACAAGCTAACGGATAACCTCCTTCACATTTTGATGTACTAAAAAGTTTATTTATGTCGTTATGAAAATTATTATCAATATGTATTTTTGAAAATTTGTATTTTACCAAATTACTTATAAATTCTTTATCATTAACATCTTTAGGATAATTATATCCAATTAGATTTAGATAATTATGCTCTTCAGATTTCTTATCAACACCATCTAATCTTTGCATTTCTTGCAAAATATCGTCATCTTTTATGTCTTTAGAATAATGTTCAACCTTATCAAAATCAAAGAAATTCAAATTATTAGATTTTATCTCGGTTGTATTCACAATTTTATTTTCTGAATCCTTACAATTCAAAAAACTAAAACAAATAATTAGAAAAAGATATTTATTCATGAAATATAGTATTGAAAAACTTAGAAAACCACTTTAGTAAACCTCAAAATTCGTTGTTCAAAATTGAATATTCAACATTTTTTTTTAACCTGGAACAATGAATTTTGAATATTGAATGTTGAAGTTTTAAAAATCGAATTTATAATTCGCTCCTAACAACACCTGAACTCCTTGTACTGGGAAATTTGCCCAGCGGTTGTATTGTTGATTGGCTAAATTGTTTCCTTTTAAGAAAGCGGTTAATCTTGCGTTGTATTTGTATCCTACGTGCGCATTCAAATCGAAATAACTGTCTAATGTAACTACTGTTGGATCAAAAATTGGTGGAAAAACAGCCGCAGCATTCTGAACTGATATCAAATCTTTTCTTTCGCCTACAAAAAACACATTGGCACCTGCATACCATTTTTCGTTGATGTCAAAATCTACTGTTGTTCCAACTTTTAATTGTGGTAAATTCCAAGCTTCGGCTTGCGTATCTGATGAATAATTATTGTAGGTTCCATTAATACCAAAAGTTACACTTTTAGAAAAATCGGCCTTTAATTCACCAAACAAACTCAATGTTTTTATATTATCATAAACTACCCCAAACGAATTCCCATAAGCGTAACCTTCTGTATTTGCAAATGTAGGATTGTATTCGTTACTCACATAAAGCGCTTTATCATCTTGGTTCAAATAGGATGCTCTAACATTAAAGGCTACTGAATTCGCTAATTTACCTTTTAAACCTGCATAAATATCATATTTGTTATCTGTGGGTGCAATAAAAAGTGTTGGTGACACAAATGAATTTTCTTCCACAAAATCAGCATATGAGTTTTGCTGTAAACCTCCTTCTGCACCAGCATAAGCTACTAAAATATCGCCAACTAATTTATAGGAAGCTTTGATGTTTGGATAAATAAAAATCTTTCCATCACTTTCCCCATTAATTTTTGCAGTTGCATAGAAAACGCCCGCACCTAACTGCACCGATAAATCATCTTGTTGGTATAAAATACTTGGTTTCATTCCTGCAATTATTGTACTGTATTTTAATTCCGAATCTATAGCTAACATTCTATCAAAACTACCACCAACGTAATCAACTACAAAATCGGCTTTGATTTTTTGATTCATTACTTCAAAATCAAAATTTGGCTTGATAAAAAATCGATTTTCACCCGAATTTAATCCATCTGAAAAACGTTTAAATTGCATACTTGCCTCACTAAAAATTCCGTCTTTTAATGTCATTTTTCCGCCAAGAGCAATTGTATTGTAACTTTGTTTTGAATCGATGCTGTTAATTGTTGCATCATCAAAAGCAATAGTTTCTGTAGGTAATCCGTACCAATTATAAATTTGATTTTTCACCCCTAAATCTACATTCCAGCTTAAATCGCGCTCACGCACTCCATAAGTTACATCTAAACTTGTGTTGTAATATTTATCATCTAAAACCAAATCTTTGATGCCGCCTTGAGAAGACAAATGGCGCAACATTCCACCTACATAATTGCTTCGGCTAAGATTTTGTGTTATGAACAATTCTGCATTTATTGTTGGATAATTTCCGAAACCTAACGTTGCGTAATTGTTGTATAATTTTTCTTTTTCGGCTTTATCAACTCCTGCCGCTTTTCCTTTCGCGGGTGTAAAAGTTGACGCTACTGGAAATGAAAAAATATTATACTGAATGGTTTCCTTTTTTTGCTCTTCTTCATCTTCCAAAACTGGTGTTTCTTTTACTTTGAAAGCATCAGAAATGGTAGGCGTGTATGGTTTTACAATATTTACTACTTCAGAGCCAATGTTTTCATCTTTTTTTTGAGAAAACGAAAATTGGATTCCGAATATTACTAAAACTATTGTGATTCTATTTAATTTCTTCATGTTCAAATTTTTTAGATGCGATTCTGAAACTAGTTCAGAATGACAGTTTCTTGCTATATATTAATTTGTGATGGATGAATTACGTTTTGCTTCTTCGATTTTTATCGCGTCTAATTCCTTTTGTGCTTCAGCAACTACATCTGCATATTCTGTGAAATTATCTATTACACTTTGCAAAATTTCAGTAGCTTGAAAACTATCATTTAAACTGAAATAGTTTTTTGCCATAATGATCAATGCTTTTGCTCCAAAAAACTTATAACCCGAATAATCACTTGCAATTTTTTCAACAACTGTGTTAGATGCATCAAATTTTCCTTCTTTATTTTTGAAATAAGCATCATAATATAATGCTTCTGCTTTTAGTTCGCCTTTTGCAATTTTATTCAATTTTGCATAAGCTTCTTTTGCTTTTGTTTCATCATTCGTTTTAATTGCCGAACGCGCTACTATTATTTGTGCATCACTTTTAATTCGATCATCAACTTTATCATTTGCCAATACTTTATCAGCATAAATTACAGCATTTACAAAATCTTGTTTTTCGTAATACGATTTCATTAAATTAGATTGTGCATACGTTTTATTTTGCGGAAATTCTGCTTCGGTTTCCAAACGTTTTAAAACCGGAATTGCACTGTCGTAATTCTTTGCTTTTAAATGCACTTGACACAAACGAGCTAGTGATTGTTCAGTAAATTCATTTCGTGGTTTTGAAACTACATAATCATAATGTTTCACGGAATTTGCTTCTAAATTATCAGCAAAATACAACTGCGCCAAATAGAAATTTGCTTTTAACGCATGTAATCCGTTTGGAAATTTACTCACATAACTTGTAAATCCAGAAATAGCTTGTTTGGCATTGTTTTGCAAATATTGTTTTTCGGCAGATTCATAGGTATCATTATCCAAATCAGCATTTGAAACTTCTACAAAAGATAAGGTTTTAACCCAATCAGCATATTCGTCAACTTTACCGCTATCTACATAAATTAAACGTGCAGTTGATACGGCTTCTAATGATTCTGGAGAATTTGGATATTCAGCAACTACTTTTTTAAATTTTGTTAACGCTTGCTCTTCTTTATTTCCGTTGTAATAAATCAACCCTTGTTTTAGAATAGCTTTTGCTACATAAGAACTCGATTTGTAACTGCTAATTAATTTGTCATAAGTCGAAATCGCCTTATCGGTTTGATTTTGATTCACGTAAGTATTTCCCAATTCATATAGTGCATCGTCTGCATATTGAGACGTTGGATAGGTTTTTATAAATTTTTCTAAATCTTCAATTTTACGTTCAGGTTTGCTTACAAAACCATAACTAATTCCTTTTTGAAAAGCTGCATAATCAGCATCAACACTCTTTAAATCAATTGCTTTATTGTAAGCGTCCATTGCTGGCCAATATTTTGTCGAGATGAAATTACAATCCCCTAAACGCAAATAGGCATCTGTCAAGCGTACTTTATCGTCTTTAATTGAAGTTGTAAAATCGCCAAAATATTTGATGGCATTATCATATTCTTTTAATTTAAAATACGCATACGCTAAGTTGTAATTTGCATTTTTGAATTCAGGAGTAGTTGAAGCTTCTGCGCTATTTAAAAATTGTAAAAAACTTAATTTTGCTTCTTCAAATTGATCCAAATTGTATTCTGTTTCGCCTTTCCAAAAGGTTGCTCTTGCTGAAAATTTTGCATCTTTATTTTCTGCGATAGATTTTTTAAATAATGAATAAGCTCCTTTGAAATCGCCATCGGTATACAGTTCTAAACCTCTATAAAAAGTCACTTTTTGATACGCTAATTTGTTTTCTGGTGATTTACTTTTTTCTAATAAAACCAAAGCTTCTTTATAATTTTTTGAAGTGATATACGAACTAATTAAGAGCGTATTGATTTCTTGTTTATATGACGTATTTGGATATTTTGCCAAATACGCATTCATAATTTCAGGAACTGATTGATATGGATTTCCAATTTCGTAACTTAATTTAGCATAATTCAAATACGCATCTTCTTGAATTTTAGCATCAAATTCCATTTCAGATGCTTTTTTAAATGCGTTTAAAGCTTGTTGCTTTTTATCTGTTTTTAAATAGCTTTCCGCTAAATGATAATAGGCATTTTGAGCCACAGCATCATTTCCATCAATAATTTTATTGAATTGTGTGATGGCATTTTCATAATCTTTTTGTTGATAATACGCATAACCCAACTGATAGAAATCGGTGTTGTTCCATTTTCCTTTTTTTCCTTTATAGTCTAATAAATAAGGTAATGCTTTGTCGTATTTTTTTAAATTGAAATAACTTTCTCCAATAATTTTGGACAATTCGCTCTTCTCATCGGCTCTTGATTTTGGCATTTGTTCTAAACCTAAATCAACTGCTTTTTGAAAATTACCCAATTTAAAATTCATATCGGCCTGAAAATAGCCCATTTTTTCTTTGTACTTATCTTGGTCAGAAACTTGTTCAAAATACTCATTGGCACTTTTATAATCATCCGTTTCATAAGACATGTACCCTAAATAGTATTTTGCCTGACTTCCAAATGTTTTAGAATTCACCACCATATTAAAATACTTAGCGGCTTCTTTGTTGTTTTTAGCTGTAAAATAGGCATATCCTTTTTGGAAATTATATTTTTCTTTGTCTGCTTGAGACATTGAATTGGGATCTGCTTTATCAAACCATTCTAATGATTTTGGATAATTTCCCTCATCAAAATAGTAATGAGCCACATCAATATAGGCTTGATTTGTTTTTGTACTGGTTGGATAATCTTCTACAAAATTTTCAACCAAAACATCAGCACCCATTTGATTTAATCGAATGGCGCAATTGGCAATATAGTAAGCGCAATCAGCTGCAACTTCTTGGTTGTTTGTTTTTGTTTTTTCTTTATCAAATAAAATTTGTGCTGCTTGATATTGTTTATCTTTATACAATTCAACCGCACGATTAAATTCGGTTAAATCATGTGTGTAAACCGACGATTGTTGTGCAAAAAGAGTTCCAGAAAAAAAAACTGTTAAGAAAGAAAGTTTTAAATACTTTATCATAAGATTCGTTATTTATAAGTTCCAAATATAAGGCTTATTAAAAGTATAAACGAAGCTTCTTAACATATTATTGTACTATTTTTGAACATAGTTTTTAACCAAATGCACTATTTTTAGTTGAAAAGCGTTTAAAATTTTGAAACCCAGTCATAAGTTATTACTTTTACATTTTAAAATCCATTTTCACTATGTCAGAAGCAGTTCTATCTTTAAAAAACGCAACCATTTATCAAGATAAAAATCCAGTTTTAACCGATGTTAATATCGAAGTAAAGCATGGCGAATTTTTATATTTAATTGGTAGAACAGGATCAGGTAAAAGTAGTTTTTTAAAAACTTTATATGCTGATTTAGCGTTAATTGACGGTGAAGGTAGCGTTGTAGATTATGATTTACCAACTCTTAAAGAAAGTGATATTCCGTATTTAAGAAGAAAATTAGGTGTGGTTTTCCAAGATTTTAAATTACTACCAGACAGAAGTGTAAAAGAAAACCTTTTATTTGTTTTGAAAGCAACTGGTTGGTCTGAAAAAGCCGAAATGGAATTAAAAATTGAAGAAGTTTTAGACAAAGTTGGCATGAAAGGTTTTGCTTCAAAAATGCCACATCAACTTTCAGGTGGAGAACAACAACGTGTTGGAATTGCAAGAGCATTACTAAACGACCCAGAATTAATTTTAGCCGATGAACCAACAGGAAACCTTGACCCACAAACCAGTGTGGAAGTTATGGAGGTACTTCGAAAAATTAATGCTAATGGTAAAACTATTTTGATGGCTACGCACGATTATGCATTGGTTTTAAAATATCCTTCAAAAACGCTGAAATTTGAAGGTGGAAAAATGTTTGAAGTAGTTCAAAGAACGGTTTAAATGTTTTCAATTCTAATTCCCATATATAACCATAATGCTTTCCCTTTAGTTGAAGAACTTCATAAACAATGCCTTGAATCTAAAATAACATTTGAAATTTTATGTCAAGATGATGCTTCTCAATCTGTTTTAAACACATTTAATGAAGAAATAAATCAATTACCAAATTGCTCTTTTATTAGTTTAAAAAAAAATGTTGCGCACAGACAAAATAGAAATTTACTTGCCGAAAAAGCAAAATATGAATGGTTACTTTTTATAGATGGAGATTCAAAAATTATTCAAAAAAATTTCATTCAGAATTATATTGACAATACGCAGAACTATCAAGTAGTTTATGGAGGAAGAAATCATCCTGAAGATTGCCCTTCAAATAATCAAAAATTACGATGGAAATATGGAAAATATATTGAAGATAAAATTGCGAATGAACGGAGGAAAAATCCCTATAAATGTTTATTGTTCAATAATACACTCATCTTAAAATCTGAGTTTAATAAAGTAAAATTTGATTCAGAAATTACACTATATGGCCATGATGATACACAATTTTCATACAATTTAAGTATCATAAAAAGCAATGTTCATCATATAGACAACCCAATCTTACATGATGATATTGATGATAATAAAAAATATTTAAAAAAAGCTGAAGAAAGCTTAAAAAGCCTTTTAAAACTTTATAGTTTACATAAAATTAGCGCTGAATTTGTTTCTATTTTAAAACTATATGAATTCTTAAAAAAAAGCAGATTAATCTATTTGATACAATTCGGTTTTAAAATTTTGAAGAAATTATTAACGAAGCAAATAATAAGTAACAATCCATCGCTATTAGTTTTTAATATCTACAGAATAGGATTTTTATGTACTTTAAAAGAACACGAAAAATAATTTAATTTTGTTTCAAACTCCAGTCATGTATCAATCATTAAAAAAAATAGTTCATTTAATAGTTCCCAAAAAAGCACTTTTTAGGATAGAACCAACTTTGAGAACTGTCTTTGCGATGCTACAAACTGGAAAAAACCATACGTGCACAATTTGTAGTTTCAATGCCAAAAAATGGACCAAAATATCAAACAATGACAACTTATGTCCAAATTGCGGAAGTTTATCACGCGATCGCAGACTGTGGAAGTTATTGAATGAAAAATATCTGCAAGAAAACAAATCCGTTTTAGATTTTTCACCATCAAGAAGTTTGTTCCGCAAATGGAAAAAAATTAAAACTGTAGACTATACAGCTTCTGATTTATCTGGAGATTTTATTGCTGATGTGCAATTTGATATAACTAATATTTCTAAACCAAATGAAAGTTATGATTTAATTATTTGCTATCATATTTTGGAACACGTAGTAGAAGATATAAAAGCGATGCAAGAATTATTTCGCGTATTGAAACCAAATGGAACAATATGGATTCAAACACCTTTTAAAGAGGGTGAAATTTATGAAGATTACACAATTACAAGTGAAGCTGAACGTTTAATACACTTTGGACAAGAAGATCATGTTCGATTTTATTCGGTTGATGGATTAAAAAAACGATTAGAATCTGTTGGATTTACTATTCTTGTAAATGAATATGAAAAAGACGACTATTTAGGATTTTCAAATGAAATAATACTGCTTGCAACAAAATAAGATGCCAAAAATATCTGTAATTATTCCACTTTTCAACAAAGGTTTTATCATTTCTAAAACCATCCAAGCCGTTTTAGCGCAAACTTACGCGGATTTTGAAGTGATCCTAATTAACGATGGCTCAACAGACAATAGTTTTGAAATTGCTTCTCAATTTTCAGATAAACGAATCCATTTATTCCAACAAGAAAATAAAGGAGCGGCTGCAGCTCGAAATTTAGGAATTGAAAGAAGTAATGGCGAATTTATAGCTTTCTTAGATGCTGATGACTACTGGTTTCCAAATCATTTAGAAGAATTGGTAAACCTCGCTGAACAATTTCCAAATTGTGGATCCTACTGTTCTAGATACCAAATTAAAAACACTGAAAAAACAATTTCTACTCCTGTTTTTAATGGCATCTCTAAAAATTTTAATGGAATTGTAGCTAATTATTTTGCTTCCAATCATCCTTATAAAATAAACATCACACTAAATCAAATGATTCCTAAAAAAATACTTTTAGAAATGAACTGCTTTACTTCTGGTGTTACTAATGGTCAAGATTTAGAATTGTGGACCAAAATTGCAATAAAATATCCTATTGCATTAAATAATAAAACAACAGCAATTTATAACTACTATTTACCAAATACTCTTTCGAAAAAAAGCATTAAAACAATGACTTTAATGGATTTTAATCAATTCAAAGAGCAAGAAAAACAGAATTTAGATTTAAAACGTTTTTTAGATTTTCATCGAATATTTTATGCCAAACATTATAAAATAGTTGGAAATAATGATAAAGTTGAATTTTATTTGAATGATGTAAACAAAGAAAACATTTCAAATAATATGAAACTATTCTTTAAAACACCTTCATTTATTTTAAGTAGTTTATTTCAATTTAAAAATTGGTTGTTCAAAAAAGGAATTAAAATTTAATGTTTGGTTTCTAAAAAAATTTGAAATTCTCTTATATAATCTTCTTCAGAAAATACGTCAGAAGCAATAACTAAACAAACAGCACCAGAAGAAAAATTCTTCAATTCGCGCCAAATTCCATTCGCAATTAATAAGCCCTCAAATGGTTTGTTTAAAGTAACTATATTTTCTTTTTGGCCATCATTTAAAACAACATCAAAACTGCCCGAAAGTGCAATTAAAAACTCTTGTTGTTCAATATGCGAATGTCCACCGCGCTCAGCACCACTTGGTACGTCATACAAATAATAAACACGCTTAATTTCAAAAGGAATGACATTGTTTTCAATTACGGAAAGATTTCCTCTAGGATCTTCGATCTTTGGAATAGATAATAATTTACAATTTTGTAGCATTGGCATAAGCTTTTTTCCCTTTTAGCGCTTGATTAAACAAGTGACCGATTTTTGAAAAGTTAATTTTGCGTAATTTTAAATCAAAAAATAATTTCAAAGCTATCCAAAATAAATACATTTTGCCAAATATTCGATAAAAAACTGCACTTTGCACAAAATAAATAGCTGAAATAGCCGTTTTTTGTCCTGTTGAAGGTTGTGAATGAGAAACTAATTGTTCAGGAACAAACCCAATTTTCAACCCTTTTTTAATTCCATCCGAAACAAATATCGCTTCTTCACCCATAAAAAATTCAGTTCCTAATCCAAAATTTTCATCAAATTGCATCATTGCATTTGTAAGACTTTCGTGTTTAAAAACTAATTCTACAGAAGAAGAATTTAAGATTTCTAACTTGGATAATCGAGACCGAAAAGTTCTTGGGTATTTTTTGGCTAAATTACCTTGACTGTTTAAAAATTGAAATCGAAAACCATCGTGTATAGAATAAGAATTGAATGATTTAATAATTTTTTTTTCAAATTTTTGCTGAAAAACAACGTCATCATCTGTAAAAACAAGTAACTTTTGTGTAGCATTTTTCAATGCTAAATTTCTACTTTTTGATAAACCTTTTTCAAATACATTGAGCACTTTTATGCACTCATTATCAGAATGTAAAATTTTATCTTCAATAGTTTGGTTAACTATAAGTATATTAAACTTTGTATAATCAGAAAACAAAAACATAGATTCCAAAAAATCAAAATTGGTTTGATTCATGGTAGCAATTAATATTTCTATGTCTGATTTTTGATACATTTTTAGCAATTATACTATATTTACACAAAGATATGAATTTAGAAATCAGAATTTAGAATTTAGAACTATTCCATGAAAATACTTTTACTTGGCGAATACAGCAGATTACACAATTCTTTGAAAGAAGGATTAGTCGCGCTTGGCCATGAAGTATCTATTGTAGGTTGTGGTGACAAGTTTAAGCAGTTTCCGGTTGATTATTCGATACATGCTCGAATTTGTAATGATATTAAATTTGTGAATTTTCTATATCGAGGAATTCGAAAAGTAACCCGATTAGACTTTGAAAAAATCGAAAAAGCCATACGCTTTTATTTGTTTTTACAAAAACGAAACGATTATCAGCATGTGCAATTGATAAATTCTGATGCTTTAGAAACTTATCCTTTGCTATCCCGCTTTTTATATAAAAAACTCTTTAAAAAAGTTAAAAGTAGAAGTCTATTAATTTGTGGTGATGAAACGCCAATAGTAGATTATTTGTTTAAAAAAGAATTCAAATATTCCGTTTTAACACCGTATTTTGAAAAGAATTCATTAGAAAAAGAATTTCATTTTCCGCTAAAATATAGAAAAAACAGCTATCGAAAAACATTTGATTGGTTAGTAAAAAATTGCCAAAACCTAATTACGTCTGACTTAGATTATGAAATTCCTATGCGAAAAATGGGATTTCAAACTACGTTTATTCCAAATCCGATAAATATAGATAAAATTACTTTTCAAAATATAAAAATTGAGGATAAAATTGTAATTTTCTTAGGTATCAATAGATTAAGTTACATCAAAAAAGGCATCAATTATTTCGAAAAAGCATTGGAAATTATCCAAAAAAAATATGCAGATAAAGTTGAAATTATTATCACCGAAAATCTTCCGTACAACGAATATATTTTGCAATATAACAAAGCACATGTTTTGCTAGATCAAGTATTTGCTTATGATCAAGGTTATAATGCTTTAGAAGCTATGGCAAAAGGAAAAGTAGTTTTTACAGGTGCTGAAACCGAATTTTTAAACCAATATCAATTAGAAGAAGACGAAGTTTGTAGTAATGCTTTGCCTAATGAAAATAAAATAGCTACCAAACTTTCGTTCTTGATTGAACACCCAGAAAAAATCAGCAAAATTTCTAAAAATGCCCGAAAATTTATCGAAAAAGAGCATGATTACAAATTTATAGCTGAGAAGTATTTAGTCTCTTGGAAATAACTTTATTTTTAAAAAACATTAATACTAAAATTATCATTATAAATTCAAGTGGATACGAATACTTTGCATTAGTTCCATAAGTTACAAAAGCTTGAAGTAAAGCCGTAACAAAAATTATAATAACACCAATTGCTTCTATAGAAATTCTTCTATTTCGTAATAATTCATAGAGATAATACGTTGCAATTAAGATGAAAAAGAGTTTAAAAATTTGTAGAATATATTTTTGAATAGTCCAAATTTGTGTAATAACTGAATCCACTAATGAGTTATCAAAAGTAACATACGGTTTCATATCATATACTTTCCAGAAATCTAAAAATGAACGATTGAAAACTTGAAACAAATAATCTGACTTATTTTTTTGAATAGTCGCCTTCGCAAATTTTCCCAATTCGTTTGAGAAATCAGGAAAAGGCAAATGATACTTTTTAAAAACACTATCGTTGTAAGCATACCAAATTGCCATTGAAACATCTTTATTTTCTCTGATTGCTTTTTCTCTGTAAGCAACATAAGGCTTAGAAATCCAATCAAATTCTGATGGAGATTTTTCTGCAAAATAAACACAATTTTGAGAGGTATTCAAACCTAAAAAAGTTGTAGAAACAAAGTAATTCGTATTCAATTTATTCACATATGACCAACCGAAGTAAGCTAAAATCGGGAAAATTAAAATAACAATTTTTTTATTGATTATAGTTTTCCAACTAAATGATTTTAAAACATATAAACCATAAATTAAAAAGGACAAAAAAACAAAAAATGGTTTTATCAATACTAAATAACCAAAAAATAAACTTATACTCGTTAAAACTAACTCATTTGTGTTTTCAAAATGATTCTTAGCTAACATCCAAAAAAGAATCGTTATAAAAAAGAGGGTTACTGTTTCTACTAAAATTGAAGTTTCAAAGAAAAAATGACACAAAAAAGAAGAAATAAAAATAGTTATCCAAAAACTATACTTCTGAGAAAATTTTAAAGCTATCAAAGTATCAAACCAAAATAATGTTGTGAGAATTCCTAAAATAAGTTGATACACTACTGTTAATTTCATGGTGCCCAAACCTAATGCAATGAACAGCGGATAACCTGGACTTCGTTCTCCGTTATAACCCGTTAAATCAAATTTCAACAAATATTCGCTTAAAGTCATAAAACTCCAACTATCAGGAACTTTAGTTATTTTTAAATATAATAAAGCCAATATAAACCGTACCAAAAAGCCTATCAATAACAATAGTTTTACTTCCTTTTGATTTAGAAATGATATGATATTATGGATTGTTTTACTTTTTATCATAATGAAAATAAATCTGTAATAATTGAAGTGGAAAACCTATCATATCTTTAAATCGAATTTTAGAATTTCCTTTTTCAATCCAAGTATCAAGGGGTATTTCAGCTACTTTTTTGTAATAATCCGTATCGATTTTCTTAAATCTTAACAGTAGTTCAACATCAAATAACCATTTTGTTTTAAATGGATTTTTAAAAAGCTCAATAGCTAAATCAGTGGCTATTATTTTTGCGCCACATTGCGTGTCATAAATGGGTGTTTTTAAAATAAACTGACTTATTACAGTGGCAAAAATTCTACCAAAATAGTGGCGAACTAATGAGCGTTGTACATTATTTCCTATCAATTTTATCCTACTTCCCATTACAAATAAAAAGTGTTCGCTCTTTGAAATAAAATGAAATAACTTTATCATTTCTTCAATAGGTGTAGCTAAATCTGCATCAAAATAGCCTATGTATTGATATTGAGCAACATTAAATTGTAAAAAACCTTGTCTGATGCTTTCTGCCTTTCCCGAATTTTTAGAATTCTGAAGAAAAAAAACATTAGAAAATGTGCGAGAAAATTGCTCTAACATCTGCAATGTATTATCAGTGCTAGCATCATCAACTAACAAGAAATCAATTTCGGAATACTTTTCAAACATAACGATGTAATCTTGTTTCGAAATACGAAAAGATTCATTGTAAAAAGGAATTATTAAAAGTAATTCAGCCATTATTTAAAATATTTTCCAAAATCAATTATCAAATATAATTTTCAAAGCTAATTATTTAATTCAGAAAAAGATAATTGAATATTAAAAACTATAATTTACTTTTTGTAATTAGAAATATTGTTTTCTCTTTCTTTTATGTCAGTTGCGAGTTTTCTTGTAAAAAGTTCGGCTCCAAATTTGTTTAAATGACTTGCGTTGTAAAAAAGATTTTTATCTAAACATATTTCATCTGTAGAATAATCATAAAATGTTAAACTATATTTTGTAGACAAATCTTCATAAATTTGAATTATTTCCTTTCGGTTTGATACAAAGTTCTGCCCTTCAATATATTCGGGAGCATAAACTAAAATTAAATCTATCTTCTCTCTTTTACATTCTTGAATAAATGATTCAAATAATTGCATACTTTGTTGATGCAATTTAACTTCATAAGACTTCATTTCTGCTTTGGCAGTATCAAAATCGGAATTCCATTTTAAATCCATTCCTAAATAACCTTTATTTCGATAAGTTTTATTTGATGAACCTGTTAATAGCATTTTTATACTCCCTTTTAAAGCTTGAAATTTTCCCGCATATCTAATAAGTGGTATCTCGTAATCATATTTTGTGTAACCTTTATAAGAACTTGTATATTTTTTAATGTTTTTATTCCATAACATATATGGAAGAAATTGATCTGACTCATACAAATCATCTCTTTTTTGCAAACTATATAAATCTACCGCTAATATTATTTTTTTGGGTTTATTGTTGTGTTTTAACAGTTCTAAATGTCTTAAATATTGTAACCAAAAATTATGACCATCAATTCCAAAATTATAAGCTGTAAGGTTTAATGAATCGCTAATAATTGCCGGGTCAATATGTACCCATGCTCTTGAAGAACCATAAATTGCCACTTCACAATTAGCCTTAGAATTATAAATATCATTCATTACTTCAAATTCTCCTGGAAACTGATTTGATTTACTTAGAAAGTAAGAAATACCATAGTCAAGAGGCAATATAAGCACTATTAAAGGCAAAATAAAAAACAATATTTTGAATATGAATTTTCTCATAAATTAAAACTGAAAATAAATAAATTGCTGCTCTTTACCGCCAAATAAAAATATTATAATGATAATGGAATAATAAAACAAGTAGCGCAATGGTTGTTTCCATTTTGAACCAAAATGTTCAATTGCATATTGCTTTTCTCTTCCTTGCCATTCTATTAAAATAAAAAACAATATGAGAATAATTGTTGTCAAAGCCTTTATCATTCCTTCAAATTCAGGAAAAGTAAAAAGAGATGATGAGAAAATTTGAGAAATATAACTTAAAGCATGTTCTATGTTTTCAGCACGAAAAAATATCCATGCTAAAACGGTTAATCCAAAAGTTAACAACATAAACAAAAGTTCTTTTGCACTTGGTAGTTTTGAGCCTTGAGCTACAATTCCAATATTATTACGATGGCTATTTGTTAATAATAAAGGTAAAAAATAGATCGCATTTAAAGCGCCCCATGCAATAAAAGTCCAGTTAGCTCCGTGCCAAAATCCACTGACTATAAATATGAGAAATGTATTTGTAATTTTCATCCACGTTCCACCACGACTGCCGCCAAGTGGAATATATAAATAATCTCGAAACCACGTTGAAAGTGAAATATGCCATCGTCGCCAAAACTCGGCAATATCCCTTGAAAAATAGGGAAAGTTAAAATTTCGCATCAAATCAAAACCAAAGAGTCTGGAAGTTCCAATTGCAATATCTGAATAACCCGAAAAATCACCATAGATTTGAAAAGTAAAAAACAAAGCTCCCAAAACTAAAGTACTTCCTGAATAATCAGATGAATTGTTGAAGATTAGATTTGCAAACTCAGCACAATTATCAGCAATTACAATTTTTTTAAATAATCCCCATAGAATTTGTCGCAAACCATCAACAGCTTTAGAATAGTTAAATGTTCTCTTTTTATTAAACTGGGGTAACAAATTAGTTGCTCTTTCAATTGGGCCAGCAACAAGTTGAGGAAAGAAACTCACAAAAGCAGAAAAAATAATGAAATCTTTTACTGGTTCAATTTTTTTTCTATACACATCAATAGTATAACTCATTGTTTGAAAAGTATAAAAACTTATTCCAACAGGTAATATTATATTGAGTGAATTTGCTTTTATATCGGAACCAAAAAATGAAAAAGCAGTTATAAAATTGTCTAAAAAAAAGTTGTAATATTTAAAAAAACCTAGAATTCCAAGATTTACAACAATACTTACCCATAATAATAGTTTCCTTTTTAACTTATTTTCTTCAAAACTTAAAATTCTACAAACAGTATAATCAACTATAGTACTTAATAGAATTAGTAATAAGAAATTCCAATTCCACCAACCATAAAAAAAATAACTAACTAAAACAATTAATGCGTTTTGTAGTTTTAAATTTTTGTTCGTTACAAACCAATAAAGAAAAAAAACTATTGGTAAAAAAATGGCAAAGTCTATTGAGTTAAAAAGCATTTTTGCTATTTTTAATTAAATTATACTCTTTTTTTATATTTAAAAAACAATTTTCTAAACATCAATAAAACTACAAAAAAGGTTATCGCATTTGCAATTACATACGCTTGCATAACTCCTTTTACTTGAAGCGAATCAAACAGAAAAAAACTTAAACCTAAAAACAATCCGTTGTAAATGATTTCAATAAAAATATATTTTGAAACCATAGCTTTTACAAGGATTTGAAAGCCAAAAGCTAAAGTCATCACTCGAAATAAATCGCCAATAAGTTGCCAAATTAACAATTCGCTCACCGCTTGAAATTCTGAAGTTAATGCAATTGAAATTATAATATCTTTTAATAAAAAAACCATTAAAAGAACGCCCATAAAAACCGGAATTAATATTTTAAAGTAATATTTTAATTCGGTTTTAAATTCATCATCCGTTTTTAAAGCTGATAACTTTGGCAAATAATACAACGATAATCCAGCGCTAAAAAACATCATATAAAACCCTGATATTCTTGTAATTGCTTCCCAAATTCCTGCATTGTATAAACTTGAATTATCAATAATATAATTACGAATTAAAATGGCCGTAACTGGAATTAAAATCGCACTAACTAAAGCCATTCCTATGAATTTAGATATTGTTTTTAGATAATGAGATTGAAATTTGAACGAAAAAGAAAATTGCTTTCTTACAAAAAAAACAGCGACAAAAAAGCTAACAAAATCGGCAATCGCAATCGCAAAAAAAGCACCTTCCAACTCTTGTTGGTAAATAAAATAAAACGAACTTACAAATAAGAGAATATTCGTACTAATTTGAATACCAACGATTTTCTTAAATTCTTGATTGGCATTAAAAATAGTGATTAGCAACGTTTGCAGAACAAAAAATGGCAATAAAACAGCAAAATAGTTCAAATAAACCGAAAAAACAGGGTTTTGAAATAAATAAGAACTTAATGGTTCTGCGAACAAAACAATTAGTATTGTTAATACAAACGATAAGCCCAAAAAGAATACTAAAAAAGAAGAAACAACGCTGTTTTTTTCTTCTTTACTATCTGTATTTTCTAAAAATAACTTGATTAAACCTTCTTTTAAACCTAAAACACTAATCGATTTGAATAATGATGTAAAACTTCTAAAATTTCCCGTTAATGCCATTCCGTTTGGTCCTAAAAACTCAGAAATGATTCGCACAGAGAAAATTCCCAACACAAATTGAACCAATACGCCAAAAGCATTTAGTGATAAAACTTTAAGTAATTTATGTTTTTCGAAAAAATTCAAATTAAATTTCTTTAGTAATTTTTGCTGGATTTCCAACAGCAACTACATTAGCAGGAATACTTTTTGTTACAACAGAACCATTACCAATCACCGAATTTTCGCCAATAGTTACCCCTTTCAAAATGGTAACATTATCACCTATAAAAACATTCTTTTCAATTGTAATTTCCGCACATTTTGGCGTTCCTGAAAGTCGTTTGTCAATTGCTAAATCATGTCCATCGTTATCCAGAATAGCACAATTTATTCCAATCAAAACATTATCATGAATCGTAACTTTTGAAAGCGATTCGATGGAACAATTGTTATTAATTGAGACGTCATTTCCAATGAAAATTTCACTTTCTGAACTTCTTGCTTCAAAATAAGAGTAATGTGAATAGTAGTTTGGTGAATTTACAACACCAATTTGTACATTTTTTCCAAACGAAATCTTACCTTTTCCGTTTAAAAGTAATGGATGATATAATTTGGGTTGACCCAAAACCTGCTGACAAGTTGATAAACTTTTATATTTTAATATCCGTAGCTTTACAAAAGTAAATTGTTTCAATTGATGCAGAATTCCCATTTTAATAATGATTTAAAGTTGAAATAATATGCTGAATTTCATCATCAGTCAAACTTGGATTCATTGGAATACTCACTACTTCTTCGTGTATTTTTTCGGTAATTGGAAACGATAGATGATTCCAATTAGACAACGCTTTTTGTTTGTGTGGCGGAATTGGATAATGAATCATCGTTTCTATTTTGTTATTTTTTAAATAATTTTGAAGTGCTTGACGGTTTTGAGTACGAATGATAAATAAATGAAATACATGATTTTCGCTCCCATCCCAAAATGGCAAGACTAATTTATCATTTTTAATTTCAGAAAGATAGCGTCTTGCAATTTGTCTTCTAAATTGATTTTCAGCGTCTAAATGAGGTAATTTCACATTTAAAAAAGCCGCCTGCAATTCATCTAATCGTGAATTTATACCAATAATTTCGTTTTCGTATTTTACTTTTGAACCATAATTTCTTAAAGAAAATAAAACCTCTGCCAATTCATCATCATTCGTTGTAATCGCACCACCATCGCCAAGAGCTCCTAAATTTTTACTGGGATAAAAGCTGTAGGCTGTTGGATGATAAGATGCTGAAACGAGTTCAGCATGACAATCTGTGACTGAAAACTGCGACTGAACACTAAATTTTGCGCCATGAGCTTGAGCTGCATCTTCAACTACTAACAAATTATGTTTTTGAGCAATTGCATTTATTTGTTCCATTTCGCACAATTGTCCATATAAATGAACGGGTAAAATAGCTTTGGTTTTGGAAGTGATTTTTTGTTCAATCCAATCCGGATTAATGTTGAAAGTCTCAAATTTTGGCTCCACTAAAACCGGAACTAAATCGGCTTGTAGAACTGCTAAAATACTAGCAATATACGTGTTAGCAGGCACAATAACTTCATCTCCTTTTTGCAATTTCCCCAAATGAATGTAGGCCTTGAAAATTAAGACTAAAGCGTCTAAACCATTTCCAACGCCTATACAATGTTTTGCTCCACAATAGCTTGCAAAATCAGCTTCAAATGTTTTCACTTCATTTCCTAAAATATACCAACCCTTCGTTAAAAATTGTTCCATTTTTTCTTGGAGTGCAATTTCAAACGGTTGGTTTATTTTTTTTAAATTTAGAAATGGAATCATATTAAAACGTTTTCTAAAAGTGAATAATTCTTGGTTTCAATTTCATAAAAATTTTGAACTATTGTTCGCGCTCCAAAACTTTCTTTCCAAAATAACAATCCATGATTAATGTTTTTTCCATGATTTTCATTGGAAATTCCGAAATCAAAAAAGTCTTTTTTAGGAAATACTTCATGAATTAAATAATTATGTAAAAAATCTAAACTACCCAATTCATTTTTATTTGAATTTCCAGAAATATATTGCGAATGCACAACAGAATTTGATTCAAAAATTGTGGTTCCGGCAACTATCTCGTTTTCTTTATACACATTAAATTGTCTAATATTGTTTGGAAATTTTGACTTTAAAAACGTAATTTCATCAAGTGAATGAACTGGTTTTGCTCTGTGTTTTTGCTTTAAATTAGGAATTAAAATTTCATTCCAAAATGACTCAAAACTTGCCTCTTCTTTGCAAATCAAATTATTTTCTTTGCCTTTTCTAATTCCTTCAATTCTTCCTTTAGTAAAGAGAAAATCAGTATGCATTGCTATTACTGATAAGGTGTCTCTTCTAACTAATTTCGCATTTAAAATAAAACTTAAATATTCCATTTCTTCAGAAGGAAATTTGGCATAAAAAGAAGGTAATTGTTTTAAATTAAGGGTTGAAATTTCATTCTCATATAAAAAACGCAACAAATTGAATGTTATTTCAATTACTTCTTGCATTTTTGTTTTTTGGTTTAGAACCAAACCGCCATACGTTAATCCTTGATGTGAAAAAACGATATCATCTACCTTATTTGCAGGCAAAATGGCTTTCAAATTTTGGTTTTCGTCAAAAATTAAGAGTGAAAAATCCTGAAATCTATCGCTGTGATATTCCATAAAATCGCGATGAAATAAAAAAGTAGCATTTTTAGCAGTGGCTACAAATTCATTCCAGAGCGAATAATCGGGTGATTGATATTTTCTAATGAAATAATTCTTCAAAACTTATTTTTAATTGCGGAAAATTACTAATTTTTTAGTTGCCAAAGTTTCATTATCCTATTTTTTAAAAAAAATATAGTAAATTGGAACCATAATTTCTGAATAATAATGTGTTGAAAAAAATTATTTGCCTCCTTTTTTGGGTTCAACTCTTTTTTCCTTCCTATACAAATGGACAGGATATAACACTTTATGAACAAGTAAACGGTCGGTATGATTTTACTTTTGTGGGAAACACATTAAATAGTGCAGAAAACAATCCAACTTTAGGCTATGTCACGGGAAATTCATCTTCAGCAACATTAAATTTAGGAAGTGGAGATTCGATAATAAGAGCTTATCTGTATTGGGCAGGAAGTGGAGATGGTGATTTTGAAGTAGATTTAAACGGGATTCCAATTACTGCAGAACGTACTTTTAGTCATTCGCGTTTTTTTGCACCAAATACCTTTACCTATTTTAGTGCTTTTAAAGATATTACAACATTTGTTCAAACTACTGGAAATGGCACTTATACAGTTTCAAACTTAGATATTTCACCTTATGAACCACTTCATTATTCAAGAAAAACAAATTTTGCGGGTTGGGCCATTTTAATTGTTTACGAAAATCCAAATTTAACATTGAATCAGCTGAATATTTATGATGGTTTGCAAGGTGTACCTGATACTTTACAAATAAACCTAACAAATTTATTTGTGCTCAATAATACAAATGCAAAAGCTGGTTTTATTGCTTGGGAAGGAGATTCACAACTTCCAACCGAAACTTTTACGGTTAATGGTACAACAATTAGTAATCCTTTTAATCCAATAAATAATGTATTTAATAGTACTAATTCTGTAACTGGTTCAACCACACTTTACAACATGGATTTAGACATTTATGATATTGATAGTTATGTTTCTATTGGAGATACAAATGCTACCATTACATTGTCTTCATTTCAAGATTTCATAATGATTAATACCGTTATTACCAAACTCAACAGTCAATTACCCGATGCAACTATTGTAACCAGTAATCCAATAACAAGTTGTAATTCGAGAGAAGTTGCTATAGATTTTACGGTTTCAAATACCAATAGTACTGAAGTATTACAATCAAATACGCCAATTACTTTTTATGCAGACGGAATTGCAGTAGGCACAACATATACTCAAACTGTCATACCAATTGGAGGAAGTGAAAATGGCACTTTTACACTAACTATTCCAAGTGCAATTCCCTTAAACTTTACACTTTTGGCTGTAGTTGATGATGCTGGAAATGGTGATGGAATAGTTACCGAATTAAATGAAAACAACAATTCTTTTGAATTAGATATCGAATTATTGGTTTCACCAGACTTTAATGATTTATTAGATTTAACAAGTTGTAATTTAGGATTTACCAAAGGATTATTTGATTTTTCAAGTTATGATGAACTGGTGAAAACAGATTTGAATCAAACAGTATCTTTTTACGAATTTTTTGATGATGCTACAAACAGTATCAATCCGATTAATAACACTTCAAACTACGAAGCTTTTTATACACCAAAAGAAATTTTTATCCGAATTGAAGATGAAAATTGTTATTCAATTACTTCTTTTAATTTATTAACTCGAAATTGTCCACCAAGAATTTATAACGCCGTTTCGCCAAATAATGATTATAGCAACGATGTTTTTTTTATTGATGGTCTTCGAGATATTTTTGTGAATTTTGAATTAGAGATATACAATCGATGGGGCAAACATTTATGGTCAGGAAATCAAGATAAACTGGATTGGGATGGAACTGTTCCGGAAGGAATTGGAAATCAAAAAGCAGCTCCAGGAACCTATTATTATATTTTATATTTGAATGATCCAGATTATCCTGAACCTTTAACAGGCTATTTGTATATTAACTACTAAAATTACATGTTTTGAGTGTAATAGTTGTAATCTTTCAATAAAGTTCTAATGAAATCTTGATCATTTCCTGATTGGTTTTTTATTCCAGTAACCGAAAGTACTTTTTCTCTCAACTTAATTATAGTCGCATAATCTCGAGTTGTAATCGCGGTTTCAAAGGTTTCTTTGATAATCCTAACATCATTATCCGATAATTTTATAACCAAAGGATAGGTTGGCACATAATCAGAATTGATGTCTTGAATAATTGTATGATTTATATTGACCTTATTTTTTAAAGTAATCACAGCTGTTCCTGCTGCCATATCCCCTAAACGTTGATTTTTTTGACTTGCAATTATTGTAATTAGCCCTATAATTCCATTTCCAATAAAAACTTCAACCAATCTAAACAACCATCGTACTAAATAATCGCCAAAACCAGCCTGATAACCATCTAACTTAATCACTTTGGTTTTCATTATGCGCTTTCCAATGGTTTGACCTTCCCACAAACTTTCCTGAACTATGGTGTAAAACATTATAGGTGAATAAATTATCCCATAAACAGCCATTATTGACCAATCATCCATAGCTTCAATTGTAGTGGTTAAACCTGTAATGTCTAAAAAAAATCCAATAACAACTACATAAGCTATCATAACCAGAATATCAAGCAGTTGCGCAAAAATTCGATCTCCTACAGAAGCCGCCGTAAAATTTATATTTACATTTTGTGTTGTATTTATGGATAATTGTGTCATATTTTATATTTTAGCATTTCATGAGAGAAATAGCATTCATAAAGCAAAATAAAGAAAAATGGCTTGAATTTGAACAAGCAATTTTTGGTAAAGCTAAAAAAAATCCAGATGATTTAGCCAATCTGTATATACATTTAGTGAATGATTTGTCGTATGCGCAAACGTATTACCCTAAAAGTAAGACAGTTGTCTATCTAAATCATTTAGCGGCACAAACCTATCAAAAAATTTATAAAACGAAAAGAACAGAAACCAATCGGATAAAACATTTCTTTTTAACCGAAGTGCCTCTTTTAGTTTATCAATACAGAAGATATATTTTGTATGCATTTTTGATTTTTGGAATTTTAACAACGATTGGAGTAGTTTCGGCTAAAAACGACGATACATTTGTTCGCTTGATCTTAGGCGACCATTATGTAAATATGACTTTAGAAAATATCGAAGACGGAAATCCGGTTGCGGTTTATAAAACGGGAAGTAACTGGGGTGGTTTTATTGCAATCACATTAAATAATCTTCGAGTTGGAGCACTCTCCTACTTTTTTGGAATTTTTTTAGGAGTAGGAACATTCTATATTTTATTGAACAATTGCATTATGTTGGGTTCATTTCAATACTTTTTTTATCAAAGAGGTGTTTTTTGGGAAAGTGTTAGAGGAATTTGGATTCATGGATCAATGGAAATTTTTGCAATGATAATTGAAGCAGGTGCCGGATTTATTTTGGGAGCCAGTATTTTATTTCCACAGACTTTTTCTCGCTTAAATTCGTTTAAAATTGGTTTTCAAAATAGTTTCAAAATATTTTTAAGCACCATGCCCTTTACCTTTGCCGCAGGTTTTTTAGAAGGCTACATTACAAGATTTTCTATGGAAATGCCTACCTATTTAAGCATTGGTATCATTTTAATAACCTTATCAATTATTAGTTTTTACTATCTAATTTATCCGTTTATAGTACACAAAAAAGCAAAGAAATATGTTTCAACTTTATAAAAAAAGAGATTTTAGCGCTCTTATAGGTGATACTTTTAACTTTTTTAAGTTGGAAGGAAAAAATTACTTTAAAAACTATTTTACCATCAATGGCGGATTACTTTTGCTTTTAGTAGTTATCATTTATTTCTTTTCAAATATTTTTATCAAAGGTGCTTTTGCAGGAGCTCAAAACGGAAACGATGACGCTTTTGTTAATGAAATTTACAGCAATTTATCGTTATTTATTGGGTTTGGACTCGGAATGATTTTACTTATGACCATAATTTCAGTTATAAATTATTCATTTCCTATTGCCTATTTAAAATTAATTGAAGAAAACAAAGAACGAAACTTTCAAAATTTAATCACCTATTTCAAAAGTAAATTAGGTAGAATTATTTCGTTTTATCTTCTTTCGTTAGTCATTTTAATTCCATTACTAATAATTGTTATTGGACTTACCATTTTATCCGTTTTTATCTTAATCGGAATTCCTTTAATTTTTCTATTAATCCCAACGATAACAAGTTTTATTGCATTAACGTATTACAATTATATAACCGAACAAATTGGTTATTTTGATGCGTTAGGCAAAGCCTATGAAATGCTAAAAAGTAAATTTTGGCCTATTATTGGTGCTACTTTTATTGTACATATGATTATTCAAATTACACTCGGAATTTTTACAATAATTCCATATATTATTGGTGTTATCACACTTTTTATAAATCCTCAATCGTTGCAACAAAATCCTGAAAATGCAATTTCATTTGTCATGATTTTACTAACAGCCATCATAATTATTTCTATTATTTTTAATTATACTTTACAAAACATCATTTTAATTAATCAAGGTGTTATTTTCTACAGTTGTAAAGAAGAATCTGGAAATGTGAGTGTAAACAACAACATTGATTTAATTGGAACCGATGAAGCTTAAATTGCTATTTCTTTACCTTATTCTTTGCTTAGGAAACGGTTTTGGCTTTTCACAGGTACAAACCGATTCTGCTGCTTTTCAGTCAAGAAAATTTGAAGACTTAAAAGAAAAATATTCCGACTCAGATTTCAATTATGTTGAAAAACCAACAAAAGTAGACACAACGGCTTGGGACAGGTTTTGGAGTGCTGTAAAACGATTTTTTAGTAATTTATTTGACTTTGGTGACGGAACAAAAGCATTAAGTGGTGTAGAAATTCTTATGAAAATAATTGCCATTTTAATCATTCTTTTTGTGGTTTATTTGATTGTAAAAATTATCATCAATAAAGAAGGTGGTTGGATTTTTGGTAAATCAGCAAAAAAAATTATAGTTTCAGAACTTACAGAAGAAGACATTCATTCTCTTGATTTTAACACGATAATTACGAAAGCTAAAAAAGAAAAAAATTACCGATTAGCAACGCGTTATTATTATTTATGGCTGCTTAAATCGTTTTCTGATCGCACTATAATTGAATGGGATATTGAAAAAACCAATGGGGATTATATAAATGAAATTTCAAATGCGGAATTAAAATCTGAATTTCAGTTTTTGTCTTACGTTTATGAATACAGTTGGTATGGCGAATTTGACCTAACGCAAACCGATTTTGAAAAAACAGAAACCGCTTTTCTAAAATTAATCACTAAGAAATAATATGCCAAAGAGTTTAAAAATATACATATTTCTTTTAGTAGTAATTTTCATTGGTATCATTTGGGCAGATGCTACAAAAGAAAGACCAATTGATTGGCGAGAAAGTTATTCACTTAACGAAAAAATTCCGTTTGGTTTATTCGTTTTTAATCAAGAACATAAAACACTTTTTAAACCGCAAACTGTTGAGAAATTTAGCGAATCACCTTATGAGTTTTTAGATCGAAATTACAACACTTACGATTCTATATATGATATCGAAGGAACCATTTTATTGATTCAAAACAAATCGGCAATTGATGAGTTTTCTGAAAACGAACTTTTCTATTTTGCTAGTCATGGGAATACTATTTTTCATAGTAATTCTATTTTTTCTCAAAAATTTGCAGATTCGCTCGGCTTTGAAATAAAATATTCAAATGATTTTGCAGATTCACTTCAATTCAAAATAAATCGAAATCAAAAAGCTAGTAATTTCTATTTTAACAAAGGCATTAATACGGCTTATTTTTCAAAAATTGATAGCAGTAAAACAGAAGTTTTAGGTACGCAAATTAATTCAAAAGGAGAAAAATTTGCAAACTTTATAAGAGTTCCCTATAAAAACGGAAATTTCTATTTGCATTTGCAACCGGTCGCTTTTACAAATTACTACCTTTTAAATAAACACAGTCAATATACCGAAGATGTTTTAGGCTATATCCCTTCAAAATCATCTATATATTGGAAAGTAAAACAATATGATAACGAAGAATTATCGAGTTCGCCAATGCGTTATTTATTGAGTCAACCGGCTTTAAAATGGAGCTGGTATTTAGCTTGGATAACTTTGATAATTTTTATGTTTTTCAATGCAAAACGAAGACAACGCGTCATCCCAATCAAAGAACCATTGAAAAATACCACAGTAGATTTCACAAAAACCATTGGAAACTTATACTATCAAGAAAAAGACCATCAAAATATTGCTGAGAAAAAAATCATTTTCTTTTTAGAAAAAATAAGAAATGAATATTACATTGACACCTACAATTTAGATGAAACATTCATCAATAGAGTCAATCAAAAAACAGGAAGAACTAAAAAAGATATTGAAAATGTTGTATTTATGATTAAAAAAATTAGAAATCAATCCAATACAACCGAAAAAGAATTAATTACTTTTAACGAACTATTAGAAAAACTCAATTTATAATGGAAAATAATTTTGAAACCAATAACGAACAAAACGAAAATGTAAACTTTGAATCGCGTTTAAATTTACAACCGTTACAAGAAAATGTTCAAAAAGTAAAAGCCGAAATTGCAAAAGTAATTGTGGGTCAAAACAAAATGATTGATCAACTTTTGGTTGCTGTTTTATCAAACGGACACGTTTTATTGGAAGGTGTTCCAGGAGTGGCAAAAACCATTAGTGCCAAACTTTTAGCAAAAACATTATCCTTAGACTTTAGCCGAATTCAGTTTACACCCGATTTAATGCCTTCGGATATTATTGGAACTTCAGTTTTTGATTTATCGAAAAGTACTTTTGAGTTTAAAAAAGGTCCAATATTTTCCAATTTTATTTTAATTGACGAAATCAATCGTGCGCCAGCAAAAACACAAGCTGCTTTGTTTGAAGTAATGGAAGAACGCCAAATTACAGCTGATGGAACTACGTATGTTTTAGAAAAACCTTTTTTAGTAATTGCCACACAAAATCCAATTGAACAAGAAGGAACATATCGTTTACCTGAAGCGCAATTAGACCGTTTTCTGTTTAAAATCAACATCGAATATCCAAATTTAGCTGAAGAAATTCACATCATTCAAAAAGAAAATGAATTACAGAGTCGTGATAAAATGAGCGCAATTGCAACCATTATTTCACAAAGTCACATCATTGAATTTCAAGAATTGGTCAAACAAATTCTAATTGAGCAAAATTTGATTGAATACATTGCAAAAATCGTTTTAAATACGCGTGAAAATGCGTTTTTATATTTAGGAGCTTCGCCAAGAGCTTCAATTGCAATTTTGAATGCAGCCAAAGGTTTTGCAGCTTTACGCGGAAGAGATTTCGTAACACCAGATGATATTAAAGACGCGGCAATTCCTGTTTTACAACACCGAGTAGTTGTAACTCCAGAACGCGAAATGGAAGGAATTACCAGTACCGAAATCATCAAACAAATTGTGGATTCAGTTGAAATTCCAAGATAATTTTCTAAAAGTTAAAGATAGTTTGTCATACTGAACTCGTTTCAGCATCTATTCTCAATAAACTTCCGTAAATATCGAATTTCAGCATCTATAATACAAATTTTAAAAAATAAATGAAACGCATTTTTAAACAGCTTTATCTCAATAATTTCCTTTTTTATTGCCTCATGGGAATCATTTTGCTATTTGCAGTAGCTTACCTTTTTCCTGCGTTGTATCATGCTGTTTGGTATGCTTTGTATGTATTAATTGCCTTTGTGAGCATCGATATTTTACTGCTTTTTGGTTCCAATAAAAAAGTAATTGGGATTAGAAATATGTCTGAAAAATTATCAAATGGTGATGAAAACGAAATTCACATTGCACTAAATAATCAGTTCACTTTTCCAGTTCATTTAAAAATCATTGACGAAATTCCGTTTCAATTTCAACAACGCAATTTTGAAGTAAAAAGAAAAATCAAAGCGTTGGCAAAAGACGATTATCGCTACTTTTTGAGACCAACCGAACGTGGTGAATACTTTTTTGGAAATCTAAATATTTATACGACTTCTCCACTTCGATTAATTAGCCGAAGATTTACTTACGATAACAATCAAATGGTACCAACCTATCCATCATACATGCAATTAAGAAAGTATGATTTGATGGCTTTTTCTAATAATTTATTCCAATACGGATTAAAAAAAATTAGAAGAATTGGACATACCATGGAATTTGAGCAAATTAAAGAATATGTGCAAGGTGATGATTTGAGAACCATTAATTGGAAAGCTACTGCGAAAAAAAATCAATTGATGGTAAACCAATACCAAGATGAAAAATCGCAAAATGTATATATGGTGATTGATAAAGGTAGAGTAATGAAAATGCCTTTTAACGGACTAAGTTTGTTGGATTATGCCATAAACGCGACATTGGTTTTGTCAAACGTAATTCTCAAAAAACAAGACAAAGCCGGAATGTTTGCTTTCTCTAAAAAAGTTGAAAACCGTGTTGTGGCTGAAAAAAGACAAAGTCAAATGCAACTCATCATGGAAAATTTATACAATGTAAAAACCGATTTCTTTGAAAGCGATTTTAGTCGTTTGTATGTTGATGTAAAAAAACACGTCAACCAAAGAAGTTTAATTATGTTGTATACCAACTTTGAAACTTTAGATGGTTTACACCGACAACTACCTTATTTAAAAGGAATTGCAAAGAATCATTTATTAGTTATAGTCTTTTTTAACAACACCGAATTAAATGATTTAATTCACAAAAATGCAAGTAACGTTCAGGAAATTTATGATAAAGTAATTGCCGAAAAATTTGCTTTCGAAAAACGATTAATTGTCAACGAACTAAGAAAATACGGCATCTATTCGGTTTTAACCCAACCCGAAAATCTAACTTTAGATACCATTAATAAATATCTTGAAATTAAAGCAAGAGGAATACTTTAAAATACAACAATTGTTAAATTTCTATTGTGGGAATTTTTTATAATCAGTTAATTTTTATCTTTAGCCTTTACTAAACCCAAAAACATGAAATACTTATCGTTACTGTTAGTATTCTTGATTTCCTTTTCAGGAAATGCACAAGAATATTTTCCAAAAAATGATGGCGTAAAACAAAGCTTCAAAAACTATGTTGCGATCACAAACGCTACCATTTATGTTGCTGCTAACCAAAAAATTGAGAAAGCAACATTACTTATCAAAGAAAACAAAATCATTGAAGTTGGCACAAACGTTTCTATTCCAAAAGGAAGTACAATTGTAGATGCAACAGGAAAAATTATTTATCCTTCGTTCATTGAATTGTATAGCGAATTTGGGATCAGCAAACCTACTCCAAGACCAAACGGAAATTTCACACCGCAATACGAAACCAATCGTGAAGGTTATTATTGGAACGACCACATCAAACCAGAATATAATGCGTATGAAAACTTAAGTTATGATGAAAAAGCCGCTGGAGGTTTAAGAGAAATTGGTTTTGGTACCATTTTAAGCCATCATAACGACGGTGTAATTGCAGGAACAGGTTTATTGTGGACATTAAACGATTTCGGTACAAACGCAGACAGAATACTAAAAGATAAAGTTTCGCAACATTTTACATTCAGTAAAAGTAAATTTTCAAAACAAAGTTATCCGTCTTCAATGATGGGAAGCATGGCCTTAATTCGTCAGGTTTTTCATGATTCAAAATGGTATGCACAAGGAAATGCAACTAACAAAGATTTGTCTTTAGAAGCTTTTAATAACAACAAATCACTATTGCAAATTTTCAATGCAGGCGATAAATTAAGTGCATTAAGAGCTGATAAATTAGGAGATGAATTCGGAATAAAATATCTAATAAAAGGTGGTGGAAACGAATTTGAACGTATTGAAGAAATCAAAAAATCGGGAGCAACTTTTATTATTCCAATAAATTTTCCTGATGTTTATGATGTTTCTGACCCATATTTAGCACAACAAGTAAGTTTGAGCGATATGAAATTTTGGAATCAAGCACCTTTTAACTTGAAAATTTTGGCTGAGAACAACGTTTCATTCGTACTTTCAACAGCTGATTTAAAAGAACCAAAATCATTTCTTTCCAATTTAAGAAAAGCCGTTTTATATGGTTTACCAAAAGAAAAAGCATTAGTAGCCTTAACCGAAACACCAGCAAAATTGGTCAATCAATTTGATAAAGTAGGGTCGCTTTCAAAAGGAAAATTAGCTAATTTCATCATCGTTTCAGGTGATATTTTTGAAGAAAAAAGCAATATCTTAGAAAACTGGGTACAAGGAAACCGCAATATCATCGATAAAATCAATCCTGCAGCTATTAAAGGGACATATGATTTAACCTTCGACAACCAAAAATATGAATTAAAAATCGAAGGCGAAGCTCCGAAATTCGAAGCAAAAATAGTTCGTGACAGCATTGAATATGGAACAAAAATTCAGTTTAACGATCCATGGGTAAATTTAGTTATCAAAAATCAAGATACTACAAAAGCAAATTTCGTTAGACTTTCAGGAACTTTCGTAAAAGACATGATACAAGGAAAAGCCGTTTTAGAAAATGGTAACGAAACTTCTTGGTTGGCTACAAAAAAAATAACAGAAGTTACAGAAGAACAAAAGAAAGAAGACAAAAAAGACGAACCGAAAGTACCGTCAATGTATCCAGTAACGTATCCTAATATTTCTTTTGGAAACGATGAAAAACCAAAACAAGAAACTATTTTATTCAAAAATGTAACCGTTTGGACAGGTGAAAAAGAAGGAATTTTAAAAGAAACCGATGTTTTAATCCAAAACGGAAAAATTGCAAAAATTGGTAAAAACTTACCTTCTTCAGGTGCAAAAGTAGTTGACGGAACGGGGAAACACTTAACGGCTGGAATTATCGACGAACATTCGCACATTGCCATTTCTAATGGAGTTAACGAGGGAGGACAAAACTCATCAGCAGAAGTTACCATTGAAGATGTAGTAAATTCAGATGACATCAACATTTACAGAAATTTAGCAGGCGGTGTTACTTCTGCAAACTTATTACATGGTTCTGCAAATCCAATTGGTGGTCGTGCGGCATTCATCAAATTAAAATGGGGCTATTCACCAGAAGAAATGTTAGTAAATGATGCTCCAAAATACATCAAATTTGCTTTGGGTGAAAACGTAAAACAATCGAATTGGGGTGATAATGCACGTAATCGTTTTCCACAATCGCGTATGGGTGTGGAACAAGTTTATGAAGATTATTTCACCAGAGCAATCGAATATAAAAACGAATGGGATGCGTACAAATCTGGAAAAGGTAAAAACAAAGTTATGCCAAGATTTGATGTAGAAATGGAAGTTTTAGGCGAAATTTTAGCTAAAAAACGTTTCATCACTTGTCATTCTTATGTGCAATCGGAAATCAATATGTTAATGAAATTAGCTGAACGCTATAATTTCAAAATTCAGACATTCACACATATTTTAGAAGGTTATAAATTAGCTGATAAAATGTCGGCTCACGGCGTTGCTGGTTCTACATTTGCCGATTGGTGGGCTTACAAATATGAAGTTAACGATGCAATTCCATACAACGCAGCGATTATGATGAATGAAGGTGTGCAAGTTTCCATCAACTCGGATGATGCTGAAATGTCAAGACGTTTAAATCAAGAAGCGGCAAAAACAGTCAAATATGGAAATGTAACTGAAGAAGAAGCTTGGAATTTCGTAACCTTAAATCCAGCAAAAATTCTTCAAGTAGATAACAAAGTGGGAAGTATTAAAGTAGGAAAAGATGCTGATATAGTACTTTGGTCTGATAGTCCATTATCTATCTACACTAGAGCAGAAAAAACGTTAGTAGACGGAATTATTTTCTATGATTTAGAAAAAGAACAAGAAGTATTGAGTGAAATTAAAAAAGAAAGAGCCGAATTAATCAACTTCATGTTAGATGCTAAAAACAAAGGAATGAAAACGCAATTACCTAAGAAAAAAGAAAACGGTCATTACCATTGTGACACCTTAGGAGAATATTGCAAAGAGTCTCACTATAAATACAATTAATGATGAAAAAATATATAGTTCTTTTATTTATTTCTTTGTATGGGTTTGCCCAACAAACGCCTGCTCCAAAACAAAGTAAATCGATTTTAATCCTTGGCGCCAAAGCACATTTAGGAAACGGACAAGTGATTGATAATAGCTTGATTTCAATTATTGATGGAAAAATCGCAACCATTGGCGATGCCACAGTAATGAAACCAGCTAAACATGACATAATGATTGAAGCAGCTGGAAAACACGTTTATCCTGGATTCATTGCACCAAATTCAACATTAGGTTTAGTCGAAATTGATGCGGTAAGAGCTTCAGATGACGAAAGCGAATTAGGTGATTTTAATCCTCATGTGAGAAGTATTATTGCATATAATGCAGAATCTAAATTAGTGGAGACGACGCGTCCAAACGGCGTTTTATTAGCGCAAATTACACCAAGAGGCGGAAGAATTCCTGGAACTTCATCAATCGTTCAATTAGATGCTTGGAATTGGGAAGATGCTACAATAAAAGGGAACGATGGAATTCATTTAAACTGGCCAAGAAGCTATTCAAGAGCTGGTTGGTGGGCAGAACCAGGAGGCATCGAAATGAACAAAAATTACGATCCGCAAGTAAAAGCTATTCAAGAATATTTTGACAATGCTTTTGCTTATTTGGGAAGTAAAAATGCTAAAAAAGATATTCCATTCGAAGCTATGAACGGCTTACAATCGGGCGAAAAAACATTGTTTGTAAATGCAAATGGCGAAAAAGAAATCATCGATGCGATTTTATTCAAAAAGAAAAACAACATCAAAAACATGACGATTGTTGGAGGGTATTATGCTTTTAGAGTCGCAAATTTATTAAAAGAAAACAACGTTTCTGTATTATTAAAACGTGTTCACGATTTACCTTTATTAGAAGATGAAGACGTAAATTTACCATACAAAAATGCAAAATTATTAGTCGATGCGGGTGTTTTAGTTGGTTTGCAAAATGCAGGCGACATGGAACGTATGCAAACCAGAAATCTTCCATTCTACGCTGGAACTTGCGCCGCTTGGGGACTTTCAAAAGAACAAGCATTGCAATTAATTACTGGAAATTCAGCTAAAATTCTTGGAATTGACAACCAATACGGAACTTTGGAATCAGGGAAAAGCGCCACATTATTTATTTCAGAAGGTGATGCTTTAGACATGAAAACCAACATCATATCATTCGCATTTATCGATGGAAGACAAATCAGTTTAGAAAGTCACCACACCGAATTATACGAACGCTACAAAGGAAAATTTGAACAACAAAAAAAATAAGACCAAAAGCCTTTCAGTAAATGAAAGGCTTTTTTGTATTTTTGCACTATAATTTCTATTTCATGAAACAAATTACCTCGGTTCAAAATCCGTTTATTAAATCGTTAGTCCAATTGCAAGAAAAAGCAAAAGTTCGTAAGCAAACGGGCACTTTTTTAATAGAAGGAAAACGCGAAATTGAGTTAGCACTAAAAGGCGGTTATGAATTAGAAACTATTTTGTTTTTACCCGAAATCATTTCGGAAAGAGAAATAAAAAATCTAGTTAAATCAGGTGAAATAGAACTTATCGAAATATCAAAAGAAGTCTATCAAAAATTAGCCTATCGTGATACAACTGAAGGTATCTTAGTCATTGCCAAAACAAAATCGTTAGCTTTATCCGATTTAAAACTTTCTAAAAATCCATTGATTTTAGTAGGCGAATCATTAGAAAAACCAGGAAATGTTGGCGCTATTTTAAGAACTGCTGATGCCGCTAATATAGATGCAGTTATTATCGCTCATCCAAAAAGCGATTTATACAATCCAAATATCGTTCGCTCAAGTGTTGGATGTTTATTTACTAGACAAATTGCAGTTGGAACTACGGAAGAAGTAATTACTTATTTGAAAGCAAATAAAATTAACATCTATTCGGCAACTTTGCAAGATTCTTCAGAATACCACACACAAAACTTCACTACTCCTACTGCTTTAGTGGTTGGGACAGAAGCTACAGGTTTGTCAGAAAAATGGAGAACTGAAAGTACTAAAAACATCATTATTCCAATGCAAGGCGAAATTGACTCAATGAATGTTTCTGTAGCTGCAGCTATTTTACTATTTGAAGCCAAAAGACAACGCGGATTTTAGTCTTTCATCTTTTCTCTTTTTTCTATTTTCTACATTTGCACAATTAGAAAAATTAGCTTACTTTTAAGTGGTTAAAGAAAATGTATGACAGAGATAGAATTAGAAGCCGAAAACAAAGCCATTGCGCAAGAATATAAAGAACTACTTCGCATCAGTTATCAAACCCTTACTGATGAAGACAAAAAAATCATCCGTAAAGCATTTGATGTAGCTGTTGATGCTCACAAAGACCAACGAAGAAAATCGGGTGAAGCCTATATTTTCCATCCCATTGCCGTAGCTAAAATTGTAGCGCGAGATATTGGTTTGGGAGCAACGTCAATAGCGGCCGCTTTAATGCACGATGTGGTAGAGGACACCGATATTACAGTTGAGGACATTGAAAAAATGTTCAATCCTAAAATTGCTCAATTGGTTGAAGGCTTAACCAAAATTGCCAAAGTTAAAACCGATCAAGAAATTTCAATGCAAGCGGAAAATTTCCGTAAAATGTTATTGACTTTGAATGATGATGTTCGGGTGATTATTATCAAAATCGCTGATAGATTGCACAATATGCAAACTATGGGAAGTATGGCCGATTACAAACAAGCCAAAATTGCTTCCGAAACCTTATACATTTATGCTCCACTCGCCCATCGTTTAGGGTTATACAACATCAAAACACAGTTAGAAGATTTAGGATTAAAATATACCGAACCTGAAGTTTACAACGATATTGTTAGTAAAATTAAGGAAACCAAAGAAGAACAAGATGCTTACATCAAAACTATTTCTGATGTTTTAAGCAAATCGATGATTGATGAAGGCATTGAATTTACGATTAAAGGTCGTCCAAAATCAATTTATTCTATTCGTAGAAAAATGAAAGCGCAAGGGGTTACTTTTGATGAAGTATACGATAAATTTGCGCTTCGAATCATCTATAAATCAAATCCGCATGATGAAAAATTCATTGCTTGGAAGATCTATTCTGTAGTTACCGATCATTATCGACCATCTCCAAGTAGATTACGCGATTGGATTTCTTCACCAAAATCAACAGGCTACGAAGCTTTACACATTACTGTAATGGGTCCAAAAGGGCGCTGGGTCGAAATTCAAGTTCGAAGCGAACGTATGGATGAAATCGCAGAAAAAGGCTACGCAGCACACTACAAATACAAAAACGGTGCAACTGAAGAACATGGTTTGGAAATTTGGCTAAACCAATTGAAAGAAGCTTTAGAAAATTCAACAGCAAATGCAGTTGACTTTGTAGAAGATTTCAAGTTGAATTTGTATGCTAAAGAAATCTATGTATTTACTCCAAAAGGCGAAATTAAATCGTTACCAAAAGGGGCTACTTCTTTAGATTTTGCATTCAGTATTCACTCAGAAATTGGTGTAAAAACAAGGGGAACAAGGGTTAACGGAAAATTAGTTCCATTAAATCATGTTTTAAACAGTGGTGATCAGGTAGAAATTATTACTTCCGCAAATCAAAAACCAACTTCGCAATGGTTGGATTATGTAACAACTTCTAGAGCAAAAAACAAGATAAAGAATGTTCTAAACGAAAATACTAAAAAAATTGCAGAGGATGGTAAAGAAATTTTAGAACGAAAGCTTCGCCATTTAAAAATCACCTTAAATGAGAATACAACCAACGAACTAGTTAATTTTTTCAAATTACAAACTAGTTTAGATTTATTCTACAGAGCAGGAATTGGTTCAATAGAAAACCAACAATTAAAAGATTATGCCGCTCAAAAAAGCAATACGTTAGTCAATTTCTTTAAGAAAACGATAAAACGTTCACCATCATCACAACCCGATCAAATCCATAAAAATGAAATCAGCAAGAAATTAGACATGCTGGTATTTGGAACAGAACAAGATAAATTAGACTACAAATTATCCAGTTGCTGTAATCCAATTCCTGGTGACGATGTTTTTGGATTTATAACAATTAATGAAGGAATTAAAGTACACAAAAAAGATTGTCCAAATGCCATTAGTATGCAATCGAATTATGCTTACCGAATTATTCAAGCCAAGTGGATTGATTCTTCGCAAGAGGAATTCAAAGCAATTTTAAAAATCACCGGAATGGATATTTTAGGGTTAACTAACGATTTAACTAAAGTGATTTCAAGTCAAATGAATGTCAACATTCAAAGTATTTCATTGAGTAGCGAAGCAGGTATATTTAACGGACAAGTAACTGTTGTAGTACAAAACAATACCATTTTGAAAAAACTAATAGATAATATTAAAAAAGTAGACGGAATTGACAAAGTAACACGTGTATACACTAATTAGATATGAGAAGATTTTTATTTCTATTAATATTTTTTACTGTTAGTCTTTCTGCACAAAATAAATTTGCCAAATATTGGTTAGATCCTGAAGGCAAGGAAATAAAAAACAAATACATGAGGCTTCTATCAGAAGAATATCCTGACAATTCAATGGCTTTTAGAAAAATCGCTGATAGTGGAATGGTCTATCAATATAATGCCCCAAAATATTCAACATACAAAGTTGACTATACCATTATTAAAACAGAAATTGAAAAAATTACAAATAAAACTTACACTGATTCGACTATATTTTTAATTAACTTCAATTACTTAGATGACACCTGTTCTGACTGGTTTTCGAATAATCTAAGTTCAGAAAAAATTAACGATAGAAAAACATTTATTGAGCCATTAAAAAAAGGCATTGAATATAAAAGCAATGTAATTTATTTAGCTTTCTTTGAAAACGGAATTGTGTTAAAAAACAAACCTGAATCAAAAAGAGAATATTTTTTTTCAGACCAAAATAATTTCTTTAGAAAAAATTTATTCATTAACGCAACTGTTTGTGGCTCATTTGGACTTATAAAACCAAATGGTCAAACTCTAATTAGAAATGGTGAATATAGACCCGATTCAATGAACGAACATCTCAAACCGGAAATTTGGAATCTTATTTTTCAACAATAATTATAATGTCTTAATAACTCTGTTCAAAAAAATTGCTAACTCCTAACTTCTAACTTCTAACTTTCACTATCTTTGCCAATATTTCATTTAACAAAGCAATGGAAAACAAAAATCAGGAAATTGTAAAAAATGTTTTTACAAAATATTTAGAAGAAAAAGCACATCGTAAAACACCAGAACGATACGCCATTCTTCAGGAAATTTACAATGCAACCGAGCATTTTGATATCGAATCTTTGTACATCAAAATGAAAAATAAAAACTATAGAGTAAGTAGAGCTACACTTTATAACACTATCGAACTTTTATTAGAATGTGGTTTGGTGCGTCGTCATCAGTTTGGACAAAATCAAGCGCATTATGAAAAATCATATTTCGACAAACAACATGATCATATTATTTTAACGGATTCTGGCGAAGTTATCGAATTTTGTGACCCAAGAATTCAACAAATAAAACAAACCATGGAAGAAATGTTTGGAATTGATATCACAAACCATTCACTTTACTTCTACGGAACAAAAAAACAACAATAAACAACTAACTACAAATAATAAACAACAACACAATGACTGTAGATTTACTACTTGGATTACAATGGGGCGATGAAGGGAAAGGAAAAATCGTTGACGTTCTTACTTCAAAATATGATATTATTGCTCGTTTTCAAGGTGGACCAAATGCGGGACACACTTTAGAATTTGACGGAATTAAACACGTTTTAAGAACAATTCCTTCTGGAATTTTTCATAAAAACGCCATCAATATTATTGGAAATGGTGTGGTAATTGACCCTGTAGTTTTTCAAAAAGAAATCGAAGGTTTAGCAAAATTCGATTTAGATATTACAGCTAAATTATTCATTTCAAGAAAAGCACACTTAATTTTACCTACGCACCGTTTACTTGACGCTGCTTCTGAAGCATCAAAAGGAAAAGCAAAAATTGGTTCTACTTTAAAAGGAATTGGTCCAACTTATATGGACAAAACGGGTAGAAACGGACTTCGTGTTGGTGATTTAGAATTAGAAGACTTCAAACAACGCTATAGAGTATTAGCTGACAAACACGAAGCGATGATTGCTTTCTATGATGTTGACTTACAATACGATTTAAAAGAAATGGAAGAAGAGTTTTTTGAAGCTGTAAAAGACTTGAAAAAATTAACTTTTATCGATAGTGAGGAATATTTAAACAAAGCCTTAAAAGAAGGAAAATCAATTTTAGCAGAAGGAGCACAAGGTTCTTTATTAGATGTTGATTTTGGAACCTATCCTTTTGTAACTTCTTCAAATACAACTGCGGCTGGTGCTTGTACTGGTTTAGGAATTGCACCAAATAAAGTAAAAGACGTTTTCGGAATTTTCAAAGCTTACACAACTCGTGTAGGTAGCGGACCATTTCCAACAGAAGATTTCAACGAAGCTGGTCAAACAATGGCTAAAGTGGGTAATGAATTTGGATCGGTTACTGGACGTGCACGTCGTTGTGGTTGGTTAGATTTAGTAGCTTTAAAATATGCAGTTCAAGTAAATGGCGTAACCCAATTATACATGATGAAAGGCGATGTGCTTTCAGGATTTGATACGTTACAAATTTGTACAGGTTACAACTACAAAGGACAACAAATTGAACATTTACCATACAATATTGAACCTGAAAACGTAACACCAATTTTTATAGAAATGAAAGGTTGGAAAGCCGATTTAACAGGAATGACAACCTATGATGAATTACCACAAGAATTAAAGGCATACATCGAATTTATTGAGACTGCAGTCGAAGTGCCAATCAAAGTAATTTCGGTGGGACCAGATAGAAAACAAACTATTACCAAATAATTTTAAAAACGCTTTCTTTTTAGAGAGCGTTTTTTTTTGACTATTAATGATAAAAAAATCTTAATAGATAACCGCATTTCTACTTTTTACTTAAATTTGACTCAAAATAAATACGTCTTGAAAAAAACAGTGTTGTTAATCGCTTTTTTACTTTTTACGGTAGTGAATGCATTTGCTCAAAAAAGTAAAGAAATAATCATCGAAAACTCAGATTATACAGATAGAAATGAAATTGAAATTCCTGGAGCAGTTATTTTTACTGGGAATGTTCAAGTACTTCATAATGGTATTAAAATGAATTGTAACAAAGCCTATTACTTTGAAAGTGAAAAGTATATCAAAGCCTTTGGAAACGTTATAATTAATCAAGGTGATTCTATTTTTATGAATAGTCGCTATGCAGAATACGATGGAAAAACTGAGTTTGCATTTGCAACAGGCGATGTATCAATGCGTTCTCCTGAATCAACTTTAGTTACAGATACCGTTTATTTTGACAAAAAAAACCAACAAGCTTTTTATAATTCTTATGGAACCATTCATAATAAAGAGAATACTCTAAAGAGTAAATCAGGTCGCTATTATGTGGATCAAAAAAAATACAAATTTACAACTGCAGTTACTGTTACCAATCCGCAATCTACGATTAAAACCAATAACTTAGATTTTTACGAAAATTCTGGACATGCATACGTTTTTGGACCTTCAACCATTACCAGTAAAGAAAATGTAATTTATACTGAAAATGGTTTTTATGATACGAAAAACGATGTTGGAAAATTATCAAAAAATTCTAAAATCACGTATGATAATAAAATTATTGAAGGCGATGATCTATTTTATGACCGAAAGAAAAATTATTCGAGAGGAATTAATAACGTAAAAATTACTGACACCATAAATAAAGTAATTGCTACAGGACATTTTGCTGAACTTTACAGAAATCTTGAAACTAAAAAAGATTCAATGGTATTAACTAAAAAAGCATTAGTTAAAACATTAGTAGAGAAAGATACCATGTTTATGCACGGAAAAAAAATCATCGTTTCTGGCCCACAAGACGACAGGGTAATTCGAGCTTTTAATAATGTTCGATTTTACAAAACCGATATGAGTGGAAAATGTGATTCGTTACATTCAAGTACAAAAAACGAATTAACACAACTAATCGGAAAACCAATACTTTGGAACAACGAAAACCAAATGACAGGTGATGTAATGCATTTAATAGGCAACAATGAAACTGAAAAATTAGACTCGCTAAAAGTATTAAATAACGCATTTATTATTCAAAAAGACAGTTTAAGTAAAAACGGATTCAACCAAATGAAAGGCCAAAATTTATTTGGAAGATTTGAAGAAAACAAACTAAAAGAAGTGGATATCATCAAAAATGCTGAATCCATTTATTATATTTATAATGATAAAAATGAATTTGTTGGCATCCGGAAATCAGTTTGTAGTCGCATCAACTTAGAAATGAACGAAAACAAAATTGAAACAATGACCGGATTTAATAATACTGAGAGTAATATTTATCCAGACAACGAATTTCCAGAAAATGCTCGAAAATTAAGAGGTTTTGCGTGGCGTGGCGATGAACGAATTCTATCCAAAGAAAATATTTTTCCTGAAGATGAATTGGCCATAGATGCTAAGGTACAAATAGATGCCAAACAGAAAGCTATTGAGTCTGAAAAACCAATGAAAATTCAAAAAGAAACTTTGGAATACGATGAAAAAAATCCGAAACCAAAAGATAAAACCGTGAAAAAGCAATAAGTTTTATACTTAATACAAAATATTGTTTAGTAATTCACAACAAAGCTTAGAGCCTATAGCTTAAAGCCTAAAGCAGATTAAAAATGATTGAAGATTTTTTTAAATACCAAGCACAAACTTCTCCTTATCCTTTAGCGCTAGAAGTTTCCTATGCAAAAGGTTCCTATATATTTGACACTAACGGAAATCCATATTTGGATTTTGTGGCTGGTGTTTCGGCATGCACATTAGGCCATCAACCTAAACGTGTAAACGACGCTATTAAAAAGCAACTAGACACCTATTCTCACGTAATGGTATATGGCGAATATGCACAACATCCAGCGACAGAATTATGCAAATTATTAGCCGAAAACCTTCCCTATCCACTAACAAAAACATATTTAGTGAATTCAGGAACGGAAGCAATTGAAGGTGCGTTAAAACTAGCTCGTCGTGTTACGGGAAGAAGCCAATTAATATCGTGTCACAACGCCTATCATGGCAACACAATGGGAAGCATGAGTGTGATGGGATTTGAAGAACGCAAACAAATTTTTCGTCCGTTAATTCCTGATGTCGATTTCATTACGTTCAACAACGAAGCCGATTTAGAAAAAATCACTACAAAAACGGCAGGAATTTTATTAGAAACTATTCAAGGTGGTGCTGGTTTTATTGAACCTCAAAACGATTTTCTTAAAAAAGTGCGCCAACGTTGTGATGAAGTTGGTGCCATTATGATATTAGACGAAATTCAACCTGGATTTGGTCGAACAGGAAAGCTTTTCGGATTTCAAAACTATGATGTTATTCCCGATGTGGTTGTTATGGGAAAAGGAATGGGTGGCGGAATGCCTGTTGGTGCTTTCACAGCTTCCGAAAAAATGATGGATTTATTAAGTCATGACCCAAAACTTGGGCACATAACTACTTTTGGTGGACATCCTGTCATTGCGGCAGCATGTTTGGCAACATTACAAGAAGTTACCGAAACCAATTTAATGGCGGAAACTTTAGAAAAAGAACAATTATTCAGAAGTCTTCTCGTTCATCCTTTAATTAAAGAAATTCGCGGCCGTGGATTAATGTTAGCGGCCATGACAGAAACTCCTGAAATCACTAACGAAGTAGTGCTTCGCTGTCATAAAAGAGGGCTTATTTTATTTTGGTTATTATTCGAAGGTTGCGCCGTTCGAATTACACCACCACTTACACTTACTAATGAGGAAATTAGAAAAGGTTGTGGCATTATTATTGAGGTACTTAATGAGATTGAGAAAGAATTTAATTGATGCAAAGTTGAATGATAAAAATTGGCCGTTTTGGACATAAAAATTGTTAATTAAATTGTTTAAAACAAATCCTTTTTAATCCTACGCTTGCATCAAATATAAGTACCTTTATTAAGGATAAATCATAAAAGAGAGCGCTATGAATTTGAGTCACGAAGAAGAAGAAAACAGCTTATCCTTATCTAAATTTGAATCGATGTTAAAAACCAACAAAGTTTTTTTCTTTGATTCGGAAGAATTTGAAGACATTATTCTTCATTATATGGATACTGGCCGATTAAATTTGGCCAAAAAAGCGCTAAAATTAGGTTTAGAACAACACCCAAAATCTACCGGATTAAAATTAGTTCAAGTAGAAATGTTAGTCTATGAGGATAAACTCGATGTAGCTGAAAAGTTATTGAATGAGTTATATGCTATTGAACCTACAAACGAAGAAATTTACATTCAAAAAGCCAACATACATTCCAAAAGAGATGAGCATGAAAAAGCTATTGGGTTTTTAAAAATCGCGCTTAAATATACAGATGACTATGCGGATGTATATTCGATGATTGGTATGGAATATCTTTTCATGGATAATTTAGAATTAGCTAAAGAAAATTTCATCAAGTGTTTAGACGAAGATACCGAAGATTATTCGGCACTTTATAACGTAGTGTATTGCTTTGATTTTTTAGATCAAAACGAAGAAGCTATCGTATATCTAACCAAGTTTATTGATAAAAACCCGTATAGCGAAGTCGCTTGGCATCAGTTAGGTAGACAATATTATGCGCTTAAAAACTTTGATAAAGCGGTTTGGGCATTTGAATATGCTACCTTAATCGATGAAGGTTTTTTAGGTGCTTACATGGAAAAAGCAAAATCGTATGAGAAGCTTAAAAAATTTGAAGAAGCAATCGACTGTTACAAAATAGCCATTGAATTAGACGATCCATCTTCGTTTGTTTTATTACGCATGGCAAAGTGCTATGAACGACTTGGAAACATTGAATTTGCGCTTAATTTCTATTTAAAAACAGTTCACGAAGATCCATTGCTAGACAAAGGTTGGATTGCAATTACCGATTTTTATATTCGTCAAAAAAACTACCAAAAAGCCTTGTATTATGTCAACAAAGCAATTGGAATTGATGGTGATAATCCGTTATATTGGAAACGTTTTGCTGCTGTAAATAGTGCCTTACATTTCTTTGAAGAAGCAGAATATGGCTACAGAAAAGCATTTGAATCGGGTGATGTAAATTTAGATACTTTCACACTTTGGACAGATGTTTTACAATTTCTAGGCGAATTTGACAACGCTATCGAAATACTATTAGAAGCCACTACCCTTTTCCCAGAAGAATACGAAATCGAATACCGATTAGCGGGATTGTACTTTTTGAGCAACGAAAATAGTAAAGGTAATTTTCACCTAAATAATGGATTACGATTGAATTACAAAAACAAAACCGTTTTAAAAGATTATTTTCCAGTAGTTTGGGAAAGAACCGAAGTACAAAACCAAATTGCAAAATTTAAAAAATAATTATCAACTTATAATTCTATTCCAAAGTAGCAATGCTTTGGAATTTTTATTGCTATGAGAAAACTATTTCCCGATTATTTAATTATTACTTTAAAAGGTTTAGCTATGGGCGCTGCCGATGTTGTTCCAGGTGTTTCAGGCGGAACAATTGCTTTTATATCTGGTATTTACCAAGAATTAATTGACAGCATCAACAACGTAAATTTATCGGTTTTAAAAACCTTAAAAAAAGAAGGATTAAAAGCCGCTTGGCAACAAGTAAATGGTAGTTTTTTATTGGCTTTATTAACCGGAATTGGAATTAGTATTCTTACTTTTTCAAAAGTAATTACACATTTGTTAGAAACACAACCTATTTTAGTTTGGTCGTTCTTTTTTGGATTAATTATCGCAAGTATTGCATTAATTTGGAAAGAAACCAGCAACTGGAAAATGGTAGACATTTTAGCACTAATAATTGGAATTGCGCTATCTTATTACATCACAATCGCAAGACCTGTAAGTTCTCCTGATAGTTATTGGTATTTATTTTTATCAGGATTTATTGCCATTATTGCTATGATTTTACCAGGTATTTCAGGTGCTTTCATTTTACTTTTAATGGGATCGTATGAAACCGTAATTGGAACCATAAACCAATTTAGAGATGGTTTAGTAAATTTTAATACCGAAGTACTCGGACAAGCCATTTTAAAATTAGGTGTATTTGCCATTGGGGCAATTATTGGTTTAAAATCATTTTCAAAAGTATTGCATTGGATGTTCGAAAAACACAAAAACACAACACTTGCTTTATTGATAGGTTTTATGGCAGGTTCATTAAATAAAGTATGGCCTTGGAAACAAGTTTTAGAAACAAGAATCAATAGTCATGGCGAAGTGGTGCCCTACATAGATAAAAGTATTTTGCCCCAAAATTTTGATGGACAACCGCAAATTCTAACCGCTATTACATTAGCAATTATTGGATTTATTGTAATTTTTGGAATGGAAAAATTAGCTGCTAAATTGGGAAAAAATTAAAAAATAACATTCTCCTAACACAAATTAATGAAATACTAATTAACTTTGATTAGTCTCATTTAAAAACCATCAAAAATGAAAAAGAAAAGTAAAAAGCAATTAAAATTTGGTCTTATTGGACGAAATATTAGCTATTCTTTTTCTAAAAAATATTTCTCCGAAAAATTTGAAATTAGTCATTTTGACAATTGCGAATACAAAAATTATGACATAGAATCCATCAAAGAATTTCCTAAAATTGTTTCAGAAACCAAAGGACTGATGGGATTTAACGTAACTATTCCGTACAAAGAAGAAATTATTCCGATGTTGGATAAACTTTCTAAAACGGCAAAAATAATAGGTGCTGTTAATTGTGTAACTGTTTCTAAAAAAAGAAAATTAAAAGGCTACAACACTGATTATTATGGATTCAAAAAATCGATAAAACCATTAGTAAAAGAACATCATAAAAAAGCATTAATTTTGGGAACAGGCGGTGCGAGTAAAGCAGTTGCTTATGCGTTACGAAAACTAAAAATTGAATACGATTTTGTTTCCAGAACGCCCGACGAATTTCAGTTTGATTATGCTGATTTGAATGCTGAAGTTTTTGAAGAATACCACATTATCATCAACACAACACCAGTTGGAACCCATCCAAATGTGGAAGAATATCCAAATTTAGACTACAGTTTGTTTACTAAAAAACACATTGCCTATGATTTGGTTTACAACCCCGAAGAAACGGCATTTTTAAAAAAAGCCAAAGAAAATAACGCAAAAACAAAAAACGGCTACGATATGCTTGTTTTTCAAGCGGAAAAAGCTTGGAAAATATGGAATGAATAGCCTTTATTAGTCAAAAGATACATAAAAAAACAAGCAAAGTTTTTCAAATCAATTTGTCATACTAAACGCGTTTCAGTAGTTCTGAGTATCTTATTTTGTTCCTTCATAATTTCATACCTAAGCCATTTTAAGTTAAGCTTTTGGAAAAGTATATGACTAATAATCATTAAAACCCAAAAAAGCGAATCATCAGCAGTCTAACCCCAATAGCAGGGCAACTTGCCCTTGAGCAAATGGAATGTATAGTTTAAAAAGAGATCAAAAAAAATGCTTAAACCTTTCGTTTCAAAGAAAATAACAGATAAATAGTCGATTTTTTTTGAATTTTCGTAGTGCTTTACTATCTTCACACCTTTAATAGTAACCTTAAGCATTTATACAATGTCAGAAGCACAACACGATAACCTGCAAAACGCAGACGGACAAGACTCAATTGAACAACAAAATGATGTTACAATTATTAGTCAAACAGTATTAGAAGAAATCGACAATTCAAATGCAGAAGAAAACGAAGACGACTCGGTAAAAGAAAAGCACGAAATCCCAATGCTGGATTACGATTCCTTATCGATGGAAGAATTAACCGATGAACTTGAAAAATTGGTTACCAACGAAAAAGTAATGGCAATAAAAGACCATGCTGAAGGAATTAGAAAAGCTTTTTCAGACAAATACCATCATTTTATCGATGAAAAAAGAGAGGAATTCAATGCGCAAAATAACGAAGAAGGTGTTGATTTTGAGTACCATTTTCCTTTAAAAAATAAATTTGATACGATTTATAACGCGTACAAAGCCAATAAAGCAAAACATTTTAAACAATTACAAAATAATTTAGAACACAACTTTGCGGTTCGTGAAGCATTGATTGAAGAGTTAAAACAACTTATCGATTCTGGTGATTCTAACATTGGAGACATGTTTAAAAAAGCGAATGATATTCGTGAACGTTGGAAAAATGCAGGAGCCATTCCGAGAGATAAATACAACATCTTATGGAACAATTACCATTTTCATACCGAGCGTTTTTATGATGTAATTCATTTAGATAAAGAAGCGCGCGATTTAGACTTGAAAAACAATTTAGAGCAAAAGCTACATATTATTGCAAAAGCGAAGGAATTGTTAAATGAAGAAGATGTAATGAAAGCCTTTCGTGAATTGCAATTATTACACCGTGTTTGGAAAGAAGAAATTGGACCAGTAGACCGAGAACACAGAGAAGTAATCTGGAATGAATTCAGCGATATCACCAAACAAATGCACGATAAACGTGAAGCGTTGTATGCTATTGCAAGAGGTAGAGAAACTGAAAACTTAGCAGTTAAAAACGAAATTATTGCGCAAATTGAAGCTTTGGGAACCGAAAAAATCGATTCACACAGTGGATGGCAAGCACAAATTAAAAAACTAGAGGCTTTGCGTGAAGCCTTTTTCAAAGCAGGAAAGGTACCAGCAGAAGTAACTGAAGATACTTGGGCAAAATTCAAAAATGCGGTTAGAGCGTTTAACGTTCATAAAAATGTATTTTATAAAGATATCAAACACGAGCAACACGAAAATTTGACTAAAAAGTTAGCCTTAGTTGAACAAGCAAAATCATTACAAGAAAGTACCGATTTCAATGTTGCAACGCCAATTATGAAGAAAATTCAAGAAGATTGGAAAAAAATCGGGCATGTACCTCGTAAATATTCAGACAGCATTTGGAAAGATTTTAAAGATGCTTGTAACGCTTATTTTGACCGAATGCACGAAGCCAGAAACGCAGAAAGTAGCGAAGAAGTAGAAGCATTTGAAAAGAAGAAAGCCTTTTTAGAAGAATTGAAAGATTTTACCCTTTCGGGAGAACATAAAGCGGATTTAGATGCGATAAAAGCACACATTGCAACTTGGAAAACATTTGGTAAAGTGCCGTTTAACCGCAGACACATCGAAGGAAAATTCAACAAAATTTTAGATGCCTTATTTGAAAAGCTAAGCATGTCTAAAAAAGATACCGAAATGATGCGTTTTAGCAACCGTTTAGAGCAAATGAGCGACAACGATGATAAGCGTGCGTTAGAACAAGAACAATTCTTTATTAGAAAGAAAATCGACGAAGTTCAAAGCGAAATTTTTCAATTAGAGAACAACATTCAATTTATTAGTAGTAGCTCTAAAGGTGAAAACCCATTTATTAAAGAGGTACAAAAAAGTATCGAACGCCACAAAGACGATTTGAAATTGTGGAAAGAAAAACTACAACAAATTAAAAATATGTAATAAAAAATCCCGAGTTTAGGCTCGGGATTTTTAATACTTTCACAATGAAAAAAATCTTATTACTCTTAGCATTCACTTCATTTCAATTACTTTCGAGTCAAATAAATGTTAAAGATTCTTCCTTTCAAGCCATAGGCTATTGGGATTTGAATGAAACACAAAAATATAAAGTAACACATTCAAAATATAAGGTTGTTGGTACAGACTCTACACTTACCACAAAAATTGAATATGATTTAAATATCAAAATCACAGACTCAACAGCAAAATCATATACCATAGAATGGGAATATCTTAATTTTAAAACCAATCTAAAAAACCCTTTTATTTCCAAAATGTTAGGTATAAATGAATTCAAAAAAATTGTTTTCAAAACCGATGAAATGGGAAGTTTTCAAGAAATTGTAAATAGTGAAGAATTAGAAAAAGGATATAAAAAAAGCATGGCTTTATTAAAAAAAGAATTTTCTGGATTTGATAAAGAAGCTTCACCCATGTTGAAACAATTAGAAGCACTCTATGCAAACAAAGCTTCAATTGAAAACGGAGCTACTAAAGACATCAAGCAATTTTATAATTTTCATGGTGGTGCATATACTTTAAATGAAGTCTTAGAAGGTGATTTAAAAGTGGATAATTTGTTTGGTGGTGAGCCATTTGACGCAAAGGTTTATGTTGAACTAACCGATATTTATAATGAAGACGAATATGTTATTTTAATGATGGAACAATATGTAGATAAACAACAACTATCTGATTTAATTGTAGATGTTGGAGAATCGCTTACAAATAAAAAAATAAGTGAAGATTTAAAAAAAGACATTGAAAACATTGAACATAGCATAATACTCACAAGTTCAATTCACTCAACCGGATGGCCTTTATATTCTATGCAAGTGACGGAAATAAACATCAAAAATAAAAAAGAAGTAGAAATAAGAGAAATCGAAATTATAATTGAAGAAGAATAATGAAATCCCAAGTGAAAGCTTGGGATTTTTTGTTTTGAAATATTGAACAAAAAATCCAGATTTAAAATATTATAAAAATCAATAAAAGAATATCAAATGGACAAAATCTAATGTGATGCTTCGTTACCTCAGCATGACAAATAATGCAAAAAAAATGTATCCTTTGTGTCTTCTTTGTGGACTTTGTAGTTAAAAAAGATGTTTCAACACAAGAAACTAAACCTTAATTTTTTTTCTCAATTCCACACAAAAACATTAATTTTAGCATAAACTATTAAAAAATGAAATACTTTATTTTCCTCTTTTTATCAATTTCAATGTTTTCTCAAAAACGTGAAATAACTTATAATTTGCATTTTAATAACTCTGAAAAAAGCTCATCGATTACCATTAAAGAAGAAAAAAAAATGCTGCTTTTGGAATATAAATTAATTGATAGTATTTCTTCTGCTCTAAATAAAGATAAAAAATACAATAGAATATTACGTAAAATTGAAAAACTTTCATTTAAGCCAGAAAATTTAAAACGGATAGAAAATTATGTTTACCAATTAAACATTATTAAAGAAAAATATTTTTTTTACAAATCAGATAGAATTTTGGTACCAATTTCAGAAAATGAAATTTTTTATAACGATTTTAATAATTTATTCAACACTCATGTCGATATCTTAAAAAATAAAAAGAAAACACGAATTGTATTAGATAGTAACAGAAATATAGAAACAATATTAAAATTTAATAATGATATTAAAATTATTTTTATGACATCACCTGATGAAAAAAGTCACCCAATATTAATTTCATTCTTAAAAAACACACTTAACTTATATAGAGAACAAAAACAAAATAATTTTTTAAAAAAAGAATATATTTATAATTATTGATATGCATTTTTGATTTCAACTACTCTCAATTCCACACAAAAACACTAACTTTAGTTACCAACCATTGTACAAATGAACCGCTCAGAAGAAATAAAAAAACAGTTTCCGTTTTTTCAAGATGCACTTGTAGCAGAATTAGTTACACACGCCATTGAGAAAGAATTTGAAAAAGAAACCGAGTTGGTTCGTGAAGGGCAATACATTAAGGTAATTCCGTTAGTGATTAGTGGATTAATCAAGGTTTTTACCCGTTTTGAAGACAAAGAACTCCTACTCTATTACATCAAACCCAATGAAAGTTGTGTAATGTCGTTTTCGGCAGGTATTAATGAAGCACCTAGCAAAATTTTTGCAATCACCGAAGAAGATAGTCACGTTTTGTTAATTCCTGTTGAAAAATTATCCAAATGGATGAAAGATTTTCCTGATTTTAATTCCCTTTTTTACACACAATACAATTTGCGCTATGCCGATTTATTGAGTACAATTAACTCATTACTTTTTGAAAAATTAGACAAACGTGTGTATGATTACTTAAAAGAAAAAGCAACTATTTCACATAAAAATCCTTTAAAAATTTCACATCGTCAAATTGCCAATGAATTAGGAACGGCAAGAGAAGTCATTAGTCGCATCATGAAAAAACTCGAAGCCGAAGGCAAAGTCAAACAATTCTCAACTACCATAGAAATTTTTTAAACTTTTTTCCTCATGGTGACTATAGTCACTGCACAACCATTTTCTTGCGTCTATCTTTACCTCATATTAATTAATCAATAAAATATTTATCATGAAAAAAAATATGGGAAGTGCAGATAGAATCATCCGTGTGTTGATTGCTGCCGTGTTAGCATTTTTATACTTTAATGGAACTCTTCATGGAACATTGGGAATTGTTGCTTTAGTTGCTGCAATTGTTTTTACTGCCACAAGTTTAATTAGTTTTTGCCCTCTTTACCCCTTTCTTGGTATAAATACTTGTTCTCTAAAAAAGTAATTTTTCGGAATAAATCAATACTTATTTGTACAACCAATAAAACAGTATCACATTTTTTTTGATACTGTTTTTTTAATTTCTAAATTCTAATATCTGAATTTAAAATCTATCTTTGCACCTTCAAAAATTTAAGGAAGCACTTTTAACCTTTTAAACCTTAAACTTTTAAACTTAAATTATGATTACAGTAAACGACATAGCCGTAGAATTTGGAGGAACCACTCTTTTTAGCGAAGTAACTTTTGCCATCAATGAAAACGATAAAATTGCCTTAATGGGTAAAAATGGAGCAGGAAAATCTACGCTTTTAAAAATTGTTGCCGGAGAAAACAAACCTACACGTGGTGTAATTTCGGCGCCAAGTGATGCTGTAATTGCCTATTTACCTCAGCATTTATTAACTTCTGATGATTGTACCGTGATGGAAGAAACATCAAAAGCGTTTGCTGATGTGTTGAATATGAAGAAAGAAATCGACGAAATCAATGAGCAATTAACGATTCGTACGGATTATGAAAGTGATGAATACATGAAATTGATTGAACGCGTTTCGGAATTATCTGAAAAATTCTATTCGATTGAAGAAGTAAATTATGAAGCCGAAGTTGAAAAAGTATTAAAAGGTCTAGGTTTTGAACGTGAAGATTTTAACCGACAAACTTCAGAATTTTCGGGTGGTTGGAGAATGCGAATTGAGTTAGCTAAAATTCTTTTGAAAAAACCCGATTTAATTTTGTTAGATGAGCCAACGAATCACATGGATATCGAAAGTATTCAGTGGTTAGAGGATTTTTTGATTAATCAGGCGAAAGCAGTAATGGTAATTTCCCACGATAAAACCTTTGTTGATAATATTACCAATCGAACTATTGAAGTTACAATGGGACGAATTTATGATTACAAAGCCGTTTATTCTGAATATTTAGAATTGCGAAAAGACAGAAGAATTCACCAACAAAAAGCTTATGATGAGCAACAAAAGTTCATTGCAGAAAATCAAGCATTTATTGATCGTTTTAGAGGAACTTTTTCCAAAACTGAATCGGTACAATCGCGTGTAAAAATGTTGGAAAAAATTGTTCCAATTGAAGTGGACGAAATTGATACTTCTGCCTTAAAACTAAAATTCCCACCTTCACCACGTTCAGGACAATATCCAGTGGTTGTTGAAGGTTTGTCAAAAACGTATGGCGACCATGTGGTGTTCAAAGACGCCAATATGGTAATTGAACGTGGACAAAAAGTAGCTTTAGTTGGAAAAAACGGAGAAGGAAAATCAACCATGATTAAAGCGATTATGGGCGAAATTGATTTTGAAGGAAAGTTAGAAGTGGGCCACAATGCTCAAATTGGCTATTTTGCACAAAATCAAGCGTCGTTATTAGATGGCGAAATGACCATTTTTGAAACGATAGACCAAATTGCAGTGGGCGATGTGCGCACAAAAATCAAAGATTTATTAGGTGCGTTCATGTTCAAAGGCGACGATATTCAAAAGAAAGTAAAAGTGCTTTCTGGAGGAGAAAAAACGCGTTTGGCCATGATTAAATTATTATTAGAACCTGTCAATGTTTTGATTTTGGATGAGCCAACGAATCACTTAGATATGAAAACAAAAGACATCATTAAAGATGCCTTACGTGATTTTGACGGAACTTTAATCTTAGTATCTCACGACCGTGATTTCTTAGATGGTTTAGCCGAAAAAGTATTTGAATTTGGTCACAAACGCGTAAAAGAACATTTCGAAGATATCAAAGGTTTCTTAGCACACAAGAAAATGGATTCTTTGAAAGAAATTGAGAAGTAGTTTTTGAGTATTTAGTTTTCAGTCGCAGTTTTCAGTGTTCAGTCTGTCATACTGAACTTGTTTCAGCATCTAAAGCATTAAATATCCTGCAAAAATTTCAATTTAAAATTTTGCAGGATATTTATTTTTACTCAATTACAAATCTAACTCCAACTTCACTGGAGATTTTTATTTTTTCAAATTCTATTGGAGAAATATAACCTTTACTTTCTTGTTCATATAAACTTCTATTTCCTCTAATTAGAACTCCTGAAACGTTACCTTGCAACATGTTTGTTGTATTAATATGACCAATAAAAATAGCTTTTCCTACTTTTTGATTGAGCGGATTTAAATAGCTTTCTGCTGTAGCTTTTGCGTTTTCAATTGCCTTTGAGTTGATTTTTAATTGTATTTTTTGTGATTCTGAATGTTCCGTCTTTTCTACGTTTACATTTGAAATCCCTATTTCTTCCAAACCAATAAACACTTTGGTGGTTTGAGTTGCATCAAATACTAAAATGGAATATGATTTAGACTTTTGAATGTCTGTTGATTTTAGAAAATATTTTTTAAATGTACTTAGCATATCTTTCATAAATACATCTTTTTTTACATCAACACCAATTACTTGAAGTTTGGTAAACATTTCTTTTTCTAAATCTTCAACCGATTTTTTTCCTTTCGTATCTTTTTCTGTAATAAGAACATCAATATAAATACGATTAGGCGTAACTAATGTATCTGATTTTCCTTCAACTTCAATATACGGTTTATCAATAAAGTTTTTCTCTTGACATATTGCAGTCATAGAAATAGATAGGATTAAAATTTGTGTTAATTGTTTCATTTTTATCTGTTTATGATTATACTTTTTTCACCCACTTCTCAAAACCTAGAACAGTTGATTTGATTTCCTTTTGCCATTGCTTTCCATAATTCTTATTCAAATATTCAAAAATTAAAGTGTTTTTTACTTCATATTCTTCAAAATTTTCGGGTGCAATACAACCAAAATCATGAAACCGAACATTATATTTTTTGGCAAAAGCTAAGTCATCTTTTGTAATTACCGATGCAATTCCGCCTAAAACATAAATGGTTTTAGTATTTGAATTGATTTCGATTTTTATAGTTTCGTTTTGTTTTTTCTCTTGTGCTTGGATTGCAAAGGAGAAAAGAAAGATTACTAAAATCAATTGTAACTTTTTCATTTTTTAGAACTTTTAGTTATGACAATAAAGACACCATTTCTGCCTTCTTCACCGTAGTAAGCTGCACCAGACATTCCATCTAAAATTTCAATTTTTTTAATTTCTGAAGGATACAGTTTATCAAATATTTTTTTAGTTGAAATTTTATTGTCTATTACATATAATGGTTGGATATTTTTTGGCTCTTTTCTTTTGTGTGATAAAGTTATATATTCAGGAAGTTTATTAATTGTGAAGAAATCTTCTTCAGAAATGTCTCCACTAAAATCAGCACCACCCCATTCTACAAGAGTAAACCCTTTTCGCTCTGTTTTTGGAAGTTGTTGTTCTTTAATTTCAGTGAAATTTTCTAAACCATAAAATTCCATGTAAATTCTAATTGTGGTTTCTGGTTTTGGATTGACATTTAAAATAGCAATTTCGTCGCATTCTTCATTTACTAAAAAATGAATAAAATTGTATTTATTTCGTTCCAAAAGAGGCAACCAATATTGAATAAATTCATTTGTTTCTTGATTATTCAGACCAATGTGTTCTAATTTTTCGATTAAAAATTCGATTGACTTTTCCTTTGGCACAATAAAACCATCATGATATTTATAATGTTCTTCTGGAAAGTCAATGGTTCCGTCCCAAAATAACGAACTATAATAACGATTGGTTTTTTTATCGAAAATTTGTCCGTTTGGTTCAGCAATTACGTCCCAATTTTTATCGTATTTTGGAAAAGTAGTTAATAGTTTTCCTTTTAAATCGAGTTTTATCTCAATTGCTATTTTTTCAGTCGGATAAAGATAGATGACAGGTTTTTCCAGCATAATCTGTTGGTCTGATTTGAGATTAACAACAAGGTTTTCTTCATTTTCAATTTTTATTTTTTGTGATTTAAATCCTAAAAATGAAATTTCTATAACATCATTTAATTTAACTTCAATTGAAAATTTTCCATCAAAATCGGCTTGTGTTTCTGTTTTTGAGTTTAGATTCTTAATATATGCACCTGAAAGTTCAAGTTTTTCACAATCGTAAACTGTTCCAATAACTTTAAAAACTTCGGTTTCATTTTTTATTGAATTTTCAAGCGAATATTTTTCATATAATTTCTTCAATTCTCGCTTAGAAATATTTTTGGTGGTAATTATAATGGCTCCGTTACTTTTTGCATTAATAAAATTAGAGGGTATATTTTCTTTTTTAAATACTTTTACAGATTCAATATTTTTTGGATCAATTGCATACATAATATCTCTATGAACCATGTCTCCATTGATTACAATTAGAGCTTCTGTTTCTCTATCGTTATAAGTGTTATCTCTTTTAATATGAGATGTTCCTACAACTTCAATAGGTTTTAAATCTTTTGATAGAAGTATAGGATTGATTTTTTTATTTTTCCCAATTTTTACTTTTTCATAAACAATTGAATAATAACTGAAAATTAGAGTATCTCCTTCTTTAGCATGAACAGAGTAATTTCCATCAAAATCAGTTTTTACACTATTTGGATTTCCTTGTACTTGAATGTCTGCATCATAAATTGGTCCTAATTCGTCAGAGACAACTCCACTTACAGTTACTAAGTTATGATTTAATGTTTTACAACTTTGTAATAGTAAAATCAAAACTATTGAAATTGCTGTTATTTTCATTTTTTTATATTAATTATGCTCACTTAACTGAGTTAAAAATGATTTATTTAATGATTATATATATAGCTTAATAAATAGTTTCCTTGTGTTCATTTTAAACGAGCACAAGGAAAACTAAATTAATCTTTTATTCTTAATTAACCGCTTCCACCAAACGAATAAATTCTGCACGATACCCTTCTGCATCATTTGATTTTCCTTGTAAAGCTAATGCTTTTATAGCAAGTGCTGATTTATTATCTATCAATTTAGAATCTCTCAGTTTTAATCCAAACCAAGCCACAGCAGAACAAAATTTAAAATCTTCGCTCGTATTTTGCAATGCAATCGATTTATTTTCAATCACTTCAACCATTTCAATACTTTTTTCTCCATCTGGTTTTTTATAACGAAATTTAATCGTAGCCAATTCATTAGAATAATCTTTATTTGATGTTACAGCTTCAGTATATTTTAAATCTGGAATTGCATCGGTAAATTTACTTTCAACACCAATTGGTATAATTTCATACAAAGCAGTAACGGTATGACCACTTCCTAATTCGCCTGCATCAATGGCGTCATTTTTAAAATCTTCTGGACGTAATTTTCGGTTTTCATAACCAATCAATCGGTAACTTTGAACGTGTTTTGGGTTGAACTCAATTTGAATTTTCACATCTTTAGCAATTGCAAACATACTGCCTTTAAATTCTTTTCCTAAAAAACGATTTGCCTCTTGAATGTTGTCAATATAGGCATAATTTCCATTTCCTTTGTCGGCTAACGTTTCCATCTTACTGTCTTTATAATTTCCCATTCCATAACCTAAACAAGTTAAAAACACACCCGATTTTCGCTTTTCTTCAATAAGTGTTTCCATATCTTTGTTAGAACTAGCACCTACATTGAAATCGCCATCAGTAGCTAAAATAACTCGGTTATTTCCCCCTTTGATGAAATTTTCAGAAGCTATTTTATAAGCTAATTCGATTCCTGCACCACCAGCCGTGCTTCCGCCAGCGTTCAAATTATCTAACGATTTAATAATTGCTTCTTTGTTATTTCCAGCTGTTGGTGGTAAAACTAATCCTGCTGCTCCGGCATAAACCACAATAGCTACTTTATCCTCATCTCTTAATTGACTTACCAACACCTTCATAGATTCTTTCAACAATGGCAATTTGTTTTGAGCACTCATCGAACCTGAAACATCAATTAGAAATACAAAATTTGAATTGGGTAAATTATCGCTATCTATTTGTCTTCCTTGTAATCCAATTTTAACTAATTTGTGTTTTTCGTTCCAAGGACTATTACTATATTCGGTATGAATAGAAAACGGATGATTTGATTTAGGTTGTGCATAATTGTACTTAAAAAAATTCATCATCTCTTCTACTCTAACAGCATCTTTTGGCACCACTTGTCCATTATTAATAAACCTTCTAACATTAGTGTAAGAAGCATTATCTACATCAATTGAGAAGGTTGAAAGTGCTTCCGTTTTTGGATTTGTAAACGGATTTTCAATAAATGTGTCATAATCTTCTTGAGAAGGTGTTTCAATAGTAGTAACAGGCTTACATTTTGCAATAATTTCTTGTACTTTCTTTTTATCTTCTTCATTTAATCCTTTTTTTGTCAGCACAATAATTACTCCACTAGCACCTTGATCACCATATAAAGCGGCACCTTGAGCACCTTTGATAATATTTGTAGATTCGATAACTTCAGGTGGCAAAGATTGCAAAGTGTTTGCATCTGCAATAACATTATCAATTACTATTAAAGCTTGATTGTTACCAGAAATAGAACGATTTCCTCTTAATACAATTCGGGTTGTTGGCGTTACACCATTGTTAGTTGTATTTACAGTTAAACCAGATACTTTGCCAGATAACGATTGTACCACATTAGGATTTGAAGCTTGTGTAATTTCTCTAGAATTAACAACTTGAACAGAAGTAGTATATTCTTCTTGCTTCTTTCTAATTCCCAAAGCACCAACCACTTCAACATCATGTAGAGTTCCTTCGCTTTCCAAAAAAACATTAATGACCGGATTCTTCTTAACTGTGATTTTTTGTGATTTCATTCCAAAATACGAAAAAATTAAAACATCATTTTCCTTGGTTTCAATTTTGTATTTTCCGTCAAAATCAGTAGACGTTTTTGTTTTAGTTCCTTGAATTAAAACTTGAGCACCAGCAATTGGCCCCAATTGATCAGAGACAACTCCAGTTACCATAATATTTACATTATTAACTGAATTAAAGCTACTTAACACGATAAAGCTAAGGAAAGTTAATAGCATAGCTATCCCTAACGAAAAGATTTTTACATTTTTCATGACGTTTGATTTTAAATTAATAGAAAGATTTTTTTTTAAGGACGGTTTTTTGGTTTTCCGTCAATTGTTGTAATAATTACCACACCATTTTTACCTTTTTCGCCATAAATTGGAATGGCTCTTTCAGGGAGAAGAACTACGATAGTATCAATTTTTTGTTTACTCAATGGAGCATACGGACTAGTAGGTTTTTCGCCATATAATTCTTCTTCGGTATAGGCAACACCATTTATGTAATAAAGCGGATTTTTGAGTTCGGTTACGGTTTCATAATCTGAATTTGCAATATTTTTTGGCGATTTTTTACTCAACTTTCCATCGATAAGAACTAAATCATCATTTGCTGCTTTTTTGTCTTTATCCTGAGTGGTTTCGGCTGAATTCATATTTATGTCATATTGCCTTCCCTTTGCTAAATAGCCTGAATTATTTATGGATGCAGAATTAGACATGTTATTATTGTAACTCGGAACCAAACTAGTTTTTGCCATTTCTTGAACTTCTTCCATCGCAATTGGAGTAGGCATCATCACTTCTTTTTTCGATTTATAATTAATCGTATCGTTAATTACAATGTTATTCTGAATTACAATTTGTTGCTGTAAAATTTGCTCCGCCTCTTTTTTAATTTCTGGATTTGTATTTACTAGACCATTTGCCGATTCTAGTGTTGGAATGTTGTTTTTTGATGAATCAATTGTAGTAATTGTATTTTCAGGAATAATTACATCTTCTTTTTCTTGTAGTAAGAAAAAAGTTAACGTTCCGACTAAAACTACTGATGCTGCAACTGCTAATTTTTTCCACAAATGCTTCTCTTTTTGAAGCGTTTGTGTTTCCATTTTGTCTTCCACACGAGCCCAAATCTTCTCCATGCCTGGAAAGTCTTTTTGAGTTGCGTTTTCGGCAGCTTGTTGTATTTTTTTATATAATTTTTCTTCTGTTCCCATGACTATTTTGCTTTTTGATAGTAAAAAGTTCTTACCAATTCTTTTAATTTACTTTTTGCCGCATTCAATTGCGATTTTGATGTGCCTTCGCTAATGCCAAGTTGCTCTGCAATTTCTTTGTGCGAATAGCCTTCAATCACAAACAAATTAAAAATCGTTTGACATCCATCAGGAATATAATTCAGTAAATTGAGCAAATCTTCTTCTTCTAAATCGGTAACTTCATCGGCTAAGGGTTGCGAATTGTAACTCACATCTTCCAAATACAAATTAAAGTTGATGTTCTTTTTAATTTGTAATAAGCAATTGTTCACTGTTATTTTTCGAGCCCATGCTTCAAAAGCTAAGTCTTCTTTAAGTTGTTCGATTTTTGTAAAAATTGTAAAAAAAGCATCGGCCAACACTTCTTCAATTTCTTCCTCCTTTTTTAAATACCGTTTACACAAACGATAGAGTTTTGGCGCCATAGTTTCATACACCATGCGTTGTGCTTCGCGGTGTTGTTTTCGGCAGCCTTGTATGTGTTTTACATCCATTGGTAAACTTGCTTTTTTATATAGAGTAGAAAAGTGGGGAAAAGGTTGGGAAGAGCATGAAAAAAAGTATTCTGTGTTTAGTTTTTAATGATTAATTTTTAATGATAGTTTATAAATCGTAGCTTCTAACGCCTCAGTATCATTATCTTCACACAATAAAAATTCTAATTCGGTTTCTGTTTCATTATAAAGTGTTATGCCTTCAAATTTTTGATGTTCTGATAACAAATGAACTTCTATAATTTCAAATGTTGGTGCGTGCATAATGCCTAAAATAGTTCCTAAAACTTCGCCGTCTTCATAAGTAGATGTTGTGTTTTCGGCGCAAGCCAAGAAATAAATTGTATCACCAACCAAAATTGCATCGGTAAAAGTGGTTTCTACATCATCTAAAGTAGGAAGTGAAATCGGTACAAAACGTATTCCGTCTTCTTGATGATTTGGGATAATAAAAATTCCATTTTGGCTGTTTTTTGAATTGCCTCTTTGAAAAAGTAACATGGTTTGGTTAGCATAAATTGCACCTTCGATATTCAATTGATCATGGGAAAACGAACCTACAGATTTTAATTTTTGATATAAAACACTCAAATCTTGTGATTTCAAAGCATCGGAACCTAAATCTAAAGTAAACATCGAATTTCTTTTTTCGGTAGAACCAGAAGCCAACATAATTAGTTGATTTCCATATTGTGTGATGCTTTCTAAATCGGGTTTTTCAGCTTTTTCTATATTTTCTTTGGCCTCTTTAACAAGGGGAAATTTCAGTAAAAGTTTTTTTGCAATATCATATTGGTATAAAAAATGACTCGAATCTGAAATAACAAATAAAACATTTTGCGTATACCACAAACCAGATGGTGCTGTAATACCTTTTATAGTGAATAGATTTGTAAGTTTGAAATTTTCCATATTTTTACCGATAACTTTATGAAGTTTTTAAGTCAGAAATTGCTCATAAAAGTACTATTTTTACATTTATTAAAAAGCGATTGAAAATGGAAAATATAAACAGTGAAGATTTTAAAGTAAAAACAACTATTAAATTAGCTGATTTTGCTACGAAATTAAACATTGATACCGATAAAGATCAAGAAGAATTAGCCTTAGATAAAATCCAGAAAAAGCTTTCTAAAAAACAAGACGCTATGTATGCACACAATCGTCATGCGTTCTTAATTTGCTTGCAAGGTATGGATACCAGTGGAAAAGACAGCTTAATTCGTGAAGTTTTCAAAGAATTTAATCCACGTGGAGTTGTGGTACATAGCTTTAAAACGCCCAATTCAACCGAATTAGAACACGATTATTTATGGCGTCATTATTTGGCTTTACCCGAAAAAGGAAAATTCGCTGTTTTTAATCGCACGCATTATGAAAATGTATTGGTAACAAGGGTGCATCCCGAATATATTTTGTTTGAAAATTTACCAGGAATTGAAAAAGTAGCAGATATTACACCTCAATTTTGGGAAAATCGTATGGAACAAATGGTAAATTTTGAAAAACACATTTCGTTAAACGGAACCAAAGTATTGAAATTTTACTTTCACATGAGTAAAGATGAACAACGCGAACGTTTACTAAAACGATTAGAAAACCCAGAAGACAATTGGAAATTTAGTACTGGTGATTTAAAAGAGCGCGCCCTTTGGGACGACTACATGAAATATTACGAAGAAGCCATTAATAAAACATCAACTGATTTTGCTCCGTGGTATATTATCCCAGCAGATGACAAAGGTGTTGCACGATATATTGTTGCAAAAATTATTTGGGAAGAACTGGAAAAACTAACCGATATAGCCGAACCCGAATTGGACCCAAAAGTAAAAGCAAACATTGAAGAATATAGAACACAATTGAATAAATAGTTTCAATAAAAAAAACTACTAATGAAAGTATATACCAAAACAGGCGACACTGGAACCACAGCATTATTTGGAGGAACACGTGTACCAAAACACCATATCCGTATCGAAAGTTATGGAACAGTTGATGAATTAAATTCGCACATTGGATTAATTCGCGACCAAAACATGAGCGATTTATACAAAAAAGTACTCATCGAGGTACAAGATAGACTATTTACAGTCGGAGCCATCTTAGCCACACCACCCGAAAAAGAAACATTGAAAAATGGTCAGCCGCGTTTACAAAATTTAGGTATTGTTGAATCTGACATTGAATTTTTGGAAAACGAAATTGACACAATGGAAGAAGCATTGCCACCTATGACGCATTTTGTTTTGCCAGGCGGACATACAACTGTGTCATATTGTCATATTGCACGCTGTGTATGCCGTAGAGCCGAACGTTTAGCGGTGCATTTGAATGACATAGAACCTACAAATGAACTTGTAATTAAATACCTAAACCGACTTTCTGACTATCTTTTTGTGTTGGCACGAAAGTTGTCCCATGATTTGAACGCTGAAGAAGTACAGTGGATTCCTAGGAAATAAGTGTTCAGTGTGTAGTTTTCAGTCTTCAGTTTAACCATTTTATTGAACACTAAAAACGGAATACTGCCTACTAAAAAAAAGACGTTCTTAAAAATTATTAAAAAAAGTAAAAAAAAACTTGATTTTTTGAGTAATAAATTTATTTTTGCATAAACTTAAATCGATAAAAAGATGTATTGGACATTAGAATTAGCGTCATATTTGAGTGATGCCCCTTGGCCAGCGACCAAAGACGAACTTATCGACTATGCTATCAGAACTGGAGCACCATTAGAAGTAGTGGAAAACTTACAGTCTATAGAAGACGAAGGCGAAATCTATGAATTGATGGAAGAGATTTGGCCAGATTATCCTACAGACGAAGATTATCTTTGGAATGAGGATGAATACTAAAAATAAATAAACACAACAGAAACAAAGTCTCTTTACTGAGACTTTTTTTGTGGTTTTATAAGCAATTAAAAAAGAAAATTAAAATTATGAGTATCATAAATTCCATATTGAAGGCTTTTGTGGGTGATAAATCGGAGAAAGATGTAAAAGCGATTCAACCTATAATCACAAAAGTAAAATCGTTTGAAAGTGCCTTAAAAGCATTATCTCATGACGAATTGCGTGCTAAAACAGCCGAATTTAAAGCTAAAATTCAACAAGCTCGTGCCGAGAAAGACAACAAAATTGTTTCGCTAAGACAAGAAGCTGAACAAACACAAGATATTGATGCTCGTGAAGATATTTATGCTGAAATCGATAAAATCGAAAAAGAAGCTTACGAAATTTCAGAAAAAGTATTAAACGAAATTCTTCCTGAAGCTTTTGCTGTAGTAAAAGAAACGGCTCGTCGTTTTAAAGAAAATACTTCTTTAACTGTAACCGCTACACCAAAAGATAGAGAATTATCGGCTACAAAAACATACATCACTATAGAAGGTGATAATGCAACTTGGGCAAATTCATGGAATGCAGCTGGAAAAGCAATCACTTGGGACATGATCCACTACGACGTTCAGTTGATTGGTGGAGTTGTTTTACACCAAGGGAAAATTGCCGAAATGCAAACAGGTGAAGGAAAAACATTAGTAGCAACATTACCATTATATTTAAATGCCTTAACTGGAAACGGTGTGCATTTAGTAACTGTAAATGACTATTTAGCAAAACGTGATAGCACATGGAAAGCACCTTTATTCGAGTTCCATGGTTTAACTGTGGATTGTATTGACAATCATCAGCCAAATTCTCCAGAAAGAAGAAAAGCGTATGAAGCAGATATTACGTATGGAACAAACAACGAATTTGGTTTTGATTACCTTCGTGATAATATGGCGCATGCCCCAGAAGATTTGGTACAACGTAAACACAATTATGCAATTGTTGACGAGGTCGATTCGGTTTTAGTTGATGATGCAAGAACACCATTAATTATTTCAGGACCAGTTCCACAAGGTGACCGTCATGAATTCAACGAGTTAAAACCTAAAGTTGAAAACCTAGTAACTTTACAACGTAAATTAGCTACGGATTGTTTAACTGAAGCGAAACGTTTATTCAAAGAAGGAAACAATAAAGATGCAGGATTTAATTTATTGCGTTCGTACAGAGCCTTACCAAAAAGCAAAGCATTAATTAAGTTTTTATCAGAAGAGGGTGTAAAACAACTACTTCAAAAAACTGAAAACAGCTATATGCAAGATAATAACCGAGAAATGCCAAAAATTGATGAAGCATTATACTTTGTTATAGAAGAAAAGAACAATCAAGTAGAATTAACCGATAACGGAATTCAATACTTGTCACAAGATACAGATGCCCAATTTTTCGTTTTACCAGATATTGGAACCGAAATTGCTCAAATCGAAAAAGCAAATCTTTCAACAGAAGAAGAAGCTGAACGAAAAGAAGAATTATTCAAAGATTTTTCTATAAAATCAGAACGTATTCACACGTTAACACAACTATTAAAAGCATATACTTTATTTGAAAAAGATACCGAATACGTTATCATGGAAAATAAAGTGATGATTGTTGATGAACAAACAGGACGTATCATGGATGGTCGTCGTTACTCTGATGGTTTACACCAAGCCATCGAAGCAAAAGAAAATGTAAAAATCGAAGCTGCCACGCAAACATTTGCAACTGTTACATTACAGAATTATTTCCGTATGTATAGCAAATTAGGTGGAATGACAGGAACTGCGTCAACTGAAGCTGGAGAGTTTTGGGAAATTTACAAATTAGATGTTGTAGAAATCCCAACAAACCGTCCGATGGCTCGTAAAGACAAAGACGATTTAATATACAGAACCGTTCGTGAAAAATTCAACGCAGTTATCGAAGATGTAGTCCAATTATCAAATTCAGGTCGTCCTGTATTAATTGGAACCACATCGGTTGAAATTTCGGAATTATTAAGTCGAATGTTAAAGATTAGAGGTATTCAACACAATGTATTGAATGCAAAAATGCACAAAAGTGAAGCAGAAATTGTAGCAGAAGCTGGAAAACCAGGAGTTGTTACGATTGCGACCAATATGGCTGGACGTGGTACCGATATTAAATTATCAGACGAAGTTAAAAAAGCAGGTGGTTTAGCAATTATCGGAACAGAACGTCACGATTCGCGTCGTGTGGACCGTCAGTTAAGAGGTCGTGCTGGTCGTCAAGGAGATGTAGGTAGTTCTCAATTCTATGTGTCTTTGGAAGATAACTTAATGCGTTTGTTTGGTTCGGAAAGAGTAGCAAAAGTTATGGATAGAATTGGTCTAAAAGAAGGTGAAGTAATTCAGCATTCAATGATGACAAAATCTATCGAAAGAGCACAGAAAAAAGTAGAAGAAAATAACTTTGGAGTTCGTAAGCGTTTGTTAGAATATGACGACGTAATGAACGCTCAAAGAGAAGTAGTTTACAAAAGAAGACGCCACGCTTTACACGGAGAACGTTTGAAAGTTGACATCGCAAACATGATGTATGACACTTGTGAAATCGTTGTTGAACAAAACAAATTATCGGGTGATTTTAAAAATTATGAATTTGAATTAATTCGTTATTTTTCAATTAGTTCGCCAGTTTCTGAATCAGAATTTTCTAAACTTTCTGATAGAGAAATCACTGGAAAAACGTACAAAGCTGTTTTAGAACATTATAACGATAAAATTGCGAGAAATGCTGCGGAAGCTTTCCCAATTATTAAAAATGTTTACGAAAATAACAATGGCCAATATTTACGAATAATTGTTCCTTTTACAGACGGAATAAAATCGTTAAATGTGGTAACCGATTTAGAAAAAGCGTATACTTCAGAAGGTAAATCATTAGTTGCTGATTTTGAGAAAAATATCACTTTAGCGATTGTTGATGAAGCTTGGAAAAAACATTTACGTAAAATGGACGAGTTGAAACAGTCAGTTCAATTAGCTGTTCACGAACAAAAAGATCCATTATTGATCTATAAATTTGAAGCCTTCAACTTGTTCAAAAAAATGATTGATGAAGTAAATAAAGAAGTAATTTCGTTCTTATTTAAAGGCGATTTACCATCTCAAAGTCCATCAGACATTCAAGAAGCTAAGCAAGTGCGTCAAAAAGAAAACTATACTGAAACAAAAGAAGATTTAGATAGTGATGATGCTGCAAGCGAGGCAAGAAAAGCTGGTGAAATGGCAAGTCAAAGACCTCAAGTAACTGAAACAATTACAAGAGAAATGCCAAAAATTAATCGTAATGACACTGTTACAATTAAACACGTAATGAGTGGAAAAAGCGAAACCATGAAATACAAAAAGGCAGAAACCCTATTAGCTTCTGGCGAATGGGTTTTAGTAAATGAATAAATTTATTGGCACTTTTTTTGACATACTAAAAACATCAGTACTTTCACTGGTGTTTTTTTTTATATTTGTAAAAACTAATTCGTAATAAAATGTTTAAAAACATCCCATTTCTATTTGTTACTCTATTATTAGTAACTAACGTCTCTTTAGCTCAAAAGAAAGAAAAAATAAAAGGTTCTAAAATCGTAACTGTAGCACTTAAAGAAATTAACAGCTTTGAAAATATTGAAGTAAGTGACAATTTTGAAGTTTTATTAGTAAAAGGAACACAACCATCTTTAGAAATTGAAGCCGATGATAATTTACATGATATTATAAATTTTGAAGTTTCTGGTAACACACTAAGAGTAAATGCATTAAAAGACGCTAGTGGTTTTAAAAAATTTACGGTTAGAATCAATTATTCTGACAATTTAAAACTAATTATTGCTCGTAACGAAACTACAATCAAAGCCTTGGCCGATTTAGAATTAGAAAACATAACCATAAAAAATTATGATAATTCTAAGTCTTTCGTAAATGTAAAATCTGATTATTTTTCACTCATCTTAGATGATAAATCGGAAGCCGAAATCAATGTAAAATCAGAAAATACAACTTTAGAGTTAAGTAAAAGTAGTGAGCTGAAAGCATTAGTAGCTTCTCCAGAAGTTAAAATTGACATGTACCAAAAAAGCGAGGCTACAATTGAAGGAAATACTGCTAATGCAAAAATTCGTTTAGACAATACAAGTAACTTAGTAGCGCAAAAATTTGTAATCGGAAATTTAGAACTTGATGCAGAAAACTATTCTAAATGCGAAGTAAATGTAAGCAGTACAATCCAAATAACTGCAGCTGGAAAATCACAAATTGAATTATTTGGAGAACCGAAAATTACTATTGAAAAATTTGCAAATAATGCAACTCTTTATAAAAAAGAAAAAAAATAAATCTTTATAAATAATAAAAAATCCGGCATTACTGCCGGATTTTTTATTATTCATTTTTGATTACTCTTTCGAAGCAATATATCTTTCAGCATCTAAAGCTGCCATACAACCTGTTCCCGCTGCAGTAATAGCTTGACGATACACATGATCAGCAGCATCACCCGCTACAAAAACACCTGCTACATTCGTTTTTGAACTTCCTGGCACATTTACAATATAACCTGTTTCATCTAATGTAATATAATCAGCAAAAATATCTGTATTTGGCTTATGCCCAATAGCTACGAAAAATCCGGTTGCTGGTATTTCTGTAATTTCACCGGTTGCTCTGTTTTTTGCTTTAACACCAGTCACTACTTGTCCGTCACCTAAAACTTCTTCTGTTTCAGTATGCATTAAAATTTCGATGTTTTCAGTTTTTTGGACACGTTCAGCCATAATTTTAGAAGCTCTAAATTTATCGCTACGCACTAACATTGTCACTTTTTTACATAATTTAGAAAGATAATGGGCTTCTTCACATGCGCTATCTCCAGCTCCAACAATTACTACTTCCTGATTTCTGTAGAAGAATCCGTCACAAACCGCACAAGCAGAAACTCCACCACCTAATTTTAAATAATGTTGTTCCGATTCTAATCCTAAATATTTAGCAGAAGCACCCGTAGAAATAATTACTGTTTCAGCGTGAATTTCTATAGTATCGTTAATCCAAACTTTATGAATTTCTCCCGAAAAATCAACCTTAGTTGCCCAACCATCACGAACATCTGTTCCAAAACGTTGCGCTTGTGTTTGCAATTGTACCATCATTTCTGGTCCGGTTACACCATCTGGATAACCTGGAAAATTTTCCACTTCATTTGTTGTTGTTAATTGTCCTCCAGGTTGAGTACCTTGATATAAAACCGGATTCATATTCGCTCTAGCTGCGTAAATAGCTGCAGTATATCCTGCTGGACCAGAACCTATAATTAAACATTTTACTTTTTCAATTGTATCAGACATAATTTTATTCTTTTAAGAGTAGCAAATGTAAGTTTTTAATTAAAATTATTTCTTAAAAATAGATTAGAATTAACAATTCCGTAATAAGTTATATTTATTTTAGAAAAAAATTTTGATAATAAATATTAAGTCCTATATTTGCACTCACAAATTCGGGGTGTAGCGTAGCCCGGTTATCGCGCCTGCTTTGGGAGCAGGAGGCCGCAGGTTCGAATCCTGCCACCCCGACAAAAAGACTTTCTCAGGAAAGTCTTTTTTTGTTTATAAAACTTTTCAATAAGCTATTCAAAGCATCTATACCTTCTCATCACAATTATCTATATTTTTTTAGCATCTATTCCCAAAACTTTCTCATGAAAACAAAAAACACATAGAATATTATTTCTATTTTTGCTAAAATAAAACAATACAACATTTTATGCTAATTATTGGAATTGCCGGTGGTACCGGAAGTGGAAAAACAACAGTTGTACATCAGATTATGAATGAGTTACCTTCTTCTGAGGTAGGAATCATTTCTCAAGATTCATATTATAAGGAAACCCATCATTTAAGTTATGAAGAACGTACTAAAATCAATTTCGACCATCCAAGAGCTATTGATTTTGAATTGTTAGTAACACATTTGAAAGAGCTAAAAGCTGGAAAAACCATTGAACAACCTGTTTATTCTTTCGTAACTCACGATAGAACCGATGATAAAATTATCACACATCCAAGAAAAGTAATGATTGTTGAGGGTATTTTAATTCTTACAAATCCTGAATTGAGAGATTTATTTGATATTAAAGTATATGTTCATGCTGATTCTGATGAACGTTTAATTCGTCGTTTAAAGCGTGATATTGCAGAGCGTGGACGCGATATGGAAGAAGTTTTAAATCGCTATCAAACTACTTTAAAACCAATGCACGAGCAATTTATTGAACCCACAAAAGCATTTGCAGATATTATTATTCCTAACGACAAATACAACACCGTAGCTATAGATGTAGTTCGCGCTGTAATCAACCAAAGACTAGTATAATGAACAAATTAAAGAATTTAATTGCCAACTATCCGTTCCTGAAAATTTTAGCGAACCGATATGTTTTGGTGTTAATTTTCTTTGCCATTTGGATTTTGTTTTTAGACAATTATTCCTATTTAGAACATCGTGTTTTAGACAAGGAAATTGATGTGATTGAAGACAACATCAACTACTACAAAACCGAAATCAAAAAAGACAGTGCTAGTATTAAGCATTTAAAAAACAATGATAGAGTTGAAAAATACGCTCGCGAAAAATATTACATGAAACGCGAAAACGAAGACATTTATATCATTGAATTTGAAGAGGAGAAAAAAGCAGAAAAAGAAGCTGAAGCCAAAAAAACAAATAGTAACAATTAAATATATAATTCGTGACTAACAATAATCTATTTTCAGAATTTGAATCAGTTTCCGCAAAACAGTGGAAACAACAAATTCAATTTGAACTAAAAGGTGCAGATTACAACGAAACACTAGTTTGGGAAAGCCCAGAAGGGATAAAAGTAAAACCTTTTTATCACAGTGATGAAACAAAAGTGAATCTTGATGCTATCATTCCTTCAAAAGCTTTTACAATTCTACAGAATATTTTTGTGCACGATGTTCAAAAATCAAATGCTCGTGCGATAGAATCTTTACAAAGAGGAGCAGAAAGTGTTCGTTTCACTATTGAAAATGATGCAATTTCGCTCGAAGAATTGATGCAAAATCTTCCGTTAGAAAATGTAACTTATTATTTCAATTTGCCTTTTCTATCAATCGATTTCGTAACTAAGATTAACGACTATTCATTCAAAAATAAAGCGAATATTTGCATTCAAATTGACCCAATAGGACAATTAATAAAAGATGGTAATTGGTTTGAAAGCCTTGAAAAAGATTTTGAGAAACTAAATACAATTGCTTCTAAATCAACTGTTCCATTTTTAACGATATCAAGCGGAATATACCAAAATTCAGGAGCAAATATCGTGCAACAATTGGCTTACACTTTAGCTCAAATAAATGAATATTTTAATAAAATTCCTGCAATAAATCAGCCAATTACAATTGAAGTAACTGTTGGAACGAATTACTTTTTCGAAATCGCAAAACTAAGAGCATTACGATTATTATTCAACACATTAGCATCAGCATACAATCATAATTTCGATTGTCATATCATTGCTACACCAACCAAACGTAACAAAACGTTATACGATTACAATGTAAATATGTTGCGAACTACTACCGAATGTATGTCGGCAATATTAGGTGGAGCAGATGGCGTAGCAAATTTAGCTTATGATGCGATTTATCACAAAGACAACGAATTTGGCGATAGAATTTCGAGAAATCAACTCTTGGTTTTAAAACACGAGAGTTATTTCGATAAAGTGAATAATCCTGCTGACGGTACATATTATATTGAATCCTTAACCGAACAATTAGCTGAAAAGGCTTTAGAATTATTCAAAGATATCGAGAAAAATGGCGGTTTAATTTCGCAATTAATCGATGGAACTATCCAAAGAAAAATCAATGAAAGTGCACAAAAAGAACAAGAACTTTTTGATTCTGGGAAAGAAGTTTTGCTAGGGACCAACAAGTATCCAAATAAAAACGACCAAATGAAAAACGATTTGGAATTGTATCCTTTCGTAAAACAAAACGCCAGAAAAACGTTAATCACACCAATTATCGAAAAACGTTTGGCTGAAAAACTAGAACAAGAACGTTTAGCTCAAGAGTAATAATCATGAGAAAAGATATACAACATTTACAAATAGGGAAAAGGGAAAAGGGAAAAGGGAAAAGCACTGATTCTAACAATTTTACCACAGCCGAAAACATCGAGTTAAAACCAATTTACACTAAAGAAGATATTTCTAATTTAGAACATCTTGGTTTTGGAGCTGGTTTTGCACCAAATTTACGCGGACCATACGCTACTATGTATGTTCGCCGACCTTGGACGATTCGTCAATATGCGGGATTTTCTACTGCGGAAGAAAGTAATGCCTTTTACAGAAGAAATCTTGCCGCTGGACAAAAAGGTTTATCAGTTGCCTTCGATTTAGCTACACACAGAGGTTACGACTCAGACCACGAAAGAGTTGTGGGTGATGTTGGAAAAGCTGGAGTTGCAATTGATTCAGTGGAAGATATGAAAGTACTTTTCGACCAAATTCCGTTAGGTGAAATGTCGGTTTCGATGACGATGAATGGTGCGGTTTTGCCAATTATGGCATTCTACATTGTTGCAGCGGAAGAACAAGGCGTTGCTCCTAACCTATTGTCGGGAACGATTCAGAATGACATTTTGAAGGAATTCATGGTGCGAAACACCTACATTTACCCACCAACACCTTCGATGAAAATTATTGCGGATATTTTTGAATATACCAGTAAAAATATGCCGAAATTCAACTCGATTTCGATTTCGGGTTACCATATGCAAGAAGCGGGAGCTACTGCCGATATTGAATTAGCGTACACTTTAGCAGATGGTTTGGAATACATTCGCACTGGTTTAGCAGCAGGAATGGATATTGACACGTTCGCTCCTCGCCTTTCGTTTTTCTGGGCGATTGGAATGAATCATTTTATGGAAATTGCGAAAATGCGTGCCGGTCGTATGCTTTGGGCAAAACTATTGAAACAATTCAACCCAAAAGACGAAAAATCATTAGCATTAAGAACGCATTGCCAAACTTCGGGTTGGAGTTTAACGGAGCAAGATCCTTTTAATAACGTAGCTCGAACTGCGATTGAAGCAGCAGCTGCAGCCTTTGGAGGAACTCAATCGTTACACACGAATGCCTTAGACGAAGCGATTGCTTTACCAACCGATTTCTCAGCTAGAATTGCTCGTAATACGCAAATCTTTTTACAAGAGGAAACCAAAATTTGTAAAACGGTTGACCCTTGGGCAGGAAGTTATTATGTAGAAAGTTTAACCGCAGAAATTGCTGAAAAAGCTTGGGCTTTAATTGAAGAAGTAGAAGCGCTTGGCGGAATGACAAAAGCCATTGAAGCTGGAATTCCTAAACTAAGAATAGAAGAAGCTGCCGCACGCAAACAAGCCCGTATCGACAGTAGTCAGGATATTATTGTGGGTGTGAACAAATACCGTTTGGACAAAGAAGATCCGTTACATATTTTGGATGTGGATAACCAAATGGTGCGCAAACAACAAATTGAACGTTTAGACCAAATTAAAGCGACTCGCGATAATGCAAAAGTTGCCGAATGTATAGCAAAATTAACTGAAAGTGCTAAAAATGGTGGTGAAAATTTACTATCTTTAGCAGTAGAAGCAGCACGAAACAGAGCTACTTTAGGCGAAATTAGTGATGCTTTAGAAGTTGTTTTTGGAAGATATAAAGCACAAATTAGAAGTTTTAGCGGCGTGTATAGTAAAGAAATAAAGAACGATGTAAGTTTTGAAAAAGCAAAACAACTAGCTGACGCTTTCGCGAAGAAAGAAGGTCGTCGTCCTCGTATTATGATTGCGAAAATGGGACAAGACGGTCACGATCGTGGTGCAAAAGTAGTAGCAACAGGGTACGCCGACGTAGGTTTTGACGTAGACATTGGTCCGTTATTCCAAACGCCACAAGAAGCTGCGAAACAAGCGGTTGAAAACGACGTACACATTTTAGGTGTTTCTTCTTTAGCAGCGGGACACAAAACCTTAGTACCACAAGTAATTGAAGAACTAAAAAAATACGGAAGAGAAGATATTATGGTAATTGTTGGCGGTGTAATTCCTGCACAAGACTACCAATTCTTATTCGACGCCGGAGCAGTTGCAGTTTTTGGTCCTGGAACTAAAATTAGTGAAGCGGCAATTACGATTTTAGAGGTTTTATTGGAGGAGTAAATTTTCAAAAACCATAAAAAAAGCATTTACAATTTAAACGTTGTAAATGCTTTTCCTTTTTTTGTGAGTACTATTACAAACTCATTCTAAACTCCTCTAAAACTGGACTAATTTTGCCGTAATAACGTTCATCTACAAATAATTCTACTGCTAAATCTGTATTTCCAAAACCTGCCAATCTAGCTGATTGTAAATTGTCTTTTTTTAGAACATCAACACCAACTGCTTCAATTTTTTGTTTTAATGTTTCGGCTAAAATTTCACTTCCCGAAAAAACTTTCATCATTCCCATAGTTGTATATTTTTTAAATTAATCTTCCATTTCGAAGAAAAGTGGTTCAATCATTATTCGATCTGCTAAAATTTCAACTCTTTCCGTAATTTGTGAACAGAAGAACAAACGTTGTGTTTTCTCAGCACTCATGGAAAGCCTTTGAATTATTGAATCTTCGCGCTTTCGCAACATTTCTTCTACATCGTCAACCACAAACATTTTAATCGTATTCATGTTAAATCCTGCCGATGAAAACATTTCATTAATTCGAATTGGCGTTCCAATTAAAACGTCCATTCCTAAAGAAATTTGATTTTTGTCATAATCCATATCGCCTTTTTCATGTACGCCAAAAATACGTAAATTGGTGTAATGATTCATTTTTTTGAATGTTTCAAGCGCTTCCAATACTTTTTCTTTGTCTTGCACCAAAACCAAAGCGCGCGTACTTTCGCCCATAGGTTTATCCATGCGTTGGATAACATTCATTAAAATGGTAGTTGTTTTTCCACTCTTTTTTGGAGATTGAATAACTGCATCAACGCCACTTTTAATAGTTGAAAAAGTTTCTTGTTGCATTTCATTGGCCTCGATTAAATTGTTTTCAATCAACGCTTTTTGAAGACTTGGATTTATTTTTTTTAATTGCATTATTTTATTTTGTTGCGAATAATTTTACGTCTTGTTCTGAAATTTCTGTTCCACCTAAAATAATTAAGCGTTCAACTACATTTCGTAATTCTCGAATATTTCCGGTCCAATCGTATTCTTGTAATAATTTTATAGCTGATTTGGAAAAGCTTTTTACTGCATTTCCTTGCTCAGAAGCTATTTTTGCAGCAAAGTGTTCAATCAATTCTGGGATATCTTCTCTTCTATCATTTAAAGCCGGAACTTTGATTAAAATAACCGCTAAACGATGATACAAATCTTCTCTGAATCTTCCTTCTTCAATTTCCTTTTTTAAATCTTTATTTGTTGCTGCAACCACACGCACATTGACTTTAATGTCTTTGTCTGCACCTACTCTTTGAATTAGATTTTCTTGCAAAGCACGTAAAACCTTAGCTTGAGCCGATAAACTCATATCGCCAATTTCATCTAAGAAAATGGTTCCTCCATCAGCGGCTTCAAACTTTCCTGCTCTATCTTTTACAGCGGAAGTAAAAGCACCTTTTACGTGACCAAACAATTCACTTTCAATTAATTCAGACGGAATTGCTGCACAGTTTACTTCTATAATTGCTGCATTGCAACGCTCACTTCTTTCATGCAATTGATGTGCTACTAGCTCTTTTCCAGTTCCATTTGGACCTGTGATTAAAACTCTAGCATCGGTTGGAGCAACTTTATCAATCATGGTTTTAATGTGATTGATTGCCTCGCTATTTCCAATCATTTCATAGTTTTTAGAGACTTTCTTTTTCAAGATTTTGTTCTCTACAACCAATTGTTTTCGGTCTAAAGCATTTCGAACCGTATTCAACAAACGATTCAAATCAGGTGGTTTTGAAATGTAATCAAAAGCGCCTAAACGCATCGTATTTATAGCAGTTTCCAAATCACCATGACCAGAAATCATCACCATCGGGATTTCAGGTTTAATTTTTTTAACAGCTTCTAATACCTCAACACCATCCATTTTTGGCATTTTGATATCGCAAAGAATCAAATCATACTCTTCGTTTTTGATTTTTTCTAAACCTTGCAAACCGTCTTCTGCTTCTTCAACTTTATACGAGTCATTTTCTTCAGAAAGTATTTTAGTCAATACTCTTCGAATAGCTGCTTCGTCTTCTATAATAAGGATTTTACTCATTTTTTTTAGGTTAGAAGTTTATGTGTTTAAAAGTTTATGAGGGTTTTGAAAACTTATAAACTCCTAAACTTTAGACTTTTTAAACTTACTTTAATATTTCAACCATTTGTATAATTCTTTCCAAGTTGGTTTTTTTCCGTACATTAAAATACCTACACGATAGATTTTTGCCGCAAACCAGACTACAAAGATAAACGTTCCGTACAATAAACCTATAGAAAGTAGTAATTGCCACAACGGAACTCCAAATGGAATACGCATGAGCATCACAATTGGCGACGTTAATGGAATTATGGAGAATACAGTCGCTATTGTGCCATGAGGATCATTTATAACCGTGAAAAATCCGATATAAACACCCAAAATTAAAGGCATAATTATCGGCAATAAAAACTGTTGTGAATCGGTTTCTGAATCTACTGCTGCACCAATTGCTGCATAAAACGAGCTATATAAAAAATAACCTCCAATAAAATAAATAATAAATGAAATAATTAATGTAACTAAAGGTAAATTGGTAATTTCATTAAAATACATTTGTAGTTTAGCCACTTTATCAACATTTCCGGCAGCTTCCATCATTTCTGGCGACATAGTTGAAGAAGCGCCCATTTGCAATCCTAAAAATGTGGAAGCAATAAAAAACAATAATGTTCCAACAATTGCCCAGATTAAAAATTGTAAAATTCCAGCTAAAGAATTTCCAATAATTTTTCCCATCATTAATTGGTATGGTTTTACCGAAGAAATAATGATTTCAATAATTCTTGACGTTTTTTCTTCAATAACACTTCGCATTACAAAATTGCCGTAAATAACTATAAACATCATAATTAAGTAACCAAACAATCCTCCAATGGCTACCTTAATTTCATTCAAGCCTTTTAAACTTTCTTCACCCGAAAATTTTGAAAGTTTTAAGGAAGAATCTGCTTTGGCTTTATCAATTTTTTCTGCATCAAAACCCAATACTTTTAAATTTTCTTGCGTAATTACAGAATCAATAACTTCTTCAACATCTGAAATAAAATCTAAACTTGGGCTATCTTCTGAAATATATTCTACTTTTTCCTTTAAATCCTGAACCGAAGTTACTTTTGGAATGTAAAGCAATCCTTCATAGCTTTTACTTGCAGTATCTTTTGCAATTTTGAATGGCATTGCTGACAAATCTGTATAATTGGTAAACTTGTCGTTTTTAAATTCTTTTTTGAGCAATCCTGCTTCGTCATGAATGGCTATTTGTGTTACAGAATCTTTATTCATTGTAGATAAATAACCCACAAGAACAGCCATACCAACAAATAAAAGCGGACTTAAAAAAGTCATTACGATGAACGATTTATTACGCACTTTGGCAATAAATTCTCTTTTTATAATTAAGGATAATATGCTCATGATTATTTGCTTACAGTTTGAATGAATATATCGTTAACACTTGGAATTTTTTCTACAAAATGGGTAACTTGACCAAATTGCGACAAAATAGAAAGTAATTCGTTTGAATTGTGTTGACCTAAATGCACTTCTAATTTTAAATCATCATTTAGTGATTTGAAATTGGTTTGACTTATCGTGAATTTTTGTGTCAAATGCACCATCAATCCTTCAATATTATTGGTTAACACGCCCACTTGAAACGTATTAGAACGATGATGACGTTTTACATCTTCTAACTTCCCTTCAATTAACTTATTTGATTTGTGAATTAAAGCAATGTAATCACACATCTCTTCAACCGATTCCATTCGGTGGGTTGAAAATATGATAGAAGTTCCTTTTTTGTTTAATTCGATGATTTCGTCTTTAATTAAATTGGCATTTACTGGATCAAATCCTGAAAAAGGTTCATCTAAAATCAACAATTTTGGTTGGTGTAAAATCGTAACAATAAACTGAATTTTTTGTGCCATTCCTTTTGAAAGCTCTTGGATTTTTTTATCCCACCAACCTTCAATTTCAAACTTTTCAAACCAATATTTCAATTGTTTTTTAGCATCCGCATACGGCATTCCTTTTAACTGTGCCAAATACAAACACTGCTCTCCTACTTTCATGGTTTTGTACAAACCACGTTCTTCAGGCATATAACCAATATATTGAACATGTTCGGGCTTGAGTTTTTCTCCATCTAACAATACCGTTCCACTATCAGGCATTGTGATTTGGTTAATGATACGAATTAAAGTTGTTTTTCCTGCTCCATTTGGCCCAAGAAGTCCATAAATACTTCCTTTGGGAACTTGCAACGAAACATTGTTTAGGGCTGTATAATCGCCATATTGCTTGACTACATTTTGTACTTCGAGAATATTGCTCATAAAAAGTGATTTTGTTTGATTAGTTAGTAGCGTAAAACTACATTTTGTTACAAAAAAAACCCACCCTTTATTGCTAAAGGATGGGAAAAATTGCTATGAAAAAGAAAAACTCACTCTCCTAAGAAAGTGAGTTTCAAATGTATTAAATTATATTTAATTATGAAAACATATCTTTAACTTTTTCAAAAAAAGATTTATCTGATTTTTCTGGTTTCGGAATGAAGTTTTCATCGGTGAGCATTTTTTCAAAAAATTGCTTTTGTTCTTTGTTTAAAGTCTTTGGTGTCCAAACATTTACATGTACTAATAAATCACCATTTCCGTATGAATTTAAACTCGGAATTCCTTTACCTTTTAATCGTAAAATCTTGCCCGATTGAATGCCTTCTTCCAACTTGATTCGTACTTTTCCAGAAACAGTTTCAATGTCTTTTGATGCACCTAAAGCGGCTTCTGCAACACTGATATATAAATCGTAATGTAAATTTTCACCTTCACGTTTTAAAAATTCGTGTTCAATTTCTTCGATAGCAACAATTAAATCCCCAGGAATACTATTGCTCCCTGGCGCTTCATTACCTTTATTAGCCACTTTTAACTGCATTCCATCAACAACTCCAGCAGGAATTTTAATAGAAACCGTATCGTCTTCTAATAACATACCTTGTGCATCTGCTCCAGCTGGTTTTTGATCTAAAATTTGACCCGAACCACTACACGTATGACACGTAGTAGCCGTTTGCATTCTGCCTAAGATAGTATTAGCAATTTTCATGATTTGCCCAGAACCATTACAAGTAGGACAAGTTCTATAAGTTACACCTTTAGCCTGAACTTTACGTTTGACTTTGACTTTCTTTTCTACACCATTAGCAATTTCTTCCAAAGTTAGTTTCACTTTGATTCGAAGATTACTTCCTTTGACTCTGCGTTGACCACCGCCACCACCGCCAAATCCAGAAAATCCGCCGCCACCAAAAGCGCCACCAAAAATATCTCCAAACTGACTAAAAATATCATCCATGTTCATGTGTTGACCACCGCCAAATCCACCGCCATCAAAAGCTTGGTGACCATATTGATCGTATTTAGCTTTTTTGTTGGCATCACTTAAAACTTCATAAGCTTCTGCAGCTTCTTTGAACTTTTCTTCCGCTTCTTTATTTCCAGGATTTTTGTCAGGGTGAAATTCGATTGCTTTCTTACGATATGCTTTCTTAATTTCTTCTGGTGTAGCATTTTTTGAAATGCCTAATATTTCGTAAAAATCTTTTTTCATTTTAAAATATTATAATAATGATTAAAACGCGATGAATCGCGTTTCTACGGTAAAAATTATTGTCCGATTACAACCTTTGGGAAACGAATAATTTTGTCACCTAACTTGTACCCTTTTTCAATTACGTCAACAATTTTACCTTTTAATTTATCGTTTGGTGCTGGAATTTGGGTAATAGCTTCAGCAAAATCAGCATTAAAAGCATCTCCTGCTCTAACTTCTACTTCTTCCAAACCTTTAGAAATTAATGTACTTCTTAGTTTATCATGAATCAATTGCACACCTGTTACCAATGCTTCATCTTCTGACTTAGAAACTTGTGCCCAAGCTCTATCAAAATCATCTAAAACAGGTAGCATCGCTTGTAAAACTTCTTGATTTGCTGTTTTGAACAAATCAATACGTTCTTTGGCAGTTCTTCTTTTATAATTTTCAAATTCAGCAAAAAGACGTAAAAATTTATCTTTTTCATTGCTTAATTCTTCTTGTAATTGTTCTTCTACCGATAATTCTGGTGTTGGAATTCCTTGAGTTTCTGAAACATTTTCTTCATTAATGTTCTCCTTTTCGATGTTTTCAGTACTTTCTTGACTCATATTTTTGAATATTTTTTTAAACATTTTTACTTTAGTAAATGGGATTGCAAATGTATTGCCAAATCTTTAAAAATGTCAAATTGTCAGCTATTTTTATTTGATTTGAAATTTTAGGAACCCTTTAAGAGAATTTAAAAATTCGATTTATTAAGTTTGTGATGAACTAAAAAAAATTAAAATATGAAAAAAATCATCTTGAGTTTATTTGTATTGGCTACTGTTTCTTTAAACGTAGCCTGTAAAGGAGATAAAAACGAAAATGGTGAAGTTGGAGAAGTAGCTTCAGCTTCAGCTGAAAGCACCACCTATGTTGTAGATGCAAAAACATCTGTAATTGAATGGATTGGCTCTAAACCAGCTGGAAAACACAATGGGACTATTAACCTTAAATCGGGTGAATTAGCTGTTAATAATGATAGTATTCAAAGTGGAAAATTTGTAATCGATATGAATTCGATTGTAGTTACTGACTTAAAAGCGGGAGATGGCAAAGAAGATTTGGAGTCCCATTTAAAAGGAACTGGCGATAAAGAAGGAGAAGATCATTTCTTTAATGTTGGTAAATTCCCTGAAGGAATGTTTGAAATTTCGAGCATTACTTCTGAAAACGGAAAAGCAACTGTGAATGGAAATTTAACTTTAAAAGGAGTTACAAAACCAGTTAGTTTCCTTGCTACTGTTGCATATGAAGGAAATAACATGACATTAACCTCTGATTCATTTCAAATTAACAGAACACATTGGAATGTAAATCATGCTTCTAAATCAATTTTTGATGATTTAAAAGACAAATTTGTAAACGATGAAATTGAACTAGTTGTAAAATTAAACGCAACCAAACAATAAAATCAAAACCGCCAATTGGCGGTTTTTTTTATTTTAATAAATCATTCAAAGCTTTGTCTAAAGAGGCAAACTTGAACTGAAAGTTTTCATCTAATAATTTTCTGCAACTAACATGTTGACTTGAAAATAAAATTTCGTGCATTTCACCAAGAATAAATTTCATTACAAACTGTGGAATATTTGGTAAAAAAAAAGGTTTTTCAAGTGATTTAGCAATCGCTTTTGTGAGTTCGCTATTTGATACAGGATAAGGTGAAACACCGTTATAAATTCCAGGCAACTTGTTTTCAATAACATGATAAAAAATAGCTGCTAAATCATGAATATGAATCCAAGATTGATATTGCTCACCCGAACCAAAAGCTGCTCCTACTCCATATTTTATAGGTTTTACCATTTCTTGTAAAGCGCCACCGTTTTTTGCAAGTACAATGCCGATTCTTATTTTGGAAACAATTAGTTCTAATTTTTCAAATTGGCTTACTTCATTTTCCCATTGTTTTACAACATTTCCAAGAAAAGAAACATCGACATCTAAATCAGTTTCATGATAAATATTTGTCAAACTGTTTGGATAAATCCCAATAGCGGACGCCGAAACGATTTGTTTGACTTGATTTGGCGTTTTTTGAAGTGTTTGAAACAGTAATCGAGTTGAAAGTACGCGACTTTCAATAATTTCTTCTTTATAGGATGTTGTCCATTTTTTTGCAACACTAGCTCCAGCCAAATGAACAATTACTTCAACATCTGTTAAGGAAGCTACATCTATTTCTGATGTTTTTGGATTCCAATAAAAACCTTTATAATTAACATTGGTAACCAATTTATTTTTTGAAGTAGATAAATAATGAACAATGTGTCCGTTTTGAAGTAACAAGCCTACTAATTCTTGTCCTACTAACCCCGTTGCACCTGTAATTAAAATTGTCATTTTCTTTTTCCTTTTTCTCAAAGTTACAATCAAAAACAGAACAATGAAAGCAAATTAACTTATGTTTAGGATTAGTTGGAAGTTTTAACCTCTCACTTTAATAGTCCATTCAAATTGCATTTCTGAGACTTGCTCACCTTTTTCGTTTTTACCAGTTGAAGTTAGCCAAATGGTTTGACCTTCATTTGAATCAATTGCTTTTTGAATGGTTTCTTTTATTGCTGTACCTTGATTACAAGTAAATGTTATTCTTCCAGTGGCTTTTTTAGTGAAGACACTCTTATTTTGAGCTACAAGCATTGAAATGTTTTTCTTGCTTTCTTTAATTTGATACATTACCAAAGCTCCCGTTGTAAACTCAGCCGCCATTGCTTGCACTGCAAAATACATGGAGTTAAACGGATTTTGATTAAACCAACGGTGTTTTACACTTACTTCACACGTTTCTGGAGAAATTGATCGAACACGTACGCCACTCCAAAATGCAGAAGGCAGTTTAAAAAAGGTAAAAAGATTCAGTTTTGCGGGTGTAAACTCCATAATTCATTGATTTATTTTGTAAAAATACAAAAAATACTATGCATTCCTACTATTTTTTTAAATGTTAATTTTATGTTAAATATTAGTACTATGCGTAACATAATACTTGCTTTTAGACTTATCTTTGTATAAGAAATTAATAGGTAATCTAATTTCAATCATCAAATCAATCAATTGCGCAAGCAAAACAAATCAAAAAATGAACAGTTTAATTAAAAAAATCAAAAGGAATTATGAACATTGAAAACACTAAAGCGCAAATGCGAAAAGGTGTTTTAGAGTTTTGCATCTTATCGGTATTAAAAGAAAAAGATGCTTACACCTCTGAAATATTGGACACGCTAAAAAACGCAAAACTACTTGTAGTGGAAGGAACAGTATATCCTTTATTAACAAGATTAAAAAACGATAACTTACTAAATTATCGCTGGGAAGAATCCACATCGGGACCACCTAGAAAATATTATGGGCTAACCGAAGAAGGAAAAGATTTTTTACAAGAATTAAACGGCACCTGGAAAGAATTAGCAGACGCCGTAAACATAATAACAAGTCAAAACTAACAGTCATGAACAAAACAATAAGTATAAATTTAGGAGGTTTTTTCTTCCATATTGACGAGGATGCCTATCAAAAATTATCGCGTTATTTTGATGCGGTGAAACGCTCTCTTGCTCCTGATGGAAGAGATGAAATCATGAAAGATATTGAAAGCAGAATTGCAGAATTGTTTCAAGAACGCATTCAAAACGAAAAACAAGTCATTGGCTTAGTAGAAATTGACGCTGTAATCGGAATCATGGGACAACCAGAGGATTACAAAATTGATGAAGAAGCACCTTTAAATTCAAATTTTAGCGCTTCAAATAAAACCTACAACAGAGCTAAAAGATTATATAGAGACAAAGACAATTCGCTATTAGGTGGTGTTGCTGCTGGTTTTGGACATTATTTAAATATTGATCCATTGTGGGTTCGTATATTATTTATTATTGCCACATTCATAAGTTTTGGAACTGCAATAATTATTTATCTAATTCTTTGGATATTAATTCCTGAAGCCATTACCACTTCGCAAAAACTAGAAATGAAAGGTGAACCCATCAATATTTCTAACATTGAACGAAAAGTAAAAGAAGGAATTGATGAAATTGCAGATAAAATTGGAAGTATTGATCATCAAAAAATAGCTGATAATGCAAAAAATGGTGCTGAAAAAGTAGGAAGTTCTATTGCTGATATTTTTGGAACTATTTTTAAAATATTTGCAAAGTTTATTGGTGCGTTAATTGTAATAATTGCTTCTTCTTCACTTTTAGGAATAATAGTTTTTGGAATAATCATGTTGTTTACCTCAACGATGCCCGATAATTATATTCTAAACCGATTTGAAGCACCTATAGGATTAGAAACTCCGTTTTGGGTACAAGGAATATTATTTATTTTAGTATTTGGAATTCCGTTCTTTTTCTTACTTTTATTAGGATTAAAATTATTGGTAAACAATTTAAAATCAATAGGAAACGTTGCTACGTATACCTTAATTGCTACTTGGGTAATTGCTTCTGGAATAGCAATATCATTGGGAATCAATGAAGCAACTCAAATGGCGTTTGAAGGAAAAGTAATTCAAAAAGAAGAAATTATTTTGATGCCAACAGACACGTTATACATTAAATTCAAAAACAATGATTTCTATTCTAAGAACACACACAATGGAACTGATTTTAGATTAACACAAGATGAAAACAATAAGGATATCATCTATTCTAACAATATTTCGATAGAAATTATGGAAACTGATGAAGCGATTCCTTATATCCAAATTGAAAAATTAGCCAACGGAAAATCCGCTTCTGAAGCAAAGAAAAGAGCAGAAAAAATCAAATATGGTTACAAAATTGAAGGAAATACATTAATTTTAGATAATTATTTAATTTCTGCTGTTGAAAACAAATTTAGAGGACAGGAAGTAGAATTATACTTATATTTACCAAAGGGAACGCTATTTAAAACCGATAAAAATTTCAAACATTTTGATTATACAAATAATGATTTTTTTGATTTAAATTATGATTTTTCTAATGGTATTTATAAAGTTGAAGCTGAAAATATTATATGTTTAAATTGCCCGTCTTCAGAAAATAATTTTGAAGAAAATGAAACAAACAATGACTCAAGCTCAACTATTATCTTAGATGCAAATGGCGTTTTAATCAAAAAAGAAATCAAAGAAGTTCAAAACGATGTAAATCAAGAAGTTCAAAATGTAAAAATTGAAATTGATACTAAAAAAGAAACCAAAAACTAAATAACTATGAAAAAATCCCTAAAACTAGTAATAGTTTTCATTTCAATGACATTACTATCGTGTAATGCCAATCTAAACCTAAAAAACGGCGTAGATGGAAGTGGTAATATCATTACAGAAAAAAGAACTATCAACCAAAACTTTGATAAGATTGCAGCAAGCAGTGGCGTTACAGTAATTGTTGAACAAGGTTCACCAACCGATGTTGAAGTTGAAACAGACGACAACTTAATGCAATATGTTGTTACAAAAGTTGAAAACGGAACATTAATTGTTAAAATTGAAGGCAGCATTAATACTATGTCCTCAATCGATGTAAGAGTTAGAATGAGTTCAATTGCTGGATTAGAAAGTTCAAGTGGTTCAAGAATTAGCTCTAAAAACACGTTAAAAGGAAATACCATTGCTGTGAAATCTAGTAGTGGAAGTGAAATTGACACTAATTTAGAGTATGAAAACGTGAGTTGCGAATCGTCAAGCGGAAGTTCAATTACCGTTTCTGGAAAAGCTTTAAAGCTAGAAACAGCCTCATCAAGCGGAAGTGAAATTGATGCTGATGAATTAATTGCAAATGATGTATATGCACAAGCTACGAGCGGAAGCTCAACTACAGTGAAACCAATTGTGAAATTAGACGGTAAAGCTTCTAGCGGAAGCTCAATAAATTATGTGCAGACTCCTAAAACTATCACAAAAGAAGAAACCTCTGGTGGAAGCGTTGATAAAGAGTAACTGATTAAAAATCAGAATATTTTAACAAATAATTAGTACATATTTTAAAATCAACTAATTACTTTTACACATACAACTAAACAAACTAAATTCAATTCTCATGATAAAGTTAGTTATCCAAATTATCGAATTTGTATTTACTTTTATCGTAAACTTGATAGAATCAATACTATAATAAAAAAAAAACACCTGCAAAAATGTTGGTGTTTTTTTATTTTTCACCATATAGCTCAACTAAAGTGGTGAGAAAAAAAACGGGATTTAAACAAACCAGATTGTATTAAATTTCATTTATAGCCTGAATTCCTTCTAGAAAATCTATTGTTTTTACTTCTTCAAAAAAATCAATTTCGGTTTCGTGAGGCAAAAAATCAGAAATAATCCGAACAATAAAATCTTGCGGTTTTTTCAAATACATAAATGTGTAATCTTCCATATTAACTACCGTTTTCTCAGCTAAATCGGTTGTTCTTACAAACTTATCAGAAGTCAAAGAAGATAAGCATGGTAAATTCAACTTGGGTTCATTGATAATGGGTTTTCCATTTTCAAACAAGCCACCTTCGTAACCGTATAAAGAAGCAGTAGTGATTTCGATTGGTTTTCCTAAACGCAAATGAGAAGGTAAATTAGCTTCTTTTCCAATTACAGCTGCAAAACCCATTAAGATACAAATATCGTGTGGTGGCAATTGCATCAGAGTTTTAGCTGTACTTTCACGACCAATTCCAGAAACAATTATGTCGTAAGTATGATTTAAATTAGGAATTCGAGCTAAAGCATGAAGCACTTTTTCTCGTTCAATTTCCATTGGTGTAAGGATAATTATCGTCAAGGTCTTAGAATTAAATCACAAAATAAAGTAATTTGAAGAAAATATTGCGCGTATATTTTTTATATTTTTGTTTCATGTCAAAACTTCCCAACATCACCTCAAGTATATTCTCTGTAATGTCGCAATTAGCGAACGAACATAGCGCTATAAATTTATCGCAAGGATTTCCAAATTTTCCAGAAGATGAACGCTTGATACAAATTTGTGAACGCATTATTAGAGAAAATATTCATCAATATACCCCAATGGCAGGTTTACCTTCGTTGTTGGAAAAAATTGCGAATCAAACTCTAAAACAATACGGTAGAAAAGTCAATACTACAACTGAAATACTCATTACTGCTGGTGCTACTCAAGGCGTTTTTACAGCGATAAATACATTTGTAAATCAGGGTGATGAAGTGTTGATTTTAGACCCAAGTTATGACAGTTATGAACCTTCGGTTTTGGTAGCGGGAGGAAGACCCGTTCGTGTTTCATTAAATGATGATTACACTCCAAATTTCAACCGAATTGAAAACGCTATTACAGCTAAAACCAAAATGATTGTGATAAATAATCCACACAATCCGACAGGAAGAATTTGGACAGAGAATGACTTTGAAGCTTTAGAAACTATTTTAGAAAAACATCAACAAGTTCTTATTTTAGGAGACGAAGTTTACGAATACATTACGTTTTCACAACCGCATATTTCATTTAATTCACGTGCAAAATTAGCAAGTAAAACCATTATAGCATCTTCTTTTGGGAAGTCACTACACGTTACAGGTTGGAAAGTTGGCTATTTAATTGCCTCTGAAAAATTAATGAACGAAATGAAAAAAGTACATCAATTTTTAGTATTTAGCGTAAATAGTTTTTCGCAACATGCCATTTCAGCATATTTAGAAGTTGTAGATTTTAATGAAGTTTCAAAAATGTATCAACGTAAACGTGATTTGTTTCAAAACCTAATCAAAAAAAGTCGATTTGAAGTAATGCCTTGTGATGGAACCTATTTTCAAGTAGTAAATTACAATGCTATTTCTAGTAAAAATGACATTGATTTTGCAAAAGAATTAATAATCAATCATGGTGTAGCTTCAATACCTATATCAGTATTTTATAATGATGCTACCGATAGAAAAATGCTGCGCTTTTGTTTTGCTAAAACAGACGAAACATTAATCGCTGCTGCACAAAAATTATGTGTAATTTAGTTTTTACTTCTAAATTTAATTATAACGCCAACTCATTGACCTTAACAATACCTATACAAAAACTCAAATTGAACCTATAAACTACTATAAAACTCATTATTTTCAAAAGGTTAACACAAGCAAAAATATATTGTATAGTTTTTATACGTTGTTGATGTTTATTATTAAAAAAAGATATGTTAATTTTAAAAATATGAATTCTCTCAAAAACATGATTTTAAAATTACAAAAAAAAATCTTTCTCATCCTCCTCTTTTCATTCACCTCTACCACATTTGCTCAATTGAGTTTTTGTAACGGAAGTAGTGGAGCACCAATTTTTTTAGAAAATTTTGGTAGCGGAACTAACTATGGTCCAGCTTTACCAGCGAATGTAACAAATTATACCTATGTAAATAGTGGTTTTCCGCAAGATGGTCAATACACATTATTTTTCAGAACCAATCTAATCCCTAACAATTGGTTGTATTCATTAGACCGAACACCTGATAATGAACCAGATGGTTTAAATGGGAAATGTCTAATAGTAAATGCAAGTAATTCTCCAGGGCAGTTTTATAGAAGAACTGTTACTGGATTGTGCAGTAATACCCGTTTTGAATTCTCAGCATGGCTATTGAATATTTATAATGCAGCTTCAAATTCATGCCCAGGCAGTGGAATACCAATTAATGTTACTTTTGAAATTTGGGACGAAACAGATACTTTTTTACTACAGTCGGGCAATACAGGAAATATTACTGGTACTGCTGTGGCAAACTGGAATCAATTTGGACTAGTTTTTACTATGCCTGCTGGGCAAACTTCCGTTGTACTCAAAATGCGTAATAATGGCGTTGGAGGTTGTGGAAATGATTTGGCAATAGACGATATTATGTTTAGAGCTTGTGGAGAATATAGTGCCATTACCAATACAACTACAGGAGTTAACACGATGACTATATGTGAAAACACTTCAATAACTAATCCTAATATAGAAGTTAATACAACAGGAACGATAACACATGTATATCAATGGCAACAAAGTAACGACAATGTAAACTTTACAGATATTGTTGGACAGAACGCTTCAAATTATACAATTCCCAACATTAACACCACAACATATTACAGAGTTAAACTAGCACAAGATGTGTCAAATTTAAACAATCCATTTTGTTCAACACTTTCAGATGTTTATTCCGTAATTTTCAACTCAGCTCCTAACCCACCTGTTTCCAATGGAAATCAAACAATTTGCTCCAATCAACCCACTAATTTAAGTGTTGGAGTTGCTCCAAACGAAGGAGTCGATTGGTATGATAGCCCTACTGGTGGAAATTTAATACAATCCAATTCAACTATTTACAGTTCAAGTAGCATTGGGATATATTATGCAGAATCCTATAATTACACCACTGGATGCAGAAGTAACACACGAACTCCTGTAGAACTTTTACCCGCTACAACACTATCTTATTCAGGCTCATCAACATTGTGTTCAGGCTCATCAACAGCAATTACACTTGTTGCTTCAGATTCAAATGCAACATTAAATTGGACCGCAACCTCAACAGATGTAACCGGATTTTCAAACGACTCAGGAACTAGTATAAACCAAACTTTACAATATACTGGATCAACATCTGGCACTGTTGTATACACTGTAACACCAGTTTTAAATGGCTGTGAAGGAATTGCCGAAACAATTACTGTGACAGTAACACCTGCAACAAATATTTCCTTAGTTTTTGCACCATTCACAACTACATATTGTTTAAATGCTGTTCCAGAAAGTCTACCGCAATTCTCCTCGAATACAACTCCAATTGCAGGAACATGGAATCCATCAACTGTAAATACATCTTTATTGGGCACCACAACCTACACTTTTACGCCTCAGGTAGGACCTTGTGAAAGCATTCTTCCATTTGAAATTAACATTACTATAGGTACTAATTTTTCGCCCAATTTTGAAGATACCATATCGTTTTGCTCTGGAGAAAATCCGCCTGTACTTTTAAATACATCACCCAATGGAATTACTGGAACGTGGTCACCCGCAGTAATTAATAATTTAGTGGCGGGTAGTTATACTTTTACACCTATTTCTGGTTCAGGTTTATGTACAGTTTCACAAACAATAAATACAATTGTTTTACAGCCTTCGTTGACGAGCATCACATACTTTCTTTCAGGAACTTTTTCTGAAAATCAAACCATAACTGTTGTTGCATTTCCAAGCGGTAGTTATTACTATCAACTTGATAATGGATCCTTTCAAGAACATGCTATTTTTGAAAATGTAAGTGCAGGAAGCCATACAATAACTGTTATTGATCAAAATGGATGCGGTGAAGCTATATCTAAAGATGTTTTTATTATTGACTATCCTAATTATTTTACACCAAATGGTGATGGAGTAAATGACTATTGGACAATTGTAGGAATCAATAGTTTTGAAAAATGGAAAATTTCAATTTTTGATCGCTATGGAAAACTACTTACGCAACTTTCATCTACAAACTTGATTTGGGATGGCACATTTAATGGGTACAAACTACCCGCTACTGATTACTGGTTTGTAATTGACTATCAAGAAAATAACATCAAGAAAACATTTAAATCGAATTTTAGCTTATTGCGATAATATGAAACTTATAAAGTGTTTCATTTTAAATGACTACATTTACTAAAAACTATTTATTATGGCAAAAAGTCAAGATGCAAAGAAAACTGCAAAAAAAGAACCTTTAAAGACCGCTAAAGAAAAAAAGGAGGAAAAACGAACTAAAAAAAATACGCCAAAGCGTGATTAATAAACACCCAAACACGAATTATTTTCGTGTTTTGTGTTTATATGTACCATCAAAAGCATTTAAAACAAATTAAAAGTTACAAAATTAATGCAAACAAAATTGGGAATAAATCATGTGAAATACCCTCTAAAAAAGCATTAAAGTGTAACATCAAAATATTTTTATTTTATTATTTTTCTGGCTCTAAATCAGTTATCTAGCACTTTAACCCATTGTTAACAAAATTGACTTGAAAAAACCATAAATAATTGTATTTTTACCACTTAAAATTTTTAACAATCAAATGGGTAAAATCATTGCAATTGCCAATCAAAAAGGTGGTGTAGGAAAAACAACTACTTCAGTTAACTTAGCGGCGTCTCTTGGTGTTTTAGAAAAAAAAGTACTTTTAATTGATGCAGACCCACAGGCAAATGCCAGTTCGGGTTTAGGAATCGATGTAGAAAGTGTCGAAATCGGATCGTATCAAGTGCTAGAACATAGCGCAACTCCAGAAGAAGCTACAGTTTCATGTTCTGCTCCAAATGTTATGGTTATTCCAGCTCATATTGACTTGGTAGCTATAGAAATTGAATTAGTAGATAAAGAAAATCGTGAGTACATGCTTAAAAAAGCATTAGAAAGTGTAAAAGACAAATACGATTACATCATTATTGACTGTGCTCCTTCATTAGGATTATTAACATTGAATGCACTAACAGCTGCTGATAGTGTAGTTATTCCAATTCAGTGCGAATATTTTGCTTTGGAAGGTTTAGGCAAATTATTGAATACCATTAAAAGTGTACAAAAAATTCACAATCCAAACTTAGATATTGAAGGATTATTACTCACTATGTACGATTCACGCTTGCGTTTATCAAATCAGGTAGTGGAAGAAGTCCAAAAACACTTTAACGATATGGTTTTTGATACCATTATCCAAAGAAATATTAAATTGAGTGAAGCACCAAGTTTTGGCGAAAGCATTATTAATTATGACGCAACAAGCAAAGGCGCGACTAATTATTTAAACTTGGCAGAAGAAATTATTAAGAAAAATCAATAATATAAAGATGACAAAAGCGGTAAAAAAACAAGCCTTAGGAAGAGGTTTATCGGCTTTATTAAAAGATCCTGATAACGATATTAAATCGGTTGAGGATAAAAATGCTGATAAAGTTGTAGGAAGTATTATTGAATTAGACATTGAATCGATTGAAATCAACCCGTTTCAACCTAGAACAAATTTCAACGAAGAAACATTACAAGAATTAGCCAAATCAATTAAAGAATTAGGTGTAATTCAACCCATTACGGTTAGAAAATTAGACTTCAATAACTACCAACTAATTTCGGGAGAGCGTCGTTTGCGTGCTTCAAAATTGATTGGATTGAAAACCATCCCTGCATACATTCGTTTAGCAAATGACAATGAATCATTGGTTATGGCTTTGGTAGAAAATATCCAAAGACATGATTTAGATCCAATTGAGGTAGCTATTTCATACCAACGCTTAATCGAAGAAATCAATTTAACCCAAGAAGAATTGAGCGAGCGCGTAGGAAAAAAACGTTCGACAATTACTAATTATTTGCGCTTATTAAAATTAGACCCAATCATTCAAACTGGAATGAGAGATGGATTTATATCTATGGGTCACGGAAGAGCATTGATTAATATTGACAATCAAGACATTCAAAGCGATATTTACCATAAAGTAGTGACTCAGAATCTTTCGGTTAGAGAAACAGAAGCTTTGGTAAAAAATTATCAAGATAGTTTAAAACCTAAAGCTGCAAAGTCTGCAAAAGGCAACGCATTTGACATCAGAGAAGATGAGAAAAAAGCATTTGCAAACTATTTTGGAACAAAAGTTGAAGTAAAAGTAGCTGGTAACGGAAAAGGAAAAATTACTATTCCATTTCATTCAGAAGAAGATTTTAATCGCATCTTAAAATTAATCAATTCGTAGTGAGAAAACTTCATTGCATAGTTCTTTTAACCTTTCTTTTTTTGAGCTTTCAAGGAAATGCACAAGAAGAATTACCGTTACGTCCTGCTGATACTGTTAAAACAATTATCAATCCAAATGCACCAGCAAAAGCAGCATTTTATTCAGCATTAGTGCCCGGATTAGGACAAGCGTACAATAAAAAATATTGGAAAATTCCTATTGTTTACATTGGATTAGGTGTTGGTATTTATTCTTACACTTGGAATCAAAAAAAATATCAAGGCTTTAGAGGTGAATATAAGAAACGTTTAGCTGGAACTTCACTTGGCGAAGACGATCCAACTTATGGTATTTATTCTGATGACAAATTAATAAGAGGTCAAAAATTTCACCAAAGAAATCGTGATTTATCGGCATTAATTACAGCCGGAATTTATATTTTAAACATAGTCGATGCCAACGTTGATGCACACTTAATGCAATTTAACGTGAATGATAATTTATCAGTAAAACCCGATTTAAACCAAAACGAATTGGATTACAAATACAATTATGGTTTGACGCTTACCTATAATTTTTAACAAATAATTGGGTAACATTTTATTAAAATCCCAACTAATTCAAAATGAAGATAGCACTTTTAGGTTACGGAAAAATGGGAAAAGTTATTGAAAAAATAGCTTTAGAACGCGGTCATGAAATTGTATTAAAAAAAGATCATGATTCCACATTTGCAGGCATAGAAAATGCTGATGTAGCGATTGATTTTAGTGTACCAGATAGCGCTGTTGTAAATATTTCAGAATGTTTAAATAGTGGAATTCCTGTGATTTCAGGAACTACTGGCTGGTTAACAGATTACCCTAAAATGGTTGAATTATGCAACGCAAAAAACGGAAGTTTTATTTATGGTTCCAACTTTAGTTTGGGCGTAAATGTGTTTTTTGAATTGAATGAATATTTAGCAAAAATGATGACCAATTTGAAACAATACAACGTTTCAATGGAAGAAATTCATCACACGCAAAAATTAGATGCCCCAAGTGGTACTGCAATAACATTAGCTGAAGGTGTAATAAAACATACCGATTATGCAAATTGGACATTGGAAACACCAATTAGTAACGAAATACACATTGAAGCTAAACGCATTGAAAATGTACCAGGAACACACAGTATTTTTTATGACAGTGAAGTAGATCAAATCGAAATCAAACATACTGCTCACAGCAGAGAAGGTTTTGCATTAGGAGCCGTAATTGCTGCCGAATGGTTGGTTGGTAAGAAAGGTGTTTTCACAATGAAAGATGTTTTGGGGTTGAACTCAAAATAAACAATTATACAATTTAACAATTAAACGATATTAAAAATGGAAATATCAGGTTGGTTACTTTTTATCTTATTCGTTCAAGTAATTCACGGAATTGGAACTTGGAAATTATATGTAAAAGCAGGTAGAAAAGTATGGGAAGCCTTTGTACCCATATACAACGGAATTGTATTAATGCAAATTATAAATCGTCCGAAATATTGGATTTTACTACTTTTTATTCCAGTTATTAATTTGTTTTTATTTCCAATAATTTGGATTGAGACATTGAGAACTTTTGGTAAAAAATCAACTTTAGACATGGTTCTAGGTGTGGTTACACTTGGTTTTTATATCGCTTATGTAAATTACACCCAAGAAGTAACTTACCATGCTAATCGCGATTTAACACCGCCTAACAAAACAATGGATACTTTAGGTTCGCTTTCGTTTGCAATTGTAGTGGCAACAATTGTTCATACCTACATTCTACAACCTTTTGTTATCCCAACGTCTTCACTAGAAAAATCATTATTAGTTGGTGATTTTTTATTGGTAAGTAAATTTCATTATGGAGCAAGAACACCAATGACACCAATTGCTGCACCAATGGTTCATGATACTATACCTGTAGTTAAAGTAAAATCATATGTATCAAAACCTTCGTTACCTTACTTTAGATTTCCGGCATTACAATCTATCGAGCGTAATGATATTGTAGTGTTTAACTGGCCTACAGATACTTTGTTTCACATGTACAAAGCTGCTGATAAACGATATGATAAACCAATTGATAAGAAAACCAATTACGTAAAACGCTGTACAGCTATTCCAGGAGACAAAATTGAAATTAAAGAAGGTATTGTTTTTATTAATGGAAAAGAATCTATTCTTCCAGAAAGAGCAAAGCCTCAGTTTTCTTACAAAGTAGCATGGGATGGTACAACACCTGTAAATTTAGACTACATTAAAGAAGAATTAAAAATTACTGATGCATTTGGACAAATTGCAAAAGACACGCTTGTATTCAGTGCTTTACCATTAGAATCTGTTGAACGTTTAAAAAGTATACCTGGTCTTACTAAAGTCGAACGAATAATTCACAAAGAAGTTGATAAAACAATATTTCCTGGTACAAAAGACTGGAATGTAGACAATTTAGGACCTATTTATATTCCTCAAGCGGGCAAAACAGTGGAACTAAACAACGAAACTTTACCTTTTTACAAGAAAGTTATTAGTGAATATGAAGGTAAAGATTTAAAAGTAAATGGAAACGAAATAAGAATTGATGGAAAAGTAACCACTTCATACACTTTTGAACAAGATTATTATTGGATGATGGGAGACAATCGTCATAACTCATTAGATTCTCGCTATTGGGGATTTGTACCCGCTGACCACATTGTTGGAAAACCAATTTTTATTTGGATGAGTATTGAGGGCATTAATGATGGTATTAAAAATTGGAGCATTAGAGGAAATAGATTATTTACAACCGTTAGCGGAACTGGGCAACCACAATCTTATTTTAAATATTTCTTATTTGCTTTAGCAGGCTATTTTGCTTTTGACTATTTCAGAAATAAGAAAAAGAAAAAAGAAGAGAATAATGTTTAATTGTTAAACCGTTTAATTGTTTAAAAGGAATGCATAAATTTTCATTTGAAAAATTAGATGTTTGGATTGAATCAAAAGAGTTAACAAAAACAATTTATAATTTAACTATATCTTTTTCTGATTGTGAAAAATTTGGACTTGTTTCTCAATTAAGAAGAGCTTCCGTTTCTATTTGTTCAAATATTGCGGAAGGAACTTCAAGAATTTCAGATAAAGATAAAGCACATTTTATTTCTATGTCTTATAGTTCAACAATGGAAGTTTTAAACCAATTAATACTTTCTTTTGAATTAGATTATATTGATGAAACAAACTATATTAATTGTAGAAATCAAATAAATAGTATTTCAAATAAATTGAATGCTTTAAGAAACTATATTCTAAAAAACAAAAACTAATCTGTTAAACAATTTCACAATTCAACTTTTTAACATAAAAATGAACATTCTAATACATCCTACATACTTTCCGTCTATTAGTCATTACGTTGCGATGATTAAGACTGACATGGTTACTTTAGAAATGGAAGATAACTTTCAAAAACAAACCAACAGAAATAGAATGTACATTTACAGTCCAAACGGTGTTCAATTGCTAAATATTCCTATAAAACACAGTCTTGACAGACATCAAAAATACAAAGATGTTCGTATTGAAAACGATTTTGGATGGCAAAAAAATCATTTTAAATCATTAGAGGCTGCCTACAGAACTTCCCCTTTTTTTGAATATTTTGAAGATGATTTTCGTCCGTTATTTGAAAAAAAGCACGAATTTTTAATGGATTTGAATTTAGAAACCTTTGAATTAGTAAACGATGCATTAGGAATACAATTTTCGATTGAAAAAACAACCGAATATTTCCATGAAATAACCCATTTAAAAGATTATAGATCACTTGCAAACGGTAAAAAAGACACTACTCAAATTGAAGAGTACACGCAAGTTTTCAATGAAAAACATGGTTTTCTCAATAATTTAAGTATTTTAGATTTACTTTTCAACGAAGGAAGATATGCCGTAGATTATTTAAAAAATCAACAATTATAAATTAAAAAGCCAGAACTAATCTTCTGGCTTTTTAACTTCATAAGGTTGCAGATTTATTCTAAAACAAAACTTACTGTAACTGTACTAACAATTTCAATTTCACCAATTGCTAAGGTTTCTTTTGGCATACCACCTTCGTCTGCAAGAGCCATTGTTTTCATTTCAGAATACATTGGTCTTGGATAATTGGTATATGAATTATCAGAAATCACTAATGCTTTCCCCACTTTTTGACCCGCTAAAACCGAAACATAATCTTCTGCTTTTTGCTTGGCATCTAACATAGCGTTTTTTCGCGCTTGACGCTCATACTCTTTAATTTTAGACGATTTAAATTCTACACCTTGAATGTTATTTATTCCCGAATCAACCAAATCCATCATTAATTTTTCATATTTAGATAAATCTTTTAAATGAATTGAAATGGTTTGATTGGCAACATAACTGTGCTTTTTAGTATTGTAATCGTAATTTTTATATAAATTCACACGTTGCGTTTGATAATCACTGGTAGGAATTCCCCTTTGCTTGATTAATTTCAAAACTTTATCAACGATTTCATCGTTTTTCTTTTTAACTTCTGCAGCTTCTTTACCTGTGTTTTCCACAGCAACTGTAATGATTGCTTCATCGGGAGTAACTTTAATTTTTCCTTCACCTGAAACACTAATTTGAGGAATTTGTTTCACCTCTTGCGCTTGTACCATAGTTGTAAGTAAGGTTAGTACCAAAAATAATTTTTTCATAATTTCTAATTTTAAATCTATAATTTCAACTATTGTGCCAAACTTATCTTTATAATTTATTTGCTCTTTGCAAGAAAAAAAGTACAACGATTGGAATCAACAAAGCAACTACAGTAATTGTTTCGTTTTGAATTAGTTCTGGTTTTTTTGATAACGTAATTAAATAGCCACCAATTGCACCACCAAAATGGGCTACATGACCAATATTATCATTTTTTGCTTTCATTCCATATATTGAAAATAACAAATACGCAAAACCAAAAATATAGCCTGGAATTATGCCATACATATATAAATTAGGTTCTAACAAAATTGCACTGTAAATAATTCCAGTAACAGCTCCAGAAGCTCCAACCGCACGATAGTAATAATCGTCTTTATGAAAATATAAGGTGAGTAAGTTTCCAGTTACTAAACTTCCAAAATAAACAAATAAGAAAAGTGCATTATTTAGATTGCCCACCACATGGGGTGCAAAAATGAAAAGCGTAAACATATTGAAAAACAAATGTTGCATATCTACATGTAAAAACCCTGAAGTAAACATTCTAATTTGCTCTCCAGATCGAATACTTCCAACATGAAATTCATATTTTCTAAAAAAATAAGAATCATTAAACGCTTTATAACTTGCTAAAACATTAGCTATAATAATGGCAATAACTACAAAATTCATTTGACTAATTTTTGGTAAATTTAGCAATAGTTTGTCTATTTACTATGCGATTAAAAAAGTATATTTGTAAAAAAAAGTTTCATGCAGTTACTCATATATTTAATTTTCTATCCCATTTTATGGTTAATTTCTATATTACCGTTTCCTGTTTTTTATGTACTTTCTGATTTTGTTTGTTTTTTAACTTACAATATCATTGGCTATAGAAAAAAAGTAGTTCGTGAAAACATTGCCTTAGCATTACCCCATTTATCTGAAAAAGAACGTCTTGTCGTAGAAAAAAAATTCTACAAGCACATGTGCGATATGTTCCTTGAAATGATTAAAACACTTTCTATTTCACAAAAAGAAATCGAAAAGCGTTTTGTGTTTAGCAACATGGAAGTATATCATGAATTAGAAAAGAAAAATAAAAGTATCGCACTATTATGTGCACATTATGCGAGTTATGAATGGGTAGTTTCTATGAATTATCATATTCATTATAAAGGCTTTGGAATTTACAAAAAACTTGCAAATCCTTATTTTGATAAATTAGTAAAACAAATCCGTTCAAAATTTAAAGCAGAATTAATTACAACAAAAGAAACAATTCCAACTATTGCTGAAAACTACAAAAATGGAACATTAGCATTATATGGTTTTGCTAGCGATCAATCGCCAAAAGCACATGCTGCATACCATTGGGCGCCTTTTATGGGACATATAGTTCCTGTTCACACTGGTGCTGAAATGTTGGCCAAACGTTTTGACATGAATGTGATTTTTCTTAAAACTAAAAAAATAAAGCGTGGTTATTATGAAGCTAGTTTTGAAATTTTATCGGAAGATGCTAAATCAGTACCAAATTATGAAATTACAGATCAGTTTTTAAAACTTGTAGAAGCACAAATATTAGAAGCTCCAGAATATTATTTATGGACACACAAACGCTGGAAACACAAAAATAAAGCTCAGTAATTACTGAGCTTTATTTTTGTTATTTGAACCAACTGTCAACCATTCTCTTTTCTGAGTGTAAAGCATTTTTATGGGTAAACTCATTCGTTTTTGGATTATACGTATAATCAATTGACCATTCTTTATGATTGGCTGCTAAAGCTTTAATACTTTCACAAACCAACTGAATTTCATCAGAAGTTGTAGTTGGGTGAATCGACATTCGAATCCAACCTGGTTTTTGGATCAAATCGCCCGACGAAATTTGACATACTAAATTATGCGAAGTTTCTTGGTCTACGTGCAATAAAAAGTGTCCGTACGTTCCTGCACAACTGCAACCACCACGCGTTTGAATTCCGAATTTATCGTTTAATAATTTCACCCCTAAATTGTAATGCAAATCGTCAATATAAAACGAAATGACGCCTAATCGGTCTTGATGCTGATTGGCTAAAATATGTAAATTATCAATTGCATTTAATTCTGAAAAAATATAATCAACCAATTCATGTTCTCGGTCCAAAATGTTTTTAATTCCCATTTTTTCCTTCAACTGTATCGCTAATGCAGTTTTAATCACTTGAAGAAATCCTGGCGTACCACCATCTTCTCTATCCTCAATATTATCTATATATTTATGTTCTCCCCATGGATTTGTCCAACTTACCGTTCCTCCTCCTGGGCAATCTGGCACATTATTTTTATATAAGTTTTTATTAAAAATTAAAACACCCGAAGTACCAGGTCCTCCTAAAAATTTATGAGGCGAAAAGAAAATTGCATCTAAATAACTTTCTGCATCTGGATGCATATCTATTGCTACATAAGGTCCTGAACACGCAAAATCAACAAAACAAACACCATTATTTTGGTGCATTATTTTTGCCACTTCGTGATAAGGTGTACGAATTCCTGTTACATTTGAACAAGAAGTAATTGAGGCAATTTTAAAACTTCTATCTTTATATTTATCGACTAAAATTTTAAATTCTTCCATACAAAACAGACCTTCTTCATTCGCCGGAATCACCTCAACATCTGCAATAGTTTCTAACCAAGAAGTTTGATTAGAATGATGTTCCATGTGAGAAATAAAAACAATTGGTTTAATTGCATCAGGAATTATGGTAAACTCTTTCAAATTTTCAGGAATACGAAGTCCTAATATACGCTGAAATTTGTTAACAACCCCTGTCATTCCTGTTCCGTCAGTAATTAAAATATCATCAACATTAGCATTAACATGGTGTTTAATAATATGTCTTGCTTCATGATAAGCCATGGTCATTGCAGTTCCTGAAACGGTAGTTTCGGTATGTGTATTGGCTACAAAAGGACCAAATTGATTCATTAACTTTTCTTCAATTGGGCGGTATAATCTTCCGCTTGCAGTCCAATCGGTATAAATAATTTTTCGTTCACCAAAAGGCGATTCAAAACTTTGATTAATTCCGATTATATCTTTTCTGAATTGGTCAAAATAACACTCTAATTCCGTTTTCGTAGTTGTTGTTGACATGCTTTAACCTAATTTATTTATTCTTTTGTGGGTCTTTCGTATAAAACTGTTTCTACCGTTTCAAAATCGGTAGGTTTTCCTTCAGCAACAAAATATTTTACTAAAATTTGTCCCCATAAATCACCATTAGAATATTCTGCAATCAACCATCGGTGATTTAAAATTTTTGAGGTGTTTACTAAAAATGCTTTTCCGTCAATTGGTTCATATGGAATAAGTATATTTCCGTTCTTATTTTCGTTTAAAACCAATAAATCTTCTTTTACTTTTTCGGCAACTTTTTGATAATCTAAACTGTTTTTGTAAAAATACTCTTGTGCATCTTCATCACTTTCTAACGAAAAATAATTTGCCATTGCTAAAGTTGCAACAGAATCACGAGAAGTTTTTAAACGCTGTTGAATTTTAGTTACTTCTTGATCTTTAGCATCTAAAATTTTAGTCGAATTCACATATTGAAAAATATTAAACAATACTGAAAAAATTAGTCCGTATAAAATTACGTTTTTCATATTTTAACAATTAATTATTAAGTTATCATAAGCTACAAACACATTTTTAGGTAATTTTTGCTGAATTTCTTCGTGAAATCCAAAAACATGACTAATGTGTGTTAAGTAGGTTTCTTTTGGTTGCACCAAAGATATAAAATGTAATGCTTCTTCTAAATTAAAATGTGTGGTGTGCAATTCTTCACGCAAGCAATTAATTACCAGTACTTTACAATTCTTTATTTTCTTAATTTCTTCTTCACTCATGGTTTTAACATCTGTCAAATAAACAAAATCTTGAATTTTATAACCAAAAATTTGTAAATTTCCATGCAATGCATCAATCGGAATAATGGCGGTATTCTTAACGAAAAAAGATTCATTTTTAACCACTTTATTTGTGCTTACACTTGGTGCACCCGGATATTTATTTTCGGTTTCAAAAATGTAATCAAAACGTTTTGCTAAATTGGTTAAAACGCGTTGGTGAGCATATACAGAAATGTCGCCTTGTTGAAAATAAAAAGGTCGAATATCATCTAAACCAGCTGTGTGATCGGCATGTTCGTGAGTAAATAACAAAGCATCAATACGCTCACATTTCGAAGTTAGCATTTGCTGTCTAAAATCGGGGCCACAATCAATTACGATTGAAGCATCTTCGGTTTCAATCCAAACCGAAACACGTAATCTTTTATCTTTACTATCTGAACTCAAACAAACAGAATGTTTGCTTCCAATTACAGGAATTCCTTGCGAAGTTCCAGTACCCAAAAAATAAATTTTCAAAGCCTTTTCTTTTTACAAAAATAACAATAAATATGGTATTTTTTCTCAAAATGATTAACTTTGCATTCTACCGGTGAAGTCTATGGCTCGCTAAACAAAAAAATAATGAAAAGTATTACAACTGATATAAAAGTGCGTGGTGATAAAGTTATAGAACAAATTCCTTCTATAAAAGATAAGGCATTGCGTATTAATCTCAATGAAAATATCTACGGAACTTTTGCTGAAATTGGAGCTGGACAAGAAACCGTTCGTAACTTTTTTAGAGCTGGAGCTTCTTCTGGAACCATTGCTAAAGCCATGTCTGCATACGATAAAGACTTTAGTGATGCTATTTATGGTGAAGAAGTAGATGGTCGTTATGTTACCGAAAGTCGCTTAAAGAAAATGTTGTCGCATGAAATTAATTTAGTAGAACAACGTTTAAATCGCGATAAGCATCCCAATAAATTATTTTTTAGTTATGCCAATACCGTTGCTACTATTGATTTTGCAAAACAATTCAAAGGGCACGGATGGGTAGGAATTGTGTACCAAGTTGAACCAGATGAGGATTATAACGAAATTACGTTACACATTCGTTTTAAAGAAAATGATGCCAAATTGCAACAAGAAACGCTTGGAATTTTAGGTGTGAACCTAATTTATGGCGCATTTTACAAATACAATGATCCTAAAAAACTTTTACGTTATTTATACGACCATTTAGATAAAGACCAATTAGAAATTGATACCATCAACTTTTCGGGGCCACGTTTTGCTAATGTTGACAACCGATTAATGAGTTTACAATTGGTTAAAAATGGCATGACCGATGCCGTGATGTTTGGTCCTGATGGAAAAAATATTCTTCCAGCTGCTGTGTTATATAAGAAAAATATTTTAGCGTTAAGAGGAAGTTTTAGACCTGTTACTAAAGTAAATATGGACATGTATGAAGAGTCATACAACATGTTTATTGAAGAAAATAAAGTAGATAAAGACAATACATTTGTTGTTTTTGAAATTACACTTTCTAACTTAAAAGCCGAAGGTGAAATAGACGAACGTGATTTTCTTGACCGTGCAGAACTACTTTGTAAATTAGGTCAAACCGTAATGATTTCAAACTTCCAAGAATACTTTAAAGTAGTTGAATATTTCTCCAATTACTCAAAAGCACGCATGGGATTGGCTATGGGTGTAAACAATTTAGTTGAAATTTTTGATGAAAAATATTACCGCCATTTATCAGGTGGTATTTTGGAAGCTTTTGGAAAATTATTCTACCGCGATTTAAAAGTGTATTTGTACCCAATGAAAGACGAAGAAGGTAATATTATTACGTCTGAAAATTTAAAAGTACATCCAAGAATGAAAGAATTGTACAAATTCTTTAAATTCAATGGAAAAGTAATCGATATTAAGGATTATGATGAAAAAAACCTAGATATTTTCTCTAGAAAAGTATTAAAAATGATTTGCAAAGGCGAAACAGGTTGGGAAGAATTATTACCCGATGGTACTGCAGAAGTAATTAAAAAAGAGAAATTATTCTCCTATGCTTGCGAACTAGATTTAAAAGAAACAGAAGGAATACAATAACAAAAAAGGCTACAAATTGTAGCCTTTTTTTATTTCAATATCTGCGCTGCATGAGCTTTTGTTTTTACATCTGAAATTACTTCTTCTATAATCCCGTTTTCATCAATTATAAATGTGGTTCTGTGAATACCATCGTATTCTTTACCCATAAATTTCTTTGGTCCCCAAACACCAAATGCCTGAATAACCGATTTATCTTCATCAGCTAACAACGGAAATGGCAAATTAAATTTCTCAATGAACTTAGCTTGCGCTTTTGCACTATCTGCACTCACACCTAATAACGCATAATTATTGGCTTGAAAACGAGCATAATTATCTCTCAAATCACAAGCTTCTGCCGTACAACCAGGCGTGCTTGCCTTTGGATAAAAGAAAACAACTAATTTCTTTCCTTTATAATCGGCTAATTTGTGAGTGGCTCCATTTTGGTCTAAACCTGAAAAATTAGGTGCTTTATCTCCTGTTTTTAATGTTGTCATATTTTTATACTTTTACAAATGATTCAAATAAAAACTAAAGATAGTTAAAAATGACCAAAAGCGAGAAGGTAACATTTGTTATAAATACGTTAAATGAATTATATCCCGAAATTCCGATTCCGTTAGACCATAAAGATCCATACACATTGTTGATTGCAGTTTTGCTTTCGGCACAATGCACCGATGTTCGTGTGAATCAAATTACACCACTCCTATTTGCCAAAGCTGACAATCCGTATGATATGGTAAAAATGACAGTGGAAGAAATCAAGGAAATCATTCGTCCGTGTGGTTTATCACCTATGAAATCGAAAGGAATTCACGGTCTATCCGAAATTTTAATTGACAAATACAATGGCGAAGTACCTCAAAGTTTTGAAGCATTAGAAGCATTACCAGCTGTGGGACACAAAACAGCAAGTGTCGTGATGAGTCAAGCTTTTGGAGTACCCGCTTTTCCGGTAGATACACACATTCATAGATTGATGTATCGATGGGGATTAACCAATGGCAAAAACGTACAACAAACAGAGAAAGATGCCAAACGTATTTTTCCAGAAGCGTGTTGGAACGAGTTACACTTGCAAATTATTTGGTACGGACGCGAATACTCACCTGCTCGAGGCTGGAATTTAGAAAAAGATATTATTACCAAAACAATTGGAAGAAAGAGTATAATTAATGAAATTAAAAAATAAATGGCTTCAAGAAATATAAATCAAATGATCTTTGCTGGTGTTTACCCACATTATATAGCCAAAGCAGAGAAAAAGAATCGAACAAAAGAAGAAGTTGACGAAATTATTTGTTGGTTAACGGGTTACACGCTTGAAAGCTTACAAAAACAAATTGATAGCAAAGTTGATTTTGAAACTTTTTTTGAGCAAGCACCACAACTCAACGAAAACGCAACAAAAATCACTGGCGTTATTTGTGGTTATCGCATAGAAGAAATCGAAGACCCATTGATGAAAAAAGTACGCTATATGGATAAATTAATTGATGAATTAGCCAAAGGAAGGGCTATGGAAAAAATCTTAAGACCATAAAAAATGCCTCAAATCTCTTTGAGGCATTTTCTTTAATTAGCTATAATTTCAATTGAAACATTACCTACTTTATAGGTACTCAATGCTTTAGAAAAATTGAGTAAAAACGAAACCGTTTCTTTTTTAGGTAACATCATTTGAGGAACTAATTTTCTTTTAGAGTAAAGTTTTGCCATGTATGGAGTTTATTTGTTTAATTCTATAACGGCAAAATTTTACTTTTAGTATTAATTCGTCAAAATAATTTGATTTTTTTCTATAATTTTTCTCAAATTCAGCAGTGCATAACGCATTCTACCTAGGGCAGTATTTATACTAACTCCTGTTAATTCAGCAATTTCTTTAAAACTCAAATCTTGATACATGCGCATCACTAAAACTTCTTTTTGATCGGCTGGAAGTTCGTCTAATAAGCGTGTTAAATCAACCTCAACTTGCTCAGTTATCATTTGACTTTCAACCGTTGGCGCATTATCAGTCATATAATTAAAAATAGAATACTCTTCCGTTTCCCTTTGAAAAGGCATTTTTTTTGCTTTTCTAAAATGATCAACTACTAAATTGTGAGCAATTCGCATAACCCAAGGCAAAAATTTTCCTTCTTCGTTATACGATTTTGTTTTTAGTGTTCTAATGACTTTAATAAAGGTATCTTGAAAAATATCATCTGATAAATCTCTATCATTAACTTTTGAATAAATAAATCCGTAGATTTTAGATTGATGTCTTTCTATTAATGAAGCTAAAGCAGACTCATCACCGCTTATGTAATTCTTCACCAATATCGCATCCGGAAGTACAAGATTAGCCATAACAATACCTTTTAGTTAATTTAAGTTTTCGGGTTCTAAAAAGTATTTTTATTGTATAGGCAATTCTTGTTTTGAGATTATTTAAGCCAAATTTAACATAAATTTTATTTAAGAAACAAATTTTAATTAAAAATTTAACATTTAAAAGACAATAAAAATAAAAAACACTTTCTTTTCCTAATGAAACTGAAAGTGTTTTATACTAAACATGAGCTAATTCATAGTGTGCTTTTCGGTAAATTACACTTTTTATTGAATTACTATTTTTTTATTACTTTTTTGATTTCCTGAATAAATTGTTAGTACATAAATACCTTCTGCTACATTTGAAACATCAATTGTATTGGTATTTACTTGTGTATCTAAAACTTTATTTCCAATAATAGAATACATTTCAACCTTATCAATCTTGTATTTAGAGGTAATTTGAATAAAATCTCTCGCAGGATTAGTGAACGTAAAATTGATAAATTCATTATAATCTACTTGATCTAAAGCACAGTTGTTACCAACAACATAGGGAAAATATGCTGTCACAGATAATCCATTCGCGTAAGCAAATTTTACGGCATAATTAATTGTAGCTCCAATAGTTTGCCCTGTAATTGTGTGAGTAAAAATGTTTCCAGAAACATTTGTCATTGGTGTTTCGGTAAAAGGTGATTGTTTCCACAAATAGGCTACAACACCTACTTTATCAGTATCTAACATTTCAAAAGTAATTTTTACATCAGTTCCAATGGTTTCAAATGCATAATTGTATCCAATTGAAAAAGAACCTTGTTGTGCAACCGTATCTGTTCCTGAACAACCCGTAACATCTAGAGTTGTAGCATTTAATACAATTGAATTATTCACAGCATCATTTCCAGTTACATCACTTGCGGCAACAGAAAAAGTATAATTTGTATTTGGGCTTAAACCAGAAATTACTAACGATTTTTGCACCCCAGAAGTTCCTGCAGACGAATTAGTTAAGCTTCCATAAGCAACATCATAAACTATTGTTCCAGAGTCATCATTTGCATTCAGCAATAATTCAACAGAGGAACTAGTTATATTACCAACAGTAGCAGTGAAATTTGTTGGTATTTGCGTGTCTACTACAATATTTTGATAGACTCTTACATAATCGATTACCATTGAACTTTGTGTATAACTTGGACTGATATTTCCAGCTATTCCACCCATTGCAATATTGAGTAAAAGATATTGTTCTAAATCAAAAGGCCAATTACTTGGTGTTTTAACCGCTGGATTATAGGTATAAAATGGCACACCGTCTAATAAAAAAGTAATTTGAAAAGGAGACCAATTCATAGAATATATATGATAATCTGTACCCAAATTATTAGCAATTGTTCCACCAATGTTCATTGTATTTCCAAAAGAAGAAGGGGTGTGAAGAGCACTTTGAACATAATTTACCGATTGCGAAGGTGTTATTCCATGTTCCATAATATCAATTTCACCACATGCAGGCCAATTTGTAGTTCCAAAGGCTGCATCAAAGAAGCCACCATCTTCATTTACGTTTTTACCAAGCATCCAAATGGCGGGCCAAGTTCCTGCTTCTATTGGTAATTTTGCTCTAACATCAACACGACCATATTTAAAAGCAAATTTTGAATTCAATCGTGCCGAAGTATATTGTTTTGTAAAACCTTGTGATGTGTAGGGTTCTTTTTTGGCTACAATATTTAGAAATCCAGCATTTACAAATGAATTAGTTAATTCGTCGGTATAATGTTGAACTTCACCATTGAACCAACTTCCGCCAGCTGGCAATTGCGTTTGATGATGCCATTTGGTAGGATTTACAGCGCCGTTTACATCAAATTCATCTGACCAAACTAAATCATTATAAACCACATCAACTTGCGCAAAAAAACATTGAGTGCAAATTAAAAATGAACAAATGATAGTATAAAAAGTATTTTTTTGCATAATAAATGTGTTTTAACTAAATGAAATTTAAACCATTAAATTTTCCATAACCAATTTTGGAGTGCGGTCAATTCTAAAAAGTCCCCAATGCTTTTCGGGTTCTAATGCATCATTTGAACCTTTCCATGATTCATCAAAAGCCTCAAAAACGTAAGTTAAAATCCCTTCCTTTTCTGACCAATTGACTAAATCGTTATAATATATGGCTTGATATTCTTCACTAACATTGTGAGATTCTATTCCTTTTCCGTTGGAATTGGTTGCCCAACCTGCTTCGGTAATAACAACAGGTTTGTTAGGGTACAAATTTGCTACAGCGGAATAATTTTCTCTTGTATAATCTAAAGCTTGATGAATATTTTTATATTCCCAAACCGGATAAGTGTGAATAGATATAAAATCAACCAATTCTGCCAAAGGTTTTAATTTTGTTAACCATGGCACATAATTTTCACAAAAAGTTACAGGTTGTTTCGCTTCTTTTTTAATTAACATCACATAAGCCATCACACTAGAAACTGGAACATAGTGATCTGTCCAATCTACACATGCTTCATTTCCTGCAGAAAGCAAACAAATAATATCCGAATATTGATTGGCTAACTCAATTAATCGTTTGATTTGATTGAGGTTTTTAATTTTATTGTGAGCCAATTCTGATTCTGAATAATTTGCACCTCCCCATGGACATCCAAAATTATTCATTTCGGCAACAATATAAGCACCCAACATTACTTGTAACGGTAATTTTTCTTGACGAATGACTTCTAAAACGGTTACTGCATGTGCATCACAATCATACAAACGAATGTGTTTCCATTGGGTTTGAAGGAGCAGTAAATCTTCTTTTATTTCATCATACGAAGGATAAATCCCTCCCGGTTGTTGTCCTTCTCTAAAACCCGAATAGCAAATTGCATTACCTGGAATGAGCTGAAGTGCTTCAAAATTATTTACCATATTTTAGCTTTTCGTTTTTATCCCAAATTCCCCAATGTGCACCAACTTCGCCTTCTGGCCCTACTTTCCATGATTCATCAAATGAAGAAAAATAGAAAATTTGGATATTTTCATCTTTGGACCAAAGTTGAGTATTGATAAAATACTTCATTGCATTTTCATCCGAAGGATGCGAATCTTTGAAACTTTCCCCATGACTTGGCCAACCCGTTTCTGTGATAATCACTTTTTTTCCATTGGCTACACTTTTTGCTTGATGATACATACTTTTCATGTGAGACAAAGCATATTCTTGATTTGTTCCTTCCCAATACGGATAACAATTGGTTAAAATAACATCACATGCTTCTGTAATTCTTGGCTTAATGGTAAACTCATAATAGGCATCTACATAACCTACGGGAATATGAAAAGGGATTTCGTTTTTTACTTTATGGATAAACTGAAGTAATTCATCTTCCGATAAGTCTTTTCGATACATTACTTCGTTTCCTACAGCGGCAATATCTACAAAACCCTCTTTTGCCAACTGAATTAGGGCTTCTATTTCTTTTTCGTTCTTTTCGGCGTCGTCTCCTAACCAAGCTCCTACGAGTGTTTTCATTCCTAACTCACGAGCAATTTTAGGAATAAATTCGTTTCCTTCAATGCAAGAAAACGAGCGAACCCATTTTGTATAAGGCGCCATGATTTCAAGCCTTCTTCGCACTTGCTCTTCAGAAATAGTATCACCAGGTTTTTGACCTTCTTCATACATACTAAAGCAAAGTCCGTGCATACCACTTTGCAAAACTTGTGAATATAAAAGTGTGATGTCTTCTGGAGATTTTGTTGAAAAATCAAGGCCATTTTTGAAATCAGCAGTTGCAGAATCAAAATTTTTGGAATACAGTATGTAGTCGGTTCTGAATGACATTTTACTTTACTTTTAAATTGTTATTTTTTTCAGCTCTTCTTTCCTTTAATTCCTTTTGTATTATTTTTACTCTATCTTCATTTAAGCTATATTTCCACATAATCCAAACAGCTATAAGTGCAGTTAATGAAGGTATAATAATGTCTGCAATTCTTAAGTCATTCATTGTTTCTAATGTTTGAGTGTCACTTCCAGCATCAAAACCAACAAGTGACAAAACCAAACCACCTAACGCTAACGCAATTGATTGACCAATTTTTACTGACCACCAGTATATTGCACCAAATGTACCTTCTCTTCTTGGTAAACCATTTTGAAGTTCATCTAAATCACACACATCCGCTGTCATACTCATCATTAAGGTGAACAATCCACCCAATCCAAATGCCATAAAAGGAATTGGAAGTAGCAATATAATTGGTATCTCTAAAGAAAATTTAACCACACCAACTTGAACAAAAACATCATTAAAAAGCACAGCGGTATTTTGATCAACTTCTACAAATCCCCACCATTTAAATATGTAACCTACTATTGAAATAAATGTAGAAATAATGAATGCATTACGCTTACCAAATTTGTTTGCCATCCAAGTTACTATAGGAATAACTATAAAAAATGTAGTTACCGCAATTAATATTGAGAAAACAGCTGGTACCGTTCCTGCTAATTCATAACTTCCTTTAAACATGTAAAAAACAATAATAAAAAAACTAAATGAACCAACCATTTGAAATCCATTGAACACTAAAAATGTTGCTCCACACAAACGCATAAACGGATTATTTTTAGTCATATTTTTCATCGTAATCCATAAAATTTTCATGTTTTTTGTCAAATCTTTGAATGTTAAATTGGCTTTACTATCTGCGTCAGAAACATCCATTTCTTTACAAAAAATAGCAGGCATAATTCCAAAAAACAAACACGTAAAACCTACATAAATTGATAATGTTCGAACACCGTCCGCTTGTGATTCAAACAAATCTTTGTTAGCAATTAATACCCAAAAAAGAGGAACTATCATCCAAGATATTTGTCCAACCATATTAGCAATTCCCATTAATCTTGTTCGTTCTTTAGTATCAGAACTCATTTCATATCCAAAACCGATTAGTGGTGTTGAAAAAATTGTATTGGCAAAAATGAATAGAATAGAAAATAATAAAAAATACCAGAAATTAAATGTTGTACCATTTTCTGCAAATAACTGCCATTGCACTGCAAATAATATAGCCGATAAAATTGCACCCACAAAAATGTAAGGTCTTCTTCTACCCCATCTTGAAGTAGTATTGTCTGAAATAAATCCCATTATAGGGTCGGTAAGTGCATCGAAAAATCGTGGAATAGCCGAAAGTAAACCTGCAATTGCTGGTTCAATTCCAAAAGCTGTAATTAAAAAAAATGAGAAAACTCCAAGTGCACCAGGCAATAAATTATTGACCAAATGTCCTGATCCAAAAGCAGCTTTTTGAACAATAGGAACTTTTGCTACGATATTTTCGTTATTTTTTACCATAATTTTATTTTTTTATAACAACTGTCTGCAATGCCTTTGCATCAATAGAAATGACTGTATTTTGATTATTAATTTGAATTTCGATGGTATATTTTGTTGTAGTTGGATTAAATATCACTAGAGCAATTGATTCATCTGGATTCTGAACTGCGGTTACTTTAAGGTCTTTATTATTGACATCACATCCAATTTTAATTGCTCCTGGTCGCATGAATTTGCTAAAATGTGCCATTACATAATACAATGGTGTAAAGTATACTTCGTCGTTTTCAGCGTCTACAATTACAGGTGCGACACACCAGTTTTTGAACCAATTTGGACCACCTTGTCGATCTAAAACCATATTCCAATCAACCCAACCATCAACTTGATTATTCAAACATCCGATAATATCTTCTGCATAACGATTAACAGGTGCATATTTTGGATGCAAATATTTGTCTTTCTCACTAGCCCAATCCCAACCCCAATCAGTAGCTTCTTTTTTCCAATACCAAGCATCATCTTGCCAGTGTGGAACTTCAGAATCTACACAAGCTTCAGTTTGAATTAAATATTTATTGGGTGCTTTATTGTGTGCATATTGTAAGGCTTCCGGAAAAACTTCATATGTGCTTTCGTACCAATGAATAGCGGTTCCTGCAAAATATTTTGATGTCTTCTCATCTTTGTACATGGCATCCACCCATTCTTGTAAACCTGCTCTATTTTGGTCGTAACCTAAAACTTTAATATCTTCCCAACCATCTCTTTCTAATTTTGGTCCCAAATGATTTTGAACAAATAAGGTCATTTCTTCTGGTGAAAAAAGTGTGCTTTCCCAGTTGTTTCCATTGCCATGAGGTTCATTTATTACTGTAACACCCCAAATATCAATCCCTTCTTTTTTGTAAGCTTCTAAATATTTTGAAAAATACAAGGCAAAAGTGTCGTTAAATTCAGGTAATAATTTTCCGCCTACATAACTTTTATTGTCTTTCATCCAAGGCGGGCATGACCAAGGCGAAGCAATAATGTTAAATCCCTCTTTAGAAATTGCTTTCGCATCTAAAATCATAGGAATAATATCTGCTTTATCGTCTTCAATTGTAAAATGTTCTAAGGCTAAATCATTTTCTACTTTAGCATAAGTATAATTCTTAAGTGAAAAATCACAAGAAGCTATAGTTGTTCGAGTTAGTGAATAATTTGCCCCATTTTCACTAAAATAAGCATTCAGGATTTTTTCACGATTTACTTTACTAATTTTAGTCAGTAAATGAGCTGAAGCTTCTGTAAAAGAACCACCAAAACCTGTTATCGTTTGAAATTTTTTCTCAGGATTAATGTTAATTAGAACCTTATTTTCTGTAGAAGAGAATTGATCTATCTTTTTCAATGCATTTCCGCTTTCAGAAGTTTCATATACCTCTAATTCGATAGCATTATTTATTCCTTTACAATTTATCATCGTTATCAGTAATAGGGTAAAAAGTATATATTTTGATTGTTTCATGATGTTACTTTTTAATTGGTGGTGCTAAAACCGTTTCCATCAGTTCTGTTTTATTTCCAGAAAACGTTTTAACTATTGCGTTTCCATCTCTTTTTAAAGAAGAAAATACATTGGCATCTACTTGATTCCATAAGGCAAATTTTGCTTTTCCATCTACGGTGAAAATTCCGAAATAATTTTCAGAACCGTTTTTATTTTGGCTGTCTTTCCAAGGTTCATCAAAGGCTTCAAAAAAGAAACAAGAAATACCCTCTTTAGCGGTCCAAGTTCTCATACTTTGATAATATAATGCTTGTTTGTATTCATCAGAAGCTTTTGAACCGTGAGCACCATAATGTCCATCAGAACTAGAAGCCCAACCTGTTTCCCCGATATGAATGGGTTTATTAGGACTTATCTTGTGCACATAGGCTGTTACATCCTGAAATTGTTTTTCGGCAAATTGTTGTGCTCTTAGCATTGCTGATTCCGCTTTTTGAATTTCATTCAAATGATTTTCTTTACTAGATGATTGCCAAAATTCAGGGTTATAATGCGAATTATGATACGGGTACGTATGCATCGAAACATAATCGACTGCTTTTATCAATTCTTCTAAATCTTTAGTGTGATAACTCGTATCTCCACCACCCCAAGAAGCAAAATCGTCTGAACTTGTAATCCAAACCTCTTTTGATAGTTTGTTTTGCTTTTTTAAATCTTGCAAATGATTCACCCATTTTAAAATGACACTTGGTTGCACATAATAACTGGTTGCCCATTTTACCATAGCTTCGTTACCCACTGCGATGATTTTTACAATTTTTGGATGTTTATTAGCTAATTCTACTGCTTTTTTAATTTCAATTGCGTTTCTTTCGCTTTCTTCAAAATGATTTGGTTCGAGATTTGTCCACGCATTTTTACAATCAATCCAAGCACCTAGCATAACATACATTTCAAAATTGGCATCTTCTTTTTTTAATTGTTCAATTGCTAATAAAACATTTGAGGCGTGTTTCAAATGGACATTATAGGTTCTAACAACTTTTATTTTTAAAGCAGAAAGAATTTTTAAATCTTCTTTTAATTGTTCGATTGTGGGTTGAATATCTCTTGTATTTTCTCGATAACCGCCATAGCAAATTGCTAAATAACTTGGATTTCCTAAAATATCTTTTGCCGTCACTTCTTTTGGTTTTGAATTTTTGGTTTGGCTCGTTAATTTGGTTTTACATGAAAATCCAAAACATAGGATTCCAATCAAAAAAAATATTTTTGATGCTTTTATGAATGCTATGCTTTTGACACTTTTCATCATTGATTCGATTATTTTAAATCGTGGTTTAAAACGTTTACAATAATTTGTTCAATTTTACCTGTTCGACCAAAAATTTGTTGGCTTGTCATTGTATCTAATGTTAACGAATCTATTTTTTTAGAAGTTCCATCAGTTGAAACAATTTCTATACATTGATTAGTTGCTATTTTGTATACCACCGGAATTTGACAAAAAGTAAAACAAAGCGAATTTGCTTCTAATGCTATCGATTGATGTTCAAAATAAACATTCACGTAATTAAATAATTTTGAAGTAGTTAAAAACTCTTGTTTTCGCAATAGACAAGGATTAAATTGTAGCGAACCGTTTTTGATGAAAACACCTAATTCGCCAAAACGACTTAAGATATCTTCTTTTACTTGTCCAGTCATTCCGGGTTGTTGCGCTCCTTTTCCGGCTGGTGTGTGCGAATAAGCATCAGTTGGAAATGCGCCGTATAAAGTTGGTGACTTATGAACACCAATTCCTTCATTTATTTCGTAATAATGTTCTAACAATCTTCCAATAACTTCTGGTGATTCGTTTTCTTCAATAGCTTTTAGGCAACATTCTTGCACCGCCAATTGTAGTTTTGAAACCATGTGCCAATAGATTGAACCTAGTCCTTCGTAACCATAAAAAGTTCCTGAACGACCTGTAAATGCTTTGTGATTAAAGATTTCTTCAAAAATTTCTAAAATCGTATTTTGTTCTTTTTCAACTAATGATTTGAAATCTGATTTTTGTTTTAACTGCTCTAAAGCGTTTTTTAAATCGTTTGCATTATGAAAATTTCCGTTGAAATGATAGTTTCCTAAGATGTCTTTTTCTACAATTTGTGTATTGTTTTGAGCAACTAGATTTTGTAATAATTCTGATTTAACAATGGCTTCTTTAGCAATAGTATTTTTATCGATGAATTTTGGTAATTCTTTATTTGGATACAACAAATAGCTGTATTGATCGTGTCTAAACAGTTTGCTTTTCTTTAAACTATCTAACACATTTAGATTTTCTTTTGAAGATAAATATCCCGAACTCAAAACGGCAACCTGACCTTCTAACATCTCACTTAAATAAGAAATCGAAATCTCAGCATTATTTTTAATGGTCATTAAATTGTATGCGTGATACAAATTATCTGAACGTTTGTTAGCGTTGATCGCATGTTCGATAAAATTCAAACTCACATTGGTAAAGTTTTTTAAACCTTGCATTGAATGTGTTCTTTTTTTACCCCAAAATCCACTATTGTATATTTGGTAACGGTATTCAGACGCTGCTTTTCCTAATCTATCTAATATATTTTTTCTTGAAACATCATCAATTTTTCCTGAAAGTAAATGTTCATTTTCCAATAAACACTCTCTTACTTCATGATAAAACTCAACCATTTCATTAGAAATTTTGATATTTTCTAATGTTGATTTATCAAGCATTTGCTGGAAAAACTTCAAAAATCTTCTCAAATAACACAACGTTACCATCGAAACACCGTTACCAACCAAAGCGTTGTTGGCATCGTTCCATTCTGGTCGTTGTGTGTTCATCCAAATACCAGCTTCTGGAATAAAATTGGACATTTTTGATAAAACAGTTGCCAATATTTTTTCGATGAAATTAACGTGGTAAATGCTTTTATCATTACTATGTAATAATGCACCATCAGCACCTATTTGCTGTTTTCTTTCATTGATTAATTTTTCCCAACTATGACTGTATTCAATTGTATCTTTTGGATTTTTTAGAATTTCTTCATACGGTTTAATGATGTAAGGAACAGCCGCATATACAAAACATTCCTCATCGAAGTAAGCATTTAATTTACCTGGAGCAAATTTTTCAATAAATTCTAAAAACTTCAGTAAATAGATAATTTGATGGTCGCCCCAATATCCAATATATGACCAAGGGTTGTCTGGTTCAATGGCTTCCCAATCAAATCCATCTTTTGTAACACGGTACGGATTGTAACCATCAAAAGTAGAAGCGTTTAGGAATTTATGAATCATACTATCAATAAATTCTGGAAAAGAATGCGCTAATGCTTCCCAATTTTGAAAAATATCACGCCAATTTCCCTCATAATCTAATATTTTTGAGCCATCAATTTCACTGTGTGTATTGATTGAAAATTTATTCCATGGACGACTTGGATCACCGTGTCTTCTACTGAATTTTAGTGGCAAATATTCAAAACATAAACGCTCAAAATCAGCATCATTTTGTTGTTTTGCAAACTCTTTTAACGATTGAAGCGAAAATACGTCTGGTAATTGATTGATTTTATGTCCTAATTTGTCAAAAACACTTTTGTTTGCTTTTTTACAATAAAGTGAAAAGTCGTTTTTTTCAATTTGGTAGTTGTTATCAAAAATTCCACCACGCATGATATTAAAAAGCGTGTTTGAAAAGTGTCTTGTATCTCTTAAATTATCTTCGGTCGCTTGAAGTGCATCAGAAGAAGCGTTGATTTCAATTAATTTTTTTGTTCCTAATTCAATATCCGCTTTGATGCGACTTTCAAGAGTACTATCATTAGAAATCGTTTCAATGATTTGAACAATATCTGCATGATTTTGATTTACGTTGGCTACAATCATCCAGTTTGTTTCTGAATTTGCATCCAAAGAAATTTCGTTATTGATAAAATAAGCCCCTTTTTCGCCTTTAATATCATCTTCTTGAAGAATTGAATTTCCTCTTCTAAAATTATTTACTTGTAAAGAAGACACTAAATAAGATGGATTTTCAAAACCTAAAGCATAAGCTACATTGGCTTTTAAAGCTTCACTTGGTTCGGCTTTATCAACAATTATGGCACTTAATGCAAAAATTCCTAAGCCGCTGTTTTGATGTAATTCACTTCTTTTATAGGCATCAACTAAATTACTTGTTGAAGCTTGCAAATCGCTGCTCACACCGTGTGGCATAATATTTTGTATTCCGTCTAAAATTGAAATTTGATAGTGATTATTCGAATGATTTTGCAGTATCGCTTTTTTTACAAAACCGAATTTATTACTCGAATTCCACTCATAACTAAAGGTTAGTTCTAAGTCATGATTTACCTCCTCAAAAATGATTTTATTACCGTAAAAATTTTTGTATAAATTTCGGCTTATATTGTATTTATCCGTAAAACGTTCTGAAAATGGTTCCCAAACTAAAGTTTGATTGTTGAATGAAACTTGAAAAATAGACTTACTTCCTGTTATATCTGCTGATTCGGTAATTTTATCATCTGTATAATACGGAAAAAGTGCGAATTCAGCATTTCTTCTTCCTGCAGAAAGTCCGCCATTACTAGAAATAAACATCCAATGATTTGAATCGGAAACGATGCTCATAAAAAATGGGCGCATTGCATCGTTATTATTTATTTTATAAAATTTTTCTCCATGAATGGTAACAATATCCATTGTAACCGATTTATCTTCAGTTTTAGATGCTATGTCAAAAAAAGTTGTAGTGCTTTTACTCATGATTTGGTTGCTTCAATTTTCATTTTTTATTCCATAACAAAATAAATACTAGGCTTTTTTTAAAAAAACCTAATATTTATATTGTTGAAATAGAATTATTCTTACTTATTAGTTACTTATGTTATTGATAGATTCTTACATAATCAACAAGCATTGTTTGTGGAAAAGTAGTATCTCCATTAGGTGAGCCTGGTAAATTTCCACCAACAGCAACATTCATGATAATATAAAATGGCTGGTCAAAAACCCATTCTCCGGGAACATCTTCAGGAGTAATTTGATTATACAATACATCGTCAATGTAGTAATTGATGTAATTTTCACCCCATTCGATTCCAAAAATGTGAAAACCTTTATCAAAACGATCATTTTGAAGTGTATAATTTTTAGTAATAGCATTTGCTCCAGAATAACCAGGACCATGAATTGTTCCAAAAGCGGTTGTAGGATTATTACCTAAATATTCCATAATATCAATTTCACCACACTCTGGCCAAATTACAGTATCTGAATTAGCACCCAACATCCAAAAAGCTGGCCATAAACCTTTGCCCCATGGAAGTTTCACTCTTGCTTCAATTCGTCCATATTTTTGTTCTACCTTTCCTTTGGTCAAAATTCTTGCAGATGTGTATCCAGAACCCATGTACAATTCTTGTTTTGCTGTAATTTTAAGCATTCCGTCTTCAACAACAATATTTTCTGGTCGGTCTGTGTAATATTGTAATTCGTTATTACCCCAACCATTGTTTCCCGTACCAATATTATAACTCCAGTATGCGCTATTTGGAGCTCCATCAACGTCAAATTCGTCTTGCATTACTAGATTTTTCATTGTAGTTACGGTTTGTTTTTCATCAGTTGAACATCCAGAAATAACAATTAATGAAAGCGCTAAAGATATACTTCTGATGCTATTTTTATTTTTTATAAACATGATTTACTTTTTTAAATAGTTAGAATTTACTTGTAATTAATTATAGAAGTAAATATTATCAACATATATGACAGAACCATCGCCACCTTCTAAAATAATTTGTGCCAAGTGAGATCTGCTCAATAAAAGTGGCATTGCAGAAAAAGGAATATCAATTGGAATCCAATTTTGAGAAACTAAAGTCGGAGCTGTAAAAGTTGTTGAATGTCTAGTATCATCTCCTCCGCCAAACGCGCCATCTGCACCAAAATCAACTACAATAACACGTAATTGTCTACCTGGAGCAATTGGTCCTGGTATGAATGCATCTAAATGAACGTGGGTCATACTATTTGCATTAATTGTAGGAGAACTAAATTCTATTCCTACGAAGTTAAAAATAGTATAATTCAAGATGTTATCATTTTGAACTGTAAAATCATTAGAAACAGTTGTTTGCCAAGGTTGCCAATATCCATTATAATAGTTTACTGGTACATTTGTGTAAGCATCTGAAAAGATAGATATTACATTCGCTTGATTTTTTGTAGGAGTTGGTGCATGAACAAATGTACCAACACAATTGATTGTAAGGCTACCTGTTGTTGGTGTTCCGTTAAAATCTGCAGTAATAACAGAAGTTCCTGTACTCAAAGAAGTTACTAAACCTGAAGAATCAACACTTGCAACGGATGTGTTTGAAGAAGAAAAATTCAAATAAGCAGGACTAATCGACACCGATTGATTTATACCATTTGGCATGTTAAAAGTAGCAATAACTCCTTCAACATTAGAATTAACGCCAACAAATGTAGTTTCAGATAGATTGTTTCCATTCAAAATAGAAGCTTGACCATGCGCAATAGTTCCTAATTTTTCATACATTACATTATCAATCCAAAAAGTATAACCTAAGCCATTTTCTGGACCTTCAGAATACCAAAACATACCTTTTTCTTGTACTAATTTAGATGCATCAGGAATAGGAATTATCACTTTAGACCAGTTTGTTCCTATCGGTACATTTTGCATAACAACATTATATTTATTTTCGCCAAAATCAGTTCCAAAACCTACTTCATTTAATGTAGCAGCTTGAGAACCTTTTACCCAAAAAGTTAAGGCATCATATTCGGTTAAATTTCTACCCGAACCGTCTATAAAAACACCTCCGGCATAAGCGCCAGCAGGATCACCTTCACTAGGTACATCAAATCGCATTGATGCTGTTCCTAGGTACTTTGTTTCAGTATCTACTGTGAATGCAGTATATTTTGAACCTCCAAAGGCTCCATAACCTAATCCAGCACTAAATGCATCAATAAAAACAGCTGGATTTTTTGAAAAAGTTGAAAGTGTTGCATCATCAGACAAATCTCTTTCACAGTTCACATTTATTAGCAATACTAAGGCTAATACAAATGTGTTTTTTAAGTAATTAATTTTCTTATTTTTCATTTTTCAATTTTTTAAATTATTTTCCAATGTTGATGTGTATATATGTTCTAATTTCCCATTCTGAGCCATTTCCAAAACCTACAGGACTCAAAATTGGTTCTGTATCAAATTCGGTAGCTGTTTGATTTGGTAAATATCTTGGTGAGTATTGGTCTAATGAACGCCAAATTCCCATAATTCCTAATTTTGTGTTTGGCAAAATAAACCAGTCAGGTTTACCAAGAGAAGTTGACAAATCTAGAGACATTTGTAAAGGATAAGTTAAGTTAAAATCACGGTGATAATCATATGGTCCCCAATCATTAAATTTAACTGCTGAAACTAGTTTTACTTTTTTATAAATTAATCTAACATCTGCACCTACTCTTTCAATTAATCTTGCATCGCTTCCATTTGCTTGTGCATTTCCAAAATAAACATTTGCTATAAATCCTAAATCGGGATTTAATTTAGAAACGATTCTTGTATTAGATTCCCACAAATCATGTGCTGGTGCCGATTTATCAAAAGCAAAAGAACTACGATCACTAAAAAATCCAATTGCAGCATCTTGTGTTGTTGGCAAATGACGGAAAACAAAGCCAGAGCTAATTGCAAATTTTGCATCTTCAGCCATATCATTATCCCATTCATACATCCAAGTTCCTGGTGTTGGGTCATAAGTTAATAATAATTCTCCACCAACAGTCTCTCTATTTGCTCTAACTACAAACGGATCATCTTGAATATTTCTTAATCTTCCTGGAGCTTGAACATCGTTTGGCATGGCTTCAAGTAAAGGTTTTTGCCACAAGAAATTAGGTGCAATTTGAAGATTACCAATACTGTATGTAAAACCAGCTAAGAAATTTGCTTGATTTCCACTTCCACTATCTTTTAATCTCCAGCCAGTAAATGTTTGTGTGTTATCGGCACCACCATTTGCAACTAATCCCATTACTGCTCCTTGTGCATACACATTAAATGCCCCTCCGGTGTAGGTAATTTTAGTTTTACCACCCCAATTGTCAGACCCTTTAACTTTATCATCATACACGGTGTAATTTCCAGAAGTACCTTCTGCATATTGGAATATTCTACCATTAAGAGGTTGTCCTCCCCAAATACCACCTAATTCAATACCAACTTTTCCGATAGTTGTTTTAAAATGTACGGTTGCTCTACGTGTTTTAGGAAGTGGAATTGCAATTGAAGTAAGTGCTGCAGAAGCCTTATCAATATCTTCATGATACACAGCTGTTGCATCAAATTTTCCTATTTTTTTACTATATTTCAATAAGAAAGCAGGGTTAGCTCCCCACCAAAGTTGTGGTCCAAAAGCAGCCTTTAATCCATTTAATTCTCTTTTACCATCAATTTCAAAACCCATAGTTTCTCCATTGTAAATATCTAAATTAGGACCATAATTTGCTTCAGGATACAACCCAAAGAAATCGCCTTCATATCCCCAATGGTAATGTCCGGTTCTGTAAAAACCTCTCAAATCAAAATATTTTTCATTCCAAGAATACGAAGCGTTATAAATTTGAACTCTATTGACATCGCTTAATTCAACTGTACCCGTTTCTGTATTAACGGTTTGAGTTCTTCCTCTATTTTCATAGAAAATTTCATTGATAGGATTTTCAGCTACACGACCTAAAATATTAACATTAACATTAGCTTTCATGTTTGGCGCTGGATTTGCTTCAACACCAATATAATAAGATTGCATGTGATCAAATCCTAATTTATTTGGATAAGCATTAGCCTCTGGATCTTCACTTTCAGGAGTTGTAATCAAACTACCACCAGTATTAAATGTAGTAAATTCAGCTCTCAGATTACTTAATTTTATTATCTCACTATCATTTCCACCCAACGCCGCTTTGTCTCCACGGGCTTTTAAAACAGCATCCATTATTTGAATGTTTTTAAAATATTGATTGATATTTTCTAAAGAAACTCCGCTTTCATATGGATTAAGTCTGTGAACATCTTTTAATGTATAGTATGCTGCACGAGGGTATAAATCATAAAAACCTCTTGCATTTGTAGGCCCTTTTGCACAAATACCAAACCACTCTTCATTCATGTTATTTTCACCTAATCTATAATCAAATTGGTACCCACCGTTTGACCAAGAGGCATTATTATCGTGAACACTTAAGTTTTTAGTTTGTCCATATTTCCACCATCCATCACTAAATTGAAAAGTAAATCCTCCTAAAGCATTTCCTGATTTACCTAAACCTGCAGCATTTTCATAAATTTCTTTCCAATTTTCTTTCAGGTAATGTGCTTGAGCGCTTTGATCTTCTTGATTATTTAAAGCATTAAAAGCGTCTGAACCAAATTCAGTAAATAAGACTGGTTTACCGTATTCTTTTTTTACTCTTTCAAACAAATCCCCAAAAGATTGTCCTCTATATACGTTAGTTCCAAAAATATCGACATCTTTACATTCTTCGGCTACTAAATCTAAAAACAATAAATCACCATTACAAATAGCTACTGGATGCGAATTATCAATTGATTTCATTGCTAAAGCAGCCTCATTGAATAATTTGTACATTGCACGGGCACGAACAGTTGATTTTCTATCTTTTACAGGAATATTTTCAGTTTCAGCACCATCCCAAAATAGACCGTAGTTATTTTCATTTCCTAACAAAAATAAAAGCAATCCTTTCGTGTCTTTATAATCTGAAGCCATTTGAGTAACTTCTTTTATTAAAAGCGATTTTGTCTTGGCGTTAGAATACTCTGTATTTGGTGTCCAAACACCATCTAAAGTTAAGCCATAACGTCCAAATGAATGATTTAACATGGTATAAATTCCATATCGATCATGAATGTACTCAATCCATTTTTTGGGCATTCCAGAATATACTCTAATTGTATTTACACCCATGTTTTTTAATAATCCCATCTCTTGGTCAAGAGCTTGTTGAATAAACATATCGGATTGGTTCCAAAGACTGTAAGAATAGTTGGTTCCAATTGGAAAATAATCCCAATTCATTCCGTTTACTATAAAGTCTTTACCATCCACTTTAAGTTTCATTTCCGAATTATTATTTTCAACAACTACTTTTTCGGTTTGAGAATAGGTAGTAAATGAATAACAAAAAATTAGTAAAAAAATAATTTTTTTCATTTGCTGTTTAGGATTTAAGTAATTAATAATTTTAAAAGTTTTTGATTTGTTAATGATTTCATAAAAATAATCAGTAATTATTACATATTTAATAAAATTAACCTCAACAAAAAATATACATAATAAAAATATCGCTAAAACCCTTAAAAAAAGCCAATAAACAATGCGTAGAAGAATATAAAAAACATTTTTATACAATCTACAATTTATAGTAAAAGTGGATTTGTTGAGGTAATGTATAGGTAAAAAATACTTGAAATATCGCTTTATATAGACAATAAATATTCTACAAGACCCATTTCATGCGGGAGATTCATTTTTTTTCGCAAACGATATCGTTTAATTTCTATACTACGAACAGATATATTAAGAAGTGGTGCAATTTCTTTAGAAGATAAATTCAAACGTAAATAGGCACACAGTCTTAAATCATTAGGAGTCAATGAAGGATGATTCTCTTTAACTTTCTTTAAGAAATTATTATCGGCACTATCAAATGCTTCTTTAAAAACATTCCAGGTGTTTTCTTCTTTCACATTTTTATTAATGGTTGAAATTACCGATTTAATACTTCTATTTGTTGTACTATCTGTTGAGTTTTTTAAATCACCTTTGATAATATTTAAAAGTTCTGTTTTCTTAATAAGATTCATAGTTGAAACTGCAAGTTCTTTGTTCTTTTTATCTACATCTTGCGTGAGCTGTTCATTCTTAATTTTCATTATTTGTTGCTCGTTTTCTAATTCCTTTAATTCCAATAAGATATTGTTTTCAGCGATAATTCGTTCATGTCTTTTTTCGTGATAAAGGGTATAGAATTTGTGAATATAATACCCTAAAACAACTAATAATATAAAATAAAACAATTTAGCCCAATTGTTAGCATACCATGGTTTATTGATTACAAAAGAATAAGTTGCAGTATTGTCGGTCAAAGAATTTGCTACCTTAGCTCTTACACTAAAAACATATTCACCAGCAGGTAAATTTTCGAAAACTACCTGAGAATTAAAAGACCAATCGCTCCAATGCTCATGAAGACCCTCTAATTTATATTGGTATTCGGCATTAATATACTTATCATATTCAGGAACAGTATAACTAAATGCGAGATTGTTTTGATTGTGTTTTAAAATTCCTTTATTTGAAATGGAAATATTGGTTGATTTTGAATTCACTACATTATTTGATATTCCAATCAAAGAAACTTTGTAATTGCTAAACTTAAAACCATTATTCTTTAAAACATAATATCCATCCGTTGTGCCTATTAGATAATTATCATCACTTAGTTGCAATATATTTTCGTATCCAGGCATAGAATTAGTTAAAGATGAAGGGATAGGCAAGCTATTTTTCTTTAATTCTGAAGATAATTTACCAGAAGAATAATAGTGAATATAGTTCTTAGTGAAAAACCATAATTTATTAGACTTATCAACAATCATTTTTCCAGTTACATATTCATCATTTTGGAAAATGGTGCTTAATGATTTATCTTTTTCAAAAGCCTTCGTTGTGTTATTCATTTTAAAAACACCTTCTTTTGATGCATAGTAAATTTGATTATTATATTTAGCTAGTGTTGCATTTTTGCTCTTAGTTGGATTATTAAATTTTATTATTTTTGAAGCATTTAAAAGTGAATTATCAATGGTAAATGTATACACACCTTTATATTCATGGCTTACATAGATATCCTTTTTGAGGATTTCAAAATGTTTTGATGAATAATTAAAGCCATTTATTTTATTTTTAAAAACCCAATTATTATTTTTCTTTTCTAATACAGATATCCCGTTATAATTACCTTGTAAAATATAATTACTTCCTTTAGAGAAAGGCTCAAATTTCCATGTTCCTGAAGCAGCAAAAATAAGGTTAGCATTTGTATCGTTAACGATAAAAGTTCCTGAGTCATGACCACAAAAAAGTGTATTTTGGTATGAAAATAAAGACCAAACTTGACCTTTCGTATTTTGAATAAATTCAAATTTTGATGAAGAATTTAAATCTTTAAAAAACAGTCCTTGATTTGTTCCTATATACAATTTATTGTTATGTGTAATCGAAGTGTAAATTGTTCCTAAAATCCCTGTGTTATCCAAATAGCTCTTTATTGGAGATTTAAGATTAATACAGTTAATTCCATTATCGAGACCAATCCATAAATTCTTATCTACATCTTCAAAAAGCGAAAGTGCAGTATTATTACTCAATCCAGAATTTTGAGTAATGTGGTAAATTAATTTACCTTCTTTAGATAAAATAAATATTCCATTTGAAATAGAACCAAGAGCAATGCTTTCATCTGAAAGTAATTGACTACTATAAATATTACTTTGCTGAATTTCTGAATCAATATTCGTAGGAAATTTACTCAAAACACCATTTTTATAGTTAAAAATTCCTTGTTTTTGAGTCACTAAAACTAAACCATCACTAGTATCAAAAATGTTAATCAATTTATTCTGATTAATAATTTCATTGCTTAAGAACAGTTTACTTTTACCTTGATCAATTTCATATAATCCCTTTGTAGTTTGAAAATAAATAGCATTAGCTGTTTGAAATGCCTTATTAATAGTACTGTTTGGGTTTATTATAGTAAAGGATTGATTTTTTGTGTTGTATGCATAAATTTTTTCTAATGACTGAAAAAGAATCCAATTATCAAAAGGAAAAATACCCCAAAATTGTTCGTCATCATTAATTTTATCCTTTATTGTATTGCTAAGTGAAGTATAATATAACTGACCGTTTATAGCACGTTGCCAATAGCCAAATTCCATGAAAGCACCCGTGTAAATTTTATCATTAATACATTTTACTGAACGAACAATTGCCTCATTTGGAGATGGATTCAGTATCCATTTTGCTCCATTAAACTCAAGTAAACCTTCATTATTTGCAAAATACATAAATCGATGACTGTCTTGAGAAATCATCCAATTCTGAATTCCAGCTCCATATATATCTTTAGAATACTTGACAATTGGAGGCAACTGTTGAGCCGAACAAAATAAAGAAAATAAAATTATGAAAAGTTTAATTTGAATTTTTAGAAATTGCATTTTCATTATAATTAGAAAATAAAGATATATAATATAAATATTATAAAAAAATGATTTAAAAAAAAGACTGCCATTGCTGACAGTCTTTAATATGTAAGAATTGAAAAAACTATTCTTTTATGAATTTTGTAGACGAAATATTTCCATCGATACTTGTTCTTATAACATAAATTCCTGCTTGTAGATTTGAAATATCTAAAGAAACTGATGAACTATCAACATTTTTAGTAATAACTTCTTGTCCTAAAACATTCACAACACTTATGTTTTGTATCGCAACAACTGATTCAATATTTAAAATATTAGTTGCAGGATTAGGGTATAATCTAACTTTTGAAACATTAAAGTTTTCTGAACTTAATGTTGTATTTTTATGTAAATAAATATTATCATACCAAACATTACTAACCATTGCAGTTGTAATTCCAATTTGAGCTACATCACTTCTTGTTAAATTATTTGCAACTACACCTCCTAAAGCTGTAATTGGCACATCAACAGAAACCCATTGATTGGCAACTAATTGTGGTGTACTCCCACCATTAATATTAATCTCTAGAGCAGAAGCTTCAGCCGTTCCACCACCAAAATCAACTAATTTAACATTGAATACATCACCAGTTAAATCAGTATCAGTTATATAAAAATCAAAATGAATGTGTGTAAAAGCAGATAAATCTAATTTGTTTGATTGAAATTCAATTCCATGACAAACAACACCAGAATTCTTTTTCAATGTGTTATTACCAACAATTTGAACCTCAGTTGTAGCAGCACCTCCGCACCATCCTGCGTCAAAATTATCAAAAGTAATAGGCGAATAAGCATCACTATAAATTGAAACTACATCAGCAGCAGCTCTAGCTGGAGGGGTTGGAGCTGGAACAGCTGGAGAAGGCGTTACAACTGGCGTACCAAGTGGCCCTCTAATATTATCTACATAAAAAGTTCTAGCAGGTTTAGTTACATTTGGAAAAAATGATGTTTCACCAGGAGCCCAATAAGTATGAATTACAAAACCAGAATATGTTCCATTCGCTAAAGCAGCTTGACCGTCTAATGAAGTGTTGAAAGTAAAAGGAATAGTTTGCCATGTATTACCTCCTGGGTGAGTTACAGAAGCTGCAACAGTTCCAGCACTACCTGAACCACCTGTTACTTTTACTAAAAACGTAATAGGATCTGCAGAGTAAACATCCATTGTCATAGTTTGAGTTGTGGCTAAATCAACTAATGAAGTTAAAGTTAAATTTACACCTTGCCAAACATCAGATGCAGGATTTCCAACAATTTTAAGTACATTAGTGGTGTTAGACCCTGTACCATTTTCAACAACTGGAGGAGCCATACCCCAAATTCAGCCCCAACACCACCGCTTTCAGAAGATTCAAAACCTAAAACAAGTGGTAAGACTTCAACAACAGAAACATTATCAATAAATACAAATCCTGTAGCTGCACCCATGTCAAATATAACTCTATCTGTTACAGCATTACCATAATTAATAGTAACGTCATAAGAAAAAGTTTGAGGAGTTGGAGTTAATGTAGGAGTAAATGTTAAAGATGCAAAAGGAGCTCCTGTTTGCCCTAATCCAGCTACAATTGTTCGCGAACCTGTTGTAGCATCAGTGAAAGCATCAAAAGTAAACTTATAAGTTTTCCCGTCTTCTAATAAAACCTCTTGACTTAAGTTTACATCCCAAGGATTACCCGCACTACCAACATTAGCCTGGTTTACAAAGTTTCCTCCACCTAAATCAACAACATTTGCAGCGTTATTATACCAAGGTGCTGCCGTACCTGTCTGAAAATCACCATTAGTCACAAGGTTCTGAGCAAAACCTAATGAACAAGTCATTAACGTTAGTAAAAAAGTAATTTTTTTCATAATATCTAATTTTATTTAGTTAAAATTTATTAATTGTAAATTTAAAAGTTATAATTTCTAAACAATTCTCAATTCGTATATACAAACTATACAACTCCTTTTTTATAAATTATTTTTTAATTATTTTTTTAAAAACATAACTAATTGATTTTTAATTAATTAATTATATTTTTAAAGTATAAAAATATGAAATGTATAGCTAATGTATAGTTAAAAATTTCTATTTTATAACAACTATAACGATATAATAAAGTCATTCCTAGGTAAAAAAACAAAATGAAATAAAAGATTCTGTATAACTTGAAATAGATTAATTATCTTTGCAATTCTATTAAAATCAACAATGATACAACCCGATTTTTCAACGTTAGAACCAAAAAAAAATATCTTAATTAAAGGTGCTCAATTGCATAATCTTAAAAATTTAGATGTTGCCATTCCACGAAACAAATTGGTAGTAATTACTGGGCTTTCAGGCTCTGGAAAATCAAGTTTGGCATTCGACACACTTTATGCTGAAGGGCAACGTAGATATGTTGAAAGTTTATCCTCTTATGCACGACAATTTTTAGGAAGATTAGATAAACCAAAAGTAGAATATATTAAAGGAATTGCGCCAGCCATTGCCATTGAACAAAAGGTAAACACAAGTAATGCGCGTTCTACAGTAGGTACATCAACTGAAATTTATGATTATTTAAAGCTTCTTTTTGCACGAATTGGTAAAACCTACTCTCCTATCTCTGGAAAAGAAGTTAAAAAAGATACTGTTTCTGATGTGATAAATGACATCAAAACATTTCCTATTGAAAGTAAATGGCTACTGCTTTCTCCTATTCATTTGGAAGAAGGAAGGGCTTTAGAAGACAAACTAAAAGTATTGTTACAACAAGGTTTTGCACGTATTTTAGTAGATAATGAAATGGTGCGCTTGGATATGATTGACCAACATCAATTGGACAACAAAGATATTCTACTGATCATTGACCGAATTGTGGTTAAAACCGAAGAAGAATTTTTTAATCGTTTAGCTGATGCTGTGCAAACCGGCTTTTACGAAGGTAAAGGTGTTTGTTATTTGCAAGAAGTGGATACCAAAAAGCGTTTAGAATATAGTGCTAATTTTGAATTAGATGGCATTACATTTTTAGAACCGAATATTCACTTATTCAGTTTTAATAATCCTTACGGAGCTTGTCCAACATGTGAAGGCTACGGAAGTGTTATCGGAATTGATACCGATTTAGTAATTCCTAATACGGCTATATCAGTTTATGAAAATGCTGTTTTTCCGTGGCGTGGCGAAAGTATGAGTTGGTACCGAGATCAATTGGTAAACAACGCTTATAAATTTGATTTTCCGATTCATAAACCCTTCTTCGAACTTTCAGACGAACAAAAGCAGTTGATTTGGGACGGAAACAACTATTTTACAGGATTAAACGATTTCTTTTCGGAATTAGAAGAGAAAAATTATAAAATTCAAAATCGTGTTTTACTTTCGAGATACCGAGGAAAAACAAAATGTCATACATGTAAAGGTAAAAGACTTCGCCCAGAGGCCAATTACATTACAGTTGGCGGAAAAACAGTTTCAGATTTGGTAGATTTACCAATCGTAAACTTGATTGATTTCTTTAAAAAATTAGAATTAAACGAATACGATACTAAAGTAGCCAAACGTTTGTTAATCGAAATCAACAATCGTTTAGACTTTTTATTCAATGTAGGATTGAGTTATTTGACATTAAATCGTAATTCTAACTCACTTTCTGGAGGCGAATCGCAGCGTATCAACTTGGCCACTTCGTTAGGAAGTAGTTTGGTAGGCTCGATGTATATTTTAGACGAACCAAGTATTGGTTTACATCCAAAAGACACCGAAAGATTAATCGAAGTATTGAAAGAACTTCGTGATTTAGGCAACACCGTTATCGTAGTCGAACACGACGAAGATATCATGAAAGCTGCTGATATGATTATCGATATTGGCCCAGAAGCTGGAACACATGGCGGTGAATTAGTTGCACAAGGAACGTATGATGAAATACTGAAGTTTGATTCGTTAACCGCGAAATATTTGAATGGTCAAGAAGAAATTTCGGTGCCAAAAACTAGAAGAAAATTCAAAAATCACATCGAAGTTATTGGTGCGCGAGAAAATAACTTAAAAAATGAAAACTTCACCTTTCCGTTGGAATGTTTAACTGTGATTACAGGGGTTTCGGGTAGTGGAAAAAGCACATTGGTAAAGAAAATTTTATTTCCTGCGATTCAAAAAAAATTAGAAGGTGTTGGTGAAAAAGCAGGACAATTTACCGAATTGGCGGGAAGTTTTTCGCACATCAAACATATCGAATATGTAGACCAAAATCCAATTGGAAGAAGTTCACGTTCGAATCCTGTTACCTATATCAAAGCGTATGATGATATTCGTGAATTATTTGCCAAACAAAACGTTTCCAAACTAAGAAATTATCAAGCAAAACATTTCTCTTTTAATGTTGATGGCGGAAGATGCGAAGTTTGCAAAGGAGATGGCGAAGTAACTATCGAAATGCAATTTATGGCAGACGTTCATTTAGAATGTGAAGTTTGTAACGGAAAACGTTTCAAAAAAGAAGTGTTAGAAGTTACTTTCGAAGGAAAAAACATTGATGACATTTTAAAAATGACCATTGATGAAGCTTTGAATTTCTTTACCGAACAAAAACAGACAAAAATCACGCAAAAATTACAACCTTTACAAGATGTTGGTTTAGGTTATGTGCAATTAGGACAATCATCTTCTACACTTTCTGGTGGTGAGGCGCAACGTATTAAATTGGCTTCCTTTTTAGTCAAAGGAACTATAAAAGATAAAGCACTGTTCGTATTTGATGAACCTACAACAGGTTTGCATTTTCATGATATTAAAAAATTATTAGCTTCGTTTGATGCGTTGCTTGAAAAAGGACATTCGATTATCGTAATTGAACACAATTTAGACTTAATCAAATGTGCCGATTACATTTTGGATATTGGTCCGGAAGGTGGCGAAAACGGTGGAAAATTAATGGCTTTTGGCACACCAGAAGAAGTGGCCAAAAACAAGAATTCAATTACAGGAAAATATTTAAAAGAGAAACTAAAGTAATGATAAACCCTTCTGCAAATGGATGGATTGACAAGTTTTTTACTGAAAATCGTGAAAATTTCATTGATTTTCAAGGCGATTATTTGTCTTTTTATGAAAGTTGTAGAAAAACAGGTTTTATTTATGGCTATGTAATTAATTTTCAATTAAAAGCGGATGTAAATACTTCAAAATGGTCGTATGATGAAATTACGAAGGTTGGGTTTTTAAACACCTTATTTTCTGTTTATTCCCTAGAAAATAAAGAAGCTAAAGCAAAAGATTTCATCAGTTCTGTTTACCAATTTTACAATATAATTCAGCCCGAAAATCTGAATTTCATTAAAAAAATGTTGCCCGAAAGCACACACAGTTCACGATTAGAAAAAGTGATTGACGACAGAATTCAAACCAATCAGAACAGTATTAGCAAAAATTTTTCGCACATTATAACCAATGCTTTATTGTTTATTGATGTTTTGGCGTTTCATTACTATCTAAAAAACAATGAATTAGCATCAGATTATTTAAAAAATGTAGAATCTGATTGTATCAAAATTGTTTCATTGGCGCTAAAAACAAAACAAAACAAATCTAAATATGATGAATTATTGGTGAAATTGTTTGAAAACTCCATTCGTTATACCAAATTTTCAACTATTGACTCTATTGAATTCTCGGACATTAAATTGCTAAAATATACCGAATTATTAGAAAAATTATACTTGTTGGATATGGCTCAAATGGCCTTGTGGAGTGATGAAAAATTAGAAGAACACGAAGTTATATTTTTAAAAAACATCAATGCTGATTTAGGTTTAGAAGCTACAATTCTTGACAAAAGCATTAACGATATTAACTTTTTCATCAATCAGTATAAAGCTGAAATTCCTTTTTTTAATTTTTCAAATCCAATTAAACATTTTTACGATCAAGCTAATAAAAATGTAACCAAACTGATTATTCGCAACAAAGATAGATTAACTAAAGAAATCAAAGAAAGTGGCGAATTAATGCAACTATTAGCCAAATCAACCCGAAAAGATTTGAGTAAAGAAGAAAAAAAGAAAGTAAAAAAACAGCTGCTAGATGTGTGTAAAACCATTCCATCGTTAACTATCTTTTTACTTCCTGGTGGTGGCTTATTATTGCCTATTTTGATAAAATTTATTCCGCAATTATTACCCTCCGCTTTTAATGAAAATTTGGATGATTAAAACTTCAATTGATACACATCATCTAAATCCTTATCGCAACTAAAATTTACACCTAAATCGGTTACATAACCATCATTTAATCCATAAACCCATCCGTGTAAAGATAATTCTTGCCCATTTTTCCAGGCATTTTGAACGATAGATGTTTTTGCTAAATCTAAAACTTGTTCTTTAACATTGATTTCGACGAATGTATTGAAACGTTCTTTTTCATCAGTAATGGCATCTAATTCTTGTTGATGAAAACGATATACATCTTTAATATGACGAATCCAATTATCAATAATCCCGATTGAACTGTTTCCCATTGCGGCTTTAACACCTCCACAACCATAATGTCCACAAACAATTACGTGTTTTACTTTTAAAGCATTTACAGCATAATCGAGTACACTTAGCATGTTCATATCAGAATGTACTACCATATTGGCAATATTTCTATGTACAAAAACTTCACCTGGCTCAGCACCAATAATTTCATTTGCAGGAACACGACTATCTGAACAGCCAATCCATAAAAGTGGTGGATTTTGTCCGTCAGCTAAATTTTTAAAATAATTTGGGCTTATCGCTAATTTATTCTCTACCCATTTTTTATTATTATCTAATATTTTTTTGTAAAAATCGCTCATTATCATTGTGTATCTGGTATCAAATATAAAATAAAAAAGCTATCAATTCAGTATTAAAATTTGAAGAAATGATAGCTTTTGTAATTATGGTTTAAAATTTATTTTAATGTTTTAGTTCTGCAACTGTAAATTCAGGATTTAAATCATCTTTTATGTACATTACATCATCATAAAAAATTACTTTACCCGATTCAATATCGTGCATAGCACCCACTATACCGATTTGACCTTCTTCTAACATTTGCTCCAAGACAAAACTTCTTTCAATAATGTTTTTTACATTTCTTTTCACATTGATTTCGGCAACATTTTCAACAAATTCACTATTTTTTGAAGTTCTGTTGTTTGCTGTTTCTTTTTCTTGGTAAACTGCCGGTTGAATTTTAGATAATAACTCGGTTAAATTCCCCATTTCAACATGATCACAAGCGCCTTTAACAGCGCCACATTTTGAATGTCCTAAAACCACGATTAATTTAGAACCTGCTACTTTACATGCAAATTCCATACTTCCTAAAATATCAGTATTTACAATGTTTCCAGCAATTCTTACTGAAAAAATATCGCCTAAACCTTGATCAAAAATTAACTCTGCCGAAGTTCTACTATCAATACAACTTAAAATTGTAGCAAAAGGCCATTGTCCGTCTCTTGTTTCATTAGCTTGTTCTAATAAATTTCTATTGGCTTTTAAATTATTAATAAAACGACTGTTTCCTTCTTGTAAAAATTGTAGTGCTTTACGAGGAGTCATTTGAGCTTGTGTTTCTTTATTATGTGCTTTCATAGGGTTTTATTTTTTTTCTTCTTTCGAATCTTTAATTTTTACGTGTTTAAATTCTGTATTGTCTATACTGTATTGTTCTTTAAAACCTTTTAAGGTTAATTCAATTTCTTTGTCTTCTGCTTGGACATTTCTAAAATCTTTTATTAGCTCTAAAACATCAAAATCAATATATTTTGCATTTGAAGCATCAATAATTAATTTAGACCCATTTGGAATACTTCCTAAAGTGCTTTTAATGGCCGCTTTATTTAAAAATGAGACTTCTTGAGCTAATTTAATTGTAACTATATCGCCATCATGAAATGATTCTTTTTTAAACGAGTACGCAATTTTTAAATTTTGATACAAAATAAAAATGATACTTACTGCTAAACCAATTCCAACTCCTTTTAATAAATCAATTCTAACCACTGCTATTACAGTAATTACAAAAGGTATGAATTGTGAATATCCATTATTCCATAAATGTACAAAAACACTTGGTTTAGCTAATTTATAACCTACCATTAATAAAACGGCTGCCAAAGCGGCTAATGGAATTTTATTCAAAATAAACGGAATGGAAAGTGCAAAAGTGAATAAAAGTAATCCATGAAAAATAGTTGAAAATTTAGTTCTACCTCCAGAATTTATATTGGCCGAAGATCGAACTACAACTGATGTCATGGGTAAACCACCTAATAAACCACTTAAAATATTTCCAATACCTTGTGCTTTCAATTCACGATTAGTATCTGTAAATCTTTTATATGGGTCTAATTTATCTGTTGCTTCTATACATAATAATGTTTCAATTGAAGCCACAACAGCAATAGTAGCTGCAACAAGCCAAACATCTCCATTTATTAAAGCTGCAAAATTAGGCAAAGCAAATCCATTGCTGATTTCTGTAAAAGAAGGTAGACTTACTAAGTGATTTTGAGTAACAATTGCTAAACTTGAACCTGATTGAATAAAAAATTCGTTCAATAAGATACTTACCACAACAACAACTAATGCTCCTGGTACAACTTTTATTTTTTTCAAAGCAGGAACTTTTTCCCATGTAATCAAAATTGCTAAGGATAGTAATGCAATTATTAATGCGCCTGTATGAATAAAATTTATGGATTCTATTAGGGTATCAAAAGTAGTATGCCCAGATTTTTCGATGTAGAAAAAATCCCCTTCATTATCCACATCGTGACCAAAAGCATGCGGAATTTGTTTTAAAATAATAATGATTCCTATTGCGGCCAACATGCCTTCAATTACACTTGTTGGAAAATAATTTGAAAAACTACCTGCTCTTAAAAACCCTAAAGCAATTTGTATTAATCCAGCTAAAATTACAGCAACTAAGAAGATATCGAATCCTCCTAAATCTGTAATTGCAGATAAAACTATAGCGGTTAAACCAGCCGCTGGCCCCGTAACACTTAATGCTGAATTACTCAAAAACCCAACAACAACACCTCCAATTACACCGGAAACAATTCCGGAAAAAAGAGGCGCACCAGATGCTAATGCGATGCCTAAACACAATGGCAAAGCTACTAAAAATACAACAAGCCCAGCTGCAAGATCCCCTCTTACATTGGAAAAAATAGAATGATTGTTCATAAAAAAATATAAGTACATTAATACTACACTTCAAAGTTTGAAGCGTTAAAAAAACAATAATGTATTATATTAAATTTGGAGGTGGTGAAAAAATCTGATGTGCTAAGTTAAAAAATGCGACATCGTGCTTAGTATTTACATCAAATACATTATTATCTTCTAAATCTAAATTTAAAAAAGAATAATGATTAGATGGAATCGATTTTATTTCATTAAATGGTGCATGATTCTCTTCTTCTTCACACATACTATAGAAATAGGATGTATCTACTTTATCATCTATCATACCAACTAATGTTGGCGTAGACAAAAAAGTGATAAAAATGAATAAAACTATGTTTACCAAAAATTTCATATGGCGAAAATACTATTTCTGAAGGGTAAATATCTTAATTTTTTTATAAAAAAACCACTTAAAAGTGGTTTTTACAATTAAATTTCTTCTTCCATCCAAGCTTTGAGCATCCAATTGGTCTTTTCTTGCTCTGCAATAAAATCACTCATCATCGAATTTGTTCCTTCGTCGTTGATATCAGCTGCTTTGGCTAAAATGACTCTCTCCACCTGTAACAAAACACTCAATGACTCTAAAATCAAATGAATAGCTTCTACATCTTTAGAAATATTTTTTCCAACATTTAATTTACTGTTCGCAATATAATCCGCAAAAGTATGCAAAGGTGTGCCTCCTAATGTCAAAACACGTTCTGCTATTAAATCAATTTTAATTTGACTGTCGTTATATAGTTCTTCAAATTTTAAATGCAAATCAAAAAAACGTTTTCCACGAATGTTCCAATGTAAACCTCTTAAATTTTGATAATAAATCTGGAAATTAGATAATAAACCATTCAATTCATTTACTAATTCTTCCGATTCTTTAATTGGTAATCCTAAACTATTTATTTTCATTTCGTTTGTTTTTCTATCTCAAATTTACAAAATACCTTAACCAATTCCTATAAGTTTAATTGATTGTTTTTATATTTGCATCAAAATTATCAATACAATGACCATTACTCAATTATACTATGTTTTGGCTGTGGCCGAATACAAAAATTTCACTTTAGCAGCAGAAAAATGTTTTGTTACACAACCTACTTTAAGTATGCAAATCCAAAAATTAGAAGACGAACTGTCTATTTTAATTTTTGACCGTAGTAAAAAACCCATTTTATTAACTGAGGTAGGTGAAAAAATCGTAAACCAAGCAAAAAATATTGTTAATGAAGCAGGAAGAATTAAGGATATTGTAGAACAACAAAAAGGATATATTGGAGGCGAATTTAAAGTTGGGATTATTCCAACTGTGATGCCAACATTATTGCCTATGTTTTTGAATAATTTTATTAAAAAATACCCAAAAGTTAATTTAATTATTGAAGAACAAACGACTGAAGAAATTATTAAGCGTTTAAAAAATGGACACTTAGATTGCGCCATTGCTGCAACGCCTTTGGAAGAAGAAAATCTAAAAGAAATTGTTTTATACTACGAACCTTTTGTAGCATATATTCCTGAAAACCATAGTAGCTTTGATAAAAAAGAAATTACAATTGACGACATTGATTTAGATACAATTTTACTTTTACAAGACGGACATTGTTTTAGAAACGGAATTTTGAACTTGTGTAAAAATAATAAATATATTGTAGACAGTCATTTTCAGCTCGAAAGTGGCAGTTTTGAAACCTTAATCAAATTAGCCGATGAAGGTTTAGGAACCACATTGTTGCCTTATTTACACACTTTAGATTTAAACGAAAAAAACAAATCAAAACTTAGACCCTTTAAAGACCCAAAACCAGCTAGAGAAGTAAGCTTAATTTATCCAAAAAATGAATTAAAAATTCACATAATAAATGCTTTACGCGATGTAATATCTGGAGTTGTAAGGGGTGCAATAGCATTTAGTGACGTAGAAATTATAAGTCCGAAAAGTAAAAAATAGTAAAACAAAAAAGTCCCGCATTTAACGGGACTTTTATTTTAGTTGATATAAATTAAACACTGTCTTAATTCGGGCTTTTCTTCTGTAAATTGCAAAAGCCACTCTCTTAATTGCTCAATTTCGTATGGAAGCAAGTTTTTGATTGCTTTTTCTAATTCTTTACAGAATAATTTTGCATCAAAACTTACTCTTTCCAAAATAGATTTTGTGTAAGAAAACATTGCTCGGGGCATATTAATACTATTTTATTGGTTTGAATAGTGATAAGAACTTGATGTAAAGTTAAACAAAAAAAGGTTTCGAAAACGATATAGTTTGTAAAAAAAGTGCTAAATTTTTGCTAAATTTTTATTTAACACGAAAAATTACGGCTTTTTTGTTGCTCGAAGCATTTCACGTTTTCCTGGAGCTCCAGGTAGTTTTTCAACTGAAAATCCAGCATTTAGCATCGCTTTTCTTATTGGCGTTCTGCATGCATAAGTAACTAAAACGCCATTTGGAAATAATGCTTCATACATCTTTTCAAAAATAACTTCACTCCACAATTCGGGTTGTAATGGAAATCCGAAAGCATCAAAATAAATTAAATCATAGTTATTTTTGTCTTCAATATCTTGAAAGAACTGCTTTCTTTTTGTCAAATAAAAGTTGGTTTTCATTTGATTTTCAATTTCCCAACTGCAATTGTGCATTGTTTCAAAAATTGGTTTAAAATCTGTTGCTTGCAATTCAGAAACATAATTCATTTGAAGCACTTCTTCTGTAGAAATTGGATAGGCTTCTACCCCAACATAATTTACTTTTTCTTTATTTAAAGTTTCTAAAAAAGTAATAAAAGCATTTAAACCCGTTCCAAAACCAATCTCTAAAATTGAAATCGAATCCTGATTATGAAATAAATCCAATCCGTTTTTGATAAAAACATGTCTCGCTTCTTGAATTGCCCCGTGTGTAGAATGGTAATTTTCATCCCATTCTGGAATTCGAATTGTAGTTGAACCGTCGTCAGTAATTATAATTTCTCTTTTCATGGGATTTGGAAGCAAAAAAAAAGGTTTTAGAAAACTCAAACCTTAATTTTTTTTTATCTTGAAAATATTTTCTTTTGAATTTTGGCATTAAAAATACAACGATTAAAAATATATAAAAAAACAATGTGAAAAAATTAAAAGAATAATACCATATGTTGTTAGTTTTTAAATGCAATGGATGTTTTATTGAATCCAAAAAGAAAAATGGATTTATCGGCCAAGCTTCAGAAGCACCAATATTAAAATTGATTAAAATTGCAACTAAAGCAGATATTAAGAAAAGTAATCCAAAACACCAAGTAAACTTATTTTTAAAGCCAATAAATAGAATTAAAACTAAGATTACTAAAACTGAACTTCTGTTTATTGGAATTTCATACAATTGCCAAAAGAGCAATTTTAAAACCAATATTATGGAAAGTAATCCAGATAAAATTTTAGTTATCATATTATCGAACAGAATAATTACTCAATATACAATTTCTTAATTTTCGGTATCGGTCCGCCACATTTTACTTCGTGGCATTTGATACAAGCATCGATTCCGTTATTGAAATGTTCTTTGGCGTTTTTTGGATCTTCATAAATCAATTCTTGTGCTTTGATGAATTTAGCTGCTTGTTCGTTAAAAAAAGCATCTTTATCGGTTTCATCTGTCATAACAGCTTTGTGAATTTTGACAAAATGCTGTGGAAATTTCCCAATTGTATCCCCTTTGATAATTCGATTTTTCAAACGTTCATTATCCACATACATTTGTTCCATAAGTGCTGCCATTTCAGACATTTCGTACATTTCAAAGCCATCTTTATTCAAAGTTGAATCTGTTGCACAAGCTTCTTTATCTGTTGCTTTTTCTGATTTATCGCCAACTTTCTTCTCACAAGAAAAAAGCAATAATCCGAAAATTATTAGTGCTAATTTTTTCATTATTTAGCGATTAAAACACCATCAGCCATAAATGAATACGTTACTTTTGGTTCAGTAATACTATCAATTGCTGCTTGTGATTTTCCGGCATCTTTTGCATAATGTTTCAAAACATCTACACTTTCTACACTTACAAATGCTTTACCGTTTACAACCACTTCTTTATCTTGCGCATTTTTAGGCACAAAAAAGCCATAATCTTTAAACTTTACAAATGCTTCTTTGTCATCGGCTAAATCTAAAGTCATCCAACACCCTTTTTTCTGACACACTTCGTTTATTTCTGATTTGAATTTTACTTCAAGTGTATCTCCTTCTTTTAATTCAGCAAACTTTTGCATCATTTCATCCGAAGTTAAAGCACCCTCATTTGAAATTGAATCGCCAAATTTAACATAGTCAACTTTAGCAACTTCTGGGGTAACTTCTTTTTTTTGTTCGCAATTCGCAAATAATGACGCCATTACAACAAGAGCAAGTATTTTTTTCATTTTTAATAGTATTTATAAAACAAAATTAACTATATTTTTTTACTTTTACAGCTAGTAAAGAAAAGAATTATTTGCTATTCAAATAATTATTTAATTCTGATATTAATCCAAGCCGTCGATTACACCTTATTTATGTTATTGATTTCTTAGTTGTTGATAATTATTTTTAATTATATAAAATTAAAACTTCTTTTTTTTATTAGATTTGCAATTAATATATAAAATTTAGCCCTTTTATTGCTGAATATCTAATTTATAACAGATTATCCCTGATGGAATTAAAAACTTTAAGCGAAATTGAAATTATTTCGACAGCTTCGTCAAGAATCAATGAAGTAGATTTTGAAAATCTAACTTTTGGAAATGTATTTACAGACCATATGTTGGTTTGTGACTATAAAGATGGAGCTTGGCAAAAACCTGTTATAGAACCTTATGCCCCTTTTATGATTGATCCTTCTGCAAAAGTTTTCCATTACGGACAAGCTATTTTTGAAGGAATGAAAGCATACAAAGACGAGCAAGATGCTGTTTGGTTGTTTAGACCTGATGAAAATTTTCACCGATTTAATAAAAGTGCTTCAAGAATGGCAATGCCGGAAGTACCCGAAGATATTTTTATGGGCGGTTTACACAGACTCTTAGAAATTGAAAAAGAATGGGTTAAAAAAGGTAAAGGAAATACATTATACATAAGACCTTTCATGATTGCAACAGGGCATGGTGTAATTGCTGCACCTTCGTCTGAATATCGATTTATGATTATTCTATCACCAGCTCGCTCATACTATTCAGGAGAAGTTAAAGTAATTATTGCCGAACATTTCAGTAGAGCTGCAAATGGTGGAATTGGCGCTGCAAAAGCAGCTGGAAATTATTCAGCACAATTTTACCCAACAAAATTAGCAAACGAAAAAGGATTTCAACAAATCATTTGGACAGACGATGCAACGCATACTAAATTAGAAGAAGCTGGAACAATGAATGTTTTCTTTAGAATTAACGATACATTATTTACAGCACCAACAAGTGAGCGTATTTTAGATGGTGTAACGCGAAAAAGTGTAATTGAATTAGCTAAAAGAGAAAACATCAATGTTGAAGTTCGTTCAGTTTTAGTTGATGAATTAGTTACCGCTGCAAAAGATGGTTCATTGAAAGAAATTTTTGGTGCCGGAACAGCTGCTGTTATCAATCCAATTGTAGGTTTTTCATATAAAGATACGTATTATGAATTACCAAAAATTGAAAACTCAATGGCTTTGGAAATTAAAGAAAAACTAACAAATATTCAATACAAATTAGCTGAAGATACTTTTGGCTGGACAGTTAAGATATAGTGTTCAGTGTTCAAAATTAAAATAAAAAAAGGCGATTTTCGAGTGGAAATCGCCTTTTTTCTTATTTTAAAATTTCTTCAAAGTTGGGTTTAAAATAATTTGGTCCCTTCATTACTTTGCCATCTTCACGATAAATAGGTTTTCCATCTTCACCTAATTTGCTCATGTTGGAACGCTGAATTTCGTCAAAAACGGCTTCAATTTTATGTTGCAAACCATGTTCTAAAATAGTTCCACATAATATATATAACATATCACCAAGCGCATCGGCTATTTCTACAATATCATTATTTTCTACTGCTTCTAAATATTCTTCGTTTTCTTCTTTCATTAAATTAAAACGAAGCTCATTTTTTAGGTTCCCTAAATCGGCTTTCAATTCAGTACTTACCCCTAATCCATAGGTTTCGTGAAATAATTTTACAGCGTTTAATTGTTTTTGCATAATTGTCAAATTAATTTTACTAAAAATAGAAATTTTGAACCTAATTAATCATTATTTTTGTGAAAATTATTAATATGTTTTCAACAGGTCAAATCTATTTTGCGATTTTTTTTATTATTGTTTTTATAATTACGATGGTTCTAGTTTATCGTAAAGATTTAAAAATATTGAAACCTTTTTACACAAAAACGTATACCATTTTTATCGTTTTCATCGTTTTTATTGGTTTACTCTTTTTAATTAAATTTTTGATGAAAGATTAATTTGCTATATTTGAACTATATAAGCTGTACCAAATGAGAATTCTTAAATATGTCCTTCTTTTATTGCTGCTTTTTAGTGTAGCTTTTACAGTATTTGTAGCTACTCAACCAGGCGACTATAAAATAAAACGCACTAAAGAAATTAAAGTAGCAAAAGATATTATTTTTAATTTTGTTTCTGATAGTACGGCTATTACAGATTGGAGTCCTTGGGATAAAAATGAAGCTGTATTTAAAAACAGTATTACAATTGCTAACGACACACTTCAACATAATATAATTGTAGATTCAGAAGAAAACAAATCGTTATTACAATTTCAAAAAACAAAAACCGGAACTTTAATCACTTGGGAACTTAACGGAAAATTAGATTTTAATTTAAAAATGTTAAGTGTTTTACAAGGTGGTGTTGATAACGTTTTAGGTGATAAATTAGATGAAGGTTTGAATAATATAGATTATTATTTGGTCAAAGAATTATCTTCTTATTCTATCAAAATCAATGGTTTAGTTACCAAACATACCACAAACTACATTCAGCAAATAGATACTTGTTCACTTGCAGATTTTCAGAAAACTTCAAAAGCAATGTTGCAAAATATGCTTTCGTTTGTAGAAAAAAATGATATTAAAATTACAGGTTTGCCATTTATTGTGTACGAAAATAAAAACACAGTAGACAATCAAACCATTTTTGCAATGTGTGTTCCTGTTGAAGAAGAAATTTTAACTACAGAAGGTAGCGAAATTTCTGGTGGACATTTTGATGAATTCTTAGCCGTTAAAACAACATTAGTTGGCGATTATTCTCACAATAAAGAAGCTTGGAAAAAGACTGCTGCATACATAAAAGACAAAAAAATGGTTGAAGACGAAGCTGGGAAACACATTGAAATTTATAAAGTGAGTTTACCAAAAGAACGCAAGCCTTCTAAGTGGGTAACAGAAATTTACATTCCTGTAAAGAAAAAAGTGTATCGCCCAAAAGTTGCAAAACCAGAAACTATTGAAGAAGTTGCTGCACCAAGTGAAAGTACAACAACAAATCCTGTTCAATAATTAGTTTTTCTTTACTTTTTTACTTTACCTATTAAATGTTTTACAACAGTTTCGGCAGCATGTAAACCAAAAAGTGCTGGCATCCAACTGTTAGTACCATAAAACGACTTTTTAAAATTGGTTCCATCCGTTGTTTTAATACTCGAGTAATCTGGACGTTCGTATGAATACACCACTTTTACCCCCTTCGAAATTCCTTCTAATTTTAAACGTTTGCGCACATTTTTAGCCAACGGACAATATTCTGTTTTGCTAATATCGCGTACTTGAACTTTTTCGGCTTCAAATTTACCGCCTGCTCCCATGTTGCTGATAACTTTTACTTTTTTGCGCTTACAAGCCACTATTAGATTAATTTTTGGAGTCACGCTATCAATGCAATCTAAAACGTAATCAAACTCAGGAGAAACCAATTCAAAAGCACGTTCTGGCGACAAAAACTCTTCGATTCGAGTTAATCTCAATTCCGGATTAATATCCATCAAACGATCCCCAACAATTTTTACTTTTGGCTCACCAACCGTACTATGCAAAGCTGGCAATTGACGATTAATATTAGTAATATCAACCACATCACCATCAACAATAGTCATAGAACCAACACCAGCACGAGCTAAAAATTCGGCAGCAAAACTTCCTACACCACCTAATCCAACCACTAAAACATTAGCGTTTTCAAGTTTTTGAATTCCTTCTTCTTTGAATAATAAAGCTGCTCTTTCTTTCCACTTTGCCATAATAGTGTTGAATCGTTAAATTGATTAATTGTTTAACTGAAAATCCTTGAAAAATTAGTAAAAACAATCGTTTTCATATCTTCTATTGAAATTCCTTTTATGGAAGCTGCTTTTTCATACACTTCATAAATAGATTCTTCAATCGTATCGGTTTCTAATAAAATTTGATTTTCGGGTGCAAAGGTAAATACTTTTTCTAAATCTGGATTACGAAGTAGGTATTTTCCAAACGAAAGATAAAATCCATTATTCAAAAGCGATTTTGCAACTTGCTCATTCTTTGAAAACCCATGAATTAGCATTGGATTTGAAATTTTCAACTCTTTTTTAATGGCAATTAGTTCATCAAAAGCTGCTACACAATGTAAAACAATCGGTTTATTGGTGAGCTTTACGATTTCTAATTGCTTCTTGAAAACAGATATTTGTAATTCCATTGGAATTTCAATTCGTTTGTCTAAACCACATTCACCAAGTGCTAAGCATTCCGACAATTGCAGTTTTTCTTTGATGATTTCTAAATCATTTTCTAATCGACTTTCATCAATAAACCACGGATGAATTCCAATAGAATAGTTTGGAATAGATGCATCAAATTCCCACGGATATTGATTTACGACTTCTATAACATTCGATAAATTAGAAAATTTATGTGTATGTAAATTGATGAATTTAGTCATGGAATTTTTTTACACCCGCATTAATTTCAATATCCAAATCGTTTTCTAAAGGAACAATCGGACACGAATACTCATAATTATAAGCACAATATGGATTATACGCCTGATTAAAATCGACAGTGACTTTTTCCGATTTTGGGATTCGCATATCGATATATCTTCCACCAATGTAACTATCTTTTCCACAGGTTAAATCGGAAAACGGTAGAAATAAATAATCTTCATAACCCGGTTTTTTCTTCAAATCTACATTTTGATATACATTCAATTTCAATTCTTTTCCATCAATTGAAAAATGTAATTCTCCATATTTTTTATATATTGGAGTTCTACTGGTTGTTGTTTTCATTTTGAATGATTTTTCTTTTTTTGTTCGGATAAAAATCGCTTCAACAATATATTTTTCATCAATTGGATAAAAATCTAAACCTTTAAATTGCTTTAAATCGTCTTTCATTAAAGGGCTTTTTAGTGAATCTGCATAACTTTTATTTAATTCCGATTGAAATTTTTCGGCTGCAGCCACATCTTTTTGAGCATAACTAGAAGTGAAACAAAAAAGAAAAAGAATGATATTTTTCATCAGTAGTATTTTTTACAAAAATATATAATTTCTATAACATTTTAATCGTGCTAGCTTTTGTAAATTTGCAATTCAACTTATGGTATGTTACAGCGCGCTTTTAATAAATATATCGACAATTTCAGAGGATTTTCTCGCGAAATTTGGATACTTACACTTATCACTTTTATCAATCGTGCCGGAACTATGGTACTTCCATTCTTGTCTAAATATTTAAGGGAAGATTTAGACTTTTCATACAATCAAGTAAAATGGATTTTAATTAGCTTTGGATTAGGATCAATTGTTGGTTCTTGGTTAGGAGGAAAATTATCTGATAAAATTGGTTTTTATAAAATCATGATTTTTAGCTTAATGACTAGTGGTATTGCTTTTTTTGGATTGCAATTTGTAACCAGTTTTGAAGGCTTGCTAGTTGCTATGTTCTTCATTATGGTCGTTGCCGATATGTTTCGACCTGCAATGTTTGTATCCTTAGGCGCTTATGCCAAACCAGAAAACAGAACGCGAGCATTAACCTTAGTCAGATTAGCTATTAATTTAGGTTTTGCGGCTGGACCAGCACTTGGTGGCCTATTAATTATGACTGTAGGCTATAAAGGCTTATTTTGGGTTGATGGTACTACTTGTATTTTAGCTATTTTAATATTCTGGATTTTGGTTAAAGAAAAGAAAAAATCTAAATATACTGACAAAGAACATCCAGGTGAAATTTTAACGCATTCCGTTTTTAAAGACCGACCTTTCTGGATATTTCTTGGTGCAACTTTAATTACGGGGATATTGTTTTTTCAATTGTTTACAACGATTCCATTGTATCATAAAGAGCAATTTAATTTATCTGAACTACAAACAGGATTACTGTTAACTTTAAACGGTGTGTTAATCTTCTTTCTAGAGATGCCAATTGTAAGCTATATTGAACGTCACAAAATCAACAAGCTAAAAGTCATTACATTAGGCTGTTTAGCTATGGCAATAAGTATGTATTTACTTTTAGTCAATCAATGGGCTGGCATCCTAATCATTATGATGCTGTTTATGACTTTTGGTGAAATGTTTGTGTTTCCATTTTCAAATTCCTTTGCTATGAGTCGCGCTCCTAAAGGTCATGAAGGTCGATATATGGCAATATTTACAATGAGTTACAGTACAGCTCATATTTTAAGTGCAGAAGCTGGGATGGATATGATTCGCTTATTTAGCTATCAAAACAATTGGTTTTTCATGGGAACACTAGGTATTATTGGTGTTTTACTCTTTGTTTGGACAATGAAATTAGTTACAAAAGAACCACCAAAAATTCTTTAAAACTAAAAATTTAGTTAAATAACTATAAAAATAGTTGTATAACTAAAAAAATAGTTTTAGTTTTGACTTATCAAATTCTCAGTCATGCAAAAACTAACCAATAAAGAAGAAGAAATCATGCATATTTTATGGAAGCTTAAAAAAGCTTTTGTGAAAGATATCATGGAAGAAATTACCGACGATAAACCACATTATAATACACTCTCAACCATTGTTCGCAATCTAGAAGAAAAAGGTTATGTGGGTTATAATGCATATGGAAAAACGCATCAATACTTCCCGATTGTTAAGATAGAAGATTACAGAAAAACGTTTATGAATACTGCTATTGACAACTATTTCAATAGTTCGTATAAAAATTTGGTTTCCTATTTTGCTGAAGAAGATAAAATTTCGGCAGACGAACTTCGCGAGATTTTAGCCTTAATCGAAGAAAAAAAATAGTATGGAAAATCTGCTAATTTATTTCCTAAAAGTAAACGGACTCATTGTTTTGTTCTACTTGATGTATGTTTTGTTTTTAAGAAAAGAAACTTTTTTTACATCAAATCGTTGGTATTTGATTAGTGGTTTAGTTTTGTCTTTGCTTTTGCCATTAGTTACATTCACAAAAACAATTTGGATTGAACCAGAACCAATAGTTTATGAGAACGTAAAACCTATCATACACTCAACTTTTGAAACAATTCCAGTAGAAGAAACGCCATTTGATTGGACTTTACTTGTAATTGGTGCTTATAGTGCAATAGTTGGCTTAGTACTGCTAAAAATTGGCATTGAACTCATTTCGTTCTATAAAAAAATTCAAAAACAAAATAAGCAAAAAGAAGTCGATTATACATTGGTAGATTCAAATTCAGCCGAAAATCCTTTTTCATTTTTTAGTTACATCGTCATTAATAAAGAAATGTTTACCGAAGAAGAATTGGAACACATTTTAACGCACGAAAGCATTCATGTGAAACAAAAACATTCGTTTGATGTGCTGTTAGGAAAAGTATTTTGTGCTTTATTTTGGGCAAACCCAATTATTTGGTTGTACCGAAAAGTCATGTTACAAAACCTTGAATTTATTGCCGATAATGAAACTTTTCAACAAATAGAAAACAAATATTTATATCAAAGAACATTATTAAAAGTTGTGACTCATCAACACAATTTAAGTATTACTAATCAATTTTATCAATCATTAATCAAAAAACGAATCGTTATGTTACACACAAATCAATCAGACAAAAAAAATGTTTGGAAGTATGCTACAATTCTTCCGCTATTAGTAGGTTTCATGTTATTGTTTCAAATTGAAACTATTGCGCAGGTAAAAGAAAATCAACAAAAATCTCATGTGGCAAAAGTTGAAGCCATTGGTTTTAGTTGGGATAAAAATGCAACCGATGAAGAAATGAAATCAGATGCCGAACTACTAAAAAACCAAGGAATTGATTACAAATTTTCAAAAGTAAAACGCAACAAAAACGGTGAAATTATTGCCATAAAAATCGAATTTAATGATGGTAAAGGTAACAAAGGCGTAAAAGAAATTAAAGGTGATGACCCAATTGAACCGATTTATTTTAATGCCGAAGAAGGAAGAATCGGATTTACAACCGAACCTGATTATTCTGACTATGTTATAGATGAAAAACTATCAAAACAATTTGGAACTGAAATAAAAGTTAAAATGGCTAAAGTTATAGATGATGCAGATTATCCTACGCCACCAACACCGCCAACACCGCCAAATCATCCGTTTGAGAATTTAATGGACGCTCCAACTCCACCAGATTTTCCAAGTGTTCCAGATTTTCCATCTAATATAGATGATAAAAAAGCAATGGAAAAGTATGAGAAAGCAATGGCTACTTTTGAAAAAAAGATGAAAGCTATTGAACCTAAAATGAAAGAATTTGAGAAAAAAATGGAAGTTTTTGAAAAGGAAATGAAACTCAAAGAACCTGACATGAAAAAATTTGAAGAAGAAATGAAAATTTTTGAACAAAAAATGAAAGTCTTTGAAAAAGAAATGGAGGTATATGAGAAAGAAATTGAAAAATCATCAGCCGAATATTACATCAACGGTGAAAAAGTTTCAAAAGAAGAAGTTGAAAAAATGCAAACTGATGAAATTGAATCTATTAATGTTAGAAAAAATAGTTCACCAAACAGAATCGAAATTAAAAAAACAGAAATCAAAAAAAATAAATAAACAAAAAATCCCGAGTAAATCGGGATTTTTTATTTTCATATCTTTGCAAAAAACAAATCAATGTATAAGTTATTAGCCAAACTCAACAAAGCTCTTTTACCCAGTTTCACCAAACAAGGTTTAGATCCTATCAAAGCAAAAAAATGGCAAAAAGCTATAATTGCCTATCGGTATTGGGTAACGGTAAAATCGCTAGACTAATACGTAATTGCAGCAAAAATCTCTTTATTTCCTAATTTTTCTCTTCCGTTTAAAAACGATAATTCCATTAAGAAATTCATTTGCACGATTTCGCCACCTAACTGCTCTACCAACTCACAAACCGCTTTTGCAGTTCCTCCTGTCGCTAAAACATCATCATGAATTAACACCTTATCGCCTTTTTGAATGGCATCTATGTGCATTTCTAACGTATCGGTACCATATTCCAATTCGTAGGAAGCACTAATTGTTTCAAATGGTAACTTTTTTGGCTTTCGAACAGGTACAAAGCCTACATTTAATTTTTGTGCTAATAAGATTCCAAAAAAGAAACCACGACTTTCAACTCCAATAACTTTTGTGATTTTTTTATCTTGTAATGTACTGACTAACAAGTTCAAGCAAGCATTTGTTGCTTCCGGATTACTTAACAATGGGGTTATATCTTTGAAACCAATTCCAGGCTTTGGAAAATCCTGAATATCACGAATATAGTTTTCAATGTTCATTTTTTATATATTTTTTCTTAATTAGGCTTGCAATTTACACAATTATATCTATATTTGCACTCACAAAAAAAAGGCCTCGTGGCGCAACTGAATAGCGCATCTGATTACGGCTCAGAAGGTTACTGGTTTGAATCCAGTCGAGGTCACTTTTAAATCCCCAATTCCTTATAAATAAGGCTTTGGGGATTTTTATTTTCTATTTGTGCCACTCTTGTGCCCAATTTGATAAATCCATTTAAAAGAGTTTCTCATTTTTTTTATTAAATTTGTTATTCTAGCCAATTTTTATGAAAAAAACACTACTATTCCTGTTATTACAATTATCAATCAATACTTATTCACAAGGTTGTGTCGATCGAATTGTAACTTCTGACGATATGACAACACTCTATTTACTTGATGGAACAACGTTAACATGGGGAAGTAATCAATATGGACAACTGGGAAATGGCACAACAACCTTACAAGGTACTCCAATGTTAACTGTAAACGAAAGCAATTGGCAAGATGTAAATCATGCCAGAATGCATACTGTGGCATTACATCAAAACGGAACGGTTTGGGCTTGGGGAAATAATTATGTAGGACAATTGGGCAATGGAACTAACACCGACAGCAGTATACCGGTTCAAGTAGGAACAGATTCTGATTGGGCTGTAATTTCACCTGGAAATTTACACACAGTAGCTTTAAAATCTGATGGTACTTTTTGGGGTTGGGGAAATTCTGGTGCATTTGAGCTCACCAATAGTACTACTACGCACTATGTTAATCCAATTCAATTAAGCACAGAAACCGACTGGAATAAAATTTATGGTGGTTATTTCAAAACTTTTGCGATAAAAGACAATGGAACCCTTTGGGGAAGAGGCCGAAATAATTTTGGCGATTTAGGAATTGGCTCTACTTTTCCTTTGCTAACCTTAACACAAATTGGAACCGATAGCAATTGGTCTAAAATTTCAGCTGCCCGTAATCGCTTTACAATAGCTCTTAAAACTGATGGTACACTCTGGGCTTGGGGAGATAATGAAAACGGTCGCCTAGGGGATGGAACTTCTGTAAATAGATATTCTCCAGTACAAATTGGCACAAGCACCTGGAAAGATATTGCGGCAGGGAATTTTCATACAATCGCAATAAAATCAGATGGAACCTTGTGGCAGTGGGGAAGTTATGGCTGGATCAATGGTGCTTTTTTAATCCCAAACAGCAATATTCCTGTTCAAGTGGGTACAGATTCTGATTGGAAATCTGTTATGGCAGGTTTGAGTACTTCCTATGCGATTAAAGAAAACAACAACTTATATGCATGGGGTTATAATGGCGGTTCTCTTGGTGATGGAACTTCAATTTCCAGAGCGAATCCTACTTTAATTCCGTGTAGTCAATTAAACTCGATAAGCTTCAATGAAAGCACGTTAATGATTTATCCTAATCCCGTTGTAGATTTTATTTACCTAAATGACATTTCCGAAATAAAATCCTTTGAAGTTATAAATGTCTTGGGTCAAAAAGTAATTTCAAGTCTGATTTATGATAACAAAATTGATTTATCTAATCTCCCTGAAGGAATTTATAGTGCTGTATTTTTAAAATCAAACGGACAACTAATAAATTATAAGTTTATAAAAGAATAGTTTTTCCCTTTTAAAATATAAAGTGAATCAATAGTTGAAAAAAAAATTCGATTTTAAAATATCAAAAAAAGTGCCTAAGAATTCACTCAGACACTTTAAAAAAAAATTAAATCAATCTATTGCTTATTACTCAAAATAATAAAATCGGATCTTCTATTTATGGAATGTAATTCTTCTGAACATTTAACGCCGTCTTCGCAATGATTTTTCAATCTCGACTCGCCATAGCCAATTGCAGATTCAATTCTGTTCATATCAATTCCGTTTTCAATTAGATACGCTTGTGTAGATTTTGCTCTTTTGTCTGATAACGATAAATTATATGCGTCTTTTCCTCTAGCATCGGTATGTGATTCTATTTTGATTTTTACATCTGGAAACTCCCTCATTACTTTGAGAACTTTTTCTAATTCTACAATTGCTTTTGGAGTGATATCCCATTTATTATAATCAAAATATATAGGTTCTACTATAATTTTAACAACACCATCTTCTTCTTTTACTAAATCAGAAAATTTGGTTAAATAAACATCTTGTTTTGTGACTTTATTTGGCACTTCATCAGCTACATAGTTTATCTTTTTTGTACTATAACCTGATTTTGAGAATTCAACAACATATTCGCTTGAACACGGTAATGATAAAGTATAATTTCCTTTGTCATCTGAGGTTTGTTCCTGAATTACCTCATCAAAAAGATTATATACTTTTACACTTGCATTTGGAATTGGAAGTTTACTTTTCTCTTCATAAACTACTCCCGAAAGCGTTTGATTATTTATAATTGGTTGTAATTCGAAATAATAAATATCATCATCACCTTTTCCACCACTTCTGTTGGATGAAAAATATCCAGACAAGTTATTTTCATTAAAAGTAATTGCAAAATCATCCATGTTGGAATTGATATCCTTTCCTAAATTTTTTGGAGTAACATACATCACTTTTGATTTCATTTCGCTTTTAAAAATATCCAAACCTCCAAATCCATAGTGATTATCTGATGCAAAATAAAGTGTTCCATTTTTAAAATAAGGAAACATTTCTCTACCGGCAGTATTAATTTGGTCACCCACATTTACAGGAGTATTAATTGTGCCATCATCAAAAATTTCTGCAACATAAATATCTGTTTGTCCTTTTGTCCCGGGCATATCTGAAACAAAAAACAAGTATTTACCATCATCACTTATTGCTGGCTGGCCGCAAGAATAGGTATCGCTATTGAATTTTAGTATTTCTTCATTTATCACTTTTCCCTTTTCTAAAGTACCTCTTACAATTTGAAGATTTGACATTCCTTTTTGATTTACGGAAAGCTTTTGGTTCTTTTTGATATAATTTCTAGTAAAAAAAACATATTTATAATCGGGTGAAAAAGCAACAGTACCTGTATGATAATTAGATTTTATATCTTTTAATAACAGTTGCACTTGACTTAATTCACCATTAGATAAATTAACTTCGGAAACAAACAAATTTAGATAGGGTTGATTGTTCCACTTATATAATTTACTATTAAAATTTAAAGAATCACGTGAGGATGAAAAAATAAATTTTTCATTGTATTTTACGGTTCCAAACTCTGAATATTTTGTATTAATAGCTAAATTTCTGACAAATTCTGTGTTTTTAGTATCAAAAATACTGTCAAATTGTTTTTTTCGAGCAGCATAAAAATTTATTTTTTTAGGATCATTTTTATAATACTCTTTTAAAAGATGCAATGAAGGTTCATAATCACGATTAGATCTTAAGCAAGATAAATAACGCGAAAAACTTACTTCAGACATTGAATTTTGTTTGCTTGCATATAACTTATCATACCATAATTTGGCATTTTGATAGTCGTTAATATTAAAATATGAATCGGCTAATTGTTCAATTTGAGATTGAGAAAGTTCGACCTTGTCTTCAATAGCTTTATTATAACTGGCAATTACATTATTAAAATCCATGTTTTTAAAATGATGTTCTGCTTTTTTTAGACTACTTTGACTCCAACTTAAATTGCTGATAAATACAAAAAATATAATATAAAATATTCTCATAAGTGTAGGTTTTTATTTTTAGAAAAATCTTGGTGATTTCAAATTAGAGTTCTTTTTATTCAATTGGAATTTTAATATCAACTCATGCGAACCGTCGTTGTACTTTTGAAGGTTAGTTAATGTTCTGTCGTATGCATAGCCAAGAAAAATGGTATCTGATATATTAATTCCTACCAACCCACTTATCGCATCATCATAACGATAACCAGCGCCAAGAGTGACTTTTTCAGAAATTAAAAAATTAGCAGAAACATCCCAGGTTATAGGAGCTGAAGGAACAATTTTTAACATGGTAGCAGGCTTAAATTTAAGTTCATCTGAAAGTGTAAAAACATAACCCGCAATAGCATAAAAATGAAGTTCTCTATCTAACATAGCTTCTTGAACATCATCATAAAAATCATTCTTGATAAGATTAGGTGCCGAAACTCCACCATACCATTTATCAGAATAAATATATACTGCTGATCCTAAAACAGGCCTAACTCTTCCACTAACATCTGTGCTAAATAATGGATCTTGAGGATTATTATAACTTCCTTCTGACCAATTTAATCCAAGCACATTTACTCCAGCATTTACTCCAAAAGCTAACTTGGTTTCAAAACCTAAATTAAGACTGTATGAAAATGTACCTTCAATATTGGTTTCTTGAGATGGCCCAATTTTATCATTTATAACTGATAATCCCAACCCAACCTTATCTGAAATAGGTGATTGAATTCCGAAAGAAGCTGTTTTAGGAGCGCCATCTATTCCAACCCATTGAGAACGATATAATAAAAAGGCATCTAATGAGCCCGTTGAGCCTGTATACCCTGAATTAATTGACATGGTATTATACATGTATTGGGTATATTGAGGTTGTTGTTGAGCTTGTAGTTTTTGAAAAAACAAACTTATCCCGAAAATTGTACTTAAGTATATAATTGATTTGAATCTCATATCGATATTTTTTTATTTAGCAATGTAAATCCACCCTGTTTTTTTGAAGTTGACATCGTCAATGGTTAGAATATAGAAATAGGTGCCCGAAGACAATACTTCTCCTTTATTTAGTATTCCTGAAACATTTGCAACGCCACTCCATTCGTTATTATAAGAACGTTTTTGGTAAACTATGCTACCATATCGATTATAGATTTCTATCTTATTGTTCGGATAATTTTCAATACAATCAATTTCAAAATAATCATTTACACCATCTCCATTTGGCGAAAACTCATTATAAATTGTAAAACATTCGATGGTAACACCTTGTTCATCCGAATTATTATTTAAATCAACATCAATAGGAACTGAATTTACAATTGTTGCTGTATTCATATAATCTCCATTACTATTCACGGTTACCGCCATAGTCATTGTTACCTGCTCATTTTGATCAATTGCCGGAATTAGCCACATCCCATTTGAAACTGAATAACTCCCAGAAGTTGCAGTATAACTCACAAAATTATATCCAGATGGCAGAACATCACTAACCTCAACATTTGTAAAAACAGACAATCCATTATTAGTAACAGAGATTGTAAAATGAATGGTTTCTCCTGGAATTGGAGTTGAATTGTCAACGCTTTTTTCAATCACTAAGTCCGAACAATTATCTAAAATTTGTGTAAATGATCCAAACGCTAATCCTCCACATCCCAAGGCATCATCATAGGTTACTGAAACTTCTGCTCCTGTGGTTACATTCCATTGCACAGTTACACTTGCATCATTTACTCCACCACCACTAGTAATAACACCTCCTACTACTGTCCATTGATAGTTACCCATTCCTATAGTTGTTGTATAGGTATTCGAATTTCCTACACACAATTGTAGATTTGCTGGAGTAATATTTGCTATAGAATTTGATAAAATATCAACTGTAATCATTAATCTAGTGGAACTTTCACAACCGTTGGCACCTACTTGTGTTGCATAATAAATTCCGTTATCAACTAATAAAGTTGTTCCTGCTAAAGCCGTTCCTCCTGTTGGAACATCGTACCAGTTAATATTTAAACCAGTTGCTTGTAATTGCGCAACCGTTGCTAAATCAGTTATACAAAATTCTTGTGTTGTATCTGTTGTGGTAGGCGCTGGAGTATCGTCTAAATCAACGGTAACCATTAATCGAGTGGAACTTTCGCAACCATTTGCTCCTACTTGTGTTGCATAATAAACTCCGTTATCAACTAATAAAGTTGTTGATGCTAAAGCTGTTCCCCCAATTGCAACATCATACCACAATACATTAGATTCATTGACTTGTAGTTGCGCAATTGTAGCGGCATCAGATATACAAAATTCTTGTGTTGCATCTAAAGTAGTTGGTGTAGCCGAATCAATCAAATCAACAGTTATAGACAGACGAATAGAGCTTTCACAACCATTAGCACCAATTTGTGACGCATAATATATTCCGTTATCAACCAAAACAGTTGTTGTTGGCAAAACGGTGCCTCCTGTTGGAAGATCATACCAAACTACAGTAGATTCGTTGACTTGCAGTTGAGCAATTGTTGCTGCGTCGGTAATACAAAACTCTTGCGTTGTGTTCAATGTTGTTGGTGTTGTCGCATCAATAATTGACACTTGAATTTCTTTTAAATCCCCTACTAAATTTCTACAACTAGTGGTTCCATTTGTTACGCTTACATAAAAAGTATAAGGACTATTTACGTCGTTTAATCCTGTAATTGTTAAAACTCCATTGGCATCAACAGCATAATTAACTCCTCCTGTCATCATACCATCAGTTATTTCTTGTGTATAATCATTAGACAAATACCAATTAAAACCGTTTCCTACTGAACTTGATGGCGTTAAAACAACTGGTTGAATCGCACAAATATCTGTTTCGTTTCCAGTGATATTTATATCTGCAGCTGTTGGGCTTTGATTCACCGTAATAACAACTGGAATACGCAAAGATTCTTCTGGGCAACTTATGATTCCCGAAGCAACATAAAAAGTTGTTGTCGCATTAATTACAGGAGTAACAAACGGTTGTCCAGATGCTGTAGTAGCAATTAAATTACCTCCTACTTCTGCATCATACCATCTAATTTCTAATGTAGTTGGATTTGAATTAGCGATTAAAGTTGCACTTGTACCCGAACAAATAGTAACATTTTGAGATGAAACATCTAAAGTTGGCGATTGTGGTACACGAACAATATCATATAAATCTAAACTTTGAGTTAAGGATACATTTAATAATGAATTATACCTTACTGTTACTCTATCTACGGGTTGATTTGGCGTAAAAGGAATAGCTGCCACTTGATTGCCTTGCAATGCCGTTAACAAATCTAAATTCAATAACGATGATAAACTCACTGTTTGAACCATATTTGGTCCATTATAAGCAATTAGTTCAACATTATTTGCTACACCAAGAGCCAATAAGGCCGGATCAACTTTTAAACTAACAATAAAACTATCTGATGAATTAGACAGCCCTTCAAAATAAACAGATTGTTCAATAAACCCTGCAACAGCAATAATTCCTAAACTTAATCGTGAATAAGTTGCTAAATCATTATCGATTACATGATTCGGATTTTGAACTCCAGCACCTCCAAGAGTTAACAAATCTAAAGTCAAACCCGACCCGCTGTAAGAAGTATAAGTAGCCGAACCACAAACAGATGGCGCATCATAATAAAAAGCATCGTAAACCCACAAATCTTTTGTGTTTCCTAGACCAATCAATGAACCAACTCTATCGGTAATTCTTATTCTATTATAGGGTTGACTTGGAGTAATCATCAAATAAGCATTATTCAAGTCATCTATAACTACTTTTAATCGAGGACCAGCAAAATCATTATCTATTTGAGAATTACCATCTAAAACAACAGTCGAAGTGTTCTTAGCCTCAATTGTAAATTCTTGATTTCCTAATATAACTACTCCCAAGACATCCGATAGAAGACCACCTAATTCACCACCTAATAAAACATCTAACAGATTGTCTTCTGTTTCAATTTTTACATAAGTTGTTGTGTTTGCTGGTAATAGTGTTGGAAATTCAAGTTCAATATGCCCACTGTAAGCACCTATTCCAATAGCAATTCCTGAACTAGCTCTTACTCTTGCTCTAGTCGTCAAATCTGAATCTATTGCTAAATTAGAATCTGTAGTATAACTTTCATCAGAAACTGTAGTAGCAAAAACTAAATTTTGAGATTTAATTTCCTGACTTATCAGAAAAATAAAAAATAAAAAAACAATGGTTTTACTCTTACAAAAACAATAAAAACAATTTATTCTACAAAAATTTCGAGGTAATAATTTTTCCATATTCTTTTATTTTAACATTAAATTAACTATTGTAAATTTACCTCTAAACCAACAAACTAGAATAATTAGAAAAAATGATTTTAAAAATTAGTCGTTTACCACTAGTTATATTGCCTAAAACTTTGATATTTTTGTTATTATAAGTTATTATTTTTACTTACAAATGAGAATAAAATTATTAGTCTTTTTACTATTTAGTTGTACTTGTTTAGCGCAAGAGATTAAACAAAACTTAATAAACTCATTTGAAGATATTGACAGCTTGTCTGTATATTGCAACAATCAGAAAAAACTAGATGATCTTATTGTTTTAGCTGAAAACTATATTAAAGCAAATCCTAACGACTCTTTAAGATTAGAATTAATAAAAATCAGAATTGATTTCCATCAAAGAAACTATCAATATAAAAGAACTGAACCGCTCATTAAAGAGCTTATTCAAAGCAAAAGCGAATATTTTAAAAATATTGGCTACACTAGAAAAGCATTGTTTTTCTTAAATACTGGAAATACAAAGTTTGCATTTGAAAATTTTTTGAAAGCTTATAATTTTGCTAAGATTAAAAACAATAAAAAAGAAATTGCTATTATTTTAAATGGTTTAGGTAACTTATATTCTTTGGATTTAAAAGAAGAAAAAGCAATAGAATATTACTTACAAGCTTATAATCAATTACCCGTTAAAAACTACATTTCTGAGAAAAATTTATTACTTAATAATCTAACCAGTACTTATGCAACTATTAATGATTATAAAAAATCAAAATATTACCATCAAAAGCACCAAGAATTATTAGAAAACAACCCCGATAATGAAATTATTAAATTTACTTATCACTACAATTCTGCTAATTTTAATGCTAAAATTAATAAAAAATCGGCCGCAAAAGAATCTTTAAAAATCATTAAAACCTTATCATTTAAAGCTAATAATACCTATCAAAAAGGGCTTTACTATAAAACATATTCACACATTAATTTAATAGAAAAAAAATTAAATAGTGCGTTAACAAACATTGATTCGGCTCTTTATTACTTTAAAAAAGGGAGTTCTGATTTATATATTTTAAACACTCAAATCAGTAAAATTAAAATTCTTAAAGAATTAAATAAATTTAAAGAAGCTTTTGAAGTTTTAGAAGAATATAAGGAATTAAAGAAAAAAAGTGATGATTTATATGTAGATGCTTATATCCAAGAAGCAGAACTAAAATACAACGATATCAATCAAAAACTTATCATTACTAAATTTAAATTAAAAAATGAAAAACAAGAAAAACAAAAAGAAAACTTTCTTTATATTTTCATTATCTTTACTATTATAATCATTTTTGCAACAATTATACTTTTTTTTAACAATAAAGAAATAAACACTCAAAAGGACATTATTAACTCAAAAATTCAGACCAACACATTTTTAACCATTTTAAGAACTGAAGATAGAGAACGAAAACGAATTTCCAATGAATTACATGATATTGTAGGCGCAAAAATGGCTGTTTTAAAATTAATGATTGAAAATATTTTAGACGAACAGCAACCAAATAAAGAATGCCAACGACATATATCAGGTTTTATTGATAAAATAATTGATGAAATACGTCAAATTTCTCATAATTTATTACCTCAAAACATACACGATAACGGATTAGATAACTCAATCTTAGAATTAGTCCGAGATTTTAACAACCAAACCAAAATACATATCGATTATTTCTCTTCAGGAATTGATGATGAAATTGACGAATATTATGCTTTGTTTATTTATCGTATAGCACAAGAGTTTATAGGTAATATATTAAAACACTCCAAAGCCACAGAATGTATTTTAAACATTTATAAAGTAAAAAACAAAATTCATATTACAATCGAAGATAACGGAATTGGATTTGATATTGATAAAGAATACAAAGGCCAAGGAATTCGAGAAATACAAAATTACATCAAAAATGTAAATGGAAAATTTGAAATAGAAAGCTCCCCAAATAGCGGTACTATCATAAATATAATATTCAACTTAACCAACACAACTAATTCAACATGATTAAAATCGCACTATTAGATGATCATATCATACTTTTTGAGGCAATACAATTTGTGCTCAAAAAAAAACCTAAATACTCTTTCATCAGAGGATTTACAAATTTTAAAGAAATTAAAGATTATTTAAACGAAGGAAACACTTTAGACATTCTTCTCCTTGATATCCAAATAGAAAAAAATGATGGTCTTGAATATTGTGAAAAAATTAAAAAATTAGATCCCAATTTAAAAATTATAATTTTCACTAGCTATATCAGCAAGGCGTTAATCATAAAAGCGCTAGCCAATGGTGCTTCAGGGTATATGGTTAAAAATATTTCAAGTGAAGAATTGATAAATGGTATTGAAATCGTTTTACAAAATAAAATTTATCTCCATGAAAAAGTATCCCATTTTTTTGCACCAGAAAAAAAAGTATACGACGATTATTTTCCAAAACTAACCAAAAGAGAAATAGAAATTCTTAAATTAATTATGGAAGAATTCACATCTAAACAAATTGCCCAAAGATTATTTATTAGCGTAAATACCGTAGAAACACACAGAGCTAATTTATTCACTAAAACAGGCGCAAAAAACGTTGCCGGATTAATTACAATTGCCTTGGAAAAAAATTTACTTAACAATTAATCGTCTTTTTCATTGTAACATTACTTTGAACGTTAAAAGCAACAATTCTTTTGGATTTTTGTACTTTTACCACTGTAAAATTTAAGTGCGTTCTTTAAATACAAAGCGTTCAAATAATTGAGCGCTTTTTTTATCTAAATTCTAAACCAAAAAAATGGATAATTCCATAGAAAATCGCGTAAAATTAGTTGAAACATTGTTTCAAAATCTCGACGTGGAAATTATAGCTTTTCAAAAAGAAACAAAATTGGGTTGCATTGCTGGTTGTGGAAAATGTTGCTCAACACCTCAAATTGACGCTTCACCTCTTGAATTTTTACCTTGGGCTTTTCATATTTTTTTAAACGGTCAAGCCGAAGAAACGCTAATAGAATTAGAACAAAGCACAACAGCTACTTGCTTTTTATATCGCCCAAAATCGTTGGCAGAATTTACAACCGGAAATTGCAGTACCTACCAATATCGAGGATTAATTTGCAGACTTTTTGGTTTTGGTGCCACAACGGATAAATACGGAAAATTACGTATTGCAACGTGTAATATTATCAAAGAAGGACAAGCAACAAATTTTGAAAATGCCACAATTGCTATAAATACTGATTTATCTGTGCCTATATTTACAGAATACTACATGCAACTTTCGCAAATAGATTTTAAGCTTGGAAATGTTTTTTTGCCTGTAAATAAAGCTATGAAAGCCGCTTTAGAAGAAGTTTTGCAATATTATGCTTACAGACCTTTTCCTGACAACTATAAAAAACCTATATAAAACACTTGTTTTCAGTTAGTTGAATTAAAACTGGTAAATCAAACAAACTACCAAATTATAGTCTACCTTCGGTAAAAAATTATGACCATCGAGCAACGTGTTGTTTTGGTAGAAGAATTATTCCAAAATTTGGATGTTGAAATAAAAGAATTTCAATCATACACTAAATTAAGTTGCGTTACTGGTTGTGGCAAATGTTGCAATCATCCCGAAATTGATGCTTCACCTTTAGAGTTTTTACCATGGGCTTTTCACTTATTTTTAAATGGTGAAGCCGAAAAAGTATTAAACACACTAAACAAATCTACTGTAAACCGTTGTTTTATTTATAATCCGCTTTCATTGTTGGATAAAAACAAAGGAAATTGCAGCAGCTATCAATATCGAGGTTTAATTTGCCGTCTTTTTGGATTTGGAGCCAATACCGATAAATATGGTCAATTGCGATTGGCAACTTGCAAAATTATCAAAGAAGGTCAAGCCGAAAATTATAATAAATCAACCGAATTAATCAACAAAGGCTTACCAATTCCTATTTTCACCGATTACTACATGAATCTATCACAAATCGATTTTCAATTGGGAAATGTAATTGTTCCGATAAATAAAGCACTCAAATTAGCTATCGAAGAAGTGTTACAATATTACGCCTATCGTCCAATGCCAAACGGACATTTTAATTGTGCTTAACCTAAATATTTTTCACCGATTACTTTTCGAATCGAGATAAAACCAATTTGATTCAAATCAATTTCCGAACGTTTTACCCAAATTAACTCCTGAATTTCATCTGCTGCTGCTATTTTAATAACATCTGAAGTTAATTTACATTCATAAAAAATATCCATTGTTCTATAGGGAACATTTTTGTATAAATAATTATTTGGTGACGTGGTAATATATTTTAAATCGTGGTTTGAAATTTCTATTCCCAATTCTTCTTTGATTTCTCTACAAGCCGCTTCTTCTGCCGTTTCATTTGGGTCGATAAATCCGCCTGGTAAATCCCATTTTCCTTTGTCTGGATCGACATTTCGCACTGTAAACAAAACTTTGTCTTCAAACGTAAAAACAATCGCTACAGCAGCCGCAATGTTATGATAATAGGTAAAACCACAATCATCACACAAAAACCGACGATTATCAGGAAACGTAAAATGGGTTGAAGCACAACTTGGACAAAATTTAAAGAAGGAATTCATGAAATATCATTTAGTAGCCAAAATTACATTAATAAATTTCTAAATCAAAAGTTCGCAATATAAAACCTCCGTCACTTCGAGTGATTTTCAAAGAACTACAGAAACGAAAACAATTTAACGTCATTTCGAGTGATTTTAAAATTTAAAAACCTTAGTTTTTGAAATTTAAAATTGTATCGAGAACTACTGAAAAACTTGTACTTTTGTCACATGAAGCATTTAGTTATCATAGGAACCGTTTGGCCCGAACCAAATTCAACAGCTGCTGGAAGCAGAATGTTGCAACTCATTTCGTTGTTTCAAAAGCAAGGTTATGAAATAACATTTTTGTGTTCGGCTTCTAAATCAGATTTTTCGTTTGATTTGAGTCAGATTTCGGTTAAAACCAAAGCCATTCAACTGAATGATAGTAGTTTTGATATTGAAATTGCAGCATTAAATCCAAATGTTGTCCTTTTTGACCGATTTATGATAGAAGAGCAATACGGTTGGCGTGTGATGGAAAATTGCCCAAATGCTTTACGAATTTTAGATACAGAAGACTTACATTTTTTACGGAAAGCCAGAGAAGTGGCGTACAAACAAAATCGTGAGTTGGTTTTTGAAGATTATATTTCGGATATTTTTAAACGCGAAATAGCTTCCATTTATCGCTGTGATTTAGCATTACTGATTTCGGAATACGAAATGCAATTGGCAAAAGAAACCTTCAAAATTGATGCTTCTATTTTATATTATTTACCTTTTTTATCAGAAGAAGTTAATCCAAATGTTCCAAAATTTGAAGACAGACAACATTTTGTAAGCATAGGTAACTTTTTACACGAACCCAATTGGCAAACCGTTTTAGCCTTAAAAAAATGTTGGAAATCAATCAAAAAGGAGCTTCCCGAAGCAACACTTCATGTGTATGGCGCATATGTTTCGGAAAAAGCCAAGCAATTGCACAACGAAAAAGAAGGATTTCTAATTAAAGGAAGAGCGGAAAGTGTTGCAGATGTATATTCGAAAGCTAAAATTTTGTTAGCACCAATTCCCTACGGAGCTGGTTTGAAAGGCAAATTATTTGAAGCCATGCAATTGGGATTACCTTCAATAACCACAAAAATGGGAGCCGAAGCAATGAACGGGAATTTAGATTGGAATGGATACATCACTTCCGATGAAGCTGATTTTATTGAAAAAGCAGTCGAATTGTATACCAATAAATCACTTTGGGAAACCGCTCAAAAAAACGGCTACAAGATCCTTGAAAAACGGTTCAAAAAAGAAGTATTTGCCACTGATTTTATGAATAGAATTGAAGCACTTCAACTGGATTTAAAAGCGCATAGAAATCAAAATTTTTTGGGACAAATTTTGCAACATCAAAGTTTACAAAGCACCAAATATATGAGTAAATGGATTGAAGCGAAGAATAATTGACAGTCGCAGTTTTAAGTCACAGTATATCACTGAACAATAAGACTGAGACTACAAACTTTTACCCATGAATCGTCTCCGATTTTCCGTAACTTTCAATCACTTTTGCTTCAAATTCTAACCATTCTTCCCAACGTTTTTTAACGTCGTAACCTTCTTCTGCTAATTCGTGCGCAAATTGTAAAAATGAAGTATAATGGTTGGCTTCCGAAATCATTAATTCTCTATAAAAAACAGCTAATTCTTCGTCTTGAATATTATCGGAAAGTACTTTAAAACGTTCGCAACTTCTGGCTTCAATCATTGCCGCAAACAACATGCGTTCTACAATTAAATGCTTGCGATTTCCTGGCTTCATAAACTTAAATAAATCGTTTACATAACTGTCTTTTCGTTCGCGTCCTAAAACCCAACCACGTGCTTTGATGATTTCATGCACTTGCTCAAAATGATCCAACTCTTCTTTTGAAATTTTGGTTAATTCCGTTGTGATTTCAGTAAATTCAGGCAATAAATTGATTAACATAATCGCATTTGAAGCCGCTTTTAGTTCGCACCAAGCATGATCAGTTAGAATTTCTTCTAAATTTCCTTCAGCAATGTTAGCCCATCTTGGGTCGGTTGGTAATTTTAAACGAAACATTCAGTAAAATTAAGTATAGATTGAAGCACAAAATTACTTCTTTATTCCAAAAAATAAAAGGTTTTGAGATTTTGAAATGAAATATAAATACCTAAAAATGAAATCCCTCACTTAAATTGACTACCTTGTAAGAAATAAATAAAACCCTATACTATGAAAAAATTAAGTTTAGCAGTAAGCGCGTTGTCAATTATGTTTTTTGTTTCTTGTAAAGAAGAACCAAAAGAGCCAGTAGTAAATGAAATTACAATCGAACAAACGACAGTAGATTCAACTACAACTGCTCCAGCTGAAGTAAAAGAAGATGAAGGAACAAAAATAAAAGTAAGTTCTGATGGAGTAGAATATTCAGACGGTAAAACCGAAGTTGAAGTTTCTAAAGATGGCGCTGAAGCGAAAAAAGAGTAACCTAATTTTGTCTAAATAGTAGGAAAATATTTTACTATTTAGACATTTTTATTTTAAACTAAATTGGAAATATTCCATACTAAATTTGGATTATAAGCAATTCTTCCCTTTTTAATTTCCAACGGACAATCAAAATTATTGGTATACAAACCACCAGTTCCTAAACCTTGTGGCAATGGATTTTGAAGTGTAAATGTAAATTGTGTAATTGCATTTAAACCAATATTACTTTCCAAAGCAGAAGTAATCCACCAACCGATATTTAGACTTTCTGCAACAGCAATCCATTCTAAAGTTCCTTTGAAACCTCCAACTAAACTTGGCTTTAAAATGATGTATTGTGGTTTAATTTTAGTCAATAATTCTATCTTAGTTTCAATTTCAAACACGCCAATTAATTCTTCATCTAAAGCAATAGGAAAAGGAGCGATTTTACACAGTTCTGACATCTTGTCAGTATGGTTTTTTTGAATAGGTTGTTCAATACTATGTAATTCAAATCCAGCCAATTGATTTAATTTATCTAAAGCTTCATTTAAACCAAAAGCACCGTTTGCATCTACACGAATTTCAATGGTTTTAGCATCAAAATTTTGGCGAATAAAATGCAATAATCCCAATTCTTTCTCAAAATCAATTGCACCAATTTTCAATTTAATACACGAAAATCCTTGTGCTAATTTCTCTTCGATTTGGGTTTTCATGAAGAGCTCCTCTCCCATCCAAACCAAACCATTTATCAACATATTTTTTGTACCTTCAATAAATTCTGATGGAAATAACTCGAAAGGAGTTTTGGATTGCAACGATAAAAATGCCATTTCCACACCAAATTGAATCGATGGGAATTCCATTAATTCTTGCCACAGTTGATCTTTTCCCAAATGAATATTATGACAAACCCATTTTAATTTTTCTTCATAATCTGGTCGGTCATCAATAGAAAGTGATCGCAAAATTCCACACTCACCAATTCCTATTTTTCCGTTTTCTTCCAGAAATAAAAACCAAGTTTCTTTCTCCGACATTACACCACGAGAAGTGCCACTAGGTCGCTTGAAATTAAGAACATATTTTTTGTAGGTTGCTTTCAATTTTAGTTTAAGAGTTTAGGTATTTATTCGTTTAAAGGTTTTATTTTAATCGAACTTTCAATAATTTTATTATTTCAAATAAACCTGCTTGGGTTCCTTCAAAATATTCTTCTTTTTTAAAGTATGGAATAATTTGATTTCGAATAATTTTCGCTGTTTCATCATCCGATAAAACAAGGGTAATTCCATCACCATTTTGAATTCTTAGTTGCCTATATCCTTTAGAAATTGCGATTAAAATACCATTCGATTTTTCTTTTTTTCCAACACCCCAAGTTCTGGCAATATGTAGCGATAAATCATTAATTTTTTCTCTAGATACCTTGAACGTATCAATCGTAACTATCGCTATTTCAACTGTAGTTTCTTTTTCAAAATCAGCTATAATTTGATTCAATTTAGCTTCTTCATCGTCAGAAAAAATATTTTCGTAATCGTTTGTCCAATTGAGCGGTTTAGGTAAATTATCCCAAAATGTTTGTCTATCAACTTTAGCTGTATAAGTAGAGTCTTGAGCTTTCGTTGAAAAAGCTAAAAACAAAATTAAAATCTGAAAAATTAATTTTACATTTGAATTCGACATTGGCAAATTATTCTAGAATTCGTGATATTTTCTTGAAATTGTCGGTTGGAAATCCTTTTAATCCAAATTCTACAAAATCGTAATTGGTTTGTTTAATCCAAGTTTCTTTAGATGAAATATTTTGATCTTTATACATTTTATGAATATCCTTTGCTTCCGAAACTCTATCGGTAAATAAATAAACATGTGCTAAAATTAAATGATATCTCAATTCGGATGGATTCATTTTTATAGCTTTTTCAATACTTTCTTCAGCCTTAGCATATTGTTTTGAAAATAAATAAATATCCCCTAACAAACCATAATCTACATCTTTAGCATATTTTTTGGCGATTATTTCGTTTTGAATTTTTAAAACAGCTTCTTCAACTTTGCCATTTCTATTTAAAAGAATGGATTCTGCTCTAATTTTATCCAAATAAAAATCGAATTGATTCGTTTTTTTTATAGCAATTTCTTGTATTTCTAAAATAGTTTTATTCTTTTCAATTGATAACAATTGTTTAAATTCTGAATATTTATACTTTTCAGTAAAACTTTCGATAAATTGAGCTAAAAACAATTCTTTATTTGGTGAGACTTTATACCATTCTAATTTTTTACCAATTGTTACAACCTCATTTTTAGCGGTTTTATCCCAACCTCTACTTGCTTTATAATCAACCCAAGGCACGACTTCCAAGACGATTTTTTGGTTCATAACCCAATTTTGACTTTCAAATCCAAACCATAAATTAGGTAAATTGGTCAAACATAATGAAGATGACGAAATCAACTTTGCTTCTTTGTTTACTTTTTCTTTTTGTTCCCAACAAGCTCTATCCGTTTTTCCTTCTTTCAAAAATGAATTAGCTGCATTTGCTTCTTGAAACAAAGCATAGGTACATTTATCATCGCCCGAAATGGCAGATGTTAAATGAATCGCTCCAGCTGTTCCTTGGCTAATTCCAGTTGGATCAGGAATGGCTTTTAACACCGAAACCAAACTCGAAGTTAATTTTTGATTTTCGTCTAAAACGGTAATTCTATATACAAATTCGGTTGTTCCAACGGGTAAATCTTCTGCTTTAATTAGTGTTCGTTTTCCTGCTGAAAGGCTAATTTCTTTTGTAGTTGCCCGTTCTTTATCCCAAAAACCATCTTTTTGAGCAAAAAACGAAGTGGAAAAGAAGAAGGCGAATACGAAATATAATAGTTTGTTCATTTTAATTTTTAATAGGTAAATACAATTTGGGTGCCAAAGAATTACAATTCAATACTTTGGCCAATTTCTAATAACATCAAATCTTTTCCTTTGTCGAAAAATTTACGTTTAGCTTCTTCATGATTGATTTCAATGTAACCAAATGTATCAAAATGATACCCTAAAACTTTATCGCATTGTACAAAATCGGAAGCAATAATCGCATCTTCCACATCCATTGTAAAATTACTTCCAATAGGTAAAATCGCTAAATCTAATTTGGTTCGCATAGGAATTAATTTCATATCCATTGTTAAAGCAGTATCACCTGCTATGTAGATATTTTTGTGTTCACCTTCGATAACAAATCCACCTGGTTGACCGCCATAACTTCCATCAGGAAAAGACGAAGTGTGATGTGCGATTACATATTTTACGGTTCCGAACTCAAAATCCCAACTTCCTCCGTGGTTCATTGGATGAAAATTAAAGCCTTTATTTCCAAAATAAGAAGCAATTTCGTAATTTGATACAACTACAGCGTCAGTTCGTTTTGCGATTGCTTCTACGTCTAAAATATGGTCTTGATGCGCGTGCGTGAGTAATATAAAATCAGCTTCCAGTGTATTAATATCGATATGAGACGCTTTTGGGTTTCCCGAAATAAATGGATCAACTAAAATGTGAACATCATTTATGGTAATTCCAATACAAGCGTGTCCGTAAAATGTGATTTTCATAGCATTACATATTAAATTAAAACTTAATTAAGACAAAAATACTAAACTTACAGCTAAAAGTATACTAACTAAAAAAGTACTCAAGGCTACTTTTTTCAATTCAGAATCAAGTTCTTTAGGAATCTTGTTTTTATTTACTGTTTTTAAATGATTGAACAAAATAATAAAAACCAAAGCAAAACTGTATTGTGGGAATGAAAATAATAATTGATTTCCAAAAAGAATCAATAAGAGCAAAGCAGAAATTATCAATCCATACTGATATACTTTTGCGTTTTCTGAACCTAATTTCACAACTAACGTATTTTTTCCTGCGATTTTATCGTTTTCAATATCGCGCATATTGTTTAAATTTAGAACGGCAACACTAAGACACCCAATGGCAAATGCGGGTAAGAAAAGGATACCGTCTAATTCCTTTGTAAATAAAAAATTAGAACCAATAACTGAAACCAACCCAAAGAAAATAAACACAAACAAATCGCCAAAACCACTGTAACCATAGGCGCTTTTTCCAACTGTGTATTTAATAGCTGCACCAATTGAACCCATTCCTAGCAAGATATAAATCAAACTTAGTGCGAAATTTTCTTTTCCGAATGCAACGTAAATTAACAATAACGCTATAATAAAAGTCAAAATTGCGGTGATTATTACGGCTTTTTTCATTTGCTCTGCTGTGATTATTCCTGCTGCGACTAAACGTTTTTCGCCAATTCTGTTAGCATCAGTTCCTTTTATGCCATCTCCATAATCGTTTGCATAATTGGACAACACTTGTAAACCTAACGTAGTTAACAATGCCAAAACCACGATTCTCCAATCAGAGAATCCTTGATAATAAGCATAAGCGCTACCCACAATTATTCCAGAAACAGAAAGTGGTAAGGTTCGTAATCGTGCGGCTTGTATCCATGGTTTTATGTTCATAAATTCTATTTTTCTCATTTTATTTTCTTCAATCATCAAACACCCATCAACCTTCAATCATTTACATCCAATTCTTATTCGAAGTTTCTATTTGATACAACCAATAATTGACTAAATTTTTAATTTCGGTATAATTTCCTGTTGAAAAACGAATCGTTCCACCAGCAGTTGACAAAGTAACCGAACCAATATTTGTGCTTTTTTGCCAGAAAAATTGTTGGGTTTCAATAGCTTGAATTTTAAAAGGTTCAATAATTGCATTATTAATATCCCAAGCGCCATTTTGTTTAATGATAAAATCGTTGGAAACAAAAAGCTTGTAGTTTTTATAGGAAAACCATATCAGAACTCCAGAAAAAACGGTAAAAATTGTACTATAAATAAACCATTCGTTCCAAGTAAAAAAATCGGTATTTAACTTTACCAATAACGAAATAACAATTGGAAGCAGGAGTAAAAAAAACAAATTTACAGCTAATTTTCTCCAATTTGGCAAGAATAATGCTCCTTTTTGAGGAAGTTTGTCAAACAGTAATTTTAGTATTTCATTACTTTCTAATTGAGTACAACCTGGCACTTCAATTTTATCTTTTTCTTTCACTTTTTCGGCATCACTTGAAGCTTGATGCACACCAATAGTGATAATATCAAGTTTTTTCTGAAAGAAATTTTGAGTAATGGTAATTTTTTGAACTTTGTTCGGATTCAGTAATGTATTTTTTGTTGCCAATAATCCGTAAGAAAGTAAAATAGATTGCTTGTTTTTTTGAATCGTAAAATCAAAATATTTTATAATAGTTCGAACCAAATTAACAATCAAAACCAAAGCAATGACAATTGCAATACCCAACCCAATTGAAGAATACAGTGAAAATTTATCAAAATAATTGGCAACCTTATCTTCACTAATCACATCATTATCTGGCAATTGTCTCAAATTCTCCATGATAGTTGTAAAAAACACAAACAAAAGCGCAAAACTCTTTATGTAATTTGAAGTAAAACCTATTTTAATTAAACTGATTAAACTAATTTTTAATAACGAAGTTGGCGTTTCTTCTGTTGCATTTTCCTGAGAAATGGTGTTTACTACTGCAGAATGATTGATTAATCGTTCTTTCAAAATAGTTGCTAATTCATGAGAAATGGCGCTAATTGAAGCTTCTTTTTTATCGCTTCCAGCGGTGTCAATTTCTAATTTATGCACGCCAACCAATCGTTGAATTAAACTTTGATTGATGTTAACTTGTTGAATTTTATGCAATTGAATAGCGATTTTTGTGCGATTTAAAACGCCTTTTTGAATAATAAATTCATTGGTTTCTTCGTCAATATGAAACGTAAAAAAATGATATTGCAAATAAGAAATGATTGCAATTATGACAATAACCGCTGCAATTCCGCCAAAAACCATTACTTTATTTAGTGACTCAAATTTTACCAACCAAATCAATAAAACTGGCCAAAAAGCACGAACCGATTTTTGTAACGTATTGGCAAACATGACCACCACGCCTAAAAGCGATTGTTTTTGAGGTTGCGAAAAATTAGTCATTGGTTTCATTTTCGGCAAGAATTATATTTTCTGGAGATGAAGTATCTGTTATTTCAGTTGAAGGATTGATTTTTTGCGAAACCATATTTTTTATTTGTTGCGCTTCTTCCAATAACAAACCTGGGATTTCTAAATCGGAACTACTTCCTCCAGCTGTGAACAATTCGATAGAAGCTAAACCTAATTTTCGGGCAATAAAACCTTGATGTAAAGCCACATGCTGTACACGATTAAACGGAATTATTGTGGTTGTTTCTGAAATTAATCCCTCTTTATAAATAGCATCGTGGGTTCTAAATGCAAACCCTTTTTTATTGAAACTAAGTTTTGCAAGTACATACGAAAATATAATCATACAAGCGATAACTGCACCCATAATTAACCAAACTCTGTTTGAAAAAAGCTCGGTTTTAAAATACGAAAATGCAGAAAAAGCAATCAACAAAACCAAATTAAAAATACTTCTATTGATAACAATAACAGTAAAATATTTTGATTGTAAGGGTTTTAACTGAACTTCCTCAAACTTGGGTAATTCATTGATTTCTATCGCTTCATTGGTGAATTTTGACATACTTTTTCTTTTTTTCTAAATTCTAAATTCTGACTTCAAGTATTAAGGTAAATATTTCTTTTCAAAATTTGGTTTACGTTTTTCTAAAAACGCATCTCTTCCTTCTTTTGCTTCGTCTGTCATATACGCTAAACGTGTAGCTTCACCTGCAAAAACTTGTTGTCCTACCATGCCGTCATCGGTTAAATTCATAGCAAATTTTAGCATTTTAATAGACGTTGGTGATTTTGCTAGAATTTCTTGTGCCCATTCAAAAGCTGTGTCTTCTAATTCAGCATGAGGAATTACAGCATTTACCATTCCCATTTCAAAAGCATCTTGCGCGGAGTAATTTCTACCTAAAAAGAAAATTTCTCTAGCTTTCTTTTGCCCTACCATTTTAGCTAAATAAGCCGAACCATAACCACCATCAAAACTGGTAACATCCGCATCGGTTTGTTTAAAAATAGCGTGTTCTTTACTTGCTAACGTCAAATCACACACCACATGAAGCGAATGTCCGCCACCAACAGCCCAACCCGGAACTACACAAATCACAGCTTTTGGCATAAAACGAATCATACGTTGTACTTCTAAAATGTTCAATCTGTGGTAACCGTCTTCGCCTACGTAACCTTGATGACCACGAGCTTTTTGGTCGCCACCACTGCAAAAACTCCAAATGCCGTCTTTTGAACTTGGTCCTTCAGCAGAAAGCAACACTACACCAATTGATGTATCTTCTTGCGCATCATAAAAAGCTTCGATTAATTCTTTAGTTGTTTTAGGACGAAAAGCATTACGGACATCAGGTCTATTAAAAGCAATTCGGGCAACACCATCGCATTTTTTGTAAGTTATATCTTCAAATTCTTTTACCGTTTTCCAGTTGATTGTGCTCATAAACAATTGATTTAAAATTTCAAATACTTTAATTTTGTTAAAACTAAATTTCAGTAAAAATAATTCATTTTTTGCATTATATTGCAAGTTCAAAACAATTAGATTTATGAAAAACCTATATATCGGATTGCTGTTTGCATCTGGGCTATTTACAGCTTCGGCTCAAAACTATGAATTTCAAGATGTTATTGATGTTGAACGCTTACCTGTGATCTCACAAGATATCACTGGAACATGTTGGAGTTTCTCTACTTCCTCATTTTTAGAATCCGAAATTATTCGCTTGACGGGAAAAAAAATCGACCTTTCGGAGATGTTTCAAGCGAGGACCACTTATTTGGCTAAAGCAGAAAACTACATAATGCGTCAAGGAAAAGCTAATTTTAGTGAAGGTGCTTTAGCACACGATGTATTAAATAGTGTTGTTAAAAATGGTTTGGTTCCGAATAGCGTTTTTGATGGTTTAAACGATGGTGAATTGAAGCATAATCATGCTGAAATGGTGGCCGTTTTAGAAGCCATGTTGAAAACATATGTTGAAAATCCAGGGAAGAAATTATCTCCTAATTGGAAACAAGCCATTAATGCAGTTTTAGACATTTATTTAGGAAGTATTCCAACAAAATTCGAATACGAAGGCAAAAATTACACACCAAAATCATTTGCTGAATTTACTAAAATTAAGCCTGAAAATTATGTTACACTGACTTCGTTTACGCACGAAGCAAATTACAAACCGTTTATTTTGAATATTCCTGATAATTTTTCAAACGGAAGCATGTTTAACTTACCTTTAGATGAATTCATTGCTAACATAGACCATGCATTAGCAAAAGGTTATTCACTTTCATTAGATTGTGATGTTTCTGAACCAACATTTTCAGGAAAATATGGTATTGCTTTTATTCCGGAAAAAGAAGAAGATACTAAAACTGGTTTAGCAGAAATTATTACCGAAAAAAATATCACACCTGAATACCGTCAACAAGAATTTGAAAATATTTCAACTACTGACGACCACTTAATGCATATTGTTGGAAAAGTAAAAGATCAAAAAGGCAATATCTATTATAAAGTAAAAAACTCTTGGGGAAGTGATGAAAAGAAAGTAGCTAATGGAGGTTACGTATATATGAGTATACCTTATATGAAATTAAAAGCAATTTCTGTTCTACTGCACAAAGATGGAATTCAAAAAGAAACGAAAAAAAAATTAGCTTTGTAAGTGATTTTTAAATCTGCAACAAGTAAAATAAACTTATACATTTTAATAGGGGTAATTGTATTTATGTTTGGAATGACAGTTCCGGCGTTGTTTGACGACACAATCGAACCTTTTATAGTTATTTTAGCAATTAATTTAGTTATTTTTCTATTTTTACTTTGGACTTACAAAACAACATTTTATATTATAAAAAACGACAGCTTACTATGGAAATCTGGTCCATTTAACGGAACAATTGAAATAAAAAACATCAATAAAATTGAACACCATAAAGGAATTGTGGTGCCAACCATTTGGAAACCCGCATTGAGCCATATTGGTTTAATCATTACATACAACAAATATGATGACATATATATTTCTCCAGAAAAAAGCAAAGAATTTATCACCCTTTTATTAAAAACAAATCCTAATATCGAGATTAAGAATACTACTCATGTTGAATAAAACACTCCTCATACTTCTAAGCTTATTACTTGTTAATTGCCAAAACAAACCCGACGAAAACAAAGAATCTACAATTAAAGATAAAGAAGGTAATGTATCAGAATATGCTGTAAATTTCGCTCCGCTCACCACCATTTACAAAAACAGAATGGGAAATGAAGTGGAAGCTTTTTATGAAAAAAAATTTAATAGTAAAGATTACAGTGGTTCTTTCTTAGTAGCTAAGAACGGTGAAATTCTTTATGAAAACTATAGTGGATTTGCCTATAAAGAAAAAGGTGATTCAATAAAACAAAACACACCTTTGCACATTGCTTCTGTGAGTAAAGTAATAACTGCTGTAACAATTTTGAAATTAGTTGATGCTAAAAAACTAAAATTAGACGACTTAGTAACTTCCATTTTGCCAGAATTTCCACACGAAAAAACAACAATAAGAATGTTATTGAATCACAGAAGTGGCTTACGTAATTATGCTTATTTTACTGATGATAAAGGCGTTTGGGATAAAAAGAAAACGCTAACAAATCAAGATATTTTAACCCTTTTAGCTACAAAAAATATTGGCTTAGAATCCACTCCAGGAACCCGTTTTGGTTATTGTAACACTAATTATGCATTACTGGCTTTAATCATTGAAAAAGTATCAAAAAAAACCTATCCTCAAGTGCTTCAAGAATTAATTTTTGATCCATTAGGCATGAAAAACACTTTTGTTTTTAATGATTTAACAAAACAAGACAACGTTAGTCAATCCTATAAAAACAACTATTTACGATTGGCTTTTGAATATTTAGATCAAGTGTATGGCGATAAAAATATTTATTCTACACCTCGCGATTTACTACAATTTGATTTGGCTTTATATTCTGATAAATTTTTGAGTGCAGCAATGAAAGAAGAAATGTTCAAAGGATATAGTTATGAACGTAAAGGAACTAGAAATTATGGATTAGGAGTTCGTATGTTAGAATTTGAAACGGGTCAAAAATACTTCTTTCACAACGGCTGGTGGCATGGAAATACATCATCATATGTTACACTGGTAAAAGATTCGGTTACTATTATTGCAATTTCAAATAAATTCTCCAGAAAACCGTATCAAACCAAGAGATTGGCTCCAAAATTTGGTGATTATCCTTTTAAATTTAATGATGAAGAAGGCGAATAATTAACCAATTTTCACAGAAGTCATCGTTAACGAACCTCCAACGGCTTTATCGTTGAAGAATTCTACTTTATCATTATCGGTTTGTAATGCTAAAATGTACAGCAATGGATAATAATGGTCGGGTGAAGGAATAGCTAATGTTGCGGCTTTATGTAATTTTTCATATTGAATTAATTCTTTATGAAAACCATTTGAAATTTTATTTTTGAAGATATCATTCATTTCTAAAGCCCAATCAAATCCGTATTCGGATTCGTTTAATTTATCCCAAGCTACCATTCGTAAATTATGCACCATATTACCGCTTCCGATAATTAAAATTCCTTTTTTGCGAAGTGAAAGTAACTGTTTTGCTAATTCATAATGATAAGCCGCTGGTTTATAATAATCGATACTTAATTGTAAAACCGGAATATCAGCATCAGGACACATGTGTTTTACTACCGACCAAGTGCCGTGGTCTAATCCCCAATCGTGGTCTAATTCTACTGCTGGATTCGTAATTAGTTTTTGAATTTCTGAAGCTAATTCAGGATTTCCAGGCGCTGGATATTGCACATCAAACAATACTTGTGGGAAACCTCCAAAATCGTGAATCGTTTTTGGATTTGGCATTGCGGTAACTAATGTCCCTTTTGTTAACCAATGTGCTGAAATTACCACAACTGCTTTGGGTGTTGGAATTTCCTTACCCATCAGTTGCCAACGTTTTGAAAACTCATTATCTTCAATAGCATTCATAGGCGAACCATGTCCAATAAACAAAACGGGCATCTTCTCCTCTTCTTCTACTAATCCTTTTGTCCAATTATAAAACGGTTGTATACTTGCCATAGCGATTCCTCCTGAAAGTAATGTTATGAAATTCTTGCGATTCATAAACTAATATTTGTATATACAAATTTAATGATAAAAAATTAGTCTGAAATACTTATTAGGAAAAAATTATGAGAGAAATTCTATTTTGAAATATCTCAAAATGAAGAAAATAGAAATTAAATTAATTACAAGAGCTAACCAATAATACTTATTATAATCATCCGTATTTACAGCAATTTCATATAAATTTAAAAGTGGTAAAATCACAACAGCTGCCCAAATTGGTATCCAAATGATTTCAGTTTCAAATCCAATAAAATAAAAAGTTTCAAAATTTTGAAAAATGGCAACAAACGTTAGTAACAAAACTAAAACGCTAAGTGAAAAATATATTTTATTCTTTGTTGTCATTTTAAACCAAATAAATTCCGTCTTCTTTGATTTCGATTAACTTTTGTTTGTATAAATTTCCTACGGCTTTTTTGAAATTCTTTTTACTCATTTTCAACACCGTTTTGATGTCTTCTGGATGCGAATTATCTGTCAATCGCAAGAAACCACGATTGGCTTTTAATTCGTCTAAAATAATTTGCGATGAAGGTTCAATTGCTTCTACTCCAACTTTGCGAAGCATCACATCAATTTTTCCGTCAGGGCGAATATTTTTGATGTAACCAACGGTTTTCATCCCTGGTTTTACATCTGTATACACTTCATTTTTATAAGCTAAACCTTTATACTTTTGATTAATAATAACGTTAATTCCGCCATCTGTAATATGAGAAATTAAGATATTTACTTCTTCGTTAGGTTCCAAATCAACATTTTCATTCGTCAAATATTTATTGGTTCTACTTGAAGCCACCAAACGATTGGTTTTTTCATCCAAATGCATGTAAACCAAATAACGTTTTCCAACTTCCATCGGTCGGGCTTGCTCTTTAAACGGAACAAATAAATCTTTCTCTAATCCCCAATCTAAAAAAGCACCAAACTGATTCATGTAATTTACTTTTAAATGTGCAAATTCATTCAGTTTAACATAAGGCTTAAGCGTTGTTGCAACAGGACGTTCTTCATGATCTAAATATATAAATACTGTTAAATCATCTCCAATAGAAAATTCTTTTGGAACATATTTATTAGGCAACAAAACATCATCTTCCTGTGTTTCTTCGCTTCCTAAAAATAAACCAACCTTAGTATCTCTAAGAATTTTCAACGTATTAAACTCCCCTATTTGTAACATAATAAAAATAAATAAAGTGCAAAGGTAAGCATTTTAAAAATTAGAAGTTTAAAATCCGAAATACAGAAAATAAAAAAAACCACAAATCAATTACTGAATTGTGGTTTTATGCGATATTTTCTAAAACTTAGATTCCGATTTCAAGTTGTAATCGAACATACCAATTTTGTTTGTTAGTTCCGTCAAAATAATCTAAATCGGATAATGTAACTTCTCCTTGTAATTTAAAAGCATGCTCCCATAAATATTTAGTAATACCTAACGAATATTGTTTCGAATCAGGAGTCAAAGCCTGAATATCTTCGTGCATTTTTTGAGTAGAAAAACGACCAATAATTTCATAATTTGTTGGAAACACATAACTCAATTGATAATCCATTCCACTTCCAACTGGAACATAATTAAACTCCGTAATATCATCTGGATTAAAAGCAATTGGATCTTTTGCTGAACGTGACATGTAAGACGACATTAAACTCCAACCGTTATATTTTAACATGGCATCTAATAAAACTGATTTCATTGTTTTTTGTTCAAACAAGTCTCCTCCAAGCTGGCCTTGCGTTCTTCTTGCCAAATTATTTTGATGAAAAGCACCTGATAATAATAATTTTGGTGTTTTTTCTCTTGCGACATCTCCTTCAAAATTAGTTCCATCATTTTTAAATGAACCGAAAGGCATCAACTCTAATTTTCCAGTTAAAGCTACTCCGTCGTCGGCTGATTTTGTCCAGTTTCTTCCTTCTCCTGTTGAAACAGCCGTTTTTACATTGTATGAAAATTTATCTTTATTTTCATTCAGATAATACGCTTGAAAACCAAAATCTCTATCAATGGTGAAACGAGCATTATTAATACTTCTATCTGTTAATTGTAATGCTCCTGATGAATTCACACGCTGACGATTTCCTGGCAATTTGGTTTGTCCAAAAAGAAAACTCCAATGTTTATTTGGTCGATAAAAAACCGCAGCATCTCTGATAATATTTATATTTTCTCCATCTTGAATTTCACCCACATCACCTGGTGCAAACGACAATTGAATTACATATAAAAAGTGTGGATTACCTACATATCCATCAAAACGCAAACGTAAACGTCTAATTTCTCCTGAATAAGCAGCATCTTCATCCTCATTTTGAATAAATGTAACACGATTTTGCATTCTAAAACGAATATTTAATTGAAATAAACTATCTGGCGATGTTATTCCTAATCCTTTTCCATAACTATAATATGGAAGGGCAGCCAACTTTAAATCGTTGTCTTTTGTGGTTACTTTTATGTCTTGAGCTACTGTAATTGCAGTAGTTACAAGCAATAAAAAAGTTACTAATTTTTTCATTTGTTATGTTGTTGTATATTTTGTGCAAACTTAACATCAAATCAATGTTAAGTATGTTAAGTAAATATTACCTTTGCAAAAAATTAATGTTATGTCAAATATATACATTGGATATCACTTTACAATAGAACCTATTGAATTAGGTAGCGAAATTTTAATTGCTGAATTAGGAGAAAAAGCTTTTGAAAGCTTTATTGAAACCGAAACAGGAATTTCTGCCTATGTTCAAAAAGATTTGTGGAGCGAAACTATTTTAGAAGATATTCAGATCTTAGATAATCCAGAATTTAAAATCAATTATACTTTTGAGGAAATTGAGCAAGTAAATTGGAATGAAGAATGGGAAAAAAACTTTGAAGCAATCGAAGTAGACGGAAAATGTCATGTAAGAGCTCCTTTTCACGAAAAAACTAATGCCGAATATGATATTGTAATTGAACCAAAAATGAGTTTTGGAACAGGTCATCATGAAACCACTCACATGATGATTCAACACATACTTGAAACAGACTTTACAAATAAAAAAACCTTAGACATGGGTTGCGGAACAGCCATTTTAGCCATTTTAGCTGAAATGAAAGGTGCTCAACCAATCGATGCTATTGATATTGACAATTGGTGCTATCTAAACTCCATTGAAAATGCAGAACGCAATAATTGCAACCATATTTCAGTTTACGAAGGTGATGCCTCTTTATTAGTTGATAAAAAATACGACATAATTATTGCAAACATCAACCGTAATATTCTTTTAAACGACATGCAACATTATGTAAATTGTTTAAATGAAAACGGAATTTTATTTTTAAGTGGTTTTTATACCGAAGATATTCCCGTAATTTCTGAAAGTTGTATTGCTAAAGGGCTTACTTATGAAAAACAATTTGAAAAAAATAATTGGGTAGCATTACGATTTAAGAAGCAATAACAAAAGAAGAATAATTAGAATTTGTTGGTTTAAATAATTTTTTTAAATTTGTGTAGAACATTCAAACTAAAAGGAAATGAGCACGATAGAAAAATTACAGGAAAAATTTTTAGTAGAAGAAGCCATAGGTTACAATAACGAAATTGTGTTACATAATGATGATATAAATACTTTCGATCACGTTATTGATACACTTGTAAGAGTTTGTAATCATGATGATTTACAAGCTGAACAATGTGCCCTATTAGTGCATTACAAAGGAAAATGTACTGTAAAAACGGGCGCATTAGACGAATTAAAACCCCAATGCTCAGCACTTTTAGATGCTGGATTAAGCGCAGAAATTATATAAAAGAATCCCGATTATTTCGGGATTTTTTTTATAAGTTTAACTTCATTTTAATGCTAACTTATTATTTTGGTACTAATTTTGTTACAATAGAAATAGTCAAGTAGCTTATAAACCATTCGCTTCACAAATAATATATAATTATGTTGAAAAAAATCTTAAAAGGAATTGGAATTTCCCTATTGGTAATCATTATCGCATTGGCAGCGGCTCCATTTTTGTTCAAAGACAAAATCAAGGAAATGATTGCCAAAACGTTGAATGAAAATGTAAATGCAAACATTGCGTTTGAAGATGTGGATTTGAGTTTATTCAAAAGTTTTCCGCAAGCTAATGTTACGATTGAAAAATTAAGCATTATTACTAAAGCGCCATTTGAAAACGATACACTTTTATATTCGGGTGAAACCAACGTAACCATGAGTGTAAAAGAACTCTTTAAAGGCGAAGGAGAAGCTATGAATTTAGAAAGTTTTAGTGTGGTTGACGGAATTGTAAACATCATTTTTAATAAAGATGGCTTAGGGAATTTTGATATTGCATTAAAAGAAGAAGCCGATAAAAAACCTTCTGACAGCAAACCTTTTGCCTTAAATATTCAGGATTATGAAGTAGAAAATTTAAAATTCACTTATACCGACGAAGGTTCAAAAATAAAAATGGTTTTAGACAGCATTAATCACGAAGGAAAAGGGAATTTTGCTGCTCAAAAATTAGATTTAGAAACTAAAACTACTGCAAAACTATCTTTTGATATGGACAAAATGAACTACATGAACAATGTAGCTATTTCATTAGATGCCATTTTAGGAATTGATTTAGAAAAAAGTAAATATGAATTCAAAGACAACAAAGCATTAATCAATCAGTTGCCATTAGAATTCAATGGATTTATTCAAATGGTGGAAGCGGGTCAAACGTATGACTTAACATTCAAAACGCCAACATCTGATTTTAAAAACTTCTTGGGATTAATTCCAGCTGCTTATTCAGGTGATATTAACAAAGTAAAAACAACTGGACAATTTTCAGTAGACGGAAAAGTAAAAGGAAATTTAACCGAAACTACGATTCCTGCTTTTGATGTAAAAATTGCTTCTAATAATGCGTCTTTTCAATATCCAGATTTACCAAAATCGGTTAAGAATATCGTCATTGACACACATATTATCAACGAAACCGGTTTAATGAACGATACGTATGTGAATTTGAACAAACTTGCATTTTCAATTGACCAAGATGTGTTTAATGCAAAAGCCAATATTAGAAACATAGCAACAAATGCATTAGTTGATGCCGAATTAAAGGGAACAATCAATTTAGCAAATGTTACTAAGGCTTATCCCGTAAAATTAGACAAACCGTTAACCGGAATTTTAAAAGCTGATGTTAAGACAAAATTTGACATGAAATCTGTTGAAACTTCTCAATACCAAAACATTCAAAATTCGGGAATTGCAAGTTTGACTGGATTCAATTACGAAGGGCCAGAAATGGCAAAACCGTTCAAAATTAACCAAGCGTCAGTGGCATTTAATCCAAGCCAAATTCGTTTAAATCAATTTGATGCAAAAACGGGAACTTCCGATTTACAAGTTACAGGAACGTTAGATAACTTTTATGGATTTGTATTCAAAAACCAAATTCTGAAAGGAAATTTCAACATGAATTCAACAAAACTAGTAGTTTCAGATTTTATGGCTCCAACTACTACCACTAATGATGAAGGTAAAAAATCTACTGAAGCGGTCAAAATTCCTTCGTTTTTAGATTGTAGTATAACTGCAAAAGCAAAAACTGTTGTTTATGACAATTTGAATTTGCAAGATGTTTCGGGAAATATGGTAATTAGAGATGAAGCGGTAAGCTTAAACAATTTAAAAATGAGCATTTTTGGCGGAAATATCGGTTTAACCGGTACAGTTTCAACTAAAGGGAAAACGCCAACGTTTAATATGAATTTAGGCTTAGATAAAGTTAATATTGCCGAATCTTTCACACAATTAGACATGCTAAAATCGATTGCTCCGATTGCTGGGGTAATTAATGGTAAATTAAACTCTACAATAAAATTGTCGGGTGATTTACAACAAGATATGACACCAAATTTAAAAACCATTTCTGGGGATTTATTAGGTCAATTGCTATCTACTACAATTAATGAAAAAAACTCAACTTTATTAACGGCTTTAAGTTCGAATGTAAAGTTCATTGACATGAGTAAAGTCAACTTAAATGATGTAAAAGCGGCATTATCGTTCAAAGACGGAAAAGTAAATGTAAAACCATTTGATATCAAATATCAAGACATCACTGTAAATGTGGGCGGAACACATGGTTTTGATCAAAATATGAATTACAACTTAAAATTTGATGTACCTGCAAAATATTTAGGTAAAGAAGTAACTAATTTATTAACAAAGCTTACACCTGCAGATCAAAATAAAATTCAAAACATTCCTGTAAATGCTGTGCTTGGCGGAAACTTTAAACAACCAAAAATCACAACCGACATGAAACAAGCTACTACCAATTTGGCTTCACAATTGGTAAAAATGCAAAAAGACAAATACATCAATCAAGGAACATCAGCATTAGGAAATTTGCTTGGGGGTACTAAAGGCAACACTTCTGGAACTACTACAGCAACAGACACAACAAAACCTAAGGCAACTCCTAAAGAAGAACTCAAAACCAAAGCAACGGATGCATTAAATGGTTGGCTTAAAAAGAAGAAAAAAGAATAAACACACTGTTTTAAATGCAAAAACAAACCCTTTCAACTGTAAATTTGAAAGGGTTTATTTTTTACAAACTCATTTTTACTACATAACCTTCATATGTTCTAACGTTAAAGACGGTTCCGTCTTCAAAAAGTAGGTATTGTCCTTTTATTCCTGCTAATTTTCCTGAGAAATTTGGCGTTTTATCTAAATTTAAACTGCTAACTTTTTTAGGATATTGCAAAACAGGAAAATCCATTTGAATGATTTTTTCTTCCTTTGGAAAATAATCTTTTACTTCATTAGGCAACCAATCAAATACCTTGTTTCGCTCAGCAATTAAATCCATATTAGGCACTTCGTTTTTTAGCATTTTTTGCCAATTCGTTTTATCGGCAAAATGATTTTTCAAAGCAACCTCAGTAATACCAGCTAAATATCTATTGGGAACTTCTACAATTGGAATCGCTTGCACAGCGCCTTGATCTATCCATCGTGTTGGCACTTGTGTTTTTCGGGTTACTCCTACTTTCACCTCACTCGATAATGCCAAATAAACTACATGAGGTTGCAATTGCACGCGCTTTTCATAAGCTAAATCTCTATCTTCAATATCTAAATGTGCAGTACTTAATTCGGGTTTCATAATCCAATCTCCAACAGCAGGACTACTCATAAAACAATCGTAACAAAATCCTTGACGAAAGATTTTCTTAGCTTTTCCGCAATTTAAACATTGATAGCCTTGAAACGCTATTTCTATCTCCTTTCCTATAAGTTGGTTGATGTTTAAAAAACTATTTTCAAAAACCAAATAATATTGGATTGGGAAACTAAATTCGGTTTGCATTTTTGAAAGTGTGCCTTGATATATCATTTCGTGTAAAGATTTTCTTTTTTGTTCAATTATTTGAAAAAAATGCTATTTTTGGTAAAGTTATTATTCCAAATTAATAATTCAAAATTAGCAATAGGTAAATGCCATTACAAATAATAAATTCTTTTGCCACTTGGATTTTAAAAAAGCGAATTCATCAAATGGAATTGTTTTTAAAATATCCGCATGAAGTGCAAGATGAATTACTTTTTAATCTAATTAAAACGTCTGAAAACACGCAACTTGGTAAGAAATATGATTTTTCTTCCATGAAAAGCTATACTACTTTTTCAGAACGAATTCCTGTTTCTACTTATGAAGATTTAGAACCTTTAATAGAGCTTACACGTAAAGGCGATCAAAATGTATTTTGGCACTCTAACATTAAATGGTTTGCAAAATCAAGTGGAACTACTAATGCAAAAAGTAAATTTATACCTGTAAGTTCAGAAGCTTTAGAAAATTGTCATTACAAAGCGAGTAAAGATTTATTGTGTTTATTTTTAAATAATAATGAAGATTCGCAACTTTTTACTGGAAAAAGCCTTCGCTTAGGCGGAAGCAAGCAATTGTATGAAGACAACAATACTTTTTTTGGGGATTTATCGGCAATTTTGATTGATAATATGCCCATTTGGGCCGAATTTAGCTCTACACCTAGCAGTAAAATATCGTTAATGGGAGATTGGGAGACGAAACTTCCTGCCATTATTAATGAAACCATCAACGAAAATGTAACAAGTTTGGCTGGTGTTCCCAGTTGGATGTTGGTTTTACTTCAAAAAGCATTAGAAACCACCGGAAAATCTAATTTATTAGAGCTTTGGCCAAATGCAGAAGTATACTTTCATGGAGGCGTAAATTTTGATCCGTATAGAGAACAATATAAAAAATTATTCCCAAAAGACGACTTCAAATATTATGAAATTTACAATGCATCAGAAGGTTTTTTTGCAATTCAAGACCAAAATGATTCTAACGAATTATTATTGATGTTAGATTATGGAATTTTCTACGAATTTATCCCGATGGATACTTTTGGAACATTAAACCAGCGTGTTATTCGTCTTAATCAAGTAGAATTAAATAAGAATTATGCCTTAGTAATTACAACAAATTCAGGCTTATGGCGCTATTTAATTGGTGATACGATTCGATTTACTTCTTTAAACCCATATCGAATTAAAGTTACAGGAAGAACAAAACATCACATAAATGTTTTTGGAGAAGAACTAATGGTTGAAAATACTGATGCGGCTATAGCAAAAACATGCGCTCTATTTGACTGCGAAATAGTTGATTATACTGTAGCTCCAGTTTTTATGAGCGAGGCGCAAAAAGGTTCACATGAATGGATTATTGAATTTAAGCATCCGCCTGAAGACATTGAAAAATTCCGTTTTGCTTTAGACGATACTATTCAGTCTTTAAATTCAGATTATGAAGCCAAGCGATATAACAATATGACATTAAACCCGTTAGTATTAAATGTGGCCCGAAAAAACTTGTTTTATGATTGGTTAAAACAAAATGATAAATTAGGAGGGCAACACAAAATTCCGAGGCTTTCTAATGATCGAAATTATTTAGAAAGTTTATTACAATTATAATAAAATCACATGAAAAAAATAGCTTCATTTTTAGTACTCTTGAGCATTATTATTTCATCATTTTCTTGTGGACCAAGACGTTATAAGTGTGGTCCATATAGAAGATGTGAAATAAAAGAAAATGTAATAAATCCCAAGAAAAATATAGAAATTGACAAAATTAAACTGTCATAAATATATTTAACAAAAAAATAACCGAAATTTAATTCGAATAATTTTACCTGAAATCGATTTTTTTTGCAGTTCGTCGAGTTTTATCATAAATGTTTTATAAAAGATTTTTTATGTAAAATTTAGTATTAATTTTGCGCTTGATTTAATTTTTTATTACCCCACTATAAATTAAGCGTTTAACATTATGAATTACCCCAAATTACTAATTCTAATTTTCCTTTTTGGAACTTTTTTTTGTTTTTCTCAAGAACCAAAACGATCAGAATCTTTAGATTCCATTTTAAATACAATAAATAAATCTACAAAAGGTATTAATTACTTAATTAGTGATACTGGCATTAACTCAGAATTGAACGAAGTTGGAACTTCTTTTTTTAAAAATAAATACATAATTTTATCTAATAAAAAGAGAAGACACGCAGAAGTAACAGTGAATCCAGTTACAAATGAACCTAATAATAATTTATACTGTGTGGATATTAAAGATGATGGAAATTTATCTTTTCCATTGCTTTTCTCCCAAGCATTAGATTCTGAAAAAAATGAGGGTTCTATCAGTTTTTCAGCAGATCAACGTACGATTTACTTTACACAAGAAAGTCCAAATAACAATCAAATTTTTACACTTCACAAGGCTGATTTAAACGAAAATGACCCAAAAAAATGGGTAAATATTACTAATCTTCAAGTTGTACCTTCTGAATATTCTGTGGAAACACCAAGTTTATCACCTGATGGTAAAAAAATATTTTTAGCGGCAAACATCCCTGGAGGATTTGGTGGTTTTGACATTTATGAAGCACCCGTTTTATCAGATGGAACAATTGGAAAATTAGTTAATCTTGGGCCAAATGTAAACACTTCTCTTGATGAGAAATATCCATTTATGTCTTTAGACAGTAAATATTTATTCTTTTCTTCAAAAGGTCATGCTAACATGGGCGGTTATGATGTATTTAGATCTTCAGTTGTAGAGAACAATTATGTAAAAGCTTTGAACTTAGGAACTGACCTAAATTCTAAAAGAGATGATATTGCTTTTGTAATGACCTCTCCTTCTAAAGGTTACATATCTACAGATAAACAACAATCTGGTAATTTTGATATTTTAAAATTTGAAATCAAAAAACAAGAAAATTTGACCCAAACCTATACTGTAGTTGAAGAACAATCAAGTATTGTACTCCCTAATGCAGAAGTTGTTGTAACTAATGAATTTGGAGAAATTATTTCAAAAATAAAATCAGATGAAAAAGGAAAAATTAGATTAGAATTAGATCCTTTAACACAATATACAGCTACAATTAGCAAAGATGGATATGAAACAAAAATCACTTCTTTATCTTCTGGAGATTCAAATAAAAATTTAAAATTAACTCAAGAAAAAGCGATTATAACTGAAGATGCTATTGTTATCGAAAATATCTATTTTGATTTTGACAAAGCAACAATCAAACAAGAATCTACTTTATCTTTAAATAAAATTGTAGAAGTATTAAATAATAACCCTGAAATGTCTATTGCTATTAATGCACATACAGACAATAAAGGTTCCGCAGATTATAATCAAAAACTTTCTGGAAGAAGAGCAAAATCTACTTACCAATATCTAATTGACAAAGGAATTGCTGCTTCAAGATTATCATATAAAGGATATGGAGAAAGCCAACTATTAAACAAATGCGACAAATGTACACCTGAACAAGATCAGACCAACAGAAGAGTCGAATTTAAAATTAATAAAAATAATAACATTTCAACACAATTATAAAACCCTAAAAATGAAAAAAATCACTCTAACTTTCGCAATTGCAACAGTACTTTTATTAACCTCATGTTCTAGTGGATGGAGCTGTAAATCTAGCTATTGCAATGCAAAACAAGCAAAAAAAATAGAGCAAAAGAAAAATGCTTAATCTATAAAAAAGGGTCGCCAAATGGCGACCCTTTTTAAATATATAATATTCCAAATTAAGAAACTGCTTTCAATCGTTGTAATAAGTTTTTACTCAAACTATTTTCCGCATATTCTTTAGTTACTTGCAAATGTTTATCTTCAGAACTAGGCAATTCATACATAGCATCAGTTAAAATAGCTTCACATAACGAACGTAAACCTCTGGCACCTAATTTATATTCTAAGGCTTTAGAGACAATATAATTTAAAGCTTCTTCTTCAATTTCCAAAGTTACCTCATCCATTTCAAACAACTTTTTGTATTGCTTTACTAAGGCATTTTTAGGTTCGGTTAAAATTGCTCTTAACGTTTCTGCATCCAAGGGATCCATATGAGTTAAAACTGGCAAACGACCAATAATTTCTGGAATTAATCCAAAATCTTTTACATCTTTTGGGATTAAATACTGCAACAAATTATCCTTATCAATATGGTCTGTTCCAATTGAAGAACTATAACCAACAGCTTGTCTATTTAAACGTTTTGAAATAATACGCTCTATACCATCGAAAGCACCACCTGCAATAAATAAGATATTTTGAGTGTTTACCTCAACAAATTTTTGGTCTGGATGTTTTCTACCTCCTTTTGGTGGCACATTTACAACCGTTCCTTCTAATAATTTCAACAAAGCTTGTTGCACACCTTCACCCGAAACATCACGCGTAATTGATGGATTATCACTTTTACGTGCAATTTTATCTATTTCGTCAATAAATACAATACCTCTTTCGGCTTTTGCTACATCATAATCAGCTGCTTGTAACAAACGAGTTAAGATACTTTCCACATCTTCACCTACATAACCTGCTTCGGTTAAAACAGTTGCATCAACAATAGCCAATGGAACATTCAACATTTTTGCAATTGTTTTTGCTACTAATGTTTTACCTGTTCCGGTTTGTCCTACCATTAATATGTTACTTTTTTCAATCTCAACTTCGTCTTCCAATTGAATTTGCATCAAACGTTTGTAGTGATTATAAACCGCCACACTCATTACTTTTTTAGTCTGATCTTGTCCAATAACATAATCATCTAAAAACGCACGAATTTCTTTTGGTTTCAACAGAATCAAATCAGCAACCAAATTGGAATTACCCGATTGTTTTAATTCTTCTAATACAATTCCGTGAGCTTGTTCGATACATTTGTCGCAAATATGCGCATTAATTCCTGCAATTAATAAATTGGTTTCAGGCTTTTTCCTTCCGCAGAATGAACATTCTAATACTTCTTTAGCCATCCTTTTTAAGTTAGCAGTCACAGTATACAGTCACAGTTATATCGCTGAAAACTGTGACTGAAAACTGAAAACTATATTTATTTATCTTGTTAAAACCTCATCAATCATTCCGTATTCTTTTGCTTCAGCAGCAATCATCCAATAATCGCGCTCAGAATCTTTGTGCACTTTTTCGAACGATTGTCCAGAATGTTTAGAAATGATTTCATATAATTCATCTTTTAATTTCAACATTTCTTTCAAGTTGATTTCCATATCAGTTGCTACACCTTGTGCTCCTCCTGATGGTTGGTGAATCATAACTCTTGAGTGTGGTAATGCCGAACGCTTTCCTTCTGCTCCAGCACATAATAAAACCGCTCCCATTGAAGCCGCCATTCCTGTACAAATTGTAGCAACGTCTGGTTTTACAAATTGCATTGTATCATAAATTCCTAATCCAGCATAGACACTTCCACCAGGAGAATTAATATAAATACTAATGTCTTTAGAAGCGTCAACACTTTCTAAAAACAATAATTGCGCTTGAATAATATTTGCCACATAATCATCAACTCCTGTTCCCATGAAGATAATTCTATCCATCATTAAACGAGAAAAAACATCCATTGAAGCTACGTTTAATTGGCGTTCTTCAATAATATAAGGCGTCATACTTCCAACAATTTTATCGTAATATAAACTGTTTACTCCGTGATGCTTAGTAGCATATTTTTTAAATTCTTTTCCGTAATTCATAAATTAAGTTTAAAAGTTTATGTGTTTAAAAGTTTAAAAGGGATTAAACTTAAACCATTAATATTTTGCAAAGTTCGTGCCTATTACTTTTTGTGACAAATTGTCTTGAAACAAAAAGCGCCAAAACTAGTCTGACGCTCAAAGATAATTATTTTTTGTGAGAAATTATTCTCCGTACATTTCTTTGATGAATTGCTCGTAATTAACTTCTTTTGTTTTAGCCGATACTTTTTCTTTGTAAAGACCTAACATTTTTTCGCTCATTACTTGCTCAGACAAACGTTTTACTTCGTCTTGATTTGACATCACACGAGCAACAATTCCGTTAATTTCATCATCCGATGGATTTAATTGACCAAATTGAGCCATTTGTTTCTTGATTAATTCGGCAGTATGTGCTTTTAAATCTTCAAACGTAATTTGTAAATTATTTTCAGCCATTACTTTTCCTTCGATTAATTGAAAACGTAATCCTTTTTCTGCTTTTGCATATTCTTCTTCAGCTTGCTCATCAGAAAGTGGAGTTTCACCCATGGTTTTAATCCATTTTTTTAAGAACTCAGCTGGTAAATCAAATTTTGTGTTTTCGATTAAGAAATCAGTCACGTCGTTTAAGAATTTTTGATCTGCTTGTTGTGCAAATTGCGCTTCAGCATCCTCTTTAATTTTTGCTTTTACGTCTTCAACAGAAGAAACGACTCCAGCTCCAAATAATTTATCAAACAATTCTTGATTTAATTCAGCTCTTTCAGTTGCATTAATTTCTTCAATTGTGAAATGAACTGTGATATCTAATCCGTGTACATCATCATGACCTACTTTTAAGTAATCCATTAATTTGTGATCATCATCGAATAAGCCTTTTGTTCCGATAGCAACTACATCACCTACTTTTTTACCAATGAATGATTTTGCTACTTTTTTATCTGCAAAAATATCTAAAGCAAAATTTGCAGGAGCATTAATTCCTTTTTCTTCGTTTGTAAATGTTCCAACAACATCAAAACCTTCTTCTACTTTATCTTGAGAAATTAATTTTCCATATTGCTTTGCGATGCGATCTACTTGATCGTTCAACATTTTGTCATCAGCAATAACTTTGAATTTAGTAACATTGTTTTTAGCAGATAAATCAACTGAAAACTGAGGTGCTAATCCTAATTCGAAGTCAAAAGAAAAATTTTCCGCATCCCAATCGATACTTTCTGTTAACTTTGGAAGTGGATTTCCAAGAATATCTAATTTTTCAGTAGTTAAATAATTATTAAGCGAAGTTTGTAATACTTTATTCACTTCTTCTAATAAAACTGCTTTACCATATTGTTTTTGAATCAAACTCATTGGAACAGCTCCTTTTCTAAATCCAGAAATAGCAGCGTTTTTTTTGTAATCAGCTAATACTTTATTTACCTTATCAGCATAATCTTCTTTAGCGATTGCTACTGTTACAATAGCATTTAATGCATCAACTTGCGTTTTTGTAATGTTCATTTATCTGTTTATTTAAGTACCATAAAAATTGGGTTGCAAAATTATAGAATTTTTACAACCCAAACAAGTTTTTAATTTACTGAAATTCAATTCGCTAAAAATTAATCTTCACTAACAAATATTTTGTTCAATATTGATTGACTTATTGATAATAATATGCTGAAAATTAAGGCTGTTAAAAAACCATCAACATGAAATTCTGTAATAAAATAGTCGCAAATTAAAATAATACCTGCATTAATTACTAATAAAAACAAACCCAAAGTAATTAAGGTTACGGGAATAGTCAGAAAAATTAAAATAGGCTTCAAAAAAGTATTCAACAATCCTAAAACTACTGCAACCAATAATGCCGCCGTTAAATTATCTACATGAACACCAGGTAAAAAATACGCTAACGTAAATACTATAATAGTACTAATTAAAAGTTTGATAATAAAATTCATATATTTTGATTTTTTTTAAAATTACAAAAAAAGGCACCAAAAATGATGCCTTTTATATTTATTTGATAAAAATCTTATTTAGTTTGAACCTACAATTGTAGCCCCTGGGAAATTAGCTGCAGAATGTAAAGGTAAATTAGCATTATAATGACTATTTATAACTTTAATGATTTCATTTGTAATTACTGCGTAACCTCTAGCGTTAGGATGCACGCCATCTAAAGAAAACAATACAGTTGTTGCAGTTGCAGAAGAAAAATAATTTGCTGTATAAAATGTTCCATCTTCAACTCTTAAACCACCAACCAATTGATTCATGATTTGATTCATATCTGCCACTGCTAAATTATTTGAACTTGCAATAGAAACAATTGCACTGTTGTAAGCTGCTGTTGCATTTGCTACTTTAGCTTTTTCATTAGCAGTTAATACCCATCTATTAGCCATTGGATATGAAACTCCATTGATATTAATTAATGTCGAAGGAGAAGATGCATTTGGCGTACCAATTACAGAAGAAGCAGGTAAAACTACTAAATCTGCTGCAGTAGCTTGACGAGCTTTTCCAAAAACCATTCCGAATGCAGTAGCTGTTGGCGCACCTAAAGTAGGTGTTAATACAGCCGTAATTTGAGCCGAACGATCTACAGCATCAGCATCAAAAATTAATATAGGATTAGCACTAGTTGCTGATAACAACTTTACTCTGTTTGGTTCCCCAAAAGCAGTAAAAATTTGATTTAATGGACCATATAATTGAGCATTCAATGCATTTATATTTGCTGAACCACCCAAAGCAGTTGGAGATAGCGGATTATAAGGAACAGTTGTGAAATAAGGAATAGCCGTTACACTTGGAACGGTAGCCACAACTCCTTTTGCACCACCAGAAGTTAATGTGCTAATCAATGTAGAATATACGCTTGCAAAAACACCAGAATTAGTAATGTCATTACCGCCATAAGTAGCAGGATTCATATTTCCAGTCACATTATGGTCTGCTGCTGGTGTATTACCATCTGATTGCGCACCACCATTAGTTGCATAAGCTAAAACATCGTTAGCTCCAATCCAGTTTGTAAAGAAAGTTGGATTTTTAGACATCGCATCTCCTAAAACGGTAGCTGTTGGAGAAGTTGCGTGTCTTACAAAGTAAGGATTTGATTGTCCTAAAGCAACACCAGCAACATTCCCATAACCAGAAGCTAATAAATGAAATGATTTTGCACCAGGAACACCCATATTGTTGTATGCTGTTGCTTGCAAATTAGAAACCTCAATTGTTGAAGTTCCTGCTAAGTTTTCTGGACGACCTTGAGAAGCGTCAATTACTAATCTTGTATTTCCAATTGGAATACCTCCTAACATTAATCCACCTAAATTATTAACATCATCTTCATAAGAAGGTTGTGTAAATGCTCCACCGCCTACTAATGCAAATTGTTGTGCTAATAAGTTAGGATATGAGTACATTTGACCGCCTTTAGAAACTGTACCATCCATATAACCTGCAGTTAATGAATTACCCACAGCAACATAACTTGTAAAATCTGCATCACCAGAAGTATAATTTGCACCAACTTCATTTTCAAATTCTGGTTCACATGAAGCAAAACCAGCTGCTATAATAGCTAAATATATAAATTTATTTTTCATTTTTCTGTTTATTAAAAATTAGAAACCATAAGTAATACCTATACCTGGTGAAAATACAACTGATTTATAAGTTCCTCCAAAACTACTACCATCACTTACATAATCATAAGAATTATCAACTTCGTCAAAATGTAAATATAAGAAAGACACATCAACGCCTAATTTACTATTTACTTGATAAGTTAAACCTCCTGTGTATCCCATAGAATCATTTCTTGGTGTTTCTGGAGCAAAATATCCATCTTGTACTGGACTTTCGTCAAAATACCACCCCGCTCTGAATGTAAATTTATCATTTGCAGCATACTGCATACCTACTCTGTAAGTACTAGAATTTTTGTAATTTCTTGGGTTATTTGAATCTGGAAGCGCTGGATTTGTAAAATCAACATTTAAGTTTTCATAAACACTCCACATTGCTCTATTATAGTCAAAAGCCATTAATAGTCTCTCAGTAACTTTATAGGACAATCCCACTGTTAATTCTGCAGGTAATGGTAAATCTGCATTAAATTTTGTTTCTGGAGCTGTTCCGGGATAGTCATTAAAAGTAGCATCTCCATCTCTTGCTTCCATGATAATTTCAGAACGATAGTTCATTCCTATACGTAATTTTTTGGTTGGATTAAACATAAAACCAGCTGTATAACCCCATGCGGTAATACCTTTTGACTCAATAGTTAAATCTGTTCTTTCATTATCTATATTTACAGTAGATCTGTCTACATTTCTATTAAAATTAACAGAACCTGTAGCGAAAATTGGTCCACCACCTACACTAAAATGTTCTCCAACTCTAACTGAAATAGAAGGCTGAATAAAAATAGCTTGTAAATCGATATTATTTACTAAATGTGCTCCTTGCCAATCTTGATCCCATTCTACAGAACTTCCATAAGGTGTATAAACAGCTAAACCTGCTGTAAACCAATCGTTGATTTTGTAGGTAGCATACAGACTAAAAGGTGTTCCCATGTTTTCTGTTGAAGCTTCCCAGTTGTATTGCGAATTTTGGAATTTAGTTTTTGCAAACAAAGCATTACCTCCTACAGATAAATTGAATTTTTTATCTAAATAGGCCATACCAGCTGGGTTGAAAAATGCAACCTCTGCACTATTTACTACAGCTACACCTGTGTGTCCCATAGCCAATTGTTTTTGCCCTTGAATACTAACTCGATATCCTCCTGCAAAAGCAGTTGAGCCAGCCAAAGCCAATAATGTTAAAGAAAGTAATTTTCTCATAATGTAATAAGTGTTAGTTTTTTTCTGAATTTATAAAAATCAATAGTTCAAAATTATAACAAAATATGAATTTTACAATTTTTTTAACTAAAAAATTATGCGTGCATAATTTTTTTTGTCTTTTCATTGCAAAAATGCAATAACTAACTCAAAAAAATCGGTTGGATTTTCAGCATGCAACCAGTGTCCTGCGTTTTTTACAGTTTCTACTCTTGATGAAGGAAAATGGTGCAAAATTGTTTCATAATCAGCATCTGTGATGTAATCTGATTTATCGCCACGCAAAAACAAAGTAGGTTTAGAAAATGTATTTTCAAATGGTAAAGCTGTTCCGATGGTCTCAATTTTTTGATTAAAAACAGCTAGATTAAATCGAAAGGCTAATTGTTCTGGAGTTTTCCAATACAAGCTTTTTAGTAAAAACTGACGTGTTCCAAAATCTCTAATATATTTAGAAAGTTCTTCTTCGACTTCACTTCGGCTTGGTTTTTTTGCAAAATCAATAGCGTTTAAACCTTCTAAAATAGTTTGATGATGTGGTGCATAATATTTTGGACCAATATCTGCCACAATTAGCTTTGAAACCAATTCAGGATAAGTAGTTGCCAATAACATGGCTACTTTTCCTCCCATTGAATGTCCAAGTACATCAATAGTTGTTAATTGATGAAAATTACAATATTGCTTCACATCTTCAACCATGACTTCATAACTAAAATCATCAGAATGAAAACTTTTACCATGATTTCGTAAATCTAAAGCATGTGTTTGAAAACCTTGAGCTGCAAATTGCGTTGCTAGAGATTTCCAATTATCAGACATCCCTAAAAAACCATGGATTATGAGTAATGGCTTTCCTTCTCCTTCTATTCGTGAATGTAACATTTCTTATTTTAATTTTTGAAGATACATGTTTACCACATTTTCTAAACCTAAATATAAAGACTCTGAAATGAGTGCATGACCAATAGATACTTCTAATAAATTAGGTATATTTTCTTTAAAAAATTTGATATTATCTAAACTTAAATCGTGACCAGCATTGATACCAATATTCAACTCATTTGCTTTAATAGCTGCTTTTATAAAAGGTTCGATCCCATTTTTATTTCCTAAACCATACTCATGAGCAAATGATTCAGTGTATAATTCGATGCGTTCTGTACCCGTTGCTTTTGCTCCTTCAATCATTTTTTCATCGGCATCTACAAAAATAGAAGTTCGAATTCCGTTCCGTTGAAATTCCTGAATTACTTCTGTTAAATACGATTGATGTTTAATAGTATCCCAACCCGCATTTGAGGTTAAAGCACCAATAGCATCAGGCACCAAAGTAACTTGTGTAGGTTTACACTCTAAAACTAAATCAATAAAATTATGTTGTGGATTTCCTTCAATATTATATTCGGTATACACGACCGATTTTAAGTCACGTGCGTCTTGATAACGAATATGACGTTCATCGGGTCTTGGATGAATGGTGATTCCTTGTGCTCCAAACTGTTGAATATCTTTGGCAACCTTTAGTAAATCTGGCACATTTCCACCTCTTGAATTACGTAATGTTGCTATTTTATTAATATTTACCGATAATTTTGTCATGTGTTTTATTTTATTTTAGCAAAAATACAAAGTATAAATTAGGTAACATATGGTATTTTTTGATTATTTTGCGGTTTAATAATACACCAAACAAAATGAACAGTTTAGTTAGCTACATTAATAACGAGATAAAACCTATAAAACACACCGATTCTATTGCAGAAGCACAAGATGTTTTTATAGATTTTCCATATTCGCATTTTCCTGTTACCGAAGATGGTGTTTATATTGGATGCGTGAGTAAAGATGCTGTTGAGTTTTTGAATACCGATGCAAAAGTAAACGATAGTCGATTTAATTTTGAGCGTTTTTTTGTACGTTCAACCATGATTTGGCTTGATGTTTTAGAAGTTTTCGCAAAGAACGAAGCCAATTTATTACCTGTTTTAGACGATAAAAACAACTATTTAGGTTATTATGAACTAGAAGATGTAATCCGTTTTTTACATGAAACTCCATTTTTAAAAGAAGAAGGAGGTATAATTATCGTAGAAAAAGAAGTAGATAAATTTTCAATGAGCCAAGTGGCACAAATTGTTGAGAGCAATAACGCAAAAATTTTGGGATTATTTATTTCCAACATTGCCAATGGGAAAGTAGAAATTACTGTAAAAATTAGTCAAAGCGGATTGAATGATATTATTCAAACGTTTAGAAGATATGAATATGAAATTATTTCGGAGCACCAAGAAGATTCCTACTTAAACAGTTTAAAGGAACGCTCCGATTATTTAGACAAATACCTTAATATTTAAGATGATGAAAATAGCCATTTTTGGACAATATTATCAAAACAATACCGCTGAAATTGTAGCCAAAGTTGTTGATTTTTTAAGCGCAAATAATGTTACAATTTATTTCGAAACGGCTTTCTTAAAAATTGTTCAGGAAAAGAATATTGTAAATAAATCATTTCCCACTTATTCAAATTATAATGAATTATCATCTGATTTTGAAGCACTAATTAGCATAGGTGGTGATGGTACTATTTTAAAAGCTGCCACTTTTATTAGAGACAAAAACATTCCAATTATTGGAATTAATGCAGGGAGATTAGGTTTCTTAGCAACAGTACAATTTGAAAATATTGAGAGCTTATTACAAAAAGTCTTGGTTAAGGATTATTTTATTTCAAAAAGAAGTCTGCTAAGTATTACAACAACTCCCGAATATGAAAATTTTGCAGATTTAGATTTTGCACTTAACGAAGTTACCGTTGCTCGAAAAGACACTACTTCGATGATAACAATTGAAACCTTTTTAGATGGGGAGTATTTAACTTCATATTGGGCTGATGGTTTAATTGTTTCAACTCCAACAGGCTCAACTGGTTATTCATTAAGTTGTGGCGGGCCTGTTTTAACTCCAAATGTAAGTAGTTTTGTAATTACACCAATGGCTCCTCATAATTTGAATGCAAGACCTTTAGTAATCACAGATGATACCGAAATTGAATTAAGAGTTTCTGGTCGGGAAGAACAATTTTTAATTTCATTAGATTCCAGAATTGCAGCAGTTTCAAAAGACACTGTAGTGAAGATTAAAAAAACACCATTCACTATTTCAATTATAGAATTTAAAGAGGAATCTTTTTTAAATACGATTAGAAAAAAACTACTTTGGGGTGCAGACAAAAGAAATTAACAACAACACATATCATTTTTTAAAAAATTACGTTTTTAATGCACAACTAAATGTAACAAAAAAATCCTTTAAAATAGGGTTAAGAAGTCAATATTGTTATATTTGCAAACTATTTTAAAAAATGAAAAGCTTTTTTTTATATATAAGCCTGATATTCTGCACACTTAACGCATCTGCTCAAATTAATGAACTTGGTGTTTTTGTGGGTGGCATTAACTATATTGGAGATGTTGGTCCTACAGATTATATTGCACCAAACGAGCCTGCATTTGGCGTCCTATATAAATGGAATCGTAGTGCGCGACATGCATGGCGATTTTCATATTATCAAGGCAGTTTAAAATCTAAAGACATAGATAGCGAAGTTCCTAGTAGGAATTTACGAGGCTATTCTTTTGAAAATAGCATTAAAGAATTTTCGGCTGGAATGGAATTCAATTTTTTAGATTTTGACTTACACGATGGTAGAAAAAAAATATCTCCCTATGTTTTTACAGGAGTAAATTATTTCATTTATGAAGAAATTTACATTTTGAACAACGAAAGTGAAAAAGATTATCAAAGTAGCACTTTTGCTATTCCTATGATTGTAGGAGTTAAAGCACGACTATTTGACAATTTTATTTTGGGAGCAGAAATTGGTGCTCGTTACACCTTTACAGATAATTTAGACGGAAGTAATCCTGAGAACGATAATTTTGAAACCTTGCGTTTTGGAAATTTAAATAGTAACGACTGGTATGTGTTTACAGGTTTAACACTAACCTACACTTTTGGTCAAAACCCTTGTTTTTGTGCAGAATAAGATGGAATTAGTACAACAAATAAATACAGAAGCTTTGCCTCAACATCTAGCCATTATTATGGATGGAAATGGAAGATGGGCAAAACAAAAAGGTCTTTTACGTGCTTTAGGTCATGAAAGTGGCACTAAATCAGTAAGAACAACTGTAGAATCGTGTGCTAAGCTTGGGGTGAAAAATCTAACATTATATGCTTTCTCAACTGAAAATTGGAACCGTCCAAAACTAGAAGTTGATACACTAATGAAGCTTTTAATATCTTCGTTAAAGAAAGAAATTAAGACTTTACAATCAAATAACATCAAATTGAACGCCATTGGAAATTTAACAAATTTACCATCAAGTGTACAAAAAGAATTACAAGAAGTAATTGAAAAAACTGCCGAAAACACTAGAATGACACTCACTTTAGCACTTAGTTATGGAGCAAGAGAAGAGCTAGTACAAGCTGTTAAAAAAATCACCAACAAAGTTAAAAATAATATAATTTCTGAAGAGGCTATTGACGAATCAATTATTAATCAGCATCTTTACACACACAATTTACCAGATGTAGATTTAGTAATTAGAACAAGTGGCGAACATAGAATAAGTAATTTCCTTTTATGGCAAATCGCTTACGCCGAGTTTTATTTTACAGATGTGCTTTGGCCAGATTTTTCAGAAGACCATTTATATGAAGCAATTATTAGTTATCAAAAAAGAGAACGCCGTTTTGGTAAAACCAGCGAACAAATTATACCTTAAAAAAATGTTTAAAAAAGGATTACAATTACTTTCAATATTTATAGTACTTAACAGCGCAACCACATTTGCTCAAGAAACAAAACTTGAAAATGGAAAAGAGTACATCTTAGCCGATATTGCGGTTTCGGGAAAAATTAGTTACAATGCTCAAACTGTAACAACTTTTACCAGTTTAGAAAAAGGACAATCTATTATGGTTCCCGGAGAGGACATTAGTATTGCTATTAAAAAATTGTGGAAATTAGGATTATTCTCTGATGTAAATTTCTATGTAAATAAAATCGAAGGTGATAGTATATACCTTGAACTTGAATTAAACGAATTACCAAAACTTGGTGATGTAAAAATTCAAGGTGTAAAAAAAGGAAAAGCTGAAGAACTAATCAAAGAAGCTGACCTTAAAAAAGGAAAAATTGTTAATGAAAATCTATTAACAACCACTAAAAACTATTTTGAAAACAAATACAAAAAAGATGGTTTTTATAATTCAAAAGTAGTTATCAACACTGTTCAAGATTCTGCATTGGCTGACGTAAAAATGGTCATCAATATTGATAAAGGAGATAAAGTAAAAGTTAAAAGTATTGATTTTGAAGGAAATTCTTTAATGTCTGATGCTAAACTAAAAAAGAGTTTTAAAAATACAAAACAGAAAAATCCTCTAAGAATACTTAAAAAATCAAAATATATTAAAGAAAAATATAAAGAAGATTTAGCAAGTGTTATTAGTGCTTACAAAGAAAAAGGTTTTAGAGATGCACGGATAATTTCTGATTCTGTAACTTATGACAAAAAAAGTAACACCATCGCTATAAAAGTAAATTTAGAAGAAGGTAGAAAATACTATTTTGGTGATATTCGTTATTTAGGAAATACTGTTTACACTGATCGTCAATTAAACGCCCTTTTAGGAATTAAAAAAGGAGATGTTTACAACGGAACAATTCTTGAGAAAAGAATCGCAGATCAATCAAAACCGGATGGAGAAGATATTACTAACTTATATCAAAATAATGGTTATTTATTTTCAAATATTAATCCGGTTGAAGTTAGAACTGTAAATGATACGATTGATTTTGAAATCAGAATTACTGAAGGTCCAATTGCTTATTTCAATAAAATTACAGTTGTAGGAAACGACAAAACAAATGATCACGTAATTTATAGAGAATTAAGAACTAAACCAGGTCAAAAATACAGTAAAGAAGATTTAATTCGTTCTATTCGTGAAATTGGACAATTAGGATTCTTTGATCCGGAAGCGATTAAACCAGACTTTAAAAATGTTGACCCACAAGCCGGAACAGTAGATATTGAATACAATGTTGTTGAAAAAGGCTCAAGTCAAATTGAATTACAAGGAGGTTATGGCGGTGGAGGTTTCATTGGTACTTTAGGGCTATCATTTAATAACTTTTCTGCAAGAAACATCTTTAATAAAGAAGCTTACAAACCATTACCAATGGGAGATGGACAAAAAATGTCGTTACGTTTACAAGGAAGTTCTTATTTCCAAACGTATAGTTTGTCATTCTCAGAACCTTGGTTTGGTGGAAAAAAACCGGTAAGTTTTTCTACTTCATTATCACACAGTAAACAATTTTTATACAATTTCCGTTCTAGAGACGTTAATAGAAGTCAAAGTTTTAATATTACGTCACTTTCTGTAGGTATTGCAAAACGTTTAACAGTTCCAGATGACTATTTTGTGTTATCACAAGCTGTGTCATTTCAATATTATGATTTAAATAATTATAACACTGGATTGTTTACTTTTGGTGATGGTGCATCTAGAAATTTAGCCTATACTGTTGGCTTATCAAGAAATAGTAAAGGAGTAAATCCAATTTATCCAACTTATGGATCTGAATTTAGTATTTCAGGTAAATTTACGCTTCCTTACTCTTTATTCAATGGCATTGACTATGCAGATTTAAAAAATCAAAAAGCATACAAATTAAAATATACTACAGGAGCAGGAATTAATGTTCAAGCCAATGAAAATGGTCAAGTTCCTATTGAAGGCGATTATATTCAAGAAACTTCAGAAGGTTCTGGAGTATATGAAACAGTAGGTACTGATTGGCAATCTGCATCTGCCAACCAATCAAAAGTGGATCAAAAAAGATTCAACTGGTTAGAGTATTACAAAATTAAATTCAAAGCAGATTGGTATACACGTGTATATGAAAAGCTTGTTTTACGTTCGGTAGGTGAATTTGGTTTTATGGGAGCTTATAATCCTGACAGAGGATTAGTACCTTTTGAACGCTTTTTCCTTGGTGGAGATGGATTGGCAAATTTTGCATTAGACGGAAGAGAAGTAATTCAGTTAAGAGGTTATCCAAACAACTCATTATCATCAACTGATGGAGGAACAATATATAACAAATTTTCATTAGAATTAAGATACCCAATTACGCTTAATCAATCTGCTTCAATTTACGCATTGAGTTTCTTAGAAGCTGGAGCAGCTTTTGATGATTTTAAAGATTATAATCCATTTACATTGCAACGTTCTGCGGGTGTTGGTTTACGTGTATTCATGCCTGCTTTCGGATTATTAGGTATAGATTTTGCACATGGGTTTGATGCAATTCCAGGAGAAACTGTTAAGAGCGGATGGCAAACACACTTTATTATTGGACAACAATTTTAAAGATAGTTAATAGTTTTTTGTTAAATTCGTAAAAATATTTTGATATTTGTTACGTTTGTAAGGTATCCATATTTTATTTTGAGTCTTACTCGCAAAAAAAAACTTAATGTACATGAAAAAATTATTCTTATTCTTATCGTTTATTTCGATTATAGCTAATGCTCAAACCGCAAGAGGTGTAAAAATTGGTTATATCGACATGGAATATATTTTAGAAAAAGTTCCTGATTATGCTGATGCGATGAACCAACTGGAACAGAAAGCACAAAAATGGAAGCAAGAAATTGATACCAAAAGAAATGAGATTACAATTCTAAAAGATAATCTTAAAACAGAGCGTGTTCTATTAACAAAAGAATTAATAGAAGAACGTGAAGAAGAAATTGCTTATTTAGATAAAGAACTTTTGGACTATCAAGAAAAACGATTTGGACCAAAGGGCGATTTAATTATTCAAAAAAGTGTCTTGGTAAAACCTATTCAAGATCAAATTTTTACGATTATTCAAGATGTAGCTGAACAAAGAAAATATGATTTTGTTTTTGATAGAGCATCTGATTTAACCATGCTTTTTGCGGATAAAAAACATAATATTAGCGATTTTGTCGTAAGAAAACTTACTTCTGCTCAAAAAAGAGAAGAAATGAGTAAAAAACAATTAAAAGCATTAGAAGCTAAGGAAGCTCTTGAAGAATCAGTAGCAGATAATCCAGCACTAGAAGAGCGCCAAAGAATCTTAGATGAGAAAAAAGCTGCTAGAGAAAAACTTCTTGAAGAACGTCAAAAAGCAATAGAAGATAAAAAAGCTGCTGCCGCAGAAAAACGTAAGAAATTAATTGAGGAAAGAGACGCTAAAAAAAATGGCACAGTAATTGAAAAGGATTCAACAGGAGATGACAATAAAAAACAACCACAAGTGAACGAAACTGATGAAAAGGTTACAGAAGAAATTAGTGGTGAGAAAAAATTAACTCCTGAAGAAATTAGACAAAAAGCAATTGACGACAGAAACAAAAAAATAGAAGAACGTAAAAAAGCTTTAGAAGAAAAGAAGAAAAAAATAGCAGCAGATAAAGAAGCAGCTATCAAAGCAAAAGAACAAAAAACAGAAACAGAGAAAAAAGATTAATAAACACTAAATTAAAATTAAAAAAATGAAACAATTCAAAACGTTAGTAATCGCAGTTATACTTTTTATTGGAACACAAGTATCAGCACAAACTAAAGTAGCACATATTGACTTACAAGCCTTAATGACTACTATGCCAGATATGAAAACCGCTCAGGATCAAATGAAAAAAATCCAAGAAACGTATGATAAAGATTTCAAAGCTATGGCTACTGAATATCAAACGAAATTACAAAAATATGAGCAAGAATCAGCAACTGCTGGTGATGCTTTAAACGAAACTCGCTCTAAAGAAATGCAAGACATGGGAGCTCGTATTCAAAAGTTTCAACAAGATGCTCAAAAAGAATTAGGTCAAAAAGAAATGGACTTAATTAAGCCAATCATGGAAAAAGCACAAGCAGCTATTAAAAAAGTAGCAAAAGCAAAAGGAATTACTTATGTATTAGATGCTACTACTGGTAGTGGTGTTATTGTTGCTGATGGTGAAGATTTATTACCAGCTGTAAAAAAAGAATTAGGTTTCTAATAAATCAATAATAAATATTTAAAAACTGCTTAATCTTACAATAGATTGAGCAGTTTTTTTTATTTTTGTTTTAATGAAACATAGAAATCCAATTGGTTTATTTGATTCAGGTATAGGTGGTACTTCTATTTGGAAAGAAGTAAATGCACTACTACCCAATGAAAACACAATTTATCTTGCAGATAGCAAGAATGCTCCCTATGGCTTAAAATCAAAGGAAGAGATAATTGCTTTAAGTTGTAAAAACACAGAGTTCTTATTAAATGAAAATTGTAAAATAATTGTCGTTGCCTGTAATACAGCAACTACAAATGCGATAAAAGAATTAAGAACAAAATATGATGTGCCTTTTATTGGAATTGAGCCAGCCATCAAACCTGCTGCAACACAAAGCAAGACAAATTGTATAGGAATACTTGCAACAAAAGGAACACTGAACAGTGATTTATTTCACATCAGTGTCAGAAATCATCCTGAAGTCAAAATTGTTGAACAAATCGGACATGGGCTAGTTCAACTCATTGAAAATGGTGATATAAATTCACCTGAAATGATTGAATTATTAGAAAGCTATCTACAACCGATGGTTGAAAAAAATATTGATTATTTAGTTTTGGGATGCAGTCACTATCCTTATCTAATTCCACAAATAAAGAAAATAATACCATCAAACATAAAAATAATCGATTCAGGTGAAGCAGTTGCTAAACAAACTAAAAATATACTAACTCAAAATAACATATTAAATACTTCAAATGAAGATGCTACAAAAGTATTTTATAGCAATAGTAATCCAGAAGTTTTAGAAAATATTTTAGAACACAAAGAAAAAGTGATTTATAAAAATTTTTAATTTATTCCTTAAACCAACCTGAATACATTACATAATTATTAGAAATTCGCTCAATTTCTCCAGCAAAGTCACTTTGGTCAATTTCTTTTACTTTCTTAGCAGGAACTCCTGCATAAATAGAACCTGATTCTACAACCGTATTTTGAGTAATAACAGAACCTGCTGCAACAATAGAATTACTTTCAATTACACAATTATCCATCACAATAGCTCCCATTCCTATTAAGACATTATCTTTAATTGTACAACCATGAACAATTGCATTATGACCTATAGATACATTGTTTCCAATAATTGTAGGATGCTTTAAATAGGTACAATGAACAACAGCACCATCTTGAATATTTACTTTATTACCTATAAAAATTGAATTAACATCGCCACGAATTACAGCATTAAACCAAACACTACAATTAGTACCTAAAGTCACATCGCCAACAATAGTAGCATTTTCGGCTACATAACAATCTTCTGGAATTTGCGGAAACTTTCCGTTTACTTCTTTTATTAACATAATTTATTTTTAAAAAAAATGTCCCGATAAATCGGGACAAATATAATACTATTTTATAAACTTAGTTTACAGCAGGACAATTACAATCCCACTCTTTATCTTTACAGAATACATTGATACCTAAAGTGATTTGGTGAAAACCACCATCATCAAACTTAACATCGCCCATAATATGAGAATAGGTATATGAGAACATGAATTTATCATAATTCAAACCAATAATTGGTGTTATCCATTGCAATTTTTGTTCTTGAATTCCACTTCCACTTACATACTGAGCACCATCAAAACTTCTTCTGTATGATAAACCACCCCAAAGTTTTCCAAATTCTAATTCTTTATAAACTTTTAAGTTTAAATCAATTGCTTTTTCTTTAGTTTCTGAAGTATATTGAAACATGAATGATGGTTCAAATAATAAATTACTATCATCTCCAAAAACAGCTCCTGCACTCCATAAATATTTACTTAAGTTATCAGATTCAAATCCTTCTGAATATAACTCTCTTCTTTGACTTGCTAAAAAGTTTTTGATTGTAAAGTGAGTAAAGAAATCCATATAATGATAAGAAACACCTAAATCAATATTAAAATATGAATCTTTTTGAATTACCCCTGGAACAATAACTGGATCAAAACCAGTAAATTCAGAACCATCCAAAGTACTTTGTACAAATGCTGTGCTTAATCCAAAAGATAATTGATTTAAATCTACAGTTCCTCTAGAAAATCTTAAATGATGTGCATAAGTTAACTTAGCTCCTCTTTGCGAATGATAACCATTTTTGTCATTAAAAAGAATCATCCCGATACCAGACTTTCCATCTTCATCAATAGAAGTATTAAAACTTATGGTCTGCAAAGCTGGAGCATCATCTTGCCCAAACCATTGTTGACGACCTGTAAGTCTAATTTTTCCACAATTTGCGGCTCCAGCCATAGATGGATGAATTAGATAATAATTGTCTGATAAATAATCAGAATACACTGCAACACCTTCTTGTGAGTAAGTAAATTGTGCTACTAAAAATGCTAAAATAAAATAACTCTTTTTAAAATTCATCGTAGGTTATCGTTTTAATAAAAAAATGCGATTTAAAATCTTCTTTAGTTGTCTTTATAGTTTTTAAGAACATAACGAATAATGAACTTTAAAAATCATTATTCGTTATGATACCTTATCGGCCAAAGATATAAATTTTTCAGTCTATTTACATCTTTATTTTTATTTTCTCTTATCTTTTCATTGAAAAATGTGCTTTAAATTGTTTTGCAGCTCCATTTTCAGTGTAGTCTAGTGTAAACCAGTAATCTGTAGATGGTAATTGTTGTCCGTTATAGGTTCCATCCCATCCGTTACTTGTGTCCGTTGCACTTAATTGTTTGATTAACTTTCCGTATCTATCAAAAATATACAACTTCGCATCTGCTTGATTCATTCCTACTATATTCCACGTGTCGTTGTGACCATCGCCATTTGGTGTAAAGTATTTTGGGTAATCAATCACTGTTACGTTTTGTGTTATAAATGTACAACCTTCACTATCTATTACTGTAACTGTGTGCTCTCCTGCGCTTACTCCTGTAAAAATATTTGATGATTGGAAAGAACCCTCATCTAATTGATACAACAAAGTACCTGAACCACCTGAAACGGTTACTGTGATTGTTGCATTGTCTGAAAATGCATCGGTTACCAATGTGGTAAACGAATCTGCTGGTGTAGTAGCAGTAACTGCTGCAAACTCTTCTTCTGAAACACAATTCGTAACCGAATTGGTTGCTATAACACTATAAACACCCACAACTGAGGCTGTAAATGTGGCTGCATCTGAATTTGCTTGAGCAACTCCATCAATATACCAAACAAAATCATACATACTTGCATCTAAACCTGTGTCTAATAAATACGTCTGGAAGGTAACTCCTGCTGCATCAACACATATTGTTCCATCTGCTAAAACAGGCTGCGGTAAAGGATTTACATAAACTCGAACCGTAACTGAGGTACCTGAACATCCATTTAATGTTGGCGTAATTACATAATCAACATAACCTTGTGTGTTACCTGTTGTTTCTAATACTTGCTCTATTAATAATGTAGATCCTGTACTTGTATCAGCGGTTGCCCCTGTTACTCCTACTTGATTCACGGTCCATGTAAATATGGTGTTGGCATTAAAGGTAGAGAAATTGATAAACGTGCTACCCACACCACTACATAATTCTGGATGGTTTGGACTTCCAAATAACTCCGGAATTGGATTAACATATACTGTAATTGTCGCAGATGCACCTACACAACCATTTAAACTTGGTGTTACTTGATACACAACAACGCCTTGAGATAATCCTGTTGTTTCCAATACTTGTGCAATTGAGCTTCCTGATCCATTTGATGCGCCTGAAACTCCTGTGCTACTTTGAACAACCCATGTGAAAACGGTATTGTTTACTGTGCCCTCAAAAGAAATATTTGTCGTCTCGCCAGAACAAATCGTTTGGCCATCACCGGTTACCGTAACATCGGGTATAGGATTTACTGAAATCGTAACGAAAACTGTTTCCCCAACACATCCATTGGCCTCTGCAACTATTCCATAAACAACCTCTCCTGTTCCTGTAATTCCTGAATTTAAAACCAAAGTCTGGTTGATAAACGTATCGGTAGAACCAACTACTGATGATGAATGACCTGTAACTGTTGCACTACTAGAGGTCCATGAAAAAATAGCCCCAGGAACATTACTGCTCAATTGAATATCTACAACATCTCCTGAACAAAGAACACCTGTACTTGGTAAAACAGTAGCTGTTACCACCGGGCGTGGATATATTTGAACGGTCATTTGTGTATTCAATGCACATTGTCCTGCATCGGGTGTAAACTCATATGTTGCATCGGTTGGTGTAGAACTTATAAGTTGCCATGCACCTGTAATACCATTGGTTGATGTAGTTGGTAAATTTATTGTTACTCCATCACAAACCGCATTTGCTTGCGTGAAAATTGGTGCAATTCCGTTTGTAAGAGTAATACTGCCCGATAAACTCGGTGTACCACAAATACTTCCTGTAGCCGTAATTGTATAATTAAAAGTCGCAGCTGTTGCTGATGTTGGCGTACCACTTATAGTAACTACATTTCCAGAAGTCGAAGCTGTTACACCTGCTGGTAAACCTACCACATTAACTCCTGTTGCACTTCCTCCAAAAGTATAAGTAATATTACCTATTGCTGTATTAACACAAATGGTTTGATTTGTAGATGCAACACTTGAAGTAAGTGTAATTTGTGGAACAGCAATAATTGTTAGCGTTGTACTTACCGTACTACTTGCACATCCTGCACTCGCTGGAATAGTGTACGTTACCGTATATGTTCCTGCTGTACTTCCGTTTGGAGTGATCGCCCCTGTTGAAGCATCTATTAGTAAACCTGTTGGAGAAGCACTGAAACTTCCGCCTGTATATGCATTCGTTCCTGTTAAAGTAACGGCTTGTCCTGTAGCAATATCATCACAATAAGGGGTTCCCGCATAACTGATAGCTGCTGTTGGAGCTGCTGTGATGGTAACTGTAGTAGTTACATCACTACTCGCACATCCTGCACTCGCTGGAATAGTGTACGTTACCGTATATGTTCCTGCTGTACTTCCAGTTGGAGTAATCGCTCCTGTTGAAGCATCTAAAAGTAAACCTGCTGGAGTAGCACTGAAACTTCCTCCTGTATAGGCATTCGTTCCTGTCAAGGTAATTGCTTGTGCCGTAGCTAAGTTATCACAATAAGGTGTTCCCGCATAGCTGATAGCTGCTGTTGGTAAACCTGTTATGGTTACTGTTGTTGTTACATCACTACTTGCACATCCTGCACTCGCTGGAATAGTGTACGTTACCGTATATGTTCCTGCTGTACTTCCAGTTGGAGTAATCGCTCCTGTTGAAGCATCTATTAGTAAACCTGCTGGAGAAGCACTAAAACTTCCGCCTGTATACGCATTCGTTCCTGTTAAAGTAACTGCTTGTGCCGTAGCAATATCATCACAATAAGGTGTTGCTGCATAACTGATAGCTGCTGTTGGCGCTGCTGTGATGGTAACTGTAGTAGTTACATCACTACTCGCACATCCTGCACTCGCTGGAATAGTGTACGTTACCGTATATGTTCCTGCTGTACTTCCTGTTGGAGTAATCGCTCCTGTTATTGCATCTAAAAGTAAACCTGCTGGTGTAGCACTGAAACTTCCGCCTGTATATGCATTCGTTCCTGTCAAGGTAATTGCTTGTGCCGTAGCTAAGTTATCACAATAAGGTGTTCCTGCATAGCTGATAGCTGCTGTTGGTAAACCTGTTATGGTTACTGTTGTTGTTACATCACTACTTGCACATCCTGCACTCGCTGGAATAGTGTACGTTACCGTATATGTTCCTGCTGTACTTCCGTTTGGAGTAATCGCTCCTGTTGAAGTATCTATTAGTAAACCTGCTGGAGAAGCACTAAAACTTCCGCCTGTATATGCATTCGTTCCTGTTAAGGTAATTGCTTGTGCTGTAGCAATATCATCACAATAAGGTGTTGCCGCATAGCTGATAGCTGCTGTTGGAGCTGCTGTGATGGTAACTGTAGTAGTTACATCACTACTCGCACATCCTGCACTCGCTGGAATAGTGTACGTTACAGTATATGTTCCTGCTGTACTTCCAGTTGGAGTAATAGCTCCTGTTGAAGCATCTAAAAGTAAACCTGCTGGTGTAGCACTGAAACTTCCGCCTGTATATGCATTCGTTCCTGTCAAGGTAATTGCTTGTGCCGTAGCTAAGTTATCACAATAAGGTGTTCCTGCATAGCTAATAGCTGCTGTTGGTAAACCTGTTATGGTTACTGTTGTTGCTACATCACTACTTGCACATCCTGCACTCGCTGGAATAGTGTATGTTACCGTATATGTTCCTGCTGTACTTCCAGTTGGAGTAATCGCTCCTGTTGAAGCATCTATTAGTAAACCTGCTGGAGAAGCACTGAAACTTCCGCCTGTATAGGCATTCGTTCCTGTTAAAGTAACAGCTTGTGCCGTAGCAATATCATCACAATAAGGTGTTGCCGCATAACTGATAGCTGCTGTTGGCGCTGCTGTGATGGTAACTGTAGTAGTTACATCACTACTCGCACATCCTGCACTCGCTGGAATAGTGTACGTTACCGTATATGTTCCTGCTGTACTTCCAGTTGGGGTAATCGCTCCTGTTATTACATCTAAAAGTAAACCTGCTGGTGTAGCACTGAAACTTCCGCCTGTATAGGCATTCGTTCCTGTCAAGGTAATTGCTTGTGCCGTAGCTAAGTTATCACAATAAGGTGTTCCCGCATAGCTGATAGCTGCTGTTGGTAAACCTGTTATGGTAACTGTTGTTGTTACATCACTACTTGCACATCCTGCACTCGCTGGAATGGTGTACGTTACCGTATATGTTCCTGCTGTACTTCCAGTTGGAGTAATAGCTCCTGTTGAAGCATCTATTAGTAAACCTGCTGGAGAAGCACTGAAACTTCCGCCTGTATATGCATTCGTTCCTGTTAAAGTAACTGCTTGTGCTGTAGCAATATCATCACAATAAGGTGTTCCCGCATAGCTTATAGCTGCTGTTGGAGCTGCTGTGATGGTAACTGTTGTTGGAGTTCCAACTATAACACAAGCACCTACTGATGCTGGCGTATAATTTATTGTATAAGTTCCCGCTGTACTTGCACTTGGGTTAATTACTCCTGTAATTAAATCTATTGATAATCCTGCTGGAGTAGCAGTATAATTTGTTGCTGAACCTGCTCCTGTTAAAGTTGGCGCATACGTAGCTGTGTCATTTGTACACAATGGTGTCGTATAACTAACGCTAGCAGACCCTGGTGAAGAAACGGTTACTGTTGTTGTGAAATTTGCAACTCCACATCCGCCACAAGCTGGATAAGTAAGCGTAATGGTATATGTACCTACTACACTTGTACTTGGCGTAATAACTCCTGTTGTTGCATCTATGGTTAAACCTGCTGGTGTTGCTGTATAAACTGGTGTAGTTGAAGCACATGTGCCTGTACCCGCTCCAGAAATTACAACCGTAGGCGCATATGTACCAAAATCAATCGTACAAAAATCTGATGGCGTGTAGCTTAAACTTCCTGCTACTTGCTGTGAAACTGTAATCACAACACTACCTGTTGGAGTAGCTGTACAAACTGGTGTCGTATTAGATGCAACACTTACCAAACTATAGGTCGTTGTAGTAGTTGGTGAAACACTCACTGTTGATGTTCCTCCTGTTAATGTGGTGGTAAAATTACTTGTACCATCTGTATAGGTAACAATCGCATCTGCTGTTCCTGTGAAGGTTAAATCTGTAGCACTTCCTGAACAAATAGCTGTTGTACCAGAAATAGTAGCTGTTGGTAAAGCAATAACGGTAACCGTAGCCGTAACACCTGTTAATGGTGTAGTTATCGTTCCGTCAGAAACTTCTACCAAAGTGTAAACCGAATCTGCTGTTAAAACTGGTGTAGTCAATACAAATTGACCCGTAGCGTCTAAAGTTATCGTCTGATTTGGTGAACCGTCAACTGTATAGGTAACTACAGCATTTGGAGTACCCGTAAAAGTAACAGTACCTGTTGTTCCTGAACATATCGTATTGGCACTAACTGAAGCTGTAGGACCAGTAGCTATAGTAATTATAGCACTACCTGTAACGTTTACTAAACATCCACTAAAAACACTAACTAAGTTATATGTTGTATCAGCTGTAAGATTAGGAGTTGTGATAGTAGCAACACCTGTAGCATCTAATGTTATTGTTAGTTGAGGACCTCCATCTATATTGTAAGTAACTACTGCATTAGGTGTTCCTGTAAAAGTAATTGTTGTACTAGTCCCCGAAGGAATAGTAGTTGTTCCAGAAATTGATACCGTTGGTGAAGCCGAATTAACTATTGCATCAAATTGTGTAAAGGCCGGACATGGTATTGCAAAATTTTCAACTCTAACAAAAATTGGTGTTACAGGCAGCGTTGCTAGAAAATTTGCCGAAATTTGATTTGTATTATCAATAGCATCTTGAGCGGTTAGGTAAAATAGAACATCATATTCCATAGGATCTAATGTCCCTAAAACTTCCAAATTATTATCTGCTAAATTAAAATTATAAGAACAACTGTATAAATCTGGTGGGTTTTGATTAACTGTAATTCCTGGTAAATACTCCACTACAATACAATCTGTTTGAGTACAAGAAGCACCCGAAATATTACTTGCCGCTAAACAATAAGTTCCAGGAGCTGATACAGTTAAAGTAGAACCAGTTTCTCCAACTAAAACATTTGAATCTAAAGTCCAAACAAAATTATAATCTGCTGGATCTAAATTTGAATCCAAAACTCTAATATCACCAGGACACATAGCTAATCCATTAACTTCTGTCATGTCATCGGTCTCAAAACCAATACCAACAGGATATGTTAAATCAGCAACCCCTACATTAAAACTTCCTGCTTCAATAAAAACCGCAGAATCAAATGCAGAATCATTATAATCTCCAATAGCTAATTTAATTCTATAATTTCTATTTGGAATTACGTCCGCAAAAGCCGTTAAAGGAACTGTATACCCTCTCATATTCATTACAGATGTAGGAGCTCCAACGTTATAAACATCAAACAATAAAGGATTAACCGAAGCACATGTTGCATTGTGTGCATTGTTTCTAATTGTAGTAACAGATACTGGCGTTGTCGTTGAAGGAACCACTGCTAAATTCGTAGTAACTCCAGTAACTAAATCCGTTAAGATAAAGGCAAATACATCTGAGAAACCACATTGAAACGTTCCATATTCATTAGATGAAAATATATAATTGAAACTAAATCTATCGGTTAAAGGTGTGAAATCAAATTGAACATAGGTAACATCATTAATAGATCCCGTATTTCCATTGGCATTTGAAATAGCTTGTAATTGAACATCTCCCGAAGTTGAGCAAGTACTACTCATATTGTTTCCCGTGTAACTTCCAGCTGAATTAACAGCGAGTCCGTTTCTAAGAATAACTCCAGATGAAAAACCAAAATTTGTTCCAGCATATTGGAAATATCCAATTCCACAAGATGGTGAAGAAGTGAAATTTGACACCAAAGCACATGGCGAATCAATTAAAATATCTTCTATTAATTGAGGGACAGTATAAGTTGTTGTATTAACTGTAACTGTTTGAGAAACACCAAAAAATGATGTTAATAAAAGTAAATAAAAGTAAATTTTTTTCATATTGGTTGTAGTTTGTTGTTCGTTAATCTAAAGTTAAATTTAGATTAAAAAGACAAATATAAACATTTGAAAATATTTTGTTCTTATCTTTGCGAAAACTATCATAAAATGCGTGTAATTTCGATAAAAATAACAAATAACCCTTCGATTGTTAAATTTGAACTAGATGAATTCATTGTCAAAAGTGAAAACTTTGAGTTTAAAAACATTGATGAAACAAAACAATCTCCATTAGCCAAACAATTATTTTTCCTGCCTTTTGTAAAAACGGTTTACATATCAGGTAATTTTATTGCTATTGAAAAATTTTCAATTGTAGAATGGGAAGATGTTCAGGATGATGTTGTTAGTCAAATTAATGATTTTATTGCCAATGGTGGAGAGGTTTTAAAAATTGAGGAAAATCAGAACAAAAAACAGCCAATCACTATTTATGCAGAAACCACTCCTAACCCATCCGTATTAAAATTTGTATGCAATAAATTGTTAACCAAAACAGCTTTGGAATGCAAAAACATTGATGAAACTTTAGCTTCGCCACTTGCAAAAGAATTATTCAAATTTCCATTCGTTAAGGAAGTTTTTATTGATGAAAATTATATTTCTATTACAAAATTTGCTATAACAGAGTGGGATGAAATTACGTTAGAACTAAGAACATTTATAAAAGAATATATTGAGAATGGCAAAGTTGTTATTGATGAAACAGCGATTGTAAAAACCGAGATTCACCAAAAACAACAAGAAGCTTATTTTGACACTTTAGACGTTACTTCACAACAAATTATTAATATTATTGAAGAATATGTAAAGCCAGCTGTTCAAAGCGATGGTGGAAACATTATGTTTGAATCATTTGACGCTTCTGAAAAACGTGTTAAAGTAGTTTTACAAGGCGCTTGCAGTGGATGTCCTTCTTCTACTTTTACATTAAAAAATGGCATTGAAAACATGTTAAAAGACATGCTAAAAGACAACGACATCAAAGTTGAGGCAATTAACGGATAAAATAATCAATTTACAAAATTCAAAAACCTTCAAAACATAAATATTTTGAAGGTTTTTTTGATTAACTCATTTTTCCAATCGCACAACTCACATAAGATTTGGCTTTTGAACCTAAACTATTAAGCGCTCCATCTTCTGGATAACCTAATGTTTTTAATTTTTCTTTTACTGCTCTAAGTTTTTCTTCTGTTGGATAATCGAAAGAAACTGAACTCTCTTCAACATTTACATTTACCTCTTTTACTGCATCTATCAGAGAAATATTTTTAGTAATTGTATTGGCACAACCGCCACATTTTAAATTTTGAATATATAAGGTAGTTTTCATAATTATTCATTTATCTATAACAAATTTACAAAATCTACAACCAATATAATATCTCTTTTATTACTTTAACTTAATTTTAATGAGGCAATCTATCTTTTAACAAACCATAGATATAAGTTCCTAGTAATGCACCGATTAAAACTACAGCAATTGCATAAGTACCTGTTCCCAATAAAATAAAAATTGGTCCAGGGCAACTACCAACCAATGCCCATCCTAATCCAAAAATTGTTCCGCCAATTACATACCTCCAAAAACCTCTTTCTTTTTCAATAATCTTGATTGGAAGTCCATTAAAATCTTTTAATTTTTTCTTTTTTATGAATTGTAATCCAACAATTCCTGTAAAAAGAGCTGTGCCTATAATTCCGAACATATGAAACGATTGAAAATGAAACATTTCATAAATTCGATACCAAGAAACAGCTTCTGCCTTAGTTAAAACAATTCCGAATAAAACTCCTGTTAGAAAAAAACGTGCTAGCTTCATAAATTTATGTTGTTTTAAAAATTAAAGGCAAAATCAAATGCGCCATCAACAAACCTCCAATAAAAAATCCAATGACCGCTACCAAAGAAGGCAATTGCAAATTACTTAATCCAGAAATAGCATGACCTGATGTACAACCGCCAGCATAACGTGTTCCAAAACCAATTAATAATCCTCCCATCAATAAAATCGCGAATCCTTTTGGTGTTTGTAATGTTTCAATGCTAAAAATTGCATCTGGCAATAACTTTCCGTTAGGTGCTTCAATTCCGATTGCTTGTAATTGAGTAATTGTATCAGGATTTAAAGAAACCCCTGTTCCATTTGACAAAAAATGATACGCTATAAATCCACCAACAATTGCTCCTAAAACAACAGCTAAACTCCATTTTTGTTCGCGCCAATCTAATTTAAAAAAATCGGTAAATTTTCCAGCTCCTGCCATAGAACACAAGGTTCGCAAATTAGACGACATGCCAAATGTTTTTCCAAAATAAGTTAAAATAAGCATTGTAACTCCGATTAAAAAACCAGAAACTGCCCAATGCCACGTTCCATAGATATATTCCATATTTTTTTTGCAATTTTGTACAAAAATAGAAATTAAGATTGGTTTTGGTAACAAATGTTACAAATTTGGCTAATTTTGAAGCAACAAAATACTATTAAAAAAATGAAAAAGTTTAAAATAGAAATCAAATGGGCTGTTATCATGTTAATTATCTTTTTGGCTTGGATGACATTAGAAAAACAATTGGGATTTCATGATGAAAAAATAAAATGGCAAATGTTTTTTACGATGCTTATCATTTTTCCAAATTTTATATTGTATTATTTGGCTTTGAAAGATAAAAAGGAAAACTTTTATATGGGAGATATGAATTGGAGACAGGGATTTATTTCGGGTGTTGTCATTTCATTTGTTGTTGTAATTTTTAGCCCGATTACACAATTTATTACTCATGAATTCATTACCCCAAACTATTTTGACAAACTGATTGCGCTCTCAGTAGAAAGCAAAAGATTAACATTAGAAGAAGCGAAAAGTTATTTTAATTTAACAGCATATATTTGGCAAAGTATTTCGGGCGGATTATCTTTTGGAGTAGTTATTGGCGCGATTGTTGCATACATTTTAAAAACAAAAACACCTGATTCAACTAGTAAATTAAAATAAAATGAAGTATTTTTTTTCAATAATTACCGCCCTATTATTAACCGGTTGTGTGAGCACAGAATCTACCTTAAAAAACGTAGACAATACTGCTAAAAGACCTTCATTTACTGATGGCAGATACATTTTAACAGAATATGCACAAGACAGTAAATATGGATTTGATCCTGATTATCCAGTAAATATTGGATTTATTCATGACAAGCAAGAAACCATAAATATAACTTATTATTTCAATGCCTTGGAAGGTCCAAATGGTGAGAAAATCAGTTTCAAAAAAGTTGACACTTGTTGCCCATTTCCTACCAAAAACAATACCATGGGCGCTGGAACTATTGGGATTTATGAGGTAACTTTAGAAGGAACAACAAAAAAACTAACGATGTATTTTAATACTTTTGAAAAAGGAAAAATACTTTGTCCGAAAGGATTATCATTAAAAAAATTCCCAACACGTGATAAATAATAAAAAATAAATAAAGTGTAACATAAGTAACCTTTTAAACTGCTGTTTAGAAGGTTTTTATTTTTATCTTTGCAACTTCAAAATCAACACAAATGAATTTACAAAACATACCTCAAATAAAACATACTGAGAGTGGCAACTTTTTCTTATTAGCTGGACCTTGTGCTATTGAAGGTGAAGAAATGGCTATGCGAATTGCTGAAAAATTAGTTTCTGTTACTGATAAATTACAAATTCCTTACGTTTTTAAAGGATCTTTTAAAAAAGCTAATCGTTCAAGAATTGATAGTTTTTCTGGAATTGGAGACGAAAAAGCGTTGAAAATTTTACAAAAAGTTTCTAAAGAATTTGGCGTACCAACCGTTACAGACATACACACAAACGAAGACGCTGCCATGGCCGCTGAATATGTAGATGTATTACAAATTCCAGCTTTTTTAGTTCGTCAAACAGATTTAGTAGTAGCTGCTGCAAAAACAGGAAAAACGGTGAATTTGAAAAAAGGACAATTTATGAGCCCTGAAAGCATGAAACACGCTGTTCAAAAAGTATTAGATTGCCAAAACGAGAATATTATGGTAACTGATAGAGGAACAATGTTTGGTTATCAAGATATGATTGTTGATTTCAGAGGAATTCCTACCATGCAAAATTTTGCAACCACTGTACTGGATGTGACCCATTCACTTCAACAACCCAATCAAATGACAGGAGTTACTGGTGGTCGACCAGATATGATAGAAACAATTGCCAAAGCTGGAATTGCTGTAGGTGTAGACGGAATTTTCATCGAAACACATTTTGACCCATCCAATGCAAAAAGTGATGGTGCAAACATGCTACATTTGGATTATTTCGAAGGTTTAATGACCAAATTAGTAGCGATTCGTAAAACCGTAAATCAATTTTAATTTTTTTTTATAACTTCAAATGAAGCAACCATTTTTAATGGCTGTACTAACTTTTTGTGTTTTTTCACAGTACACCTTTTCACAAGAAACAGTTGAAAATCCTGAAAAATACACGAGTAAAAACAAAGGTAAATTTTATATTTATTGGGGCGGAAATCGTGAATCATATTCAAAATCTGACATTCGTTTTAAGGGAGCAGATTATGATTTCACAATTCACAATGTTTCTGCACATGACAAACCAAAAGGATGGCATTGCGATTATGTCAATCCGGCTCGTATGACTATTCCTCAGACAAATTTTAGAATAGGCTATTTTATAAATGATCATTACAATATTTCAATTGGGGTTGATCATATGAAATATGTTATGTATAATGACCGAAGAGTAAATTATACAGGTTATTACCCAAATCCTGGAAACTATAATGAGAATCCAATCGATGGTCAGTTGACTTTAGATGAAGATTTTCTTACTTTTGAACACACCGACGGACTGAATTATGTAAACACTGAAATTTCTCGTGTGGATGATATTTCTTCTTTGTTTAAATTACCCAATACTGATAAATTCCAAATTAACATTACAGAAGGATTGGGCGCTGGACTGTTATATCCAAAAACAAACACCACACTTTTAGGAAAAGACAGATACGACGAATTTAATGTGGCTGGTTATGGATTGTCTGCAAAAGTAGGTTTGAATTTTACTTTTTTCAAACATTTCTTTATTCAAACGGAATTAAAAGGGGGCTACATCGACATGAATAATATTAGAACTACAAAAAGTTCAGCAGATTCTGCGGAACAAAATTTTTGGTTTTTCCAACGCGTTATTGCAATTGGAGGAATATTTAGAATATAGTTTTTTATAAAATATTATAAAAAGTCACGCGTTCTAAAAGAATTCGTGACTTTTTATTTATAAAGTAATTTTGATTCTGAAATAACATCGATTAAAACAGTATTATCAATTGTTTCAATCGAAAAATAGCGTAAAGATTTAACCGTATTCCTATTTTCGTCAACTAAGGCATCTTGATTTCTTTTCAACTGAAATCCCTTAGCAAACCCAACATCTAAAAACCCTTTTTTTCGATTTGGTGCCAAATAACAAAATGGTTTTTTCTTATAATACACATATGGAATTCCCCATTTAAAAAGTAATTCAGATACTGAAAGCTCTTGCTCAACCACTGATAAAACATGCAACATCATAACTTGATATTGTGCTGGCTGACGAAGTATGTAAGCTTCAGTGGGTTTCATTATTCTTTACCGATAGTTGAAATTTCACGCTTAAGATTAGCTTTTGCTATTAGCTTATTACCGTACTTAAATAAACTAAATGTCGCCCAACCCATTCCTAAAACTCCTAAAACAATACCAAAAATATAACCTGATATAAACGCAGCATCTTCATCTGTATGGTTGCCAATCCTTTTTATGGCAGAAATAGTACTAAATACTAAACCTATTAAAATAAATATACTAACTCCTTTTAAAAAATAGCCTAAAAACTTCATTTCAATTTTTTTTTCAAAAATAATCTAAAAACATTTGGTCAGCAAATAATTTATTATTTACTTTGTAATTCAAAGTACTTTAAAATGGAAAACGAGAAATATCTTAACGACATCACAGAAATCAAAAATTTGATGAACAAATCATCGCGTTTTATTTCCTTGAGTGGTTTATCGGGAATTTTGGCAGGCGTTTATGCTTTAGTTGGCGCTTGGTTTGCTTATAAAACCATTTATTTTGACACCTCTACACTGGGCGCTTATCGTGATTTAATCATTTCTGAAGCGGCTGTAATTCGATTACTTGTTATTGCAACTTCTGTTTTAGTATTATCTATTACAACTGGAATTGTGCTAAGCATCAGCAAAGCTAGAAAAAGTCATGAAAATGTTTGGAATACCGCATCTAAAAGATTGGTTATCAATTTCATGATTCCACTAGCGACAGGTGGATTTTTCATTATCTTTTTAATCGAAAAAAACATATTTGGACTTGTTGCTCCTTTGACTTTAATTTTTTACGGATTAGCTTGTGTAAATGCTAGCAAATATACTTTGGGAGACGTTCGTTATTTAGGAATTACGATGATTGCCTTGGGATTATTATCAACTTGGTTTTTAGGTTATGGATTATTATTTTGGGCATTAGGTTTTGGCGGTTGCCACATTTTATACGGAAGTTTAATGTATTTTAAATACGAGAGAAAGTAATATGCATTTTTTAATTGGTTTTAGTTTACTCTTCCTTTTGTGCATTTTTTGGTTAAGAAAGAAAAAAATAAGCTATTTTAAAATAATTGCAACATCATCAATCAGTTTTTATCTAATATCCATTTTGTCGTTACAATATTTTGATTTTATTGATAGACAAGAATTAAGAAAAATTGAGTTAAATAATAATGGTAAAATTGACGGAAATGAATACAAATATGAATACGAACAATTAGAAGAGGAAATAATTCAAGACAATGGAACAAACCAATTTTATATTTTTGGCTATCCTTTTTGTTTAGTTTACTCAATTATCATTGTTTTATTTTTTTACATCGTAACAAAACTTTTAACCTTTTAAACCTCAAACTTTAAACCTTTAAACAAACTCATGCTAAACATCATCCAAAATATCAACAAAGCCTTTGATCACCGAATTCGTTTGGGGATTATGTCGGTATTGATGGTGAATGAAAGTGCCGATTTTAATATGTTAAAGGAGCTGTTAGGCGTAACTGATGGTAACTTAGCTTCACACACAAAAGCATTAGAATTAGAAAATTATATTCAAATTGAAAAACAGTTCATTGGAAAAAAACCAAATACAAAATATAGTGCAACAAAAGAAGGGAGAATTGCCTTTACTTCACATATTGAAGCGCTTGAAAAATTAATTAAGAAAAGTTAAATCTATTTTTTTATCTATATACTTTGAATTTCAAAGTACTTTTAAATTTAATAAAAATGAAAGAAATCATAATTGAAACCTTATACCGAATCATCAAAGTACCTTATCAATTTTTATTTAAACAAACTAAAGCTTGGGATATTACCATACAAGATTTTCTAAAACTTCCCCAAGACAGTTTGGGATTTCATTATGGTTGTTTTTTGTTAAAATACAATTTCAATATTCAAGCAAGTTTAGAAGAACACGATGTGTATCATGTTATAACAAACACAGGAATTTCAGTCAAAGATGAAATTGACATGCAGTTTTATTTATTAGGAAATGGAAAAAAAAGCCCGTTTGTATTTATTGTAATTGGCACTGGAATACTCTTCTACCCTTTTGAATATCAAAGCTTTTACAAAAATTTTAAAAGAGGAAGAGAAGCACATCAATTTTATGACTTAGACTTCTTTAAAATGCTTTCTGTACCTCTTTCAACTATTCAACAAACCTTTAATATTCGATAATATGAATACATTATTTTCAATTATTATGACATTGCTCATCAGCCTATTCCATCCAAATAATTCACAATAAATATCATTAATAAATTAAAACCATTAGCCAATGGAAAATAAAATTTTAAAACTTCCTTTCCCCATTCAAATAGCAATACTTTCATTTTTATTTGGTACTATCTTATTTATAAGCTATTTCATATTTCCAAAATGGGATAATATACTATTTGTAGGAATATTGTATGTCTTGGCTGCTCTATTTGTAAATATAATAGTTGTAATCAATCTGTTTATAAATTTTATTACAGAACCTTCTCAAAGAAAAAGTATTGCCATTCAAACTGCAATTGTAGTAACAAATATTCCAATTTCACTTACTTACTTTTCAATTATTATCTATTCAATCACATCAAATTCACCTTTTTAAATTAAAAATCATGGAAACACAAATGCAACAAGAGCCAAAAGTATCTTTTTTTCAAACCACAACCGCCAAAATGATTATGGTGGGAATTTTAACTTTAGTGTTATTAATTCCGCTAGCCTTAGTGCAAGAATTAATAGTTGAGCGAAGTGTGCGACAAAAAGAAGTCATTTCAGAAACCACATCAAAATGGGGAAGTTCGGTTTATTTTTATGGTCCAATTTTAAAAATTCCGTACAAAGATCCAATGACTGGAATAAATAATTACGCCTACTTTTTTCCAGAAAATTTAAATAATAAATCAGAGGTTACAATGGTAAAACCTTTGGAACGAAGCATTTATAAATCAAATGTGTTTACCACAAAAATGCAATTTGACGGAAAATATAGCCAACCAAATTTTGCTTCTAAAGGAATTCCAGCTGAAAATATTTATTGGAATCGAGCCAAAATCATGATTCGAACTACCAATTTAAAAAGTTTAAAAGACGAAGTAAAAATGAAAATAGGCAATCAAGATTTAGCTTTTGAATCGGTTGCCAATGCAACAAATGATAGTATTGAGAGCCTGGAAACCAACTATTTTGATTATAAATCGCTTCAAAACAACACCCAATTCAATTTTGATATTTCGTTCAACGGAAGCAAACAAATTAAAATGGTTCCTATTGGAAAAACAACTGATGCCAAAATAACTTCTAATTGGAATTCGCCGAACTTCAACGGTAACTTCTCTCCTATTTCAAGAGAAATTACAGACAAAGGTTTTGCTGCAAATTGGAAAATACTGCACTTTAATCGTCCGTTTGCACAACAGTATTTCGATATTTTACCCGAATTAGGAAAATATGCATTTGCTGTTGATTTTATTACTCCAGTAGATGAATACCAACAAAACGAACGCGCTTCAAAATATGGCTTTCTAGTTATTGGATTGACCTTTTTAATCTTCTTTTTAATTCAATCGATTAGTAAAATCAACATTCATATTTTTCAATATTCGATGATAGGCATTGCACTAATCATGTTTTACACCTTATTGATTTCCATTACTGAACACAGTAGCTTTTCGTTTGCTTATATTGTTGCTGCAAGTTCAGTAATAGCGTTGATTTCATTGTATTCTATTTCCATTTTAAAAGACAAAAAGTTTCCGCTATTTATTGGTGTTTCGTTAACTGTTTTATACACATTTATCTTCGTTATCATTCAATTAGAAGATTATGCATTGTTAGTAGGAAGTATTGGATTGTTCTTGATATTGGCAGCTGTGATGTATTTCTCGAGAAAGATTGAGTGGAATAAATAGTTTTTTGAAGCGAATGGCTTAGGCGTTTTTGAAATTCATTTTCCTGCTTTTCGTCATGCACGGCATTTCCTTCAATCAGGGCTAAAAAGCCAATCATTTGATTAAAAATCAAAACTCCGAAAGAAATTTATTTTCAATCGGAGTTTTATATTTAAAGTTAACCACTGTATACTAAACACTGATTACTGAACACTAATTAATGACTTCCTTCCACTTCAATTGCATCTACATCAATGTTTTGTTTTTTCAACAAGCCTTTTACTAAAATTGCGAAAAGCGTTAAATAAGCAAAACAAACAACTGCAATTATATATGATTGATGAATTCCGATAATATCAGATAATTTTCCTTGAATTGGAGGAATAATTCCTCCACCTAAAATCATCATCACTAAAAACGCAGAACCTTGAGAAGTATACTTTCCTAATCCAATTATAGACAAACTAAAAATGGATGGCCACATAATACTACAAGCCAAACCACCTGCTAAAAAGGCATAAATGGCAACTGTTCCAGTGCTAAACAAACCAATTAACATGGCAATAACTCCAAATGTTCCGAATATAGTTAACGTTCTAGCGGGTTTATCTTTACTTAAGAAGAAAGCGCCAATTTGAATCAAAACACAGAAAATATAGTAATACAAAGGTTTCATGTCTTTTCCTGAAAGGATATTTACACCTAAAATAATTCCAAAAGCAATTAATGGAACCACAATTAATGCTATGGTCTTTTTTGTGCCTTGCAAATTGAAAACGCTAATAGCTCCTGCCCAACGTCCAATCATCAAACTTCCCCAATACATAGAAATATAGGGCGCAATATCAGATGATTGTAAGCTACCAAATTCTTCTAATTTTAATAATTCTCCTAAATTACTTCCAATTGCTACCTCAACCCCAACATAGGTAAAAATAGCCAACATTCCTAAAACCAACTGTGGATACTGCATAGCTCCCCATCCTTCAGATTTCTTTTTTGCTGAAGCATAAGAAAACATCAAACCACCTACAACAACCAATAAAGCCCCAGAAAGCCAAAGCATTCTCTCTCTTTCAATTGCCTTCTTTAGAACTACTAATTGACTGTTTTTATTATCTAATGTTTCTTTATAAATGGCTAATTCATCACCCGTAAAATCTTTTGTTTTTTGGATGGCATTTTTGGATTTAGCATAATTCAAATCATATTCTAACGTTTCAATTTTTTTAGCTTCAGCACTTTTATAACTTTGAAATACTGGTGTAAACATTACGCCTAATAAAACTGTCATGATTACCAAAGTTCTCAATGCTTTATTCGCTTTTTCCATAGGTTCATTTGCAATTCCGCTTGGTACTTTTTTAGAAAAATAAAATAAAGCCGCAGCTGCAACGAATAATAATCCAACACCAATATATAATAATACAACCTTACTTAATTCTAATGCTTTAATTTGGTCATCTGAAATTGATTTTGCAGTACCAAATAAAGCCAATGCCACTACAATTGGTCCAATGGTTGTCCCAAACGAGTTGATTCCTCCTCCAAGATTTACACGACTTGCTCCTGTTTTTGGATCACCCAATAAAATTGCAAACGGATTGGCAGCGGTTTGTTGCAATGAAAAACCTAAAGCTACAATAAACAATCCAACTAACATTCCGGCATAAACACTTGCTTCAACAGCAATAATCATAGCCCCAGCACCTAAAGCCGAAAATAATAATCCATAAACAATACTTTTTTTATACCCCCATTTACCTACAATATCTTTGCCTGATAAATCACCAAAAGCAAATAACAATAATGCACCAACATAATAAGCGGTATAAAAAGCAAAATCAACCAACTGTGATTGAAATTGATCTAATGAAAAATAACTCTTACAAAATGGAATAAAAATACTATTCCCTGCGGCGATAAATCCCCAAAAGAAAAACACTGTAATTAATGTATACAATGCTGGATAATTTGTTTTAGTTTGGTTTGTACTCATAGTTTTTAGTTTTGTGCTAATTTAAATGAAATCCTTTAGAACTACAAAATAGCAATTCGGTAATTATAGATAGAATTAATTGCTAAATATACATGCAATTATGTTTTCAATTATAACTATTGAGAAATTTTATTAACGAAAACGTTTGCGATTCATTAAATGATGATTGCTAAAAATAAAAAATCCCGAACAAATCGGGATGTATTACATTGCTTTTTTTATTTACCGTCAACATAGTCTTGCAAATAGGCAAAACGTTGTGTCAACTTTCCGTTTTCGGTCATTTTGGCTCTTTCTAAAATACCGTCTTTGTCACCGTTAAAAAAAGCTGGAATTACATGTTTCATAAACATTTCACCAAAACCTTCACTCGCATCTTTTGGTAATTCACAAGGCAAATTATCAACAGACATTACCATTATTGAAGCAGGATGCGTGTATGAAACTTCTTTGTGTTCACTTGGTAAATATCCAAAAAATGGTTCTGCAATAGTTGAAGCCTTTAATGTACAAGCCACTGGACCATCTACATCGCAAGAAATATCAGCCACTACTTGAATTTTATTATCTGGTGCTTGCAACATTTCACGTGTTAAAATGTCGGGCGCACCATTTCCATGAAAATGCCCCGCCATAAAAATATCTGCCACTTTAGAAAAACGTCCAAAATCGGAAGTATAATCTTGTGGATTTTTATAAAAATCTTCGTTATTTAAAACTTGTCCGTCTATTCTTTTGTTGTAATCCAAAACATCAATTTGGACATAAACAGGTTCAGAATATTTTTTTGTTAAAAAATCAGCCACTGCTACCTGTTTGATTTTCATACCATCCAAAATTTCTTTAGCTCCCATTCCTACTTTTCCGTGTCCGGTAAGCACAATTTTTATATTTGGAAGGGTTTGTCTTTTTAAACGGGTAATCAACTCATCTTTGCCACTTAGCGTTTCGGCTTTAGCCAAAGTAAATAAGTCATATTTAATTCCGAAAGCTCTAAAACCATTGTATGCACCAACAATTCCAGCATATCTTCCAAAACCAATTAGTCTTCTGTTATTTGCATCAACAATTGTTTCATGATCATACAATTCGATATTTTTTTCAAGTATTGCTTGAAGTAGTTTTCGATTGTAAGATTGTTTTTTTATCGTATGCGAAAAGAAAAAGTATTTTTTATTCGGAATTAAAGCATCAACTGGCACTTCTTTCACACCAAATAAAACATCACAATCGGTTACATCTGTGTCAACTTTAATGCCTAAATTTTGGTATTGTTCATCCGAAAAAATGCGTATATCTGAACTTTCAACTTTTACAACTGCCTCAGGATGTTCCGATTGTAATCGAACCAATTCTTCTGGAGTAAAAACAACTCTTCTATCAGGGGGATTTTTTCTTTCTTTTATAATACCAAACTTCATTCTAAAAATATTTTGTAACCAAACATTTGATTAATGTTACAAATATAACTTTTTACCTTTGTTTGCACAACAGTTTTTTTTATTGAAAAATTGATAGTACTTTTGGCTCACTTTTTGATGAATATACAATTCAAAAAGCTATTTTTTTCACATTGGGGTCGACTGGTTTTGACAGCGAGTGGAATTGATTAGTAAGCACGTCGAGCGTTGTATATTTAGCTCGTAAATCCAAATGTACAAACCTATAAACGGCGAAAATAATTACGCTTTAGCTGCTTAATCTGAATTATAGTAAGATTTGCCATGTTCCTACTAGGTAGGAAAGCTGGATTCTCCTCAAAAGCCTTGGTTTATGGCGGTTGGTTTAGGAGAACCGTAAAAGTAAACCTAGGAATGGTAATGCTTTAAATCCGTTCTGACACTGATAAAGCTAAGCTAAAAGTGGCGGTTTCTAGCCTTGCTTTTGGTCGAAAATTTAAGAAGAAACTAAGCGTGTAGAAACCTTTTTGATTGCTTGTTTGGACGAGAGTTCGATTCTCTCCGACTCCACTAAAGTGGACAACTCCAAATTTTGGAAGTTTTGTCCACTTTTTTTATTTCCCAATTCGCTATTAATCAACAACATACATCTAAGTATATCGTTTATTCTTTGAGTTCGACATTTGTTTTTAAAAAAATAAATTTTTTCTGGAAATATCGAACTTAGTATAGCTTGTTTCTCTTTAACTCCTCCATTCATATAAAAACTCTCAAGATTATTCAAAAAATGTATTCCTGATTTCAACCAATTATTATACTCAAAACTAGTCACTTGAATTGAATCTATTTTATCAACTAAATCTCTTTTTACATTTTCATAGCGTTGCATGGTTTGCATATAATTTTCTTTATCAATATTTCCATCAACATACAAATCTTGTAATTTCTGAATGCGATTATTTTGCTCATTTAATTGAATTGATAATTTTTCTTTTGATAAACTACTTTCTTCTGATTTTGATTGAAGCATATTTTTTATCATTAATTCATACAAAATTTTTGATTCTTGAGTGAATTTAAATTCAGAAAGTATTGATTCAACGTTTGAATTGACAATTTCAGCTGAAAAACGCTCTTTGTGACAATTATTACAATGATAGTAAGAATATCTTCTGCCGGTAGCACTTTTTGATTTACTTGCTGTTAGCTTACTTTCACAGCTTGAACAAAACAATATTCCTCTTAAAGGAAATTCTTCTCTTTGAAATGAATATCCTATTTTTTTATTTGATTTTTTACCGCTTAAAACTTCTTGTACATTGTAGTATAAATTTTCAGAAATAATTGCGTCATGAATACCTTCAATAATTTGTGTAGGTTCATTTTCAAATTTTGGAACAATTATTTTACCCATGTAAAATGGATTTCTTAGTAATTTTGAAAAATTACTTCTACTAATAATTACTCCTTTTTTTCTTAAATCTTTAATTATATCACTTTGTAATTTTCCTTCACTAAAATCTTTAAATGCATTGTGAATTAAAGTTGCATTGTGACTAAGAATTACAATTGGTTTATTCTTTTCATCTCTTGAATTTTTGTATCCAATTGGAGCCATCCTTGACCATCTTCCAGATTTTAAAGCAGCTCTAATTCCCCCTCTAATTTTAATTGACCTTCTATCATTATCAATCTCTGGAATGGCCAAAAAAATAGCTAACATTGCCTTATTTTCAGGAATACTCATGTCAATTGGTTGTTCGATTGCCTGAACCTCAACCCCATACTTTTCTAAAGTTCTCATCATAATTAATGAGTCTGTTAAATTTCTGGAAAATCTATCCCAAGATGTAATCAACAATAAATCAATACTGTTCTTATTCTTTTTTAAAAAACTGAGAAATTTTTGATATTCTGGTCTATTAAAATTTTTAGCTGAATGGTCTTCTCTATATTCTTTTACAATTTCTATATTATTGCGTTTACAATAATTCACCAATTGTTCATATTGAATATCTAAACTATATCCTTTAGCTTGTTCATCACTACTTACACGACACATTATGACTGCTCTTTTCATAATCATTTTTTTTATAAAATTCTTCAACAGTTAATTTTGCATAAAACTCTAATAACTCTTTAATTTCTCTAATATTCTCGTCTGAATATTTAACTCCTTTTTTGTTTAATATTTTTTTACATTCTTTAAATGAAACCATGTTTATTACACATGTGCATCACTTTCGCTTTCTACGATAAGCTTACTATTTATTTATAGATCTGAGTTATTCAGTATCATAATTTTATTTTTTCGGTATCTTCAAAGTTTACTATATTTCCGTTAGCAATATCTATAGTTATCTTTTTATAATCCGCCTTTTTAATGTGATTGATTATTTTGCTTTCTAAAGCTACTTTTTTTATTGTAGTAACTTCAATTAATTCAATATTTCCTGTCTTGTATTTTACTTTTAATTGTTTAATTTTTTCAAAATTCTTTCTTATAATTTTTAATAACTTACTTTCTTGTTCCGTAAGTATCATTGTAAATAAATTATTTTTTATATCTTTTCTATTACTTAAAAATTTAGAAACATAATTACTTATTGGAATATTATAGAACGGAAAATTCAGAAAATCATCAACTAAACTTCTAACATTAGAGTTACTATATTCTTTTAACATTGTATCAGAAAAAGGAAGAAAATATTGCGATTCATCTTTTCTTATAAATAAAGAAAGTTGCTCACCTGTATAGATTATATTTACAATAAAAATATCTAAAAGATTAAAATTAAACTCTTTATGAGGATCTAATTCATTTAACTCTTTATATAGTTGAGAATACATTTCAAACTCTGTATTTCCTATAATTTTCTTTATCTCATCAAATAGTGCGATGTAATCATTTACTTTGAATTTATTTACAAGTACTTTTTTTAATACTATTATATCTTCGTTGTTACATCCAAAATCTTTTAACTGTTCTACAATTTTTATCCAAACATATTCAGAATAACTAATTTTATTCCAGTTTCCTTTTTCTGCTTCGTTGTATTCTGAAAGCAAATTAGATCTTTCCCAATTTTTTATATCTGAATAAACTATGTCGATCTCTGTTTTTAAAAACACCTTTTCCTGAACTTTATCAAATAAATCAGGAGCTTTCTCTAAAACGAAAAAGTAATCTGCAACGTTAATCATAGTAATATTTTTTAAGACCCTACGAATTTATATAAAAGTTTGTAATAAAACAAACTTTTATATAATAATCTGAAAAACAATAGAAACCAAATCTTTATAGGTAAGCTATAGGTCACAAATAGATATAAACAGATGAAATTATAGATTAGTAAATAGGTCGGGAAATCTATGCAAAATAGGTTAACAAATAGATAAAGTATCTATCGAAAAATAGATAAGAATAGGTCGTAGAGAAATAATTGAAAATATAGATTAGAAAATAAATGTATAATAGATAATGAATCTATGGAAAAGTAGATAAGAATAGATTAAAAGAATAATTGAAAAAGTAGATTCGAAAGTGAATGAAATATAGATAATTATTCTATCGAAAAGTAGATAGGAATAGGTCAAAAATAAATCAAAGAAATAATTGAAAAATTAAGTTCGAAAATAAATGTAAAATAGATAAATAATCTATCGAAGAGTAGATAAATATAGGTCAAAAAAATAGTTGAAAGATATAGGTCTAAAAATGTGATTTTATAGATATACTATAGGTCAAAAATAGATCAAAAGAATAATTAAAAAAGTAGATTCGAAAGTGAATGAAAATAGATAATTAATTTATCGAAGAGTAAATAAGTATAGGTCAACGAAATAGTTAAAAAAATAGGTCTGAAGATAGAATTTCATAGATATATTATAGGTTAAAATAGATAACATAGATCATGATTAAGTTTAAAAACCACCTACTAAAATTAATACGTTTTAAAACATATTAATTCGGAATAATATAGATAATTGCACATCTATAACCTATGTAAAGTTTTGACTAAAATGATCTATATGAAAAACAAAAAAAACTAGTATATCACCTATGAAGACACTAGTTTTTCTTTATAACTCATAGGTCATTAACCTTTCAAAGTCGGAATTATCGCTCTGAAACTCTCCAAACCTATTTCTACGTTTTCTATGATTTGTTCTGCAAATTAAAAATATATCAAAACAGTTCATTCAGCAGCTGATTTTCTGTAGGAAAATCTGGAAGTAGCAATTGAAGCAAACGGCTGTTAGGTGCAGTGCTTAGTTTACAAATTTTGATATTCACATGTCATTTCTTCCAAGTTGATATGTTCGATTCTTGTTGCTAGAATGCAAACACTTGAAGATGGCCATCCCCAGATAATTGCTGTAACTTCAGCCATCGATGGATCCCATTCAATTTCTTTTCTTTGGCATTCAATGCGTTTAGTGTTCCATAGCAAGGATCCACTGAACCCATGTGGATCAGGAAGTGGTACAGAAGGTTCTCTAGTTTCTACTAATTCAGGAGGATAAGGAATTGATATATGGTATATTGGATCTGCGTGTTCTATGTTTTCAGGAAATGTACATTCCTGCGTCAAAAATGGTGTTCCACGACTGAAACAATTGTCAAATACTATTTTTGATCTTTTTCCACTAAAGCCAGCAAAGAAAAGCAATTCACCCTCAACAGGAGAATGCTTGTTTGCAAATCTTTTTATTGGAATTGCTTCTCCTTCACATTTATGTTCTGACCATGCCACCTTTTCAATTTTACAAATAGCTACATCAATTGGCAAAAGATCGCTAATGAATGGTTTGCGTATATTCAAGATATCATTGCTACCCTTGAATGAATGAGTAAGTCGATAGTCTTGGTTGTATTTTGCTACATGTTCATTCGTAATAATAAATTGTCCCTGAGAATTTTCGAAGTATGATCCCGATCCATGTAGTTTAATGTCGTTTTCATCTTCATCTCTATATTTCCAAATCGGTGTAATGAAAGACTCCACATGATCCTCCATTCTCACCAAAGTATCGTTACATATTTCTAGCCATTTTTTTTCTTGACACATTGTGAATCACTTTTATGTTTTGCATTGCACCTAACGTTTTGCAGCATGGCGAAATGACGGATTTAGAAGTACAAATGTTCAATTTAGCACTGGACCCGCCATTTTGGCAAACTGCTGTTAGGCGCTTGTGCTTTTATCTGTTCCGTTTATAATTGTTTCTATTCTGTCAAATATTTTCATTTCGTAATTGTCAAAATTAGCTTTAATGTCTTTTGATTTTTCTTCGTTTTCGTAATATTCTAAAACACTTGAAGGTACTCCATAATCGCTCGCAATTCTTCCGTTTTCAGTCAAAGCATTATATTCAAGTTTGACCAAAAGCCTGTCAATACCAGCAACATCTTCAAACTCTTTACCATTGTCTTGAGCTTGAATGAAGCGATACATAACATTAAAGACTCCAAGGTATTTTACAACCTGATATTTTAGAGTATTATAAACAAATTCGGCTGTGTCGGAAATCGCTTTGTCAATTTTTACATTTTGAGAAATCTTATACTTAATTGAACCAATAAAACCGCCTGTCAAATAGAAATGTAGTAGATGAGTCAGTGTAGAATATTCACCATTTAAACCTTTATAGTCTATTAAGAATATAAGTTTTTGATTTCTTACAATTGGGCGGATTACTTTCAAGATCACTTGAAAACCATCATAATCAATGTCCATTTTGTAATTGACAACTCTAATAAGTGTTTTAATTGATTCTATTTCGGAAGCTGATAATTGCTTGATTTCATCATAAATCGTAATCTTATCAAGTCTACTTACAACTTTGTACAAGTTGAATATCTCATCAGGAATTCCTCTTTTTTCTTGTTCTGCTTTTATATTTGTTTTTCTATCTCGGTCTGTTTGTGAAAGAAATTCGTCCTTTGAATAAAATAAATCTATTTCGTCTTTTGGTGCTTGTAAATCATAATTTTTGTGTTTGATTCCTTCGGGTTTAGATTCAATTGCTTTCATAAAGTCATTTTGAAGAACGATAACTCTTCCAGAATAATGATATAAAAAGCGACCTGCTCTTCCAGCAATATTTTTAGCATCAAATTTCTTAAGTTCTTTATCTCCTTTTTTACTATGAAGTACAATTAAATTTTTTGCAGAGGTATTAACACCTTCTGTAATTGTAGTTGTTGACAATAAAACCTTTAATTGACCTGAATTAAATAATGAGATTATCTCTTTTTGAATTTACTTTGGTATTAAACCGTGATGAACACCAATTCCTTTTTGCAATGCATTTATTATTGTCCAATCTTTGCTGAAATTTTTAGATATATGTTTTATAAAGTCTGAATAATCATTGTCTGAATGATTGTTGAAAACATCTGACTCTAAAAGTGTTGTAGCGTATGATTCTGTGTAATTTCTTGTCGAACAATAAATGATTGTATTCTCATTTATATCATTTATTTTTTTTACAATTTCAATTAATTTATCCTTCTTCTTATTGGTCTCAAAATCAAATTCTAAATATTTATCAACATCAATATGCTTTTTAGACTTAATATCTTCATATGATTTGCTTACAATTTCATATTGATTGTAATTTTTTAATTCAATTTCGTTTTGAGTAAGAAATTTATCAAATGAAGAATTATATCCTGTTTTTTGAGAATCATAAAAATCAATATATGGACCAGCTAAGAGAACATCAACATTATTTTCTAATGCATAAAACACAGATAAACGATATGCAACATCTCTTTCATTTTCTTTTACTTCTTCATCAAGCAAATATTCGTTGTCAATTTTATAAATCTCATCAACAAAGGCAAAATTAAATGTTATACTAGTAGGATTTTTTTCTTTGAAAGATAAAAACCGTTCAGGTGTGTAAATAAATAAATTATTTTCTTCAAATTCGGTTACTTCACTTAAAGTGTGAATTTTATATTTTCCTCTAAAATATTCATAGTTATCATGGGATATTAACTTTTCGAGATTTTCAGAAAGTAACGCAATAGTTGGAAAAATTAGAACTACGTTTTTGTAGTCCATTTTTTTAATGATTTCAAAAACAATATGTGTTTTACCAAACGAAGTACTTGCTGATAAAAAATATCTATTCAATTTTCCTGTTTGAAACAAATCCATAATTTCCATTTGATATTTATGGACTTTTGAATTCTCAGCTGTGTGTAAAGTACTTTCGTAAAGCAATGAGGAAAAAGTGTTTAAATTATATTCTTCTATTTCTGTTTCTTGATTGAATTGGCTATTCAAGATGTCAAAATAATGTGGTATTCCTGCAACATTTGAAATGTATTTTAGAAATTTTAAGTCAGATTGATTTAATGTGTCATTTTTTATTTCGTTGAAATAATCGCATACGAATTTAATAAGAATATCATCAGATATTTCTTTTGAATTGAATTTATTGATTTGTCTTAGGACATTAGTGGTTTCTTCAATTCTATCCATTTGATTACTTCTTGTTTAATTAATTTTACATCTTTCATTGGAACCAAAATAAAAAAAATAGAATAGTCAACTGTTATACTGAAAGTATTCGCTGTGTATTTTTCTTGAATATATTTTGGAATATTTTTAATGCTATCATCATATCCTAAATCGTTTTCTTCGTACAATAACATTACTGGATAAACCAGTTTCATGTTATGTTGCTTAAGCTCGTCAATTATAGATAAATATGGGTTTTCTTCCCAGTCTTTTATGACTGTTTCAATTTTAGAACCTTTATAATGGAGATTATTAATTTGGTTTGAAATTGCAAATACATTTGTTTTCAAATAATCGTCCGAAATAGCTTTGTCAATATTTTTAAATATACTATCAATTCCAGTTTTATATTTTTTATGAAATTTAACTTCTCCAAACCAAAGTTCCGTTTGATTATTGTTTTCAATCAAATGGTAAGAATCATACCCTTTTGTTTCTGAATTTTCTAATGGATTATAAAAGTATCCTCTCGCAATCAAAGGTTGAGACTTAAATAAAACATACAACACACTAAACAAAACTACTTCTCCTAAAAAGCCATATTTTACTTTTTGGTCAAGATCTAAATCTGGATTATATTTTAATCTTTTTTGTAAGGCTATGTAGTGTAATTTGTCATAGTCCTTGTTTTCAATTTCAAATTCATTAAATGAATATTCTAATATGGAGTTATAAATAATTTCGGTGAAGTCGTTTTTGTCTATTGATTTGAAACATTGGTCATTGTCAACTGAAACAATAGTCTTTGATATTCCTGCTGTTGTATTTGGCAAGTCATATTGGTAAACAATTGTTTTCTCTATAAGGTCAAGTAATGATTGTCTCATTCGTTAGTCTTTTATTAATTTGTAGTTTCGCTTATAGCATATCGCCAAACCGCTGTTGTGTGATCGTTGCTTTAAATATTTTCAGATTCTTTAACTTCTTTTGCTTCAATTTCCTTTTCTTGTAACTTTTCTGTTATAATTCTTTGGTCGTATTTTTTCATTGGAGAATTCGATTTATATAGTACCTTACCACAGGGTACAACTTTTCTCGAACCATCTAAATGAATTTCTTGGTCATCAAAGAAAATGTGTGCTCCAAAAGCTTTTAATACATTCTCTTTTGACAAACCTCCCATAAAGTATGCTTCGTCTACATATACACCCCAATGTCTTAAAGTTTTGATTACTCTCATATGACTTGGAGCATTTCTTGCCGTAACAATTGCAATTCGTAATGGAGTCAATTCAATAGTCATTGGAAGTTTTTCTTGAATTTTAGACAACTTTTTAAGTAATTCAGCAAAAGGACCACCGTTTAAAGGAACATCTTCATTTTCCTCTTCGTGTTTATGGAACGCTTGTAAATCTTGAGTTTTATAAATTAGTTCGGATTCTTCTGAAAAAACAACCGCATCAGCGTCAAATGCAAACTTGACACGTTCTGTTTCAGGATTGTAGTCCAAAGGAGCATCGTAAATTAAAGCTGTCGCACAATTCGAATTATCAATTACTTTTTGAACTTCTTTTTCATCTTTAGAAAGAAATAAGTCAACATCAAAAGCATCTAAAAAAGGTGATAAAGGTTCACCTCCAGAAAAAGCCCATCTTGTCAAAGGTAAATTATAGTGTTTAATAGCTTTTAATACTCTTACTCCCGTTTCAGGACTATTCCTTGACATTACAACAACTTCCACTATTGGTTTTTTCGGGTCAACGTAGTCATTTAATTTTAATAATGCTTGAATTAATGGAAAAGCTGTACCTTTTTCAAGTAATTCATCCTCGTGTTCTAATTGATATTTTCTAAAGCCTACAATATTTTCTTTTTTGAAAATTTCATTCTCTTTTTCAAGATTAAATAAGGCTCTTGAAGACACACCTACTACTAATATTTCTGAAAAGTCTAATGCCATAATTTTTACTTAATTTGTTAAGAGTATTTCTGTTTTGCAATGTCGCACAACGTTCCGGCGCTTGGCGAGGTTGCGAACTTCGGAACTGATTATTTTCTATCAAAGATAAAATTTCTTGCGAGAAATAAACGTGTATTTACTACAAAATTCGCAATCTTGCCAAACGCCTGTTAGCTGTGGTTTTTTTCTATTTCTGAAGGGTTTATTCCAAATTCTGCTTTGAAACTTCTTGAAAAATGAGAGAAATTTATAAAACCTACATCGTCATAAATTTCATTGGGCTTTTTGCCTTGTTTTGATATTAAAAAGTGGGCTAAATCTAATCGCTTTTTGATAAGCCATTTGTTAGGGGTTTGATTGAAAATTTCTTGGAAATCTCTTTTAAATGTTGAAATACTCCTACCTGTGAGTTTTGCAAATTGCGCCAACGGAATATTGTGCATATAATTTTTGTTCATATACGCTTCCAAGTCAATTTTAAAATCGTCTTCAAAATTGAAAAGTAAATTTTGAATTGTGGTATACCGAAGCAAAAGTTCAATAATCTCAAAAGTTTTAATAGTCGCTAAATTATTGGTGAGTGCCTCTTGATTTTCAAAATAAGGAAGCATAGAATCGAAAAACCCTTTTAAAAATGGGTCGGGTTGAAATATAAAATTAGGTTTTCCTAAATAATTTCCTTTTGGTAAAATATGGTGTTCTTTTGAATAATTATACAACGTTTCTTTGGGTAAAAAAATGCTGATACTCATAAAGGGTTTATTGTCTTGAGGGATTTTTTGGGTTTTTACTAATTGATTTTTTGATACAAAACCAATATCGCCTTTGTTATACTGAAAGGTTTCTATGCCGTCGTTAATTATCATTTTTCCATTTAGAACACAGACCAAAGCGTGGTCTTGAACAAAAGGTTCAAAATTTTTTTTCTCTTGCGATGTGCAAGAAAACAAAATATTAATTAGAGTTCTATCTTCAATCATTATTTCAGAATTATGATTTTAATTGTTCGTAATAAATTGTCGCTCTTTCTTTTGAAAAATAATCGATTACGGCAAAAGCCATTCCGAATAATATTAATGAAATGGCGATTGCTTTTAAATGGACATTTTGTGTAAGATAAAGCAGGGCAATGGCTATGAGAAAACAAGCCAAACTAATAGCGATAGACATTGGGTATAAATATTGAAAATCATCTACACGTTTAATTTCGGCATTTATAAATTCTTTTGGGTTTTGCTCATATTTTTTCGCAATTTCTTGCTTTTGTTTTCCGTTGGAACGAATCATATTTGCACCTGTTATAGAAAAAAATATACCTATAACCAACATTGGAATCAGCAATGCTTTTGCGGTTGGCGTATTCCCTAAAAAGTAAAATAGTAAAGCCGCTAAGATTAAGAAAAATCCAAATCCGAGGATAAATTTTCCCTCAAATATTTCTCCGTTATACCAATTTATAGTGTTTTGCATTATATCCATTTTTATTAATTTTTTAAATAGAAAAGGCTGTCTCTTTTTAGACAGCCAATTTAGGGATTTATTTATTTTGTTTATTTTGCATTATAGCCACCGTCAATACTCAATACAGTTCCCGTCATAAAAGGATTTTCGTCTGAAGCCAAAAAGAAAATTCCTTTTGCAATATCTTCCGGTTCACCTAAACGTTTCATTGGGTGCAATGCTTCAATTCCCGAAACATCATAAGTTCCCGAAGCAATTGCATTTTTCAAAATATCGGTTTTAATTGCTCCTGGTGCAACTGCATTTATACGAATATTTTTGGTAGCGTAATCCAATGCACCACCTTTGGTTAAACCAACAACGGCGTGTTTAGAAGCGTTGTATTGAGCCGTGCTTACTAATCCATTCAAACCTGCTATGGAAGCAAGGTTTACGATAGTTCCGCCACCTGTTTTCAACATTGCATTAATGGCGTGTTTCATTCCGTAATAAACACCCATTACATTAGTTTCCAGCATTTGTTTCAGTTCGTCCGATTCTGTATCAGCCAATAAAGCATTTCCTAAAGAAACTCCTGAATTGTTAACGATAGAATCTAATTTTCCAAATTTTTCAACCGTTTTGTCAATTACGTTTTTAACTTGTTCTTCACGCGTTACATCTAAAGGAAAGAAAGTTACCTCTGCACCTTCTTTTTTAAATTCTTCCAAAACTTCCGTTTCTTTGTTCGCATTTCTACTTGTAATAACAACATTGTATCCATTTTTTGCAAAATGTAGAGCTGTTGCTTTGCCAATACCTGTTGTTCCACCTGTGATAATTACTGTCTTTGCCATTTTTATTTTATTTTAAAGTTATTTGACAAAATTAAAACAGTTTTAATGATAATGTTTTTCTGTAAAGTTCAAATTGTTTTTCTGTGAGGTTTGGAACAGTGTTTCGGTAAAATCACAGCTAACTTATTTATATGCTCATTTTTATACTATTTAGTTGAACATAGCTAGCTGTTTTGGGGTAGATATGCTCAACTATTGTTGCGTATTATTTTTTATAAATCATTAAAATGGCTTTTAATCTGCTGAATATTTTTGCTACTCTATATGCTAAGTCAATTTACATCTTATTTTGTATCGCACTATAGCTAACAAACAACTACTTATCTTTTTCATCTCGAAAGATTTGTTCTGGATTCCGATTAATCATTGTCATAAAAAACTTACTTCCAAACATAAGAAAAAAAAAGGTGCTAAACAACCCGTAAAAATACCTGATTTTCAAACCAGGTATTTTTACGGGGGTACCTTCGGTAGCTAAAGTAAATAAAGGGTTTCAATAAATTTTACGGAAAACCGTAAACCATATTAATAAAAATAAATATTTTCAAAAATTAATTATTGAGCCAAATCAACAGACAACCAATAACTAAACTATCTATTTTTTGATCATTTATAGAATCAATTTACTTCATCTTTTTTTAAATAGCAAAATATATTCGTTTACAATTATGAGTGGATTATAAATAATTATTTACAAAACAACTTATTAACAATAATTACCATTAAATTGTTGATTACTATTTATTCAAACAAGACTAAAAAGTCTTTTTAATATCTAAATTTGCTCCATACCACAATAAAATTCTGCAATATGGACAAATTTGTAATCAAACGAAATGGCACGTATTTACCCTTTGAACCTTTCAAAATAGAAGAAGCCATTAGAAAAGCTTTTGCCAGTGTAAGCGAAACTTTAAACCTAAAAGTTATTGAAACGGTGTTCCAATTGTTGTCTCATCAAGACACTTGGGCAGTAGAAGACATTCAAGATAAAATTGAAAAAACACTTTACGAATATGGACATTATGAAGTAATGCGTTCTTTCATGTTGTTTCGTCATACTCGAAAACTTCAACGCGAACACGTATTAGGCTTGAATGATGACACCACTTATGTTGACAGTACCCAAACCATAGAAGAATACACCAACCAAACCGATTGGCGCATCAATGCCAACGCTAATACTTCGTATTCCAACGCAGGTTTAGTGAATAATGTCGCAGGAAAAATCATTGCGAATTATTGGTTAGACAAAGTCTATTCTAAAGAAGAAGGCTACGCACATCGTAATGGCGATATTCACATTCACGACTTAGATTGCTTAACGGGTTATTGTGCGGGTTGGAGTTTACGTGTTTTATTAAATGAAGGTTTTAATGGTGTTCGAGGCAGAGTGGAAAGCAGACCACCTAATCATTTTAGAGAAGCATTAGGGCAAATGGCCAATTTTTTAGGAATATTACAAAGCGAATGGGCAGGTGCTCAAGCGTTTAGTTCGTTTGACACCTATTTAGCTCCTTATGTTTTCAAAGATAATTTATCGTATGAAGATGTTTTAAAAGCGATTCGAAGTTTCGTCTACAACTTGAATGTTCCAGCACGTTGGGGACAATCGCCGTTCACGAATATTACTTTAGATTGGGTAGTTCCGGATGATTTGAAAGAGCAAATCCCAACACGAAACGAACAACACCTTTTCAAAGGAATCACTTCAGAAGATTTCATAAAAAGAGCCCAAGAAAGAGGCGCTTCAGACATAACCGAAATGCGTTACGAACATTTCCAAAAAGAAATGAATCTCATCAACAAAGCCTATTATACCGTTATGACCGAAGGCGATGCTCATGGACAACCGTTCACCTTCCCTATTCCAACGGTTAATATTACCGAAGAGTTTGATTGGTACGGAGAAAACACCGATATTCTTTTTGAAAATACCGCAAAAATTGGTTCGTCTTACTTCCAAAATTTCATTGGTAGTCAATATACATATGATGAAAACGGCAATAAAGTTGAAAATCCAAATGCCTACAAACCGAATGCCGTACGAAGTATGTGCTGCCGTTTACAACTCGATTTACGCGAATTATTAAAAAGAGGAAATGGCTTATTCGGAAGTGCGGAAATGACCGGAAGTATCGGTGTCGTAACTATTAATATGGCGCGATTAGGTTATTTGAACAAAGGCAATAAAGCCAAATTATATTCCGATTTAGATCGTTTGTTAGAAATTTCGAAAGCAACTTTAGAGAAAAAACGCGTTTTCATTCAGGAAATGTATGATAGAGGATTATTTCCATATACCAAACGTTATTTACCACACTTTAGAAACCACTTCTCTACAATTGGTGTGAACGGAATTAACGAAATGATTCAAAATTTCACCGACGGAAAAGAAGACATTGTTTCGGATTACGGAATGGCATTCGCAACTGAAATTTTGGAACACATCCGAACCAAAATGAGAGCTTATCAAGAAGAAACAGGCAATTTATACAACTTAGAAGCTACTCCGGCAGAAGGTACAACCTATCGTTTTGCCAAAGAAGATAAAAAACGGTATTCCGATATTATTCAAGCGGGTGAAGGCGAAAATATTTACTACACGAACAGTTCGCAATTGCCCGTAGATTACACCGAAGATCCGTTTGAAGCTTTGTTATTACAAGATAATTTACAATGTCAGTACACTGGAGGAACGGTTTTACACCTATACATGAACGAAAAATTGAGTTCGGTAGAAGCGTGTCGTAATTTCATTAAAAAAGTAATTACGAATTTTAAATTGCCATATATCACGGTGACTCCAGTTTTCAGCGTTTGTCCAAAACATGGCTATTTGAATGGCGAACACGAATATTGTCCTAAATGCGATGAAGAATTATTAGCAACCTTAAATACAACCTCTTATGCAAACACAAACCACTGAAGCTTTGCTTCAACACAATGAAAAAAGAACCAAATGTTTGGTTTATACACGAGTAATGGGCTATCACAGACCCGTAGAAAGTTTTAATATTGGAAAAAAAGGTGAACACAAACAACGAACCCACTTTAGAGAATGTAAATCTTAATTTTCTAAACAAAAAAGCCATTCATAGTTTTACACCCTTCACCCTATTAGATTATCCCGATAAATCGGCTTGTATCTTATGGTTTGCAGGGTGTAATATGAAATGTGATTATTGTTACAATCCCGAAATAGTTTTCGGAAAAGGTTCTTTTTACTTTTCCGAAATTGTTTCGTTTTTAAAATCGAGAAGAAATTTGTTGGATGCTGTAGTTTTTAGCGGTGGAGAATGTTTGATTCACAAAGACATTATTCTATTTATCAAATTAGTGAAAAGTTTAGGTTTTTTAATTAAAGTGGATACAAATGGAAGTCAGCCCAAAGTACTCGAAAAACTAATAGAAGAACAACTCATCGATTATGTGGCTTTGGATTTTAAAGGTCCGAAAGAAAAATTCTATACAATTACTAAATCTGATTTTTTTACTCAATTTATAAGTTGCTTCAAATTGCTTCAAGCGAGTTCCATTCCATTTGAAGTCCGAACTACTTATCATTCTTCGCTATTTAATCCAGAAGATATTGCAGCAATGCAAAACGTTTTATTGGAATTAGGGTACGATAAAAACTTTTACATTCAAAATTTTAGAAATTATCAAAATACGATTGTACCACTACCCGATTCGCAATCAATTTCGGAAAAGGATATCCATCAGAATATGACTAAAATCATATTTCGATGATTTAAAATCCCTAACTTTGTGTAAATTTTAAATATGTTTTCGAAAACCTGTGAATATGCCATACGAGCTACAATTTACATTGCCTCAGAATCGTCTGCAGGTAAACGTTGTGGTATTCGGGATATTGCTAGAAAAATTGAATCGCCAGAACCTTTTACAGCTAAAATATTACAGCGTTTAGTAAAAGCCGACATCATAAAATCGATTAAAGGAAATGGTGGTGGATTTGAAATTGAAAAAGCACAATTGAAACAAATAAAATTAGACCAGCTGGTAAAAGCTATCGACGGAAATGACTTATTTGACCGATGCAGTTTAGGACTTCATGATTGTTCCGACAAACAACCTTGTCCATTTCATCATAAATATAAGCCATTACGTGAAAATTTGAAAAAAACCCTTAGAGAGACTTCCCTTCTTGATTTAATTAGTGAATTCAATACTGGAGAGACTTTTCTTAAGCTTTAAAAAATTTACTTATATAGAAGATAAAAACATCCTTTAATGAAAACGATTACGTATTTAAAAGAAAAGATTCTTGCTCTAAAGAAAGAAAAAAATGCAGTTATTCTCGCCCATTATTATCAAGAAGAAGCTATTCAAGAAATAGCGGATTTTGTAGGTGATAGTCTTGAATTATCAAGAAAAGCATCTCAAGTTGATGCTGATATTATTGTTTTTGCAGGAGTGTATTTTATGGCAGAAACAGCTAAAATTGTCAATCCTAATAAAAAAGTAATCGTTCCTGATGTAAAAGCAGGATGTTCACTTGCCGATGGATGTACACACGATGAATTCAAAGCCTTTTTAGAAAAATATCCAAATCATACCGTTGTAACATACATCAATTGCACAGCCGAAGTGAAAACTTTAACCGATATAGTTTGTACTTCTTCCAATGCTAAAAAAGTGATTGCTTCCATTCCAGAAGACCAACCCATTGTGTTTGCTCCCGATAAAAATTTAGGCAAATATTTAATCGCACAAACTGGAAGAGATATGGTTTTATGGGAAGGCTCTTGCATTGTTCACGAAGCGTTTTCCTTAGAAAAATTAATCGACTTATATAAAAAACATCCAACCGCTACCATCATTGCTCATCCTGAATCGGAAACGCATATTTTAAAAGTAGCACACTACATTGGTTCCACTTCGGGAATGCTGAATCATGTAAAAACTAGTTCGAATGACACTTTTATCGTAGCCACAGAAGCGGGAATTTTACACCAAATGCAATTGGATAATCCAACCAAAACATTAATTCCAGCGCCTTCAAAAGAAGACAATACGTGTGCGTGCAGTGAGTGTGCGTTTATGAAAGTCAACACCTTAGAAAAACTCTATCAATGTTTACAAGATGAAAGTCCAGAAGTACATTTGGATAACGAAATCATCGAAAAAGCTTTACTTCCTATTCAAAGAATGTTAGCGCTAAACTAAAACATCATGCAAAATTTAGAAACAGATATATTAATAGTAGGCACAGGATTAGCAGGATTATCTCTAGCGAAATATCTCAGTGAACAAAATCCAAACCTACAAATCACCTTACTTAGCAAAACTTCCATTGACGAGTGCAATACCTATTACGCTCAAGGCGGAATTGCCGTAGTACACGACTTTATCAAAGACAGTTACCAACAACATATTCAAGACACCTTACTTGCAGGAAAAGGCATTTGCGATAAAAAAGTAGTCGAACATGTGATTACAGAAGCTCCTGCCCGATTGCAAGAATTGATTCAATGGGGCGTGGAATTAGATAAGAATAATTCAGGCGAATTGGATTTAGGATTAGAAGGCGGCCATTCTCAAAATCGTATTGTACATCACAAAGACAAAACAGGATTAGAAATTGAAACCAAGTTGATTCAAGTCGTTCAAAATTTGGCGAATGTTACCATAAGAACTTCTTTTTTTGCCACAGATGTTTTGCTAGATGATCAAAAATGCATCGGAATCATTGGATTTGATGAAAAAAGTGAAGTGACTTCCATCGTAGCAAAAGCAACTGTTTTAGCAACTGGTGGATCGGGACAAGTGTTTAGCGTTACTTCTAATCCGTTTGTTTCTACTGGAGATGGTGTGGCGATGGCATATCGAGCGGGCGCTAAATTGGAAAAAATGAAACATATTCAATTTCATCCCACAGCACTTTACGAACCTAATAAAAGTCAGGCGTTCTTAATCACCGAAGCGATTCGAGGATTTGGAGCTCATATTTTAAATCATAAAATGGAGCGTTTTGTTTTCGAATATCATCCTGATGGTGAATTAGCAACTCGAGATATTGTTTCGAAAGCCATTTCTGACGAAATGAAGAAAGAACATTCTAAACACGTTTGGCTCGACGTAAGACATTTACCGTTAGAAACGTTTAAAACAAAATTTCCAAAGGTTTACAACTATTGCTTTGAAAACGGAATTGATGTTTCCAAAGATTTAATTCCGATAACTCCTGCAGCGCATTATCAATGTGGCGGAATTGTGGTGAATGAAATGGGAGCTACTTCTATCAAACAATTGTTCGCCATTGGAGAATGTTCGCACACGGGACTTCATGGCTCGAACCGATTGGCTTCTAATTCACTATTGGAAGCGATTGTTTATGCGCATGATTCGGCTAATCATTTGATTTCTCTAATGGATACTATTAAAATGAATAAGGTTGAAATTATCCCTATTCGTTATAAAAACATTCATCATGACGAAGTTTTGCAATTTAAAAACCAACTGCAACATTTCATGAAATACGATTCTTTGTATGCCAATACCAAAAACACTGAAAAAGTATATGAAATGGTCACCGAGATGAGCAAACGCTTCAAAATGAAATTCAAAAATTATAATTCACATCCTTTTTTATGTGAAACTTATAATCTAATTCAAACCGCAGAAATCATTTTAAAAGATTGTTTACCCAAAAGATACCGCGTAAAATCGGTTAAAAAAGAAAAAACTATTTCGTAATGCTGAACCTATTTGCCCATCCAAAACGCATTTTTTTGGTGCTTTTCGTTTGTTTCATAGCGTTTAGTGTTTGGATTTATGCTATTCCACTTTTTAGTCCAAGTCCTTATTCTGAAAAAGAACTTAATTTAGTAGCCGAAGGTAGATTGGTTTGGCAGAAACACAACTGTCATACTTGTCATCAATTGTATGGTTTAGGCGGTTATTTGGGTCCCGATTTAACGAATGTATATTCCAGAAGTGGCAATAACGAATATTACATTAGAGCAATAGTAAAATCAGGTGTTAAGCAAATGCCAGCCTTTGAAATATCGGAAGAGGAAATGAACGCCCTTTTGCAATTTTTAAAAAATGTAGATCAATCGGGAACTTCAAATCCGCAGGATTATCAGCCTGAAATACTAGGAACTTTTAGCTTAGAAAAGAAATGAGAAATATTGGAATTTGGCTCATCAGAATCGCCTTGTTATTATTGTTAGCAGGACTTTTTTTTGGACATTTAGCTTCCGAAAGCTACAGAATAACCGAACCAAAATCGGGTGTAATGGGATTTTTATCGCTTCGACCACTTCATGTGAGTAGTGCCTATTTAGGCATCATAACAGCGGGCTTAGGTTTTTTAACTTTAATCATTCAGAAAAAAAGAACTTCACAGTTTGGTACCTTTCTACAATACATTCATTTTACGCTTTGGATAATTGCTTTAACTGGGATTTTCTACAGTTACTTTACAGGTGATTTTGGAGGAAGAGAATATTGGGAATTCAATCCAGTGTGGGCTTTGCCTATTTTTATCTCTTTCATTGTCTTCTTGGTGTTCTATATTCATCAAATTGGATTTAAAGTAAAATGGCCTGTATATTATTGGATGTGGCTAACCGGATTGGTATTCTTTATTTTTACTTTCATTGAAAATTATTTGTGGATTTTTCCTTATTTCAGAGAGCATTTTATTGCCGATATGACCATTCAGTGGAAAGTAAATGGTTCGCTCGTGGGTGCTATAAATCAAATCATTTATGGTGTTGCATTTTACTTGATGGAAAAAATTAGTGGCGACGAAAAATCGTCCTACCAAAAACTATCATTTGCGATGTATTTTTTAGGAATGCTTAATTTGATGTTCAATTGGGGACATCATATTTACTTGCTTCCAACCGAAAAATTCATTCATTACATTGCCTATGCCGTGAGTATGACTGAATGGATTATCTTGATTCGAATTTTTTATAAATGGAGCAAACAAATAAAGGAAAACAAGCAGTTTTATTATTTCTTTCCTTACCGATTTTTAATGGCTGCTGATTATTGGGTTACCATAAACTTATCACTTGCGCTATTTATGTCAATTCCCGCGATTAACTTGTTCACACACGGAACACACATTACAGTGGCTCATGCGATGGGAACCACCATTGGAATTAACACCATGATTATCATTGCTGCTGCCTTTTATTTCATAAAACCTACTTTTAATAACAGTAAATGGAAACAATTTGGTACCATTACCTTTTGGTTAGTACAAGGTACACTCTTCCTTTTTCTGAGTTCATTGATTGGGATGGGAATTCATCGTGCGATTTGGCAAGCAGGATTAACTTCGGAAAGCTTTAGTAAAATGAGTAGTTCAAGTGAAAATTGGGTTTTACTATTTATTATATTTGGAACTATTTTATTTTTAAGTATGGGGACTTTTATAGTGTATTTGTTTGTCAAATCTTGGAAAAAAAACAAATTCGATTTTCCTTATTAAAGAATGTTTAATTGAAAAAGTGATGATAAAAATCATCCTATTAATACTAATTACATTGTATATTTGGCACTTAATTTTATAATTAACAGCCGATTATGTTTTCAAAATCATGTAATTATGCTATAAGAGCTACCATATTTATTGCCAAACATTCCTTAGAAGAAAAAAAGGTAGGTTTTGTTGATATTGCTAAAGAAATCGATTCGCCACAAGCATTTACTGCCAAAATTTTACAAATACTAGTTAAAGCAGAAATTATTGAATCCGTAAAAGGTGTAAATGGTGGATTTTATATTCCTAAAAAAAGAATTAAAAAAACTTTTCTAGTAGAAATTGTTAATGCAATTGACGGAGACGCAGTATTTCATGGCTGTGGCTTAGGTTTATCACAATGTTCTGAAAATCATCCTTGTCCAGTACATGATAAATTTAAAAGTATTCGAGATGAATTAGCGCGCATGCTAGAAACTACGAATTTAGAAGAATTAGCTTTAGGAATTAAATCAGGAGAAACTTTCTTGAAATCACTATAAAACCAATTCTTCTAAGCAATAGTATTTTTTAAAACTGAAACATCAAATTCATAAAGACATTTCGTCCCATTCTAGGCAGGTTTTTCCAATCTGTATATGTAGTGTAGTAAGTGTCAAATATGTTTTCAATACCTGTATTTAGCATTAATTTTGACTTCTCGAAGATAAATTTATAACCACAATTAACATTTATAATCGCATAATTTGGCGTTTTATCTTCTCCATAAAAAGCATTGTATTCGGTTTGCTTTGCATTTCCTTTTACTTGCAATTCCAAACTGAATTTTCTAGGCCTAAATCCTAAAGAAGCCATATAATTAAATGGACTCATAAAAGGTAATCCGTTGAATTTATTGTCCTTTCCTAAGTTATATACGAATTGTCCTTTCCAAATCCATGCGTCTGAAATTTGATAACTTACGGTAAAATCGGAAGAAAAAATAGTAGCGTAATCTAAAGCCGTATACACTTTAATTCCATTGGCTCCAATTGTCATGGGTGCAACCGAAGCATCTGGAATTCCTATGATATAATCATAAATATGAAAATAAGAAGCCGATAATTTGGTATTCCATTTTTCGTTTTTGAATCCAATATTGGCATTTCCTTCCAATGATTTCTCATTTTTTAAATTAGGGTTACCAATGTAATCAAATCCGTCAAAACTGTTGTATAAGTAAAACCCATAACCTTCAGAAACCGATGGAGCACGTTCCCCATATCCCATTCCGAATCCATACGAAATTCCTTCTTTGTTATAGAAATAATTAGTCGAAATACTTTTTAGGAATCGAGAATTTGAAGCTTCCATTTCAGGATAAAAAATCTGTAAACTTTGTAAACCGAAATCACTCGCAACATTGTTATTATGAAACCCTAAATTTGTAGTCACTTTCAAATTAGAATGGCAATTGATTTCAAAATTATCTTCCATATAAATTCCAGAATACAACGTACGAACATCAGGCCAAGTGTACATGAACATTAAATTTTCGTTTGGATTGGACGGATACATCGTCATTTCGGCAACGGAACGATTGTAAAACGAATTCAAAGTGGCTAAAAAATGATGTTTTTTATATTTTCCATTTACTTTCGAATAAAAGCCATAGGTATCACTCCAACCTGGCATATCCATGTGAATAGGAACATCAGGACGTTTAGTGTCGTCCATAGTGTGCGTAATTGTATTGAAATAAAGTTTGGTTTCCCAATTATCAATTTGCTCCAAATTAGGTTTGTAATTGAATTTTACTGAAGCAATTAAAGCTTCCGCTAGAGAAACATCCATTGGCAACGCAGGATAACCGACATCCGTAGCTCTATCAAAAATTACTGAAGCTTCAATGTTTTTATTGGGTGCCAATCGATAGCCAGAAGTAGCGGATAAATTCAATTTTCTGAATTGTGAAAACTCAATTTCTTTATTGTTTCCCGCTCTATAATTTTCGGCATCTCGAAACATGACATCAGTATCAACATAAAATAAACTATCCGCATAATTGATGGCCGAACCAATGATTTTTTGACGGTTATTCGATTCATAACCTGAGTTGACAAAGAATTCCCAACCTGCATTAGTAAATTGGCGTTGGCTTCTTTTTAAATCAATCGAACCTCCAATCGTATTTCCATGACTACTGCCTTGTTGCCCTGATGAAATCGTAGCTTCTGATAAATTAGAAACTTCGACATAGGAAGTCACAGGGTCCATTTTATCGGTACAAGCGCCAAAGATCCGCATTCCATCAATGGTTATCACTGTACGTTCTGTAGCCATTCCATTGATAATAGGTTCCCAAGCATAAGCGCCTCTTTTGATTAAATCTACTTTGCTTGATTTTTGTAACAATTCGTCTAAAGTGGCTAGAATTTTGGTTTGCTTTTCATGCAAAGTCGATTTTGTTCCCACTACTAAAACTTCTTTGAGCTCTTTGATTTTAATAGAATCCACTTCTTGACTAAGAGCAAAACAAAACGAAAGTGATAGAAAAAATACAAATAATTTTTTCATGATATAAAGAATTTGAAAAAGGTCATTAATAAAAGATTTTAACAACCTTTTTTAGAGATAAAAATTAAAACTCAATTTCGAAGAAAATACTACTTGATGTTAATGTTTCAGTGATTTCTTCACCTTTCAAAACAGTTCCATCTGCATTAGCTAATTGTAGATTTATTTTCCAATAACCAGTCATTGTTAGCGATAATTTTCCATTATACAATCCACCAGAAATAGATTGTGTAGCGTGAATATTATTTGGAGAAGAATGATTTCCCATACTTGGCATTCTAGGATCTATTTTTACAGTATAACCATCTACAATAGGGAAAGTCATCATATTTTGCATTTTCCATACCCCTATTTTCATATCGTTGATTGCTACTTTTGGCGAATTTGGATCAATTAAAGCAACTAAATATTTAGTTCCATCTGAACCCGTGAATGTATTTACTTTACGCTTTACTGTAGCAGGGACATCAATTACATCAGTAGCTGTATAATCAATACCGTTAATGGTGTAATCTATTTTTAAATCCCAATATTCAGTTGTGTTTTGCGCCATTTGGAACATAATATATCCTTCGTACAATGTCCCGTTTTCAGTAACTTTTTCCACCGCAGAATACGGACAAGAATGCGTCATTGAAGTCATATGCATTAATGGTGTCCAACTCACTTCTGCATTGTTGATGTAAGTACTACTTGTGTTTTCTTTTATTCTTAAGCTAATTTCATTGTATCCTTGTTCTAAACTTCCCATTTGAGAATACAATTCTATTGTATGAGTATCGTTTGTAATTTCTTTAAATTTAGTGATTCCGTCTAATTCATTTACAATAGTTTCATCATCGTTTGAACAAGACACAAAAGTTATGGCCATAGCAAATAACGCTACAATATATTTTATTGAAGTTTTCATTTTTTTTAATTAAAGTGATTGTAATTATATCTGAAATCATTTTATTCAGATAAATTATGATATAAGTTGAGTGGGTTAATTCAGAAAATTGAACTAACAAAATCCAATATTTAATTAAGAAATAAATGTAGGCGGATGAAAGAAGGCACAATCATTCAAGTGAAAGTATAAGTTAGAATAATTGTTACCAATAGAAGTTTTATTTAAAAAATAAATTTGTCTAATATCAATAGGTTTAATTTCTTGAAAAAATACAATTTCGGTTTGTTCGAAATTTATTTTTTTATCAGAAGAATTTTTTAAATTACCTTCTGAAGCTTTGGCTAATTCTTTTGTTAAATGACACTTACCATTACATTTTAGTTCAGGTTTCAATTTATTTTCACAAAGTTCATTAACAATATAATCATAATTAACCAAGTATTCAAAAACCGGAAGTATTGGCTTTAAAAACATTAAAAGGGTTAGTATGACTAGTAATTGCTTCATAGTACAAATTTAAATGAAATAAATAAGCGTTTAATATGATTTCAGTCATATTTTGTTTAATTTTATTGAGATTAATTTGTGCTTTATCTAAAAGAATTAAAGCCTACAATATAACTACTTTATGCAGATAGATTTAGATTTATTATTTACTTGGGGTGCTATAGCCAAAGAGTATAAGAAAAATGAAATTATTTTCCATGAAGAGGAATCTGCTAATTTCTATTACCAAATCATTGAAGGTTGCGTAAGAATGTTTAATTCAAATGAAGAAGGAAAAGAATTTACTCAAGGGTATTTTAAAAATGGTCAAAGTTTTGGCGAACCACCTTTGTTTATTAATGAAGTCTATCCTTCTACTGCATTAGCTTTCAAAGATTCTAAAATAATAAAAATATCAAAGGAGAAGTTCTTAAAGATTTTAGAGGAGTATCCCTTTATTCAAAAACAATTCTTGAATTTAATGGCAACTAGAATACACACCAAAGCCAGAACTACAAAAGACATAGTAAACCAAAAACCTGAGTTTCGAATTTTAGCTTTCTTAAATGCGCATAAAAATCTCGATTGTTCAAATAAAGAATTGGTTGCTTTTACAAGACAGGAAATTGCTAATTTTACAGGTTTACGAGTGGAAACAGTAATTCGAGAACTTTCAAGAATGAGCAAAACGAATAAAGTGGAAATTATTAATCACAAATTATATTACTGATGCCGTTTAAAACAACTTTTTGGATTCGATTTTCGATTTTTAATCTGATGCTTGTTGCATTATTAGGACTTTTAATGCGTTACAAGATTCTCTTTGAATTTCCACTTCTTGATCAAAAAAGTTTACAACATTCGCATTCTCATTTTGCTTTTGCTGGTTGGGTTACACATACTTTAATGACCCTTCTGATTGCTTTTTTACAAAAAAACGATACACTGCAAAAAATTGCGTTTAAGAAATACAATCTTGTATTGATTGGAAATTTAATTTGCTCTTATGTTATGCTGATTTCCTTTATCATTCAGGGATATGGCGCTATTTCTATAGCTTTTTCAACTCTTTCAATTTTTGTTTCTTATTGGTTTGCCTATGTTTTCTTTAAAGATTGTAAACACCTCGAAACATCTTCTGTAGCGATAAAATGGTTCAAAGCTGCTTTGTTTTTTAATGTGATTTCGTCCTTAGGTACTTTTGCTTTGGCTTACATGATGGCAACTAAAAACATTCATCAGAATGAATATTTGGCTTCTATTTATTATTATTTACATTTTCAATATAACGGCTGGTTTTTCTTTGCTTGTATGGGATTATTATTGGATTATTTAAAAATAACAACTAGTTCAAATCGTATTTATTCTCAATCATTTATACTTTTCTTTTGGTCGTGTATTGCGGGTTATTTTTTATCAACGCTTTGGTTAGATTTACCTCTTTGGATTTATATTATAACTGCCATTTCTGCTGTTGTTCAAGTAATTATTTGGTATTTATTGTTTAAAACTATTATTAAAGAGAATAAATCCATCTTTGTTAATCTTCCGGGATATTTAAAATATTTGATTATTTTTATCAGTTTGGCTTTAAGTGTAAAATTTTTATTACAATTAGGTTCAACTGCCCCTGCTGTAAGTGAATTAGCTTTTGGCTTTCGACCAATTGTGATTGCCTATTTACATTTGATTTTATTAGCTATCATTTCGCTATTTCTTCTGTTTTACGTTTATACAAATGATTTTGTAGTAATAAATAAAAAAACCACTTTAGGACTTTTTCTATTTAGTCTTGGAGTTATTTTAAATGAAGTAGTTCTAGGAATTCAAGGGGTTGCATCATTAAGCTACACTTTAATCCCTTTTATAAACGAGAGTTTATTTGGGATTGCCATACTTCTTTTTGCAAGTATTTTATGGACAACTTTTTTTACAAAAAAAGGATAAAAAGTATTTTTTATGATTCTACGCATAAAATAATCATCAGATAATCAGGTACTTTGTATATATAAATTTATACAAATATGAAAAATTCCATTAAAACTTTATTGTTAGCTAGTTTACTGATCACCTTTGGATGCAAACAGGGTGAAGAAACGACATCAGAATCAACATCAGAGACTACTGAAATACCTTCCGGAGGACAAGAAAATGTAGTTGATGCGACATCAAATCCAAACATTGTACAAACCGCTGCCGGGAGTAAAGATCACACCACATTGGTCACAGCAGTAAAAGCTGCAGGATTAGCAACCTCTTTAAGTAATGCTGGACCTTTTACTGTATTTGCGCCAACTAACGCCGCATTTGATAAATTACCTGCTGGAACTGTAGAAGGTTTATTAAAACCAGATAAAAAAGGCGATTTAGAAAACATTTTAGGTTATCACACCTATGTAGGTTCGTTGAAAGTCGAATATATGCAAGATGGTCAAGAATTTGATATGGTATATGGTGGGAAAGTAAAAATTACCAAACAAGGAGAAAAAACGTTTGTTAATGGATCTGAAATTGTTGCTACAATTGAAACATCTAACGGAATAATCCATGTAATTGGAGACGTTTTGCTTCCAAAATAGAAAACAATTATAAATTCATCTTTTATAAAGGTAAAAAGCGTAGACTTTACTAGTTTACGCTTTTTGTTTATATGCTTGCTATGATAATTATTAATAAAGATATATTAACTTAATGATTTATACATGATAACGTTGGCAATATTGAGTGCTCTTTCTTTAATTTCAGTAGCTTTTTCACCTTCAAATAACTCATCAACTGTTTTGGTAAATAAGATTACCCAATGTTCAAAATGTTCAGGTTTCATTGGATATTTGTTGTGTAAATCTTTATGCACTTGCATTGGACTTCCGTTGTAATTTCCGGTGAAAAAAAGTATGTTTTCCCAAAAATCGTACATTCTTGGCAAATGGATTTCCCAATTCACTTTAGCAATTTCGGTAAACAGAAAACCTATAACTGCATCTGTTTTTATTTTATCGTAAAATGTATTGACTAAAAGTTCAATATCTTTTCTATTTCTAATATCTGTTTTCATTATTGCAATTTGATTTAGTAGAAAAGCAAATTTCTGTTATAAGTCTTTCTTGTTGAATTTTCGCAATGAAATGAAAAAGGGAATAATTGCCCACAAACTTAACAATACAAAAGAAACAATTAAACCAATGGATGTACCAAAAAAATCTTTAAATATAGCGCCAGTGTACCCCATCATTGCTGAAACATCTAAATGCAATAAAATTTGAATTCGAGCCAAATCTATCGGACTAAAAGCGGTAATACCTACCATCATATTTTCAATTGGATATTCGGCTAATTGAAACAATAAAAACAATACCATTCCGTCAAATAATAGTGCGAAATACAACCAAATCATTATCGCTAAACCAATTCCTTTTGCTTTATCTCGGGTTAAAATTGAACTCAAAAAAGCCAAAGCAACAAATATGACGGAAATTAGACATCCATTGAGCAACATCATAAAACCGATACTATCTGGAGAATTAATTAACAACGGAATCCCTGCTCCAATAAAAAAAGCAAAAACCATTGCCGATGAAAGTCCGAAAAACAAGCTCAACCAAATTTTTCTTCTTTTTATAGGTTGACTTAGCAAAAGCTCAATAAACTCAGCACTGTTGTACAAATAAATAGTCGCGAATAATATTGAAACCAATGGAACTGTAAATAAAATTACGTTTAAGATAGTCAATAATCCTTTTGCAGAATTATCTTCCAACGCAAAAGAACTCCAAGATAAAATTGACAAAATCAGCGTGTAAGCTAGAACAATCTTATTTCTGATGATATCTGATAAGATGATTTTAATTATTCGATTCATTTTTTTTGTCCTTTAAAATTTTAGCAATCGCTTTTGAGATTTTTTCTTCTCCAGTATTCGCTTTTAACTCGTCTACTTTTTGATGAAAATGCACTTTTCCTTCCTGCATGAAAATGATTTCAGTAATTAAATCGTCTAATTCACTTAGTAAATGCGAGGTAATCAAAATCAATTTGCCCTTTTCTTTCTCTTTGATAATTTTTTCTTTCAATACCTCAGCAGCTAGCGGATCTAAACCAGCGGTGGGTTCGTCTAAAATAAGCACCTCTGGATTAAAAAGAAACGCCAAAACCGCACTTACTTTTTGTGTGGTTCCACCAGATAAAGTTCGCATTTGCTTATCAAACATTTTCTCTAATTCGAAAGCATTGAATAAATCTTCGTCCAAATTGTTTGAAGAATTTCGAATTTTTTTTATCATTTCGATAATTTGACCAATAGTCATATTATCTGGATATCTTCCAATCTGTGGCATATAGCCAATTTTTTCTCTGTACTGATATTCTCCTAAAACAGAGTTTCCGTTAAAATGAATTGTTCCGGTATCAGGCAGAACCATTCCTAAAACCGCTTTTATTAAAGTGGTTTTTCCACATCCGTTTGGACCAATTAAAGCGATGCATTCTCCTTTTTTACAAGAAAGATTGATGTTCTTTAAAACTTCAAATTTTCCAAACTTTTTATTCAGGTCTTTTATCTCAATCATAGTGGCATTGACTTCATTAAGGGCTTATTATCAATAAAATTATCTGGTGTTATACTAGGTAATACTTTTTCAGATTTATCTAAAAGCGTTATCATAAAACTTCGATACAGCAACATGGCAGAAGGCGTGTTTTCGGTAAGTACAGCAAATAAACTGAGCGGATGATAAGGAACGTCGCCCATCCCATCTTTATTTAAATCATAACCTTCATATTTATCCCAATAATTAGCATTGAATGTGTTTAAAACCAAGCTACCATTGGTACTAATATCAAAAGTGTTTTTTAAAAAATTATTGTTTACAATTTCGTTATCCATACAACTAGCTTGGATTTTCATTCCCCAACCATTTGATTTAAAAACGTTTTTTTCTACTTTAATTCGGGAAGTTCCTTCCATGTAAATTCCGGAAGTATTTTGAGCGAATCGATTATTGAAAATATAACTATCTGAAATTTCTTTCAGCAATAACCCATAGGCCGAATCTCCCCAATTTTCCTCAAAATAGTTATTGAACATTTTTACATTTTTGGTAAACATAACAGCTACTCCAGCACCATTATTTTTAAAAACATTAGTAATATAAGCATCGTCATTTGAAAACATGAAATGTAATCCGTATCGTATGTTGTTATTAGCAATATTTCTCCAAATTACGGAACTCGTAACAAATTCGAAATATATTCCGTCTCGGTGACCTTCAATTCGATTAGCAATAATTAAAATATCTTTTGATTTCCAACAATGTATTCCGTTGCCTAATTTTTGCTCTTCTTTTCCATATGCCTTTAGTGTATTATTTTTAATAATACAGTTTTGAGAATTTTGTAAATATATTCCAAAAAAATTATCGTCTAAAACATTATTTTGAATTAAAACATGACTTTTATTGTAAACTTTGATGCCGCATGGATCTGTAATAGTTGCATAAGCGCTTCGTATTACCTTGAAACCATCAACTACAACACTATCAGCGTGTATTGATAAAACTTCATGCTTTTTTTCACCATCTAAAACAGGTAAATCTTTTCCTAAAAAAACAATTTTTTTATCAATTATTATATTTCCTTCTTTGTACCATCCACTATGTACAATAACTGTATCACCCACTTTAGCTAAACTAATCCCTCTTTTAACAGACTTAATCGCATATTTTTTACCTACGTGAATAGTGGTAGCTTTTAGAGAAAGTGAAAAAAAAAGGAAAATAATTAAAAAATATTTCATTTGATTTGATTTTATTTAATTATTTCACTCCAAGATGTTGGATTTGCTTTATATTTTTCCATTACTGTATTTGCTTCTTCCTCTGTCTTTACTGCAATTATATTGCCACGCATTGGGCTATTAATCTCCCCTCCTTTCGCATAAAAAGCAGTTTCAGCAGAAATCAATATATTATTTTCACTAAAATCATGAATATAAAAAGATTGAATATTTGTTGTTCGATTTTCTTTGTGATAACTAATCATACAATGCATATCATCAAACTTATAAATTCTTCCCTTATTAGTAATTAATTCTGCTCCGAATTTTCCGTCTGAAATTTTCATTTTACAAAACTCACATGCGTCTGAATTTAACTTAATTGGTTCTGCTTCTTTTGTTACACAAGAAACCGATACTAATAAAATTAAAAAATAAGATAACCATTTCATTATGTTGATTTTTTAAATTTGAATTCTTTTAAAACTATTGCAAATAATATCCCCCCAGCAACTATGAGCATCCAACCACCTGTATCTGGTATTGAATAAGCACCAAAATTTAACAATTGCTTATACCCAATTAATGGAGGTTGATAGGCCATGCCTGGCACTTTTATAGCGGCATTTGGATCAAGATTATGTCCATATTCGTAATTCCATCTATAAAAATCAAATCCTGCAAGAATTACAAAGAGTATAAATATTACAAGAAAGCCAAAAACAGCTTTTCTATTGTTAATGAATACTAAAATTAATGAAGTTAATGCAAAAGCACCAAAAATATAAGGAAGAACTGTAAATTCAAAAAAGTTTTCTGAATGTAAAGTTGCCATACCAATGTAGTGATTTAACCCATTTATTATTTCAACATCTCCACCAATTTTATTTGCATGAAGTTGTAACATTAATCCTTCTGGGTATTGTGGAGCATCTAATTCAATTCTCCACATGGGCACAAATAATGAACCAATAAATAATAATCCTATTAGTACTAACAAAACTTTAGAAAGTATTGTTAAATTGTTTTCTTTCATGATTTCTATTTTTATGTTAAAATCATAGATTGTTTCAAATAAATTATTGTAGTTTTTCTTACAATTAGAAAAACAATAATGACTTTTTAATTATAGTTTTAAGTGAAGATTTTTTGTTTTATTGGTTGAAAAAAATTAGGGAGCATTCCTGCTCCCTAAAAAATTATTTTGTTGAAGAAGCTGGTAAATTTGTACCTAAGCTATAACTTATTGGCACATTACTTCCTGCAGGAGAAACTCTAATGTATCCTGACATTTCTTGGTGTAATGCACTACAGAAATCTGTACAATAAAATGGAACAATACCAACCTTAGATGGTTTCCAATTTAAAGTTGCAGTCTCACCTGGCATAATTAGTAATTCAGCTGTTTGTGCTCTTCTAATTGAGAATCCATGAGGAACATCCCAATCTTGTTCAAGGTTTGTAATGTGGAAATATACATCATCTCCTACTTTAATTCCTTCAATATTATCTGGAGAAAAGTGTGAACGAATCATTGTCATGTAAACATGTACTTTATTTCCTTCTCTAACTACTTTTGTTTCCTTTTCACCTTTGGCAACTCTTGGATGTTTATTGTTTTTTAAATCATAAAATTTCAACTGTCCATTATTACGAATCAAATCAGCTGGAGCTGCTTGAGCATAATGTGGTTCTCCAATAGTTGGGAAATCTAATAATAGCTTCATTTTATCACCACTAATATCATATAATTGAGCAGATTGTGTTAATTCTGGGCCAGTTGGTAAATATCTGTCTTTCGTAATTTTGTTATACGCAATTAGATATTTTCCGAAAGGTTTTTTTGAATCACCACCTGGAATACATAAGTGACCTACCGAGTAATAAGTTGGAACTCTATCTAAAACTTTTAATGTTTTAATATCCCATTTCACTACTTCAGAAGATACGAAGAATGTAGTATAAGCATTTCCTTTCCCATCAAACTCAGTATGTAAAGGTCCTAATCCTGGTTTTTGAACTTCTCCATGAAGAACAGAGTTGTATTTTAAAACTGGAATTCCTTCATAATCACCTTCATAATCTTTTTTACCAATAGCTTTTACCATTTTATCAAAGCTAAATACTGGAATTAATGCTGCTAATTTACCAGAACCCACTATATATTCACCTGTTGGGTCAACATCACAACCATGAGGTGATTTCGGGCATGGCATTAAATAACAAATATCTTTCATTGCCATAGCGTCTAAAACTAAAACTTCATCTTTAATTACTGAAGTTCCTGTATGCGTTTCGTCATTCCATGTGTTATGTGCATATTTTGTTTTTTCAATTTTACCTTTACCAGCTTTGATATATTCTTCAGCTTTTTTCCAATTGACAGCCATGATAAAATCTTTATCATTTTGAGAAGCATTTACTTCTAAAAGGGTATTTGCTTGTTCAGAATTGTAGCAAGTGAAGAAAAACCATCCATGAGATTTTCCTTTACCAGCATGGGAAAGGTCAAAATTTACACCTGGTAAACGTAATTGGAAAGATAAATCCATTTTACCAGATTCTTTATCTACTTTAATAAAACTGATGTGAGCTTTAAAATTTTCTTTATACGTATTAATTGGCACATCTCCTTTATCGTAATCCCCAGGTACACCAAAACGTGTTCCAGCAACTACATATTCTGTGTTTTCAGTAATAAAAGGCGAAGAGTGGTTACCAGCAGAGTTTGGTAACTCAATAATTTCTGAAGTTTTAAAACGTTTTAAATCAACTCTTGCGATACGTGGTGTGTTGTTTGCATTAGCAAATATCCATCTACCATCAACTTCACCGTTAGTTTGAGATAACTCTAAGTGATGTTGATCATCCCAAGGAATAAAACCTTCTGAAGTGTTTAACATAGGTTTTGTTTCTTCACTAAACCCCCATCCACTTTCAGGATCAACAGAGAAAATAGGAACAACCTTCAACATTCTACCGCTTGGAAGCCCATAAACACTCATTTGACCACTAAAACCACCAGATACGAAATTATAAAATTCATCGTATTTACCAGGTGCCACATAGACACGTTGGGCAGCATCTCCACTCACGGCATCCCCTGAACTTTTTGGTTTACATGAAGTAACCAAAGCACTTCCTAATACAATTACTAGAATTGCTTGTACAAATTTATTTTTCATGATATATGTAATTAAAATTTGGGATGTTGAGTCACTTTCACCCGATCCAACATCCTTATTCATTTATTTCACACCATCGTTTTGACGCATGTATTCCAAAATTCCTCTGGCTTCATCATCAGAAACACCTTGGTTAGGCATACGAACCAAACAAATCTCAAGTTGAGCTTGCACTTCTGGATCTTTGTCAATCATAGGATCTGGATTGGTAATGAAATTCATAATCCATTGAGGCGTTCTTCTTTCAGTTACGCCTTTCCAACCTGGCCCCACTAATTTTTCATCCGTCATTTTATGACATGATGTACATTTTACACCTGCAACTTCTTCACCTTTTGTTGCCATCGCTTGGTCTAATGTTGCGCCTAATTCAACAGTGTCGAATTTTCCTTCACCACGTTTTGGATCATACGAAGCCGGATCAGCAGCTTCTGTTGTTGCTTCACCTCCACCTGGCTGATAATTGTCTTCAGCAGATGATTCTTTTTTACCACATGCTATAGCTAAAGCAAGAGATAAAACAAGTAAAATTGATTTGTTCATGATATTTTAATATTAAAATTATTACTACAAATTTCTGAAATTGAGCGCTTTAAAAGTATGATTACAATCATAAAAAAGGATGTTTTTATCTTTATTATTAACAATTGTTGAACAAAAAAAGCTGTTTTCAAAAAAATGAAAACAGCCTTTTACAAAAACCTACTTATAAAAATTAAATAACCCTCATTATTAAGTAATTATATTTTAAACCGGAATTGTATTGAATTCTATTTTCTTTAATTGTAATTCCAATTGTAAAATATCATTTTGAATTTTTGAGTTCTTTTCTTGAAAAATCGATTTGTAATATTCAATTCCATCTAAAAGATTTGCTTTAAATGTTTCCCATTTTTTAATTTGTTGAGATGTTATTTCAAACGATTCATTAATTTGGTTCGACAAATACGAAACGTATAAGCCTAATTCTTTTATAAACATATTTGGTCTGTCGGTGTGATTTTCTATTTCTTTTTTTCCGTAAATGTGTTGAATCATCTCTTTTAAAGAAAATTCTCTTGAAAAATATGCCATATTTGGTCCAGGACAAACCACTACTCCTTGTGCTTGACCCTTAATTGGGATACCTAATTCGATATGACTAGCATTTGCTAATCCCACACACAAACAAGATTTTTCAGTGATTGAATTGTATTCTTTTGTGTAAGCTTCGAAGGAAATACTATTGCGTTTTGCTTCTAGTTCTTCTATTTTCTTGTCTTGATGTTTTTTTGATGCCGAACAAGTGCCTTCTTTTTTATATTCTTTACTTAACGCTAAATATTTTTTCGGACACGAACTTCCTGCTTTTCCTGAAGTGATGCGTTGACTTTTATAAAAATCATTTGTCATACCTTTAATCGTATTGAACGGAACACCTAAAGGCGAAATGTTACTCAAATACAAATCTTTTTCTTTGGCGTCGGCTAACAATTTTCTGGTTTCTATATCAACTGAAGTGGCTTCTGGAACTAAAAGAAATGGTGAACCCCAACCCACAGCATCCACTTGATAATGATCTAATAAAAACTGGTGTTCTTCCGCTGTTCCAACTCCTCCTTGAACTGTGATTTTTAAAATAGGTGGTTCGTTTGGAACTGTTTTATTCTTTGATGCTAGAGCATTAATAAATAGTTTATATGCCGATTGAATCAATTCGTCTTTCTTGTTTTTAAATTCTTCTAGAATTGGACCTAATAAAAATCCATCTGTTGCGAATGCGTGTCCGCCACAGTTTAGTCCTGATTCTATTCGATACTCAGAAACCCAAAGTCCTTTTTTAGCTAAAAAATTTCCTTGAATCATCGCCGAACGAAAATCACTCACTTTTAGAATAATTTTCTTCTGAAATTGTCCGTTTGTATTCGGATAAAAGGCATTAAAAGTTTCCATATAACTGTACAATCTCGGATTCATTCCAGCAGAAAAAACTACAGATGAATTTGTAATACTGTTTACAAATCCTCTTAAAGCCGCATGTGCATCGTTATAGATTACAGGCAATTGTTCGTCATCAATAAAATTATCCTTGTCGATTTTCGTCATGATATTCACATCAATACTTCCTGGATTAAAATGATTGTCAAGAATCGTTTTTAATTCAATTATGTTGTTTTTTCCTGAATCGATTAAATGATCTAACTTGATTTTCAATTCAGAAGTTGTTGGCAAAATGGCCATAAAATCTTCTAATTGCGTTCTTTTCTCTACCAATTCCGATTTGAATGCTTCGAACTTTTGAGTAACAACTGTATCGAGTAAATTCAAGTAATTTGTTATTCTTTTAGCTCTAAAATCATCTACTTTTTGTGAAATTTCTTCATAAGGTTGCTTGAATTTTTCGGCATAAAAAGCGGTCATTTTTTCAATCAAATCGTCATCCATAATAGAAATTACAGAATCGATTCCGTATTGCGCCACTCGCACTGGGCTATCAATAGTGAAAGCTAATCCCATAACTGGAATATGAAATGTGTGTATGTTTTTTTGTAATGTCATATTGTTTTCTTTGTTAATTTTTTGGATTCTATATATTTCTTAACAAAATAAATAGTGATAAATAAAATACTATCCATCAGATTAATATATGATTATAATCATGCTTTAAAAATTGGAAATTTTAAAGTAAAATAACTAAAATGATTCCCATCAAACCGCCAAAACTTAAAATCAAATATTTCCAAAAAGGATGTGCTTTTTTTAATTCCATAAATTGAAAAGCTACCAACCAAAACTTGATTAAAGCTAAAGTCACAACCGTTGTTACCATAATTTCTGCACTTACATTAAATGCAAAAAAAGCAGTAATTAAAGTCAGTGTCAACAACAAAATAAACGTAGAAGAAATCGCATCTTTCATAATCTAACATTTAAAAAAGTAAATAAAGTACAGGAAATAAAAGCAACCAAATTAAATCACACATATGCCAAAAAGTAGTACTGGCTTCAATATCTTCAAAGGATGCTTCGGTTTGTTTTTTTCTGATAGAAAAAGTAATTACTAATAAAATTACCAATCCCACCAAAACATGTATAAAATGAAAACCTGTTAACAACCAATAAAATCTAAAAAACGAATTGTAATCCATGTGTAATCCGGCTTCTAATTTTTCGTAATATTCAAATGATTTTAAAACTAAAAAACCAAGACCTCCAATCATTGCACAAATAAAATAAAACAAAGTTTTTTTTATGTTAGCGGTTTTAAAAAAGTGAATTCCTTTAGCCACAAAAAAACCACTAGTTAACAACAGAATCGTATTTATAGTTCCAATTGTTTTATTTAGTTTTAAGCTACTACTGTGAAACAATTCACGCTCTTCCGAACCGTAATATGCTAATGCTAAAATTGCCATTCCGAAAGTGATGAGTTCTAAGTAAATGATTATCCATATTAAAATCCCTCCTGGTGGATAGTATATTGATTTTGTGTTTATTTCCATTCTAACAATCGTTTTTCGCCATCAATTTGCTTGATTTCGGTGATGTCTTGTGACATTTCGATTACGCCTTTGTATTTTTTTTGTTCATCTCTAACTGCGAAATAGCGAATGTAAATCAGACGTTCTTTATAATTTATCCAGAAGGATGCTTCATTTTTTTCTCCTTTTCTAAAGGCTTCTAAAATTTGTAAAACGGTATCTACACTTTTCGGTGGATGACAAAAACGAACTTCTCTTCCAATAATTCCGGCACTTCTAGGAAACACACGTTCTTCACCTCGATTGTAGAAAATCACTTTATCGTTTTCATCTACATAAGTTAAATCAATAGGTAACGTTTTGAACATTAAGTTTACTTGTTCTACTGTCATATATCCTTCATCGTAATGCGCTGCTTTTTCGTCAAAAACAACATCCGTTCTTCGTTCCATATCTTGTGATGGATGAATGTATTCCGATTCTTTTGGGAATTTTGGCAGCGCTTCGGCTAACATCCAACCAATTTCTTCTTCTCCTTTTCGCATTTTAATCCAATCATTTTCTGATAACATATCTAAAGCATTCGGAAACAAAACATTTTCTTCTACTTCCAGTAAACGATATAAATTTTGAGATATTAAATTGGTATTATGTTTGGCTGAAGTATAATCTTGGTCTTCCAAATTTTTTCTAACAATGCGAAACATTTCTCTTATGGTATCATGAAACGACCACATATTATGAGATGGTCCTGTCCAACCTTTTTGTTCTAAAAACGGAAATAATTGATTTTCTTTTCTTTCAAAACGTTTTTCTACTGTTGCTAAATGATTAAAAACATTATAGAATTTCTGAAATTCTTCTTTTGGATTAATCCCGTTTAATTCTTCCAATAATTGATGTATTAAATCGGTTTCCACGAAATAAGTATGAATGGGATGTCCTTCAATCACGTTTGTATGTGTTTCTGATGTTGACATTTTATTGATGTTTGATTTTCTCATAAAGTTTTACCAATGATTTCAGCAAAGCGTCAGGAGATGTTAATATTTGATAATGATTTTGACCGAACATTTGCGGTAAATAATATTTGGCTTGCGCTTCGATGGCTAAGGCGTACGAATTAATTTTTCGTTCGTTTAGTTCTCGTAATGCTTGTTTGATGTCTTGAATACCGTGTTGACCTTCGTATTTATCGTAATCGTTTGGTTTTCCATCGGAAAGAACGATAATCCATTTATTTTTGGCATCCAATTGATCCATTCGTGCTCCTGCATGACGTAAAGCAGGACCAATTCGAGTGTAGCCATTAGGTTCTATCGCTCCGATTTTATGTTTAGCTTTGTTCCAACTTTCATTGAAATCTTTCAAAGTGAGATAGGTCGTGAAATTTCTGGTTTTGGAATAAAATCCGTCAATCGCAAAATCAATGTCGAACTCATGTAGAATTTCTCCAAATAAAATAGATACTTCTTTTTCTACATCAATCACCCGATTTCCTGCGGCATAACCATCGCTTGAAAGACTAATGTCTAGCAAAACCAAAATTGCAATGTCCTTGTTTTTCTTTCTTTGTGATAAATAAATACGTTCGTCTGGCGATTTTCCAGAATGAATATCGGTATATAAATCGGTTAACGCGTCTAAATCAAAAGCATCACCTTGTAATTGTCTTCGTTGTTGTTGCATTTTATTATTCACGCTAGTAAGCATCTTTCGTAAACCATTCAAAGTGGTTTTATACTTTGCCATCGTGTTTTTATAATAATTTGCGTGTGTTTTAAGTTGGGTTTTCGGATATACTTTACAGAAATCGGTTAAGTAATTTCGTTTTTTAAAATCCCACTCATTGTATTTTAAATGAAAGCCTTTTTCATCTACCTCAGCACTTTCGGTTATAGAAGTATTTTCGACAAAATCAGCTTGATATACGGAATGTACCATATCATCCACACGAACGGTGAATCGCATGTTCATTTCTTCTAACGCTTCTTGATGTTGTTCTAAATCATCGGCACCATCAAAATCGCGCCAATTTCCGTTGAATTCTTCCGCAGTTTCAATTTTCTCAAAACTGTGCATTAACACGTAATCTTCTTGTTGTTTTTTGTCAATCGTAAGCGATTCAATTTCTTCTACAGCTTTAGCATGAAGTGTGGTTTCGGCTACAACGTTATTTTGGATTTTTTTTGTGGCGTCATCAAAGTTTTTCAACACATTTTCGTCTTCCACTTCGGGTGTGTTTTTCATCCATTTTCCGTACAACCAAAAATAATCAACGGTATGGTCTTTTTTATTAACTGGCAATTTTGGCACTGCATCATAATAAAACTCTTGCATGGATGGATAATCTTCAAACATTTTTCCAATAACTAATGGGGCAGTTTCAAAGGCTTTTTCTAAAGAAAGTTCAGTTGAAATGTCTTGATTATCCCAATTCAAATTCAACTGTTTTTGAACACTCAAATACACGGTTCTAAAAAAATAGAATTTTAGGTTTTCCTCTTTTGTTGGAAATAATGAGCAATTAATTGGAAGGAAAAAGTTTTGGTTTTTATAGCCTCCTTCACGTTCGGCAGGAAAAATTTCGATTGGGGTACCAGAAATGGCTCTCGCAAAAATTGTTAATCGGGGTTTAATTTCGGACAAGCTGATTTGACGGCTAAGGATTTCAACATCATTTAGTCGTTTATTTTTAAAGTATTTAAGTACTTTTTTATAAATAATCTCATCTAATTCAAAGCCCATTTTTTCAATTCTTTTAAATCATTAAGTCACATAAATCTTTTAAGGCTTCAATGGTTTCAGACTCGTCTGTTAAAGGTTCTACCACTGCTACGTGAACGGCTAATCTTTTTGACAAACCGTTATGTATCAATTTGGCAGCGTCAACTAATAATCGGGTGGAAACGGTTTCGGTTAAACCTAATTCGGTAAGATTTCTAATTTTTGTCCCGATAGCGACTAACTTTTGAGCAATATCGGCTTCAATTCCTGTTTCGTTAGTTAAAATTTCCATCTCAACTTTCGGATTTGGATAATCGAACGAAATCGCAACAAATCGTTGACGGGTTGACGGTTTCAGTTCTTTAAATCCTTTTTGATATCCTGGATTAAATGAAGCAACTAATAGAAAATCGGGATGTGCTTTGATGGTTTCTCCTAATTTATCAATAAAAAGTTCTCTTCTATGATCGGTTAAAGAGTGAATGGCTACGATGACATCAGGACGTGCTTCGGCAACTTCATCTAAATATAAAATGAATCCGTTTTTTACGGCTATCGATAACGGTCCATCAATCCAAATGGTTTCTGCTCCTTTAATGATGAAACGTCCAATTAAATCGGTTGCTGAAGTTTCTTCGTGGCAACTTACGGTGACTAATGTTTTGTTTAATTCATTCGCCATATATTCGATAAAACGTGACTTTCCTGAACCTGTCGGCCCTTTCAATAATAAAGGCAATTGCAATTGGTTAATCTGATTGAAAACTTCAATTTCTGAACCTACTGCTTTATAAAATATAGTTTTTTCTGCTACTATCATGACAATCTATTTTAAAAAAACCGAAACCAAATGCTGGCAGCGACAACTCTGGGCACTTGGTCTCGGTTAGCTATTAATTTTAAATTTCTAACCAAAATAATTAATAACTATTCTTCTTTTACAAGTGCTTCATCTGTGGGTTTACCATACTTGATAAACTCAATAATGAATAATGTAATTCCTGTTGTAAAAAGTGTTGCACAAAGCAGTAACACTACGAAGTGAATTGCAATTTCATTTTGAACATCCATGAAATCTAATTTCATTTTGCGTTCTAAATATACTTGAGCTACACCTGCAACTCCAAAAGCTACTGTCATTCCTAACATTCCCACATTTGACAACCAAAAAGCCATATGACCACTTGTATTGTTGTAGCGTTTTCTTCCTGTTAAATTAGGCAACGCATAGCTAATTATTGCTAAAACAATCATAGCATACGCACCCCAGAATGCATAGTGTCCGTGCATTGCTGTTACTAATGTTCCGTGTGTGTAAAGATTCGTTTGTGGTAATGTATGTGCAAATCCTAATAGCCCAGCTCCTACAAAAGATACAATAGAAGCACCGATAGTCCAAAACAAAGCAATTTTGTTTGGATGTGATTTTTCACCTTTTCGGTACATATAAACTGCAAACAATGCCATCGCTAAGAACGCTAAAGGCTCTAATGCTGAGAAAATTCCACCTACAATTAACCAAATTTTATTCACTCCTATGTAATAGTAATGGTGACCTGTCCCTAATAAACCTGAAAGAAACGTTAATCCTACAATTACATATAACCATTTTTCAATAACTTCTCTATCAACACCAGTAAGTTTAATTAATAAGTATGATAAAATACCTCCCATGATTAGTTCCCAAACTCCTTCAACCCATAAATGCACTACCCACCAACGGAAGAATGAATCAGTTACTTGGCTATCGAACCAAATCATACCTGGTAAGTATAATAAAGCGGCAAAAACCAATCCCATCGTCAAAACTAAAGAAGTTGTTGTTCGTCTTTCTGCTTTGTATAAAGTGGTAAGGATTAATCCCAAAAACAACAAAACATTAATAACAACCAAAATATCTAATTCTCTTGGAATTTCAAGGAATTTTCTACCTTCCCAAATATTAAAGTGATACCCAACGATAGCTAAAACTCCTACAACTGCAAGGGAAATCAACTGTACATAAGCCAATTTCACATTGACTAATTCTCGTTGCGCTTCTTCAGGAATAATATAATATGCAGCTCCCATGAAACCGGTTAACAACCAAACTACTAATAAATTAGTATGAACTGCTCTCGCTGTATTGAACGGAATAAAATCGTGAAGACCATCCATTCCGATTCGGGAAAAGCCCATAATAAAACCATAGATAATTTGTAATGCAAATAATAACATGCATAATCCAAAGAACCAATACGCTACTTTTTGTGATTTATATTTCATAACTCTATATTTTGGATTATTTTTTGTCTTTAGCTAAAGGAGAAACCACTCGATCAAAACCATTCAAATCAATGTTGCCAATCCATTTAAAGTAAGCAACCATTGCTTCTGCATCGGCATCATTCATTTCGTATTTAACCATTTTTCTGCCTTTTGGCCCCCAAGGAACAGGAGATTGTAAAACGGCTTTTACATAGCCTTCTCCTCTTCTTTCTATAACTTTTGTTAATTCAGGAGCATAATACGCACCTTCACCAAGTATGGTATGACAACCCATACAATTATTCGATTCCCAAATTTCTTTACCCCGAATAACTTTTGCATCAATCTTATCATGATAAGTTTGATCATTTTTAGGCATAAACGAATAGATAGTTAAACCAATAAAAACTAAAAAAGTAACTACTGTTCCACCTAAAAAAAATGTTCGTGCTTGTGATTTTGATAACATATTTTAGATATTAGTTAAAAATAATTTATAATAAAAGATGTTTTTATCCTTTAATGTATGGCAAAATAACCAACAATAAAAAACATAAAATATGATTAGAATCATATAATAAAATATTAATTAAGGATAATTTTGTCTCTTATTAATTAAATACTGTATTATGGTTATAGATTCAAACAAAACAATAGGAACAATAGTGGCAGACGATTATAGAACTGCAAGTGTTTTTAGTCAACGAGGTATCGATTTTTGTTGTAAAGGAAACCGAACTATTGACGAGGTATGTACGAAAAAAGGAATTGATAAATTTTTACTTTTAGAAGAATTAGAAAGGGCTACTTTAAACAATAACAATCAAATTATAGATTTTAAATCTTGGGAATTGGATTTACTAATTGATTATATTGAGAAAAAGCACCACCGTTATGTAGAAGAGAAAATCCCACAATTACTTTCGTTCTTAATCAAGCTAGAGCAAGTACATGGTGAAAAACATCCAGAGCTTTTCGAGATTAAAAAATTATTCAAAAGAAGCGCAGATGAGTTAACACAACATATGAAAAAAGAAGAATTAATTTTGTTTCCATTTGTTAAAAAGATGGTAGAAGCCAATAGAAATAATCAGGCAATAAGCAATCCAGGATTTGGTTCGGTAACTAACCCAATTGCTATGATGATGGAGGAACATGAAAATGAAGGTGAACGATTTGAAAAAATTGTGGAATTATCAAACAATTACACTCCCCCTGCTGAAGCATGCAACACTTACAAAGTAACATTTCAAATGTTACAAGAATTTGAAGCGGATTTACATACGCACATTCATTTAGAAAATAATATTTTATTTCCGAGTGCCATTGTTTTACAAAATAAGTTTTATTAGTTAATTAGGTTCTTTAAACGGAGTCGTTTTGCCAAACAGAGCGACTCTTTTTAAAGTAAAAGGACTGCTAATGTATTTTAGCAGTCCTTTTTTAATTAAAAATAACCCATTTATAATTAATCAACCTATTTTTTATATGTAAACAATTGTGGATTAAATGATACGATTACCCATGCCCAATTGTTGCAATTACTGTTATTCCCTCTTTTTAAGACTTCCATAGTATTACTAGCATACATTTCAGAAACGCCACCTGTAATCACAAAGTTTTTATCCACTTTATAAGATACTGTTACATCAATTTCAGTTCCTAAATAATTGTCTTGTTTTTCTAAAGTTGTCATGTTGTAAACTGATGCCGTACTATAAAATAAGTGAGGAGATAACGTTACTTGCCATCTGTTCTTGTCGTAAATGAATTTGGTATAAAAATCTTGTAATCCAACGGAATTTTTATGATTTCCGACGTAGAAATAATCCATTAAACCATTGAAGCCGTGATTGGTTCCAAATAATGGTGTAAATGATTTTACTCTAATATCGGTATCATTTTGATCTTTACCTGATAAATATTCGAAGCCTAATTCGCCTTTAAATAGAGCTGTGAATTTGTATCCTAAATTAAATCCCGCATAATACGCACAAATATCTACCTTATCATTAGTTACAGCAGCTTCACCTGTTTGAGCATACAAACCGAAATCACCATAGAATTTTGAAACATTCCATTTTCCATAAGTTCCAAGAGTTTGCAAATAGGCTACTTGAAATCTATTTTTAGTCAAATTTTCATATTGATAGCCGTTATTCAGTGCTAAAAAGCTTAAACTAAGTTTTGAAAATTTTTGGTTGAACCAAATAAACTGCATGTTTTTATAATTCGTAACATAAGCGGATTCATAAAAAGCTTCGTTGTTGTTATTCAACGCTACACCGAAATCCAATTGATAGTTATTTTTCTTATTGGTAACTAAAACTGCATCATGACTTTGACCTTGTTGTAACCAGTCGATTCCTCCCATGATTCTTTGATTGTCATATGAAAGAACTTGCCGACCAAATTTAGCTGTCCAATTCGTATTGAAATCATACGAAATCCAAGATTCAAATAATGCTACTCCGTTTTTATCTGATGAAGAAGTTGTAGCCACATCCCCCCAAACTCTAACGTTTTGAAAGGATAAATTGGCTTTAAATTTCTCTTGTTTGTAGAAAAAATTCACACGCGAACGTTGGGAAACAAACGAAGTTGGATATAACTCATCTTTCATTAATTCTTTGAATCCGTTTCGGTATTCAAATCGAGGTCTAATTTGTAGGTTGACATCTAACTGTTGAGCAAAAGAGCCTACTGTCGAAATTGCAAAAGCAAGTGCAACTAGAATTTTATTTTGAAGTTTCATGTTTTATTGGATTTTGCGGAAAGCTACTGCTACTCTATTTTAGCTGCTTCATCTTTGATTTTTGAAACCGTTTTATCGTAACTGACTCCCAAGCCTTCTTGTTGGAATGCCAATTCCCCTTCCGCATTAAATACACTTATGATATTGGAATGTGAAAAATCTATTGGAGATATTTTTTTATAATTTACTGCCAAAACTGCAGCGAATTCTCTGGTATTTTCTTCATTTGAACGCAAGAAAACCCATTGATTTCCTGTCATTTTATTTTCGATAGAGAATTCTTTCAAACGTTTTGGAGTGTCAACTATTGGGTCAATACTTACTAAAACCAATTGAACTTTATCTTTGTATTCTTTTGGAATTTTAGATTCAATATTTCGCATATCAGCTACTAATCTTGGGCAAGCTGATTTGCATGAAGTATAAATCATCACCATAACTAATACTTTTCCTCTTAATTCTTTGAGTTCAATATCTTTTCCGTCTTGATTTGTCCATTTTTCAGGCAAATTATAAATTGACAAATCGGTTATAGGTTTATCTTTTATATCTTGTTTTTCTTCTTTTGAATTGCATCCTAAAATAAAAAGAGAGGCAATTACTAGTAAAATCATTTTTTTCATAACTTATTTTTTTAATTGAAAACTCAATCAGAAATGTTTTTGGCACATCTGAAGCCTAAATTTTTTGTAGTATAATTCGCTTTTATACTGGCTCTAAAAGCATAGCGCATAAAAGCGGCATAATTCATTAAATCGGTTGCATTGACAGAACCGCTTCCACAGAATAAATCTTTATCAGTATCTTTATCTTTTCTAGATTCGCCTGATAAAAAAATACTGTTAAAATCGAAAGTCCATTCCCAAACTAATCCATGTATATCGTAAACACCCCAATAATTTTTGAATGTTTTTCCTACTGAATTATTATACGTTTTATTTTTCTCGTACCAACTCAAAATATACTTATTGAACTCTTCTTTAGTTCTGGCATCTTTTCTTCTTTCGTCAGCCATGGCAACATATTCCCATTCGTCTAATGTTGGTAGTCTTTTACCTTGACATTCACAATATTCTTTTGCTGCAAACCAAGACACATTTGTAACTGGTGCATTTGAATTTAAATTCCCAAAACTCAAATCTCCACTCCATTCATATAAATAAGTAGTATTAGCAAATAATCGTTTAATTTTAGACTTTCTATAATTTGGATTTAATTTAGTAAACTCTAAATAATCTTGATTTGTAACAGGATAAACATCTAAGAAGAAAGATTGAATTTTAACTGGTTTTTTATCTGCTGTTCCATATAAAGGAACGTAACTTCCAGCACCTATAGTTACCATATCTTCAGGCGCCTGAGAAAAAGAAATGGAAACCCAAAATAATAAAATTAGGCAGTGGTGAAATCGTTTAATAAATTGAGTTTCCATTATTTAATTTTTGTATTAATGTATGTCATTATTAGTCTTTGGAGCTGGTTTTGCTCTCTGTGTCTTAACCATTTCTGGAGAAACTTTCATTTTGTTATTTCCCCAACTGTTGTATACATAAGTTAAAACATCTGAAATTTCTTGATCCGTAAGGTTTTGACTTGTCATTACGGAATTAAATTTTTTACCATTAACTGTAATTTCGCCACTTAACCCATGAAGTACTGCATTTATCGCTCTATTTGAGTCAGCATTTAAGAAATCAGATTTAGCTAAAGGAGGGAAAGCAGATGGGATACCTTGACCTTCTGATTGGTGACATGCAAAACAAGTTCTTGAATAAATGTTTTTACCATCTGTCATTTGTTGTGCAAGTGTTTTATTCATCACAACGTCATTTCCTTTTCCGGATTTTGGCATATTTTGAATAGTACCTCCTTCTGGATGATAAATTCCCTCTTGAGTTGTTCCTGAATAAATTTTAGAATTTTCGGCACCTTCAACTTTTAACATTCCTAAGGCTCCTTTATTGAATGCTCTAAAAATAGAGTGGTCTACTAAAATAAATGTTCCAGGAACATCCACTTTAAACTCTACAATAGCTGAACCACCAGCAGGAATTAAAGTAGTTTGCACATTTTTGTTGATCATGTCACCACCTTCTATATGTACTTTATCAAAAATTTCACCAATAACATGAAAGGATGAAACTAAGTTTGGACCACCATTACCCATGTAAATTCTAACTGTTTCTCCTACTTTAGCGGTTAAAGCTTTATCACCTGTTAAAGCACCTACTTTTCCGTTAAAGACTACGTAATCTGCATGCTCATCTACTGCTTTTGTCATGTCAAAAGGTTGCATTCCTGGTTCTCCATATTTACCTTTCGTATAAAAATCACCTTGCATTACGTAGTATTCTTTGTCAACTGGAGGTAGACCACCTTCCGGTTCCACCAAAATTAAACCATACATTCCGTTAGCAATGTGCATTCCCACTGGAGCTGTTGCACAATGGTACACATACAATCCAGGATTAATACATTTAAAGTTAAATGTTTTTTCATGGCCTGGTGCTACTAATGAAGAAGCAGCTCCTCCGCCAGGTCCTGTAACCGCATGTAAATCGATGTTGTGAGGCAATTTGTTGTCTGGGTGATTTTTTAATGTAAATTCTACTTCGTCACCCACCCTTGTTCTAATGAAACTTCCTGGTACGCTGCCTCCAAAAGTCCAGTAAACATATTTTACACCGTCAGCCATTTCACCTTCGATTTCTTTAATTTCCATGTTTACTATTAATTTTTTTGCAGAACGATCTCCAACTGGCTTGGGTACAAATGGAGGAGCTGTTAATTCTGCAATCATTTCATCACCAACTGAAATATCAGCATAGTTAGAATTTTTGTCGTTGTTCTGTTTACATGCAATAATTGTGATACAAGCTACAAATACAACAATAGATTTTTTAATAAGATTACTCATGATAAAAGTTTTAGTTTTTTTTTGGTTATAAACAGTTTTTTATTACTGTTTTATGAAACAAATTTAAAAGACAAAAACATCCTTTAATATGACAAAAGTCATGTTTGACAAAAAGTTAAAAAAAAACTAAAAAAGATTATTCTAAAAATAAATAATTACATTTGTTAACCAAATGGTTAAACTATATAATTAAACAATATGGATAAAATTAAAACTGAAAATACAGAAACTGAAATATTAATAGCTGCAAAAGAAATATTTCAGCAAAAAGGGATGTCAGGTGCAAGAATGCAAGAAATAGCAGATAAAGCAAAAATTAATAAAGCATTGTTGCATTATTATTATAGAAGCAAACAATTATTATTTGAAGCCGTTTTCAAAAGTGCTTTTTCACTTTTAGCACCGCAATTAAATAAAGTGCTAAATGATGATAGTGACTTATTTGAAAAAATACGAAAGTTCACTGAAAATTATGTTTCGTTTGTGATCAAACATCCCTATTTGCCAAATTTTGTAATACAAGAATTAAATAAAAATCCCGAATTTGTCCAAAAACTACGCTCTGAAAAAAATTTTCCTTCCATTGAAAAATTTAAACTTCAAGTAAGTGATGCCATAAATCAAGGAATCATTAAACCAATCGAAGCCGAACAGTTATTTATTAATATTATCTCTTTAAACATTTTTCCTTTCATCGGAGAACCTCTATTAATGGCGCTTGTTAATGTAGATAAAGAAAGCTACAATATACTACTAGAAAATAGAAAAACGGAAGTGGCAGAGTTTATCATTAATTCAATAAAAATATAAATTATGAAAGCTAAGTTAATCATACTGATAGTATTGTTTATATCAATATATACAAATGCACAACAGACTTTAACCTTGGAAGATTGTTACACATTAGCTACAAAAAATTATCCTTTATCAAAACAAACAGGATTAATAGAACAAAAATCAAGTTATGAAATTGAAGCATTAAGCAAAGGAAAATTACCAAAAATCGATATAAACGCACAAGCAACTTATCAATCTGAAGTGATAGGATTACCTTCTTCTCTGCAAGGAGTTCAATCTTTGAATAAAGATCAATATAGAGCAACTTTAGATGTAAATCAATTAGTATACAATGGTGGAATAATTGATGCAAATACTAAATTAAAAGAAGCACAAACCAAAACACAACAGCAACTAATTGAAGTTAACTTATATCAAATAAAAACTCGAATTAATCAATATTTCTTTTCTGTTCTATTACTTCAAGAAAAAAAGGCACTACTATCTTCAAAAAAAGAGTTATTAACTTCAAAAGTTAAGGAAGTGAAATCAGGAGTCAAATTTGGAGCAATTCTTCCATCATCAGAACAGGTTTTAGAAGCAGAAATTATTAAAATAAACCAGCAGTTAACAGAAATTAAATTTGAAAACATCAAATTATTAAATAACCTTTCAGAATTAACTTTTTCAGATATTGATACCGAAACAATTTTAATACAACCAGTTTCATATTCAAATAGCACTAATATAACAAGACCTGAAATTGCTTTTTATGATTTACAACATCAGCAATTAGAGTTCTCGAAAAGTGTACTATCTAAATCAAATCTTCCAAAAATAAATGCTTTTGGTCAAGCTGGTTATGGTAATCCCGGATTAAACATGTTAGACAATTCTTTTCAAACATTTTATGTTGTTGGCTTAAAAGCGAATTGGAATATTTTTGATTGGGGCAAAACCAAAACAGATAAAAAAGCATTAGATATATCTAAAGAAATAGTAACATCTGAGAAAGAAACATTTGAATTAAATAACAAAATACAATTAGAAGAGCAAGATTTTGAAATTAAAAAATTAGAACAACTGCTCCTTTCTGATACTGAAATAATTCAAATACGTGAAAAAATTATTAAATCCTCGGATACTCAATTAAAAAATGGTGTGATAACATCGTCTGAATATCTTATAGAATTAACCAATTTATTTGAAGCAAAAAATATTTTGAAAACGCATGAAGTTCAATTAGCAGCAGCTAAATCAAATTACGAAATAATTAAAGGAAAATAAAATAGTATCCGAAAAAATTAAAAAATGAAAAAAATAAGCATAATAATTTTAGCAACGATAGGGTTAATTTCTTGTAACAAAAATAACGACAAAGCTGACGGTTATGGGAATTTTGAAGCAACTGAAATAACTATTTCTTCAGAAGCTAACGGTAAAATAGAGTTTTTAAAAGTCGAAGAAGGAGATGAATTAAAATCTCAATTACAAGTAGGATTAGTTGATACATTACAATTACATTTTGCGAAACAACAATTAATTGCCTCTAAAAACACCGTATCGTCAAAATCCGCAAATGTAATATCTCAAAAAAGCGTCTTACATGAACAATTAAAAACAGCTAATTTAGAGAAAAACCGAATCCGTAATATGTATGCTGAAAATGCTGCAACTAAACGACAAGTAGATGAAATTGATGGAAAGGTAAAAGTTATCAAAGAGCAAATAAAAAGTGTCGGAACTCAAAATGCACCTATTTTAAATGACTTAAAATCGATAGATGTACAAATTGCTAAAATCAATGACCAAATAGCAAAAAGTAAAATTATTAATCCTATTAATGGAACTGTTTTGACTAAGTATGCTGAACCAGGCGAAATAACAGCATTTGGAAAACCACTATACAAGATAGCTGATATTTCTGAAATGACTTTGCGAATCTATGTAAGCGAAACACAGTTGTCAAAAATAAAAGTTGGACAAAATGTATTGGTAAAAATTGATGCTGAAAAAGATATGAAATCATACCAAGGAAACATTTCATGGATTGCATCTTCGGCAGAGTTTACTCCTAAAATTATTCAAACAAAAGAAGAACGAGTAAATCTCGTTTATGCAGTAAAGGTAAAAGTAAAAAATGATGGCAGTCTAAAAATCGGAATGCCAGCAGAAATGTGGATAAAATAACAACTTAATAGTTAGTTTTAAGTTTATATCATTAACAATTAATTTTTTAAAAACACCTAATTTTAAAAATTATATAGAAAAAATATGAAAGCAAATCTTATAATAATCGTAATTACATATTTTTTTATTTCAAGTTGTAATAACAAAACGTCATCAATTCAAATAAACGAAAGCAATTTAACTACTGACAATAAAGCATTTGAATTATTTCAGCAAAAATGTTACGCTTGTCATAGTGTTACAACAAAATCTCATGATGAAATTATTGCTCCTCCAATGGTAGCTGTAAAACGTAGATATATGAAAGAGTATGATTCTAAAGAAGATTTTGTAAAAGCTATTGTTGCTTATGCCATTGATCCGAAAACAGAAAATGCTTTGATGATTGGAGCTGTTGATAAGTTTACAGCTATGCCAAAACAAGATTTTAAAGAAGATGATTTAACAAAAATTGCATCTTACATTTATGATAATGAAATTGAAACTCCAGAATGGTTTGAAGACAATTTTCAACAAAAGCATAAAAATGTACAAGGGATAGGAAATGGTAGAAATAAATAAACAATGAAAAATTTAATATCATATAGCATAGCAATTCTGTTAGCTGCTTTTGGTTTGCTAACCTTGTTTTTGAGTGCTTCAGTAATTTTTGACTTATTTGGAATTAGAGCCAAAGAAGGAAATTATGTTTTGTTCATAGTTTGGGCAAATTTCATCAGTAGCATAATCTATTTAGTAGCAAGTTATGGCTTTCTTAAAAACAAAAATTGGACATCAACTATTTTAGGAATTTCGGCACTAATTCTCATAAATGCATTTATTTGCTTTATTATTTATATCTACACAGACGGAGTGCATGAAACCAAAACAATTGGAGCAATGATTTTTAGAATTGTTGTAACCATAATCTTTGTTGCATTTGCTTATTTCACTATCAATAAAAAAACAAATTAATATTAATTAAAAAATCATAGAACATGTTAAAAATAAAAATTGCCCTTTTAGCTACATTTAGTTTACTTCTTTTCTCTTGTAATACGAAATTAAGGGCTATAAAATAAATTGTACATAAATAAATAATATAAAAAAGGTCGAAAAGTCTAATAAAATAAGGCTATCAGACCAAAAAAGGTCAAAATGTGCAATAAAATAAAACGTGCATTAGTACTCTATCTACTACTATTTTAGTTCCATTCACAAAAGCATTTTAAACGCATTTAAACGCTTTACTACTACTCTACGGTACAAACATACAAAAAAGCCTTATTTTATTGATAAATAAGGCTCTTTTTTTGCTGTTTAAACACCAATTAACAACTATTTAATTGGCTTTTAAAAGTTGGAATCAAAAGAACAACAAAAACAATTCATTTTATTAAATTTTTGATTTGCGGTTACAGTTGGGGTTACAGTTGCAGTTACAAAACAATAAAAAAAATTAACTTTTAAAAGATATGTATTACAAAAAAACAAGATGAAAGTATTCAAAAACAAGTTTAAAGTAATACTTATTGCCTTTATTAAAACATATAAAAACAACAAAAACCGCTAATTATCAGAGGTTTAAGTGTTATTTGAGTAAATTTTATATAAAAATCAGCTCATTGAGTTGATTCTAATAGATGCCTTTATTAGCGCAAGTGCCTTTATTGAGTTTAAATGCACGTCTTTTGGCTGATGATGTGAGTTCTGAGAAACAATCTTAATATACTCTTCTCCCTTTTCTGATTTATGGATCCATTTTACGGTTACATATTCCTCACCTTCTAAATTTATTGAAAGCAAATACATTTCTCCAAAAAATATGCTTTCTATACTATTATTGAGCTCTTTATACATAATGATGTCACCACTTTTTAAAAGCGGATACATACTATCTCCAGTTACATAAATAGCGCCATCACATTTTGGAAGATTAGGTATTGAAATAAAATCGATAGGCTTTTTATTTCCATTATCGTTTTTAAATAGTCCAACCACTCCTGCAGTTGCCTCAATATCATACAATGGTACCTTCTGGGAATCAATTGTTTTGTCGGTCTTTAATTTATAAACGGCTTTAGGCTCTAAAAGAACATTATTAGGCACGTGATCATCTTGTAACAAATAGTCGAAACTTATTTCGAGGACTTCTTTAATTTTCAATATAAAATCAAGTTTAGGGGTTGTTGATTTCCTGTAATTTCTAATGTTTGCCTCACTTGTTCCCATAGCATCAGCGAACAAAGAGTTGTTTCCTTTGTAGTACTGGATGGCTATCTGGTTAATTTTATCATTTATTATACTCATAAATAGGCAATTAGAAAAAAATATCGAAAAAATATTCGAATTTATTTTTTTAATTCGAAAGAACTTTCGATATTTGTTTCAGATTTCAAAACAAAGCTACTAAATATTATGACAGAATTTACATCAAAGCAAAGAAAATTAATAAATAAATCTGCATTAGCCTCTAAGTATCAATGCACAGATGCTTATGTAAGACTTGTTTTAAAAGGAGAAAGAGAACAAAATACGGACATAGCTAAGTCAATAGTTGAAGACGCAAAAAAAATGTTGGAAATTTTAGAACAAAAAGGATAAACCATGTTTGAATATTTTGAAAATAGAGTTTTATGTGTGCAAGCCAGTTGGCTTACATCCTCTGGAATAGTCAGCGAGCCAAATTATAAGCAGCTCTGTTCAAGAGGTCACATTATAAAACTACAAACAGGCGGAAACGGAAGAAAAGCATTAATCGAATTTAACACAATGAGAACAGATATAAAAAATAAAGTAATTGAAATAGCGGGCGACCCTTACGCAAAGGTTACCACGATTTCATTTATTGATTATATCGAGCAAGACCAAAAAGCCTACGAGTTCTTTAAAAATTACACGTTAGATTCTGGCGAGGCACTTCCTGAAAAGAATATCAAAGAGTATTGCACTAATGCGAACATCTTAAACGCAATCAACACTATTTATCAAAACAAAGCAATGCAACGCAAAGCATTAGCTGGAGCAAAATTAAACGTTTGGCAAAAAATTGCAGAGGTTGTTTCTGAACTTCCAAAGCACACTTATCCGCATACGTTACCAACTAACCATAGAAGACTTAAAGACAAGCTTAATCAGTATTTAAACGATGGTTACACAGTTTTAATACACAAAAACTTTTGCTCTAAAAACGCCGAGAAAATTAATGAGGAGGCAGGTCGTTGGATATTTGCACGTTGGTGCGATAGAGTGCAAAAGTGTACGAGCTTCAATCAATTACTACGTGAGTATAACCAAGAGGCACAAGAGCGTGGATGGAAGGAACTGAAAACGGAACAGTCACTGATCAATTACTTATCGCCTTTAGAATACTTGTGGTATGGTTACCGTTACGGAGAGCTAAAAGCAAAAGAAAAGTTTACGTATCACCACAAAACGGCTCTTCCATCAATGAGAGATTCACTTTGGTATTCAGATGGTACAAAACTAAACTTCTACTACCAAGACGAAAACGGCAAAACGGCTACAATGCAAGTGTATGAAGTTATGGATGCTTACTCTGAGGTTTTCTTGGGTTACCATATTTCAAAAACGGAAGATTACCAAGCACAATACCACGCTTATAAAATGGCAATGAAAACGGCGGGAGTTAAACCTTACCAAATTTCATTTGATAACCAGGGCGGACACAAAAAATTAGAAAGTGGTAATTTCTTAAATAAGATTTCACATTTAGCAATCAAAACGCAACCATATAACGGTAAGTCTAAAACAATTGAAAGTGCATTTGGTAGATTCCAACAACAATATTTAGCGCAGTACTGGTTCTTTACAGGACAAAACATTACAGCGAAAAAAGTTTCGAGCCGTCAAAACTCGGAAATGATTGGAGCCAACATTCACAACTTACCAACGCTAAGCGAAATAATGTCAATTTATACAAAGTGTCGTGAGCAATGGAACTCGGCACCAAATCCAAAAACAGGAGTGTCAAGATTGGAAATGTACTATAACTCTGAAAACCCTGACACACCTCAAGTATCGCCACTTCAAATGGTAGACTTCTTTTGGATTGAAAGAGAAAAACAAGTTACCTGTACATCTGGAGGCATAACCTTCAAAGAGAAAAATGTACAATTTGACTATATGGTGTACAACGGAGATAGAACGCCAGACTTACAGTGGTTAAATGAGAACATCAATAAAAAGTTCACAATCAAGTTTGATCCAGACGACATGAGTTTGATTATGCTTTACGAAAAAACGCCTCTAGGTTTAAGACTGGTTAAAGAAGCCGAAACCAAAGTTGTGCTACATAGAGCGAAACAAGAACAGGAAGAGTTTGAAGCGGGTTACTTTAAAACAGTTGGCGATAAGCTAAAAGAAATTAGAATAGCTAACCGAGATAAAGTCGAAGAGATTTTAGAGCAAGAAGGCAGACGAAATGCAGACTACGGATTGAATGAGCCAGCACTTGCAGGAATTGAAAGCTCTAGAGCTAAAAAGCAAAAAACCGCAATCGGTACCTATCAAAAGAAAGTGAGCGAAGCGGTTTTACTAGACGAAAACGGAGACGTAGACATCTACAACATTATGTAAAAAACACGGATTGCAGTCCGAATTAATAACTAAACTAAAACAAAAGTATGACAACAGATTTTAAAAAACAAGTTCAGGAAAGTCTTAGAACTTTCATCGCGCAGAAAGGAAGCCAAAACAAAGCGGCAAACTCTTTAGCTGGAGTATCATCTGCATTGCTTTCACAAATTATGAACGATAACTGGGACAACATCTCTGAGGCAATGTGGAGAAATATCGCAAGCCAAATAGGTGCCAGTGCAAAAACTTGGTCTTTTGTTGAAACTACAGACTACAAACTAATCACAAAGCTTTTAACAGATGCTCAAGAAAACGCCAACGTTTTTGCAATGACTGGCGATGCTGGTTCTGGTAAGTCTAAGTCCTTTGACCTTTACATACAAGACCACAAAAACGCCTATTTATTGAGCTGTGCAGAATATTGGAACCGTAAAGAGTTCTTAGTGCAATTATTAACGGCGATGGGTGTTGACTATACAGGGTACACAGTTGCCGAGATGATGAATGAAATTGTTAAGAAATTAAAATCTTCTGAAAATCCGCTTATCATTTTAGACGAGGCGGACAAATTACCAGATACAGTGCTTTACTTCTTTATCACACTTTACAACCGATTAGAAGACCACTGCGGAATCATTCTTTGTGCAACGGATCATTTATCTAAACGAATCCAAAAAGGCATCAAGTTAAACCGAAAAGGATACAAAGAAATTAACTCACGTATAGGTAGAAAGTTCATCGAGTTAAGAGGTGTTAATGCCACAGACGTTGCGCAAATATGTATGGCAAACGGAGTGGAAGAAACAAAAGCAATAAAACAAATCTTTAACGAGTGCGACGGAGATTTAAGAAGAGTTAAACGTTCTATTCACGCTTACAAAAATCGAAAGGTAAATGAGCAAGATTAAAAGAGCCATTTCGGTTGACGAAATAGAGAAAATGAAGTTCAAAGAATTACAATTGTCGCCTTTTTTTGGCAAGTTATTAGGCAGCCCCGAATGCTCAGGCGTTTGGATTGTTTGGGGCGAATCCTTTAACGGAAAAACAGCCTTTTCGCTTCAACTTGCTAAAGAGCTAACAATGTCAGGAAAAGTATTTTATAACACACTGGAAGAGGGAGCTCGTAAATCATTTCAAACGGCAGTTATAAATAACAACATGAAAGAAGTAGCTCGAAAGTTCGTAATTGGAAATCGAGAAAACATTGACAACTTAAAAGAAAGGCTACGCAAAAAGAAATCACCTGATATAATTTTTATTGACTCCATCCAGTACACTGGAATGACAAAAAAAGAATATCAAAGTTTAAAAGAGGAGTTCCCAAACAAGTTATTCATTTTCATTAGCCACGCTGACGGAAAAAACCCAAAGGGAGCATTGGCAAACTTCGTAAAATATGATGCTGACATCAAAATACGAGTAGAAGGTTACAAGGCGATGTGTTTAAGTCGACTTGGAGGAGATAAAGAACCATACATTATCTGGGCGGAAGGTGCTGCTCAATACGATTTCAATTTAAAACAATAACAACATCATGACAACCTTAGCAAAATTAAATTTAGACCAGGACCAATACGAATTAATGATTTTTGGGATTTACTCTCGTTGGTGCGAAAGCGTTACCATAAATCACAAACAATATCAAACCGTACTCGCAAATGCAATGGTAAACAAATGGTTTATCATCGAGTTATTAAAGTGCGAAGAGGAGTTTCACAACTTAACAGATAGATATGTTGGCTCTCCTACAATATCAACACAAGACCTAAAAAATTGCTACAAAGAAACAACATATCGATTGTTTAGTATTAAGCCAACAGCTTTACTGGATAGTTTAAAATGTTCTGGTTCTAAAAGCATAAGAAGCAACGGAGTTCCAGTTTTCACAGCATTAAATCAAAACTAGTATGCCACAGAAAATAAAAACACTCAGCGAACGAATAACGGAGTTAGAGGAATGGCTAAAGCACAACCACGATAACCCGTTTAGAACATGCGTAGAAAGCGACCTTAGAGAATTAAAGGAACAACAAAAAAAACAATAAGATGCATTTAGAAGAAATCAGCCAACGTATTGAGGAACTACAGGATGCCCTTGTAATAGATACAGAACTAAAGAAAACAATTTTTACTCCAGGAGAGCGAATTTGTATCAATCAGGAAATTGCATCGCTTCTAGATAGAAGAAAGTACTTGTTTTCTGAAAAAAAACTTAAGGAAGTTTTCGTATACAATGTTCCAGAAAGCATAGAGAACAAACTAAAAAAATTAAAGTAATGAATTTAATTAATAACATCGAAGTAATCGAACCACAAATTTTAACAGAAATGAGCACAGAAACATTAGAAAAACCAATCGACGTAAGCCAATTAACAGAGCAGGAACTATTAGACGCATTGGCAAAAAAGAAAAACCACAAAAACGAACAACGTGAGGCTTACAAAGCTTTAGTTGCAGAGACTGTTCCAAAAGCAATTTTTAGATTGTGCCACGCTTCCGAAATTCTATCAGTTGCCAAAAAGGAAACCTTTGAATTTTTTGAAAACATTCTTTCACTTAAAAATGAGGTGTACGAATTAAAAGAAAAACAACGCTCGCACACCTTTTCAACGGATACATCTCAAATTACTATTGGTTACCGAGTGAACGATGGTTGGGACGACACGGCACACGCAGGAGTTGAAAAAGTTAAAAACTTTATCACATCGTTAGCAAAGGACACAGACACTGCAGCACTTGTAGAAATGGTTTTTGATTTATTGAAAAAAGATGCCAACGGAAACTTAAAAAGTAACCGAGTGCTGGAGCTTCAAAAGTTAACCCAAAAATTTAACAACCCTGAGTTCTCAGATGGAGTGGAAATCATATCAAAAGCATTTAAGCCTGTTCGCTCATCGTGGTATATTGAGGCTTGCCTTATAGAAGAGGGTAAAAAGACACCAATTCCTTTGAATATTTCAAGTGTTGATTTTGCAGAGGGTTATAAGTTCGATTTTTTCAGTAAAGAAGATAAAGAAGATGGCAGTTCAAATTAGAGAAATAAGAAAGGGCGAGGAATATGAAGTAAACGGCAAAAACGTGTACAAAGATTCCAATAACAACTGGATTTCCCGTGAAGAGTTAACCGAAGAGGAATTCGTAACCTTCAGAAGACACAATAAGCTCGCAGAAGACAACCAGCGCTTCTACGGCAATAAGAAAGTTTAGTTGGTTAATTGGTCTCCCGAGTGGCGAAATTGGTAGACGCTAGCCCACTGGTAGGGCGAGATAGTGGAAGGTTCAATTCCTTGCAATCGTGGAATACGACTATCGTACAGGTTCGAATCCTGTCTCGGGAACAAAACTTTAAAAATCAAACAACAATGAGAACTCAAAAAATAATACCTAGAAAGTATTACAGCATTAAATTGCCTCTTACTCCAACTATGTTACACGCTTTCCTATTGTACTATTTCAATGCACCAAGTTGGCTAATTGGTATTTATGGAACTTTATGTGTAATAGTTTGGATTATAGTTTTTATAGGAATCTATAATCAGGAGCAAGATGAATCACTTGTTAATTCAACTAAAGAGTAAAATAATAACCAACGGCGGAGCTTGCAAATGATAAAAAAACAAACATCATAAAAATTGGGAACCGCAACACTCCGCCGTTTAAAAACAAACAACTATGAACGCAACGCATTACTTTGTTTACACTGGGCACGCCACCCAAACAAAAAACAAACTCCAAGAGGAATTTATGGCTTACTTAAAAAGCCTTCAGGGAACTTTAGTAAAGGCAAAAGAGTTAATCAAATTACAAAACGAAATCAGAGCCAAAGCACAAGAGCTGAACGAAAAATACAAACGATGTCAACCTTTAGTGCTGTCCTTTTCTAATTTGTACACTAAAAACGGTTATATGATTAATGGCTTTCACTTTTTAACCTTTCAAGTAATACAGGCTTATGAACGCAACTAAAGAACAAAAGCGAGCCATTGCCATAAATACGGCAAACAAGGACATCAAAGAAGAGTTTGTGCAATGGGCAACAAAAGACGTAAAAAAAACCTCCACAAACGACTTAACTTTTGAAGAGGCAAACAAAATTCTCGTTCAAATAGGACAAAAGCCACACAAGGCAGAAAACTGGGCAATTTTTGACAATAACAACCCAAAGCACAGAACAGTTCTTTCATTAATGAGACAGGCGCAGTGGGTAAAGCCACACGAACGCCACGGAGAGGTTCCAGACTTGGAACGCTTAGATGCCTTTTTAAAGAGTAATAAATCGCCAGTTAAAAAGCCTTTAAAGACTATGGAACCCGAAGAGCTAGAAAAGATTATCAAAGCATTTAAAGGAATCGTTAAATCAGTATATAAGTAGTATGGAAAAGTTTTTTATAATAATATTCATTTTATTGGCACTATTCGGGATATTCACTTTTATAATGGGATGTTTATTCATTTCGGCTGCAAATGACCCCGATAAATGCGATTGCACAGATCCAAACCAATGCGAGAAATGGTGCAGCGCAAAGGAACTTTTTACACGGGCAACTTCCTATAAAATTACTGAAGAGTGTAAACATCCAAATACATTAACTCAGGTTTTAGAATCCTTCGCCACTTGCGAAACCACTATCGAAGTTTGTGCCGATTGTAACGAACCACTAACAGAACCTAAACAGAATGCAGATGAAAATGCACCTTTTATCAATTATGAAAATCGTTGAGTTAGGATTTAAAGAACTCAAAGGAGATAAGTTAGACAACAACGAATATTACCGATGGTGGCAAATTAAAAAAAACGACTGCGAGTTAGACATTACCTACGAGTTTGACAATAATAATAAAGTAAAAACGCCTACTTGGAGTTTAACGGAGAGCAACTAAAAGGCAAAATTATCACACTTGCCGATATTGAAACACTAATAAAACTAATGTAATGATAAGAACCATTTTTTTAATAACCGCAATAATCATTTTTACACTTGGAGTTGCACTCCAGTTTATTTGCACGCTTCAACACATAAGCCTTTTATGCTTTGGCGTTTCAAGTTTAATGTTTTTACTCTTAAAAGACAAACCAATTAAAAAGGCAACCAACAATTGCAAAGGAAACTGTAAAAATTGTGCATGTAAAATCAATTATGATGAACAACATAACCAAACGTAACCGACTACTGGAGCAATACAAATCCTACGAGGATTATTTGCCCTTTTGCCCTTCAGAAACAAACCAAAGTTAATGGAGGAAATGCTAAGAATTAACGACCAAATAAAAAAGATTCACACAATGACACTTTCACAGCTACAAACCCAAGTTGATGAATATGTCGACACCAAAAAAAGCAAACTAAATGAAAGTAGAACTATCCCTATTGGCAGAAACATATATAATAATTGCGGGAGCCTTACAGCCAGTTTATAACAGTAAATCTCACACAAGAAGAGAAAAGTCTACTTTATCAATTGCCCTTGATGTTGTTGCAAAAGTTGATAGTAAAGTATGTAGCTTAAAAGGTAAAACATCTTTGTTTTCACAAAAAAGAAAGTCAAACTTTCACTTAAACATCATGAAGCGGATATGTTAGAATTATTATTAATTGACCAAATTCAGTATGCGACTGAGCCATACATCAAAGGTCAAATTCAAAAAACAATTGATCAACTAAATCAAAAGCTAGCGTAATGGAACTGCAAACCACATACAGAGCAAAAGGCAAAACAATAGGTCTCGAGTTCTTGTTTAAATACGACTTAAACGGCAATTTAAAGGTTTTTGAAATTGTGGAAGGAGAGCTAAACACGGAGCAAATGATTTGGTTATTTAGTAGCAACTTTCCAGCAACTGAAGAAATAATAAAAACCAAGTGGATTAAGCTAGATAAGTACAAGAAAGTATTTGAAATAACCACATCGCCCGCCGTTATAACCTTTGATGCTCTCTGGAACCTATACGACTATAAAGTAAAACGTTTTGACGCTGAGAAGTCATTTAAAAGCTAAAAGAACATGAAATAATAAAGTGCTTTACATCGATACCAGGATACAACAAATACCTATACCGAAAACAAATAGCAAAAGCGCATTTATCAACATTTATCAACCGCAGATATTTTGAGGACGATTATAACAAGTACAATAACTATGGAACAGGAAGATTTAAGAGCCAAAGTAAATAGAATTAATGCTATTCTATTTCAAACAGGATTAACGAGCGTGCAAGTTTGATACATTTTGGAAAAAAATGAGAGCAGAATACTTTAAAAGAAAGAAAATGCAAGCCATTTGTAACGCAATTGGAGAACTCAAAAAAGGTGCAACGGCAATTAAGGATTTCGGAAACTCATTAGATGAATTAAATCCAGCTATTAAAGAGCTAACGGGAAGTTGTTACGCAATTAAAAACTATCAGAGCCAAACAAGAAACGTAGTGCCAACAAATTTTTATAAAAGATGCCACAAGTAACCAAAGTAATGCACATTGAAATTACAACCAGAGCAGTTCCTGGACAACTGCTCTGATAACGAACTAAAAGAAATTGATTTATTAATACAATCCCAACGCTTCCAGAACCGAATAAACGGGTTAAAATAAGCGGATTTAAACAAGCTAAAAAGAAGATGACAAAACAAAGTAAAAAACACAGCATTTTAGAAAGCGTTGCCAATACGATAATTGGCTTAGTGGTAAGTTACCTAGTACAGCTATTCAGTATTTCCACTAATACGGCATACAAATAAGCCACAGGCACGAATATTCAAATAACCTTGATATTCTTTATTATTTCATTCACTCGCTCTTATGTAGTTCCGTAGAGCATTTAACAAATTAAAATAAATCAACATGCAAAAAGAAATTTAGCTTCAGAATTATTGAATTAGAAAATCATCAAGTTTTATTACAAAAATCATGGAATGAAGATGACGACAAACCTAGTTTAATTTTTACATTTAACTTGAAAAGTTGTTGTATAAAACAAAACCCATAGTTTTACCAATGAAATTTCCAGAGATAAAGTATTTGATACTTTTACTGATGAACAGGCTCAAAATATGATTGATTCAACGTCTAAACTTTTTGATTAATGATTCTACCATTTAGCCAACAATTAAACGGAAAGCCTACCTACTTTGTAGAGAAAGTATTAAACGGTCTTTTAAGAAAAGAAATAGATCCATCAGGCGACCTTCTGACAAGCGTAGTTGAATTTGCTAGAAAAAGCGATGCAACTTATGGTTGGACACTTGAAAATATTTACCAAGTAAAGCCAAAATTCCACACCATCAGAGAAGACAAAAAAAACCGATGGAAGGTTGGTACTAAAATTGATTTCTTTATCAATTGCCGTCAAAAAGATATGTTTCGCTTTGCTCCAGTTCTGCCTGTAGTGAGTATTCAAAGGGTTTTTATGACATATTTACCACAATGTGGTAATGGGTTTGAGCTTTCAATTAACGGAAGAAAGCTAGCACCAAACGAAATAGAAATACTTGCAATTAATGATGGCTTTGACTCTATAGAGGAATTTGAAAATTATTTTATTTCGGTAATGAAAGATGACGAGTTTTCGGGTAAAATTATTCACTGGACAGATTTTAAATACTAATTATGATAACATCGCAACAAATAGAGGCAACAAAAAGCCTTTCAGGAACTAGAAAAAGTAACGCAAAGCATCTACAGACGTAAGCAAATGATGGATCAAGTAAAGCAAGAACTTCAAATTGCTAAAAACGTTGGCTTTGAACAATACGAATCTGTATATCATCCCAGACCGTATGTGTGGAAAAGTAATTAAAGAGTTATTAGAAATTTAATATATTTGTCAAAAGCAAAAAAAATGGAATTAACTAAAGAAGAATACCAAAAAAAAAGAGAAGAAATAATAAACAATTTCACTCAAGGATTTATTGATAAAACATATAATAATAATGCCTATACTATGGCAATTATTGAAAGTTTAATTAGAAATGAAAATCCATATAATATTATTGAAAAACTTGTTATTAATCAAGACATTCTAATTAAAAAATTAAATGAAGTGATTTACTAATTCTCCTATGCCTCCAATAATAATATACAAAATCAAAAATAAAACAACCATGAAAAAATTATTTTCCCTTTTATTGCTCTATAAACCTTTGGAGGCATTTGGCACAAGATAGAAGGCAACCATTAACGCAATGGTGCAATCTAATACAGTTGAAGAGATTAAAAGCTTACCTCCTGACAAAAATTTTCAGTTCTTGCAGCGGGGATAAATTTAACTTTTACAAAGTAACTGATTAGAACTTTACGAGAGGACAAATTTAAAGTTGTGGTTTATACTCCCGCATCAATGACCGAAGAGGAAAAGAACAAGAGTTTACACCCTGAGAAAAAGCAAAGTGGAGGCTTATTGGTAGTTTGGAAAGGCTACTGAAAGCGGATATACATTTTATGATGTAAGCAAGTACGGGAGCAAACCTTAAACCTTTCTGGAACCCAAACATTTACCAGCAACCGACACACAATACCGAGTGAATAAAGAGGCTCAAGTATAAAATAGGTCCGAAATGAAGAAACCTACAGTATTTTAAAAATCTTATTAAATGGAGCTCTAAAACGGCTAACATATAAGCAGATAGAAATGGCTGTGAGGTTTGATATTGATTTTTCAAAAAGTACAGAAGAAATGAGAAAAATTTATAGTGGATTAATTTAATTTAAGAGTTGACTTTTAGAAAAGAATCAGTAAAAAGATGGCCCACAACTTACTGAAAAGAAAAAAGACCAGACAAACCTATGTTTAGAAGTATTATAATTTAAAGAATTAAAACAAAACATTGAGACTTTTATTTTTAATAAATTATAAAACCCGACTGATTGTCGTCGGGTTTTTTGTGTGATAATATTTTCTTACTTTTGCTATATGTCATGTAGGGAACAACAATAGAGCAATTGGTATTCAAAAGAATAAGCTTACTCCGATAGCAAAAAAATTAAAGAATTGTATCAGGATTCAGTTAAGGGACTCATCCGCGTACGTGCCTACGACTAAAATTCTTAGTGAAGTACATTTACCTGTTTACGCCCAATTTCCGCGCACTACTTTATACGAGGTTCTTTGGTGACGCCCAATAAATAAGCTACTTAGAGAACTGGAAGAAATGGAAACCAACAACTTGCCATTCAAAAGCACAAGTAAGACTATTTCGCCGACTATAATATTTGCCGAGCTTATGCTCGTAAAGCAATTTGATACTCCTGTATATTCCATCATCACGGCGCACTCGTTTGTGGCTTTTTCTCATTATGCCCCAGTATGTTGCCGTAGGTTTTCCATCCGTGCACTTTTTTATGCACATCATCAAGAAGACCAAAAACCGACCACGCATTATCCTTTTGACCTTGCGGTGCTCTACTACTTAGTGTTTGATAATTTTAGGTTTGGTTCGCAATTGTAATGGTTATACTATCCTGCAGCGTTTTGTCTATTAACGGGGTAGTAGCACTATTATCACGACTTATGTTTTTTCAAAAACTAAACTAGCATATCAATAAGCGCACAAGGAAAACTGTGCGGGCGGGTTTGGACTGTAGTCGTCTAATTGTCCCGGATCCTCGTCTACATATTTAAAGCGCCGTTACTTCGGCAACTTTGTTCTGTATAGCTTTGTATAATATCTTTGCATTATTTTTTCATGTGGTTAAAAATTATAATCTTTAATAATTCTTGTACATTAGAGTCACACAATATCGACCTTCAACTCATTTGCCTAACGATTGGATGGTCGCCAATAAACTGTCGTTGCTCTATTTTCATTTAGCACCAACTTTCTGAAGTGCTAAGTTTTTTCCATTGTTGCGCTCTGCAGACAAAACGTTGCGCACGTTCTCCTTTTCCTTTTGGACGCTCCTGAAGCTTTGTAATACATTGCCCAAAAAAAGCGTTTCATTTTTTCAGTTACTTCAATTTCTCCGCCGTCGTTATTTATAGATGCATAAGCAAAGAACTACTCCAGTTTATATCGTTTGAACTTTGCTACTTCTAATTGAGCGACGCAGTTCCCAGAGCGAACCATTAAAGAGCCACGTCTATTAGGTTAAAGTTTTGTACCTCGCCATTTGTTTGTAAAAAATCCTTTCGCGTTCAAAGTTTCGGTCAAACTCTTCCGTTAAGTCCACTCGAATATCAGAGAGAATATTTTTAGTAAAGTCGTTATTTTCCATCTTTCAATTTACTTGCTCCAGCTACTTTATGTGTATGGATGTTTTGGCGGCATTAACTTTTGTTCTTTTGCCCGGGTTAAATCTAAAAAATCTCAAGTCGGTTTTTGCCGTCCTTTCCAATTTGCGGTTGTCGCTTCTCTCCCGCTTTAATTGAGCTTATCCGATTCGCTCGCCTCGTACTTTATCTTTTAGAACCTCCACAGCTGTGCATCGACAACGCCAACCATTTGGTAGGATAAAAGCTATTCCAAAAGCGTCTTCTTTGGGTAAACGTAATATCGTGCAATGCTTTGTGGCTATCACGCACACGGTCATCGCTCGCTGTTCTATACTGTAATGTTGTAACGCTCCGAAGTTCCTACTCAGACCATTTGGCAGCCATTTCCGACGATGTTAATTGCAAACTGGTATTCTGCCTCCAAGTACGTTTGATTATACAACACGTTTAATCTGTCGAACTCGCTCGCTAATTCTTTGTACGGCTTAATTGTTCCGTCCTCATTTTAATAGCAACTGCGAAGCTTCAAAAAGTTGCGGCATTGGGCTTTTAAACCTCCAAACAAAAAAGCATCGCTTTGTAAAGCCTTTTTCATTTGCTCGGGCATATCGTTGTCCTTGATTCCTAAATGTTAAAATATCATACTGTTCCCTTGATTAGGTTTTGGTATGCTTTTTTCGTTTTTCAGGTCTTCAGGTTTGTAGCCTTTGTTCTTGTGCAACTGTTTAAAAGCCTTTAACGAGGGTTGTTTAAAAAGCGTTTAAAAAACGTATCGTTAAGAAAAGATTTATAACGCTTTTTTTCCCGGCTTGACAGTC